>JBFMDB010000001.1:0-420853 GCA_040753755.1 Chloroflexota bacterium
GTACCGTTGATTCTACTGATTGAATATTCTCTTCGGTCATTTCAGACTCCTTCGTCCTATTATGACCGGAAATCCCACCTTAGCTTTTTCCCCTAATCTGTCTCACAGGTTCTGAAACGAAACACACGAACACATACAGCGTTCTTGTTATCATCTATTCTCTTTGCCGCTTGCTCGGCAGAACGCGCGGCTTCCAGCGCCGCGTCTAATGGAGATTGGTGATGTATGATCGCAATCCCAGCCGAGGCGGTGTTTCCTGTTAGTTCAAGAAATTGTTCCGCCAACTTCTGCGCGAAGGGGATTGCATAGACAAGCGGAAGCATACACAAAACGTCATCCCCTCCGTTGTAAATCAAAAACTCACGTGTAACAGTAGATGGCGTTTGTAATGCAAACTTGCCAATACCTTCGCTAAATTTTTTATGAGCGCTTTTCGGATCGGGCAATTCGAGCAAGCTGTCAATTCTCGCTCCCATTCCATCGCCGTCTAAAGCAAGAAGCGCATAATATTTAGGAGGCTCGCCTAGTTTCTTGTGAGGGTTCTCCAAAAGAGGCGAGTCGTAGACAGCCTCCTGGTATTTGCGACAGGATTTTAGCTTTTCTTCATCGGCAATCACGCCGTAATCATCTTTCAGCCTTTTTGCAGTCAATGTTTCCTTATAAAGTAAATCGCCGTCATAGGGCCAATCATACGCTTTTTGTCCCGGCTCAAAAATATTATTACCTTCCACGAATTGTTTACGAATCTCGTCTCGATAATCGCACAATGCCTTGTAGGCGTTTCTCTGCACTCGGACGAGATACTCCGCCGCCGCGATACTACTGGTGGAAAGGAAGGTCTCATTACTCGAAAACCGCTTGACTGCACCAATCGCATCCAGCATTTCCCTGCCCGCCGGACGAACCTTGCTAGCAAAGAGATTGGTTGTGGAGGTAACGTGCACCCAGTATTTTCTCGCATCGGAAAAATTTTTGGTATGCAACGCAGTTCGTTTTCCGCTTAGGCTGTCTTTGCGTCCTTCCTCTGGCTGTTCTGAGTCAAAAAGGCGGCTTCGTTTGACAGTATTCAACCAATCACGAGCAGTTTTATAGGCAGTTCTGTAATCGCCGCCTACCATTGGCGCGGATGCCCAAAAAACCTGCCAGAATGGTTTTGTCTGTCGTTTCCAGATTTCATTCCACATATCATCGCTAGGGATACTAAATCCGCTAATTGATACCCACGCGACGCTTACATATTTCTCCCATGCTTTTTTCATTTCTGCTTCAGCGCTCTCAACAGTGGACAAAACCCGATCATCAGGTATACAAGCCACCAGAACATTAGGGGTATCGTTGCTCAAATCAGCAGGATACACCAAGTTTTCATCCCCAATCTCTTTGATGATGGCGTTCCCGGCAGCTTTTGCCAACTGGGAGAGTATGCGGCTTCCCATAAATAAATCCTGCGCCCGCCGCGCCTCGACAATAAAGGATTGGATGGGGGAAAAGGTGAAGATGAGAAGGGTGTCAGGCATAGTTCACCTCGATCAAATTTAAACCCTTATCGAGCAATGAACTATTATTGTCGGCATCTCTTTTATGCAGAAATAGGTCAATTAAACTGTCGTCGGGCGATTTGCCGAAACGCTCCTCCTTGCCGTGAGTTAGTTTAAGTCGCCCCTCAACTCCTTCATTTTTCGGCAGAAATTCAGACTGAAACCACAAAATTACGATTGCATACGGTTTTTCAGTATTTGCCAGTTTTATAATTCGGAAAACAAGAGGGGACATACGCCGGTCAAAACGCTCCGCTTCCAACGTTGATTGATTGTCTCTCACAACGCCCCTGAGCGAGTTGAACAAAAAGGGAACTGGCAAGCCAAACGCAGCGCGCTGAACAGGTTGGCTTAGGTCAACTTTATCGTTCATGCTTTTCTTTACGGTAGTGTAATCAGGGGAACGATGATTCCGAAACGCGCTGTACGTTCCGCCTAACTCTTCAAGCGCTTGCTTCCAATTCGCGTAAGACTTGTCTATTACCCAAATCTTACAGGTATCGGGGTGCAATACATCAAAACTCGAGGGGGATTTGATAATCTGTGGTGCATGTACTTCGCTAATCCAGGTCCGTATCTTTTTCAACCCCCTCTCTAATTCTCCCACCAGCCGTTCAGGGCTACCCGCTTTTAAGATAAGCGGCAATTCTTGTGAGTAATCAGTTTCATTTTGAACATCCACAACACTCAAATTGCCTGCACCGCGTCTTGCTCGACTCCCTAAACCTCCAAATCTCGTTAATAGCCAGAGAGAGATGTATGCATACTTAAGAACATCAACCTCTGTTGACGCTCTTGATCGCGTCGAGAAAGATAACTCAAAATCGTTTATTAGGGCGCTTCGTTCCTGTTCATGTTTTTGTTTTAGTTCTCGAGCGGCGAAATAAAGATACACAATCCCGGGCTTACGAAACCTTTCCTTTGTTTCGCCTTGTTGGTTCTTGAAATTTTCCTTTTCGGCGATTTGAGAAAACGCAATGACTTGAAGATTGTCTTCCAATATACGGACGACAAGAGAAGACGCCATGCTACCTTCCCCTCTTGTGCTTCCAAAAACACTATCTTCAATGCCTTGCAGAGAAGACATATTGTCACCTCCAATCACGCCGCCTATCGCCGCCCTTAACCAATATCTCAATGCCCCGCGAAACGCGGGTGGACGCAATTCTGGCTCTCCGCGCGGGTCTGCCCCTCCCAAAAACAAGGGAGTGACCGTTTCCAATTTGACTGTGAACTTTGCCATAGACTGCTCCTCTGAATAACCAACCAGGAGACCGCTTATTTCCCTGAACCCTGACAATTTTGAAAATTATATGCCGTTCAAGTCAGAAAGGCAATACTTTTGAGAGATTTCTCCCAAGCACTTGCGAATTTATATGAGAGACGGGTTGATCCCTTTCCATTCAAACCAAATCCAGTTCCAGCCTGATCCCATCTTCCCCCACAGGCTCAACACCCGGGCATCTTCAGCGGCACGATCCTCAACCGCGAGAACATCGGCAAGACCAGCGAGGAACTCGTGGGCATGTGGAACGAACAATTCCCCGACGATCAAGTAGTCTTCTCTGATAACTAAAAGAAAACATCTCGAAGGCATAGACCTTCGGGATGAGTTAAACTACGCCACCGTTACGCTCTTATCCAAATACACATCCTGAATCGTGTTCAACAACTTCACGCCTTCCGCCATTGGGCGCTGGAATGCTTTACGCCCGGAGATGAGACCCATCCCGCCGGCGCGTTTGTTGATGACGGCGGTCGCCGCGGCTTCGGCAAAATCGTTCTCGCCCGACGCGCCGCCGCTGTTGATAAGTCCGATGCGGCCCATGTAACAGTTCGCCACTTGATAACGGCACAGATCAATCGGATGGTCGCTGATCAGATCGGAATACATGCGCTTGTCAAATTTGCCGAACGAAACGCCGTCCTTGTTCAGCGCGAGATACCCGCCGTTGTTCTCGGCGAGTTTCTGCTTGATGATGTCCGCTTCGATCGTGACGCCGAGATGGTTCGCCTGACCCGTGAGATCGGATGACACGTGATAATCCTTGTCCGTTTTGAAGGCTTTGTTGCGGAGGTAACACCACAGCACGGTCGCCATGCCGAGTTCGTGCGCGAGCGCGAACGCCTGCGCGATCTCGATCAACTCGCGGTGCGAATCGTCCGAGCCGAAGTAGATCGTCGCGCCCACCGCCGCCGCACCCATATCGTATGCCTGCTTGACTGTGCCGAACAATATTTGCTCGAAACTGTTCGGGTAGGTCAACAGCTCGTTGTGATTGATCTTCACGATGAAGGGGATCTTGTGCGCGTACTTGCGGGCGACGATTCCCAGCACGCCGAACGTCGAAGCGACGGCGTTGCATCCGCCCTCGACGGCGAGTTTCACGATGTTCTCCGGGTCGAAGTAATCGGGATTTTTGGCGAAACTCGCGCCGCCCGAATGTTCGATTCCCTGATCCACAGGCAGGATGGACACGTACCCCGTCCCGCCGAGGCGGCCCGAGTTGTGGATCCAGCCTAAATTTCGCAGGACGCGGTTGTTCCGATCCGAATTCCCGAAGACGCGGTCCACCAAATCGGGACCGGGAATGTGAAGCCTATCCTTTGAAATTTTCGGGGAGTTGAAACCCAGAAGCGATTCCGCCTTATCGCCCAGCAGGGATTGAATATCGGTGGTCATGGCAATTCTCCAGTTTGTTTTTTTCTTGATTATAATGGGTTTGTGCGACTCCTCGCATTCGGACTCGTATACTCTCCTTGGAGGCTCAACATGGATGATTTCTTTCAGAAAGTAACCAGCATGCAAGACCCGTTCAAGAAGTTGGCGTCGTTCATCCCCGGTTTCAGCGGGTACATCGAACGGCAAAACCGCCGCGACGCGGACAAACTCCTGCGCGACACGGTCGCCCGGCGATTCGAGGAACTGCACAAGCGCGCCTCGCAATTGCAGACCGAACTTGTCGGCGCGGGCAAGATCGAATTCGTGGACGACATGGAAAAAGCGACGGTGAAACTGCAAACGTTCATTGACAAGATCAGCCGGGCGCCGCGCGGCTACTCCGGTTTGTTCGATGCGGTGAAGATCAACGAGAAGGAACTCGAAGCGATCTACCAATTCGACGCGGCGTTCTTCGACCTCGGCGAACAGGTCGGGCGCGCGCTCGATAACGTGGAGCAGTCGCTCGCCGACGACGCCGCGCTCCCCGCCGCGATCCGCAATCTCGCTACGCTTGCAAGGCTGGCTGTTGAAACGTACGAAAAACGCGCCGAAGTTGTGACCGGAACGAATTAACTAACGAATGTCATTGCGAGGAGGGCGAAGCCCGACGAAGCAATCTCCTTATTCTGGTTGGAGATTGCTTCGGGCGAAGAGCATCGCCCTCGCAATGACATGACGGTTATTATGTGGCACACCTACATCAACGCAACCTCCGTTGACGAAGTACTACAAATCCTCAAGGACAAGGGGGAACGCGCCCGCATCATTGCGGGCGGCACCGATTTGATTCTCGAACTCGAGCGCGGCGTCCGCAGTGGAATCGAAACCGTCGTTGACGTGACGCGCATCCCAAACCTCGACAAAATCACTATTGATGAAGATGGGTTCATCCATCTAGGTCCGCTGGTCACGCACAACCACTGCGTCGAATCGAAATTGATCCGCGAACGCGCCTATCCGCTGGCCCGCGCGGCATGGGAGGTCGGCGCGCCGCAGATTCGGAATCGCGGCACGATTGCCGGCAACCTCATCACCGCCTCGCCCGCCAACGACACGATCACGCCGCTCATGGCGCTCGGCGCGTCGGTAACACTGCAATCGCTGAACGGCACTCGTAAAGTTGCTCTCAAAGATTTTTATACCGGCGTCCGCAAAACGGTGATGCAAGCGGATGAAATGCTCGTGGACATTTCTTTCCCCGCGATGAAGACCACGCAACGCGGCACGTTCATCAAACTTGCATTGCGCCGTGCGCAGGCGATCTCCGTCGTGGATGTTGCGCTTCTTCTCGACCTCAAAGCTGATCTTGTCACCTCTGCATCTATCACGCTTGGAGCCGTCGCGCCGAGGATCATCCACGCGCCTGAAGCGGAATCATATCTCGAGGGCAAAACACTCACGGAAGATGTCATCGCTGAAGCGGCGCGTTTGGCGATGGACGCGTCCAAACCGATTGACGACATTCGCGGGAGCGCGGCGTATCGCCGCGAGATGGTGCGCGTGTGCGCGGCGCGGGGACTGCGATCCATTCGAGACGGGCAAGAGCAAGCGGGAATGCCGTCTGACGCGGTTCTGTTGGTGAACAGAAAAACACCAGAACACGGACTTCAAGTCCGCCTCGAGCCGCACGCACCCATCGAAACAACGGTCAACGGGAAAAAATATTCGTTGAAGAACGGTCACGAAAAAACGCTGCTGCGATTTCTGCGGGACGATGTTGGCTTGACCGGCACGAAAGAAGGCTGCGCGGAAGGCGAATGCGGCGCTTGCACTGTGTTCCTCGATGGCAAAGCGGTGATGGCTTGTCTGGTCCCTGCGCCGCGCGCGCATGGTGCGGAGGTTACGACCATCGAAGGGCTGGCTGACCTCGCCCCCAGCCCCTCTCCTAAAGGAGAGGGGAGTCTGCACCCCGTGCAGGAAGCGTTCATTAAACACGGCGCGGTTCAATGCGGCTATTGCACGCCGGGCTTCATCATGTCCGCGGCGATGTTGATGGTAGAAAAAGAAAATCCCACACGCAGTGAGATCGAGCAGGCGATCACCGGCAATTTATGTCGGTGCACCGGTTATTACAAGATCGTTCAAGCCATCGAAGATGCCAAGGCGATAACAGAGGTGAAGCATGGGTAAATATACAAGTATGACCAGGAAACAAGAGACGCCGCGCATCACCGGTGTGAACCCGGTCATGAAGGGACTGGGTTGTTTTATTTTTCTCCTCGTACCGCCGCTTTCGTATGGGATAGCGGCGTTGCTGGTGCAGATCGGAATCCAACAGGGCTGGCCCCTGCCTCCTGAATGGATCGGCTATGTGGATATTCACCCGGTGGTTTGGAGGCTGGAAGGACTCGCGCCGATTCTCACTTTCATTGAAAATCAAAACAACTTGATTGCCAATCTGGTCTTCGCGTTCGGCGTGATGATCTTTATCGGAGGCATCATGGCAATCTTCTTCGGTTATTTGTATAAATTCCTCGGTCCTTCGCCGTACGGACCCACCGACGTGCCGCCCGTCCGGGTGAAGGTCAAACGCTACAAGAGATAATCGAAACGATGAGCGGACACGAAGTTATCGGTAAATCACTGCCACGCGTAGATGCGCGCGGCAAAGCCACAGGCGAGACGCCGTACTCCGGCGACCTCACCATGAAGGGCATGTTGCACATGAAGATGCTCTTTGCCGGGCGGCCGCACGCGCGCGTCAAGAGTGTCAAAACCGGCAAAGCCGAAGCCGCGCCCGGCGTAGCGGCGGTGTACACTGCGAAAGATGTGCCGATCAACGAGTATGGTTTGCAATGGCAGGATCAACCGGTGTTGTGCGGACCCGGTTCAACAAAACCCGGCGCGGATGTGGTGCGCTTCGTCGGCGATCAGGTCGCGGCAGTTGTGGCTCGGACAGAAGCCGAAGCCGCCGCGGCGGTGAAGTTGATCGAAGTGGAGTATGAAGACCTCCCCATCGTCACCGACGCGCTGGAAGCGATGAAACCCGGCGCACCGCGCATCCACGAACACATCGGCGATTCGAATATCTGCGTGCATTACAAGATCCGCAAGGGGAATGTTGACGAAGGGTTCAAGAATGCGGACGTCATCGTCGAAAGCGAATATCGCACGCCCGTGCAGGAGCATGCGTATCTTCAACCCGAAGCAGGACTTGCGTACATCGACGAGGCGGGGCGTATCACCATCGCATGCGGAGGGCAATGGACTCACGAAGACCAGCATCAAGTGGCGCACGCGCTGAACCTGCCGAATGAAAATATCCGCGTAATATACCCGGCGGTCGGCGGCGCGTTCGGCGGGCGCGAAGATATGTCGGTGCAGATCGTGCTTGCACTCGCCGCGTGGAAATTGCAGCGGCCGGTTCGCATCATTTGGTCGCGGCAGGAATCGATCATCGGTCACGGCAAGCGGCACGCCGTTATTCTGCGCGCGAAATGGGGCGCGACGAAAGAGGGAAAATTAACCGCCATCGAAAATGAGATCATCGGCGACGGCGGCGCGTACATGTACACCTCGAACAAAGTGTTGGGCAACACCACGATCACTTCCACGGGACCTTATTTCATCCCCAACGTAAAAACGGATGTGTATGGCGTGTACACAAACAACCTCCCCGGCGCGGCGTTCCGCGGGTTCGGCGCACCGCAGGCATTGTTCATGGCGGAAATGCAAATGAACAAACTCGCGGAAAAACTCGGAATGGATCCGGTTGAATTTCGTTTGATGAACGCCTTGCGCGACGGCGACGCGATGGGCGTTGGCACTCCTTCGCCGAGTCCGGTCACGGTGGCGCAGTGCATGGAGGCGGCGAGAGACAGATTCGGATGGAAGAAAGACAGCAGACGGCAGACCATAGACCATGGATTACCGTCCACCGTCCATGGTCCAACGTCTCTCGTCCGCGGTCGAGGCTTTGCCGCCGGCTTTAAGAACATCGGCTTTTCGTTTGGCTATCAGGAAAACTGCTGGGCAAAGATCGAACTGCACGGCAACACAGAAATCGAGCAGGTCGTTTTGCATCACGCCAGCGCGGAGGTTGGTCAGGGCACGCATACGGTGATGATTCAGATGGCCGCGGAGGCGGTCGGCGTTCCATACGAAAAAGTAAAACTGATCTCATCCGATTCCGCAACGATGGGCAACTCTGGCTCGGTCTCTGCTTCGCGCATGACCTTCATGTCCGGCAATGCCATCCGCGGCGCGGTGGAACTTGCCTTGAAAAAATGGGAAGCCGAAGAACGACCGGCTATCGCCGAGTACAAATACCTCGCCCCGCGCACGACTCAATTCGATAAGGACACCGGTCACTCCACACCGAACTTCGCCTATGCATGGGTCGCGCAAGCCGCCGAAGTGGAAGTGGATACCGAAACCGGCCGCGTGCGCGTTGTGCGCGTCGTCTCTGCTGACGATCTTGGCAAGCCCATCAACCCCGCGCTCGTCGAGGGACAGATCGAAGGCGCGGTCGTTCAAGCACAGGGCTATGCCATTCTCGAAGATTACAAAACCAAAGACGGGCGCGTGCTCACTGATCAATTGAGCACATATCTGATACCGACAATCTGGGATATTCCTGAAAAAGTCGAATCGGTCATCCTCGAAATCCCCGATCCCAGCGGACCATGGGGTGCGCGCGGCGTCGGCGAACTGCCCTACCTCCCGGTCGCGCCTGCGATCGGTGCGGCAATTCACGACGCGATCGGCGTGTGGATCGACGAATTTCCGTACACGCCCGAACGCGTCCTGCGCGCATTGGGTAGAATCTAAATTCGGCGCGTTACAGCGTCGCGCGACTCATGTCATTCCCGTATCGTGATGAAAACAAAGAATTGAACAATGAAACCCGCGGGTCCGCGGGAGGATCCTTCATCCAACTTCCCGACGGAATGACACATTACGAACTGGGCGGGAACGAATCGGGCGAAGCCGTCGTTCTTGTGCATGGTTTTTCTGTTCCGTATTTCATTTATGACCCGACATACGAATTTCTAACTCGATCGAATTATCAGGTTTTACGATACGACCTTTTCGGACGCGGATTTTCAGATCGTCCGCGTGTACGCAACAATCTGGATTTCTTCGTCCGCCAGCTCGCGGGTCTTTTGGATGCGCTCCGCTTCAATCAACGGGTCAACTTGGTCGGCCTCTCCATGGGCGGACCCATCGCTTCCGCGTTTACCGTCCGCTATCCCGAACGAGTCAACAAACTCATTCTGATCGACCCATCCGGCGCAAAACCCATCGATACCGCATGGACAGTCCGCTTTGCTCGTGTCCCCATCCTTGCCGAATTAGCCTACGGTCAAATTGGTTCTTCGAAATTCGTCAACAGCGTAGCCAAAGATTTCTTCGACCCGTCGCTTGTTGAACAGTTTCAGCAAAGATACAAGGTGCAGATGCAATACAAAGGCTTCATGCGTTCCATCCTATCCACCATCCGCAACGACATGCTCAACTCCAACATCGAAATTTATTGGTCACTCGGCAAACTAGGCATACCGATCTTGCTGCTCTGGGGACGAAACGACCGAACGGTTCCGTTCGAGCAAAGCAGCCTGTTACGCGACGTGATGCCGGATGCCGAGTTCCATGTCATCGAAAACTGCGGGCACATCCCCCATTACGAAAGACCCGCTGAGGTCAACCCGATCATATTGAATTTCCTGCGGCAGACACAAGATGAATAAACGAGATATTCTTTTGCTCTACAAATACAACCAATGGTCAACGGCAAAAATCCTTAAAGCCGCATCCGGTGTCACTGAAGAACAATACCTCGCGCCGGCACCTTTCCCACACGGAGGATTGCGCGGCACACTTGTCCACGCCTTGTTTGCAGAATGGATCTGGCGGAACCGCTGGGAAGGCACCTCGCCAAATTTTCGCTTGAACGCGGAGGATTTCCCCACGTTCGAGTCGCTCCGCACTCGTTGGCTGGAGGAGGAAAAACTCCTGATGTCGTTCGTGGAAAATTTGACCGAGGAACAACTCAACGCATCCTTCGGTTACACTTCGACCGAAGGACAACGTCATCGTAGGGTCTTATGGCAAGCCATGGCTCATCTCGTCAATCACGGCACGCAACACAAGACCGAAGCGGCGGCGATCCTCACCAGCTATGGGCGCTCCCCCGGCGACATTGACCTGATCTGGTATTTGATCGAAAACGAATAGGTCATGCGCAATCGATTTCGTAATTTCATTTTCCGAAACCGTCATAACCTCGCGGTCTTTGCGCTGCTCAACATTGCTTGCGCCATGTGCATCGGGCTCGTACTCGCCCGCGTAGCATACAGCGAATCGGGCAGGCATCTCGGGTTGATCTGGAATCTCTTCCTTGCGTGGATACCTTTCATCCTTGCCTACCTCGCCCATGCCACATCGTGGAGGCGCATCACGCTGTACTTCGTCCTGCCGTTCATCGCCGTCCTGTGGTTGATCTTTTTCCCAAACGCGCCATACATGCTCACGGATCTACAAGACCTTTCACGCGGCTCTTCCGGCGCGCCTCTCTGGTACGATGTGATCATCGTCGTTTGGTGCTCGTGGACGGGTATGTTGCTCGGCATCATCTCGTTGTACTTGATGCAGGATATCGTACTGCGGACCTTTGGGAGGGTAATGGCATGGTTATTCGTCTTCGTGATCACCCCACTGAGCAGTTTTGGCATGTACATCGGCCGCTTCGTACGGTTGAACTCGTGGGATATTCTCCAAGACCCGGCAGAGACAGCCATGGACATCCTAGGATTGGTCATTGACCCGAGCCGGCGCCTCGCCGCCTTCACATTGCTTTATACCGTTTTCTTTCTCTTCGTATATCTCCTTCTCTATTCATTTAGCCACATGCTCTCCGAGCACAATCTTAAGGCGCAGGAATCCCCGGAGCAATTGGCGGCGACCCAACCCAGCGATGCGCTTCGATAATTGCGTTTTGATTCGCGGCGGCGGCGATCTTGCATCTGGAGTAGCGCTTCGCCTTTATCGCGCAGGCATCAAGGTGTTGATAACGGAACTTCCCCAGCCGCTGGCTGTCCGCCGGGCGGTTGCGTTTTCAGAAGCTGTGTACGACGGAACTCACACCGTCGAAGGGGTGAGGGCAAAGTTGGTCGAAGCGAATCAACTCGATGGGTGGAGGGAAGCGGATATTGTTCCCGTCCTCATTGATCCCGAGGCTTCAATCCTCTCCACTTTTCATTTTCCAGTTGTCGTGGATGCGCGACTGCTCAAATCTCCTCCTCAGCCTCTCCCCGTCCCTGTTCCGCTTCATATCGGATTGGGTCCCGGGTTCCACGCGGGACGCGATTGCCATGCTGTCATTGAAACGCGGCGCAGTCATACGCTTGGGCGGGTCTTCTGGGATGGCGAGACACAGCCTGATTCAGGCGAACCCGAAGGCGATCCGCGCCGTGTTTTGCGTGCACCCGCAAACGGAGTTTTGAAGAGCATGAAGAAGATCGGCGATCATTGTGAGGAAGGTGAATCAGTTGCAATCATTGAGGATCAAATCATAATCACCAGCCCATTTCGCGGGGTTTTGCGGGGAATGATCCGAGATGGTTTGCGAGTCACAAAAGGATTAAAGATCGGCGATGTGGATGCGCGCAACGATCCAAGCGCATGTTTCCTTGTTTCAGATAAATCGCTCGCGATCGGCGGAGGGGTGCTCGAAGCGGTTCTGACCCAGCCGCAAATTCGCAGGAAAATATATACTTCATAACGGACTGATCGGCTGATAGAATTTTTCATGAAGGTGTGAGATAATTTCACTGTGGAAAACGGACAGGAGAGCATCGCAACTGCCAACAGACCCAGAGACTACGCCAGCCTCTTATGGATCTTTCTTGCCGGCGCGCTTGGGTTTAGTTTATTTTGCGCCACTTCTGCAATTGCGCTCTCCGATCCCACCTTGCCCACACCGATCGTCATCGAACCGGGCAATATTGCCAATCTAGCCTTCTCGAATTTGAACACAGCGGCGGCTTTAACCTCTGAGGCGTTTGCCGAACTGGTGGCGACTCCCACACCTACGAACACCTTTACCCCTAGTGCAACCTATACGTCGTCGCCTACATCTTCACCCACGTTCACACGCACACCTTTCATCCCGTCGAAAACCCCGACCAAACGCGAAGAACCCCGGCCTACGATAAATCCACCGACCCCGACTCGCACCCCAAGACCAACCAACACAGCCGTGATCATCGTGCCAATAACCGGTACACCGACAGAGGTTGAGCTTCCAACAGATACACCAGTTCCTGAGCCGCCTACGGATACGCCGGAACCCCCACCGCCACCTCCATAATCATTTACTTTTCCAAACAAGTATTTTCACCTTGCCATTTTCTTGACGCAAGGGAAAAATGGGTATATACTCGAATTAATCAGATTAATCATATGAGAGTTCGAGACAAACTTTCCCCCGACATTTCGGAATTCATGCGATATTTAGCCTCCCATGAAGAGGCAAAAAACGGACTCCCCACGCTCAATGAGTTGAGCGAGGAGTTGGGTGTAAGTCTCGCATCACTGCGCGAACAACTCGCGGTGGCACGCGCGCTCGGACTTGTCGAAGTCAAGCCGGGGCCGGGAAAGACCCGGCGGCGCACATTTTCTTTCTCGCCGGCGATCCGTCAAAGTCTCCAATACGCGCTCGCGCTCGATGATGAAAATTTCCGAAAATATGCCGATGTGAGGAATCATATTGAATCCGCATACTGGTTTGAGGCGGTGGAAAAACTCACCAACAGCGACAAAGATGAATTGCAAACGTTGATCCGCCGGGCACAAGAAAAACTGGCTCGAACTCCGATACAAGTACCGCATGAAGAGCATCGAAATTTGCACTTGAAAATTTTCAGCCGGCTGGATAATCCATTTGTAACGGGAATCCTGGAAGCCTATTGGGACGCCTACGAAACCGTCGGTTTGAACATGTTTACGGGTGGATACGATTACCTGCAAGAAGTTTGGAGATACCATCAAGTGATGGTTGATTCGATCTGCAATGACGACTATCGAACTGGATTCGATGCGCTGGTAACGCATACCGATCTTTTATACCAAAGACCATAACACGAGGAACAAATGAAAAAAGTTGTAAACGATTTTTCGATCATCGTTGGCACAAAGAACGGTTCGGGCAGTTCCACCGCCAACAACACCATTCTGCGCGCGATCTTCAAGATGGGCATCCCTGTTTCGGGGAAAAATCTCTTCCCCTCGAACATTCAAGGATTGCCCACGTGGTACACGATCCGCGCGAGCAAGGACGGGTATCTCGGCAGGCGCGAGGAACAGGATATTGTTATCGCGATGAATCCCGATTCGTTCACGCGCGACCTTGCCTCTGTGCCGCCGGGTGGAGCGTTCTACTACGCCGACGATATCAAGCTCCCCATCAACCGCGTAGACATTGCCATCTACCCGATGCCAGTCAAGCAGATCGTGCGCAGCGACCCCAATGTTCCAGCGGATTTCCGCGAGTTGGTCAGCAATATGGTCTACGTGGGGATTCTGGCGCAGATGATCGGCATCGACCTCGACACCATCCAAGCCGCCCTGAACTTCCATTTCAAAGGCAAGCAAAAGCCGATCGACATGAACTTCAACGCGGTGAAAGCCGGCGCGGAATGGGCGAAATCAAATCTTGAAAAGAAAGACCCATTTACCCTCGAACGAATGGACAAGACCGAGGGTTTGATCATGGCGGACGGAAACACCGCAGCCGCTATCGGGTCGATCTTCGGCGGTGCGCAATTCGTCGCGTGGTACCCGATCACACCGGCGTCGTCGCTGGCGGAAGCGGTCAACGATTACTTCCCAATGCTGCGCAAACGCGATGACGGGAAACATACCTACGCGGTAGTGCAGGCGGAGGACGAACTTGCCGCGATCGGTATGGCGGTCGGCGCGGGTTGGAGCGGGCTCCGCTCGATGACCTCCACCTCCGGGCCGGGTTTGAGCCTGATGACCGAATTTGCAGGTTTGGCTTATTACGCTGAAGTGCCGGTGGTTATTTGGGATGTCCAGCGCATCGGTCCCAGCACAGGTTTGCCCACGCGCACTTCTCAAGCCGATCTCTCGTTCGTTGTTGGCATGGGTCACGGTGACAGCGATAGCATTGTGTTGTTGCCCGGGGACGTGAACGAATGTTTCGATTTTGGCTGGCAAGCCTTCGATATCGCCGAACGTTTGCAAGCGCCTGTCTTTGTGTTATCCGACCTGGATATGGGTATGAATCAGTGGATGAGCAAGCCTTTTGAATATCCAAAAGCGCCAATGGATCGCGGTAAGGTATTATGGGAAAAAGACCTCGAGGAAATCAAGGGGAATTGGGGTCGCTATCTTGACAAAGACGGCGACGGCATTCCGTATCGCACGATCCCCGGTAACAAACACCCGATGAGCGCCTACTTCACGCGCGGTACCGGTCATGATGAGTATGCCAAATACACCGAAGACGCGGCGACCTTCCAACGCAACATGGAACGCTTGAAGAAGAAATACGAAACTGCTAAAGAATATCTTCCAAAACCTGTGGTGCAAGAAACCAAAGGCGCAAGAATCGGAATCATCGCCTACGGTTCGACAGAAGCCGCCATCAATGAAGCGCGCGTTCAATTGGAGCGCGACCACGGCCTGAAAACAGATTTCCTGCGGGTGCGCGCCCTGCCGTTCACTGCCGAGGTGAAGGAGTTCATTCGCAGACATGACCAAATCTACGTCGTGGAAATGAACCGTGATGGACAGTTGCACCAGTTGCTCGTGGTCGCGAATCCCGAATCCGCCACAATGTTGACCTCTGTTGCACATGGCGACGGCTTACCTGCCTCCGCGCGTTGGGTGCGCGAAGGTATCGTGGCGAAATTTACTAAAGGGTCAAAACCCGCGGCGAAGAAAATTGCCGTGAAAAAGTCAATCTCGAAGAAAGCTGCGCCGAAGAAGCGCGCTGCGAAAGGAGCAAAATAATGTCTGCACTTCCCATGGCGGGCGCACCGGTCAACGTTAATGCTGCCGGTCTTACCAAGAACGATTATCGCGGCAACCCCACTACGTTGTGTCAGGGTTGCGGTCACAACTCGATCTCGAACCAGATCATCGCCGCGATGTACGAGATGAGCGTGTTGCCCGAAAATGTGCTCAAATTCAGCGGCATCGGTTGTTCGAGCAAAAGCCCGACGTATTTCATGAATCGCTCGTTCGGGTTCAACAGCCTGCACGGACGCATGCCTTCGATAGCAACTGGCGCGCTCTTCGGCGACCATACACTCAAAGGCGTCGGTGTCTCCGGCGACGGCGACACAGCGAGCATCGGCATGGGTCAGTTCAAACACGTGATGCGGCGCAATTTGAACATGGTCTATATCGTCGAGAACAACGGCGTGTATGGACTCACCAAAGGACAGTTCTCTGCCACCGCCGAACGCGGACTTGAACTCAAGAAGCAGGGAACGAATCCTTACATGCCCATTGACATCTGCATGGAAGCAATGGCGTCGAACGCAACCTTTGTGGCGCGTTCGTTCGCGGGCAACGCCAAGCAAGTGAAGGAGTTGCTCAAAGCCGCGTTCGCGCACAAGGGCATTGCCGTTCTCGACATCATCAGCCCGTGCGTCACCTTCAACAATCAAGACAACGCGCATTATTCCTATGCGTGGGGCAAGGATCACGAAGAACCGCTTCACGACATCACCTACATCGCGCCGCGGGACGAGATCGTGCTCGAATCCGAATTGAAGGAAGGCGAAGTGCGCGAGGTGACCATGCATGACGGTTCGGTGATCATCCTCAAGAATTTGGAAAAGAGTCACGACCCGACGAATCGCTTCGAAGCCATCCGCACGTTGGAGGAAGCGCAGCGCAATAACTGGCTGACAACGGGATTGATCTACGTTTCGACCGACAAGCCCGCGCTCGCGGACACGTACAACTTGATTGACACGCCTCTCAACCGACTCACCGAAGCGGACCTGCGGCCCGCTCCCGCGATGATCGACAAGGTCAACGCGTTGATGTTTTGAACCGACCTCACTCCTGCCCCTCTCCTAAATGGAGAGGGGTTTGTGTATGATCGAAATCTCTCCATCCATAAAAATCGACGACAACGAGTTGCACTTTGACTACATCCGTGCGTCGGGTCCGGGCGGACAAAACGTCAACAAGGTCGCGACGGCAGTGCAGTTGCGATTCGATGTACGCGCTTCGTCATTGCCTCAAGAGGTAAAGTCGCGCCTGATGCATCTAGCAGGCAAACGCATGACCGACGATGGTATTTTACTCATCGAAGCCAAGCAGTTCCGCACACAGGAGCACAACCGCGAGGATGCACTTCATCGGCTGATCGCGCTCGTTCGCAAAGCGCTCGTCAAACCGAAGGCGCGAAAAAAGACAAAACCAACGAAAGCATCAAAAGAAAAAAGGTTGCAATCAAAGAAACGAAGAGGGGAAATCAAGAAAAGCAGGCAAAGCAAATCATTCGCGTGAACCCAGTTATAATCACCGCTTCATGAACAAAAAACTACTCGCCCTCCTATGCGGACTTGGCGCCGCGTCCATTTGGGGCGGCATGTACGTGGTGAGCAAAGTCGTGCTTGAGGTCATCCCTCCATTCGCGTTGCTGACCATCCGCCTCGCACTGGGCATCCTCTCGCTGGGCGCGGTGATTTTATTTCGCAATGCAAGGGCGACCCAATGGGTCGCCCCTACGCGTTCACAATTCTGGCAGAGTTTTCTCGTCGGAACGATGGGTTATGGAATATCGCTCGGCTTCCAATTCACAGGGACAAAATTTTCCACCGCATCGAACGGAGCGCTGATCACATCCGCAACGCCTGCGTTTGTCTTGCTGTTCACATACTTCCTGCTCCGCGAGAAGATCACGGGAAAACAAGTGATTGCTTTGGTGATTTCCACTCTTGGAGTGCTGGCGGTCATTGACCCACGCACGGCGGAATTATCCCCATCTCTGTTTTTAGGAAACGTCTTGTTATTTTTTGCAGGCTTTACGTGGGCATGGTATTCCGTGCTGGTGCGAAAGACCTCGGGGAACATTGACCTGCTCACTTCCAGTACAGTGATGCTGTTAGGCGGACTTCCTACATCACTGCTGTTGGGGCTTTCCGAAATTAACTCGCAGGGAACCGGCGAGATCACCCTCGAGATCGTCGGCGGGATATTGTTCCTCGGCATCATTTCCACTGCCGTCGCGATGTTCTTGTGGAATTATGCGTTCAAAGAATTACCTGCCACGCTCGCCTCGCTGACTTTTTTCGCGCAACCCCTCGTTGGCACTTTGCTCGGCTGGTTATTCCTCGGAGAAATAATCACGCCGCTGTTCATGCTCGGCGGCGTGTTGATCGGGGTTGGGATTTTTATTTCAACCAGAGAATAAGGTTCGTCGAGTAGCCCTGAGCGATTGTTGCGAAGGGTGTATCGAGACCAACCACGCGCAGGATAATTCCTGTAACAATATGGTATTTGAATACCCGTTGGTTTCGAAACGCTCGCATACAGCCCTCGCTACTCAACCAACGGCTCTCTCTAATGCTCCCCCACCGTATGCAACAATGCCATGTTCGGCGGACGCACCGCACCGACGGGAAACCCGCACACCAATACAACCTGATCGCCCACTTGCACAACATCGGAACGCATCAACGCCGCATCTACGTGATCGAGCATTTCTTCGAGTGAGTTCGCAAACGCGATGAGCTGCGGCCGCACGCCCCACAGGAACGCGAGCCTGCGATACGTTCCTTCATCTGGGGTAAAAGCCATCACCGGAACACGCGGACGAATCTTCGACATCAACCATGCGGTCCGTCCCTGTGTGGTGAAACATGCCACCGCCGTCACGTTCTTATCGTTTGCCAACGCTTGGGCGGCGCGCGCCATCGAAGCCGCGTCGCTGTGTTCAAATCCGCTCACGCTCGGTTCCATGCCCCATTCCATGAAATGAGACTCGGCTTCGCGCACGATGCGGTCCATCATCTGAACCGATTCGACCGGATATTTCCCCGAAGCCGATTCAGCGGATAGCATCACCGCGTCGGTTCCATCGAACACGGCGTTCGCAACATCTGACGCCTCTGCCCGCGTGGGAAGTGGATTCGAGATCATCGACTCTAACATCTGCGTCGCGGTGATCACCAGCTTGGCGCGTGCGTTCGCAGTGCGGATGATGTGTTTCTGCAAGGCAGGCACGCGTTCGGGTGGAAGCTCCACGCCGAGATCGCCGCGCGCCACCATCACGCCATCCACGATATCCAAGATCGCATCCAGATTATCGAGCGCTTCGGGCTTTTCAAGTTTGGCGATCAACATCGGCAATCGTTTGCCGCTGGATAATCGTTCCATCGCATAGCGAACCTTCTTCACATCCTCCGCTGTGCGCACGAACGAGATAGCCACCGCGTCCACGTTTTGCGAGATACCGAACGCGAGATCGGCTTCGTCCTTTTCGGTAAAACCTGCAATTCGCAGGCGAACCCCGGGTAAATTGATCCCCTTATGGGAGGATAGTGAACCCCCGATGATGACTTTCGCCGTCAGCGCATTGCGATCCTTGACGGAAACAACTTCAAGGGTGAGGCGGCCGTCGTCGAGCAGGAGGCGGTCCGCAGGTCGGACCGAATCGAACAACTGACGAAAATCCACGGGGATCTTTTGCCCGCCGTTATCGGGAGGAGTTGTCCCGGTCGCATAAAGATAAACCTGCTCTCCCTCCGAAAGGTGAACAATGGATTCCAATTCGCCCACGCGAATTTTCGGACCTTGTAAATCCTGCAAGATCGCCACCGGCACACCAAGTTTTGCCGAGACTTTGCGGATCGATTCGATGCGCGAGGAATGCTCCTCATGCGTGCCGTGCGAAAAATTCATACGCGCCACATTCATACCGGCTTGAATTAATTGTTCGAGCACATCTTCACTCTGGCTGGCGGGTCCCACCGTTGCCACGATTTTTACTTTCCTCTTCATATCAACCTCAATAAAATAAACTCACCGCAGGGAAGAACACCACACACTGCGGGGAGTTGTTGTGCTTTGTTACCGTTGGGTAAATGCTACAGATAATGCAATTCTTTCGCCTGCTTCTCCAACTCCGCGCGGAAATCGGGATGTGCGATGTGGATCAATTGTCTTGCGCGCTCGCGGATGGATTTACCGTACAGATCCGCGACGCCATATTCCGTCACCACGAATCGGACGTGATTGCGGCTGGTCACCACACCTGCGCCTTGCTTCAACATTGCAGAGATGCGCGTCACGAGTGTACCATCTTTCATCGTGGTCGCGCTTGGCAGGGCAATGATCGGCACTCCGCCCTTCGAGCGCGATGCGCCATAGATAAAATCAAGTTGACCGCCCACACCGCTGTAAAGTTTCGGTCCGATGCTATCCGCACAGACTTGACCGGTAAGGTCAATTTCGATGGCGGAGTTGATCGCCACCATGCGTTCGTTCTGTGCGATGACGAAAGGATCGTTGATGTATTCCGTGCGGTGCAATTCGATGAGCGGATTGTCGTCCGCCCAGTCGTATAAATTCTTCGTGCCGAGAATGAACCCTGCGATGATCTTGCCCGGGTGCAGAGACTTGCGCGCCCCGGTCAACACACCGGCGTTGACCAGTTCGATGACGCCGTCCGAGAACAACTCGCTGTGCACGCCCAAGTCTTTTTTGTTGTGCAAATATTTCAGGACGGCATCGGGTATCGCGCCGATTCCCATTTGCATCGTTGCGCCTTCAGGGATGAGTTCAGCGATAAAACCTGCAATCTTTTGTACAATCGCAGGATCGCCTTCGTCTGCCATGGGCATTTCCGCAATGGGATAGTTCACCGGCACAATGTAATTCAGGCGACTGACGTGAATGAACGAATCGCCGAGCGTCCGCGGCATTTGTTGATTCACTTCGGCAATGATAACTTTGGCGGTCTCGGCCGGAGACTTCGTCAAGCCGACTTCGACCCCTAAACTGCAGAAGCCGTGCTCGTCAGGCGGCGAGACGTGGATCAGTGCCACATCCAGAGGTAGAACGCCGCGCTTGAAGAGCAGAGGAAATTCCGAAAGGAGAACCGGGGTGAAATCCGCCTGACCGCTTTGCACCGCTTTACGCACATTTGCGCTGATGAACATCGTGTTGACGCGCAAGTGCCCGTCGAGTTCGGGTTTCACATAATCGGCGGGACCGATCGTCAATGCCTGACAGATCTCCACGTTGGAAAGATTCGGGGCGTAATCCACCAATGCGCCGAGAACCTTTTGCGGGACCGACACGTTCCCCGTCAGAAAGATGCGATGACCCGATTGAATGGCGCGCACTGCTTCTTGCGGCGTCGTGATGCGCGATTCGTAAATTTTTGTCCAGTCCATCTTAGCGCTCCTCGAGCAAATTGAGATGGATGAGCCTGCCCTGATAAGTGTTAACTCCCTTTTCGAGCGCGGGGATTTTCGCTAACGCGGCGTCAATTCCTTCATCGGCAATGCGGGTCAAATACGGCATCGCCGCGTTCACGAACGCGTGCGTTGCGGTGCGCGCCACCACACCCGGCATATTCGGTACGCAATAATGAAGCACGCCTTCATCTACGAACGTTGACTGGTCGTGTGTGGTCGGGCGTGACGTTTCGAAACAGCCGCCCTGGTCAATGCTCACATCAATAATGACAGAGCGAGGCTTCATCGCCCGGATCATTTCGCGCGTCACCAGAATCGGAGTCCGTTCACCGGTCACAAGCACCGCACCGACAACTACATCCGCGTAGGTCGTCGCGCGTTCGATGTTGCGCCTCGTCGAGATCATCGTGACAATGCCGGGAAAGCGGTCGGAAATTTTTTGCAAACCTGCAATATCATCGCCGATCACAGTCACATGTGCGCCAAGCCCAAGAAAGGCTTGCGTCGCGTAGGTACCGACGATTCCCGAGCCCAGAATCAACACCTCCGCCGGAGGAACACTAGGTACGCCGCCCAGTAAAATTCCCTTGCCGCCCCAATTATTTTGCAACAAGCGCGCCGCTACCTGCGCCGCCATGCTCCCGCCGATCTGGCTGAACGGTCGCAACAGAGGCAGTGAGCCATCGGGCAATTGAATTTGTTCGTAGGCGATGGAGGTGATCTTTTTTTCGAGAAGCACTTCGATCTTATCGCGCCGCGTAGATGCGAGATGAAGCAACCCGGTGAGCGTAGCGCCGGGTTTTAGCCAATCCAATTCACTGCGCAACGGACGCGCGACTTTCAAGACAAGATCGGCGCGCGCGAAGATTTCCTCGCCGGAATAGACGATCCGCGCCCCGGCAGATTCGTACTCTTGATCCTTGAACCCCGCTCCCACCCCCGCGTCATGCTCGACGTACACCTGATGCCCGTGTTGGACAAGGATCTCCACCCCGGCAGGGTTCAACCCAACCCGATATTCGAATGGACGCGTCTCTTTCGGTATGCCAACGATCATATTTTCTCCTAATGGGTACGGGCGGATCGCCAACCGCCCCTACCCCAACGTTTTGTAAATCGTATCAAAAATAATCTGAGGAACTACCTCGAACGAATACGGCATGTGGACTCTCTCGTACAATCCGTGCGCGTCGCTCCCGAACGGACCGATGTTGACCACCGGACACCCCAGCGCGCGGATGTCTTCCAGTTTAATGGAATCCAGAGGATAATACAATGTGCCTTTCTCGTCTCGCATTCCAAACAGGGGCATATTATTTTTCAACGAATCAATTTCAATGCCACCATCCAAACGGACGTAACTCAGATCGGAGATGTACGGATAAAAGCCGCGGAATTGAACCTGTGCGTTTGATCTTTCAACCACAGACTTCACTGCCAGCGTAAGTTCATTCTCCTGCGGCTGTGCGGACGGGTAATATGGCGGCAAGAAAAATATGACAATCGCGGGTCCGCTGATCTGCGCCGCCTTCACCAACTCAGCGACGATCATACGGCTCAACTCGCGCCCGTCTTTCGCAGACGCGGCGGAGCTTGCTGTTGTTGCTCCCAACCAATCCGAAAAATCCTTGTCTTTGTTTGCCGCATCCCATCGTCCTCTGGCTTCCTGATAAACCATTTCGTAAGTCAGAATAAAACTCGTCCAGTCGGGCGGAGGTTGTGCTTGCCCTCCTTTGGAGGAAAACTGAGTGAACGACGAGTCAATTCGCTCGAATACTGCATCGAGCGCGGCGGATGCGACGTCTTTCATTTTTTGCATCGCCTCTTCGGGAGTCTTGGTGAGGGTCAACCAGTTGACATAGACAAACGCTTCACCAGCCGTTTCCACGTTGTACGAAGGCTTGAGGTCGCGCATCTGCAAAGCAACAGGTGGTGGTGCAACTTCAGCGACTTTCTCCCCTCCCAACGATCCATTCCATGTGTCAATCCATTCGGGATCGAGATTGATTCGCCTGACCAATTCAGCGGCGATGTGCGACGCGTCCACGCCGCGGAATACTTCGCCGACATGAGTCCGCACACCGAGAAAATAAAATGATGGGAGCAATTTCCCGATCGTCCCGGAATAAACGAAGCGTGCATCTCGATTCAAATCGCGCGGCGCAGTGTAATCCGTGTTGATGACGCCGAGGTAGGTCAAGTTTTCTTGCTTACGGAATTTGAGCAGTTCAGGCACTGCGGAAAGTATCCCGGCGGACTCGGTCTCTTCATCGGGGCAAGATAGAAAGAGCAGATTGCCCGCCAGTTCGTCAATCAATCGTTGACCGTTTTCCCGTGTCCGCGCAAACTCGCGCATCACCGCGATGTTGACCGCCACACCAGTCTTCATATCCACGGAGCCGCGCCCGAACATCCACTCGCCGGATTCCAGAGCCTGAAACGCGGACTCTTCCGAGTGATCCAACTCGCCAGATTGCCTCTTCTGCTCAAGCATGTTTTTCATCGCAGAGGCAAGTTCGTCAGGTTGAAACGCAAGATCGGAATTACCCAGCCGCGCAAAATCCTCCACGCCGACCGTGTCGAAGTGACTCATCAAAACGATGGTTTTTCCAGTGTTTTGCGGATGATGGCTCTTCAACAAGCAGGCAACGTTCTTCCGCCCATCGCCGGTTTCCCAGTACATCGGCTGGAGCGAATCGCGCTCCCCCGCCAGTAACTCAGCAATTTTCTCCGCACAGCGATTCTCCGCCTCCACATCCGGGCTGACGCTGGGAATCGCCACCAGCGCCTTCGTCAGTTGGCGGACAGTATCGAACCAGCGAGATGGATTTTGTGGCATTGATTGAATTGTACCGAACTTTCGTCCCTGCCCAAGTTAGGAATATCCCCTAAAAATATAACTTTTATCAAGAATTCCGAAACGCTCTCACCTTCTTCCAATACCGCAACAACCCATCTGCGCTCATGCCGAGGGGATTGGCGAGTTCGTAGGCTTTCACGACGTCCTCGCTCAACCCAGCCGATTTGCCTTCATCCAAAATCCAGCGCGTGAAACGTTCGCGCAATTCTTCCACCGAAGGCTCGTTCTTCATCGCCTGTTCCAGCCAGCGCGCGGCCGAGTCGAGTCCTTTTTCGACTTCGTTGAGCTGCCAATCCACGTCGTCGAAAATGCCGAAGTGAGTCGGCGCGAGGCGCGCGGGTTTGAGCGCGCGCAACTTGGAGAGACTTTCCTTCCAGCGTTCGATGTGCAGCTCGGGCGGCGGCATGGGGACGCGCAGGTATTGATAACCGGGGATGCGCACTCCGCCCACGTCACCGCAGAAGATCATGTCTTCAAATTGATACGCGTAGTGATGTTCCGCATGACCGGGGGTATTCACAGGCACAAATTCCAAAATACCAATTACTATTCTTTCATTATCATTTGCCACGTGCAGTTTATTTTCAGGCACAGGCAAAAATTCGCCCCAGAGAGTCTGCATACGATCGCCATAAATTCGCGTGGCACTGGCGATCAACTTTTCAGGATTGAGCATGTGCGGCGCGCCGATGGGATGCACAAAAATCTCCGCGCCTTGGTTCGCAAGCCAGCCCGCCGCGCCGGCGTGGTCGAGATGAATGTGCGTCAGCAGGATGTGAGTCACATCACGGGGGGATAAACCCTCCGCTGCGAGATTAGCCTCAAGGGAAGGAAGAGTCGAGCCGGGTCCGCTTTCGATCAGTACAACGGCATCTGCGCTTCGAATCAAATACGCGGCGATCGCGTGCGGGCGTCCTTGAAAATTCAGGTCAAGTGTGACAATACGGGTCTGCGCCATGAGGTATCCTGCGAGTTGGTTTTATCATAGAACGCGGAGAGCGTCACGCCGAGGTCTTCGTCGCAAAACACGCGGCAGACCGGCACCCGGCGCTCCTCCAGCGATTTGGCAACATCTTCGTTACTGGCACGCGCGCCGAACGAGTGCGTCATCATCAACACAACCACAGGACGCAGGTTGCGCCGCTGAAGACCATCCACCGCAATTAACAATTCAGGATAGACCGTCGGCGTGACGAGGATGGCGCTGCTCCCCTGCGGCAACTGTCCCATCTGCGCGGTGACGAGCGCCGGTAGTGTGAATGAACTTTCGGCATGGATGAATGCCAGCGCTTCGAGAATTTTCGCCTCCTGCCGCTCGCTTCGTTCCGCAGGGATGATTTTGTACGTGCGCCCCGAGGCTGTTACTAAACCGACGGATCGCCGCCCCGCCAAAAAATAACGCGCCAGCGACGCGGTCGCGCTGATCGAGTATTCAAGCGTGGAGGGGGGTAATTTCACCTTGTGACGTTTGAGGAGGAAAAGGTCATCGGTGGGCGGCGCTTCGAAATCATTACCCGTTCTTGAAACGTGCGCGCTGCGGTGCGCGTCGAGGAACAGCCATACTTCCGATTGCGGGTCTTGTTCGAATTCTTTCACCATCAAGCGGTCGCGGCGAACGCTGGTGAGCCAGTGGATCCTCTTCAACGCATCGCCCGGCACGTATTCGCGCACGCCCGCCGCATGAGGTGTCACATCGTGTGACTTGCGTCGAATCACCTGCCCGCCCGGCAGCAAACCCGGCGGAGAAAGGAACGACGAAACATTGAACAACATCGGAAGCACAACGAGCGATTCGCTTGCGGGAAAGGTCTTCGATACGCGGAAGATCCCAAACGGGTCACCGGAACTGATGCGAGTCGGCCCAAGCGGGAATCCGCCGCGAGAGGTGAGCCAGGTGCGGGCGGTGTATGAACGTTTTTGTCCACGGGGAATCAACGTGAGCACGCGCGAACCGCGCGCAAAAGGTATCGTCGTCTCGTTCGCCACCTCCAGCCATATTTTGAACGTGCGACTCGAATTGACGATCTCGAAGTGCTCCTCGAACACGTCTCCCACCGCGGCGCGCAAGGAACGCGCCCGACGCTCGACTCGAATCCCGCGCAGTGAGGTGAGCGCCAGCCACCACGCGAACAGCAGAAGCAGCAGCCCGGCGTAAAACAGGCGCACGTAAAACACGGCGCCGTCCATGAACGCGCCAACGCCGCCCACGAACAGAATCAACAGGACGAACGCGCGACCCGCCGTCACTTCGCTTTACCCTTGCCTTTTACAATTGCGGCGCGGTAATCGCCGCCGGGCACCGCCGCGCTTTGAATGACCTCCTGCACGATGCGGTCTGCGCTCAACTCGCGCAAGCGCGCGGTAGGCGAGACGATGATGCGATGCCCCAGCACCGCGACCGCCAGCGCTTTGATGTCGTCCGGCAGTACATGGTCGCGCCCATGCAGCGCGGCGCGTGCTTGCCCCGCCCGGAACAACGCCAAACTCCCGCGCGGACTCGCCCCGAGATAGACATCCGCGGTGTGGCGCGTGCGCCCAACCAGGTCGATGATGTATTTTTGCACAGCAGGCGAGACGAACACTTTGCGGACATCCTCGACGGCTTTCAGCAAATCTTTGACCTTCACCACCGATTTCAGCGATTCGATCGGATGTTTGAGTTGCTGACTGCTCAACACCCTCATCTCCTCCCCCGGGCTTGGATACCCCATGTGGATACGAAGCAGGAAGCGATCCAATTGTGCTTCGGGCAAAGGAAACGTACCCTCATATTCGATCGGATTCTGCGTGGCAAGCACCATGAACGGCTTGGGCAATGGATGTGTGACTCCATCCACAGTGACCTGTCGTTCCTCCATCGCTTCGAGCAATGCGGCTTGCGTTTTTGGCGTGGCGCGGTTGACCTCGTCCGCAAGGACGATCTGCCCCATGATGGGTCCTGCGCGGAATTCGAATTTACGTTTCTGTTGATTGAAGATAGAAACGCCCGTCACGTCGCTGGGGAGCATGTCGGGCGTAAATTGGATGCGGTTGAACGTGCATTCGAGGGATTTGGCGAGACTGCGCGCGAGCATGGTCTTGCCCACGCCGGGCACGTCTTCGATGAGCAAATGTCCCTGACACAGCAAGCCGATGACAACGAGTTCCAATGCCTGAGACTTGCCCACGATCACACGCTCGAGATTCCCGATGAGATTCTCGCCGAATTTATTGAGGTCGGTCATGAAAGAGGTATTCCTTCCCGTTTTGGATGTGGTTTTGCCGCCCTGATTGTACGGGTATTCGATGGCGCGGGCAAGTGAATTTCACCCCTCTGCGGAGGGGTGTTGTATGATGTCATTGCGAGCGACCGAAGGGAGCGCGGCAATCTTGACGAATTAACCAACAATGGTTTGCAGGTTAGACGAGATTGTTTCGTCACCCGCGCTTTGTCCGCGCTCGCCTATCGGCTCACTCCTCTCAGCACGACTCTCCTCGCAATGGCAGAACGGTTTCGAGTATAATTTCGCACGCCCGTCCCCGTAGCTCAATGGACAGAGTAACAGACTTCGAATCTGGTGGTTGCGCGTTCGACCCGCGCCGGGGACGCCTCTTCTTTTCATGCGCGATCTTCCCGCCGAAGCAAAACTGATCACCATGCTCCTCAACCGCCTTGAACGGATCTCCGCCGATTCGGTCTGGGCGCACCGCGCCAGCGGACTGCGCGGAAGCCTGCTGCACGCGTTGGACCAATTCGAAAAGGGGAATCCGCCGGAGACTGCCGCGCTCAAATCTGTGATGCGCTACGCGTTTCACATTTTGCGTGAAGCGGCAAAGGAGTTGGGGTAAGATAGTTCATGTTGGGATCACAATAACAAGAGACCGCTAGCGAGCAATTTAGCCACAGGATCACAGAGATAAAAGAGATTTTCCCGGAGGTCTCTGTGCTCTCGGCGGCTCATTAATAAAAAACCTTGAAATCAAAATACTGGAAGCAGGGTTATGCACAACCTTTACACACTTAATCCGACCCAAATTGTCATGTACGTCACCGAAACTTGCGCGGACTGTGCCCGCGTGAAGAAATTCTTCGAGGCGAAAGGCATACCACACGTCCGTGTGGGGCTGGAAGGGAACGCGCAAGCCACCGAGTTCGTGATGCAGGTCAACCGTGGATATCGAAGCGTGCCGACCATCGTCTTCCCCGATGGCTCGGTACTGGTCGAGCCGAGTTGGGAGGAGTTGAACGCGAAGATTTAGATCGCACAGGTGGTTGAACGCAAGCGGTCGAAAACATCAGTTTTCAAGAAAACAGATAATTGGGGGTTGCTCTTAATCTCGTTAGGGCTTCGTTTGCGTTTCGACAAACTCAATGCGGCGGTTCAGGACTACCCGATCAACGGATTCAAATTTACAAACGGGGGGCTATTCTCATCTCACCAACAGCGATACAATGAAAGAGAGGAGAAAAAATGAAACGAACAACGCCTTACATCCTGATCATGCTTTTGCTGGCATCGTGCAATGGTTGGATTATTCAACCTCTCCCGGGCAATCCGCCGACTCCATTCCTGCCAGCCACACAACCACCATCTGTGTTCACTGCCACGCCAGTAGTGATCGGAGTCGCATCATTCACCGCAACTCCGATCATCAACACGCTCACGCCGAGCGTAACACCATTCGCCTCGCTTACCCCAACAGCAACGGTCTACACATCCACACCTACATCGACGAACACCCCTCCCGCCTCGACCATAGCCGCGATTGCAATCACTGTTCTAGGATGTAACACAAGCATTGATATCCTGCGCGGCATGGGCGAAGTGACGAATGCCTACATCGTTTTGAAAAATACCGGCGGATTACAATTGACCAACCTGACGGTTACTCTACTCGCGCTCGATCCCGGTCAACAAATTCACCCGGACCAAACCGCCCAGGTGACTCTGCTCCCCATCGGCTATCAGGTCACCCTGAAGTTGACCGCCGATACAACCTATCGGCAGGCGACTCCCATTCAGATCGAGGTGAAAAGCGATCAGGGATTATTCCCACGCGAAGGAGCCGCTTCTTGTACCGACATCGGTCTGTTCGCCCCAAGTGCAAGCGGACTCAAAACCCCGGTCCCTGCCACCCCATAGTCGACTTTATCCGACAGGACCTTTTAACTGAAGTTCGTGCGACAGGATAACCGCCGCACGAACTTAGTACATACCTTCACGCCATTGCTTCGGCATCGTTAGTTTGGGCAAGATATTTTTCCGGGTCTTTCTCGAACGAGCGCTTGCAACCCGGCGCACAGAAGAAATATGTCTTGCCTTTGTAGTCGGTCTTCCACTCCGCCGTGGACGGGTCCACTTCCATTTTGCAGACGGGGTCAATTTCCATGTTCAGCCTCCGGTTGGGATAGATAAGTACAGTATAATGCCTCTCATGGCAAACGAAAACCTCAACACATTAAGAAATAAGATCGCCATCCTCATTGACGGGGACAATGCTCAATCTTCTCTGCTCCCGCAAATGCTGGTGGAGGCAGGCAGACACGGTCTAGTCACCGTCCGACGCATTTACGGGGATTGGACGACGAACAGCATGAACTCGTGGAAGGAAACACTGAACTTCCACGCCTTTCAACCTATCCAACAATTCCGTTATACAGTCGGCAAAAACGCCACAGACAGCGCGATGATCATTGACGCAATGGACATCCTGCACTCCGGCGTGGTGGACGGGTTCTGCCTCGTCTCGTCGGATAGCGATTACACGCGGCTGGCTACCCGAATCCGCGAGCGCGGTACCTTCGTGATGGGTATCGGCGAAAAGAAGACACCCAAGGCATTCGTCAACGCGTGCGATGTTTTCGTCTACACTGAAAACCTCGCGGCGGAAAAGAAAGCCGCGCAACAGAAACAATCGCACGCGAAGAAAACCGGCAAGTCAAAAGAGGAGCTTGACCCAATGCCGATGTTGAGTCAAGCCTTTGAAATGGCGGTGGGACAAGACGGCTGGGCTCCGCTCGCAGGGATGGGTAACGCGCTCTATCAGCTCGACCCCGGCTTCGATCCGCGCACGTACGGCCACAAACAACTCTCGAAGATGATCGCCAGCCTTAAAGACCGTTTCGAAATGCGCACAAAGGATATGGAGGGTCAACAGATCTTTTACGTGAAGATGAAGGAATAATCCGAAATTCAATCCGCAGATTACCCACATGGCGCAGATTTAATATCTGCGCAATGTGCTAAACCTGAGGGTCAGGAGTCGATCATGGCTCTCGTCATGGATCCTGCAGGGGCGGAGATAGAAGCGTTAAAAACGATTACCAACTGGCGCGGCAAACGCGTCTTTGAAATTGGCTGCGTGGCTGGATGATTTCGCCGTTGACAAGAATTACAAATCACCATCGCACGATTGGTTGTATCAACGAGTTGAACGTGCGCTAATGAAGGAAAAGGCTGGCACAAAGATCGCTGTCCGCGGGCTGATGAGGTTGAGGGTGATGAGAAAATTGGGCGACTCCCGAAGATGATTGCCAATCTCAACGCTCGCTTCGAAATGCGCACAAAGGAAATGGAAGGTCAGTAAATCATTTATGTGAGGATGAAGGAATTCTCTATCTCATTTATCTTATCGACTTTGAATTTCTATGTCCGTATGGTGCTGTATCTCAGAAAGGATGTACCAAATGTCATTTCTAATACCAAGCATAAGCGATGCCGCCGAATTGGTTTCTTCTTTCAAAGAATGGCTGGATAAGCGGAATACAAAGAAAGCGATCCAAGCCTGGAGAGAAGTTAAATTTCCAGAAGTCTGCGAGCAATTAGTCATGTATTACTCAGAGCGACAAGTTCCTCTCTACTCTTATGAAGTTGCATCAAGCACAACAAAGAGGGTTCCGATTTACGTGCGCCCTGAGTGGCTCAATTTGAGTCACGAGAACCTCGACATGGTGTATGAACCTGTATATCACAGCTACAAGCCATCTAAATCACAAGAAAATTTTCTTGAGCTTTTTCAAGAACTTAGAAGAGCCTCGAACGAAACCATTTTGTGGAACGGAAGAATTTTTCGGTTGAGGAGCATTGATAATCAAAAAGGAAAACTTCATCTTGAGTTTGAGGAAGGAAGGTTCTTTGATTCGATTATGTGTCAGTATTTGTTGGAACATGAATTAATTACTGCCTGGAAGACTGGTAAACAAATCGAAAATTGGAGTCTGGAATTGCGGGACAAAGTAGCTGGAAATTCAAGGGCCATCGAGGAATTCTGCCAACAAAATGTTGCGAGGATCGGCATAAGCAATTTACTCCTTCTCAGGAGCGAAAAAAATTCCTATTTCCCTGTTGTTCAGAAGCGTGGAACTTTGAGCTTGGCCAAGGGATTCGACACTGTTTCTTCAGGAGTTCTTGACATAACCACTACCCCAAAAGCTGATTTTGAAATAAGGCATAAAGTAATAAAGGAGGTATATGAAGAGCTCTTTGATAACATAGATGTTGCATTGGAATCTCGACAGGTTGATCCTTATTTCTTTTATGGGAATGATGGGATAAGCGACCTAATAAAATTACTCGATAACGGAGGGGCAGTTTTTCAAATTACTGGCTTCTGTATTGATTTAATAAGAATCGTTCCAGAAATAACAACTGTTTTGATTGTTCAAGATGATGCTTATTATCGGCGTCATTTAGGCGGCAATGGAGTGCAATTTAAACTTAACATAGAATACCAATTAACTAGTCAGTTTCAAATTCCAAGAAAAATCAAGAATCTTGATCAGTATCTTTTAAAAAAACTACCTACCGACCCTGACAGTTCTGTATCACTTAATGGTTTTGATCCGATGCGTTGGACGTTACCGGGTGCATTTTGTTTCTATCAAGGACTGAGACGTGCCACAAATTCAAAATTGCTCTAACAGCATGAGCCGTTTACCCCTCTAGTTTGATAACCCCTCGTACACTTCAACAATTTGCTTCGCGATCTTCTCCCACGCGTAGTCCTGGGCATACGCGGCGGCTTGCGCGCTCATCCTTTGGTGCAACTCCGCGTCGTTCAACAGCCACGATAATTTCTCGCACAACGTCTCAGGCTCCTCGGCAGGGATGGTGAACCCTGTCTCGCCATCGCGCACGAGGTAGGCAAGCCCACCCACCTCAGAGGCGATGACCGGCGTGCCGCACGCCATCGCTTCGAGCGCCACCATGCCAAACGACTCGTAATGCGAGGGCATCACCACCACCTCCGCCGCCGAGTAATAATATGAAAGTTTATCCTGATCGCGCACGCCTAAGAACACCACCGATTGATCCAAGCCAAGCACCTCGCACAAATTTTTCAGCCGCGCCATTTCAGAGTTCATCTCTTCGGGGCTTGCCGAGGGGTCGCCGCCGATAATCGCCAGATGCACCGGGCGCGACTCTTTCTTCTGCAAACAGGACATCGCCTCAAGCAACGTGTCCACGCCTTTGAGCGGCTCGATACGCCCCACGAATAAGATCATCCGATCATCGGGCTTCAAACCTAAATAGACTTTCGCTTCATCAGATGGGATCGGGTAAAAGCGACTCACATTCACACCCGGTGGGATGACGACCATTTTGGACGCGTCTGCTTTGTAGAGGAATCGCAACTGCGTCAGCTCTGCCAGCGTGGCGACGACGATTCGGTCCGCGCGACGGAGGACCTGCTTCTCACCCTCGATTCGGTACGCGCCTTCGCGTTCCGCGTCGGTGCGCGCGATCCGGTTTTTCATCTCGCCCAAGGTGTGGAACATGTGGATGACAGGCGTACCAGTCCATAGGTCCGCGAGAGAAGCGGCGGCGATGCCAGACATCCAATAATGGCTGTGGAGGATGTCGTAGCTGATTCCTTTTTCACATGCGAATTGTTTTATCCCCTGCACGAATTCAGGGATATAAGTCGCCAGTTCGTTCTTGGGCATGGGGTGTTCGGGACCCGCCGGGACGTGGACGACGCGGTTGCCATAGCCGAGTTCGTGCAAAACGTGAGGCACGTGATCGTCCTGCGAACGTGTGAATACGTCCACGTGAATGTCCATTTTGCCGAGTTGGCGCGTGAGTTCGCGGACGTAGACGTTCATTCCGCCCGTGTCCTTGCCGCCGAGCGTGGCGAGCGGGCAGGTGTGATACGAAAGCATTGCAACACGAAGCATGGAATTTATTTTCCCTAGGCACAGACAACACGTGAGGCTGAAAACTTGCGTCCTTCGACTTGGGGTTTCGGAAATGCACCACGCGCCACTCGACCTTCCGCTCAGGACGAAGGCTGATAAACTTGCGAGAAATATTTTTATCCTTTATAATCCCCGCCGCTCGATAAAACGCCACCGTGGCTCAGCTGGTAGAGCAGACGATTCGTAATCGTCAGGTCACGAGTTCGAATCTCGTCGGTGGCTCAGTCGTAAAGACCTCCGTGTTCTTCAAGAACACGGAGGTCTTGATTCATTCAATCCCATCAAAAATCGAATCAAGGTCTTCCTCGCTTACATCGAACACCGCGCCGTTTTCGGGAATTGCTTCCTCCGTCATCCATTTCGGTAAGCGATCATCTTCTTTCGTAAAACCCGCGCGGCGGTTGAACTCGCGCTCCATTTTTATCGTTTGCTTGCCGAGTTCCTGTAAAATGTTATCCGAAATGTCGCTCCATCCATAACGCGCTTGCAACAACCGTTTGATCACAAAATCAGGCGTCGCTACATATCCAAAGCCCGCAAAGATGCACGCGCCTAACGTATCATAGCCAGCCATGTTGAGTTGCGGCGTAAGCGAGGCTTGCTTTTGAATCGTCGGGTCGAGATGGTTGATCTTCTGGCGGATGGTGAGTCCGGCGGTATGATCCGCTCCTTGCGGCGTGGTGGCATAGGTTACGCCGGTACCTTTGATCGAACGCGGTTCATAGCCAGACATGGCTTGTCCTTTTACCGCAGGCACCCGTTCGATACCAAGATGCTTTCCTGTACTGACCGCGCCGTTGCCGAGCACACGTCCCAACTCGGTACCTCGGCGGATCTCTTCGATCAACTTCATTGCGTCTTCTTCGCTGCCCCACTGCATCAAGCCTGCCTCTGCTGCAACGCCCAGCGCGCCGCCGATTTCAATCGAGTCGAGTCCCAAATCGTTGACCTGCCAGTTCAACCGCCCGATCGAATCGAGCGAATCAATTTCAAGATTGACACCCATCAAACCGATCGTTTCGTATTCCAACGGCGAAACGATGACCTTGCCATCCTCCCCGCCGAAGATGTTCGAGCATTTGATCGTACATCCCGCCATGCAGGCATGAGACGGATCCGATGGCTTGCCGCGCCTCAATGTGAATTCCCGCAGCGCGTCCCCATCCACCCGATCCACTTTGTCAAAGGTCCCGCGCGAAAAGTTTTTCACTGTCAATGCCGCGAAACTCTGGCACATGGCGGCGATCGCGGCAGTAGAATAATCGCGGTAAGTGATGGATTGCGGATGCTCCAACACTGCCTTGGTGTAATCTTTGGATGCAACCTTGAACGCTTCGGGATTCACAATGGGCGGCTTCTGCCCTCCGGCGTTATCGAACACGATGGCTTTGAGTCCCTTCGAGCCCATGACTGCGCCCATGCCACCGCGGGCGTTGATGCGAGATGGGACGCGATCTTTATCGATGTTCTGGATGCCTGCCGACTTCAACTGCATCTCCCCGCCGGGACCGATCAACGAGATCGCAACTTTATCACCGTACTTTTGAAGCAACTTCGGTGCGACCTCGTACACACCTAAGCCAGTCAGGTCATCAGCCTTTTCCCACTTGGCGGAGCCGCCATCGGCAAGCGAAAGATGTAAAACCCAGAACCCCTCCGCCTGCGGCTTATCTTCGATGATGAGCGCATGGATACCCATCATCGCCATGTGCAGACCTGTCCGTCCTCCCGCGTTGGATTCCTTGATGCCGCCCGTCAGCGGCGATTTCCCGCCAACCGAGATTCTATCGGTGGATGAGAGCATGTGACCGACGAGCAAGCCAGGTGCAATGATGAGTTTATTCCCCGCGCCAAGGGGGTCGGTCTTCGCGTCCACTTCATCGAGCATGATACGTGTCAACAGTCCACGCCCGCCGAGGCGCTTCCATGAGTCGGGGACGGGTTCGAGTTTCAGGGATTGTTCGCGTACGTTCACGCGCCAGATTTGAGGCTTGTAGTCAAGCATGGAAATTAGGTCAGCGAGAGCTCTGCACGCTTTCCGGTGGCTTCATTGACAACCACCAACTCGCCAGCATCTTCACGTCGCATTTGCTCATTGGCATTCAACAACTCGATCCCATAGATTGTCCCATCGGGTGCGATATCAACGACCAATTCATCGCTGACGCGAATCGCTTCGACTTCAGGACCTTTTTCCTGAAAACGAATATAGGCAATATTGTAACGAGGGTCATATGTAAATTGCATGTCAGATCTCCTAGAAATAACGTGTGATTACTGTGATCACAAGCCATTCCTCTGATTTTTCCTTTTCGGCGTAGACCTCAACCTGCTTGGTCGGATAGGAACGCCCGCGCCACAAGCGATCATAGGGAAAATTTCGGCGGAAACCAACGCGCCCAAATTTAGCAGGAAATCTTTCACCCATTTCAACAGTCGCGTGGACCTCTTCTTCGGTTGCGCCACGCTCGCCCATACGTTCCTGCGCGTGAGGGTGAAAGCGAATTTTCATTTACACAGTAATTATACAGCAATTAGCTGAACAAACTCATAACCGCCTTTCTGAAAACCCTCGTATGAGTATCTACATCCGCTTGGGTTGTTTCTGGCGAGATCAAAGCCATGTTGTGGAATGGAGTCATCAAGATGCCGCGATTGAGGGCGAAGAGGTGCATGTAGCGGTCGAGTTCGGGGTCAACGGCGGCGTGTGCTTCCCCACCGTTGCGCGGCGGAGTCGGGCGGAACCAGTATTCGGAGCGGTTGCCGAGGCGTTTGACGATCCACGGCAGGTTGAACTCTTTGATAACCGATTCGACACCTTCATTGAATTTCTCTTGCAGGGCAATCGCTTTTGCATAGAACTCATCGGTTAAAACATTTTGCAAAGTTGCTTTCATTGCCGCGACGGAGAGGGCGTTGCCAGCTAGAGTCCCGCCGATGCCGCCGACGTCTGAGTCGTCCACGTTGAGGCGGGCGGAGAATTGCTGGCTCACTTCTTCGGTGAATCCATACACCGCGGCGGGCACTCCTCCAGCGAGAGGTTTGCCGAGGGTGAGGAAATCAGGTTGAAGTCCGAATGAAGCGGTGTATCCACCGGGACCTGTGCAGATGGTGTGAGTCTCGTCAATGATGAGATACGTTCCGTATTTTCTTGTTATCTCACGTAGCGCGTCGTGATAGCCCGCGTCGGGATGGATGATGCCGATGTTGGTCATCGCAGGCTCGGCAAGGACAGCGGCAACATCGCGGGCGGAGAGGGCGGTTTCGAGCGCGGCGATATCGTTGAACTCGATGACTTTCGTGGTGAGGCGCGGGTCAACATGCGGACCCATGTTGTTCGGGCGCGAGATCGGCGTGCCTTCTTCGTCGAGCGTGATGAAGGTTTCATCCACCGAGCCGTGATAGCAATAATTGAAGACGAGCACTTTCGGGCGATCGGTGATGAGGCGCGCCATGCGCAGGGCGAAACGATTCGCGTCGGTGGCGGTGAGGGCGAATTGCCAATAGGGCAGACCAAAGCGGCGCTGGAGTTCTTCGCCAACCCAGATCACATTTTCATACGGAAGCATAAGCGTGATACCTTTTTGAATTTGCTCGTTGATGGCATTCACCGTCGCGTCAGGCGAGTGACCCGTCATCGCGCCTGTGTCGCCGAGGCAGAAGTCAATGTATTCGTTGCCGTCCACATCGGTGAAGCGTGCGCCTTTCGCTGATTTGACAAAAACAGGGAATGACCCTGCCCAACGGATCATCCATAGCATCGGCACGCCGCCATGAAGCGAGTTGCGCGCGCGTTGATAGAGCTCGTACGATTTGGGGTGGGTTTTGTGAAAGAGGAGCTCTTCTTGTTGGAGAAGTTGAGTAAGATGGGAACGATCCAGTTCAGGCATGATATTTATACTATCCTCTCGCTATAAATGGAACAAAACAAAATAAGTTGACATCTAAAAGAATTTTTTAGCTCTAGTAAGCACCTCAAAACACGCATTTCTAATCATCTGTAAAGACGGTTCGATAAGAACAGTAGGTTGAGATTTTGAAAACTTCAATACACTGGTAGGAAATGCAGGAATGACACTGAGATTTGTATCCATATGCACATATTGTTTAGGAACATCTCCAGCCAATAGAATGGTCACTATTTTTGCACCCGCCCTTACACTCCGACTCTCTTTCAAATGAAAAGTGGTTTTAACTATATCTCCTCCCCCGTAACTAATATTTCCCTTGCTGTATTCAGGGGCAAGCATGGCAGGAACTATAATGCGATGTTTGTCGGTGTTGGATAAGGCTTGAAGAAAACGGACAGCTTTACCATTCAACGAGCGTTTGTAGGGCTGATACTGTTCGAAAAATGCCCATTGCCTCGATGGAACATCGACGAGCATTTTTCCAACGTTCCTGCGAAAGTGGCTGCGATTGGGAGACATAGGAAATTGAACACCCCTCTTCTCTCGTTCGGTTAGAACACGCTTACAATATTTAGCTACCAGAGCCCAAGCCAAGTAATCCAGTGATGATCGAAAACTCTGAATGACTTCTCCCAACAATATGCAATCCTCTATAGCGATAACAGGCACATATGCTACATAAAGAGTATAAATTTTCCAATATTTTCGGGAATCAGTATCTGGCTTGCGATATGCCTTGGTGCTAATTTTAAAACGAACTTTGTCTTTCTTTAGATTCCCGATCACATTCTTGTAGAATTCAACGAGGTGCTTTTCACCTCTTTCGAATTTATGGAAAGCATCATCAAACCCAGTCATGTTTTGCACTTTTCAAGAGTCAATATGGTAACAAATAGATTACAAAACGCCTACTTATTTCATAGCTTCCATTAAAGACTCACCAAAAATCTTCAACCCATCATTGATTTGCTCACTCGTCACATTCAACGGCGGAATCCAGCGGACAGTGTTGTCATACGTTCCGCACGAGAGGAGCAACATGCCTTTTTCCTCCGCGACGTGGATGACATCTTTGACCATCTGCTTTTCTTTGGCGCGGTTGCCATTGGCAGTAAACTCCGTGCCGATCATCAACCCCTTGCCGCGCACATCCCCGATTTGTGGATATTCCTCCTGCAATTTTCTCAGACCCGTCATCAATTGGATTCCCATGTTGGTCGCATTCTCCAGCATGTTTTCATCACGCATCGCGCGGATGGTCGCCACGCCCGCTGCGCAGGCGATGGCGTTGCCACCGTATGTGCCCCCGATGGAACCGGTGTCGAGTTTTTTCATGATGTCAGTCCGCGTGAACACGCCTGAAAGCGGCATGCCTGACGCGATTCCTTTGGCGGCGGTGATGACGTCTGGCACAACGCCGAAATGTTCGAGCGCGAACCACTTCCCCGTTCTGCCAAACCCCGATTGGACTTCATCGAAGATGAGCATGATGCCGTGCTTGTCGCAGATCTCGCGCAGTCCTTTCATGAACGACGCGGGCGGGACGACGTATCCGCCCTCGCCTAAAACAGATTCGATCAGGATCGCGGCGGTCTCTTTCGGTGCCGTCTGCGATGCGAGCAGGTATTCGAGTTGTTCGAGGCAATACTGGCTGGCTTGCTCTTCGGTCATGCCGAGCGCATACGCATACGGGAACGGCGCGACGTACACTCCCGCCATGAGTGGGGCAAAGCCTGCGCGATAAATTGTTTTTGATGTTGTTAACGCCATCGCCGCGTGAGTCCGTCCGTGGAACGAGCCGCTGAAAACGATCACATTCGGTCTGCCTGTGGCGACTTTCGCGATCTTGACCGCGTTCTCCAACGCTTCCGCGCCTGAATTGGCGAAGAAGAACGAATCGATCGAAGGCGGGGCGATCTTCCGCAGTTCTTCGATCAACTGCAACATAGGTTTGTGGATGACGATGTTTGCCTGTGCGTGAATGAAGTTCCCTGCCTGTGCGCGAATGGCTTCCACCACTTTTGGATGGCAATGACCGGTATTGGTCACGCCGATGCCACAGGTGAAGTCCAGCAGTTTGCGTCCATCGTCGGTGTAAATGTACGAGCCCTCGGCGCGGTCGGCGACGAAGTTGAAGATGCGACTCCAAGCGGGGGTCATGTGGGGGAAGTTTTGTTCGTAGAGGGAGTTTGCTGTCATGAGGATCTTTCGTGAGAAATGTAATAGGTAAGCGGTAAATTGTAATTAGAGACTGGAGACTGGAGATTAGAGATTAAGTAAATTGGGGATAAGGCGCATCACCTCATCCCCAATTACAAATTACCAATTAAGAAAGTCTCCAATCTCTAATCTCAAGCAGGTAGATAATCCGCCGCCCACTCGATGTCGTGCTTCTTCAGCGTTTCACGCGTCGGGATGCCGTCGGATGTCCAGCCCGCAAACTTGTAGTAATTGTCCAAGGCTGAATCAATCTCACCCTGAGTCAGAGCGATGCCGGCGGTGGGACCAGTCCCCTTAAGGGCTTTGAAGAACTTCTTCGGCAATTTGTCTGCGTTGCGGTTGAGTCCTTCGCGGGCATTGAAGGTGCGGAAAAGATTCAAGCGACGTTCACCGACCGCCATCAATTCATCCACAGTGACGCCCCAGCCCGTGACCGCGTTGATCATCTCTACGGTTTCGGCGGGACCGTACAACGTCCACGCGGGACCGAAAACGAATTGACAAAGTTCAACCGAATCGAGCATCGAATAAAAGACTTCGGTCTTATACGCAAAGCGGACTTTTTCTTCGGTGAGACTATAGCCGGGTTGCGGGGTGCCGAGACCGAGCAATTTGAGGCGATTGAGGTTGAGGTCGGCGACGCCTTCTTCGTAATACGGATCGTGTTCGCTGGACTGATGATCTGCGCCGAACGGGTTGACGGCATAGATAAGTCCGAGCGAACGCTTGGCTTGCGGCATGTGCGCGGGCGCCTCTGCGCCTTTGACCGTGATAAGGAATTCGTCCGCGCCGTTGCCCCATTTCTTCGCCGCGCGCTCCGACCCCATGCCGAGCGTTTTGCCGAAATCGCCTTCGCCGTTGAGCATCATTTCGAGGGCTTTCATCATCGCTTCGGTGTTGCCGAATCTTAATTCGAGTCCACCGGTCTGTTCTTTGGTGATCACACCGTTCTCGAAACATTCCATGGCGAAGGCAATGGTAGCGCCTGCGGCAATCGTATCCACAGCGTATTCATTGCACATTTGATTCGCGCGGTTGATCGCCGCCATATCGTTGATGCCGCAATACGAACCGAAGGTGCTGAGCGTTTCGTACTCGGCGCCGCCGTATTTCGGGTCAACTTTGTAAGCGCCGTCCTTGATCTCGACCACGCGCTTGCATCGGACAACGCATGCATAACAGGTGTCCCGGTCTTTCAATACCGTCTCGACCATGCGTGCTCCGCTGATGTCTTCGCAGGACTCAAACTGACCTTCGCTGTAATTGCGCGTGGGCAACGAGCCGATTGTGTTTTGGAATAACACGACTGTCGCGGTGCCTTCCGCGGCGAGGCCGGGCATATCGGGGTTATCGGGCAAAATCTTGGGTCCCGTTTTATTCAATGCCGCCAGCGCCTTTGAATCGGCAAGCGACACTTTCTTTTTACCGCGAACGACCACCGCTTTCAAATTCTTCGAAGCCATCACGAGACCCATGCCCGTCCGCCCGTTGTTACGGTTCGACATCGAAACGAGCGACGAGAACAGAACGCCTTTTTCCGCAGCGGGTCCGTGTTGCAGGATTTCGATTTTGTTGTCCCCCAATTCGGCTTTCAAGATTTCGTCCACTTCCCCCGTCTTCTTGCCCATCAAGTGTGCGGCGTCGCGCAGTTCAAACTCCCCATCCTTAATCCATAGGTATACAGGCTTGGGAGACTTCCCTTTAATTACAAGTCCATCGATGCCCGCGAATTTCATTTCCGCCGGGAAGAATCCGCCGCCCTGCGAATCGCCGATGCCGCCGCTGATCGGCGATTTCGCGTTGGCATTGATCCGGCTCTGCCCTGAGATCGCCGCGCCGGTCGTCACGCCGGTCATCAATGTGAGCACGTTATCGGGTCCAACCGGGTCAGCGCCTTTTGGCATATCGCGCAGGATGTAGTACATGCCCATTGCGCTCCCGCCCATATATTTTCGATAGAATGCCTCGTTCGGCTCCTCTACCGTCAACGCGCCTTTCGTCAAATCCACGTGTAAAATCTTGCCGTTGTATCCGTTTGGCATGGCGACCTCCGTTTGATCTCAAATTTGGATAATTATACAGTTGCGACTTTCCGTTGACAACACGAACATTCCGAAAAGGACACGAGGAAGGTAAACAGGTATACACGTAAACAAGCAGACATGCCCGCCCTTGTTTACCCGTGTATTGTTTACTTGTTTACAATCCCTCCCTCACCCCATACGGAAACCCATACTCCGCCATCCGCTCCATGAAGGGGACGGGATCGAACGCCTCGGGTCCCAGCACGCCGGCGCCTTTCCAGATTCCTTTTTCGACCAACTCCATCGCGATGACCGGCGTGAACGCGGTCTGCGCGACAACCGCCTGGCACCCCCACTTGCTCATACATTCCTGATTATCAGCAACTTGATAAAGATATACCTCTTTCTTCCTGCCATCTTTCGTACCCTTCACCCATGTTCCTGCACACGTCTTGCCGTGCATTTTATCGCCGAGGTGGGCAGGGTCGGGCAGGCAAGCAGCGACCACATCGCGCGGCGAAACTTGCACGCCTTTCACATTGATTTTCTCTTTGTTATCCAAGCCCAGTTTATGCAGTGTTCTCAACACATCCATGAATTCATCACCAAGTCCATACTTGAACGTGACGCGCTTCGTTTTCACCCAACGCGGCACGAGCAATACTTCCTCATGCTCCACATTGACCACTTCAACTTTGCCAATGCCCTCTGGGAAATCGAAAACCTCAAGCTCGGAGAACGGCGGGGTGGTGAACCAACCTTTCCCCTCCTCGTACACCACAGGCGGGTTCAAACACTCTTCAATCGTGGTCCAAATGGAAAATGTCGGTGCGAATTTGTAGCCTTCCACAATCAGGTTCGAGCCGTCACGGATGCCGATCTCTTCGATTTCATCAAACAGGTGGTCGGCGGCGTAACGCGCGAACACGTCTGCCATGCCGGGTTCCACGCCAAAACCAACCAGCGCGAGCAATCCTTTTTGTTCCCACTCTCCGGCTTTTTCGAATTGATAATCACCCAGTTTGACGCCAACTTTATTGAACGGGTCGGTTGGATGCGGCTCGGAGAGGGTCATTGCCATATCCATGTAGGTAGCGCCGACGTTGTATGCCGCGTCGAAAATTTGCTTGTTGAACACAGGGTCCACCGCGTTCATGATGAGATCGACATTGTGCTTCTTCGCCAGCGATTCGATAGCCTCTCGTTTGCCCGCGTCGATGAATTCGATCGGGAAACGCGTTGAATCACCCAATTTTTTTTGTACTTCTTCCGCCCGTTTCAGATTGTAATCGGCAAGCACAATCAATTTCAGCCATTCACGTGATTTTGCGATTGCCGCGATTGCTTCCCCCACCCCCCCAACCCCTACGAGTAAGACTCGCATAAAATCCTTTCGGATGGCTCCGCCGCCCGTCGGTTGCGGGGGCAGACAAGATTATTGTCATCGTGCAGTGGCGACTTTAGCCGTTATCTTTACGACTGAAATCGTCACTGCGTATTCGGGATAGAAAATCTTCTCCAACCAGTATCAGGCTTCCCCTTGGATTGAAGCGGGAGAAGTAGAGGATTGGGGCATTCTCCAATCCTCTACTTTTTTGATCGTCCTAACTCCCTGCGGCGGCTTTGAATTCGGTCCAGATACGGTCGTACAGCACGACCGCATCACCGACGTCTTCGATCCACTGCAAGCGCGCGGCAACTTCAGCGGGCGGGTAAATGCCTTCATTCGCTAGCACTTCTGGATCAATGAATTCTTTCGCGGCGGCGTTCGGCGTGCCATAACCGACAAACTCGGCGTTCTGCGCGGCGATCTCCGGGTATTGGGTGTAATTCATGAAGACCATCGCGGTGTAGGGGTTCGGCGCGTTGACGGGGATCGCCATGTTATCCTGCCAGATCGTGCAACCTTCCTGCGGAATCACATAGACGATGCCTTCGCGTCCGCCAGCATCGGGCAAGCCAGCGAGGATGGCATCGCCCGTCCAAATATGACCCAAGACGGTTTCACCCGTGATGATGAGATCGTCGTTGTTCTGGCTGTCGTAGGCGGTGATACATTTGGATTGCTCGATCAGCAAATTCTTAGCCTCTTCGAGATGCGCCGGGTCGACGTCGTTGATGGAATACCCGAGATACATCAGCGCGGCGCCGAGGGTCTCACGCGTATCGTCCAACATGCTGATCTTGCCGCAGTATGGCGAGTTCGGGTCGAACATCATGCTCCACGAATTGGTGTATTCGGTCACGACGTTCGTATCCACAGCAAACCCGGAAGTACCCCAGAACCACGGCACGGTATATTTTTGTTCGGGGTCGAAGTATTGATTGACATTGAGGGGGTCCATGTGCCGGATGTTCGTGATCACACTGTAATCCAACTCCATCAACATGCCCTCGGCGATCATCGTCTGCACCATGTAATCGGACGGGACGATGATATCGTAATTCGCGCCGCCCGCCTGCAAGGTGGCGAGCAGTTCTTCATTGGACGCAAAATTCGTCTCAGTTACTTTCACGCCGCATTCGGCTTCGAACTGTTCCTTGATCGCGGGATCGATATATTCGACCCACGTGTAGAAAAAGATCTCGTCGGCAAGTTTGGATTTATCTCCGCACCGCCCGGAATCTTCGCCTCCGCCCGCAGGGACGACGGGTTCGGTCGCCTCGGCTGGCGCGCACGCCGACAGGATTAGCACGGCGAGCATCAAAATGCAGAACAGCGTTTTCTTCATTTTCTCTACTCCTTTGAATGTATGGTTATATTGTCGATCGACCATGAATGGACCGTACGAAAAAAATTCGACGGGAACGACGACCACCTCCTTTGCCTTAGACAGATAACAAGAACGCAGATAGATAAACAGCCGCGACCACAACGATAACGGTTCCCCATGCCAGCAGTTTACCGGAACGGTTGGTTTCATTCAACTCTTCCCGATACGAAGGGAATACCCGCCAAGCCCAATAGAAACCGGCGAGCGAGAGCAGGTGCACGATCAACCCGGCGACCGTGAATGCGGCAAATACCGATGGCAGGTTGAGCAAACCGAACAAGCCAAGACCCAATGCCGCGCCAATGGTCATGGCTTTGGTATACACCGCGCCTCCGCTTTGGGCGGTAAGCGACAGACCCACCAACCCGATCGAACCGACGAGAAGCGCAGTGGACAGCGCGTTGATCTCCGGTGTCACACCGCGGCGCACCAGCGAGTAGATGTATAACGGCATCGTCTGTTCCTGCACACCTTTCGTGAACGCCGTGATGAGGTAATCATCCAGTGAAAGCGTGAACGCCATCAACGCGCCGCCGATGATACCGGGCATCAACAGCGGAAGGGTCACGCGCTGGAACGTGTTCCACTCGTCCGCGCCGAGGTCTGCCGCGGCTTCTTCGAGAGTCTGGTCAAAGTCGGCGAGACGCGCCCGGACGATAACGTACACAAAGGGGATATCAAACGCGATGTGAGATAGAGTGATCGTGTGCAAGCCTGTCGTTGCCCTCATCCCAAAGGTGCTATTGAGGAAAGGAAATAACGCTTGATTGTAGAACAGCAACAACGCGATGCCCATCACGATCTCGGGTATGACGATCGGCAGGTACAAATTTGCGTCGAACGCGGTGCGGAGTTTGAAGCGATAGCGATCCATGGCGAGAGCGGTCATCGTGCCGATGGCGGTCGCTGCAATGGTGGTGATCAAGCCCACCAGCAAACTGTTGCGAGCCGCATCGAGCAATTCATCGTTCGCCGCCAGCGACGCGTACCACTCCGTGGAAAACCCGGTGAACACCGCAATGGAACGCGTGTTGTTGAACGAAAAAATGATCAAGATGACGACAGGCAGATACAGGAAGCCAAACAACAGCGCCGCGTTGGTTCCCAACAGCCAGTTGCCGATCCGCGTGGTAAAACGCACTTGCTGTTTTGGGTAGACGGGGAATTGCGCGCTCACATTGCCCTCCTCGTCTCTTCCGTGCTGGAACGGAAGTAGTAAATGACGCCCACCAACACAAGCACCATCAGAATCAACGACATCGCCGAGCCGAAGGGCCAGTTGCGCGCCACACCGAACTGGCGATTGATGAGCGTGCCGATCATCTCCACCTTCCCGCCACCCATGATGTCAGGCGTGATGAACGCACCCACAACGGGAACAAACACCAACACGAGCGCCGCGACGACCCCGGGCATGGTCATCGGCAGCATCACGCGCAGGAACGAACGCCATGGCGGTGCGCCCAAATCGGCGGCGGCTTCCATGAGGGTGTGGTCGAATTTTTCAATCGAGGCGTACATCGGCAGGATCGCAAATGGCAGATAACCGTAGATCAAACCGACCACCACGGCAAATTCGTTGAACAATAGATCGAGAGGCTGGTTGATAAGCCCTAAACTCATCAGGAAGGAATTGAACAACCCTTCCGTTGCCAGTACCTGCTTGAGCGCGTACGTGCGGACGAGGAAATTCGTCCAGAATGGGATGATAACCAAAATCATCAGTGCGTCGCGCCACAAGGGTTTTTGTTTCGCAATGAAATACGAAAGCGGATAACCCAACAATATGCACCACAGCGTGACGATCAAACCGATACGCACTGAATTGCCAAAAATCCCGATATAAAGGAGCGGGTCGCAACCGGGTCCCGAAAATTCGGTTGCACAAGCGTTGAAGAATTGAGTGTAGTTTTCAAGCGTGTAGACCGGGGGAAGTTTGACGCCACCGGCGCGCCCGCGCTCGACGAGGCTAATGAACAGCACAATGAGGATCGGCAGGTTGAACAGGATCAACATCCAGAGCGCGCCCGGACCGATCAAGCCGAAGAGTTGCAGGTTCTTTTTGCCGCGGAAATATTTGAGCATGGCGTCCTCGTTTATTCCGTGAGAATGCGCGGAGACGTTCGCGTGAACGAGACGGTCACCTCATCGCCCGTTTTAGCGAGTTCTTTGTGTCCCTGGGTTACATTCTGCTCGCGAACTCGCACCTTGTGACTTCCGCCGAACCGTACACCGTAATGGGTGTCTGTACCGATGTAGATAACCTCTTCGACTCGCCCCTTAAGGTTGTTCCCGTCTGTGACCGTTTTGTTCAACGTCAACTTTTCGGGTCGCACCGCGACGGACACTTGTTGACCATTGGTAAACTTTCTGCTCGATTCCACCTGGACCATCCCCGAGCTGGGCAAATCGATTTCGACTATCGTGCCGTTCTGGGCGCGCACGACACCGTCAAGGAAGTTGGTCTCACCGATGAAGTCCGCGACGAATTTCGTGGCTGGGCGTTCATAAATTTCTTCGGGCAGGCCGATCTGGAGCGCGACGCCTTTGCTCATCACCGCGATACGATCGCTCATAGTAAGCGCTTCCTCCTGATCGTGAGTGACGTAAATAAATGTGATTCCCACTTCGCGTTGAAGCGTTTTCAATTCCAATTGCATTTCTTTTCGGAGTTTGAGGTCGAGCGCGCCCAGAGGCTCATCGAGGAGGAGAACTTCGGGCTTGTTGATCAAGGCGCGGGCGAGTGCGATGCGTTGTTGCTGTCCGCCGGAGAGCTGTTTGGGGCGGCGCATTTCCATACCGGGCAGGCGCACCATCTCCAATGCTTCTGATACGCGCTTGGAACGTTCTGCGCGCGGCACGCCTTTCATCTCCAAACCAAAACCGATATTTTGCTCGACCGTCATATGAGGGAAAAGCGCATATTGCTGAAAGACCGTATTGACAGGTCGCTGAAACGCCGAGACTTGACTCACATCTTTTCCGTGGATGAGGATCTTCCCGGATGTAGGCAGCTCGAAACCTGCGATCATACGCAGGGACGTTGTTTTCCCACAGCCCGACGGACCGAGGAGCGAGAAGAACTCCCCATCTTTGATCTGCATTGTGACGTGATTGACCGCCGCCAAAATACCTCCCTCGGGCGTGATGAACTGCTTGACGACATCTTGCATCTCCACTGCAAATTCACTTGCCATGACTCTTCTCCTCAGAGCAGGATTTGCTTATTGTATCAACTTTCACGTCATTGCGAGAAGGCATTAACTTTCCTCGCGGCGGCTTGCATAATCGATTGAAGACCACTAGACCTATCCAAAGTTCCAACACGAACGCCGCGAACAAACGAACAACGCGAATATTTTATTGGCTTTCGTGTCATTCGCCCAATTTGGGCAATTTGTGTAAAAGACTCACCTCCCGCACATTCAATCCCGAAGGGATGGCATGCTTTCACGTAAAGCCTACGAGACCCCTTCGGGGTTAGCTCGTCTATTCGCTTGAAATCTTAGAATCATTTCACTCCTTCGGAGTGATGACGGCTTATGGTGAGTTTAAAATATTGTTATTGAGTAAGATACAACCTACATCGACTTTGTGACAACTCCAACCGAATCTCTCAAACTATTCAATCCTTCATCGATTTCTTCCTGCGTGATGATCAACGGCGGCTCGATGCGGATGGTCTGCGCGCTGGTCAATGTCCCAGCCACCAGCACGCCGCGCTTGAATAATTCTGCGGCGACCTTGTAGCCAATCTCAGGGGTGTGGAAATGTTGACCGATCAGCAAGCCCTTACCGGTCACCTTCTGATAGATCTGCGGGAATTCAACCGCAAGCTCATCCACTTTCTCTTTAAGATAAGAACCTTTTGCGGCCGCGCCTTCCCACAGACGGTCGCGAAGCGTGACGTTGATCGAGGCGATGGCTGCAGCGCATGCCAGCGCGCCTCCGCCTGTTGTGGTGGTGTGCATAAATGGGTTTGGGTACATCATCGGTTTGAAGATCTCCTCAGTCGTCGTCACTGCGCTGACGGGCATTACCCCGCCGCCGAGCGATTTCGCCGTGGCGATGATGTCAGGCGCGACCCCCCAATGGTCAACGCCCCACAGTTTGCCCGTCCGACCGAGACCCGTCTGCACTTCATCCGCAATCAATAGAACACCGTGTTTCTTCGTGGCGGTGCGCACGCGGGGCCAGAAATCATCGGGCGGGACGATGGCGCCCGCTTCACCTTGAATCGGTTCGAATAAAACACCCGCCACACCGATGCCGACATTCGCGCAAATATCAAGTTGGGCTTCAAGCGCGCTAGCGTCGCCGAATGGGACGTGATACACCTGTCCGCCGTACAAGGTACCCAACGGCTGACGATAATCCGCTTTGCCCATCATCGAGAGCGAGCCCATCGTCTTGCCGTGAAATCCCTTGAGTGCAACAATAAACGCCGATTTACCGGTGTAGAGTTTGGCAATTTTTATCGATGCTTCGATCGCTTCCGTGCCGCTCGCCGCGAACCAAGAATATTTCAAATCGCCCGGAGTGATCTCAGCCATCAATTTCGCCAGCACGCCGCGCAACGGGTCGATCAATTCCTGCGAGGGCATGGGACTGCGTTTCACCTGCGCAATGACCGCTTCCACAACTTCGGGATGACACCAGCCCAAATCCATCATGCCGAAGCCGCCGAGCCAGTCAATGTATTTGCGCCCCATCACATCGGTAAACGTCGAGCCTTTGCCTGACCATTCCACCGAAGCCCAGTCGCCCGCTTCCGTCACAGACTTGCGGTACTCCAACCAGCCGCGATTGAAATGTTCGGCGAAGTTATTTTTTGATTCTTCGATAATCCATTTGGCTTGAGTCTCTTCAGGAAAATTTTCCTGTTTGATGATGTCGAGCCATTGCGATGAATAAGATAACGCTGATTCGTAATTGTTCATAAATCCTCAAAAAGTGGTGTTATTCTTCTGTCGTATCAGGCTTACGAGTGATTTGTTCCAACGGCTTTTGTATCCAGATTTGAGAACCAAGAGGAATCTCTTCTTTTTGAGTGTTGTGTATTAAGAGCAGATATATGTATGAATTGGCTCCTAAAGGAATTGAAAAGTCGGCGTCTCTTTCGATAATATGATTATCAGGCGTAACGATTTTTACTTTCTCAACACCACTTAAATAATAAATGTTAGCGGGCAATGATGGAGCTATAAGCACATCATCACCTACTTGACCGACAAGCGTAACTGTTAACAACAATGTATCATCCATTTCAAAATCTCAGAATTTTCGTGTCCATTCTTTGGGCCAGCGTTCGACGACCACTTTCTTCTGCGTGAAGAACTCTACCGCGTCCATGCCCTGCCCGTGCATATCGCCAAAGAACGAATCCTTCCAGCCACTGAACGGGAAGAACGCCATCGGCGCGGCGACACCGATGTTGATGCCGATGTTGCCCGCTTCGGCTTCGTATCGAAATTTGCGCGCGGCGGAACCCGATGACGTGAACAGACTCGCTTGATTGCCGTATTGTCCACTGTTGACCAACTCAATCGCTTCATCAACGGTCTCGACGTGCATGAGACTCAGCACGGGTCCGAAGATTTCGGTTTTGGCGATTTCACTGCCGCGCGGGACATCCGCCAAAATAGTCGGCTTGACGAAGTGTCCTGATTCATAGCCTTTGACTAAAGCCCCGCGTCCATCTACAGGGATACCTGCCCCCTCCTTGACGCCGAGTCCTATCAGCGACTCGACTCGCGCCTTCGACGCTGCGTTGATGACGGGTCCCATCTGGACGCCTGAGTCGAGTCCATAGCCGACGACGCGGGAAGTGGCGGCATCACATATCAGCTCGGTAAATGTGTTTCGGGCAGTACCAACCGTCACTGCGAAAGAGACGGCGAGACAGCGCTGTCCCGCGCATCCGAAGGCAGAGTCGGCGATGATTTTCGTCGCCATGTCCATATCCGCATCTGGCAAAACGATAACGGGATTCTTCGCTCCGCCCTGCGCTTGCACACGTTTGCCATGCGCGGCGGCGGTGGCGTAAATATATTTGGCAACGTTGGTAGAACCGACGAAGGTGACGGCGCGAATGGATGGATGTTCGAGAATGCCGTCCACCACATCCTTGGCGCCATTGACGAGATTGACCACGCCTTTCGGGAAACCAACCTGCTCGATGAGGTGCATGATGAACTGCATCGTGGTCGGAACTTTTTCGGAGGGCTTGATGATGTAGGTGTTGCCAGCGGCGAGCGCATAGGGCAGATACCAAAACGGAATCATGCCGGGGAAGTTGAACGGCGCAATCGTGGCGCAAACACCGACGGGCTGACGAATCATCAACTCGTCGATGCCGGGGGCGATGTCTTCAACAAAATCGCCTTTCATCATCATCGGCATCCCGCAGGCGACTTCGATATTCTCGAAGGCGCGCACCATTTCGGCTTTCGCCTCTTCAAATGTTTTGCCCGCCTCGTTCGTGATGAGCTTGGCAATCTCATCGTGATTCGAGCGCATGAGGTCACGCAGTTTGAAGAGATACTGCACCCGGTCGTTGACTGGCGTTCGCCGCCATGCAGGGAGCGCATCGCTCGCCGCCTTCGCCGCTAAGTACACATCCGCCTTTGTGCCGAGCGGGGTCTTTGCGATGACCTGTCCCGTGGCGGGGTTGATGACGTCGAAATATTCTGTGACGTTTGGTTTTGTCCATTCGCCGTTGATGTAGTTGAGGATTTCCATAGTTCTCCAAAATCGTTAGCAAGTCGGAAAGTTTGAAAGTTGAACGTTTCACTTGCTTGCATTGTCATTTTGCAAAGTATCCCAAATCATAGTCAAAACCGAATCAACATTGTTCATCACGTCATTGTTCCAAAATCGCAATACTTTGTACCCATTAGATTTCAAAAACTCAGTTCTTTCTTCATCATACTCTTCCTGCTCCAAATGCTGACTTCCATCCAATTCGATGATGATTTTTCTGCGAGGGGCGCAAAAGTCCACGATGTAATTGCCGATGGCATGTTGGTTTCTAAAGTGAACATCGCCCATTCTGTGCGCCCGCAAATATTTCCAAAGCCTTGCTTCTGCTTCGGTCATGTTGCGGTGAAGCTGTTTGGCTCGCCCAAAGACTTTAGGCGTGGTGCGTTTATGCACTTCGACCCCCACCCTGCCCTCCCCCATTGTCAAAAACCAAAAGCGGCAATGGGGGAGGGAGAGCTTCAAATTGGGAGGTTATCAATATATGCATAAATAATTTTCATTCCCCTTCCCCCAAATCGGTTCGTTGATTTGGGGGAAGGACGGGAAGGGGGTCAAATGATTTTGCCTTTGATGTAGTTGAGGATTTCCATGGTTCACCTGATTTGAGGATTAGAGAACTAGAGAATTGGTAAGTCGTAAGTGGTAATTAACCTAAAGAGCTAAATCTTCAGCCATCTGCAATGTGTTTCATCATGCTTAATTTTTTACTGATACACTAACGTTCTTCCTTGTTTTTTTATTATTCCTGCCTTCAAAATCTCCGTCAGTTTTTCTAACAATGCACTTTGTTGTCCTCGCCATGTATGCTCGATTTGTTTAACGTATGTATCATTTGGCACACCACCAATCTTTTTCTTTTTCCAAAGGGATAATTCATGTGTATCTGGCGATGGAGTGGTGATACGAATTAAGAAGTTCGACGGCTCGAAAAATTCGAGAGTTGCCCCCACCCGCTCCCCTTGAAATCCGCTCTTGTCGAACTCATGCAACTTTTCTATTGTTGTATCCCAGATTACTTGCGTCGAAATTTTTTGTTCTGAACGCAATCCAAAAAGGGAAGATTCGTTGGTTAGCGATAGTTGTAAATTTCTTCCGCAGGTCCTATAAGCGAATTTGGCGAGCAAGAAAACATTTGAAATTTGTTGTTTTTCAGGTGATTGTTGTTCTCCTGCTACTTTTCGAATGCCTGGATTGGCAATTTGTTTTTGCACATCCAAAATCGCCTGTTTCGATGGAGCGTATCCTAATTCCATTGCTTTATGAAGGAAAGGCAACGACTTTTCAGGTAAATTTTGCTGCATATACACACCACCAAGATTGAAATATGCTCTCGCATTGTCTGGCTGAAGTTTTATCGTTTCTTTAAAATCAAGAATTGCCGCTTCCGACTGTTCAGCCATCAGACTAATTCGTCCGCGATTATTATAAGCTTGCGGAGAGGGGTCACAATAAACCGCATAATCAAAGGCGGCATAAGCTTTATCCAGAGTATTTTGTTTTTCATAAATCCCCCCAAACCCAATATGAACAATGCCTTTGTCGTGACATCCGCGTTCATAAGAAGCTTGGAGAAGCAACCAAGCCTTTTGTAAATTCCCTTGCTGGAGCTCTTGTAAGGCTTGAGACGCTACTAACTCGCATTCTGCTGGCTGCTTATTAAACATAATTTCCTCATCAACTGCACCTAATATATTTTGACTTCGACTTTCGACCTTTGACGTTAGACCGCCTGCTTATCTGTCACTTCCAACGCCTTCTCTACAATGGCAAGCCCTTCATCAATTTGTTCCTGTGTAATACACAACGGCGGGACGACGAAGACCATACTGCCCATGTTGTTCGCCATGATGAAGGTGAATAGTCCGTTTTGGCGTAGCACTTTTCCCACCTCCGCCATAACAGCAGGCGAGAAACTCTCCTTGGTCTCACGGTTGACGACCAGTTCAATCGTGGAGAATAAGCCGATGTAGCGCACATCTCCCACGGAGACATGCTTCGCTTTGATATCTTCCAACGCTTCGCCGAGATATTTTCCAAGCAAGGCGGCATTTTCAATGAGTTTGTCTTCTTCGTAGACTTCGATGGTCGCCAAGGCGGTGGCACAAGAAAGCGCATGAGCGCTATACGTGAGACCTGCATAGAGATATTTGTCATCGAAGAATTTGGCAATCTTCTCTGAGACAATCACCGCGCCGAGAGGAGCGTATCCGCTAGTGATGCCTTTGGCGGTGGTGATGATGTCGGGCGTCACGTTCCAGTTGTCCACGGCAAACCATTTGCCTGTGCGACCCCATCCGCTCATGACTTCGTCTGAAATCAAAAGGATGCCGAACTTGTCGCAGATTTCACGCACACGGGGCCAGTAATCATCTGGCGGGACGATAATTCCGTTCGAGCCGACGACGCCTTCCATGATGATCGCGGCGATTTTATCGGGTCCTTCGTACTTGATGACTTCTTCCAAATGGGAGATGCACTCCCGCTTGCACGACTCGGGTTTTTGCCCGAACGGACAGCGATAGCAAAACGGGTCAAGGAAATGGACTCCGCCGGGCATAACTGGTTCCACGGCGAGACGGCGGTAGTCACCCGTCAGCGCAATCGAGCCGTGAGTCGCGCCATGATAAGAGCGATAACGAGCGAGAATCTTGTGACGTCCCGTATAGAAGCGGGCGATTTTGATGGCGTTCTCGTTGGCTTCTGCACCACCAAGCGTGAAGAAGGTCTTCTTCAAATCACCGGGCGTGACTTCGGCTAATTTCTTGCCAAGCAGACCACGAACTTCCGTCGCATTGCCGGGATGAGTGAAGGTCAACTGCGCGGCTTGGTCTTGAATCGCTTTGATTACTTTGGGATGTTGATGTCCGATGTTAGCATTCATTAACTGGGATGAAAAATCGAGGTAGCGTTTGCCATCCGCATCCCAGAAGTACACGCCTTCGGCTTTGGTCACAGGGATGGGATTCACTTGTCCCTGCACAGACCACGAGAATAAGGTGTACTCTTTGTTGAGGTCAACGATTTCTTGGGAGGTTAATTTGGTCATGTTGTCTCCGAGTGGTCATACACAAGTACACACGTAGACAAGTACACAAGGAAACGGGTGTACATGGCTCATCGGTTTACGTGTTTACCTGTATACGTGTTTACCTGTATACCTGTCTACTCTTTTACTTCCTTCACGATTTCCGCATACACATTCAACGTCTCGTCAATGTCCGCGTCAGAATGCTCGTAGCATAGGAACCACGGTTCACGAGCATCATGGTCGGGCATGACTCCGCGTTCGATGGCTTTATCGGCGAGTTGAAGATAGAGATCGTGATCACTCTTCGACCATTCCCGCTGATTCGTGACCTTGTTCACTCCAAGCGAAAATGAGAACATCGCAGGGTAGCCCGTCATCGCTACGGGAATGTCATTTTCTTCAAAAATTTCTTTCAAACCGTCCATGAGACGTTGTCCGCGTCCTTGAATTGTTTTCAAGATAGGCTTCGATTTCAACAGGCTCAGAGTGGCGTACGCGCCAGCGACGCCGGGCTTGTTGTTCGTATACGTCCCGCCCTGCGCCACGCCCTGCCCGATGATAGACATGATTTCCTTTTTCCCGCCGAACGCCGCGATGGGATACCCATTTCCCAACGCCTTTGCATAGGTCGCTAAATCAGGTTTGAGATTGTAATGCTCTTGAGCGCCGCCATTTGCGATTCTGAATCCCGTCTTCACTTCATCCAAAATAAAAACACAGCCGTATTCTTCCGTCTTCCTGCGGATGAGTTCGAGAAATCCCTCCTGCGGATTGATGGCGGCGCAATTTCCCTGACACGGCTCGGTGATCACCGCCGCAATCTGCTCGCCGTACGAACGCATCAAGCGCTCGAAGCCTTCAAAGTCATTGAACGGAAGCGTGATGATGAACTCCCGCATCGTCTTCGGGATGCCCGAGGAGGCGGGAACAGGAATCGGGCTTCGTTTATTGCCATACGCCTCCACTGGCGCGTAGGTTGACCACAACGTGTGGTCATGGAAGCCGTGATAGTTTCCTTCAAACTTCAAAATCAAATCACGGCCTGTGTACGCTCGCGCCACGCGAATCGCGTGCATCGTCGCTTCGGTGCCCGAACAGGCAAGGCGAACCATCTCGACGGCGGGAGCCATTTCGGTAATCATCTCGCAGATTGCTACTTCGAGTTCCCCGGTCATGGCAAAGAGAATCCCTTTCTGGATTTCTTCGATTACCTTCCGATCCACATCGTCAAACGAATGCCCTAAAATGATCGGACCGAACGCCATGCGGTAATCAATATATCTTTTCCCGTCCACGTCCCACAGATACGCCCCTTTTGCCTTTTCCACATACGGAGTGATCCCCTCCCCCCAAAATCGAAAGTTGGAATTGACGCCCAACGGCATCACTTCCATCGCGCGCTTCTGTAATGCTTGCGTCTTTGACCCGAACATGAATTTTCCTCCGAATATTTTTATCGACCGTCCCACAGGTTGATCTTGAAAGAAAAGCTATCTTTCCAAAACCTGCGGGGCGTTCTGATCAAGTTGTTTGTTTCTCATCCAACTCTTGTGAGATTCTCACAGGCACGCGCCATTGATACACATCCTTCAACACCAGCGGCACGATCGAAGTCGTCGTCTTCCGCACGCCGGGCACCTTGCGAATCACCTCGGTAACAAAGTGATAAATTTCAGACGTGTCCTTCGCCACCACTTGAATACTGATGTCGTTTTGCCCGATCGCGCACGCCACGTACGTCACATTCTCAAACTCTGCCATACGCTTCGCCACGTCCAAAATCAAATCCGACTCGACTTCCAGCCACACGTCGGCTTTGATCGTCAAGCCGAATGCTTCGGGTCGAATCACGGCGCTGATGCGGATCACATCATCGTCGATCATCCGCTCGATACGATAGCGGATGGCGCGCTCCGAAATGTCGCCGATGCGGCGCGCCAACTCCGAAGCGGACATGCGCCCGTCTTCCAATAGTAAATTGACGATCTTCACGTCTATTTTGTCGAATTCATACATGTTTTGTATTTTTCATTTCCGAAAAGTGCAGGAATGCGCCGATTTATACCTGACGGGCGATAAGGCGTCAAGGATGGAGTGAAAATGCGCCCGCTGGGATCCGGCTAAGGTGACTGAATCAATTACCCCCGACGCGAGACGCGGGCGCTTCATCCGACGAGTAAAGAAGATACGCCTCATCAGCATTTTCCGCCTCCCGCACAAAATCCGCTCCGAGATCTAAATAATGTACAAAATTTCACATTGACGCAAACATGCGCGGCAGATATAATCATTTTTCGGCACGATATGAAAACAGGAGCATAAATGACAACACCAGACCTCGCGCCTGCCGCGGCGCTTGAACCCAAAACAAAACTTAGCGGAAAAATTTTAAAAACCACACTCGCCGGCGCGCTCGTGGATGTCGGACAGAACATCCCCGGCGTTCTTCATATTTCACAACTGAGCAAAGACTCGGTAAACAAAGTGGAAGATATCGTGAAGGAAGGTCAGACGGTGGACGTGTGGGTACGCCGTGTGAAAAAGGATCGCATCGAGTTGACGATGATCCAACCGCTCGCGTACGACTGGAAGGAACTCGAACCCGAGATGATCGTGAAGGGTAAAGTGATTCGGCTCGAACCCTACGGCGCGTTCGTTGAGATCGGCGCGGAACGCCCAGCGATGATCCACGTGAGCGAGTTGACTCAAGGATACGTGAAGACCCCTAGCGAAGTTGTCAAGGAGGGCGATGAAGTCGAGGCGAAGGTCATCAATGTGGATCGCAAAAAGAAACAAATCAAGCTGAGTATGAAAGCGCTCCAGCCAGAGATCGAAGATTTCAAACCCGTGCGCGAAGACAAAAAGGGTAGGCGCGCTCACAGGAAAGAAATGGCGGACGTCGTTGAAAAGGAAGAACCGAAGGAACCCGAAATGACGGGGATGCAGATCGCATGGCAGGAAGCCATGAGCAAGGCGAATGCAGAGAAAGCCTTCAGAGTGAAGAGGGCAAAATCGGGTCTATCAGCGGAGCAGGAGGAAATCCTCAACCGCACGCTCGAAAAACGCCTCCCCACCGGCGGATAGAACACAAACAGCCAAGTCATAGCTTGGCTGTTTTTTTATTTGAGTCATGTCATTGCGAGCCACGAAGTGGCGAAGCAATCTCCGTGTAGATCAGGCAATCCAAACTTTGACGGAGATTGCTTCGTCGGGCGAAGCCCTCCTCGCAATGACGATTATTCTTTTTCTTCAAGTTCCCGTAAAAATTTTTCCTTGTTCGCCGACCGTGCGGTTTTGCCGCTGGACGTTTTCACGATCCATTTCGGGTCAACGACTTTGACGTAACGAAGCGCAACGGCGGAATTTTTCGTCACGTGCTGACGGATGGCATCTGCAACTTTTTGTTGTTCCACGGGGTCGCTTGAGTCCACTTCGGCAATGACGACCACATCCTCCGTGCCTTCCTCCTCGTTGAACATGCCAAACGCCACAGACCTTCCAGCATGAACACCACGAACCTCGTAGGTCAACGATTCCAAATCTTGGGGATATACATTCCTCCCGCCGACGATGATCATGTCCTTCTTGCGACCCGAAACAAAAACCTCGCCTTCGGTGATAAAACCATAATCACCAGTTAGATACCAACCATCGTGAAACGCCTGTTGTGTTGCATCCTCACGGTGATAATAACCCGTCAACATGCAGTCGCTTTTCATCGCAAGTTCGCCGATCGCTCTTTCGGGCAATTCATTTCGATTCTCATCCAGCGCTTTCACCATGACATTTTTCAATGGACGTCCTGATGACATCAGTTTCATCGTTGAACGACTGCCGGAATTAGAGTTAGACGCCGGTTTGGCTACGCGCTCCGACATAAACGCTTCTCGATCAACCTCAAGGACAACCGGCGCTTTCCCCAGCGGACTCTGCGTCACCGCGAAGACGTTTTCCGCCATCGCGTAGGAGGTCTGCAACGCCTCGCGCTTCAAACCGTACCGCTTGAATTTTTCGTAGAACGCGTTATGGCTTTCCCAGCGAACGGGCTCCGAGCAGTTGATCACCGCGCGCCACGAAGATAGATCCACGCCTTCGAGATGCCGGTCGCGGATTTTTTGCGCGCAGAAGTTATAGGCAAAATTCGGAAGCCACGAAAGCGTGCCGCGATATTTCGTAACGGCATGCAGCAGCTTGTACGGCGCGCGCACCCAGTCAAAGGGCGATTGCAGCACAAGGTGAATTCCCGAAAGAATAGGCATGACGAATCCCGCGATCAATCCCATATCGTGATACAGCGGGAGCCACGAGACGACCGCGTCGTTTTCGTTCAAATACAACGCCCTGCTGTACGCATCCAATTGATTGAAGACCGCCCGATGCGAAAGCGCAACGCCTTTTTGTAACCCCGTCGTCCCGGACGAGTGTTGTAAAAGAACGATATCTTCGGGTTTGCGCTGAAAGCCAGCCAGCGAGTCGAAATCCAAGTTAATTTGCTTTTCCGTCCTTTCCGCAACGATTACGTCTCGAACCGAGTCGCCTTCCCGCAGCGCAGAGCGGACTTCCGGTTCAAATTCCGAATAAGTCACGATCGCGGCAGGCTGGGTGACAGAGATCAACGCGGCAAGATCCGCTCGATAGCGGTCGGGTGATAATTTCTCTGTCAGGAACGGCATGATGGACGGAATCGCGCCGTGTAGAATAGAACCCCAGTACGCATAGACTAAATCTTCTCCATGCTGGAGGATCAACACAATCACTTCGCCGGGCTGGATTCCTGCCGCGTGAAAAGCGCGCGCAAATGAGCCGGCGCCTCGCAGGAGACCATCCATCGTGATGGATAAATCGTCCGCGTTTGAGAACTGCAAGGTGAGCGCGACGCGGTCCGGGGTCCGCGCGTGAAGCGCCTTCAGTCTTTCGGAAAACGTCGTCATTTTTTACGAGATTCGATCAGCGCAACAAGTTGATTCAAGGTGTCGAAGGTATTCGCATTCAATTCCGTATCCTCGATGCGAACGCCGAAGGCGTCTTCAACAAACAATGCGACATCCATCAGGCTGAACGAATCGATCAAACCGCTGGAGATCAGCGGTTCTTCGGCGGAAATCCTTCGATCGGGTTGTTTGAGAATCTTTTCAGCGAGAAAGTTGGACAACTGTTCGATCATGTTCGCTCCTAATGCGCAGAGCGCAAATATGCTTCCATAAATTCATCGAGATCGCCGTCGAGCACGGCTTGCGCATTGCCAGTTTCGTGATCGGTGCGATGATCTTTGACCATTTGATACGGGTGCAACACATAGGATCGGATCTGACTCCCCCACTCTGCTTTGGTGTATTCGCCTCGCAGGACCGCCCGTTCTTCTTCCTTTGCCGCCTGCTTCAACTCAAGCAGACGTGCTCGCAAAATGCGCATGGCAAACTCGCGGTTCTGCGACTGCGAGCGTTCGTTCTGACACGTGACGACAATTCCTGTCGGGATGTGCGTCAGCCGCACAGCCGTTGCGTTCTTTTGCACATTCTGCCCACCCGCTCCCGATGAACGGAAGACATCCATTTTGATCTCACTCGGGTCAATTTGAATATCCGCCTCGTCCATCGCGACCTGCGGAAGGATCTCTACAAGCGCGAATGACGTATGACGGCGATGCGCAGAATCGAATGGTGAAAGTCGCACAAGGCGATGCACGCCTTTTTCTGAACGAAGATACCCAAACGCGTACTCACCGTCCACTTCGATCGTCGCGCTTTTGATACCCGCTTCCTCGCCCGGAGTTGTATCAAGGATTTCTGTTTGGAAGCCGCGATCCTCTGCCCAACGCAGATACATGCGTTGCAACATCGCCGCCCAATCCTGCGAGTCCGTTCCGCCCGCCCCTGCATGAATAGCAAGGATCGCGGAATCGTGATCGTACTTACCCGAAAACATCGCGGTGAACGAACGTTTTTCAAGTTCAGATTCGAGCGCAGAAATTTCAGTTTCCAGTTCCGCGCGCAGGCTCTCGTCGTCCAGTTGCGCGAGCTCGAGTGCATCGTGCAGGCGGCGCGAAAACGCGCGCCACGATTCCACTTCGGTCTTCAGGGTATTGTGTTGCTTCATCAACCCCTGCGCCCGCGAGGGATTGCTCCAAAGATCGGGAGATTCAATTTCAATATCGAGTTGGGAGAGTTGCGTTTCCTTAGAAGCGAAGTCAAAGACGCACCAGTAATTGCTGGGTTAGGTCGTGCAAAGGTTTGAGACGGTTGACGAGGTCTTGCATGATTACTCCTTGGTGAGCGAGATGGTATCTCGCTCGATGTTATTTTCCTAAAATTCCATTTACAAACGCGTCCGGGTCGAACGGCGTGAGGTCCTCTGGTTTTTCGCCGAGTCCCGCAAACAGAATCGGCAGACCGAGTTCGCGTTGGATGGCAAAAACAAATCCGCCGCGCGCCGAGGAGTCTAACTTGGAAACGATCACACCGGTCACGCCGACCGCGTCTTTGAAAGCCTTTGCCTGTTGCATTGCATTTTGACCGGTTGTAGCGTCGAGCACCAGCCACACCGCATGCGGAGCGCCGGGCAGTGCTTTGCCGATCACGCGATGCACTTTCTTCAATTCTTCCATCAAATTGAAGCGCGTATGCAAACGACCGGCGGTATCCACAATGACGAAATCCACATCACGCGCGGCACCGGCTTGCACGGCATTGAACGCGACCGCGCCCGGGTCCGACTCCGGCGCGCCGGAGACCACATCCACGCTCAGGCGTTCGCCCCAGACTTGAAGTTGATCAACAGCCGCGGCGCGGAAGGTGTCCGCAGCCCCGAAGAGAAGCGATTTCCCTTCCGCTTGAAAACGCTGACCGAGTTTGGCGATCGTTGTGGTCTTACCGGAGCCGTTGACCCCGACTACCATGATCACGGACGGTTTGTTTTTCCATATCAAACCCGGCGAAGGGTCGAGGCGTGATCGCAGTTCATCTCGAAGGGCACGCGAAAGTTCATCGGAGCGAGTCAAGCCGAGGTCGCGAACGAGGCGGCGCAGCGAATCCAAAACACTTCCGGCTGTCTCGATTCCCAGATCCGCTTGGACAAGCAAGGCTTCCAATTCATCCCACGTATCGGTGGTTATTTCTGTAGCGCCAAGCAGGTTTGCAATACGCCCGAACGCGGTTTTACTGGTCTTTGCCAGCCCGGTCTTCCACTTTGTAAACAGGTCGGTCACGACGGGCGATTATATCATGCGGGTTTGTGTTATACTCGTTTCGCATTTCGAAGAAAAGGAAAAATTGAAAAGAATATGTTGAACGAACCGATCCATGTAACCGACGAAACGTATGAACAAACCGTGTTGAAATCACCGACGCCGGTGATCGTAGATTTTTGGGCGCCGTGGTGCGGACCCTGCAAGATGGTCGCGCCGATCCTCGATAAATTTGCCAAAGAATATGAAGGCAAGCTCATCGTCGCAAAGATCAACACCGATGAAAATCAACAATGGATGATGAAATACGGCATTCAGGGAATCCCGACCATGCTGTTCGTGGCGAATGGCAAGGTTGTGCATCGCCAGGTTGGCGCATTACCCGAACGAATGCTGCGCGATACCGTGGCACAATTCCTGGAGACGGTTTCCTCGTCCTGATCGCAAGGAGGCGCGATGAAGAAGTTATTCCCCATGCTTGCGTTTGTCTTGGTGATCGGCGCCTGCCTTCCGAGCGGATTTCCCGGCGCCGCAACACCGACCGCCCTCGTTCAAGCGACTTCCACTTCTTCTTCGGTCGCGCCGACGGAACCGATTCCTCCCACGGGGACGGTTGTTCCGGTTGAATTTACAGTAACACCTGTGATTTCCTCCCCGACCGCGCCTAGTTCAGCGTCGCTAACGCCTCCACCCAACCTGACCACGACACTGGCAACTTCTACTGACCTGCCCCAAAATCTTACCGTCACCTCGACTGTGACCTCCCCACCGTCAGGTGCAACATTGACACCCACCCTCGGGATCCTGAAATATGGAACACTACCCCCGGCAGTACCGTTCAATACAGTTACCTTGTGGAATCGCTCGAAAGCACAGGCTTACATTTCATTGCAGGTAACTACGAACGAGGGTTACTTCACCATCATCGAATACCCTGTTGAGGGACAAGTCCGCGTCAAGGCGCCTCTGGGAAGTTACGTCTACGTTGCCTGGGTAGGCGGAAACAAATTGACGGGTTCCTTCCGTCTTACCTCCACCGACAGCCTTGTCATTACGCTTTTCAAGGACAAGGTCGTTATTAAATGAATAAGGAAATAGTGCTTGAAAATGAAACGAAGATTATTGATACTTGGAATGATTCTGTCCTTTGCCCTCGGCGCTTGCGGAAGCGAACCAGCCGCACCCACGCTTAGTTCCGCCGATGTCGGTGCGACGGCTCAAGCGGCAGCGTTCACGATGATCGCCGAAACGCAAGCCGCCATCCCAACCGACACTCCCCTCCCCCCCACCGCAACATTCACATCGACTCCGTTACCAACGGAAACACCGACATCGACACCGACGGTAGATCCGGCTCTTCCCACAGCCACGTTCACCCTCGCGCCCCAATCCTCTGCACCGACACAGCAGAACGATTGCAACAAGATCCTCACCGCGTGGCAGGGTCCCACAGTAAAGTTTATTGTAGAAAATGAAACCAAGCCGAAAGGCACAATCGTGTTATCCATGTACGTTACAACGAATTTTGGTGAATGTGGGTACGTCCCGGTCTACGGAAGCAGTTTCAACGGACCCGAGGGATTTTATAGCGCCGGCGCGTTCGTAGACGGCAAAAAGGACTTCAAGGTTTTTGGAGCTTTCGCCATCAGCGGCGGAAGTTGGAGCATCATCGTTCGGAACGAACAGATCGTAGCCAAAGGCGGCTGCTATCCGAACTGTTGATGAATATGTTCAGGAGAAACTTTAAAATGAAACGACTTAGCACAATCTTGTGGATACTGACCATTGCGACCATCCTGCTCACCGCGTGCGGCGGGGAGGAAGTGCCGCCGACACTCAGCGTCGCTGACGTGCAATCCACGGCCGTTTCGGCAGCGTTGACGATCGTGGCACAAACACAGCAGGCGATTCCGACCAACACACCGCTCCCACCGACCGAAACTCCCACCTCCACACCGCTGGCAACCAACACTCCTTTTGAATTACCCACACTTGCGGTTACAGCCACGAACACATCGGCAAGCGCCGGTGGCGACTTCTGTGCAACACGTGTGCTAAGCGCGCCTAAGGGCAAGGAAACAAGAATACTGATCGATAACAAAACGAAGTACCCTGTGCAAGTTTCCTTGTATTTGAACAGGACCGAATTGGACGAATGCGGCTATCGCGGGTACAACATTGGCAAGAACGGTTCGGTGGTGATTAGCGATCTGGTTTACGGATGTTACAACCTCTGGGCATGGAGCACAGACCCGAAAAAGTCCTTTAATTCAGCGGGCTATGGCTGTGTTAACAACCCCGACAAGTGGACATTCGAGATCAACGAAGAATTCATTAAGTTCGTGGGTCCATAAGAGGCGAAATTGAATAGCGTTACAATCGGCGAGCCTGAAATAGGCTTGCCGTTTTGGTTTAATCGGAGATGTCTACAGGTTTACTCACAAATTCGATACGCGCATTCGTGAGTTGGATCAAATCTATAACAGGTAGTTTGATGTTCAAGCCCCTCTGTCCGCCGGAAATGTGAATTTCCGTAAAGGATTGGGAGGAAGAATCGATGACAACTTGAAACCCTTTGTTGAGCAGTGCGAGCGGCGAAATGCCTCCCGCCTGCAACCCCGTGACCTTCTCCGCTTCTTTTTCAGTCGGCAAGTGAACCTTCTTTTCACCCAGCGCGGATGCCAGCAACTTCAAATCAACGACTGAATCTCCGGGCACCAACACCAACAAAGGTTTTTTTGGTTTATCCCTCAACACAACGATCGTCTTGAAAATGGATGTCGGATCGGCGTTGAGCAGGCGCGCAGTCTCTTCCGCACCGCGCTTCTCAGCGGATAGTTCGAACGCTGTGTATGGAATTTTGCGCGAATCGAGCAAGCGCGTAACGTTATTCACAATAGCCATCGGATGAAACTCCTTGAAACAGTCTATCTCACAAGTTCTCGACCCAGTTGCACTGCGTCTAGCCAGGCGGCAATGCAACTACCGCCTGAACTTTCATACCAATTGTAATTGGGTAATAAAATTTTTACGGGCGGCGTAGTACAATTTCATTTATGAAATCGGTGCCGACCGCCATCCCGCTCGAAAAATTGTTGGAACAACTGCCCGAATCGTACAGCGCCACCGAACGGGAGTTGATCCAGCGTGCCTACGCGATGGCAGAAGCCGCTCACAGAGAACAAAGGCGCAGTTCCGGCGAGCCGTACATCAATCACTGCGTTGCGGTTGCAAGCATCCTTGCGGACCTGCGCGTCCCTTCGGAAGTTATCGCGGCGGCATTGCTTCACGATACTGTAGAAGACACGAGCATCACGTTGGGAGATATTCGCCGGGAGTTCGGCGAGACCATCTCCATCCTTGTGGACGGCGTGACCAAACTGACCAACCTGCCGCGCGTCTCACGGGGCGATCAGCTTGCAGGGAAAGCGGATCAGGCTGACGAGGAGGATGAATCGGACATCGTCCACTCAGGAAACGGCCGCGGGCGTAAACGCGACCTCGCCTCCGAAACCCTCCGGAAAACGTTCCTCGCCATGGGCGATGATGTGCGCGTGGTGTTGATCAAACTTGCCGATCGCTTGCACAACATGCGCACGCTGGGTTACATGCCCGAAGCAAAGCAGAAGCGTATCGCAAAAGAAACGCTCGATATCTTCGCTCCGCTGGCAAACCGCCTCGGGATATGGCAGATCAAATGGGAATTGGAAGACCTCGGCTTTCGATACCTCAACCCGGAAAAATATAAAGAGATCGCCGAGCAATTGCAGGAGAAACGCCCGGACCGCGAAAAACAGATCGGGGAAATCAACGATAAACTGACCAGGCTCTTGGAAAGCCACAAGATCAAGGCAGAAGTCAGCGGAAGACCCAAACATATTTATTCGATCTTCAAGAAGATGACACAAAAAGGAAAATCCTTCGACCTTGTGCGCGATGTGCGCGCCATGCGCCTCATCGTCCCGGATGTGCCGTCCTGCTACGCCGCGTTGGGAGTGATCCATACCACATGGAGACCCATCCCCGGCGAGTTCGACGATTATATCGCCGCCCCGAAGGAGAACTTTTATCAATCCCTGCACACCGCGGTGATTTACGACGACGGACGCCCTCTCGAAATTCAGATCCGCACGCAGGAAATGCACGAGAACGCGGAATATGGGATCGCCGCGCACTGGAAGTACAAGGAAGGCGCGCGCCGCGATAAATCGTACGAACAGCGCATCAACTGGCTGCGCAACATGATGGAATGGAAGACCGACGTGCACGACGCGCAGGAATTTGTCGAAAGCATGAAGACGGACGTGTTCCAGGACCGCGTGTACGTTTTCACGCCGCGCGGCGATATCTTCGACCTGCCGGTCGGCTCGACTCCCATTGACTTTGCGTATCACGTCCACACCGACATCGGTCACCGCTGCCGCGGCGCACGCGTGAACGGGAAACTTGTCCCGCTACATCAAGATTTGAAAACCGGCGATCAAGTCGAGATCCTGACCGCGAAGCGGGGCGGTCCCAGCCGCGATTGGCTGAATCCGAATCTGGGACTCGTCAAAACACAACGCGCACGTTCGAAGATCAAAGCGTGGTTCAAGAAACAAGAAGATGAACAAAACCTCGCGCAAGGACGCGCCGCCCTCGAACGCGAACTACAACGACTGGGCATCCCTGAACTCAATTTCGAAAAAATGGCGCGTGAGTTGGGTTATAAAACTCCAGACGAAATGTTCATCGCTATCGGGTGCGGAGACCTTTCGTTGAGCAAGGTCATCCGGCTGATGGAGGAGACCGAGGAAACTGCCGACATCCTCGAAGTGACCACAACCAAACCCAAAAAACATCCAAGCGATGTCGTGCAGGTGGTCGGGCTGAAGGGCTTGCTCTGGCAAATGGCAAAGTGCTGCAACCCGATGCCCGGCGATCAGATCATCGCCTACGTGACGCGCGGGCGCGGCGCGACGATCCATCGGCAGGATTGCCCAAACATTCTGCACCGCGACGATACCGAAAGACTCCTGCAAGTGGATTGGGGAACTGCCGAACAAACCTTTGCCGTGCCTGTCACCGTCAAAGCCTACGACCGCGAAGGATTGTTGGGCGATATTTCGACATTGCTTCAAAACGAAGGCGTCAACATCGCCAACGTTGCCGTCAGTTTCAACCGCAGCGTGGCAGATCTACGATTGGTCGTCGAAGTGCGCGACCTCGAACAATTGAGCCGCGTGCTCACGCGCATCGAAAGTGTGCCGAACGTCCTCGAAGCATTGCGTACCCGACCCGGGTAATTTACAAGATACAAGATACACGTTACGAAGTATAATGTCGCCGCTTCAATTATGACACTGCTCAGCGTCAGCGAAGCGCGCGAGCGCATCCTCTCCCGCTTTCAACCTGTTCCGACCGAATCTCTGCCGCTCGCAGATTGTTTGCACCGCGTCCTCGCGCATGACATTGCCGCGGCGGACGATCTCCCCCCGTTTGACAATTCCTCCATGGACGGATTCGCCGTCCGATCTGCAGACGTGGCGGATGCAACCCCCGCGTCGCCGCAACGGTTGCGCGTGGTCGCAGACATCCCGGCTGGATTCGCACCGACGATTTCCCTCGCCCCCGGCGAAGCCGCACGCATCATGACCGGCGCCCAAATACCGACCGGCGCGGACGCGATTATCCCCGTTGAAAATACAGATTTCAACGATCGTTCATCAGGCGCGCCGCTTCCCGAAAATGTTGGTGTTAGTCATCCGGTCGTTCCCGGCGAGAACATTCGCCCTCGCGGCATGGATGTACGCACCGAAGAGATCGTCCTGACCAAAGGACGCACACTCAAACCGCAAGACATCGGCCTGCTCGCCACGCTTGGGTTTGCCGTGTTGAATGTGCATCGCAAACCGCGCGTGGCGTTATTTTCCACCGGCGATGAACTTCTCGATGTAAATTCACCTCTTGAGCCGGGCAAGATCCGCGATTCGAATTCGTACATGCTGGCGGGTTTGATTCGATCCACCGGCGCGGAGGTCATCAATCTTGGTTTGGCAAAAGACAACCTTGATTCCGTGCAATATCTGCTCGATCTAGCCGCAGAACAAAACGTGGACACGATCCTATCCTCTGCCGGGGTAAGCGTAGGTGCGTATGATTTTGTGAAAGCCGCGCTCGAATCGAACGGCAAAATGGATTTTTGGCGCGTGAACATGCGTCCGGGTAAACCGCTTGCGTTCGGTGAATACAAAGGGATTCCGTTCCTCGGCTTGCCGGGCAACCCCGTTTCGGCGTTTGTTGGGTTCGAGGTGTTCGTACGCGCGGCGCTGGGGAGGCTGGGCGGCTCAAACCGCGGAAGCAGGCAGACTGTCCGTGTGCGATGCGAGGAGGAGATTCGATCCGATGGGCGCGAAAGTTATCTGCGAGCCCAAATCCGTGAAACGGATGGCATCCTGTCTGCACGTCTGACAGGTCATCAAGGCTCGGGCAACCTGCTTTCGCTGGTACGGGCAGACGCTTTACTAATTATTCCCGCTGGTGTAAAATGCGTGCCTGCTGGTCAGGAAATCAACGCGTGGATTTTATGAGGAGTCATGGATAAACGGTATTCACAATTGGCAATCGCGCTTACTCTCATCGGTTTATTCGTTTCGATCTATATGACGATCTACAAAATCACATCGAACGAAGCCATGTGTGTCGGTTCGAAGGATTGCTCGGTAGTGAACGCCAGCCGCTATTCTGAAGTGAATGGGATTCCGGTTGCAGTGATCGGCATCGCAGGATACACCGCCATTCTGGCTTTGCTCTGGCTCGAAAAAAAGCCCGGCTTTTTCCAGCAAAACGGCACGATGATCTTCTTTGGGTTATCGGTCACGGGGTTTCTCTTCACGGTGTATCTGGTCTTCCTCGAAGTTGCGCTGATCAAAGCCTATTGTCCGTTCTGCATCACATCGCAAGTCGCGATGACCCTGATATTCATTATTTCCGTCATCCGCGTGATCAAACAACCTTAATCAGGAGGAGTGAATGCCCCGTATCAAGTGTCATTACGCCGATTGTGTATTTTTGGATGAAGGCTATTGCAGCGCCGCCGCTGTAGAATTGGATCCAGATACCGGTTGCGCCACGTATTCCCCCGGTGACGAAGCCGCTGAAAAAGAAGATTGGGACGAAGAAGAATCGGAGGAATGGGAGGACGAGGATGAAGAAGAAGACGATGAATTATGGGATGAAGAGGAAGACGAATTCTAACGCTTCATTCCCCCCGTTGAAATTTATACCCGTAGGGGCACGAAATATCGTGCCCCTACGCGTTTAACGCATACAACAATACACCTGCCGCGACCGCAAGATTCAACGAACTGACCCTGCCCTTCATCGGCAACGACACGGTTACATCACAGGCTTCCATCTGTTCGGGGGAAAGTCCTTTTTGTTCGCTTCCCAATACCAAAATCCATGGGGGGTTTGGCACAAGAGTTCGATAATCCACATCCGCGCGAGCCGATGCGCCGATGAGTTGAAAGTTCCCAGTGCGCGCCCATGACACAAATTCATCGAATGAATTGGAGATGACCGGCTTCCAGAAAATCGCGCCCATGCTCGAACGGATGACGGTCGGGTGATATAAGTCGACGCCGCCTTCAAGGAGGAATAACGCGTCCGCGCCGACAGCATCCATCGTGCGAAGAATCGTCCCAACGTTGCCGGGGTCTTGTGGAGAAATCAAGGCAACGGAAGTTTTTTGAGACTGGAGATTGGAGATTTTTATTTTGCGCTGACGAACAATAGCAAGAATACCCTGCGGATTCTCCTTGTCTGTCAGCGATTCCATCGCTTCAGCGGAAACAGGCTGACCCTTTCCGCCGATTCGAGAAACCAATTCGATGGCGAATGTGCTCGTCAACAGATCGGGTGCGTAAAGGAGAGACTCTACCTCCCAGCCCGCCTCGACCGCCTCGCCCACGTGGTGAATTCCTTCCACAAGGAAGAGTCCGCTTTCGGCGCGTGCTTTCTTCTGACGCAACACGCGCGCCTGTTTGATGAGTGGATTACCCAAACTTGTAATTACAGGTTTGGTCAAAAGTCATTCCCCTGCGACGACGATCAACTTGCCCACCATCCCAGAGGCAATGTGACCTTCGGTGCGGCAGATCACTTGATATTCGCCGGGCTCACTGGGCGCGGTGAAACTGGTCACAACATCGGCGCCGGGGACGAGTTCCACTTCCCAGTAAATATTCGGCACATCCTCATCCTCGAACGCTGCCCCTGCGTCCGTTCCTATCTTCATGATGACAAAATTATGCACCACCGCGCCATTGTTCACAGCCGTTAATGAGATTTCCTGCCCGGCAGGAACAATGAACTCATTCGGCGTAAACTGAAAATCCCCGAGGGTAACTTTAATGTCCGTTGTGGGACCTTTCCCACCGCAGGCAGTCGGCAGGAGCCACAAAAGCACAATTAGCATCAAAATCTTATTTTTCATCGGTTTCTCCAAGATGGAATTTTCACGCGGCTATTGTAATATAATTCGGCGCATAAGGATCATTCCATGACTATAATCGCTCGAACCGAATCAAATCGCTACTGGAATTTCGCGCTCTGGCTCGCGATGTTCACCATCTTCTACAACCTGATGGAAGGATTGATCTCGATCTCCTTCGGCATCAGTGATGAGGCGCTCACACTCTTCGGATTCGGCGTGGATTCGTTCATCGAGGTGATGTCGGGGGTCGGGATTCTCGCCATGGTGATTCGGATTCGCCGAAACCCCGGCACGCCTCGTTCCCAATTCGAGCGGACCGCCCTGCGGGTGACCGGTGCGTCCTTTTACCTGCTGGTCGCTGGGCTTGCCGCAACCGCAGTCTACAACATCATTATTGGGCACAAGCCAGAGACGACACTTCCGGGCTTGATCATTTCCATCATTTCGATAGCGGTAATGTGGGCACTCGTGGCGGGCAAACGCAAGGTGGGACGCGCGCTCAACTCCTCCCCCATCCTTGCGGACGCGAACTGCACGATGGTGTGCATTTACATGTCGGTGATCCTGCTCGCATCCAGCCTGATCTACGAACTGTCCGGCTTCGGCTTTGTCGACTCCATCGGCGCGCTCGGGTTGATCTGGTTTTCGTACAAAGAGGGAAAAGAAGCGTTTGAAAAAGCCGCAGGCATGGAAGATTGTTGCGAAGATGAGGGCTGTAATTGAGTTCCGCAAATCAATTCAGAATTGCCAGACCGGAAGAACTTTCCGCCTACCGCGAAGCGACGACCCAACTCGCCAAGGATTCTTGGCCCGAGTTCATGTGGCATGACGAGATCGCCAAAGCGAACTGGCACGAGTTCTTCGACCGTTTTGCACAGTATCAGTCCGTGATGCTGGACGCGGAAACGAATCAAGTCGTGGCACTGGGACATAGTTTCCCCTTTCACTGGGATCACCCGCTCGCGGACCTCCCCGAAGAAGGCTGGGACTGGGTGTTTCAAAAAGCCGTGGATGATAGCAAAAAAGGGATCGCGCCGAACATGCTAGCCGCGGTATTCGTCGGCGTGCGCGAAGAGTACAAAAAGCACGGTTTGAGTCGAACCATCCTCTTATCCTTTCAGCCCACTGCGCGTGCACACGGTTTCGAGAATCTCGTCATCCCTGTCCGCCCGAACGAGAAGCCGAATTATCCGCTTATCAGCATGGACGATTACATCACATGGAGAAACGAAGCAGGGATGCCGTTCGATGCGTGGCTTAGGATCCAAGCACGCGCGGGCGGGAACGTCATCAAAGTCTGTCATCGCTCCAAAACCGTGCGGGGGACACGCGCAGAATGGGAATCCTGGACCGGTATGAAATTCCCTCAAAGCGGACGATACATCATCCCCGGCGCGCTCGAACCAATTGAAATGAATGTGGAAAAGGACGAAGGACTCTACATCGAGCCAAATGTGTGGATGCAACATTCGAGTGCGTAATTTATAATCAACGCATGAAAACGAAACATGGTCTGGCGCTCCTTGCTGCTTTCCTGCTCCTTGGATGCCAGCCTTCCACTCCGCAAACCCTCACGATCATCGACGGGGAAAATATCCTCTCGCTTCAAACCGACGAACGCGTACCATCCGCAATTCTCGCCGAGGCAGGGATCATCCTAGCGCCTGAAGATCGTATCCTCGTCAACGGGCTCCACGTTTCGCCCGAATTACCAATTACCAATTACCCATTCACCCTCCAACTTCGCCGCGCGGTGCCAATCACTCTCTCCACCTCGCAGGGACAACAAACAATTCAAACCTCCGCGTTTACGGTGGGCGAAGCATTGCAAGAAGCGGGAATACAACTTCGCGCCGCCGATTCGATTGACCCGCCACTCAATTCTCCAATTCTCCAATTCTCCGATTCCCCAATTACGATTTACGAATTACCAGCCACGAACCTCACCATCACCTCCAACGGCAAAACCATCGCAACCACCTCGTCCGCGCAAACTGTTGGCGAGGCGTTGGCTGAGGCTGGGATTCCGCTGGTCGGAGGCGATTACAGCATCCCGTCCGAGAAAGAAGCGTTACCCCCCGATGGGAATATCAAAGTAGTGCGAGTCAGCGAATCCGTTCTGCTCGCGCAAAAGCCGATTCCCTTCACCAGCGAATTGATCGCTTCCGCCGAGGTCCCGCTCGACCAGACCCAAATTTTACAACCCGGCGAAACCGGGTTGACGATGCAACGCATCCGCGTCCGTTACGAGGACGGAGTCGAAGTTGCACGAGTTACCGAAGATGAGACGGTGGTGCGCCCACCGAAAAATCGCGTTCTCGGTTATGGCACAAAGATCGAAATACAAACCGCGGTGGTGGACGGGGTGACCATCGAATATTGGCGCGCGGTGCAAATGTACATCACCTCGTATTCTCCGTGCCGCTCGGGCGGGGATCGTTGCTACACCGGCACCTCGAGCGGCGCGACTGTGAAAAAGGGCGTAGTGGGCATGCGCTACGATTGGTATCTCGCGATGGGCGGGCAACCGTTGTATATCCCCGGTTATGGCTTCGCGACGGTTGAGGATGTGTGCGGGGGTTGTGTCGGCAAACCGTGGATCGATGTTGCCTACAGCGATAACGATTACGTGCCATGGAGTTCGTGGGTGACGGTATATTTCCTCACACCGGTCCCGCCGAATGTCATTTACGTGTTGGAATAACTTCGTGACGCGATCCCAAAAAGCATCACTCGCGTTTCTTGCCATCGTAGCGACCGCATTGATCGCCGCCATCGTGTGGGTCTATTCGACGAAATGGCAGACGCCTCTCGGACCTCCCTTACAACTGCCCACCTCCACTCCGTTTCAACTCCCCGCCACGTGGACTGCGGATCCGCATGCGACCGGCACTGCGCGCGCTTCGTTGAACGTGTCGGTGAAATCCACGCAAGTTTCACCTTCAGCAACGCCCGGGGCGGCATGCGGTGCGGAGAATGTGATGTTCCTTCTGCTCATCGGCAGCGATTCGCGCGGCGACTCATACCAATACGGGTTGGCGGATATGATCCGCATTGCGCGTGTGGATTTCGTCAACGCCAAAGTAACCGTGCTCGAATTTCCGCGCGACCTGTGGGTGGAGATCCCGGACATCGCTGATAATTTGAACGGGCATGATCACGAGAAACTCAATCAAGCCTATCTCTACGGAAACCCCGGCTTTCGTTACACCACCGATCCGGCGCAGGGACCGGGCTTGCTTGCTCGCACCCTCGCGCTGAACTTCGGCACACAGATCGATCATTACGCGGCGGTCAACATGCGGACGTTCGTCAACATCGTCAACGCGGTAGGCGGCATCGATGTGTACCTGCCCGAACCTGTGGATGGACGCACGGCGGACGATTTGAGCAGCCGGCTTGTCTTTCCCGCCGGGCATCTTCACTTAATGGGCGACCGCGCGCTTACGCTGGCGCGCATCCGCATCGAGGGCGGCTTTGTGCGCGGCGAGAATCAAAACCGCGTGCTGTGTGCTCTACGCGATCAACTCACAAGCCCGGCGATCGTGGAAAACATCCCCGCGCTCATTCAATCGTTCAATGACAACATCCAAACCGATCTTAGCCCGGAACAGCTCCGCCAACTCGCGTGCATAGGCACAAAAGTGGAGGCGGGCGATATCCGCTTTGCCGATTTCCCCGAAGACCTTTTCAACGTGACGCGCGAATACGATGCGGTGTTCGGCAAAGAGGTCTCGATCGTCAAAACCGATTTCGATATTCTGCGCGAGTATGTTGCGAAATTCAACGAAGGAACATGGCCCCCCATTGCCGGCGCACCCGAAGACAGTCGTGCCGAGGTTCCGTTTTGCCCATGAAAAACATTCCACGCCTCGACGCCGCGGCAGTCCTCAAACGATTCGGTTTGCGGGCTGATAGATCGCTCGGTCAAAATTTTTTACAGGATGAATCCGCGCTGGAGGCAATTGTCGCGGCGGCACAGATTCAGACAACGGATTCCGTGCTGGAGATCGGACCGGGCTTGGGAAGCTTGACGCGCCATTTGGCAGTTGCCGCGCGCGAAGTCGTTGCGGTCGAACTCGACGGCAGACTGCTCCCGCCGCTTCAGACGATTCTCAGCCCGAACGGGAACGTCCGCGTGTTGCATGGCGACATTCTCAAACTCACGCCCGGCGACCTGATCGTCGTACAGGATTATATCGTCGTTGCGAACATCCCCTATTACATTACTTCGGCGGTCATTCGTCACTTGCTTGAAAGCAGAACCAAACCGCGCCGAATCGTGTTGACGATTCAAAAGGAAGTTGCGGAACGCATCTGCGCGAAGCCCGGCGACTTGAGCCTGCTTGCGTTAAGCGTACAGGTCTACGGCGAGCCGCATATCGCGGCGCGCATCTCGGCGGAGGCGTTTTTCCCGAAGCCAAAGGTTGATTCGGCTGTGTTGTGTGTGGACATCTTACCGTCTCCTCGCGTCGAACCAGAAGTGCTGGAAACGTTTTTCAAATTGACCAAAGCGGGGTTCGGGCAAAAACGGAAAACTCTCCGCAATTCGCTTTCGGCAGGTCTGAAAATCTCCCCCGCGCAAGCAGAGGAATTGCTTCAGAAAGCAAATATCGAATCCCGCCGCCGCGCCGAAACGCTGAGCATCGACGAGTGGCAGGCTTTGTGCCGCCTGTATAAAAAATAATGATGGTTTTTCTTGTGCGAGATGGTATCTCGCACATTTTGTTAGGACGGGATATCATCCTGCACCACGCATAAAATAAGCGGAGATCTTCGGTCTCCGCTACAATTCCCACAAGCGATTCTGATCAATTACTGCGGCTCAACAGTTCCTTCTTGAGTTGGTCAACGCTTGAGTACCGCCCATAGACCGAGGGGATTTCATTCACATGGATCGCAAGGCGATCGTGGTTTTTCGAAGCCTGCTCGCGGTCGCTGAGCGGATAGAAATAATCAAGTGATTGGTCGAGACGGGCTCTGATCTTCTCCTGGAATGGAAGCAGTGTCTCTGGCGAAACCACGAGGACGAAATCCGAAGGTCCGAGGTGACCGAGGAAATCCTCCGGCGAGCCGGTCTCTTTCAAGGTGTTCAATATCATCATACTGATGGCTCGTAACACATCGTCGGATGCCACAAACCCGTACGAATCGCGGAAGGCTTGTAGATTTGCAATGGAAATATGCAACAGGGAAAGCCCGCTTTTGTGGACGACATCCGAAAGTTTTTCCTCCACCAGCGCGCCTTCGGGAAGTCCGCTCACCGGGTTGGTCAGCGAAGCCTGATTGACGCGTTTGAGCGCGTTGCGCACGCGCAGACGAAGTTCCTGCACGTCGAAGGGTTTGGTGATGTAATCGTCCGCGCCGACTTCAAAACCCTGCAGGCGGTCTGTCCGGTCCCTTTTTTCGGTGAGGAAGATGATGGGAATTTCATGCGTTCGGCGGTCCGAGCGGACGCGGCGCGCCACTTCGAAACCGTCGATGTCGGGCAGGCGGATATCCAAAATGACGAGATTGGGTAAAACCGTTTGAGCCGCGCGCACGCCGTCCTCCCCCCAGTTGACCGTGAACACCTCGTAGCCTTGAACGCGAAAATAGGCGTTCAACATTTCTGCGATATCGAGATCGTCCTCTACGATGAGAATCTTTGCCTTGGCTTCAGCCACTTCGACCCCAACTCAGGTGATGGGTTCTTTTTGAATGACGAATTCACACACCGCGTCGCCAACAGCCACGCACTTCGATTCGTTGACGCGAAATTCACTTCCGCCGGAGACCCACTTCAACGCCTCTTGCAACAAGCCTGTGGCGAGGTAGCAAACCGGCTTGTCGGCATTTGTCCTGCCCCAACAGACCGGGCATTTATGGATCGTGTAAATAAATTCAGTATCTTTTTCCTCGACAGTGCTATGCTGGTCGCTCAATTGCGAAAAGATCTTTGCCACAGCCGGGATGCCGATCTTGAGTTTTGCTTGAAGAGGCAGTACCACGAATGCAAGGTCTGCCGCGCCCGCCAAAGCGCCGAAGTTCTTCAAGGCGTCTGAAAAAGTCGCCCGTCCGGCACGAAGCGCTAGCCCGCGTCCGCCGCGGGGACCGTACATATCCTCCAGAGCGGTGCCGATGGCAGAAAGTTCGCCGAAGTCGAATCCTTTATCGAGGTTGTCGGCTGGATAATTTTCTATGTAGTTGTTCAAACCCGCGAGGTTGAGGATGGCGTTCAAACCGTTCTTGCCCATCACTTCCTCGAGGGATTTGATGGTGATCAGACCAAATTTATTTGGGTAATACAGACCAGCCTTTTGAACGGGACTCATAGGTTCTCCGATTAGATCAGTTTCGCAAGGTCTTCCGCGGCGCGGCGCATGTCGAGGAAGATCAATCCCAGCTTTGCCTGTTCACGCGCCAACGCGGTCAGAACAGCCTCTTCCCCAACCGACATCAACACAACGTATCCCTTTTCCCCTTTGATGTAGACCTGTTCGAGCGAACCCCGCCCCAATTCCGTTGCGATGCGCTCACCGAGGGACAGCATCGCGGCAGACATGGCAGACACGCGGTCTTCCTCCACGCCTTGCGGCAATGCAGAGGCTATGCTCAAACCGTCCACACTTACAACCGCAGAGGCTTCGATATCGGGTGATGAGGCTTGCAGTTCGCGGAGTCGATCCACCATTTGTTGCGTACGAGATTTGGACAAAACAGCCCTCCTCTAAAGGGTTCAAGCCGTTCATTCCGGCTGGATAGTTAAATCAGGTTGGAGATATTTTAGATTACGGGGTAAAAAGTGTCAAGCCAGCGTATTCAAAGGCAGTTCTGCATAACAGAAGTGCAAAGATCCGCATGCTATAATCCCGCGAAATGAAGAAAATCCTGATCGCTTTTCCTTGCTTGCTCCTGAGTTTAAGTTTCGATCTTCAAACGCCTGTTTTCGCTCAAACCGATTCGGAACCGGAAAGCGGCGCGGTCGTCTGCGCGCCGGATGTGTATTTTGAAGCGCCCGGTGACTGTCTTCCGCTGGGACCTTCCGCTTACGTCACCGAATTGGCGAAAATTGGTTTGACGTTTCCCCCGCGTCCGCTCTCGGTTCGCAAACCTGACCCCAGCCTGACTCAACTCCCCTACCGTTACTTCCACCTCGAGGAGGATTACGTCCCCGTGTTGGACGCGCCTGCTGGAAATGAGATCGGCGCGCCATATTCACCGGGCTTCGTGTACGTCACTTACATCGACCGCGTTGATACGGGCCGCGGCATTTACTACATGCTCCCAAGCGGCGGTTGGATTCTCGGCAAAGGCGCGCGCGTTTCAGAAGTCTCCTCCTATCAGGGACTTGAGTTTAAGTCCACGCCGGTCAACGCGTTCGGCTGGTCGTTCGAATATATTCCCATCAAACCGGCGCCGGGCTACAACACAGCCGAATCCGGACTGTTCATCAATCCGCTCACGGATATTTTTCAGGTCTACAACACAGTCAATGTGGATGGCGCGGACTGGAACATGATCGGTCCAAACCAGTGGGTGGAGGCGCGCAAGGTGGCTGTAGTCACACCAACCACAACTCCTCCCGAAGGCGTGACGACCGGCCGCTGGATCGAGGTAAATTTGGCGGAGCAAACCCTTGCCGTGTATGACAATTATGAACTCATCTTTGCCACCGTCATCGCCAGCGGGCTGGAACCGTATTGGACGCGCCCGGGGTTGTTCCAGATCTACCTCAAGAAAGAGATCGAGACCATGCGGAACAACGATCCCACCGATTTCTATTATCTCGATAACGTGCCGTGGACGATGTATTTCGACAAAGCGCGCGCACTGCACGGCGCATACTGGCGCACGCGGTTTGGTTATCCTCAATCGCACGGATGTGTAAACCTCTCCGTCGGCGATTCGCATTGGATATTCAACTGGGCTCACGAAGGCGACTGGATATATGTACACGACCCTTCCGGATTGACGCCCACCGATCCCGCGCTATATCCAGACTGGGCGTATTGACACTTCATTTTCCGCATGGTAAACTCTCGCCCGCTTGTTAGTTAGATGGTCTCGTGGTGTAGCGGCCTAACATGCGGCCCTGTCAAGGCCGAGATCGCGGGTTCGAATCCCGTCGGGACCGCCAGTGATTAAACGAAAGAACCGACAATCAAAGTCGGTTTTTTTGTTGGTGCGTTCCGCGGATTCGATGTCTCTGGCACATCAGTGAACAGCGATGAAGACCAAGTAAGCAATTCACCCAAGCTTTGGGGGTTACGTTAAAACCACAAGATCTAAGATTTTACGTTTTGTGTCGCCTCACAAAGCGGTTCAACGAATCGATAATAATTTTCCCCCGCACAACCACGGCAGATGATCGTGCCATGTTCCATCACTTCACGCCCGTTGATGACCTCTTCCCCGCAAACATTACAGATGGTTTGTTTTCCCGGTTTGCTGATGATTTCAGAGACCGTCATATTCGATCGAACTGGTTGTGTTTGGAACAATCGACCGAACGGCATGACTTGATATCCCGCCAGCATTGCATCCCAGCGATTCCAGGCGTGAGGCGCGTATTCGCGAGCCAGCGCGCGGGCATCCCGCGCAGGAAAGATACGGATAGATGTCTGCGTACAGGTATCGGTAAATGTGGCGGCGACCTTCCCAAAGTCCAGTATGCGAAGCGTGCGGCTACCTACGCGGCAGCCCGTCGCCACGATGAGGCCATCCACTGCGCATCCATCCACCTCGGTAGTCACGAGCAAGCGCTTATCCACGCGCGGCAGGTCGAGAGCGAGAATCTCCGCCGCGTATAATGCCATCCGTGCCCCAGCACCTGACGCGGGCAAAGATGTTTATGCCGTGATGAACTTGAACAGAAAATGTCTTCGAGCGAACGCATTATTCGTCTTCCAGAGGGTTGAAACCGCGGCCTAATATTTCCTGCGCGGGCGAAACGATCACAAACGCCTGCGGGTCCTCTTTTGCGACGGCGGCTTTCAAATTGTGCGCCTCCGTCACCGTGAGCGCGCACATCAAGATCGAACGGTCGTGTCCTGTATACATGCCTTTCCCTTGCATTGCAGTGACGCCTCGTCCCAGGTCGGTCAGAATCCGCTTCGAAACCGGCTCGGCTTTACTGGTAATCACCAACGCCAGTAATTGCTTGCGACGATGGCTCGGCGCGAAAAGGGCGCGCAGCCCTTTGGGTTTACCCTGTGAAGAAGGCGCGGCCGGCGCGGCTTCGTCACCGAAGCGCGGCAGAATCTCACCTGTAGCACGTGTCATCGTGACGGTTGCAACCGCGACAACCGCGAGGAATGTGTAAAAGACAAGCCCGAGTACGAACATGAACTCGCCCGAAACCGGACCAAGCGCGGCACGGCGCATGAACTCTTCGACGCTGATTGACGGAGCAGGGAACAACCAGATTTTTGCGACCCACGACGCGTACAGAATCAAGAAAATCCAAAAATAATTTCGGCGCAGGCGGCGACCGAACGCCTCCCAAATCGAAATAGGAAAACTCGGCGTGAGTAAATTCTCGGCAAGGCTTTCTGCCCACTCCGGCGACGGATGGAATGGCGGTACAAGCATCGCCGCGTAAAAATCCGTCTCCATCAGCCGCACGCGATAACTCCACAACTCGTAATAACGATACCGCCGCGCTTCGATAAATAAAAACCATAAGACCAGCAATGTGTTCAAAATGATGATGGCATGATGAACATTCGGCTGGCTGAATGCGATCGAGAGCGTCGCGCCAGTGGCGACCACCGCCCAGTTCGTGGTGGTATCCAACCGTTGCCGCCACACATTCGCGCGCTGGATTTCAGCGCGGAAGAAGTGCACCATCGCGGTGACGAACTCGCTGGTCTTAAGTTTATAGCCGCGATACGTCCACACTGGCTCTTCAGGTTCTTCTTCTTTGATGTACTTTTTTTGTTTTGTAGATTTGACTGCCATCGGTTTTTCTTTCTGGACAATGAATCCGCTTCAAATGTAGGGATGGTTGATCCTGCTTCGTAAAATGGTTCAAGCCTGACAGGTTTTCAAAACCGTGAAGCCATTTTATTACTTTGGCAATTTATATGCCTCTTTCGCTGGTTTAAGCGGACGCGCCAGCCAATAGGGACGGCGATTCCCGTCGGGGCTGAATTTATTAGCAGGTCTTGTCATCGCCAACCATTCACGATAAACCTGCATAGACTTGTTGGTGTCCACGAACAGGTCGCCTGCGTTTTCACCTGCTTCGGCTTTGCTGACCTTGAACACCTTTTGCAGCCAGCAGTGGACTCCGCTGATGGGATCGGGGTGGACGGCGTGGGCGAGGTTCTGGTTCACGCCGACGTTGCTCCACCAGATGCGGCTGGTATCGGGGTCAGACGATTCCCATGCCTTCGCGCCGTGAATGACGCGCATGAGGAAACCGCCTTTGCCGTCGTCATGCAGTTCCACGAGATTGGATGAACCTTTGCTTACGCCTTTATCTTCCTGCAAACGCCAACGCCCCAAATGATGGCTAATGGCGATGACGCCAGGCTTGATTCCTTCGGTGACCCAGACCATGTCCACGAAGTAGCCGATTTCGGTTTCCACTTTGGCGAGGTCGCCTGTATCAAGCCCAAAGCGCTGCGCGTCTTCGGGATTCATCCAAATCGGATTCTTGTGCGAGATTTCATATAACCATTTCGCATTTGCGCTACGCGTGTGAATCAATGTTGGCAAGCGGAAGTTGGGAAGCAGGATCATCTCGCCTTTGGAACGGTCAATGGTATCGGGGTGGACGTGACTCTTCACCGACCACGGGATGACGTTCTCTTTTTCGCTCCAGCCCCAATTGGCGAGCGTGTCGCTGAAGAATTCGAGTTTCTTGCTGGGAGTGTCGAAACCCGCCTTAGGTTGACCATCCACCATAAGACCGACAATTGCGCCAGAAGAGTCTAAGGCACGATCATGCTCATCGGAGGCAAATCCAGCCTGAGGTCTAGAGTGAAGCGTTTTGTCGAAGGGAGAATAATTTTCTTTCTTCACTTCAAAGACGCCATACTTGCGCATGTACGCCAGCGGCGTCAATCCTTCTTTTGCGGCGGCTTCGGGCAGACCCGGCACGGAGTTCTCGAAGATCCATTGATAGTATTCGTCCACGGTGATGATCTCGCCTTTGCGATACGGCGACTCGAACCACTGACGAATGCCGAGCGAACCATCGGGATCCATCTTCGCGGAAAGTTGAATCCAGAACTCGTTCTCTTCCCACACTTCGCCGGGGTTGGCTTGATAGGTGAAGTCCACCTTCATACCCGCGCGTTCCATCGCAACGCGGCGCACAGGCTGACGGAATGCGATCCACTGCCCCGCGTGCGTTTCCTGACTCATCAGGTCGTGACGTTCGGGTCCGTGACCTGTGGGCAAAACATAATCCGCGAACCATGCGGTTTCATTCCATGTGGGCGTGAGCGCCACATAACACTTGATCTTTGAGTCTTCATCCTTGAGCGCCTTGAGCCACATGAAGCCGTCGGGGTTAACCCACATCGGGTTGTAGACGCGCGTGAAATACACGTCAATTTCGCCGCGCCCTTCTTCAAGCATGTACGGCAAAAGGATGGACATCTCATAATGCGCGAGCGGATACTCGATAGGGTAATGCAGTTCGTTCCATGTTTCGGGAGCAGGTGCGCCTTTGAATGGCTTTGGCACGAACTTGTTCCAACCCGTCATGGACGTGCCGCCTTTGTTGCCGATACTGCCCGTCAACACATTGAGGAAGAACAGACAGCGCGAAACCTGCCATCCGCCTAAATTGCCGACGCTCGCAGAACGCCAGACGTGCGTGGCGAGTTTGCCTTCGCAGTTGGCAACAAGTCGCGCCGTTTCTTGAATGCGCTCGATGGGAACTTCCGATTCCTTTGCGGCGCGTTCGAAGGTGTATTCGGCGTAGAGGTCTTTGAGCAGACGGTCGAACAGGTCGAAGGTCAAAAGTCGAAGGTCGGACGCGGCGCTTCGAATCTCCGCCGCAAGTTGGTCGCTGTTTACTGACAGTTTTCCATCGGCGACGGCTTGCAGTGTTTCCTTCCAGTTGACCCATTTCTGCATGAAGTTTTTGTTGTATAAATTATTTTGAATCAGATGATTCGCAATCGCAAGTAGAATCGTATTTTCACTACCAGGGTAGGTCGGCAGCCACACGTCGCTCATGGAGGCAGTGTTGCTCAAACGCGGGTCGAAGGTGATGAGTTTCGCGCCATCCGTTTTGGCTTCGATGATGCGCTGGGCATGCGGGTTGAAGTAATGTCCCGTTTCGAGGTGACTGGAAATGAGCAGGATGACGCGCGCGTTGGCGTAATCGGGGCTGGGGCGATCCTGCCCGATCCAGAAGTTGTAGCCGGCGCGGGAGGACGAGGAGCAGATGTTGGTATGGCTGTTGTGACCGTCCATGCCCCACGTCTGCACGACGCGGTTGGTGTAGCCGTCTTCGCCGGGGCGCCCGACGTGATAGACGATGCCGTTCGGGCGGCGCAGTTTGCTCTCGCGCATTTTCGCGGCGATCTCGGTCAGCGCCTGCTCCCAGGAGATGCGCTCCCATTTGCCTTCGCCGCGTTTGCCGACACGCTTCAGCGGATACAGGATGCGTTCCGGGTCATAGACCTGATTGTGGGTGGCGGGACCCTTGGCGCAGTTGCGTCCGCGTGAGCCAGGGTGGACGGGATTGCCTTCGAGTTTGCGAATCTCGTAGGTGTCTTTGTCCACGTAAGCGAGCAGCCCACACGCGGATTCGCAGTTGAAGCAGACAGTCGGCACGAGCGTATAGCGCCGCGCCACTTTGCGGGGCCATTCCTTGCCGTCCCATTCCACCCAGTCATCCCATACATCGGGAGGCGGGTATTGACTGATCCGCCCGTCGGGGTGGACGACTTCGGTCAGTTTGATGGGCTTGCGGTCGGATGCCGCGAATTGCGGAACGGCGGTTCCTGCGGAGGTTTGAGGAATTTTGGTCATAGGGTGTCAGGTGTCCAGGTTTGAAAGTTTAAAGGTTTGAACGTTACAGGTTTACAGGTTTGAACGTTTGAACGTTACAGGTTTACAAGTTAGAAGGTTTGCAGGTTGTAAAGAACACAACATTCAAACTTTTCAACCTGTCAACTTTCAAACTTGCTCTACGAATTTGGGATATACTGCGGCGCCATGATGAAGGCATACTCATAGAAGAACAGACCCACCGCAGCGCACAGGGCGGCGAGAGGCATGGAGGTGGGCAGGATGAAAATCATCGCCAGCGGGAGGAGATGCGCCAACGCGATGCCGCCCCACCAGTAGTGATTGCGGAAGCGTCCCTGCGTCATTTCGCGGTAGCCCAACAAAGCGACTTCGGATGCAAAGGTATTGAATTTACTTGCAAGGGTCAGCAGCAGATTCAGCGCAATGCTGGCGGGGAAGAGGCGGAAGAGCATATCGCTCAGCGATTCGGGATAGGGGACGAACAGGTTGATGACGATGAACGTCCCGCTGGCGACCATCATGGATTGCGTGAAGAGTTGGAAGGGCAGAAGCGAGCTTTGCCACATGTCGCGTCCCTCTGCCTGACCGAGCAGGAAGGCGGTGTAGATGACGGCAAACAGCGCGAGCGGGAAGGTCAGCCACGCGGCAAACGGGCGGACGGCTGATACTGTTTCGATGGGCAGGATTCCAACTTGAGCCGCGCCTTCGAGCAGCCACCACAGTCCCGCAACGGCGGTGAAGCCAACCAGAATGAACGCGCCGCGCGCCACCCACGATTTCCATTGCGGGCGGAGCAGGATGTTGAGGAAGCGCTTGGGTTGCGACAAGTCCTTGATGAGCAGAACGACCGTGACGAGCATGAAGACCATCGCAACAAAACCTGCGGCGAGGAACGCGGCGGAGTCGAAGGCGAAAAGACCGAACATCGCGCCGAGACTCAAGAACATGAAGAGTCCGCCTGCGATGTTTTTGGTGACGAGGTAGGCGGGCAGTTCCCAATGCCAGTTGATTTTGTGCTGGGCGTTGTAGGCGGTCTGCACCATGTGTTCAGCGACGCGCCCGCCGATTTGGATGGGACCGTAAAGCGGGCGTCCCTGCTCGCGCGGGGTGCGGATGGGTGCGCCCGATTTGGATTTCTTGCCCGTCGCTAGAGAGCGACGATTACGCGTCTCTCCCGCGTAGCCGACGTTCTCTAACGTCGGCTGGAGCACGGGTAGCGCATACGCGGAAACATTTTGATCCGTCACTTTGTCTGCCCACAGGAATGAGTCATGGGCGGGGGATGCGGTGGGATGCAATGCCCAGTCGTTGCCGTTGATGTAGAAGAGTTTGGGAGCGGTTCCCTGCTCGGGCTTGCGAACGGTCGCTTGGGCAGTCGCCAGCTTTCGGCTGATTTCCGAAGCGGGGTCGTTCAAGTCGCCAGCGATGATGGCATGTTCGGGGCAGACGACGACGCAGGCGGGTTCGAGCCCCACATCCAAACGATGCGCGCAAAAGTGACATTTGGCGGCAGTGTTGGTTTCGGGGTCGAGATAAATCGAGTCGTAGGGGCAGGCTTGCATACAGGATTTGCACCCGATGCAGATGCTGGGATCGAACTCGACAATGCCGTCGTCGCGCTGATACATGGCGGTGACGGGACAGATGCGCACGCAGGGCGGGTTGGCGCAGTGGTTACAGCGCGTCACCTGAAAGCGGCGGCGCACGTCAGGATACGCGCCCGTCTCCACGTATTTGACCCATGTGCGGTACACGCCCAGCGGCACTTGATTCTCGGATTTGCACGCAGTCGAACAGGCGTGACAGCCGATGCATTTGGATTGGTCAATGAGGAAGCCGTAGTTTTGAGGCATTAAGTTTCCTTACGATAAGATGATCTCGTTATAAAAGTGGGCATGTACTTTCTCCTGCCATTTCTGGAATGACGCGCCGCGCAACTGCTCCTGCAAGAAACTCCAATTACTCGCGGGTTCGGATTCGAGAATCGCTTCTTGAATCACATTTTGCGAAACGAGAAAACTGCCGTTCAATTTGAATCCATCGAGTTGCATTTCATCGGCATAGACATAAGCCCGCGCCGAAATTTTCAGCGGACGAATTGACTCGCTTTGTCCCTTGTGGAGTAATAGAAATTCCCGTGAGATGAGTTCCTTCTCCATCATCTGAACATGTTCAAGTTCCTCGGCGGTCAATGAATCCATTTTTATTTCTCTGCCAAAGGACTTTGAAAATTCTTCGACCAGCATTTCTTCAATGGTTTTGCGCGAAGTCGTGACGCCCAGTTGATTCAGCGTGACCAACCGCTCGCGCAGCGCCTTCTCCGCCAACGCGCGAAACGACGCGGAAGGCGTTTTCCAAACGGATGTCATCGCTTCAAAGTCGAAATCAAAAAGAAGGTTGCCAACCACCACGCACGCCTCGTCAATGCGACCGCCGCCCGTGCCGGCGATGCGCCTCCCATTTACTTCAATCTCGTTGACCTCACGCAACTCGGCGTTGAGACCAAGCCTCTTCAGCGCGTTTACCGGCGCAGACAGCGCAGCCCGATAAATATCTTTTAGCATGGCGGGCATGCGTGAGTGATGGAAGACGCACTGATAGAAAACCTGATTCTCGTCGAGATAGGTCGCGCCGCCGCCGAGCCGCCTTCGTAAAACAGGCAATCTGCGCCGCCGACATTCCTCCGCATCGAAGACCGAATCGAAGGGCTGGTGGTATCCCAAACACAGATAGGGCGCGTTGGGGCGGCAGAGGATGATGGCATCCTGCTCATCCGCGCTTATGCGTTCTGCCAGCGCATGATAGACCGCTTGGGTCTGTAACGGCGGGATAAGTCCGAGATTGAGGAGGCGGATGGGAAGCATGGAGAGCGGTTTTTGGTAATTAGGCGGTGATGACAGGTAGAGAGTAACTGGATGACAGAGAGTTGAGATTCGCCCAAACCTCTTCGAGTTTCATTTGTTGGCGAATGATGACTAGATCGTCCATGTTGGGAACAAAGGGATAGTCACGGTATTCCTCGCCAGGGCGGTATGAACCATACGGGCGGTTGCATGCCACCTCGCCCGCGCGGTCGGGGCAGCCGTTGGTCATGAACGGCAACCCTGTGTTGACGGCAACTTCGACCATCGTGTCGGGCGCGTCGAGACGGGTGAGATTTCCCGCTTCATCAAAGGACAGCGCTTCACGCGGCAGGTCTTTGTTTTCGATGAGATATTTCACCAGTTGAATGCGCCTCATGCGGTGAATGGGCGAGCGGGATAAGTCCTGCATTACCGTGCCAGGTTCGGGGTTGAACGAGAAGAGATAGCCCGCGATTTGTTCCTCTTTCAATTGATAGAACATGTCCACCAGTTCCTTGTCCGTTTCGCCGAGCCCGACGATGATGTGGCAATTGACCTTCATCGCGCCGTAAATCTCACGCGCCGCGCGGACGATGTGCCAGTGATATTCCCAGTTGTGCGGACCCTTCGCGCCGCGTCCGCGTGTCTTTTCAAAGAGTTCCTCCGTCACCGCATCCAAGCCGACGCCGATGATATCCGCGCCCGCCTCCTTGATGACGTGCAGGCGTTCTTCGTTCAACGTCGTCGCGCTCACCAAAGCGGACATCGGCACCTGCGGCGCGGGCTTCTTGACCCGCTTAATCATGTTCACCAAATCGTCATACGCGCGATGATCCTGCACCTGTGAAATGCACACACGCCCCACGCCGACCTTCTCTTCATGTTCGGCAATTTTCTCCGCCACCAAATCGGTTGGATAGAGGGGCCATGCCACGCGGATAAATGTGTTTTCTTCGGGCGTGCCTGGGCGCTCACGGGCGAGCCCGCAGTAGGAGCAGTTGGCATAACAGCCTTCGGGATAATTTTGCAGAAGGTTGATGCAGTGGCAACTACAACGATTGATCCGCCCAGGTTTGAGTCCCAACTCAATCGCCGCCGCCATGCTGATGCGGACGTAATCGGGGCTGATTTGAAATTGTTCGGCTTGCTGGTCAGAGGGTACAGTTACTTTTGCCATGAGGTCTCCTGATTGCGCGTACTTGGCTGATTGCGCGTACTTGGCGTTCTCTAACGCCAATGCGGACGCTCTCTAGCGTCCGGTGCGCGGAAAAATTTTTCACCATGTCACACCACAACACGCATTGATAAATTGCGGGCGCAGACCCGCCTGCCGCGCATACTCCACAATTCCATTGGCGGGATAGGCAATGCCGTTCAAGCCCGCGTTCACCGCCAGGCGGTCAATCTCCACTTTCAAATTTCCCATCGGGCGCGCGCAGCCCAGCATCACAGGCGTGGAAGGCAGCGCCTTGCGCGCCTTCTCGAAGAACGCGCCGATTTCTTCCAACGGCGGCGGCGTGACGCCCATCATCGGCGTACCTGTCAGAGGCATCAACACCACCAACACTAAAATTTTCGGCGGGTGGCGCACGATCATCTCCAACGCGTTTTCTTCGCCGAGCATCTTCCCAAAGTGCAGCCCCAAAATAATGTGCGGGATGGTCGGAACTTTATATTGCTCCAGCCATGCCAGCGAATTTTCGTAATCTTCGGGGTCGGCATCCAGATGATAGACTTCGCGCATCGTATCGCGGTGACCGATCACATCAATCATCGCGCCGTCAATGCCCACTTCGCCCAGCGCCGCGCATGTCTCTTCATCGGGCAGACCCGTATGAACGCGAATCGCCAGTCCCAATTCTTTGCGGACGCGAATCATGTCTGGAACATGCGCCAGCAGCGGCACCCGTCCGCGTTTGTCGCTGCCGCCCGAAATCAAAACGCCGCGCGCGCCTTTCGACGCAAGGTCGGCGCACAAATCAAAGAGAGAGCCGTCATGCTGCCGCAAATCCGCCATGCCGTGCAGCACGCTTGTCTTGCAATGTTCGCAGCCCAGCGCGCACGCCGTCCCCGTCACGCTAATTGAAACGAACTCAACCGCGTTCTGCGTATCGAACTCGTCGGTCTTGTAACGCCTCAGCCCAGGCGCGTGGAAGGTAATCGCGTCGCCAAAATTCGCGCGGCGGATTTCCAAACACTCCGTCGTCAAAGTCGTTGGCTCGGCAATCTGGATTAACTCAGGCATAGGCGCCTCCGGGATTGACATAACAGCCGTAAGGGTCGGCGCGCATTTGACTTTCTGCCACGCGAGCCCGGTTTACCGCCTTCATCACCGCTTCAATCATGACCTCGGGCTGGATTCCGCTAAATTCGCTTTTTCTACTCTGGAAGATTTTCCTGATCGTCGCCGCGACCTTGTCCTGCTGACCGGAATGCCAGCGCAGCGACGCTTCCAAATCTGCCACGGCGTTTTCTTCCGCAAAAAAATCTCCGCCGATGAATACGGCTTTGATCGTCCCACCCGCCATCGTCACGCTGACGTCAATCAAGCCCGCCTCGGTTTTGATTTTCGCCGAGCCGTTGCTGTCTGGCACAGACGTAGTCTGATAAACCCAGTCGTTCGTCAAATATTTTTCGTTTTCGAGTTTGGCAATGTCGTCGAGTTCATCGCGGGTAAAACCGTCCGCGTGGAGGAGGCTCAGGTTGAACGCCCCGGCAAACCCTTCGGCAATGACGCGGCGAACTTCATCCACAGAAAGATTCGATTCGGTCTCGCGTCTTATGGTGGTGATGCGTCCCGCGACCGTGTCAATCTCTTTATCGGAAATTTTCTCGAAAGGCGTGTTCAATATTTGCAGCATGAGCGCGATGTCCAAATCCACAAGCAAACTTGCGTGAAAAAGCAGCCCGCCCGACGGCGCGCGATAAACGCCAAGTCCAACAAGTTTTTTGCCGTTCACCTCAATATCGTTCTTGCGGCGGAACTTCGCTTCCACGGCCAGCAGATTCAATCCGCGCACGAGGCCCTCGGAAAAACGGCTCATCATCTCGCGGGCTTGCGCGTAATTGTCTTCGCCGCGTCCCTGAATCGTGAGCGCCACGCCGAGTTGATCCGCGCCCATGATGATCGCCCCGCCGCCTGTGGGACGGCGATTGATGGCGATGCCATCGGCGCGGCAAACCTCAGTGCGGACTTCGTTTTCGACGTTTTGAAAACGCCCGACCAGCGCGCAATGCGAACGGTAGGTATAGAGGCGCAAGGTGGGTGGAGATTGACGCAGTCCAACGCGCTGCGCCAACGTCTCATCCGCCGCGAGACCGAAAGAAGCAGAGACGTTATCGTCTGTGATTAATCGCCAGTTCATGTATGCTCCAGTAGGTCACGCTTCAAGCGTGACCTACTCAATCCATCCCTGACTCTTGTAGCGTTTCACTTCCGCTTCCACCCACGCGGGCAGACCATCGCCAGAGACTAACTGCGCGGACTCGTTCTCCCAATTGCTCGGCTTGATGACAACCATCCAGCCATCCACGTACGGCGATTGATTCACCATACCAGGGTTTCTCATCGCTGCGTCGTTGCGCGCCACAATCGTCCCGCTGACGGGGGCGATCAAATCGCCTGTCATCTTCGCGGCTTCAAGCGTTCCCATGGATTGCCCGCGTTTCACCTCCGTGCCGACCTCTTTCAGTGTGACATACGCCAAGTCACCCAGCGAAGCCAGTCCCAGCGTGTCAATGCCGACAAAGACATCGCCGCTGGCAGGGTCAAATTGCGCCCACATGTGATGCTCGCGGTCATACGCGCGGTCTGCAGGGATTTCGTAGGGGTTCGCTTGGTTGGACATAAATCACCTCATTGATTAGGTTATTGTTTATTGGATACGCTTAACCAAACCGCGCACATTTCCTAAACAGCAACTACCTTGCGGGTTAAGAATATCGCAGGCGCATTGATTTGCCTGCACACTTTTTGTTATTTGTTCAGCAATTTCACTTGATCCTTGTTTCGCCGCGTCGTTAAGCACATCACCGACTTTATGCTTGAAGCAATAGCACACAAAAACATTCCGATCCTCTGGGTGTTTTTGGTAGACCTTTTCCTTCAAATCCGCCTCAGTGAAAACCTGCTCGTTAACTCCGCTGTAATAGACCACCGCACACGCGGGGTCGGGGCAAAAATAATATTCATTATGAGCGATGAGGTTAATCGGCAAAGCCAATAGAGATTTCAAAATTAGGTTATCTACCTTTTTGCCAGTCTTGTGGTTTGCAGGGCATTCAGCGTTTTTAGGTTTGGAGACAGGCAGGTCAATCGAAATTAAGTTGGACATTCGAAACTCCTTTCCAAATCAATCAATGCACCTGAGACAATTGACTTTCAATTCCTTGATTCGTTCCTTGTACTTCTCCGCCGCCGCGTCGCCTGTGACAAGGTGACTTCGTTCCGCTTCGAGATTCGTTGGTCTCACTTTGACGAACCAGCCAGTGGTATAGGGCTCTTTATTCGTAATCAAAATATCTTTCGCAAACCCTGCCTCATTCGTCTCGACGATCTCACACGAGAATGGTGCGGGGAATGGTCCCACCCATTTGGCAGACTCAACCGTCGCCAGCGCCTTGCCCTGTTCCACCTTTTTGCCCACGCTCCGAAAACTGATTGCCGCAATCTTTCCGCAGCGCGTCTGCGCCACATCGGTCATGCCGAGCGTGGCGATCCCACCGTCGAAGCGAATCCACACATCGCGCTCGATGTCGTAGGTCAGGTCTTCGGGGATGTCGCAGGCGTAGAAAATCATGGGGGTGAAGGTTAAAGGTTGAAAGTTGTAGGTCAAACTCTCAACTTGCAACTTTCAACCTTTCCAACTCATTTACTCGAAATTGAGACTCTGCTCTTCCATAAATTTTCGATATGCCTCCACCGCCGCTTCGCCCGTGACGAGCGAGGCGGATTCGCCAGCCCAATCTGCGGGCTTGAGTTTGACGAACCAGCCTTCGCCGTAGGGGTCGCTGTTGATGAGCGACGGCTTCGCCTTGACCGCTTCGTTCACTTCGACAATCTCCCCCGTAATGGGCGATGTGACGGGTCCTACCCATTTGCCGCTTTCAAGTGTCCCCGCCGATTTGCCCTTCTGCACGGTGCGCCCCGCTTCCTTCGGCGTGACGTTGACGATGCCCTTCGCCAAATTTTGTGCCACATCGGTGATGCCGATTTTCACCGTGCCGTCGTCCTGCGGCAGCGCCCAGGCGTGCTTCTCCACCCAGTAGTAGAGATTTTCAGGAATGTTACATCCGCGAACTGTTGCCATTTTATTCTCCTAGTTACCCCTCACCCCCGTCCCCTCTCCCATTGGGAGAGGGGGGAAGGGGTGAGGGTAAATTATGTTCACCTTGCAGATGATACAAAAGCAAATCGAAAACAACCAGCCGAATCTCGTGCTCATATTCTTGCACAAAACTCGGGTCGCGGCGTGCCTTCTTCGTGACCTGTTCGTAACTTGCGCCGCACACGGGACAAGTAATCACATAAAACGTATGCTTTGTAAACTCATCCACGCGCACGCCGAGCGTATCGCCGTGATTCTCCGCCAGATGGTTGTGGACTTCAGAACGCTTACCGCTAAAGTAGCAATAGGGACATTTCCACATAATTTACATCTTCTGCGTAGAAGGCGGTCTCTACCGCCGTTTTGTGCCATCCGAGCCGACGTTAGAGAACGTCTCCTGCGCGTCGCGTTACCATTCCTTGTCAATCTCAATCAGCGTGTTGTCATTGAATTCGTAATTCCGATAACTCGAATACGGATATTTCGCTGGGTTATCCACCAACCCCGCGCGGACGGGATTCATGTGGATGTAATTCAACTTCTCGGTCAGGAATTTTTCGGTGAAGATGAACTGCTCCCAAAACGAGTCCTGCCAGACCTTCTTCTCGGCTCGTTTCGTCTCTACGCCTGAATCTTGGAAATGGGCGACCCAATCAGCTTTGCCCTCCAACTCTGCCTGCCGCGCAATCCTGCCAGATGTGAAGCGTTTGAAATCGCGCATAAAATCGGACACGACGGAAGAATCGCCAGTCGGGTAAATCAGAAGATGGAGATGGTCGAGCATAATGACATAACCGAGAAGTTTGCATTTGAATTGGTAGCGATAGAAATTCAGGCTGTCCAGAATCGGTATGATGAAGGATGGTGTGTTGAAGATTTTCAAACGTCCGTAAACGTTTGTTGTGATGTAGTACACCGAGCCTTCCATGCGGATTCGGGGGTACATGCTGTTCCTTTCGGTCTGCGTAGGTTGCGTTCTCTAACGCAATCGTGTCGTTGCCGTGATCTGTCGGCGTTAGAGAACGCCGACTACGCGGGGGTTGATATGGGCTCTTCCACCCCAACCGCCTCCGCCACCAACTGAATGATGTCGCGGACTTCGATTTTGCCTTCGTTGCCCGTCGTCTTGACCGCGTCAGAGTACATGACCATGTCCTTGGGGCAGGTGACGATGAACAACTGCTTCTTGTCGCTGGGGTGTTTCTCGAAAGTAGACAACGCCTCCTTGATGCGGTTCTCGGCGGGACGTTCACCCGGCGCAACCTTGCCCATCCAAATCTGACCGCCGCCCGCGCCGCAGCAGAACGAATTCTCGCAGTTGCGCGGCATTTCATGGAATTCCACGCCGAGCAGTTCGAGTAACTTGCGCGGCGCGGTGAATCCGCCGTTGTAGCGACCAAGATAGCACGGGTCGTGGAAGGTGACTTTGTAATGCGAGAGTTTGTTCTTGACCGTGAGTTTTCCTTCTTCAAAGAGTTTGAGCAGGGTCACGGTGTAATGCTTCACTTCAAACTTCCCGCCGAATTGTGGATATTCGTTCTTGAGCGTGTTGAACGAGTGCGGGTCGGTGGTGACGATGCGCTGGAACTGCGCCTTGCCGAACGCCGCCATGTTCTGCTCGACCAGCTGCTCGAACAGACCTTCCTCGCCGACGCGGCGCACGTCATTGCCTGCGTTGGATTCGTTATGGTAGAGGATGCCGAAGTCCAAGCCTGCCTGATGGAAGATGCGCGCCACCATCTTGGTGTTCGGGATGACGCGCTCGTCGAACGAAGCAGTATCGCCCACGAACCAGAGAACTTCGACGGGTTCTTCGGTCGCGTTCTTGACGGGGAATTCCAGTTCTTTCGCCCAGCGTCCGCGCAGACGTTTGCCTTTGCCCATCCAGTTGCCATTGGTGGCGAGCGATTGCAGCGCGGTCTGCACGCCGCTGTCAATCTCGAAGCCGTCAATCAACATGCGGCGGCGGATGTCCACGATGTCTGCCATCGGTTCATTGCCAACAGGACACACGCGGACGCACGCATAGCAGGTTGTGCAGGACCAAACCGCCTCGGGGGAGATCACAGTCTCGGTCAACGGAGCCAGCAAGAGGTCGGGGTGAGAGCCGAAGGTCGCCTCCTTGAGGAGGTAACGCTTGTTCACTTCCAATGCCGAAGGGGAGAGCGGTCGCTGATAAAAATTCGCGGGACAGACATCCTGACAGCGATTACATTGCACGCAGGCGTAGGCGTCCAGGATGCGCTTCCAGGCGAGGTCGGTGATGACCTTTGCGCCAGGGTCGTACTTGCGTCCGTCAATAACCTTGAGCGGAATGGCGGGGTCGAGTTGACCGCGCGGGTTTTGTTTGGCAAGCCCAAGGTTGATGGGCGCCATGAAGAAGTGCGTGTGCTTGGAGCGCGAGAGGTAGGGGATGATGAACATCACCCAGCCGATGCTCACCCACCACGCCACATGCACGCCCGTTTCGGACGCGCCGAAAATGGAATTGAGAAAACTTGCAAACGGCATGAACGGGTCGGTGCCTTCGCTGAGGCGGTAGGCTTGACTGAGCACATGCGCGGTGACGTGCATGATGACAAACACGCCGACGATGAGCGAATCTTTTGCCTGCCCGCCCGCTTTGACTTTGGGATTCAGTAAAACGTTCTCGCGATAGGTGAGCGCTTTATCTTTGACGATGAAGCGGCGCACCAAAAACACGGTGATGGCAATCAGCAGGAACACGCTCATCACATCGGAAACGAGGCTGTAGATGTTGATGAGCGGAATCGTCCACGCAGGAGGCGCGAGATGTTTGCCGCTGTAAGTGAGGTCGAAGTTGGGGATGAGCCCTTCCAGCACATCGAAGAGATTGACGAAGGCGTAGGTGATGAGACCGAAGAACAATCCCATGTGAATGGCGCTCAACGCCTTACGCGCTTTGAAGATGGTGCGCTGGAACAAGACCGTCACGCCCGCTTTGAGCAGGCTGGCGGGGATGTTCTTCAAGTCAGGCGCAGGGCGTCCCTTGCGGACGGTGTCAATGATGGTCTTGAAGCCGTGAATCGTGAATCCCGCCGAAACCAGCGCAAGAAGGATGAAGAGGATTTTTTCGATAGGTGTGAGCAACGTGCCCTCCCGAAGATGGTAATTGGTAATTAGAGATTGGTACTTGGTGATTGCGTGATGGTTTTGGCTTTCGCTGGACGACCATCCACGAATGATTCACGAATAAACGAATTTGCACAACTCATTCGAGTATTCGTGTCGTATTCGTGGATGGTTCTTTCAGGCAATCTCCAATTACTACTTACCAATTACAGCAATTCAAGCATCGCTTCCGCGACCTCAAACAAGTCCGCCGTCGCGCCGTAATGCGCCACGTTGAAGATGGGCGCTTTCTTGTCGGTGTTGATGGCGATGATCAACTCCGCGCCTTTCATGCCTTCGAGATGTTCGGGCGCGCCAGAGATGCCGAGCATGAGATACAACTTCGGCTTGACCTTGAGACCCGACTTGCCCACCTGCCTTGTGCGCGGCAGCCAGCCCGCATCCACCACAGGACGCGAAGCGGAGACCACCGCCCCCAGTTTTGCCGCCAACTCTTCGGCGAGTTCGATGTTTTCCTTGCCGCCGATGCCGCGCCCAACGGAGACCAGTTTCGTCTGTGCGGTGATGTCCACGTCGCCCGCCACAGGTTTGAGCATCTCGATAAATTTCATCTTCAGCCCGCTCAAGTCCACAGGCAAAGCGATCTTCGTCGCCGCCGTCGAACCCTGTCCCGCCTCGGCAGGGAACGACCCCGCCAGGCACGCCACAATCGCCATCCCGCCTTCGGGCGCGACCTCCGCCGTCAACTTGCCGCCATACGCCTGACAACTCACGACAATGCCGCTTCCTTCGACGCGCACGTCCTTCGCGTATGCCGCGCACGGAACGCCGAGTTTTGCCGAAAGCCACGCGGCAATATCCATGCCCGTCACCGTCCAGCCGAACAGGACGACCTTCGGCGATTTTTCCTTCACCAGCGCTTCGACGACTTTCGCATACGCTTCGGGATTGAACTGACTCAGCGCCGCGTCGTCAATCTGGATGGTGGAATCGGAGGCGAAGACATTCGCGTCCACTCCGCCTCCGACCACGACCGCGACTGCCTGCCCTCCCAGGGCTTTTGCCAACTCTTTTGCTTTTCCTACCAAATCAAACGACACATCGGAAAACTTGCCGTCCATGTGTTCGGTGATGACAAAGACATCGTTGCTCATGTGTACTCCTCTACAGACCTGACAGGTTTTATCGCGACCTGACTCGATCAGCGCGTTTGCGTATCAGATTCGACTCGCTCAATCAGGGCTCTGCGGAAACCTGTCAGGTCTCACGCGAGTCCCTTGCTCTTCAACAACTCCACAATCTTCGCTGCCACTTCCTTTGGCGAACCTTCAATCATTTCAGCATGACCCGTCACTACAGGCGGAGCCATCTTCTTGAACGCCAACCCCGCTGACGCCTCGCCCGACGGCGCGACCTTTTCCACCGTCGCTGTCTGCGCCATCTGGCGGACTTTGCTCACGGGCGCATAGCGCGGCGGTTTTTGCGCCGATTGCACGCCCGCCACGAAGGGCAGAGTCACGGCGTATTTCATCCCAACGCCGCCAGGGAATTCCTTCGAGACCGTCGCCGTATTGCCAGAGACCTCAATCGCGCTCGTCCCGCCGATGTAGGGCATATCGAGATACGCCGCAATCATCGGACCGATCTGCCCATCAATGTCATTCGAAGCCTGCACGCCTGCGAAGACCAGGTCGGGCGACATGCCCTTGATGGCTTCCGCCAGCCATTTGGCTTGTTGATGCGAATCAGCGGCGGGATCATCGGCGGCGATTTTCACCACCTTGTCCGCGCCCTTCGCCAGCGCGAGATGAAGCGCGTTGTCCAGCTCCCCAATCAAGTCCACGCCGACCACGATCACCGTCCCGCCGACGGCTTCCTTGATCAAAACGGCTTGCTCGATGGAATGCTCGTCCCATTCATTGAGGACAAAATCCACCGAGTCGAAATCCACGTTATTGCCTTTGACGGGCAGGTCATCGGCAATGCTGGGGATGTGTTTGATGGCGACTACGATATTCATGAAGGCTCCTGTTTCGAGTTACGTTTTCTTTTGGAGATTGGTAATTGGTAAATAGGAATTACCAATCTCTAATTACCAATTACTGCTCGCCACGCATTGATCTATCCAGCAACTCCAAAATATCCAACACGCCCACATGCTCGTTGCCCGTGGACTTGACCGCGTCCTCGAAGCGCGAGACCTCAAACGGACAAGCCACTGCCAGCACGTCCGCGCCTGTGGAAGCGGCTTCCATGGCGCGTTTTTCGGAGAGGCGCATGGTGGTGTGCTTGGCGGTGAATGAGTCCATCCACATGCCACCACCCCCGCCGCCACAGCAATAACCGTTCTCGCGGTTGCGTCCCATCTCGACCAGTTCCACGCCAGGGATGGCTTCCAATAATTTTCGGGGCGCTTCGTATTCGCCATTATGACGTCCCAGATAGCACGGGTCGTGATAAGTAATTTTTTTGTTGACGGGATGTTTGAGCAATGACTTGAGTTGGTCAAGATAACGCGCAAGGTAAGTTGTGTAATGAAGCACTGGTCTTTCAAAGCCATACTTCGGGTACACGTTCTTGAAGGCGTTCAACTCATGCGGACCAGTAACCACTAACTCTTTCCATTCATATTTGTTGAAGGTCGCAATGTTGTATTCGGTCATCATCTCGAAGAGACCCTTCTCACCAGCCAGGCGCTGGGAGTCGGCGTCGTCTTTTTCCTCCTTGCCGAGAATGGCGAAGTCAATGCCAAGGGCGGTGAAGATGCGCGCTGCCGCGCACGCCGCGTCAATGCCGCGCGGATGGTACGACGGATAGGAGCCGACGTACCAAAGCACATCCACAGGGCGACCTACGTCTTTGATGATTGGCACAGGCACGCCCGCGTTTTGAATCCACGCGTCGCGTTTGCGCTGAGGCTGACCAAGCGGGTTGCCGCTCTTGGCAGTATTCTCGAACGCCTGCTGTAATTCGTTCGGGACGAACTTGCCTTCCAGAATTGCCTGCTCGCGTACCGCAGGCATAATCTTGACCATGTTCACTTCTTTGGGGCAAACTCGCAGACAGTTGGCGCAGGTGGTGCAAAGCCACAACTCGGGCGCTTCGGTCAAGTCCATGCCTGTTTGGGCGTAACGATACAACTTGCGCGGACCGTAATTCCCGACCACGTCCACAGGGCAGACGGCGACGCATTTGGCGCACTGATAACAATTCGCAAAGGATTCCGCGTTGGGGATGGACGCGACCTTTTCGATGAGTTCGGGCGTGTACTCGAAGATGACCCGCTGCTCGAACATGCGGTTCCAGTGACCCGAAACGTCCACGCCGTCCACGACGATGTTTTCTTTTTCGATTGCAATCGCTTTTTCGTATTTCTGTGCCATGAAGAATGGTCTCCTGTTGTGGGTAATTGGTAATTCGTAATTGGGGACGCTCTACCCATCAGAATTACCATTTACCATTTACCAAATTACGAATTACCTGATTTCTTTAACCCAAGCAATCTCCGTGCCATATTCGGCAGGGACGGTAACAACTCATTGAAATCACGGCTCAAACGCCAACTCGTCGAGCCATACATATACACGGCATAGGCGCAGGCGAGAAAGGCGCTGTTCGCAAATGGAGCGCGTTTCTCATTGCTCATCAATTCTTCCGCCCACAAGCCTGTACCTTCGGCGAATTTAATGCTCATCGCAGTGACCGCGCCGACTCTGGCATATCCATCGGCGAGGTTGTCGGCGAGCAAGTTGTGTGTGCTACCCGCAAGTAAAGGCAGAATGCCCGTTCCTGTCGTTGGATCCCAAAGCCAGCGCGTCCACAGCCAGTTGTCGTTTGGAGAGGTGTTGTGTAAAAGTCCAGTGGCGAGTTCGAGGGCGAGCCTTGTATCGAGGGCGTTCAACTTTTCGACGAAGGTTGCGACTCGAACAGGAGTTGGAGATTTGCCATTGAGTAATTGATTGAAGATTGTGTAATCACCTTGCGCGAAGTAATTGGTAATCGTTCTTGCATTCGCTTTCGTATGCGTGACTGCGGAAGCGATGTCAGCGAAGGAGGAGGCTAACGAAGCAGAGTCAGGCCGAAGTCCAGAAAAGAGGCGGGCGCGGCGTTCGGCGAGTTCATCCGCAATGGCAATCACATCCTCAGGCGCGACCTGCGCGAGCGAGTCCTGTAACGCTTTGTGCAATTCAGGGTCGTCAGGTCCCGTTTTCTGTTTGACGATGTGACTTTGTCGTTGAGGTTGCATAGTTGTTGAGCGAGATAATATCTCGCTCTACGCTAAAACTTTACGCACCGACGCGACCGCGCGCGCCGCGGCGAGTCCAGCGGACGAAATCGAATCGTTGAGGTCAGCGGGACCTGACGCCGCGCCCGCGACAAAAATTCCAGGCACAGACGTTGCGACAGTATCGAGCCCGCCTTCGCCGCCCGCTTCGATAAATCCATATTTGTTTTGTTGAATGCCAAGCAATTGCGCGATGGCGCGCGTGCCCGCGCTCGGCTCCATGCCGACCGAAAGCACGACCATATCCATCGTCACTTCCATCGGGCGGGACATCGTGGTGTCTTCGCCGCGCACCAGCAATTGGTCGCCCTTCTTCAGCACTTCACTGATGACGCCCTTCACATAATTGACTTTATATTTTTCCTGCGCGGGCCAGTAGATTTCATTTTCCCAATAACCGTACATGCGCATGTCAATGTAAAAAATAAAAACCTTCGAGTCGGGCAATTGCTCGCGCAGTTCAATCGCTTGTTTGCTAGCGATGCCGCAGCAAACTTTCGAACAATACTCGTTGCCGATTTGTCTGTCGCGCGAACCCACGCACTGAATGAACGCAATCTTCTTCGGCGCTTCGCCATTCGACGGGCGCACAACGTTGTGTTCCTTCAACATCTTTTCCAAATCGGTCAGCGTGATGACATCGGGGAACGAATAGTAGTTGTAGTATTGCGTGGCGCGCCCTGGATCGAAGTGCTGGAAGCCTGTGGCGATGATGACCGCGCCCACGTTGAGGGATTCGGCTACGCCGCCCGCTTCTATTTCGACCGTGAAGTTGCCAGCGCTCCCAGACATTCCCTTCACTTCGGCTTGATACTTCACTTGCACGTTCGCGTGACTCGTGACCGACGCAGCGAGTTCCGCCATTGCTTCCGACGCGTCGCGCCAGTGATGGGTGAGTTTGGCGTACCCCTCACGGTCGGGCGTCCCGCCGAGGCGTTCGCGCTTTTCGAGCAGAATCACCTCCCCGCCGAGTTCCGCCGCAGACCGAGCCGCTTCCAACCCCGCAGGTCCGCCGCCGATGACTAATACTTTGTTGGATGACATGAATGTTCCTCCGAGTTACGAGTTACAAGTTACAAGATACAAGCTACGCGTTTGGCGAATTGAATGTCTAAAGTTCAGACTCCATCAATTGCTTCCTGATCTGAGAAACCTGCGCCAGACGGCTGTTCAGGAAAGTCTTGTCTGCGTTTTCATCCATCCAGGGGATATCAATAATTGTCGTGAGCCTGGTCTGGTTTTGGTTGAGCGCTTCAAAGGTGGTTCTGCCGTACATGACAGCAGGACCGTCATGGATTTCCATTGCAACCGCCCGATTCGGCTCGAATTCAACCACTTTCATCGTCCCTTCGACTGTCTTTCCGCTGCGTTTGTTGCGCCTGTGGATGATCGTCCCAATGCCGATGGGTTCGTCTGAATCCAGCCACAGTTCGATGTCCGAATCCCAGCGGGGATGATTACGGACATGCTCCACCGCGTAAAAGTGGAATACTTTATCTATGGGACGATCAATCACTTCTGAAGACTCAAATTGCAATGCCATTGTTTTTTTATCCTGCCAACTTGATCGGCGTATCCGCATCCTGCCATGTGATTCCAGATTTCGTCCCCGCGCGAATCGCGTCGAGGTCAGCCTGGAATTCGTCCCAGTATTTCTGCCAGTCAATTCCGAGTTTCTCCAAAAACGGACGCCAGTCCGTCGAATGCCAATGGAACTGCACCACGCGGAAGGGATGCGCGCCCATCGCCAACGCGGCAACCTGCGCGTCCGAGAGAACGGGGATGCCCACCTTGCGGTCATGGGCTTTCGCCGCGAATTGACTCTTATCGAGCGTGGTCACACAGCCCGTATCGTGAGTCACGGTCAGGTCGGGGTTGACCTCGTTCTTCATTGTTTCGATTTTGCGCAGCACCGCGAAGGAACGCGTAAAGTCGCGTTGCACAAGCACATGACGGAATCCAAATCCACAGCAATCGAACCAGGTGGAATAATCTGCAACGTTGACGCCGAGAGTTTCTAGAAGTGCTGTAACAACTGCCGTGCGCTGTCCGCCGTAGATTTCGGGGTCATAAATCGCGTCTTCCGCGACGATTTTGTAGTAGTGACAGGCAGGATGCACGGTTGCCGTGATGGGGCTCATGTCCACGAGTTGGCGTTCCTTGAATCTGGCGCGCATGGCGTAAACCCATTCGCTGTAATGAACGATCTCTTCGGGGATGACCAGCGGCTTGCCCATCTTATCGAGAATGCGGCGGACTTCGTCGCGCAATTCCTTGTGATGTACAAGTTGTTCGCGGATTTCCTTGTAATGTCCAAACGATGTGCCGCAGTGAATCAGAGGGAAGTATCCCGTCTCATACGCGGCGGCGAAATTGCGACTCATCACGGCGGCTTGTCCCACCGCATTGGAGGCGGCGGAGGCGTAATAATTCCAGCCCGTGCAGGAGGTCTGGTCGGTGGGATCGTGATAATCCAAATTGAATTGACGATGCAGCCACAGGATGGATGAGGCGTAGCCGGGAATATGTCCGCAATGGCCGCAGGATTTGTGGTGCCAGGTGTGTTCGATGGGAATCTTCTTCATGCGACCATACTTGGTCGGGAACTCGATAAAGTCGCCTTTCATTCTTTGCAGAACGATCTCGCCTTTTGCCTCGAGTTCCAACAAGCGCTCATGCATATCGTCGGTCGGCGCAATGGACGCGTCGCGCACGACGGGGTGCGATTTTCGTTCCAGGATCTGTTCGACGGTGGTTAGTTCGGTCATCACGGCTCTCCAGTAATGTTTACAGGTTGGCAGGTTGCAAGTTGCAGGTTTTAAAAACGTCTAACCTGCCAATTTTTCAACCATCAAACCTTTCAACCATCTTCTAATTCTTCCTGCATCACCTCAGTCAACAAGTCATACAAACTCTCATCCAGCTCTTTGATAATCTCCATGTTTCCCGATTCAAACCAAATCGTGTACAACTCGAGCAGGGTTTTTCTATCCGTGCGCCAGGCAACGTCGGTGAGTCCGCGAATCGAATCCATGGGGATGGCTTTGCGCCAGACATGCATGTTCTGCGAGAAATTTTGCACCCACGGACCCCAATCAGGGAAGAAATCGGGCTGGAGCATATCGGGCGAAACCTGATTGCCCTTGAGCATGACCTTGTAAATCACGCGGCTGTAGCCTTGCAGCGCGTCCTTCGATTCCTGCAAGCCGTTCTTGATGGAGACTTCGCGCAAAATCGTGACCAACCCCCCGGGGTTGTTTTGCCGCGGACAGCGCACGCACGAAAAGCACTGCGCGCAGTTCCAAATGTCTTCGGTGAGGATGTCATAGATGCGCTCGACATCTTCACGCGCCATCGCTTGCGCGATCACGCGCGGACTAAAATCGTAGAACCGCGCCGAGGGACAAGCCGAGACGCAGATCCCGCACTCGTAACATCCATAGAGGAAGTCACTGTAGCGCACGTCATTCTTGACTTCGAGGAAGAGGCGCTCCTTTTCCTCATACGGCGCTTCGGGGTGACGGTCTGCTGCCTTTCCTGGATTCCAGTTTTCAAGTGTAGTTGGCACGAGCGCCTCCTTGCAATAAGACTTCGGAAGTCTTTGCGACTTCCGAAGTCAGGCATCAAAACGCAATCACCGCATCGGCGGTGCACGCCATGTCATTGAACGCCGCGCCGCCGATCATCTCCACGCCATCGATCATATCGTCCATGGTGTAGCCGTGCAGGTCAAGAGACGGCTGGCAGACGAGTAGACGCACACCGATCTCCTGCGCCTGGTCGATGAAAAACTTGAGCTCTTTTCCATTACCACCCTTACGCGGAATGACGATCCTGTCTCCGTTTCCTTTCGCCACGCACTGCGGACCATTCATGGTGAAGTAAATACAGACTTCGTTATCCATCGCCGCGCCTGCAGTGGCAAGGAAGAACGGAGTGGCCGTCCGTTCGGGATCAGCCTCCCCATGAGTTTGAACGTAGAGAATCTTCTTTACGTCGGGGTCGTTCGTTTTCCACATAGACAACTGCCCTCTCCAATGAAAATTATCAAAGCGGCTAGAATCCTGCCGCCGCTTCCTCACTCGTTGGGAACATCTTGAACATCTGCATCATTCCAACCGTGCGCAAGATCACTTCGATCGGTTGGGAAACCGAAGCGAGTCGAAGGTCGCCGCCGGAACCTTGAGCGCTTTTGAGCGCTTTGACCAACGCCCGCAAACCGGCGGAGGAGAAATAATCCACACCCTGCAGGTTTAAAACGATCTTATTATTTGCGTTAGCCAGCAGTTTAGAAAGCGCGCTGTCCAGGTCGGGCGCGGTCTCCGAATCGACGCGTCCGTCTACCGTCACGATCGATGCATTTCCGTGGGCACGGGTATTGATCGAAAGCGTAGCCATAACTGCCTCCTCAAGATAAAAGCATATGGGTATCACGGATACATGTGATCCGTGATGACCTGTGTACTTGTCAAATGTCTAACGTACGACCAGTACTGCACGAAAGTTCAGGCGACTGTTCGATTTGCCGGGCAAATCGTGTCGCCTGCTTGGACGCCTTACAATTTCCAGAACCGGTTTTCGTGATCGTACCGATTACACAAACAGCTGCACGTCGGCGTCGGAGGCGTACTCGAGGAAGGTCGCCGCGCCGCCGATCTCACATTCCTTGATGAAATCCTCGCGCTTGAAGCCGAAGACGTCCATCGTCATCTGGCAGCCGATCAAACGCACGTCCATTTCAACACACATTTGGCGTAGTTCCTCGATTGTGGCAACGCCCTTGTTGTGAAATGTTTGTTTCATCAATGTGGTCGCGAGTCCTTCGAACCCCGGCACATTTGCCATCAACAGGTTCGGCATGGGCCAGTTGATATTCTGGAATCCCTCCGGACCGAATGGCATTTTCATCGGCATCGCAGGGTTGCCCAACGGCGAGACCGCCGCTGTCAGCTGCGGTTTGAGAAGGGTGAGTCCGTAGAAGGTAAAGAAAACGCCGACTTCCCAACCCATCGCGCCAGCCGCGCTGGCAAGGATGAAGGGCGGGTAAGCCCAATCTAACGTCCCTTTGGAAGCGATTAGGGCGAGTCGTTTTGGTGCATTCGGGTCAGACTTTGACATGTGAACCTCCGTTGGCATTCGTCGTTGTGAGTGAAGCCACTCGCAACGACATGAAAGCGGTTATTTTACGCGGCGGATAAAGAAAACAAATTTCCCGTCTTCCTGCATGGAACGGAGCAGTTCGTTCCCGGTTTGCCTGCTCCACGCTTCCATGTCTGGTGGTGCGCCGGGATCGGTGGAAATCATCTTCAACACCTGCCCCACATCAATCGTCTTTATCGCCTTGGATGTTTTCACCACGGGCATCGGGCAAAGCATCCCAGAACAATCCAACACCTGATCTTCCTTGATCACATCCATCATGGGGAGCCTCCTTTGAATAAAGTGCATCATACTGAATTGCCCTTCCACCGACCATCCCTTCCGCAGGGGATTTTTTTCTCCCCCGCGCGGGGGAGGATGCGCGTCTTTTGCGCTTTCATGCGGAAGTAATTGGGAATATAATTCGCACCATGCTCTCAAAATTCGAAAGACTCTTTCACTCGGGCCGCATCTTCCCGTTCCTCGTGGCTTTTCGTTGGGCTTCGCTCATTCCGGTCCTGCCGATCCTGCTGAAAGGGAACGGAATAGATTTTTTGCCGTTCGTTTCCCCGCTGTGGATCTTTCTGATCGTGATCCTTGCAAACACATTCATTTCCATTTTCAACCGTCCGCTCAATCGTCTTGTCACGGAGCGCCCTGTGGCAATGGGTATCGACCTGTTCTTCTGCGCCTCCATTCTGGCAGTGAGCGGCGGCTCGCAGAGTCCATACTACCTTTATGCGCTCAGCCCATTGTTGGCTGGAGCATTTTTCTTTCAAATGTATGGCGCGCTTGGGACGGCGGCATCCTTTACCCCTCTCTATCTTGCCGCCGACTTCATTACACGCCGCCTCTCCGGCTTAGGACCGTCTGAAAGCGTTACACTCATAACGCAATTGGCAGGGATATGGCTAATCCCCACATTGTTTGCCTATCCCGCGGTACTACTCAAGGAAATCAATCGCGCCCGCGACGAACTATCCGCCGCGCGTGATGAACTTTCCGAAAAGCACGAAAACCTCGCCGTCGCACACCGCCAATTAAGGGTCATCCATGATCTTACCGTTCTACTCCAAGCCGCGCCTGATCTGATCTCAGTGCAACAGCGCGTGCTCGGTGCCGTTACGACCGGGCTGGGTTTCCACAGGGCGGTTGTGGGCGTGGTCGATCCTGCTCACGAAGTACTAGGCGGCTGGATGCTGCATCCCGTCAATTCATCCTTTCCATCCATCGATCCCCTCCCGCTCAGAGCGGAAAGTGGCGATATCTTCAAAGCCTTGCTGGATCGAAAATCGTTCACAACAGGGGAAGACGGCGAAAACCTGATCGTCCATCCGGCGCTGAACTCATGGCTGAAGACCTGCCAATGGTACGTCTACCCGCTCTCGCTTCGCGAACACGCCGTTGGGATTTTGATGGTGGAACTTAACAAAGGAGAGGAATTGGCTCGCCAACGCGAAGAGGCTATCACGATGGTTGCGAATCAAGCCGCCCTTGCGCTTGGCACTACCATCCTGTGCATTGACCGCGCCCGACGCCTCGCCGTCGAGACCGAGCGCAACCGCATCGCCCGCGACATCCACGACACGGTCGCGCAATCGCTGTTCGGCATCGTCTACTCGCTTGACGCTTGCATCACGATGCTCCCCGAAAAAGCTGACGATGTAAAAAAAGAACTCATCGAACTTCGCTCATTAGCCAACAGCGCGCACGAAGAAGTCCGCCGCTCGATCTTCGACCTGTGGCCCTCCGCTCTAACCATCGAGCTCTTCATGGCTGACCTGACCAATTACGTCAGCAGTTGCTGTCGTCCGCGGCCGTTCAGTATCGTCTTCAACAATCACGGTGATTTCAATTCGCTGTCCTCGGGCATGCGGCGGACCGTGTACCGCATGGCACAGGAGGCGTTAGCCAACTCTGCCCGGCACTCGGGTGCACCTTCTGCCCGACTGTGCCTGACCGTCACGGATGAGGAAGTGTTCCTCGTCGTGACCGACGAGGGCAAGGGCTTTGATCCGTCGGTTGCGTTATCGCGCAGTTTGAACCGCGAACATTTCGGCTTGCAGGGAATACAGGAGCGCGCCCGCGTGATGGGCGGCGATTGCGAGATCGATTCACAGCCCGGCGCCGGGGCGCGCATCATGATCAATCTTCCGGTCAACGGGCACCATCATGCCTGACCCGATCCGCATCCTGATCGTGGATGACCACGCGGTGGTCCGCAAAGGATTGGCGATGGTCCTCCGTTTGGAAGCAGACCTCAACGTCGTGGGTGAAGCGGAGAATGGACGCGCCGGCCTGGAAGCCGCACAACAACTCCATCCAGACATCGTCCTTGTTGACTTGATCATGCCCGAAATGGATGGTCAGCAAATGGCGCTGGCTCTACGCAAAGCCAACCCTGCAATAAAAATCATCATGCTTACCGGCACCGAAGTGGACGACCGAGTGTTCGATTTGGTCGCTGCAGGGATCGAGGGCTATGTGTTGAAAAACATCGAGCCGGGAGAATTGGTGCGCGCAATTCATGGCGTGGCACACGGAGAGGCTTATCTGCATCCCGACGCGATGAAAAAGGTTTTGGAGCACATGCGACCACAGAACCCCCTTGCAGTATCCCTGACCCACCGTGAGCTGGAAGTCCTTGAATGGATGGCAACCCCGAACACGTATCGGCAAATTGCTTCACAGCTCAACGTTGGCGAGGAGACCATTCGCACTCACGCCAAGAGCATCCTCGAGAAATTGCAACAACCCAATCGCGCCCAGGCAGTGCTTGCCGCCATGAAATTGGATCTGATCCGTTTGAAAAAAAATTAAAATGGAACAAGTCGGATTCAAAGATCAAGGTGAGCCTGTAAGGAAATCCTCCAACTCGGATACAATCAAAACATGGCGCAATTCTTCGCCAGAGATTATTCCGGACCCGCCTTCGAGTTCTTTGGCTCGGCGCACATTGGCGCGTTGACATTCCTCGTCCTGCTGAATTTCTTCCTGCTCCGCTTCAAACACGCCGGTGCTACGACCAAAAGTAAAGTCCGCTGGACCCTCGCGTTGATTCTGTGGGGCAACGAGATCGCCTGGCACGCGTGGAAGTATGCTGTCGGTCAATGGACGTTTCAAACCATGCTCCCCCTTCACCTGTGCAGTCTGCTCGTGTGGACGGGCGCGCTGATGCTCGTCACAAAGAATTACGCGATCTACGAGTTCATGTATTTTCTGGGCATCGGCGGTGCGATTCAAGCGTTGATCACACCAGACCTTGGAATCTACGGCTTCCCTCATTTCCGCTATTTCCAGACCTTCATCTCGCACGGGCTGATCGTCACATCGGGAATCTTCATGACCGTCGTGGAAGGGTTTCGCCCCACATGGAGATCCATTCTTCGGGTTGCGATCTGGATGAATATCTACGTGGTCATCGTTTATTTCATAAACACCGCCCTCGGAAGTAATTATCTGATGATCAACTACAAACCGAACACCCCAAGCCTGCTCGACCTGCTCCCCGACTGGCCCCTCTACATCCTTTACATGGAAATCATAGGCGTTGTGACCTGCCTGCTGCTGTATATCCCATTCGCCATCAAAGACTGGCGAGACAAATATCGAACCAACGGAGACGACGCCTCGCGGCTGGAAAGCATTTCAAATTAAGGTAGAATTATTGCGAAACACGCCGGGGCGATGGCGGAATCGGCAGACGCAACAGACTTAAAATCTGTCGGTGGAAACACCGTGAGGGTTCGACCCCCTCTCGCCCCATTTTCCATCATCCCATCCTCTCTCCCAACGGGCGAGGCGCACGGGGTGAGGGTCGCTTACCATGTACTTCAACCGTCCTCAACTCGAAGAACTCGAAGACAAAAGCCTTGCGCCATACGGCATGAGGAGCAAGGATACCAAGGGTCGCGCTTATCTCGATAACGAACCCGAATATCGCACCTCGTTCCAGCGCGACCGCGACCGCATTTTGCATACCACCGCCTTTCGCAGACTCGAATACAAGACGCAGGTCTTCATCAACTTCGAAGGTGACTACTTCCGCACGCGGCTCACGCACACGTTGGAAGTCGCTCAGATCGGACGGACGTTTGCGCGTGCCTTGGGCGGCAACGAAGACCTCGTGGAAGCGATCTGCCTCGCCCACGATCTCGGCCATTCCCCGTTCGGTCACTCCGGCGAGGTTGCGCTCGCCCGCCTGATGAAAGACCACGGCGGCTTCGATCACAACCGGCAATCCCTGCGCATCGTCACCGAACTCGAACAACGGTACCCCGAATTCCCCGGCTTAAACCTCACATGGGAGGTCCGCGAAGGGATGGTCAAGCATGAATCGGAGTACGATATTTCGGATGCGCGTGATTATCAGCCTGACTTGCGTGGCAACCTCGAAACGCAGATTGCCAACGTGGCAGACGAACTCGCCTACACCACCCATGATCTCGACGACGGCTTACGCTCCGGGATGATCTCGCCGGACATGCTCGATGGAATCGCACTGTGGGAGATCCTGAGAGAAACTTATAACTGGCGCGGACCTCAACTCGAAGATTTGGAACGCCACCGCATGATCCGGCACCTGGTCGGAATCATGGTCACAGACATGGTGGAGGCAACGGATAAACGCATCAGGGAGAGTAAGGCAAAATCCGCGCTCGATATTCAAAAACTGAAACACAACGTGGTCGGCTACAGCGAAGACATGCAACGCCGCAACCGTGAGTTGAAAGACTTCCTCTATAAAAACCTGTATCGCCACTATCGTGTCGTCCGGATGCAGGTCAAAGCAGAAAAGTTGATCTCAGAGATATTCCACGCCTATCACGCGGAGCCGTTGATGTTGCCCGACGGCATTCGAAATTTTATCGATAAACGCGGCCTGGAGCGCACGATCTGCGATTACATTGCCGGTATGACGGATCGTTTCGCCATCGAAGAACATCAGAAACTTTTCAATCCCCTTGAAAAACCATAGAAACAGGTGAAGCATGCCCCAGCAAATGTATCTCACCCCCGAAGGGGAGGCAAAACTTAAAGCGGAGTTAGCGGAACTCACGGGGAGTCGACGCGAGGAACTTGCCGAGCGGCTTCGCTCCGCCATCCAAATGGGAGACCTATCCGAGAATGCCGATTATCACAAGGCGAAGGAAGATCAGGCATTCCTCGAGGGCCGCATTCAGGAGATCGAGGCGATCCTGCGCATGGCGACCATCGTCGAAAAGAAACAAAGCGATGTGGTCATGGTCGGTTCGCGCGTCACCGTGCAGGAGGAAGGGCTCGGCCCCGAGACGTTTTACGTCGTGGGCGCGAAGGAAGCCGATCCTCGTAACGGCAAGATCTCGAACGAATCACCCATCGGCAGCGCACTGATGGAACACAAGGCGGGCGATGTGGTCGAGGCACACACCCCCGGCGGAAGCATCAAATTCAAGATCGTCAAAGTTGAATAACAAAAACCAGCCTTGCGGCTGGTCTTTTCACATTCATTAGAATTAGTTTTTCACGCGGGGCCAGATAGCAAATTCAAGAGTGACGCGTTGGAAATAACTATTGGCTGGCATCGAGCCCATGCCGTATTCCAAGTCCACCACGGTGGCGAGGAGTTGCAGGTTGGCGGTTTCGAGGAGGATTTCCTCCCCGCGTTTTAGCAGGACCAGGTCACCCTTCGGTTCGAGTCGTCCGCGAATCGTCGGGTCGTTGTAGGCATGTTCCGACATCAAAACCTTCGTTGCCGTTTTGATATCGTTTTCTTCGAAGAGCCAGATCTCGAGCGCGGTCACTTTCTTCGGTTCGCCGACGCCGATCTTTTCACAAATACCCACTCCGTATTCGCCGAGATACTTGCCTGCCTGCGTATCGATGCTAAATGATTCATCGTATAGATCGTAGCCAAAAACGTAGGTGGTCATGGACTGCGTGATCGGAGGTTCCAGCCCATGTGTACGGTAATCGGTCCTTTCGACGCTTCGACTCATCTCTGCGGCTTGCATCACCGGAGTGACCGTACCACTGCCCCGGCGGAAAAGCCGCAAAAGATACAACCCGCCTGTACCAAGCAAGATCGCCACGACCGCAATCGCGGCGTAGAAAACGATTTGCCCGAGCCCGCTGACCGACGACTCGGTTCCCGGGGTTTCAGGTTGAATTGGGGATCCCTTCACTGTTTGAACCAATTGACCGAATTCCTGAATCTCGGCGGGGTCAATATTCCCGGGGTCGCTCTGAAGACTGATAAACGTTGAACCCGCCGCCGCGCCGAGGTTATCCCAACGAGCCATGGCAAGGTCCACATCCCCCGTGCGGTTGTAGGAATCGATCGTCATGCGCAGGTAATCTTTTTGCAAATCCGCCCGTAGGATCTCCGGAGTCCCGTCGGTGTATTCGACGGGCCAAACCAGCCAGCCAAAGATCAAGCCGAGGACTAAACCAGCCACTGCCCCCAAAACGATAGCGACAGCCGGTTTTCTGAGATTATTTCTGATGATCGCGAGGATTGCTTCCATACCTTTTTCCTTTGTCCGCAGGTCTAGCCAATTATATACCATCCCAATTTTAAATTACCCACCGAAAATTCCAATTCGATTACTTTACCTCCATCAGGTACAACACCCGCTCCGACTCGCGGATATTGACAGTTTCGCGCGTCACAAATCGTTCCTTGAAAGCGGTTTCGAACCCTTCGCGCGAGTACGCAGGGAAAATATCTGCCCGCGAGGCGAGCAATTTTTGCACCTGATTATCCGATTTTGGGACAAACTCAATCACCAGCCACTTTCCAGTATCGGCAAAAAAGTCCGCGAGTTGTGGGAGAGGCACATTATTCGAGATCGCAAGATGGTGAACGACCGCGAGAGCCAGCACCAGATCAGCAGGTCCGCGCCCGCCGAACGAATCTCGCTCGCGGTTTGCCCAGCCGATCGCCGGTGAAGGATTGGTCAAATCCAACAACAACGGCAGCAAGTTTTCTGTTTTATCTTTCTTTACCTGCCGATAATTCTGTTCCACCGCTGCCGGGTCAATGTCGAACGAAACAACGAATCCACTATGTTCGCCAGCCACGCGGCTGAACGCGCCGTTGTTCGCACCCAAATCCCATGTGAGCGCGGGTTTGAGGCGCGCCGACCATTCAGCCACAAGTTGTTTTTTATGCTCGAATGCCGCGTCGGAATAATTGGTGATGTCGTAATAATTTCCCCATTCCGTGCCGCGCGGCGTCCAGTCCAATTTTTGGATCGTCGATTCGAGGCTCTCGATCAGACCCGTCATCGCATGTCTGCTCATCGAACCCCTGCGCGATTTCACCTCTTCACCCGCATATCGTTTCTGCGCACCGGCATGAATATGAATATGCGTGAGCAAGCCAAAATTCAACCGGGTCCGTCGCGGCAACAACGCGCTGGCAAGGTCAAGCGGCACGCCGTCAATGTAGGCGCGCAGCAACTGATTGAGCCGAACATCGCGCAACGCCATCAACGCCAGCGGTGCGAGAAAATGCTGGCAAAACTGACGATACGCCACCCACGGCTGCCCCTCCCGATATCTTTCAAAAGATAGCGTATCGATCAAGGTCGCTTTGCCACGCACGAACTGGATGTTGTACGCGCTTGCGTCCTTCAACGACATATCCGCTTTCAACGCGCGCTTTTGGATGGACAAAGTGGCCAGCGCAGCTGACTTCAATTGGCCGAATGACCACTCGTACGGATACGAGATGAATGGCACACGTTCGGGTTGGATGACCCTGAAGCTCGCTTCTTTCGTAAGGGGAGCCTGATCCGCCTCGGTATGCGGAATCAACAACCCGGCTTTGACGAGTCGCTCGTATAGCCCCGATCCCATCAACCGCGCATAATCCTCGGCATAGCTTTGATTCACCTGCCGATACAAGACTCCGCCGCGAGAGAACAGGAACCCGCTCGGGTCCCGGAACGAAGCGGCGTGTCCTCTGCTATTCGCTTGATTCGTCATCGTCTTCGGCAGGCTTGGACTTGATACCGAACCATCCTTTGATCTTGCCCCACGAGGCGCGCAGGGCGACTCCGAGACCCAGCAACGCGGCGATGGCTAGCTGGATTAAAAAACTTCCAGAACCGGGATCGAGATATGGAAGAGGTGCAAAGTGCATGATGTGACTCCTATTCAACTGTTTCAGGGACGATATTTTCCAACAGGAACGTCTCCTGACAATTTGTGCATTGTGCCTCGCGGCGGTTGGATACGACCAGCAAGCCGCCGCATTTGGGACACGGGTTTTTGAGTGGCTTTTTCCACGAAGTAAAATCGCAATTCGGGTAATTCGCGCATCCGTAAAAGGTGCGTCCCTTGCGCGTTTTCTTTTCGACAATTTCCCCGCCGTCTTTCGGGCATTGCACACCGATCTTTTCGAGCCACGGTTCAGTGTAACGGCAATTGGGGAAGTTCGCACACGAGATGAATTTGCCGAAGCGACCGTAACGGATGACGAGTTCGCCGCCGTCTGTCGGGCAGATGCGCCCGATTCGTTCAGGCTCGCTTTTCGTGACCGGCATCTCCGCCTGCGCCTTTTTCAGATCCTCCGCGAACGGATGATAAAACTCGTGCATCACTTCCGTCCACTCGGCTTGACCGTTGGCGATCATGTCGAGGTCTTCTTCCATGCGTGCGGTGAATTTCAAATCCACAATGTCGGAGAAGTATTGCACCATCAGGTCGTTGACCTGAATGCCTATTTCCGTTGGGACAAGCCGCTTCTCTTCGCGCACCACATATCCGCGCGCTTGAATGGTCGAGATCGTCGGCGCGTACGTGGACGGGCGTCCGATGCCGTCTTCTTCCAACGCCTGGACGAGTGAAGCCTCCGAATAACGCGGCGGCGGTTGGGTGAAGTGTTGTTCGGGGATCAGGCGAATCAATTCTTGTTTTTGTCCCTCGGCAACGCCGGCAGGGATTTTGACATTCTCATCATCGTCCGCTTCCTGCTTCACGTCTTCATTTTTCGCTTCTTCGTACACGACCAAAAAGCCCGCAAACTTCACCGCCGACCCCGAAGCGCGCAACAAATATTCGTGCGCGCCGGTTTTGCCGGTCACTTCCACTTGCAGAGTGTCGTACACAGCCGCTTCCATCTGCGAGGCGACGAATCTCTGCCAGATCAATCGATATAGTTTGAACATGGCAGGTTCAAGAAATTCCTTGATCGAGTCAGGCTCACGCATCACCGACGTGGGGCGAATTGCTTCATGCGCCTCTTGCGCATTGGCGGAACGCGTGCGATAGGTTGGCGGCTCAGCAGGTAAAAAGTCCGCGCCGTATTTTCCCTGCACGTATTGGCGCGCTTCGCTTTGAGCGCTTGCCGAAACGTTGGTCGAGTCGGTACGCATGTAGGTGATCAAACCCGTCGCGCCGCCGTTGCCCACATCCTGCCCTTCATATAATCCTTGCGCGAGAGCCATCGTGCGCTTGGCGGTGAAGCCGAGTTTGCGCGAAGCCTCCTGTTGCAGGGTCGAAGTGGTGAACGGCGCGGAAGGTTTGCGCCGGCGCTCCCCGCGTTTGACCTTCGTCACGTTGTACGCGGCAGTTTCCATATCCAGAAGAATCGGCTTGACGGTTTCATCGTTGGGAAGTTCGAGGTCCTTGTCGTCTATCTTCGCCAGTTTTGCCAGAAAGGTGGATTTCAACCCGTCAGGCTGAAATTCACCATGAATCGACCAATATTCGACAGGTACAAACGCCTCGATCTCACGCTCTCGCTCGACGATCAGCCTGAGCGCCACCGATTGAACCCTCCCCGCTGAGAGGCGTCCGCGCACCTTCTCCCAGAGGATCGGACTGATGCTGTAACCAACCAAACGGTCCAGCACGCGACGCGCTTGTTGGGCATTCACCAGATCCATGTTGATGTGGCGCGGGTGTGAAAAAGCTTCTTTGACTGCTGGCTCGGTAATTTCGTGAAACACCACTCGCTTGGCGCGTTCGGAATCGATCTCCGCCGACTCCATCAAATGCCACGAAATGGATTCACCCTCGCGGTCAGGGTCGGTGGCAAGATAAATTTCCTCCGCCTTTTGAGCCAGTTTCTTGAGTTCTTTGACAACTTCTTTTTTCTCATTGGGTACGCGATATTTCGGCGTGAAGCCGTTTTCCACATCCACTGAGAGTTGAGACTTCAACAGATCGCGGACATGCCCCACAGACGCGCGGACCGTGTATCCCTTGCCAAGAAAACGACCGACGGTTTTTGCCTTCGCGGGCGATTCGACAATAACGAGTTTGCCCTCGCGCTTCTCCACCTTTTCCACTTTTTCCGGTTTTGGCGGAGGCGGTAAACCTTCATGCGCTTCGGTTCTTCCCATTCGATATAGTTTTGTTCCACAAACTGGGCAAGTACCAACAGTGACAGGAGACCCTTTCGCATTGAAACTCGCGATAGGGTCTTGCATCTCACGTTTGGTCTTGCACTTCATACAATAGGCTTCCATACACAACCTTTTATGTCATTGCGAGGAGCGGCGCTTCGCGCCACGACGAAGTGATCTTCTCATTGTCTGACATCACTTCGTCCTTCAGGCGCGCAACGACATGAGTTATAAATATTTTTCCTTTTTATTTTTCTTCAAGTGTTCCACAACATCACGGACACGTTGCGCTTGGTCGGCTTTACACACCAGCAACACGTCGCCCGAATCTACCACAATCACATTATCCAATCCAATCGTCACCATCAAACGTTGACCGTTAGCGCTGTACACCAGCGTATGATGCGAGTCAATTTCAACGTGCTCGGTATTGACCGCTACATTTCCGTCCGCGTCAGGCAATAATACTTCAAACAACGAATCCCACGAACCGACGTCGCTCCAGCCCAATCCGCCCGCGGGGAGTACAGCAACCTTCTCCGCATGTTCCATGATGCCGTAATCTATCGTCTGGCTTTTCAAGCCCAACCAATGCTCTTGTATCACTGCATCGCGCTTTGGAGTATCCCACACGGAGGCAATCTTGCTGACAGCGTTGAAGAGATCGGGCATTTGCTTTTCGATTTCAGCCAGGATCACGTCCGCTTTCCAGACGAACATGCCGCTGTTCCACGAATGGTCGCCGCTTTGAAGCAATTGTTGTGCCGTGACTTCATCGGGCTTTTCTTTGAAGCGCTTCACGGTGTAGACGGGATATTTGTAGCCGCCCGATAGAAGCTCGCCTTGTTGAATGTATCCGTATCCAGTAGAAGGAAACGTCGGTGTAATACCCAGTGTGACGAGATAATCCTTTTCTGCTACATCGAATGCGGAACGGATGAGATACGTGAACAGATCCCTGTTACGGATGTGATGATCTGCGGTTTGGATCGTCATCACCGCCTGCGGATCGCGCTTCTGTAAAACTGCCGCCGCCAATGCTACCACAGAAGCCGTCCCGCGCGGCGCAGGTTCGATCAGATAATTCTCTTTTGGAATGGCAGGGGCTTGTTCTTGCATCACCCGTGCCTGTTCTGCAACGGTGACGATCCATATTCTTTCAGGAGGAAAAATCGTTTCGAGTCTCGCAACCGTGCTTTGAAAAAGTGTTTCCTTTCCAAGCAATGGCAGCAATTGTTTGGGTGTTTCTTTTCGCGAAAGGGGCCAGAGGCGCGTCCCGCCGCCTCCAGCCATGATGACAGCGTATGTGTGTTGGGTCATTGTTGATGTGTTCCGATGTTAAGAAGGTAAACACGCACACACGTACACAAGTACACACGCGCACAAGGAATTATGTAAACACCGCGGCCAATTCTGCGTACACGTTTCCTGTCTACTTGTTTACCTGCTTACGTATCTACCCTGTACTCCGATTGTACCTCACGCACTGCGACGTAATTCATACCACCGACTTGCCGCACCATTCCTTTCAATTCCATAAGCGCCAGCGACGCGGACACTTTCTCTATGGGCAGGTCCGTTTGATTACGGATTTCATCTATTTGCATTGGCTCGCCGGTCAAGACGGTCAACAGCTTCGCTTCGATTGCATCAGCAGGCATGATCTTACGGGCGGCTTTGTGTTCACCCACGCGAGTCAAATCCAATGCCTGCATGAGATCGGTCACGCTCAACAGCGGAAGCGCGCCGTTTTGAATCAATTTGTTCGTTCCTTTGCTTTGCGGCGCAAGTATACTACCCGGCACGGCAAAGACCTCGCGTCCCTGCTCGGCGGCGAACTCGGCAGTGATCAACGCGCCGCTTGTCTCACCCGCTTCCACAACAACCACTGCCAATGATAGCCCAGAAATGATTCGATTCCGCGGCGGGAAGTTCGACGCGTCAGGCGGTGTGCCCGGTGCATAATCGCTGATCAACGCTCCGCGCTCTATCATTTGTTCGGCTAGTGCGCGATGCTCAGGCGGGTAGATTTTATCCACACCTGAACCCAGCACCGCGATCGTTCGTCCACCTGCTTTCAACGTGGTTTGATGCGCGACCGCGTCCACGCCGCGCGCGAGCCCGCTGATGACGGTCATTCCATTCGCCGCGAGAAAGTGAGATAGTTCTTCAGTGATTTGTCTTCCATAGGGAGTAACGCGCCGCGTTCCCACAATCGCAATAGCGAATAAATCATCGGGCAAATATTCTCCGCGAATATACAACACCGGCGGAGGCTGGTCAATTTCCTTCAATCGTTGTGGATAGGTTTCATCCTGCCACGTGAGAATCTTTATTCCCTGCTTTTCGATTTTCCCCCACACTTTATCAAGGTCAACGTTCTCACGCGCTTGCAACACGCGCTCGATCACCTTCCCTCCCAAGCCTGCTTCTGCTAATTCGTTCGGCGCGGCTTTCCACGCGGACTCCAAGTCGCCGAAGTACGCGACCAGTCCCTGCATGCGCACCGCGCCGATGCCTTTGATCAAGTTGAAGCCAACCCAGAATTTTTTGTCGTTCATAAGTGAAATTGGATATTCGATATTCGAGAATCGATTTAGCGATTTTCGAATATCTATTCTCGAATATCGATCAAACCGTCCAACAGGTGAACGCGCATAGTTCGAGAATCAACCTCCACGTCCAGTATGACCGAGGGAATCGCGGGGAGAAGAATCTCCCTGCCCGAGTCGTCCCGCACCACATACACCGCGTTCGCGCCCGTCTCCAAAATCTCGACCAACTCGCCTAGCGGATGATCGTCATCTTCCACAACCTTGAATCCGATTAATTCGTGCTGATAGATCTGACCTTCAGGCAAAGGCGGCGCATCTTTCGTTTTGATAAAGACCCATTGATTGCGAAACAATCCTGCAGCCTCGGGAGTTTCGACATTTTTGAATTTTACAAGCAACCCTGATTGATGCGGGCGTACGCTGGTCAGGGTCATCGGCTTGTGCTCATCGCCCACAAAAAGTTTCCTGCCGCTTGCCATGCGCTCAGGGAAGTCGGTATGCAAGTCCATGATGATTTCGCCTTGCAACCCATGCGGACGCCGCAAAAATCCCACGCTCAAATAAAGCGGCTCGCCTTTCGGCGAGCCTGTGTTTTTCTCTTTTGCCATTATTCTGGCTCGACCACATCAAGTGTGGCATGTTTGCCTTCCCGCTCCGCCGCCACACGCAACAGCGTGCGGATGGAGTTGGCGACCTTGCCGCCTTTGCCGATCACGCGCCCCATATCGTCCTTGGACACGCGTAATTCGATGCGGGTGCGTGAACCGCCTCCGCTTTCGCTCACCTGCACTTCATCAGGATGGTCAACCAAAGACTTGGCGATGTATTCGATCAGGTCTTTCATATGATGCCTTGGGTCATTGCGAGGAGCCGATGGGCGACGAAGCAATCTCCCTCATTGTTTTGGAGGTTGCTTCGGGCTTCGCCCTCGCAATGACGGGAAAATTATTTACTCGTCTTACTGCCAGCGGCGCGCTTTGTTTCAGCCTCCGCCGCCTCAGCCACGAGAGCTTCAACAGCTTCACCCTTCTTAAAGCGTTCCCAGCGGTCCAGTGTACCAGATGCTTTGAACACCTGCGCCACAGACTCGGTCGGCAGCGCGCCGTTCTTCATCCAGTGATACACGCGGTCTTCTTTCAAATGGACTGTTGCGGGTTGGGTGCGGGGATTGTAAAAACCCAGAATTTCCAAAAAGCGGCCGTCACGAGGGGACTCTTTGTCCGCGGCGACGACACGATACGTGGGTTGACCCTTCAACCCAATACGACGTAAACGAATTCGAACCATCTTACTTTTTCTCCTTGATTTATTTTGCGTATCAGACAGGCATAGAGAGGTGTGTGAAAGGAACACATGCGGGCTGAAATCGCAGGCGGATATTTTACCACGCCCCTACGCCGGCAAAGTAAATGAAATCGTCGCGCCCCGCCCCGCCTCCGATTCCGCCCAAATTCTCCCGCCGTGCGCCTCCACCAGATATTTCGCAATGGAAAGACCCAATCCCATCCCGCCCGAATCGCTGGATTTGTAGAATCGATCGAAGATACGACTTAAATCGGCGGTTTGGATTCCCTCCCCGCTGTCTTTGACGAAGATCGTCACGCTTCGTCCCTCAGGGAGGGTTGATTCGGCCGCCCCGACCTGTATTTCCCCACCGTTCGGCGTGTAACGCACCGCGTTCGCCACCACATTCGAAATCGCCTCGCGGATACGCAGCGGGTCAACGTCGAGCGCATTCAGATTTTCAACCTGCACATCGAACTTGATGTTCTTTTCTTTTGCTTGCGACTCAAAGCCCGACACAACTTCCCGGATCAGCAACCCCACGTCGGTCGGTGCGCGCTTCAAGCGGAGAGAGCCGCTTTCTGCAAGCGCGAGAGTCCGCAAATCGTCCACCAGCCGCGAAAGAACTTGAGTCTCATCGTACAGCGACTTCAACCGCTCCACATCCGCCGAATACACTCCGTCAATCATCCCCTCGAGGTTGCCCTGCATGATCGTGATCGGCGAACGGAGTTCATGAGAAATGTCCGCCAGCATGTTGCGGCGTTGTTTGTCGTTCAACTCCAGTTTTTCAGCCATCGAATTGAACTCGCGCAACAACGCGCGGACTTCAAACGGACCCCTCTCCTCTACGCGCACAGAGAAATCGCCGTCCGCTACGCGGCTCGACGCTTCGAGCAACTCATCCAGCGGCATGGACATGCGCCGAAGATTCCGAACGCTAAAAAATACAGTCGCAATCAAGATCAGGAAGCCCGCAAACCCAAACGGAAGAATAAAATCGGGGCGGTCCAACGGCGGCACGCCGTGAAACTCAACGAACGGATCGAGGAGGAATCGGAGCAGCGCCATCACGCCGATACAGGCAAAGAAACTGAACAGGATGAAAAAACAACCCATTCGGCGGAAGAAAGGTCCGCGGCGCATTTGCCAGCGTTTTGGGGGCCATTCTTCGTTCTCAGGCCACCATGGGGGGCGATGACGAAAGGGAGGGTGATGTTTCATTGAGTTTGTAGGGGCGAAGCATGCTTCGCCCCTACCCATTCGTTATTTATCCGCAAATTTATAACCGACGCCGTACACAGTCAGCACATACTTCGGCTCACCCGCCTTGACCTCGATCTTACGGCGGATATTCTTGATGTGCGCGTCAATGGCGCGCTCGTATGACTCAAACGCCACGCCGTGAATCGCGTCCAGCAATTGCGCGCGGGTGAAAACGCGTCCCGGTTGACGGGCAAGCGTGGCGAGCAATTCAAATTCAGTGGGAGTCAACTCTTCGATTTCGCGCTTCTCGGCAGTGACGCGCATCCGCAGCACATCGAGAGCGAGGTCTGCTACGCGAATCATTTCGGAATTCAGGCTGGACGCATTTTCGATTCGGCGAAAGAGGACACGGACACGCGCCACCAATTCCTTCGGGCTGAATGGCTTGGTCATATAATCGTCCGCGCCGAGTTCGAGTCCGATGAGTTTGTCCGATTCTTCGGCGCGGGCGGTGAGCATGATGATCGGCGCGTTGGAGGTCTTGCGAAACTCGCGGGTGAAGTCCAAACCGTCTAGTTGAGGCAAGCCGAGGTCCAGAATGACCGCATCGGGTTTATCCGTTTTTGCGTGCGACAAAGCCTTCTTCCCGTCATGCGCGATTAAAACGCCAAATCCCGCGCGCTCGAGATAATCGCGCACGAGTTGGGTGATCTTGGGTTCGTCGTCCACAACGAGGATGGTTTTCATATTATTTTGTAGGGGCGGGGTGACCCCGCCCCTACGCAATCCATTATATTATTCTTTCTTTTCTTCCGATGGTTCTCCGTGAGCGCGCTTGTGCCACTCCTCGAACATCGGCGGGACGCCGTGCTCGCCCCAGTGACCGTGACGATGTCCCCAGCCCCAGCGCGGACCCCACATCATCACACGGAACGACTTGAGCGCGACGAAGAGCAGGAACAGCGCGAGAAGCGGACCGAAGCAACCGAAGCCGAATCCAAATGGGTGGTGATAGCGCATCCCATATCCATACCCGTAATACGGATACGGCGCAGGGACCGATTCGCCCGAGGGTGCTTCGATGGTGATCGGCGAGCCTTTGGCAACGCCCGCCTGAAAGGCGAAGAACCCGATGGCGGCGATGACCGCAAGCAAGACCAATCCTGAAACGACACGTAAAGCAATTTTTCCGTTCATGTTACACTCCTTTTGTGTTAACTATGCTCGGAGTATAGGTTTCGGTTGTGAATTCGGTGTGAAGAGAAGAGGGAGGAAAATGGCAAATTGGGGATGCAATTCAGGATTCAAGACACCAAACAAATTTAGACGAGTACGATGGCATAAATCTTAATCACCTAGAAAAGGTGACAGACATAATATTGAATCTAAAGTATCTCTATGCTACCCTGAAGTTAGGAATTCCGATCAAGCCGATTTTCTGTGATTCTATATTGAAAGGAGAAGCACATGGATTACTTTGAAGTCCCCAACACTGGCTCGGATGATTTTGCGTTCTGCTCTGACAATGAATGTCCTTGTACTGGAACTAAAATCCCACGTGGAAAGGGGTATATGTACGTTTCGAAAGCCGCGGTTGATTTTCGAAAAGATGCCCGCAGTATCAGCGAAGTAGAAGTCCTGCTCGGTGCAATGCCCAAGATGCTCCAAGATGCTTTATTCGCCGACAAAAACAATGTTACCGCCACTTTAATGTGCGAACAAGGCGCCAAAAAACGCAATCTCGATCTGAAAATTGCCTCGGATGACGCAAAACACTGGTGGGAAACAGGCCTGGTCCCACTCCGCGCAACACCGTTAAAGAAGCAGGGCATCCTTGAACGCATTAAAGAGGCTCTCCCATGAGTTGAGCGCGCCTTTCAAGATTGTTTAATAACTAATTCTGAGTCAACATCGATTGGCAGAGGTATCATTGCAAAGAACAGTTGCAATGATACCTCTTGTCCGAACAGTCTCCCCAATCCTTTCCCCGGTCTTCTGCAACATCTTCATCATCTTCTGCGCCTCGCGCGGGGCATGAGTGCGTCGCACCTGACGGGTTAGGTAAATCTGATTAAGGAGATTTATCCCACTTCAAGACTCGCCTCATTAGGCAAAGTGCGACGCACCCTCACGGTATAATGCCTCATGGCTCGCAGAAAAACCGTCTTCCTGCCCAATAACTATTATCACATCTATAATCGCGGCGCGCATCAAAACAATATCTTTCGCAACGATGCAGATTATGTGTTCCTATTGAAATATGTGAAAAAGGAACTGGATAGATGCGGAATGTCCATGATCGCCTATTGCCTGATGGACAATCACTATCATTTTCTTCTACGCCAGGACGGGGAAACTGAAATCAGCAAATTCATGCAGGCAGTTTTCAACGTCTATTCCAAGGCTTTCAACACGAAATACAAACACTCAGGCACATTATTTGAGAGCCCCTACAAATCCATTCATGTGGACAGAGACGAATACCTGCTTCACTTGTGCAGATACATTCATCGCAATCCACTCGAAGCAGGTTTGGTGGTCAAGCCAGAGCAATGGCATTATTCGAACTATGCGGAATTTATCGGCAAAAGGAATGGGGCATTGGTAGATCGAGAATTTGCAAGGATGAACTTTGGTTCACCCAAAGAGTACGAAGAGTTTGTAATGAACTATGTCCCACCTGAAAAAATAGAAAAGGAACTTCGCCATTATCTATTCTGGGATTAACTTGGCGCGGAGTGCGTCGCACATTGCTTGGTTAGGTTAACTCCGCCAGATGGGTGCGACGCACTCTCGAATCACCCAAACAACTTCCCCAGCCCCTTCCCCCCGGTCTTCTGCAACATCTTCATCATCTTCTGTGCTTCGCGAAACTGCTTGATCAGGCGGTTCACATCCTGCACTTCCATGCCCGAGCCAGCGGCGATGCGACGCCTGCGTGAGGCGTTCAAAATATCGGGGTCGCGGCGTTCCTTCAACGTCATCGAACTGATGATCGCTTCGCTTTGCTTGAAATTCTTTTCGATATCCTTCGGGTCGATCTGACGCGCGGCTTGCCCCATCTGCCCGGGCAACATGTCCATGATCTGCGCGAGCGGTCCCATCTTTTTCATCTGCTTCATCTGGTCGAGCCAATCTTCGAGCGAGAACTGTCCCTTCATCATGCGTTCAGCGGATTTTTGCGCTACTTCCTGATCGAACGCGGCTTCGGCTTTTTCGATCAATCCGATCAAGTCGCCCATGCCCAGAATACGCGACGACAGCCGCGCAGGGTCATACGTTTCGAGCGCGTCAAGTTTTTCGCCCGTGCCAATGAACTTGATCGGCACACCCGTCACCGAACGGATCGAGATCGCCGCGCCGCCGCGCGAGTCGCCGTCCATCTTCGTCATCACCAAACCCGTGATCGAGACGTTATCGCGGAACCCCTGCGCAATGTTCAACGCCTCCTGACCGATCATGGAGTCCACCACAAGCAGAGTTTCCACAGGCGGGACTTTCGCCGCGATGGACTTCAACTCGTCCATCAACTCCGCGTCCAATTGCGACCGTCCAGCGGTATCCACGATCATGACGCCGTATCCGCCCTTTTCGGCTTTCTCGAACGCGCGCTGGACAAGTTCAGGCGGCTTGACGTTGAGGTCCGACTCAACCGGGACATCAATCCGTTCGCCGAGCTGTTGCAACTGTTGCACCGCCGCGGGACGATACGGGTCGCCTGCGACGAGCATCACCCGCTCCCCTTTCGAGCGGAGCATCTTGGCGATCTTGCCGGCGTGGGTTGTTTTACCCGAACCCTGTAAACCGACCATCATGATGACATGCGGCTTCGGACCTGAAAATTTCAATGGCGCAGGCTCGCCCAATGTTTGAATCAATTCTTCATGCACAATCTTGATAACCTGCTGCCCCGGCGCGAGCGCCTTCGACACTTCCGCGCCGACCGCGCGTTCGCGCACACGGGCGATGAAGGTCTTGACGACGCTGAAATGCACGTCCGCTTCGAGGAGCGCGAGGCGCACTTCGCGCATCGCCGCGTCCACGTCCGCCTCGGAGAGTTTGCCGCGGCGGCGAAGTTGGTCGAATACTTGATTGAGGCGTGAGGTGAGGTTTTCAAACATAAATTATTTTTCCCGTCATTGCGAGGAGCGACCCTGAGCGGAGGCGAAGGGGAGCGACGAAGCAATCCCCTGCACTGTGTTGGAGATTGCTTCGGGCGGAAGATCACCGCCCTCGCAATAACGAATCGTTGAGGATAGGATAAAGATTCTAGTGTCGAAGCAGGTTGAGGTCAAGAGAGAAGCGGCAGATGTCATTGCGAGCGAAAATCGCGAAGCAATCCCCTTGCGGGCGAGGAGATTGTTCCGTCAGCCCTTCGGGCATCCTCGCAATGACATACGCGTGTCCTTGCTTGACAATCCCTCTTTCACAAAGTAAAATTCCGCACGCTTAATAACAGAATATCGCCGAGATAGCTCAGTTGGTAGAGCACGCGACTGAAAATCGCGGTGTCCACAGTTCGATTCTGTGTCTCGGCACTCTCGGCGAACGTTGACCGATTGCGGGCGTAGTACAGTGGTAGTACGTCTCCTTGCCAAGGAGAAGGTCGTGGGTTCGAATCCCATCGCCCGCTCAGTTTTTTTTCATGGCGTCGTGGCCAAGTGGTAAGGCAAGGGTCTGCAAAACCCTCACCACGGGTTCAAATCCCGTCGACGCCTCTAAAACGGATGAAAGAAATGGCGCCGCGTGCGTCATTTTTATTGCCTCCACAGCTTTCCTCGCAGGGGGATGTTACAAATCCCGTCTGCGCCCCTAATAATTTTCGATTTCAGATTTTCGATGGATAGGCGCCTTGAGGCGCTTTTTAGTTTTCTGGCTGAAAGGGAATTGTCAGGCTTCGCGTGGAACTTCGGCATATAATGGCATACATGCCAGCCTCGGAGAGGAAATGCAAAACCGCGGAACGAGCCGTTAGAGCCCAATGAAATTATTGTACGTTGAAGACGAACTCGCACATGTCGCGTTGACGCGGCGAACGCTGGAGGAGAACCCCAACCAGCAGTTTGAACTGCTTCATACGGAAACGATCGCCGGGGCAATAGACCTCCTCGATTCCAATCCGGACATCGAACTGATTCTCTCAGACCTGCGTCTGCCCGACGGCAGCGGACTCGATCTGCTTGCCAGAGTGAACCTTCGCACCGCGCCTCCTCCGGTGGTGCTGGTCACCGGGCAGGGTGACGAACAAGCCGCCGTTGTCGCGCTCAAAGCTGGCGCGGTTGATTACTTGGTCAAGCAGACGGATTACCTTCATCGCCTGCCGGTTGTGCTCAACAATGCGGTAGCGCAAAGCCGACTTGGGCATGAACAGAATGCGTTGCGCGAGGCGGAGTTCAGGTATCAATCCCTAGTCGAGCAAATCCCTGTTGTGGTGTTCCTCGATAACGCTGACGAACAAGAATCGGGAATTTATATCAGCCCGCGTATTGAAAGCCTGACAGGGTATTCGCCCGAAGAGTGGCTGGCCGATGCAACCTTATGGGACAGGGTCATCCATCCGGATGACCAGATCAGAATTAAAGAAGCGTATGATTTTTCACACAAGAATGAAACTCCATTTGTAGATGAATATCGGATCGTTCGAAAAGATGGTGCAATCGTCTGGATCAAGGAAAGTACCTTTTTGGTTAGAGACGATGCTGGAAACCCACGATACTGGCAAGGAATCTTACTGGACATTACAAAGGAAAAAGAAACGCAAGCCGCCATCCGGGAAGGTGAAGAGCGATTTCGTCGCATCTTTCACTCATCGCCGATTGCTACGTGTGTTGTTTCTCTCGAAGAGGGAAAGTTTATCGACGCGAATACAGCGTTTGTGGATTTGATCGGAATCCCGTTAAACGACCTGGTCGGACGCACCTCGGTGGAACTCGGTTTTTGGTCAGATGATGTGAAACGGACCGAGTTCATTCAAACGCTGCAGGAAAAACGCTTTTTGCACGGTGTCGATGTCCGCTACCCGAATAGCCCGAACGGCCCAAGAGACACGGTTGCATTCTACGAAGCGGTGGAGTTGGGCAGAGAACCGTGTGTGCTAGCCATGTTCTATGATGTGACCGAACAGAAAAAATCGCAACAGGCAATACAAGCCGAGAGAGATTTTGCGTTACAGGTCCTCAACAACATGGGACAAGGCTTGACGGTGACAACGGAAGAAAATCGCTTCGAATACGTGAACCCGTCCTATGCGCTCATGCTAGGATACTCGCAAGCCGACATCATTGGTAAACAACCCGCCGATTTCACGAGCGAAACAGCCATGCATAACCTGCAACAACAAAGAGAGCTGCGAAAACACGGAAAAATTTCAACATATGAGTCCGTGTTGATCCATAAGGACGGCCATGAGGTTCCGGTTGTCATCACAGGTGTCCCACGGTGGAGAAACGACCGAATTGCAGGAGCGATCGCAGTCATCACCGACCTGACGGCGATCAAGCGGGCAGAAACATCGCTGGCGCGGCAGGTAAAGGAACTGACCGTATTGCACTCCGCGGCTATTGCTGAAGCGGAATTCGCTTCGTCGGAGGATGAAGTCATCGAACGGATCACCACGATCATCAGCCAGTTATACAGCGAGGTTTGCGGGATCCTGCTCCTGAACGATGCGGGTGATTTGCTCACACCTCACCGGTCCTACCTCGGCGCTGATGTATCGAATTGGCAGGCGGGCTATCCGATCACCGAAGGAATAACCGGCAAAGTGGTCCGGACGGGGACTCCTATTCGGCTTGGCGATATCACGAGCGACCCCATGTATATCGAGATCGCCTCCGGGATTCGATCTGAGCTGTGCGTGCCCATTCGGGTAAATGAACGGATCATCGGCGTGTTGAACGTCGAAAGCAAAACGCCAAACGCCTTCACGGATGGCGACGAACGTTTTCTCACAATCGTTGCCGGTGGGCTCGGAAGCGCACTCGAGCGCATTCGTCTATTCGCGGCTGAACAACGCCGGGTGCGCGAGCTTGAGATCATCAACCGCATGTCCGCTACGTTGCGAAAGGCGCAATCGCTCGACGATATGCCGGCAATCCTGCTTCAACAAGCGCTGGATTTGATTCGCACTCCGCACGGATCCATCTGGCTTCACGACCAGTCGTACGATGTACTTGTTCAACGCGCTGCGCACGGCGCTGAAAGCAAACTCAGTGTCACCTCAATCAAACCGTGGGATGGGATTATCGGGCGGGTTTTCACGCGCGGCGAGATGCATTTATCGACCGATCTGAACACCGACCCGTTGCTTATTGAAGCAAACCGGGAAAGCATGCAACCGGGACTGGCCGGCATCACCCTCCCCATCCAGTCGACGGCGGGACCTGTAGGTGTGTTGAGGCTGGGGATCGAAGCTGGGAGGCAAGTCACGCCGGCAGAGATCAACCTGTTGTCGATCTTGGCGGAGATCACAGGAAATGCGATCCATCGTACTGAATTGTTCGATCACAGTCAGGAACAGATCCGCAGGCTGACGGCGCTGCGCGACATCGACTCAGCCATTGCGTCCTCCACTGATTTACGAGTGACCCTGAATATTCTGTCTGAGCACGCCCTCAAACATCTCAAAGTGGATGCGATGGATATCTTCCTCTACCGTCCTGAACTGCAAAGCTTGAACCTGTTGTCGAGTGCGGCTTTCCGAACACCTTCGCCCTCCCGCCCGATGCTGAGGATCGGCGAAGGGTTGGCGGGGCAGGTTCTCGTCAAGGGACGAATCGATCACGTCATCGATCTCATGAATTCCGCGGAAGCAAAAAAAGATCCCTTGCTGGCGCGTGAAGGATTCGTCACATACATCGGTGTTCCATTGATCGTGAAGGGACAGATCAAGGGAGTCTTCGAAGTGTTCCATCGCACGCCGCTCTCGCCCGGCGCAGAGTGGATGCAGTTTTTGCAAACACTCGCCGGGCAAGCCGCCATCGCGATCGACAATGCCCACCTGTTCGACAATCTTCAAAAAACGAATCAGGAACTCACGCAAGCCTACGACATCACACTCGAAGGCTGGGCGCGCGCGTTGGAGTTGCGAGACCGCGAAACAGAAGGTCATACCAGGCGCGTGACCGATATGACCATGCGGCTGGCAAAGTCGATGGGGATCAACGACGAGGAACTCGTCAATATCTACCGCGGCGTGCTCCTGCACGACATCGGCAAAATGGGCGTTCCCGATCATATTCTCAAGAAGACAGGTCCGCTCACAGATTCGGAATGGGACGAGATGCGTCGCCATCCGCAATATGCGTACGACTTGCTCTCACCGATCACTTACTTAAGACCGGTGCTCGATATTCCATATTGTCATCACGAACATTGGGACGGAAGCGGCTACCCGCGCGGCTTAAAGGGAGAGCAAATTCCGCTCTCCGCACGAATCTTCTCTGTAGTGGATATTTGGGACGCCCTGCGCTCCAACCGCCCCTATCGCAACGCGTGGCCCGTTCATAAGGTGCTCGAATACATCAAAGAGAACGCCGGAACGATCCTCGACCCCGAGATTGTCAATGTGTTCTTAAGATTGGTCGACGAAGATAATTCACAATCGTGATGGCGTTCCCGCTCGTGTCATCACCTCACGCGCAGGAATTTCCTCTTCCCAACCTGCAAGACGCCGGGGTGCGGAAATGGAACCTCCCCGCGCTCCAGCGTTTCTCCATCCAAACGCACACCTCTTTGATCGAACAAGCGGCGCGCTTCCGATTTGCTTGTTGCCAGTTTTGCCGCAAGCAAGACATCCAGCACGGTTTGACCATCCTGCAATTGGTATTCCGGCATATCCTCTGGATTTTCCTTATGCTGGAACAATTTTACGAACGCCTCTTGCGCCGACTGGGCATCTGCCTCGCCGTAGAAAATGGATACAATCTCGCGCGCGAGTTTCATCTTCACATCGCGCGGATGCGCTTTGCCGTCTGTAAGGTCCTGTTCCAACCCGTCGATCTCGTGCGGGTTCCAACGAGTGACGAGGCGCATGTACTTGCCCATTGCAAAATCAGGGATGGACATCAGCTTTCCGTACATATCGTCCGCACTGGTGTTGATCGGCACAATGTTGCCGGTCGACTTGGACATACGCTGGACGCCGTCGGTGCCGGGCAGTATGCCGGTGATGATGCCGACCAGCGGTTTTTGCCCCAACGCTTCCTGTAATTTTCTCCCTGCAACAATGATGTTGAACAACTGATCGGTTCCGCCAACCTGCACATCGGTCTGCATCGCGACCGCGTCGTAGCCTTGCATGAGCGCGTAAAAGGTCTCGTGCAGGAAGATCGGCTCGCCCTTTTCAAGACGGTTCGCAAAGTTTTCGCGCGCTAAGAATTGTTGTACTGTGAAGTTTTGCCCCAAACGGATCAAATCCACCAGCGACAACTCGCTCAGCCATTCACCGTTATATCGAATTTTGGTCTTTGCTTGATCGAGCACACGAAACGCCTGCTCCGCGTATGTTTTTGCATTTTCGCCGACCTGTTCCTGTGTAAGCACCGGGCGCGCCTTGTTTTTATCGGACGGGTCACCGACCAGCGCGGTGTAACTCCCGATCAAGAACGTCACCTCATGACCCAGATCCTGAAACTGGCGAAGCTTTCGCATGGTGATCGTATGCCCCAAATGCAGATCGGTGGAGGTGGGATCGTAACCGCAATAGACGCGCAAGGGTCTGCCCTCCGCAAGACGCGCGCGCAGTTCGGCGGTCATCGCTTTCTTGAGCTCCTCGTCACCGTAATCGGTGCCTTGCATCAAGATCTCAACTTGTTCGTCCAGTGTCATCCTTCCTCCTGCAAAATTTCACAAAAAATAAAAACGCGTGACACCGAGGCGCCACGCGTTCAAGCCGCCTTCGCATTCTTCACGAAAGGCAATAATATTTTCCCGACACCTCGAAATTACTCATGCGCCGATTATATCACTGCCTGTAGGACTAATTGACAATTTGTCCTACTGCCCAAGATTGAAGATGAACGACCACGGTCCTCGAATCGTGTAGAACTCGTCGCTGAAAACGATCTGTTCCGCCTCCTCCTGTGACATGGTATCGGGTTTTCCAACGATCTGCATCACCTGCAGTCCATTTGAATCCACACAACCCAACACAATTCCTGTGCCGCGGTCGTTGAGAGTCTGCTGGATCTTAGGCATATAAATGGTGCAGTAATCTTCCGGGCGCGGTGAGGCGGCAATAGCATCCACGGTGATCGTCACACCGGAAAGGTCGGCATCTGGCGGAATGTTGAAGAAGGAGAGCATGTCGCAGCGCAGACCGGATTGCCCTTCCACCGGCTCCTGAAGGCTCAACATGGTTGACGCAAAATCGAAAACTACTGTCTCGCCATATTGAAGGCTTGCACCCCAAATGGACCAATCCGAGCCGTCGATCAGGGTGAAACATACCTCCGCGTTCACATCTTTGCCGTCCCGCCAGGCGCGCATCGCGGTGACATTGATTCCGCTGGAGGATTGAATCGCCGCAGCGGGAGCCGATTCGAGGGTTGGGTAGGATTGGTCGATGAACGCGGTAGGCAGGGGTTGAACGAAGTCCTGCGGCGGTTGGAGCGCGGAACATGCCGAGATAAATAACGCGCATACCAAGATCATCTTTTTCATGGAAACTCCTTAATTCTGCAAGAGGTTTTGCAATGCAGAAGGTAGACTTTTATATTGAAAATCGAATCCCATATCCAGCAAGCGTTGTGGACGGGAGAACCGTCCATGGATAAGGAGGACACTCATCTCACCGAGGAGGATTCTCAGCAAGAACACCGGGAGGTGAAACCAATACGGTCGCGAAAACGCTTTGCACGCTTCACGCATGAAAACCGCGTTGGATGATTGCTCGGGTGAGATCAAATTAAATGCGCCGCGCGCGTTTTCGTTCTCCAGCAGGAATTTCACCGCATCGATGTAGTCTGCGATGTGAATCCACGGCATGGCTTGCTCTCCGCTCCCGAATTTTCCTCCGAAAAATAAACGCACCGGCAAAGCCATCAGCGGGAATAATCCGCCTCGCTTGGCGAGAACGACCGCCGAACGCATAACGACCCTCCGCACGCCAAGTTCGTCCAGCGGTTTGGTTGCTTCTTCCCATTGGACAGTCAGTTGTGCGAGAAAATCATCGGCTGGCGGCGAAGACTCGTCCGCGATGACCTTGCCGTGCAAACCATAGTAATTGATACCAGAGGCTTGCAGGTAGACGCGTGGGCGGCGTGTCGCGCTGGCAATGGCGGAAACAAACGCACGTCCGGGCAGGACGCGTGAATCCAAAAATCGTTTTTTTGTTGCATTCGTCCAGGGCCAGTGGGATGTGCTGTAGCCCGAAAAATTCACGACCGCGTCCATCTCGCCCACAAGGTGCGCCCATCCATTCGGTGTAACACCGTCCCACAGATATTGATTCGGCTCGTCTGGCTTACGGCGTGTCAGAATGAAGATGCTGTGGCCATCATCAACGAGACTGGCTGCGAGGGCAGTACCGAGAAATCCCCTACCCCCTGCAATCATTACATTCACTTGCGCTCCTGTTGCCGGTTCATAACATCGCGGTTCACGGTTTTCCACATTCAAAAAATCGGCAGTATAATCGTGCCTGTTACGGAGACCGAATGCACGAACCTGTGCTGGTATTGAACGCCAATTTTGAACCGATCAATGTGTGCACGACCCGCCGCGCGATCGGTTTGCTCCTGGCTGGTAAAGCCGACATGGTGATGAACGGACGCGGTCACATCCGAACCGTAAGGGAGTTGATCCCGCGTCCTTCGATCATCCGGCTCGAAAGCCAGGTTCATCGGCCGCGCCCACACGTCAAGTTGACTCGACGGGAGGTCTTCCGCAGGGATAATTATACCTGTCAGTATTGCGGGAAGCGGGAAGGCGGTTTAACGGTGGACCACGTTATCCCCCGGCATCTGGGTGGCGCACATGTGTGGACGAACGTTGTTACCGCCTGCCCATCGTGCAACCACCGCAAAGGCGGGAGAAAAGTGGAAGAATCGCACATGCGCTTGTTACTTCCGCCGAGGGAGCCGCCGGCGAACGCGGCGTACATTTTTGGCAAGCACGTGAACGAATATCGTGAATGGGAACCGTACATCGCAGGCTGGTAAAAAATTAGGGACGGTCATCCTCGGATGACCGTCCCTTTTATATTTCTATCGTCATGAAATCTTTTGCAACGACGATCTCACCCTGATAGGTCTTCCGCGCCTCGGCGGCAATATCGCCCCTGGCGAATCGACCGGTTGGATAATGGATCAAATATAACTTCCGGGCTTCCGCTTTGGTGGCGATTTCGCCTGCCTGTTCTGCGGAGGAATGGCCGAAAGTCGCACCGGCCGCTTCGTGGATGAGCACATCTGCCCCTTCCGCGAGGCGCACGGTCTGTTCGCACGGTTCGGTATCGCAGGAATACGCAAGCACCCTGCCATTTGCAAGACACTCCACCCGTAAGCCTATGGTCGGAATCATGTGATGTACCGGGGAGGATTTGACACTGAATTCGTCGCAATCGAGCACGGTCGCCATCTCCGCTTCAGGCAAGCGGTAAAACCCGACTGGAAAGAAATTGGGCCACTCATCCCATCCGTAGAACCCCATCAGGTCTTCCAGCCGATCCATGGTGAAGTGCAATCCGTAGATATTCAACGGTTGCGTACGCCCCATAAGCCACATGTCCATAAGCAATAGCGGGATACCCGCTACATGATCCGGGTGAAAGTGCGTGATGACAATATCGGTAAGTGAATTGAAATCCACGCCTGCTTGCTCCAAGCGAACAACCGGCGTGCTGACACAATCCACGAGGATGGTGCGCTCCTCGCCCACGATGACGAGATGTGTGTTCTCGTGATCGATGGAGGGTACGGCATTGGAGGAACCTAGGATAATCACTTTTGGCATCATCGCCTCGTTGTTAGTTTAATGGGAATGCCATTCTGATCAAATAAGGGGTAACATAAATCTCGATCACCGCCGCTACGGCAAGAAAAGGCAATACAATTCCCACAAAGACACGCATCCAATCCGCGAGCGAGAGCAATAACACCTCGCCGAGGCTTTGATGCGGTTGCGGTGTCACAAGTTGTGCGCCCGCCTTCAGCATTGCGGCTGTTGCAAGAAAGAATGCAGTCAGTTCAAAAATGCCATGCGGCAAGACACCTGCGGCAAACGTCAGCAAGGGCGAAAACCCAATGACATTTGCGCCGCCCAAAACACCACCGATCAGCGCCATGTTGACGAGAAAAAACGTGAGACCCAGCGTGCCAAACGAGGCTAACCCGAGCAGAAAAATGACAACAACCGCGCGCGCATTGTGCAAAAACAGGATCGGAGCAGGCAACTGACTGCTTAGATCCTCCAGCAGCGCGAGGTTACCCGCTACAAATGCCCTGATTCGATCCGCCCGCTCTGGCGTGAGGTCAATAAAATCGGGCACTTGAACAACCACCCACCAATAACTTGCAACGATTGCCACGATACCAACGACCGCAATGACAAGCAAGGGCTGCTTCAATTGGCGTACGGTTTGAGGCAATTCCCGGCGATACCAATCGATGACGCTGGTTGCACTGCCGGTAAACCGCTCGGAGAATACGCGGAACATGTGCTTGAAATTTAGGGTGTCGATTTCACGCCCCAGCAGATACTCACGGCGGAAGTGCGAAAGACCCAGGCGCACGATCAAACCGGAGAGCAAGGTCACAGCAACGATCGCGTACCACAACACCTCTTCATCCCCCCAAAAGATGAGCACAGTCTCACCCTGCAGGAGGAACGCGACCGGCACCACCACGAACGAGGCAAGCAGATTTGCCGCACGAATCGTCGTCGCCTGAACCGAAATGATGATCGCCGAACTGACCATCAACACAGCATGCGCGAATGTAAGCAGCAAAACGAGCGCGAGAATGTATGCGCTGGGCAAGGCAACGTCCCTGCGCGAGACGAGCAGGAGATAAATTCCAATGGAGGCATAACTAAAAACCAGCGGGGTCGTGATGCCCACCAGTAATTTTCCCAGATACAGGTGTACATCCTCGAGCGGCGAACTCAACAATGGTTCGATCGTACCGCGCTCTTTTTCGCCGACGAACGATTCGAGAGCGACTACCAGAGTAAACGACAGCGGGAAGAAACCGATCACCAAAACCACGAATGGTACCAAACGTTCGAGGATCAAGTCGCCGCCGTACCGATTCATGAAATCGATTGCCTGACGCGTCGTATCGTCCGCGATGAAAGGGAACAAACTCACCAGCAACACCATCGGCACGACGATGCGCCAGTCGCGAAGCTGGTCAATGAACTCGCGCCGCGCCACCATCCAGATCGAATCCCAGTTACGCCGCATACGCCAATCCTTGCGCCTCTGCCATCGTTTTCAAATACACCTGCTCCAATTTTCTCGGAACCTCATGAAATGAGACGAGCGGCGCATTACGAGACGTGAGCGCGTGTACAAGTTTCGGATTCGCCGAGTGCGGCGCTTCCACACGGAACTTCAGGCTGGTCGCGCTGCGCGAAGTGACCTCCACCCCGGCAGGCAATTCGAACTCCCCGGCATCATATTCTTCCGCAAATTTCGCTTCGAACTCCACCGGACCCAGCACCTGTCGTTTCAATTCGTCCAGTGTTCCATTCAACAAGATTCTGCCGCGATAAATGATCGCGATATGGTCCGCCAGCGCTTCGGCTTCGGCAAGATTATGTGAACAGATCACGATCGTCCGCTTGGAGGAGCGTAACCGCGATATTTCATCTCTCACCAACCGCGACGACTCGGGGTCCATGGCGGAGGTCGGCTCATCCAACAACAAAACAGAGGGGTCATGCATCAACGCGCGCGCCAACGCCAACTTTTGTTTCATCCCTTTTGAATATTCACCGGAGCGTCGGTGCGCCGCTTCAGCAAGACCAAAATAGTCCAAAAGATAATCGGCGCGCGATTTCCTTTGTTCAACGCTTAAGCCGTAGACGCGGCCGAAATAATCGAGATACTCATCCCCCGTCATTCGCATGTACAAACCGTGTTGTTCGGTCAACACACCTACATTCGAGCGGACCTCCTGTGGATTCTTCGTTACATCGTAGCCCGCCACGCGCGCCCAACCGCGCGTCGGAATCAACAACGCGGTCAACATGCGGACAGTGGTTGTTTTGCCCGCGCCGTTCTGCCCGAGCAATGCGAGGATCTGCCCGGGCTGAACATTGAGCGTCACGCCTTCCACCGCCCAAAAATTATTATTGAATTGTTTGCTCAAATCGTTCGTTTCGATCATGCAATTCCTTCTTCTTGATAACGTTTTCCAGCATAGTCAGTGCCAATTTTACAGTCAATAAGACAACAGTCCCCCTGCAAAATTGATAAGCCGTTATATCAATTTTCAAAGGGCGATTTGCGATGACGCAGGAACAACGCCGCTGCGGCGCACACCGCAACCACCGCCATCACTGTCTGGTTGATATTGATCCCGCCGACGAGTGATGCGTCGAGCCGTAAAAAGTCGAGAAAGAAGCGGATCAGGGGATAGGTGACCAAATACGTGAGGAAGAGGTCACCGGTCTTGAGACGATCCGCGTAGCGGCGTGAAAGCCACAAAAGGAAGAACATATTCGCGAGATTGAGGATCGATTCGTACAAAAAAAGCGGATGATAGTATTCGAACTGCTCATAGCCCGCCACTCGATGAGTTTCATCGATTCGTATCGCCCACGGGAGATTCGTCGGCGCGCCGTATAATTCCTGATTGAAGAAGTTTCCCCAGCGGCCGATCGCCTGCCCCAGCGGAAGACTCGGCGCGGCAATGTCTGCCCATTCGGCAAAACTGAGTCCGCGCTTCCGAGAGTAAAAATACAGAACAACAGCTCCTGCGATGACCGCGCCGGGAATCCCCAAACCGCCCTTCCACACGGACAGAATATCCAGAATATGAATGGTGCCGCCGGCAAAATACGGGTTAACCAACTCGCCCGTGGAAGGATCGAGCACAAGCAGGGATGGCGACGGTGTAAAGATATGCCACAGTCTTGCGCCGATGATCCCGCCGATCAACAGGTAGGTTAGCAAATCCCAAACGGTTTCAGCATCGTGCCCTCGCTGCCGTGCGGACTTCGTCGCGAGCCACGCCCCAGCTACCGCACCCGTCATGAGAATGATCCCATACCAACGGATAATGCGTTCGTCTCCGAACAAAAAGAAATGCATTCCATCGAATTGGAAGAATGGCATCAGGCAGTACCTTTCTTTTTGGTCATTTGCATCTTTTCATGTGCCTGTGCGCGGACGTGCCAAATGCGTTGTAGTGCGGTAATATTCGCGAAAACGGCAATGATGCCCAGCCCGATATACAGTTGTCCGAAAACCAGCGAAGGAGCAAGAACCAAGTATCTTTCCACCCGTGTGAGCAAGCCCACTTTCGCGCCATAACCAAGCCCTTCTGCGCGCGCTTTTACGTACGACACAAGCACGGATCCTGCCGCCGCTACGAAGGTCAACATGCCTCCGAATGGTTCGCCGATGGTGAGGAAATAGTAAAGTAAACCGCCGTAGATGATCAATTCGGAATATCGGTCGCTGACCGAATCGACGAACGCGCCGAAATCGCCGGGCTCGCCGCGCAAACGCGCCATCGTCCCATCCAGCGCATCGATGGGGGTCATGATCAGCACGAACAAACCGCCGGTGAGGAATTCACCGCGCGCGAGGTAATACGCGCCCACACAATTCCCGATCATCCCGATGACCGTCATCATGTTCGGCGTGAGACCGATACGGTTGAAAAAATTCCCCAGCGGATCCAGCACCCACTTGAACCAGAGGCGTAAATAGTCTGTCAGGGTCTTGCGCGAGGGAGAGTCGGCGGCTGATTTTTCCATGTTATTCCGTTATCGCAATCATATCAGGAATTATGGTTTCTCTCCGCCTAATTCATCTTCATCCATGGGCGCGACCAGCACATCGCGTTCCTTGCCGCCGCCCTGCGAGGGACCGACCACTCCCATCTCTTCAAGTTGATCCAGCAAACGCGCCGCACGTGGATATCCGATCCGCAGACGTCGTTGAAGCAACGATGCAGAGGCGCGCTGTCCCTGCCGCACGATGACGACAGCTTGTTCGATCAAACCCTCGTCTTCGTTCTCGTCAGGTTCTGAGAGCAGTTTCTCCCACGGCGGTGCCTCATCCGTTTCGTCTACCGCTTTCTTCCAATGGGCGATCAGCCGTTCGATCTCCATGTCTGTGATCATCACGCCCTGCGCTCGCACCGGCGCCCCGACCTCCGGATTCAAGAACAGCATATCGCCGCGGCCGAGCAAAGTCTCAGCACCGGTCGAATCGAGGATGACGCGGCTATCCACACCCGAGGCAACGGCAAACGCCAACCGCGAAGGGAAGTTCGCCTTGATCAAGCCGGTCACAACATCGGTCGAGGGTCGTTGCGTGGCAACAATGAGGTGAATCCCGGTGGCGCGCGCCATCTGTGCCAGCCGAACCAGATTGTGTTCCGTCTGGTCGGGGGCAGACATCATCAAATCCGCCAGTTCGTCGATCAACACAACGATGCGCGGGAGAGTGACGCCGTCTTTCTTGCGTGAGACGCGGCGGTTGTATGCTTCGAGATCGCGAACGTTTGCCGCCTCTAATAACCGATAACGATGTTCCATTTCGACCACAACCCAACGTAAAACGCCGAGGATACGTTCAACGTTCGTCTCGACTTTTCCGTATAAATGCGGCAGACCGTTGAAACGCAGCAACTCGACCATCTTCGAATCGATCATTACCATCCGCAGGTCTTCAGGCGGGTTGTTCATGGCAAGGCACGCCGCAATGGCGGTGATGCAAACGGATTTACCGGAACCCGTCGCACCGGCGATCAACAAGTGAGGCATGCGTGACAGGTCGGCAACCACGGGCTGCCCCGACACATCGCGTCCCAACGCCATCGCAAGCGGGGCCCCGATCTTGTGGAACGCGTCGGTTTCGAGGATGGACCTCATGCGCACGACAGAAGTATGCATGTTCGGGACTTCGATTCCCACATACGGTTTGCCCGGCACCGGCGCTTCGATCCGCAGCCGTTCTGCCGAAAGCGCGAGAGCGAGGTCTTTTTGCAATGAGGCGATCTGCGCCACGCGTACTTTGATCTGTTGCGCTTCTTCTTCGGTAGCACCGGGCTTTTTCATGAAGCCGGGTTGCACCGCAAACTGGGTCACGGTCGGTCCCACACGAAAACCGATCACGGTCGCGACAATGCCGAACTCGGCGAGCGTTTTTTCGACCATCCCGGCGGTCTGATTAATCGTGCGTTCGTCAGGGCGCGTATTTTGATCGGCGAGCAAAATATTCAACGAGGGCAATCGTTCATCTCGATTCCTCGGCGCGGCCGGTTTCTTATCCTGTTGATCAGACATGCGCAGTGATTTTCTGAATTCCGGTGGCAACGCCGGGGACTGTTTTTTACGCGGCGGACGCGCCGGCTTTTCTGCTTTCGCTTCGTTCACCAATTCAGGCTGACTCGGCACTTCAACCGGCATCTCCTCTCCCGCGATCTTCAACAGCCAGCGTTCGAGTGTTGCCCAAATTCCGAAGCCGGTCATCAACGAGAGTAACCACAAAATCAACAAGAGCAGCGTTCCCCATAACCGATCGAGCCGCCAAAACAATGTGACGAGACCCCAACCGATCCTGCCTCCGTCTGCGCCTGCTTCTGCTCGGGTGAGCGAGCCCCCTCCGATGGCGGCGAGCAAGCCTAACGTGAGGAGCGAAGCGAGCTCGAGTGCAAAGAGTCTTCCCCAGCCGAGTCGATTCCCGCCGCGGCGCAAGGTAGTGAATCCGATATAACCAAACGCGATAACAACAAGATAAGCGCCCCAACCCAGCCAAAGCGAAAGGACATCTGCCCACGGGGTGAGGATCAATCCTTGCGTGTATTTTCCAAGGGCGAGGAAGGTCATCAGCGCCGCGGCGAGCATGAACAGACCGAACGCGTCGCGCAGGTATCTGCCGAAATGTTCATCGAAGAGCGCGAGTCGATCCAGCCAATGGTTGCGAGATTCCGATTCGGGGGGGAGTTGAGAATGAGGTCGCCGTTGCATCGCGTGAATTACCCGACTTCTTCAGTGTGTTCCATCTCGAGGATGGCACGCGCCACCGCTTCTACGGCAACGCGCTGTTTGCGATACAGGTCGGCTTCAGACATGGCAAGCCTGCCCGCCACTTCGCGCACTTTTCTGCCTTCGATGAATTTCATTTCGAGGATGTTGTACAGAATCCATTCGCTGGTGAAGCGACGATCCCCTTCGGGCTTGACCTGATCCACCGCTTTGCGAAGCAAGGCCCGTAACGCGTTCGAGGCATTGCCTTCGTATTCCTCGACCAACATTCTCACGATGCGCAGTCTCATCAAGGGGCTGTTGGTTAATTTCGGTCCGCCCCAATAATGTGTGAGCGCGTCTTTTACCCAGTCGGCAAGTTCGGATTCGTCCGGTACCGGTTCGGTGAGGAGCGGCGCGCGTGAATCGTAGCGGCCTGCGGCGCGCATCCGCTGAAGCAGTTCGATCTGCGGCTGTAAATTTTCCAACGAGAGGAAGACGCGTTGTTGCAAAAGGCGGTCTTCAAGCGCGAGCGCGGCGCGATCGGCGAGCAGCCATAACGCGTCGCGCTGGTCGCCATCCATGCGATGGTCGGACTTGCGCGCCACGCCCAGCAAACCCAGCAACGGCGGGATCTCGTCCTTATCGCCGATCTCCTTTTGCTTGCGGAGTGGAAGGATCCAAAAATTTCCCCACGAGTATTCATGCCGGTGCCCCTCACCGTTCAAATGAATGACATTCAAAGCTTCGTCGAGTTTAATATCTTCGAGCATCGAACGATTACCCGCAACGACGCTCAACGACAACTCCTCCCCGTCCAACGCCGCGACGAAGGCGCACGGTGACTGCAAATGGTCGCGCACTGCGGCAAGCACGGTTTCGAGGAATTGCTGTAAGTCACCCCGCGTGAGCAATCGTTCTTCGATGTTTTGCAAAAGTTGAAGTTCCTGAAGGTCGCGCCCGTAAAAAAGCAACCGCTCCCACAGCGGGGAGAATAACGTGACGGCATGTTCGAACAACAACACCGTCACCACCACCGCCAACGGTACAAAACCTGAATACGGGTCGCCCCCGAAAAATTCACCCGCACGGCGGATGAGTGTCATCGTGGTCAACGCGAGTGAAGCGGTCACCGGTCCGCGCAGGAGCCATTTGAACAAGCGGCTTTTCACTACGCGGTCGGGCCAGGAAACCCCAAAGAACGCCACCGCGTATGCCATGACGACGACCAGCACAGCAACGAGCAAATTGTTAATGAACGCCACGCCCCAAAATAAAATGGGGTATTCAGCCGCGATCCCCGAACCAAACAGCAAGTACGGGTACGAACCGAGCGCCGGAGCGGTCGCGCCTGCCATCAGGTAGATCATCCGCCTTCTGCCGGAGCGGGTTAACATCCGCGAATAGGCACGGATGAAGTTATAGCCAGCCCACGCAATAACAGCGAGATAAAAAACGGTGAATCCTTGAGTCCATTCGGTCCGCTGCAAGTGCGGCGCGGGCACGCCGTTCGGCACAAGCGGACCCACCAACTTGCCCAGCGCAAGCAAAACAACGAAACCGACCGCCAGCACATACACGAGACGCACAGCGATCCTGCGCCTGCCGCGCGAAGGGCGCCCCGCCGTGACCAACAACGCATCGGAAAGATGCAAATATGCGGGTGGGAGAAAAATGATGCCGATCCATTGAATTTCCAACAGGAGTTCGATGCCCCACTCCGGCACGTCGCGGTTTTGCAACGCTTCCGTTGAAAAGACCACAACCACGCACAACAATATGATGGCGAACGAGCGCGCCACGCGGTCGCGCAAATTGAACGAAAGGGCATACATGAACAGCGAGAACGCGGTAATCGCGATACCCGCCGTCAAAATATTGTTCAGCGTGATCAACGCCGTCAGTAGCCAATCCAACCAGCCGTCAAACATCCGTCAACTCTACTTGATCATTTTCGCAAAAAACAAAGCCACATCCTGTGTGGCGTAATAGTGGTCATTATACCCGCAGAACTCGTAGCCGAATTTTTGCGCGAGGCGGATGCCGTTCTGGTTTTTCGACTGCATTTCAAGGATGAGACGACGGACGCCTCGTTCGGACGCCCATGCCTGCGCCGCCACTAGCAGAGTGGACGCGGCGCCTTTGCGTCTCGACGCGGCATCTACAACCAGATCGGTGACCCAAGCCGTTGCGGAAGTTTTATCTTCCTTCGCGCTGAGATAACCCACCAACGCCTTATTATCCGACGCGACCAAGGTGAGGTCGCGCCGCGTCCAATCGTCGGCAAGCGTGAACGGGTTGCGCGGATACGCCACTTCCACCGCGCGAGGCAGGCGCACTTCGTGAAAACTGGCGGAGGCAAGACCGGGTTCGCGCCTCAAATCCAACTGCCAGACGTAATCGCTCAACGAGGTGTGATCCAACGCCATCAAGCGCGGAATATCGGTGGCAACGGCGGGACGAATTTCAAACAAGTGTGCTCCTTTTCAAGGAATAACGGATATTGTACTTTTCCAAACTAATCGAGCAATAAAACTGTATTGTGAAAACCAAGGTCAAACCACGGAGTCAAGGAGACACAGAGATAATCAATAAAAACTCCATGAACCTGTGCCTCCGGGGTTCAAATAGGATTGCTCGGTTGAATTGTTAATCTACAAAAGTCGTTATTACGCAAATTAACTCAAGGGTTTTCCACGCGCACGGCGATCACGCACGGTTCGAGAGTTTTGCCGGCATTGTCGATCAGTACAAGTTGCAGAAAGTAATCGCCATTGGCTAGCGTGGTGGTATCCCAATCGCCAAGTTTTTGGTTTTTTCTGGGTTCATCCCCGGCGGAGATCGTCGCCCAGATATTCGTCCCCATCGCGGAGATTTCGTACTTGTAAAAACCGAAATTGGGGATGCTCGCTGTGCCGGTCAATTCAACGGTGCCGCTCACCACAGCGCCGGGCGCCGGCGCAGTGAGCATGATCTGTTCCGGGTTGCATCCGTTCATGCCGCTGGGGACTGCTTGATTCACAGGGTTTGGCGCGACTTCCGTTCCGGGCAATAATGTGCCCGCCGGCGTAACGAGGAGATTTAAGGTGGGAGTCGGCAGGACGTCCGAAGCGGGAAGCGCCGGGACGATAAAGGTTGCAATGAAAAACTCCGAGAAAACCAGCCCCAACACGAGAAGCCCGAAGATCGTTGACCGGACAAGCCGCCGCAATGCAAATTCACGTTCGAGCCCATACACCGCATTCCGCCATTCGAGCCACGTGCGGATCATAGCGCGGAAGATGAACAATCCCCAGATCGCCAGCGCGATATAGATCAACGGTTCATACGCGGCGAGCAAACGATAAAAGGAACTCATGTCGACGATGTCTAGAGCGAACGTAAGACGCCGCGAATCACTTTTTCCATTTTCGGGGTAATGACCTTACCCGCTTCGATGACTTCCTCGTGCGTGGTAACCGTCGAGCCATCGAGGTTGGCTTTGTTGCTGATGCCGGACAAACCCAACACACGCAATCCGCCGTGCCGCGCGACGATCACCTCCGGCACCGTAGACATCCCCACCGCATCCGTCCCTGCCAGCCGCAGGAATCGCAGGTCGGCTGGGCTTTCGAACGAAGGTCCGCTCAACCCGCAATACACTCCCTCACGCAAGGGAATTTGATTCTCAGACGCGGCTTGACGAGCCAACGCCATCAACTTTGGATCGTATGCCTGACTCATATCCGGAAAGCGCGGACCCAACTCGTCGATGTTCGGTCCCATCAACGGGTTTGCACCCGCCATCCCCAACAAGTTCAGGTTATCGGTGATCAACATCACATCGCCCGGTGAAAAATCAGGGTTCACCCCGCCTGCCGCGTTGGTCACGATCATCATTTCCAAACCGAGGCGAATCATCACACGCACCGGCAGTGTGATCTGCGAAATACTGTAACCTTCATAGAAGTGGATGCGCCCCTGCATCACCATCACGGACCGACCTTCCAACTCGCCGATCACGAGCCTGCCTGCATGTCCATGCACGGTTGAAACGGGCCAATTGGGGATGTCGCCGAAAGGGATCACATCCGCCTGCTGGACAGAATCAGCCAAACTGTTGAGGCCCGAGCCGAGAATCATCCCCACGCGAGGTCGGTATGAGGTGCGAGTCCGGACAGCCTCCGCTGCCTTGTCAATTTGTTCGAGAGTCACAAATGGATTCATATCTGCATCTTCTTTTCTTTATGAAATTTCGTATCGTTTTATTCTCGCGTAGAAAAATTATATCAGATTGGTGAGGCTTGAAGTAAAATATCGGGAGAACCTCAACCATACCATGAAAGTTGAATCGCGTTCGCCACAGGCAACAGTCCTGCTGTTTCTCGCCACCACCGCCTCGCTGATCGGGCAGGGGTTTGCTCTCGCGCCGAACCTTTTCGCACCGCTCCTTCAATACCTGTCCGTGTTTGGCAACATTCTGCCGGCCGTCCTTGTTATTTTCCTTGCTTTATTTTTATACATTGCGGGTTTGCGACGAGCATTCCACACACACAGGCAAATCGGAGTTTATCTCGGGATCCAAATAATTACGGCTCTTGGCATCTTGTTTCTGACTAGTGAGAGCGCCTCATCCACGCAGGAGGCTGGATTCGCCCTGAGCGGTTTGATCACCCTCTTGTCGGGCATTGGGATCTACCTTGCGTCCAACTCTGCAGACCCTTCAACAGCAATTTCTTTGGAGGAAGCGGACGATTCAGAAAATTCATCCGCCGCGGATGCGAAAACCCTCAACGGACAGATCGAAATCCTTACCCAACGCCTGACAGCCGAGAAACGCCGAACGACCCAGTTGACCCATCTCAATGAGTTAAGCAAGCAACTCGAAGCGGAACTTGAGCCGGAAGTCGCGGCGCAACTCGCGGTCAATACGCTCGAACACGCCATCGACTGCACACTGGTCACGTTGATGTGGCATGAACCTGAGAATCAACGCTATGTGGTGCTTACGTCTGTGGGCAAAGATTCGAACCTCATCCCTCCGGGCTACCAGCAGGATTCAGACAAAGGCATACTCGGCAGAACGACGCGACTCAAAAAAACCCAATTGGTAAATGACACGCGACTCGATCCAGAGTTCCTGCCGGTCAACAAGAACAATATCCTCTCGTTGATCAGCATTCCCATCGTGCAACACAGCAAGATCCGGAGCATCATCGAAGTCTGCTCCGACAAACCATTCGCGTTCAGCGGAGCCGAAGTCACCCTTGCCGAAGATGTGGCAACCGAACTGACACGCGCATGGGAACGGTCAAGTTACCACCAACGATTGAAGGAATTGATTCAAGCGGGCATTTCGCTGACCACCCTGCTCGATCCGCAAGCGGCAGTGCAGGAAATCGCCATGATCGCGCGCAAGACGCTTGAAGCGCGCTTTGTCTTCGTCACTCTGCTCGACCAGCAGGGAAATTTCTCGCGGATCGCCTCCGACGGCAACGCGCCGAAGTTTATCGATGGACTGAACGCGAGGTCCAATAACGATGCTCTTTTGCAGGCAGCGCTGAATGCCGCGCGTCCATTCCGCATTCGGGATGTGCGCAAATACACCCAAGCCAGCAAGCTCGAGATCGACAGTCCCAGTCTGCGCAGCGGACTCGCCATCCCGATCCGCTTGCACCGTTTAAGCATCGGCGCGATCCTTGCCTTCGGCAAACAGGATGGGGTCGCATTTTCGGAAAACGACGAATCGCTCGCGGATCTGTTGTCTTCACAAGCCGCCGCCGCCATTGAAAGTTCCTGGCTGTATCAGGAGCTGCGCAACACGTTGAACACCACTTCCATGCTGTATCAACTCAGCGTGGATGTCATTCAAGTGGAAGAATTGAGCGACGCGGCAAAATTGATCAGCCAGGCGGCACACAAGCTCACCAACGCGCGCGAAACAGGCATCGTGCTTCTTTCGAAGGAAAGAACGATCGAAGCGGAAGTGGAGATCGACGCCAGCGGTTTCCACACACGCCGCGAACATCCGCAAGCCACCATCGATCAGGCGATCCAGACCGGGCAAAGCATCATCGTCTCCAGCGATACCGGCTCGCTCGTTTGTTATCCGTTGCTGACGCGCAGTGAAACCTACGGCGCGTTGTGGATGAACATTCCCGAAAGCCGCGGGCAGAATTTTGCGAATCTGCAAACGCTGGCGAATCAAGCCGCTATCGCGCTTGAGCGTGCCATCCTGTTGGCTGAATCTAGGCGACAGGCTGAAGAACTCAAGGAAGCATATGCCGAGCTCGAGATCACGTATGATCGTACGTTGACGTCGCTGATGTCCGCCCTCGATGCGAGGGACCGTGAAACGGAAGGACACAGCGTCCGCGTCAGTCAACTGGCTTGTATGCTGGCAAAGGAATTGGGTCTGCCAGACAAACAGATCAAATCGCTCGAACGAGGCGCGTTGCTTCACGATATCGGCAAGATCGGCATCAGCGATACCATTTTGCACAAACCGGATAAATTGACCGAAGATGAATGGAAGCTCATGCGCGTCCACCCGGATATCGGAGCGCGCATCGTGGAAGGGATCCCGTTTTTGCAAGAGACAGTGTCGGTCATCCGTTATCACCACGAACGCTGGGACGGCTCCGGCTACCCCGTCGGCTTGCAGGGCAAAGAAATTCCCACACAGGCGCGCATCTTCGCGGTCGCCGATGTGTTCGACGCTCTCACAAGTAAACGCAAGTACCGTGAAAAATCGTCTGCAGAGGAAGCACTTAAATTCATGGAAGAACACAGCGGCGTGCTATTCGACCCAGACATCGTCAAAGCCCTTGCGCGGCTCCCCTATCAAAAACTGACCGAGGAGGGAGACCCGGTCATGAATTAATTGACCGCTCAGGCTAAGACCTTCTCGAACGCCCGAACCGCCCTCTCCACAGCTGAGTCGTCAATTTCGTAGTGCGTGACGAGGCGAAACCGCCTTTTGTCAGCCCAATCCACCAGAATGTTGAACTTCGATATTTGCTCGATAATCTCGTTGTCGTCCAGCGTGATGTGATTCGCAAGGTCGAAGTAGATCATGTTGGTCTGAGGCGTGTTTTCATCCAGAATAATTCCCGGAATGTTGCGAAGCCCATCTGCAAGCAGTTTTGCGCGGCGATGATCTTCTGCCATACGCAGGGTCATCGTTTCGAGTGAAATGATTCCAGCCGCGGCAAGCACCCCCACTTGCCGCATCCCTCCGCCCAGCATCTTGCGAAAGTGGCGCGCACGCGCGATGAACTTCTCCGTACCGAGAAGCATGGAACCAACCGGGGACGCGAGGCCCTTGCTCAGGCAAAACATGATCGAGTCGGCTGATGCGACGAGTTCCCTCACATCCACGCCCTGTGCCGCGGAGGCGTTGAAGATACGCGCGCCATCGATATGCAAAGAAAGACCGTTCTTTCGCGCAAGCTCTGAAACCTGCCGCGTGTAATCCGCGGTCAATGGAACGCCGCCGCAAATATTCTGTGTGTTTTCCAAACAGATCAAACGCGTGATGGGATGATGCACATCCTCGGTGCGGATGGCGGCACGGATATCATCGAGCGCCAGTGTGCCATCCTTTTGGTTCGGCACTGGGTTGGGTTGAATTCCTCCCAGCGCAGACATCCCGCCTGCTTCGTTCAAATAAATATGCGATTTGCTTCCTACGATGGCTTCATCCCCGCGCTGACAATGGACGAGTAACGCGATCAAGTTCCCCATCGTGCCAGAAGGGACGAATACCGAGGCTTCTTTACCGAGCATCTGCGCCGCGCGCGCTTCGAGCCGGTTGACAGTGGGATCGTCGCCGTACACATCGTCCCCCACCTCGGCTTCCGCCATCGCTTCGCGCATCGCAGGCGTGGGTTTGGTCACAGTATCGGAGCGGAGATCGACAAAGTCCATGATCGCTATTCCCTTCTCAAATCGTCGAGCACTTGTTGCAAATCAAAAGGCAAGAGCGCTTCGAATTGACGCGGATGAGTTTCTCCGGGAAGAATAATTTTCAACCGGAATGCATGCAGGAAGTGACGCCCGATCTGAACTGCGGGATTCTTCCTGCCGTACACTTCGTCACCCACGATCGGGCAATTCAAAAACGCGCAATGCAAACGGATTTGATGCGTGCGTCCTGTAAGAGGGTGAAACTCGAGCAAGGTATGATTCTTGAAACTTTCGAGGGTTTTGTACTCCGAGACCGCTTCGCGCCCTTTGCTTGCTGAGAGTACCGCCATGCGCTTTCGATTCTTCGGGTCGCGCCCGATATGCGCCTCGACGCGACCGGCAGGCGTGGGTGGTTTTCCGTCAACAAGCGCGAGGTACGTTTTTTCCACTTTTCGCAAACGGAATTGGTCCTGCAGCCAGCGATGAGCGCGTTCGTTTTTGGCAAGCAGAATCAAACCAGATGTATCTTTGTCGAGGCGATGCACTACGCCGGGACGCTCCTCCCCGCCGATGCCTTCGATTTCAGGGTCATATCCCAGCACCGCGTTGACGAGCGTGCCGGACGCATGACCAGCGGCAGGGTGCACGACCATACCGGCAGGTTTGTTTACAACGAGCAAATCGTCATTTTCAAAAATTACATCGAGGGGAATTTGTTCCGCGACAATGTCAGTTGGCACCGGCGGCGGGATTCGGACCGTCAATGCCGCACCGGCTTCCAACGGCTGACCAGCCTTCCGCGCGGCGCGACCGTTCACATCCACAAACCCATCCGCGATCAATCCTTGAATCCGTGAACGCGAAAACTCCGGCAGGGCTTCGACTAAAAATTTATCGAGCCGCACACTTGCTGGTTGGTCAAACCGAAAATGCAAAATCCGTTCACTCACTCGTCGCTTCACTGGCTTGGTTCGACCCACCGAGCCTTGCCCGTTCTTTTCGCTCGGCGCGCTCTTGCAAATATACACCCAACAACAGGATAACCGTGCCAACACTGATGCTCGCATCGGCAACATTGAACACAGGGAATGTGCCAACCGAAATAAAATCAGTCACGCGCCCATCGCGCAAGAGGCGGTCGATCAGGTTGCCGCTCGCGCCGCCCAACTGCATGCTCATCGCGAGCCGCAAGGTCCAATCGTGTTTTTCCACTTGCGGAAAATAATAGACGATCGCGGCGATGACAACGAATGCCAATGCGGCAAAGATCATGCTCCCGTTCTGGAACATGCCGAATGCCGCCCCCGAGTTATGCCAGTGGACAAATCGCGCATACGGGTTGAGCCATTCCAGCGATTCGGGCAACCATGTTGCGCCGAGCGGCAGGCTGGTGCGCACGATCCATTTTGTCCACTGATCGAACGCAATGATCGCGCCTGCAACGAAAAACAACAAACCATACGTTTCAAACACACGTTTCACTATTCACCTCGACACAATTATTCATCATTCTATCATCACTCCGCCACGAAGATCCGCGGCACGCGCGCGCTTATATTCGTCAGCACTTCGTATTCATTTGTCCCAGCCCATTCAGCAAGGTCAAATGCGGTGATCCCGCCTCCAAGCAAAATCACATCGTCGCCAACATTGATACGGTCGTCGCCCACATTCACCATAAATTGATCCATACAGATTCGTCCGACCTGCGGATATGTTTTTCCGCGGACGATTACCTGCGCCTGATCCGTCATGCGCCGGAAATAGCCATCCGCGTATCCGCACGGGATGGTGACGATTCGCGTCTCCCGTTCAGCCTGCCACAACGACCCATAACTGACCGGGCGCCCCGGCTTCGTGATCTTGGAATACGCCACGCGCGACCGCCATGTGAGCGCTGGCTTGACGTCAATCGACTGGTCAACTTCATGCCCCGGATATACGCCGTAAAACAGGACGCCCGGGCGAACCATATCGAAATTGGCTTCGGGAAGATTCATTATCCCACCGGAGTTGTTCACGTGTTTCAAAGCCGGCGTCGGTTCGTTCAGTTTTTCATATATCTGCAAAATTTCATGAAACCGCTCGAGTTGTAGTTTTGAGTAACTCCGGTCGGCAAGTTCGGAGTTTGCAAGGTGCGTGTAGAGCCCCTCGATCTCAACATGTTTCAACCGCAAAGAATGTTCGATGAACGAGTCCGCTTCATACTCGTGCAAGCCGACCCGTTCCATGCCGGTATCAAATTTCAAATGGATTTTGATGCGCTTCCCCAACTGGCGCGAAACATCATCGGCCGCCTCCAACAACTCGAGCGACGAACCGGTTAAAGTCAGGTCATGTTCGGCAAACAAAGAAACTTGTTCGGGCAACGTCCCACCTGCAACAAGGATCGGTTTTGAGACGCGAAGCGCTCTTAAATGGATGCCCTCCTCCACGGTCGCTACGCCGAAATAATCAACGAACGGTTCGATATAAGGCGCGACCCCATCTACGCCGTGACCATAGGCGTTGGCTTTCACCATCGGCATGACCTTTGCCGGCGAAACACGCGCGCGGATCGCGGAAATATTTTTTTCGAGTTGGGCGAGATTGACCTGTAAAAATGTCGGACGCATAATTTGTTTGATGATCGATAATTGTTGGAAGGTATCAACCTGATAAATGAATTGAGCCAAATGGCTGGCACCGCCCATTTGGCTCAACGCTAGGACAAACGTGATGGCTTAATAGTCGCGCCTGCGCTCGCGGTTGCGGTCCCCGCCGCGGAAACCACCGGGGCGCTCCTCGCGTGGGCGGGCAATGTTCACGGTCATCGCGCGGCCATTAAAATCTTTGCCGTGGAACATCGAAATCGCGCTCTGCGCTTCATCGGGAGATCCCATCTCCACAAAGCCAAAGCCCTTCGAACGGCCGCTGGCTCGATCGCGGATCACCTGCGCAGATTTTACCGTGCCCGCCTGTGCGAACAGATCCTGCAAGTCCGCATCACTGGTGTTGAAGGGCAGGTTGCCAACATAAAGTTTCGCTTCCATAGGAATTCTCTTCTCCTGAGTGTGGGCTTCAGCGGAGAAGCAACCGCCGAAGCAAGGCGAATCGACTGTGCATGACTTTAGGGATCACAGACACCCAGGTGCCAGGAAGCGAACGTATTCCCTCTGATTGCCGGACCGCCATTCCTCATGCAACGTGCGCCTAAATTGTAGCACAAACTCACGTACCGGACTATGATGTTGGAAGCCAAAACCGCACCCAACTTCCGTTCTCGCGCAAGGAAAACTGGATTCCCGCCTGTAACGTATCCAACGCCGACGCGGGATCGCCGCCCAGCGCGCCAGCGAACCGCGCGTCCTGAATTCGCCCAAAGATTCGGGTTCGGAAGTTCGGAATCCAAGAAATGACCTGCCCATAACGCGCCGGGTTCAATGTGACAAAGGGCCAGACGCGGCGTGCTGGTCCACGGACGAGAAGCCAGCGCAGGGTTTGTAATGCACTGAAATCAAATGCGGCAACCGCTTCGAGATCGTCGATCAACAGCAATATCGACTGGTTCGCCCGAGCGCTTCCGCGTGCCCAGGCTGCCATCGAAATCAAGACATCCTGTCCGCTGTTATTGTGCGATGAAAACACTCCGAGACATTGGGACGGATGCTGAACATCATCCCACTCGTCCAAGTGACTCGTGATGACACCGAACCTTACTTCTGAAGGATTATGCGTGAGCGCAGCCGCCTTTGCAATAGTTTTCAAGAACGCGGTTTTGCCTGCCCCTGCCTCGCCAACAATAAGGATCGGACCCGGAACAGAATCGTGTAAATTTAGCAAAACCGGTAATCCATCCGAAGCCATTCCGAGGAAAAGCGCTTCGCGCGGAAGCGTACCAAGTTCAGCGAGCACAGACGCCAACGCAGGCGCGACAGGTGCAGGCTTGGGAAGATGCGTTGCCGATTCCATTTTGAGTTCAGCCAGCGCATCTAGCGCGAGTGAAACTTGACCAGAGTTTGGGAACATTCGTCCTCCTTTTGATTAGAACGCATGTTCTATTTTAACCGCCTCCGCCCCAGCGTCAAGGATATGAAACTTAAAGTTTGAATCAAAAAGCGGACGACTATGGTCGTCCGCTTATCGGTCAATCATGTTCGGACTTACGCCATGGCACCAGCTATCGCGCCCATGACAACAAAGGTAACGAGGTGATTGCCAGCTTCAAGCACCCATGCCTTAAGGCGATCTGCGAACAGTTTGTTTGTGAGACTTGAAGGAGCAACGAATCCAAGCCATAGCAGGAACCCTGCCATCGCGCCGGAGGCAAGGTTTGCGCCTCCAGACACGCTCCCCATCGTCTGCACCAGGAGGTTCATGAACACAGCCTGAAGAAAGGAGCAGAAAATTATCAGCCCCCAAGTCAAGCCCATGCCGAGGGAAGATCCACTTGGGTCGTCCTTTTCTGATTTGCCGATGGCTTGCCACCAAACCGGAAAGAAGGTTTTGGGACCAAACCAGACAGCGCCAATGACCATACTGGCAAGTACGCATGCAACGACAGCCAACCAATTAATAGAACTGAAATTCATTTCTGCCTCCGATCGATAGTTTCGGTTGACGATTATCAACCTTTGCGGTAGTATAACAGAATATCTGTTCTAGTAATAGGGTGATCGCATTTTCGTTTTCAAGAGGGGAAATGAAAGGAAATCACATCAAACTTTGGTTGTGATCGCGGATCGTATCATCCGCCCCACATTTCGGAGGGATAAATAGAAAGGGAAAACCGGGTGAGAGATTTTTTGGTAAATCCACCGCTGAGCGAGGTATGCCACTTCCACCCGCTCCAACACATGGGGGTCACTGGTGCGAGTTGCCAGACCAAGATTTGTTGAGCAAGCCAGATCATATGTATTCCGAACTATCTGCTTGACCTGTTCGCTCAAACGTCCATACGGGTATGCAAATACCGTGATGGGTTTACCTAGCCGATCCTGCAGTATTGCCTTCGACTGAACGATCTCCTCGTTTAGCGAGTCCGCATCAAGACGATCCAACCGTGGATGGTTAATTGTGTGCGAACCAAACTCAATTCCATAACGAGCCATTTCATGGATTTCTCCCCAAGTCAACAAGTTCATCGTAGGGATATTCGGAGGTTGTCCCGGCCAACGATTATCCTTGTTACAGAAACCGGATACTAGAAAAACCGTAGCAGTAAAACCGTAAGACTGCAAAACCGGGAACACTTCGGTGTACAAACTTTGGTAGCCATCATCGAAAGTTAACATCACGCATCGCGTTGGGAAATCTTCGCCTACGCGTAAACAACGGCTGATTTCACTCAATGGCAGGCAGGAATAACCATGGTTGTATAGCCATTCCATTTGCCAGCGGAATCGCTCCGGGGGTATGGTCACCACAGACGGCTGCACATCCACACCATGGTACATCAGAATCGGAATGGCAGATGTACGCGTCATTCGCCAGAGTTTGCCACCGAACCGTTTATTCTTTTCCGAGCCGGTTAACGATCCAATTGTAGATCGAGGCGATGGAATAACCGATCGCGAACCCGGTGACAAAGCCGTATGCAAAACCGATCACGCTCCCCCAGTATGTGACCGTGTAGCCCAGAAAAAATTGTCCGAGCAGGGATAGGTTTGGTCCGACAACAGGTCCGCCGCGGATCACCAGCCAGAGCGTTGCAATCAGTAAGCCTGATCCCAGTACCAGACCAAAAACAACTCCGTATACGATCGCGCTCAACCTCACCAGGCGCGTCATCACGATCTTTTCAAGATTTTTTTCTTGTTCGGATAGATCTTTTGTCATGGTTTTATTCCTTCATAAAATCAATTACTGGATGGGGACTCTTCGTAGTTTGCGGCTTCCGCCTGCCGCAACAGGTTGGAAACGTACAGCCGCATGACCGCGTTTCGAAGCGAAGCCAACGACCACGCCGGTCCAAAACCCAATATGAAACCGTAGAAAACGCTGAACAACGCGCCCGGGAATATCGATACCTCGTAGCCGGGCAAATATTGATTCAGCAAGGTTAGCAATCGGGCAACAGCGCCAAGATCGTTAAGCACTACCCATAAAGTTATCAGCAAGAGTGAGACTGAAGATACCACGCCCATCGCCGTTCCAAAAGCCACCGGTTCCAGCCTTGTAAAAACACGGGGGAATACGCGGTTGATCACTTTTTCGGCAACGGCATCCTGTTCGCGGCGAATCTCCTCGTGATAATCCTGTTCTGCGTTGATACTCCAAAGATCGTAGGTTTCACCATCGAGCGCGTTGCGAACCGCATACATTCCCGTCAGCATCGCATGGTCTTGATTATTATACCGATGCAGGCCATTCCGCCCGATCGTCTGGAAGTTGTCAAAAGTAGCAAGGTACGATCGGATCACCTGAAGATGTTGTTGATAGGTTGAGTCGTAGATCGGGTAGGCTTTCTCCACGCGGAACACACGACCGTCAATCACATCGGACGCGCGAGCCAAACCAATAACATCCAGCTCGCGTTTTCCCAAATCCACCAGATCCTCATCAGCCATGCGCCATAGATCATCGCCCTCATTGCAGAAATACTCGAGCCCGAGACTGGAGGTATTCTCATCGGGAACCATATCCGGGCTCCAATTTTTGAAATTCTGAATACGTCCTACTTTGACGTTGGGTTCGTGAACATAGATCCAATTATCGTCGAATAGTTTGGGCTGGTTGACCACCAAACAGACCGTGAGAAAGTCTCGGTAGCTCAGTTTGTCGGTTGCGTTCAAGACGGCTTGTGGCGGCGATGGATCCAATGCCCTCACGAAATCCGTGATCGCCATACTGGAGATAAAATGCGAACCTGTTACGACTTCGAATTGGTCCCCCCGTTTTACAACAACCTCGGTGATACGGTTTTCTCGATGTCGAATTTTAACGACGGTCGTGTTGAGGTAGACCTGACCCCCGCGTTCTTCGATCTTGTCCTTCACCATATTCCACAGCATGCCGGGACCTCGGCGCGGGTAATCAAACTCTTCGATGAGGGTTTTGATCGTCTGCTTGGGTTTCACGAACATGCTTAGGATTGCCGCCTTCAGATCAAGATCCTTGATGCGCTGAGCCGCCCATTCGGCGCTTAACTCCGAGGTTGAAATCCCCCACACCTTTTCAGTATAGGATTTGAAGAAAATTCGAAACAATCGTTTTCCAAACCGATTCGTGACCCACTCTTCAAAATTATTCTCCTGCCGGTGGGGAAATATCTGCCAATACAAATAGCTAAAGCCGATCAGCAGTCCTTCCCAAATGCCCAAACCGCGTAAAGCGTTGAAAGGCTTAAGTGGATAATTGAAAAACCTTCTTTTGTAATAAATGCGCGACAAGCGAGGCCGCCGCAAGAAGTCGGTTCCCATCACTTCCTGCCACATTTGGTTGACTTCGGCAGATTTCGTAAAAAAACGATGACCACCCATGTCGAAATAGTAGCCGTTATACATTTCGGTCCGTGCTATGCCTCCGACCTTGTCATATTTCTCGAAAACGATCGGTTGGTAGTGGCGGCAGGCTAATTCATAGGCTGCGGTCAATCCCGCAGGACCCCCACCTACAATTACAAATCTCGAGTCGTTCTTTGTTTTTGAAACCGCCATGTTCTTTGATGACTCCTTCTCTACAGGACAAATTTTCTCGTGTGCAAACGGCACGAACTGATTTACTTCAACCTTCGTTTCCTACGATTCAGAATATCGATGCGAATGTGAACCCTACAGCCCCGTGAAAAGTTCCGCTGCCCGTTTCCAATCGACAAAGATGTATAACGCCCCGATTTGACAGACAAACAGCATTAGCGTCAATCGGCCTAGCTCCGCATCTGACTGCGTCTCCAGCCATCGAGCGCTGATCATTGCCACCGCAGGGAAAACGACCATGAAATATCGATGGTCGGGGAGGGTTAAGATCAGCAGAATGGATACCAGGCCGACCCACACGACCAAAAATAAGTCACTGGCTCTTTTTTGGCGCAGAACGACAAACACTCCAAGCAGGATCAAGGGCAGCGTATATGCTCCTACCGCGGATGGCAACCTCGTTATTAGAGAATTCATAAGGAAACCGCGCCCCCATTCCGAAGTCAGGAACGAGCCGGGGCTGATATCGAAGTCTTCAATCACCGGACCGCTTTGCGACGGACCAGACTCCAAAACTTGTTTCGGTTCAAAGAGATCAGACGGACTAAACCCTGCAACTGTGGGAACTCGTACACCAATCTGGCTTCCGTACCACGTCCATAACAGGAACAGCGCGCCTGCCACCAACAACGATAGCAAACCCGGAAAGACCAGTGCGCGTTTATTCTTTTGAAATATAAAAAGTAGGAATAAAAGAGGGATTATAAACATAACCATGTATTTGGTCAGCAATCCCAAGCCCAGTGATATGCCGAGAACCACTCCATTTTTCCATGAAGGCTCTTCGGCAAGTTTTCGTGCGAAATATAGGGATAACACAAAAAATAATGTGGCTTGCACATCCAGCAATCCAGCCGTACTCTCACGGATCATTAACGGATACGTAAGAAGGCTGAGCACTGTCAATACGGCGATTTTATTGCCATACAGGTCCGCAGCAAGGAAATAGGATGCTGCCAGCGCCCCAATACCAAATAACAGGGTCACAATACGCATGGTTGTTAAGCTCGATCCGAAAACCGACATGATCAACCCGTTGACGATGAATATCAACGGTGGGTGACGGTTTGCCAGATAGTTATTCTGCCCATAACGGGTGAAAAATACATCCAAGCCCTGCTCGGCAATCAATCGCGATGCGCCAAAATTCTCCTCTTCGTCAAAGGGCCACACTCGCTGCTGGCTGGCGTACAGTATCCCGAACACCAACATGACGAGGGTGAATAGACCGAGGAAGGCTTTCTGATTGTTCGTCAACCAGTTGATTCCATTTCCGATTTTTTCGAATTTGGCATCCGGCGTCAAGGCGATTGCCAGAAAAGCCAATATACTCAAGCCTCCAGCGGTCAGCAACTTTGGCAGGTTTTCAGAGGCGCCGGTAATCCAAATTCCTCCAAGCCAAGCCAGATGAAATGCTAATACTATAAATAATATTATCCCAGCATACGCGTTTTTTCTCACGATAGAAAGATTCTCCAATTCAATTCAGCAGGCTTACTGTTGGTACTCGGCAACCTGCCAAGGTATCCGACCGTAAATCTTAACGGCGGTTTGTTCAAGAATTTCAAAGTAGCGTTCGAGGTGGTGTTGACGCGTCCAGTTTCGAGCAAAGGCTTGATATCCTCGTTCACCAAGCTCTTCGCGCAATCCCGGGGAACTTGCGATCTGCCGTACCGACTCTAGCAGATCGGTATCCGTTCGATAAATTCTACCTCCACCGCTCTCCCGGACAACTTCGGGCAAAGCGCCTAAGTCACGGACTATGACCGGCGTCTTCCGCGCAAACGATTCCAAGATGATCATCCCGAACGTTTCGTAGGTGAGGGATGGCACGATGGTTGCGAGCGCATGGTAGTAGTAGTTGCCCAACGCTTCCTGCGGAAGCGCACCCAGAAATTTAATCTGCGGATGTGGTGAGGCGAGATTCTTCAATTCACCGATCTGGCTTCCCGTTCCAACGATAAGCAGGTCGTATTCCGCGACAAATTTCCAGAATTCGACGAGAGTTTGAGCGCCTTTAATCTTCTCCAGCCGACCAACAAAAAGAAAATACGGTCTTTCCTGCGGGCGCGGACGGGGTTCCTGCCAATCTGAATCTTTTTTATCAATGAAATGAGGCAGGTACTCTACAGGACGCGAGAATCCTCGCTCGGCGTGCATCCGGGCTGTAAAACGACTGGGCGACACAAACTGATCTACGTGCCGGCTGGCATCATCCAACGTGCCTAGGTACCGCCACAGCTGCGGAGGCCGCTTGCTCATCAACGTACAGCGAAAGCATTGAGGACGGTCACAAGGCTTGCGATTGAATTTCCATAACACGTGAGTAGGACAGATCAGCCAATGTTCGTGAGTGGTATAGATCTTCACGGCTCTGCCGCTCGGCGGCTGTATCTTCATAAGTTGAGGTCCTAACAAGGATATATTGTGAAAATGGATCACATCGTAACGTTTCTGCTTTAGGATCTCCTGTATCTTTCTGCTTTTCAACAGGGGCAAACCTGTTTGCTGGGTAAGGAGAGGTGAGAGCCACCGATAACGACTTCGCAGTTCATGCCGGGTTACATTTGGATGCTCCTTGAACGAAAGTTCGGGTTCTTCCGGGTGAAATAGATGATATGAATCCGCACAGTGAACAACATCAACATAATGCCCTTCATCGCCCAACGCATGGGCGAGGCGATAAATGTACATCGCGTCCCCGCCAAAGCTGTAGGGAGGATAGAACGTGGTGAGGTGGAGGAAATTGAGAGGACGATTCACAATGGACGGACCGATCCGATCAGTTCCTTCAAGGCGAGCGCGGCGTGATCCCAAGTTAACTTTTCGGCGGCTTTTATACCGGCCAGGCTTAAGTGGTGACGCAAAGATTCTGATGCGAGTACTCGTATCAGCGCTTCTTCGAGCTCGTTGTTGTTGTAAGGATCAAAATAGAGCGCCGCTTCGCCTAAAAGATCCGGCAACGGGCTGCACTTGGTAGCCACAACTGGGCAGCCGCATGCGGCGGCTTCCACAGCAGGCAGTCCAAATCCTTCCAATAACGACGGAAGTACCAACATATGCGCCCGATTTAACAAAACGACAAGCGCTTCATCCGGAAGATAATCCGTAAACACAACGCGCGCTTCGATTCCCAAAGCGATGATCTTCCGCCGTAGTTCGGCGTACTCTGAGTGAAATACCTCGCTCTTGTACTCGCCTACTAATATCAAGGATATATCTGTAAATTCAGCGCGAGCAGCTAATCGGGCAAAAACCTCCAACAAACGGATAAGATTCTTATGGGGACCGAAACCGCCAATGTAGACGATCTGACGCGACTCTTCACTCATCCATTCTGGCAACGTATCGATGGGCGGCAGGTCTTCCAACTTCTTGAAGACAGGACTGGGAGCTTCGCCAATGACTTTCACGTTTTGAGCCGCCACGTCGAACACATCTATGATGCCAAGTTTCGAAAACTCTGAAACGGTAACGATCGTCCCTGCCTGGTAGAGGGCTGTCTTCACTTTAAGATTCCACGCCAGGCGCGCAGAGGGACTTGGCAAAGTGAGATCGGGAAATTTCTCGGCGATCACATCGTGAATGAAGACCATTTTATGGGCACGGCTGAACACCGGGACATAGCTGTAAACCGTTGGAAAAAGAACCAGGTCAAAGCCGGGTTTAGAAAACGCCCTGCTCATGCGCAGCATGTCGGATAACGATCTGCGTCCGTCGGACGAGGCGGCTTGGGCGGTAGGTCTGCTCGTGTTGACGAGGATCGCCTCAACGGTGGAGGGAATCAAATCCAACATTTCAGCGGAATCGACAAAGAACCAGTAGCGATTGTCTGTATCGACTCGCGTGAGCGCGCTGAGCAGATTGCGTGCATGACGTCCATAGCCGCGGTTGTTTTGCCAGCAGGTAGCATCCACTGCCACACGCCGGGGCTTGAAGGCATTCGATCGGGGGCGCGCTTCCTCGATCGCGTCCTGGGTTTGGCTGAAAGGTGTGTAATTCATCGTATCGAAGCGAGACTGGCTCCCCGTCCAAATAAAGAACCGACCATTTCTCCGAACGCCCAAACGAGCGTAAAAGTCATGAGAAATGGAGTCGATAGCAATAGTTCCTTTTGAAACATACGCTTGGCAAATCCACAAGAAAGGATGCGATGCAGAAGGATGACAGGCAAACCCAGGCACGCAAAGGAATATGCTGCCCGGTAGAAGAAACTCCGATCGCGCACAAGCGAGCCCGCGTAATAACGGCTGTATAGAAATCGCTGCTCGATGAATTCAAAAAAACCGAATTGTTTTTGGTGCAAAACTCTTAAATTCGGTTCCATCCGAAACTTGAACCCGCGCCGTCGCAATTCGGGGTGCAAGGCGCTGTCCCAAAATCCGTTAGACATCGCTTCGAGCGAACCTGTTTCCAATGCCTTGCGTTTGTACGTTACATTGTGACCCGGTAGGAATTCTGTCTCATTCGCTTGAATTGGGGACATGAATTTGCAGTACTCGCAGAAGAAGGCCGCCCAATCGATCAATCGATCAACACATCCGTTGTCGATCGGACCTGCTATCGCAACGACTTCGGGATGAGTTCTGTGAAAAGAGAGTACAGCCTCGCACCAACCGGGCAGGACGATCTCGTGATCTTCCAGAACCGCAACGATGTCTGCCTGACTGGTTGCCAACCCTGCCACGAGCATTTGAGGGATGCTCTCATCCGGAGTTGCAGGAACGTTTCGGACCCATTCAAATCGCTTGCGCAAGGTTTCTGTCATCGCTGAACCCGCCGGCTCCACCACGATGACCTCGAAGCGATCATCAACCATTTGTTTTTCCAAGGCGGATAAGCAGGCAACTATTTCCGGTTGTCCACTTGTGTCGGCAATGATTATCGAAAGAAGAGGTTTCATTCCCATCCAACAAGGACCGCTGGATAATCTGACATGTTATGGAACCAAAGACATCGCAAAGGTCGTGACGCTTTCTGCCGGCAGGGTTGCCGCAAAACTGACCGGTGACGATGTTTCAAGTTCCGGAATTGGGGTCCAATATTGGCTGGGCGTGGATTGCTCCCCTGAAACGCTTCCAGCCATTTGGGCAGATTTCAGGTCAACGTTGATCTCTTTTGGAACCGTATGATTGTTTATCAAGACCAGTATCAGTTGATCTGATTCCGGGGAGATAAATGCGGAGATCTGCATGAGAGGGTCCCCGCTGAGAGCTTCCACACGAACCGCGCCCGGTTCTATCCAGCGCGCATAATGGCCGATCGCGTATCCCATCCCGGTGATCGATACTGTTCGGTGAGGGATGTCGATCAGGACGATTGTGCCTTCAGCGGATGAAAGGTCCTGATTTCCGAAGTGAGCTTCCTGTGAAAATGTATCCCACATGTTCGTCATGCCGAAGTATGCCGAGGCGTTTGCATACAAAAACTCATCGTGAATATGAATCGCGCGGCCCCGAAAATCTTCGTAAGAAAACGGATCGACCTCGCCGTGGGAAACTTCGGTCATCCAGACCGGCAACCCGTATTGCTGGCTTAGCTGTCGGAGCCGATCCCGAATCTCCACAGAATTGGCATCGGGCATACCGGCGCCGGAGGTGCTCAAAATATTCGGGACGCTCGCGTAGGTCGAGCCGTAAGGGTAGGAATGATATCCGATCACGCCGGCGTATTTGCGAGCCGCCGGATCGGAGAGGATCGCAGTAGCAACTTCAAGCGTTCGGTGTACCGTTTCTTCATTTGGTAGAACAAACTGCACGTTTGCGAATCCCTCCTCTTCCAAGCGTGAGCCGATAGCTTTGACCAGATCCACCACCTCCTGCACGTTATCGCTTTGCAGCTCCTCATTCCCGCTCAAAGGCTCATTGAATGGCATGATGTAACGCGGCACAACGCTGTATCGATCGCGCCAGTAGATATTTCCCGCCACAACCTGTTCAACAGCTTCCTCCAAATAGCGATCATAATCACTGTCGCGAAGTTCAATTAACCATGGGCTAGCCCAACGAATGTTTACCCGTTGATTGACGTAATAACCATCAAACCCGAGCGGTTCGGCGAGAGACAAAAGGTTTGATAGGATCGCATCGGCAGGATAGGTCTGGAATCGAGCCCAATCTATTTCGTTCGGGTCACTGTTGTCATTCGAACGCTGGTCATAAGCACCCGGACTCTCCAGTAATGCGCCCTCTAGATTGCCAAGGTTCAGACCCACCTGCCGGTAGATCGCATCGATGGCTTTACTCCGTAATTCCTGACCCAAAACATCTCCAGCGCCTTCATACATCAATGAAAGATGAGTTGCTCCAAATCCGTCGATCGTTTGAAATCTAACAGCGGCATCCACAGAGATCACAACAGGTCCAGACGAGGCAGTTTGCGGCGTGTTGGTTGCGCCATGGGCAGGCGGTTCAGGCGAGACCGTCGGAGGATCGGCATGGGAAGACACAGTTGCATCGACCGCCTCAGTTTGCGTTGGTTGCGGCAATTCTATTCCGGGTGTCGGGCTGGAACAAGCGCTGAAAAATACAACGAGCAAAAGCAAGCCGCGCCTAAGCAGTCGGTTCTTCATTCGACATCCTTTTTGCCTTTTCCATCCGGCGCAAACGGAAACCAGCCAGTTGCACGACGGCGACCACAAGAACCATCAGCGCGAACAAAATAATGAAGGGAACGGTACGCTTTTCCAAAATTTGATACACGATCCCATGCATCGCGACAAATCCGAAAAGAATGTAATTACTGCGCTGGAGCGTTTTCCAACGTGTTTTTCCCAGCCTTCTCAGGGAATAATCATTGGAAGTAGCAAATAAGATTATCAGGATCAACGTCCCTGCCAGTCCGACCCAGTTGGTAAGACCGAACGGGTCGTAACGCAGAGGGATCAAGCGGTCCTCGCCGGGCGGAAAAAAGAAGTAAAGCCACGGATTGCCCATGTGAACGAACAAGCCCACACCCACGTGTACGATGGAGACCACTGTCGCGGTGATTCCGGCGTCGCGCGTCAGGTCGCTGGAAGTTGGATTCGGACGCGAGCGTAAAACGTTTATGGCGCCGACGAGTAACGTAAAACCTAACAACGCCAAACCGGCGTACGCGGTACCCATGCTCCATTTCCACCTCAGGTCGTCGCCGGGGAGGGTGTTCAGGAAAAACAGGATGATCAACGCGGTGACGATCGAAAAAGGCAAATAATGCCGGATCAACCGCCGCCTATTGCGTTTCCATTTATTGGGGGAGGGTCTCGATGAGTTGGGTGTTGTCATGTACGGGTCCTCTTTAACTTGCGAGTATAACTTGCCGGGCGCGTGCTACGGCAAGTGTGTCATGGGGTGGTATCGGCGAGATTCCCCCACTGCGGACTGCTTGGTAAAAAAGGGATACTAACCGGCGTAGACCGGGATAAGCGCTTTCATTGGTGAGTAGCCGTCGAAATAAATTGCCGCTCGCCGCGCCGAATTGGCGAAGGGAAAATTCAAAGGGCTGAATGACCTTACGAGTGCGAGAAACCGTTCCCGGATAGCGAACCGAAAATCCGTGAAAAAGGTCGAGGGAAAACGTGGCTTCCTGAGAAGCGATAATCATACTATTTTGGGGAGGTCGCGCATTCATGCTTATTTCTATCGCCATGCCAACACCCGCACCAGTTGTTCCAATTATTCGCAACTCACCGGGCGCAGGCCGGTCGACCATCCACGGGATGTCGAGGGAATCGGGTATCAACATTTGTAGAAGCGAGAGCGGGTGAGGGAGAATATCTGCGACCAACGCATCCAATTCTTTTGTCGGTAAGCCGGCGCCTCCAGCCGACCGAATGGTGAACGAAACCTGTACTATCTTACCAGAACTTGCCAGCCACCCGCGCAGACGCTGCGCCCCATCTTGAAAAACGAATTGATGAACCGGACAAACGAGTAATTTGTTTTTTTCTGCTAGGTTCAGAATTTCCTGTGTGTCTGCCCAGGTTTGGGCAAGAGGTTTTTCGACGATAACGTGCGCGCCCGCGTTCAACGCTTGCTCCGCTTGTTGACGGTGAAGATTGGCGGGAGTGCATAAATGCACAACGGTCGGGCGACACTGACTCAACGCATCCTCGAGACACGGATAAACTCGTGCCGGAGCGTGCCGCCTTGCCAGCTCAACTGCGCGCTTTTCGTCGGGATCGACGACGGCAATGACACGTCCACCGGAGCGACGGATCGCATCCGCGTGCCAGCGACCCATGAGTCCAGCCCCGACCACAGCCGCAGTCACCTCCGGCTTTTTTTGAAAGGGCAAATCAGCCTCCTACCCTTTTCGAGCCAGAACGGCGATGGAATGTCCAAAGGGGAGATCGAGGCGTGCCTTCCCAATGATCCAGGATTCGAATGCGAGGACTCCATGGATCGCCCGATTCATCCACGCTCTTTCCGGGGGGTAGATTTGGATGCTCAACCCCGGCCCGATCGGGCGGACTTTTCGGCGGGCTTGGGTGTATTCTTTCAGCATCGCCCAAAATCCCGGAATCGCATTGAGATATGTGGCGCGCTGGGTTTGCAAGCCAGCCTGTGCGATCATGCTTTTCAACTCGGGGATGCGATAACGGCGGTACTGGTTCGGGTCTACACCCTCGAGTGGACGATGCCCGCGCGCGGAATTCGTGCGCAGATACAGCAAGCCGCCCGGTCGTAGCAAACGGGCAAATTCCTTCACCGCAACAAGATCGGCGCCAGCCGGTGTGAGATGCTGGATGGTATCTATACAAATGACGAGATCGTACGAAGCCGAGGGGAAAGGCACTTCCGTTGCGCTTGCCAGCGCCAACGAATTCGCGCCGCGCTGACGGCAGAATTGTAAAGCATGCGAAGATATGTCGATCCCCACTACTTCTCCGTCCAACGGATACTTTTGCAAGTATCCCATCAAGTAGCCTGTGCCACAGCCAATATCCAGGACGCGTAATCGCCTGCCATTCAGGGCAGGTTGCAACAAAGCATCCATGGCATCGCGCAATCCTTGCGCCCACCCGTGTTGCTCTTCGATGTCGTGGAGACGCTGGTAATAGTCGGGTTCGAAGATTTGAGGAACTTCTTGCGATTCTGTCATTGATCAAAATTTCCTGTTTCTGACTTTAGAGATCGAAGTCTCGCGGTTCGAATAAAACGAACAGATCACCGCGGCTCGGTTCACTTCCATCATGTATTTGGAACGACGTAGTTATTTCAATTGCGTGTTCTTGTCTCGGCGCGCCTGATCGAGGAGAAAAATCAGCCCCAAAATCCAGACAACGACATGAACGGTCACATACAGCGTCTTCCACGGCGGCGGGAGGAGGTACAAACCACCGGGGGCAAGCATAACGAGCAAAGTACACGCGAAGAGGACACCAGCGATGATCCCCTGCCTCCCCTCGGTTGACCGCTTGGCAATGCGGTACAGCGCTATCATCGGTAATAAGATCAAGAGGTCATCATACCAGCCATGGTAGGTCCAGAAGCGGGTAATGAACCCGGTAACTCCCAACAGAAGCCACGGGTCTCGTTCACGATGTCGATAAACCCACAAACCTAAAGCGAGCAGTAAGAGGAAGGAAGCGGGAAGGCTCCAATTTTCCAAGTTCACTGAGGCGAGTAACGCGTGTAGATTCGCGTACCCACCCCACGAGGCTAATCCGGAAACACCAGACAACCATTCGCGGAGAATCGCAACAAGGCTGGAATCCTGGAATGCCGCGGCAAAAAAAGTAAGACCGAGATACCCGATCACGACAAGGGCTGCGGACCGCCAAGTGCGAGGGACGAAAAGCAAAATCCAAAAAAAAGGGACCGAGACGCTTGGCTTGACGAGAGCGATCAACATCAGGCTTGCCGCGAGAAGATCGACGCGCCAACTTCGCGCGCCATGAAGTCGGGCAAGCCCGGCAACCAGCGCAGGGAGAAGCAGAACCATTAATTGCCCATTACCGATCGTCGCGCCTGTAGGATATATCGCGAGCGGAATTAATCCTACAAAGATGCGCTCTACTCTCGTTTCTGCGCCGCTTTCCTGAATCAGTAAAATTATCAACCAGATCAGCGAGGCTACTGTAGCGACTGCCCAGAGCCAGCGGGCGGGATATAGTTCGAGCCAGCCAAGTAGGAGCCAGAACAACACGAAACTCGCCGGCGGATACCCAGTATTCGGTCCGCCGTACACTGGGATGCCAGCGAACCAACCATGCACCTCCTCGTGGCGCATTTTCAAGTCAACTGCGCCGACCGGAGACGAAGCCCAGATCGGGTCCGCTTCCGACAGCAAGCGCCAAAACTGATATCCCAACCAGACGAGCGCAAGAACAGTCATAATTGTTACGGCGAGCCGCAACACGATGTTGCTGTGTTTCATCCACCAGCTTCGAAGTGTCACAGTATTTTTTCCAGAGTTCTCTCCTTATGCCGTTCCCGGCATTTAGTTGGTTGACTTTAATGGTTATGCTCAAGCCACCCAGCGCCCTGTTGCAAACCATGCCGATAATATTCCCAGAAAGCACACAGACACTAGAACCGGGAGCCAGCGTAACTGTTTTGGCATCTTCGTTGTGACGATCGCCAACACCAGATAGAGAGGAAAAAGCGCGGCGACGTAGCGAGGGATCGATAAAAAGGGCAAACCAGCGGGACCATGGTTCGAGAACAGAAAAATCATGCCAGCCAGAAAATATAAAGCCATGCTCTGGCGAAGGTGAAACAACCCGAAAACCGCGCTTGCCATACCTGTCAAAGCGAAGGCAAGATCATGCCGTGCGATCACTTGCGTAAAACCCTTTGCAAACACGGCGGCTTTGAGAGCGTCAGAAAAGGTTTCCCATGGCAATGCGAGGTTTCGTTCGAACAACACGAGCGCTGTGGACGAGTACAATCCAATGATATTACCATCGCCGACTGTTGCCACCAAATGGAGGTAAAAAGCCATCACTCCCGCGGGTGCGATCAATGTTCCGAGTAGTGCATCGGCAGAACGAATCTGACCCAATCTTCGGAATTGCCAGACTTCCACAAAAAATGGGATCGCCAATAGAAAAGCGGTCGGTCGTGTTGCTCCGGCAAAGGCGATCGCCAAGCCGCTGAGAGTGAATTGTCCTCGCCCTGCAAAGTATAAGGCGGCAATGCTTGTAAGTATAAACAACGATTCAGTGTATAAAGAAGTAAAAAAGAAAGCCGTTGGGAAGATCGATAGCCAGACCACCCCCCAGAGGGCTAACTCGGCGCTATGATCGGTGCGAATCAGTTGGTACAAGAGCAAGCCCGCCCCAAAATAACACGTCACTGCCACGATCCATCCGCTCCATAACAGGGACAGACCCAAAGCGTTGTGCAGAAGGGAAATCAGAAGTGGATAGAGGGGAAAAAAAACCACGTCGCCTCCTTCACTTGTATACCCGCGCTGTGCGATCCGCAAATAGTAATTGGAGTCCCAACGAGCAAACCTACCTTCGAGCGTATCATCCGACCCACCCCCAGCAGTAACATTGTGACTTTCGCCCCATCCGAAACGAGGGACGAGGTATTTTGTACCGATAGTTCCAGCGAATTGTATGCCAACCAGTGCGATCAATTGAACAAGCACAACTTGCTGCCACCAGACCCGTTTCAAAAAAACTTCGATCACAATGTTCATCCGTTAATCTCGATCGTTTTCACTACAAACCATCATTTACAAAGCTAAACGATACAAGTCTACGGTTTGCTTCGCCACTCTTTGCCACGAGAACCTTTCCTCAGCATATTTTCGAAGACCGTGAGGATCGTACTGACCGCGCTGGTCGAGCACGGTCAACATCGCTTCCGCAAGCGCGGAGGGATCATCGACTGGGACCAGCCTGCCCACCGCATCGGTCACGACATCTTCCGGACCGCCGCAGCGTGTGGCAACCACTGGAATACCACAAGCGAGGGCTTCGATAAGTACAGCCCCAAGCGTTTCACGCCGACTTGGCAATACTAGAAGCGAACTCCGGCGCATGGCTTCGGCGACCTCCACGGGTGAACGGACACCCAAAAAGCGGACATGATCTCCAAGTGCAAGCTCTTCAGCCATGCGTTTCAAGCGCTCCTCCCGAATTTGCGTTTGACGATAGAAACTTCCGCCGATCAGAGAAAGACAGACGGCAGGGTTACGATCCACTAGGATACGCATCGCCCGCAGGAGTACATCCACGCCTTTCGTTTCGTGGATGCGGCCGACGAACAAGATCGAATTGGATTCAGGTTGTTCTCCGGCAGGCAAGGGAGTGAAAAGGTCCATATCCACCCCAACAGGAATTACGCGCAAGCGCTCGTTCTCACCGGTGAAGCGGCTGATACTCCGTCGGACAGATTGGCTGACAGCGATATGAAACGCGCTCGACTCCGCCGCCGCGACCGCCTTTTTACGGACTCGCGGATATTGATCCAACCACGGATGCCAAAATGCGTGTTCCGTAACGATAAGTGGAACTCTATAGCGCTCGGCAAGGCGCGCCGCCGCCACTCCATCCGGATAAATAAAATGGGCATGGATCAGGTCAAAAGGCTCTTCGCGCCACAAACGGTCTACAGTTTTTTGAACTCCCCAAAAATACGCCTGTGAATCCAAATCATGCGTCGAATATCCGGGTCCAGTCACGAAGCGCGGGTGTGATACTTGTATCCCGTCAGCAATTTCCTGTGCCGGCACTTGACGAAATCGTCGGAATTCCGGCGGTCCCGGAACATAACGGGGGTAGTACGGCACCGGGGCAACGACACGGACCCGGCATTCGCCGAGGGTAAACTTTGCTAATTGCTGAACCCAAGGTCCGACGAACGGCAATACATCATTGGGATAATTACGCGATAGAACGAGAACGTTGATCATGCCATTCCAGGATATCTTCGATGATGGCGGAAAACGGGCGGTAAACATACCCTAGTTCCCGTTCCGCTTTGGCTGATGTAAAAAACTGGAAGCGCGAGGCAGTGAAATGAACTTCGCGGGTCACCGGGGGACGACGCCCAACCGCACTGATCACAGGATCGAAAGCGGAAAGAATTCCAGTAATTTGCGGCAGGACAGGTATCAGCATCGTTTTTTGGGAGAGGCGCGCTATCGCTTGCTGGGCAATCTGCTTGTAAGTCAGATTCTCGCCGCCAAGGATGTAGCGCTCACCGGTCCGTCCTTTTTCCATCGCGGCGATCATACCCTGCACAACATCGGCAACATGCACCATATTCCGCCCGCCCAAATAATAAAACGTGAATCGTTTTCCCCGAAGCTTATCCACCCATTCGCTTCCCCGATACCGATGTCCCAGTGTCCCAAACAAAGTCGCCGGGTTGACGATCACCGAATCTAAACCGTCTTTGCATCCGGCAAGCACGAGTTCTTCCGCACGTTTTTTTGTGATGGCGTAATTGATCTTCCCGTGTTCCAAGTTGAACCGGAACGACTCGTCCGCAGGCGGCATCCCGCGCTCTGGGAAACCGACCGCGGCAATACTGCTGACAAACACGAACCGCCGCACACCGGCTTGTTGGCTGGCTGTGATTACATTGCGCGTGCCTTCGATGTTTACGTAATCCTGCCGTTTACGTTCCCTGCTCCAATACGCTAAATGCGCGGCTGCGTGTATGACTACTTCGTGCCCGCGGGCGGCTGACTCGAGCGAAGGCAGGTCGGTCACATCGCCATCCGCATATTCAAGTTCGATCCCCTTCAACAGATCTGTATTCGATGTGTGCCTCTTCAAAGCAGTGACACGATGCCCTCGCTCCGCCAAGCAGCGGCAAAGATGGTGACCCAGCAGTCCGGTTGCACCCGTTACGAGTATATTCATCAGGAGGCAGCGTTCAGAACGGGTTGAAAGCGCCGTGTGAAGCGGAATTTTCCAATGTGGAAATACAGCCGCGCAAGGTTGAGAAAGACCACATCGAGAACGGCTTTCGCGGGGCGATACCAAAATTCGGGCCGCGCTTCCTTCAAGACGCCTTTGCGGTTGATCAGAAACGCGCCGAGAATCTGGGCAAAGCGCCCGAGACTGGCAACCTGCTCGCGCGTGAGATTGTCGTTGCCCATGTCGCCGTCGTAGCAGTTGACATACGCATATTCATCTTCGGTCGCCTGTCCGTGTTCGATCGCCCACTGGCGCAACTTCGTCCCGATCAGGGGTGAGGCGGTGGTGAACTGAACCCAATCCACCCGCATTTCGATCGCAAACTGGATCGTAGTGAGAATGGTATCCACAGTATCCCCGGGCAAGCCTACAATAAAGAAGCCATAGGTTCGGATTCCTAATTCCTGACATAGGCGGATGGTCTTGAGGAACTGGTCCCGAGTGATGGGTTTGCGGCCCGAATTGGCTTGGATCTCGACAACGGCGCTTTCCACCCCAAAGTTGATCCCGATACAACCGACCTCTGCCATCGCCCGCAGGGTTTCCTCTCGCAAACAATCCACGCGCGTTTCACACTTCCACTCGAACTTCAAGCCTCGACGCTTGATCTCCTCGCAGATCTGCATCACGCGGTTCTGGTTGAGAGAAAAGATCGGATCGCGGAACAGGATGTACTCGATCCCCAAGTCTTTTACGAGATGCTCGATCTCATCCACGACATTTTGCGGAGTCCGCAGTCGAAACAGGATTCCCTGACCGACCGGGTACGGACAGTAATGACATCCGACCGGGCAACCGCGCGAGGTGAGCATCGGAAGAAAGCGAACATGCGAACGCAAGGATGAGCGCGGTATTTTATATTCGTTATAAGGGAATAATTCCCACTTGGGAAAGGGTATCTCGTCCAGAAGTTTGATGAACGGACGGTCCGGATTGGCGGTCCAACCTGACTCGGTCCGGTAATGCAAACCGGAAATGGATTCGATAGGCTGGTCCATGATCAACTCGAGAGCGGGTAGGTCCGGTTCGCCGAGAAATAGGTAATCGATGCAAGTCTCGCGTTCGAGGCGCTTTACGACATGAGGGACAATCGCGCCATACATGGCGATCTTGATCTGCGGGCGACGAGCGTTCAATTTTGCGCAGAACTCCACATCGTTATCCAAGGTCGGTCCCGAGGTGCGGACGATCATCAATGCATCGCCTTGGGTGTCGCCTATGATTTTCTCCACACGGGCGATAGCCTTTGCTTGATCCAATCTTTCACCAAGACATTCCATCACCTGAACGGGGATTCCCTTTGAATCCAAATGTCCTGCGAGGTAGACCAGATCCAAGGGCGGCATGAACGTCGCGCCCGCCGGATAGAGTTGCCCAAAGCCCCCCATCGAGTCCTTGTTCGACACATATCCGGGTGGGTTGGGAGGATTCACAAGTAAGATATTTTTGAAGCGCATGTTAACTCTCTTTCTTTCTAGGGGGTTGAATTATTTTGGCGGTTTCTGCAAGGCGAACGAGCGGGAGAGGTACGTCAGTACCTGATGCAACTCCGGCCGCCCAAAGATCATTAAGATGCTTAGGATAAAGACAAGATAATACCCGACGGAAAGAAACACCGTAGTCACTGTCAACGCGCTCGCGCGAAACAAGATGCCGGCGAATGCAAGCCCAACCAATCCATAGCCCCCCAGCGCCCATTGAGTCACAGGGACAGACCAGCCGTGCCGTACAGTCAACCGAATATTACACATCAGAAGGATGGCGACACTGGAAAAAATATAACCGACCGCCACTCCATTAATGCCCCAATGCGGAGCGAGTTGCCAGGCGATCAGACCCAAGGATAGCTGACCCAAACCTACCATAAAAACATAAACTTTCAAATCACTCAGACCGATGAGCACTGCCTGCGCAATACCCGCCAATAGGGCGATGAACTGGGCAATGACGAACAGGTAAAAATACTGGCTGACCTCCACAAAACGGGAGGAATAAAACAGGAATAACAATACCGGCGCGAACAAGACCATCGGAACAGCGACAATGGGCAACACGAGCAATAGCTTGCGCTGGAATTCCAATGCGGTCGAGATCTTCTGGGCGGCCGAGTCAGCCCGATTCATCATCGGTGTCAGGTACATGCCATTTGCCGGGTTCAGGATCATATTCAAAGCCGCCGCAAGCGCGATCGCAGCTTGCATCAACCCGGTTTGTGCCTCGCCAAAATTGCGCAAGATCGCCAGACGGGAGAGAATGTTCGAGAGCGGCAGGATGTATGAAATACTGAACATGATCAATGTATAAGTGACGATATCCGGGTTCATGCGTATTTCGCGGCGCAGGTCAGCCTGCGGGTCGATCAAGGGCAGTGAAAACTTGCGCCTCAAAAATAACACGATCCCGCCAACGAGCAGGTAATTGCTGATCAGGGTAGCCCAATAGTAACCCGTCAAACCGTCCATGCGGGTTCCTACCAACGCCCCCAGAGTCTGTACGATGGCGATCACTAAAATGAAGAGACCCGACAGACGCGCTTGTTGTGCGGCTGCCAGCACCTGCACCATGAAGTAATGGAGCGCCATGGCAGGGATCGACAGTAACGCCGGGACGTACAGATTCCGATATGTGCTTAGTTCCGCTCCCAGCCACGCAGGCTGAAAAAAAACAACTGCCAAAGCAATCGCCGCGCCGATCGATGTCAGCATCACTACCGCCGAGAGCAAGCCCGAGTATGTGCGGCGGAAGGCGTCCGTTCCTTGGCTGTGTGAACGGGAGAGAAAACGCACCGATGCGAACGGCAGGCTGAAAGCGCTGACTTGAAGCACCAATACGGTCGCCTGATCAACAACGCTGGCGGCGCCGATACCTTCTGGTCCGAGCAGGACTGCCAGCAGTTTGGAGCGTAATACGTTGAAGAAAACGGCGAGGACCTGGATGCCTCCGAGAGTGGCGATGAGACGTAGCATTTACGGATTGCCAGATTTCATTCGGGCTGACTTTGACTTTCATAACTAGGGGACGGCAAGTATCCTCCGCTTTGTTCCGGATTGAAGAATGTCACGGAGAGATCCGCCCTCCACAACATCAATCCTAACAGGTCCCGCGCTCTTTCCTTAAGAACACTCGTGTAGCCGCGCATCCATGAGTGCTGAAACAGATCAACGGCTCGCGATTGGAAAAGTGCCTTCCGTTGAGCAAAATTATCTGATCCAGCTTTTGCCGCCACAGCAAAAATAAAAGCGGGTTTTACTTTCGGTCCTAGGGAGAATATCACTTTATCAGGAAAATCAGACAAAAGAACATGAATCCCGCTCGCGGTAAAACGCCAATAATCTGTTGGGTAGCCATGCAGTCGACAATTAAAAGGAACACTAACAACGAGCAATCCGTCATCGGCGAGCACACGACGTGCTTCTGCCACGGCTTTGTGAGGTTGGGGAAGATGTTCAAGAAGCTCAAGCAAGAGAACGGTCTTGATCGAGTTATCGGTGAAACTCAGCGATTGGGCATCCTCAATCCGATCCACTCCCAACCCGTGCCGAATATCGCACCCGATATATTCACTTCCCTCAAAATATTTGCGAAGGTCGCATAAACTCTCATAGCCGGGCTGGTACAATGAGCCGATTTCAACTACGGGGCCGGACGGCTCGAAAATTTCAGAAAATAACCTAACGGATTTATTTATCGCTTTCCTCATAATTAAATCCTCGTTCCCCGGTTCATTTCCAACTCCAACGTAGAACTCCGCCTTTTACATAGATGATGATCAACCACGAGTACTCTCCACATCCGCTTCGACGATTTGAGTAAACAAATCGGCAAATGCTTCCTTGGTAAACGGCTTATATTTAGGTGATAATAAAAATTGCCGAGCATTCTCCCGATATGCTCGGATGTCCCTTTCGCTCAATGACTTTAGAAAATCTCGAAGTTCCCCGTAACCGGAGAATTTACGCATGTCAATGAAACAGTTCATGGGGATGTGCTCCTCGATGTTTGGTGCTCCCCAATAAATCGGAATCGTCCCGGTAAAGAAGCAGTCAAAAATCTTTTCAGTTATCCAACCCTTAAGGATCATGTTTTCGAAGCATAAGGCAAAAGTGTATTGGCCAAGGGTTTCGGACTTGGATTGCGCCCGACCGCGGTATACGCTACGCGCGGCCGTTAAGTATGGGTCAGGCTGGAATCGCTGCCAAAGTTGCTCGCCCACCCTCAGAAGCCGGATAGCCGTCGCCGGTATCCACGTGCGTCCCAAGCGGAGCGAAGGTTTATCCCAATGGTTGCCATACAGGTCTATTTCTCCGGTACGGCTGAAATACTCAATCGCCCGCAGTCTCTCAGTATATAGCTCTCTCCAATAAACAGCGGGTAATTTGTTCGAGTTGATCATGACAAGGAATTTGCGATCTGTTCGTTCCCATATCGGTTCATGCACATCATTGAATGATTGGGGCCAGAGGTACGGAATCAATGGAAGAGATCCACCCGTAAAGTGCTCGAGTGCTTGACTGTCACTCCAAGAAAAAATGCGCTTGAAGTAATGTTGGACGTGACCCAAACCTTTATACAGGGATGGCTCGACAATGGGGCACTCCATAGCGAAGAATGCACTCATGATGATATCCTTTCGACGAGCTATCCTTCGATAGTTTTTCAGATTGCCGATTGAAACATATAAATTAAGGGAAGCTTCGGAATCTCCGTTCAAAAAATCAGCTGTGTGAACTGTGATACCGCGAGAAGTCAGCACATTACGAAGATGTACCCATGGAGCCATGAGTTGATCTCCGGCAAGCGGGACGGTATTGATGTCAAACATCCGGTCACGCAGAAAGTGATGTGTAGGTGGATCAATATAAAGTGCGATTTGAGGTGAAATCATTTTAGGCGGATACCGCTTGGGGTTCTGAGTTGACCCACTTTGCGATCCAGTTCTTCAAAAAGAAGAGGCTGTGAATCAGGGACGTCTGGTCGGTGCCGTTGGCGTGATTGGCGCTTAGTCTCTGTTCCAGGAATGACGTATCGAACATTTCCGACAGCGCATCGGAGCCGCGCATGGGTTGGAATGCATCCTGCAGGTCACCGCGGAGCCACTTGCCCAGCGGCATGGCAAACCCCTGCTTGCGACGATACAATAACTCTTCGGGGAGCCAGCCCTTCAACGCAGATTTGAGCACTTTCTTTGCCTGGTGTCGGTCCGCGAGTTGTTCTGGCGGAATACGCGCCGCCAGTTCCATCATGTCGCGATGCAGGAATACAGGCCGCACCTCGAGCGAAACCGCCATGCTGGCTCGGTCGACCTTCACCAAAATATCTCCTGCCAGTGTCAACTTGAGGTCGAGATAGCGCATGGCGTTGATCAGTCCAACGCGTTCGGGAGGCGCGTGCCGCAAGAACGGGGCAACTGCATCGAATGGCGTGTAATGTTTTAGGGCTTCAGCAAGCGGACCCCGCGCGTCCTTCTGCAACATTGCAAGTGAAAAACCGGTGGTCAACATATCCACGAACATGGCAGGCGCGTCCAAGCCGTACTGCCGAAGGGTTCGCCGGAATCGATTCGTTTCCGGCAGGAGAGACTCGGAACCAGAAAGAAGCAATGGACGCAGCGCAGGCGGAAGGAATTGATCCGCGGTATGACGCAGGCTCAATCGCTGGTATTTGCGATAGCCGGCAAAAAGTTCGTCTCCGCCATCGCCTGAAAGCGCCACAGTGATGGATTTGCGGGCTTCGCGGCATACATAGTATGTTGGCAGGTACGAATAGTCGTTGAACGGTTCGTCGTAGTGCCACAACATTTTATCGAAAACAGAAGTCACATCCTCCGCTTGCACCAATCTTTCGATGTGCTCGGTTCGATATTGTTCAGCAACCTGCCTCGCCCATGGACGCTCATCATATTCCTGCTCTTCGAAACCCACCGTAAAGGTGTTAACGTTTCGTCCGGCGCGTTGGAGCGCGGCGGTGACCGAGGATGAGTCCACGCCGCCACTGAGAAAAGCGCCGACCGGCACATCCGCAAAAGACATTTCCACGCTGGCAGATTGAAGAGTTTCAAGGATGATCGGAGTCCAATCGCGTACTGAATGATCCGGGTCGAACTGCAAATCCCAATACGGCACGGGGTCGTGCAATTTCGGAACGCCTGTAATGGGCAGATCCACAAGCATCCAATGGGCGGGAGGTAACTTGTAACAGCCTTCCCAGATCGTCTTCGGTTCGACCGTGAAACCAAACGACAGATAATCTACGAGCGCGGGATAATGGATATCGCGCCGAAAATCATGCCAGAGCACGAGAGCCTTGATCTCGGACGCGAAGAGGAATGCGCCATCCACAACGGTATAGTAAAAAGGTTTCTCCCCGGCGCGATCACGCGCGCAAAAGAGCTGTCGTTCGACGGCATCCCAGAGCGCGAACGAGAACATGCCGGAGAATCGCTCGAGGCAAGCTGTTCCCCACTCGCGGTACGCTTCCATCAATACTTCGGTATCGGACTGCGTTCGAAACACCACGCCGCGCCCCTGCAACTCCGTGCGCAGGCTTTGGAAGTTGTAGATCTCGCCGTTGAAGGTGAGCGCGAAGCGGCCGTCGGCGGAGAGGAAGGGCTGGTTAGACTCCGGACGCAGATCCACGATCGCCAGGCGGCGATGTGCGAGACAGACGCGCGAATCACGGCTCGACCAGACCCCGGCATGGTCTGGACCGCGATGACTCAATTGGTCACGCATCTTTTCGACGAGCGGTTGGTTCACCGGAGCGTCAGAGACAACGCCTACGATTCCGCACACGTGAACAGACTCCTCTCACAGATCATTGTTAATTAGATTCCACCGGCGAGTTGATTACGATTTTCGCCGTAGGATTTGACATGCCAACGTTTATAGAACAGATCAGCAAGGATGTGTATTTGCGGCAGGTAGACAAGTACCCGCATGACAACCCACAGAATCAACATACGCATCCGCTGAATTTGCGCGCTGCCCATCAGATTTTTTATGGCTACCCGGCGCAGGGCGGACCGGGCTTGTTTGCGCTCGCCAAGTATGTAATGATTGACTGCGATCATCAGATTGTCCTGCGCGCGGTGAGCTTCGTATGCCGCCAACGCCTGCGGGTTTGCAAACGCTCGATCACCTTCCTCCAGATACAGATCCATGATCCGAAAATAGTTCTCGGCAGTCGTCCGAAGATGATGGTAACGCCGACTCGAATTTTCGTGACCATGACGGTAACGAAGCAGATGCTCCTCAACGATCACCAGCGGATACTTGCGTGCAATCCGAAGCCACATTTCGAGGTCGGAGGTGTTGCGAAACTCGGCATCGCGATAGACCCCAGCATCGCGATACACCTCCGCACGAACCATGCTCGTCGGGCAGACGAGAAACTTATTTTTATGAGTCAGTAAGGCATTTAGGATCACCGGATATGGTAGGGGTTGACCCCCAGCCACCTCGGGAGGGATCGTCAGTTTTCCATAGGGCTTACCTTCAGCGTCAACAAATGTATCGAGGCAAAAGGCGGCACCCGCGTTAGGGAAGCGTGTCAACGCAGCCACTTCACGCTCCACTATTTCCGGTTCATACACATCGTCCGCGTGATAAATGGCGATGTACTCACCTTGGGCAAGCGCGATGCCGTCGTTCGCATTACCGTAGATCCCTCGGTTCCGTTCCTGACGGTGATATTTCACCCGGTCGCCAAACGACGCGACGATCGCAGGCGTAGAGTCGGTCGAGGCATCATCCATCACGATCACTTCGAGGTGCGGATACGATTGAGCAAGGATCGAGTCAAGGCTCTCACGAAGGAAACGCTCACCGTTGAAGACTGGGATGATGACGGAAACCAATGGAAGGTCCGGGACAGACCGTAAAATCCCTTCACTTATTGAAGTTGTTACTGATTTCATTCGCGCCGTCCATTTCGACTCATACTGAGATACCACAGCACCAACCGCAACACCGTAAAGCAACGGCTCAAGGGGAAGCCGGTATCTCAATTCGACGTGCGTCACATAGTATACAACCGGATACAGGAGGAGGAACGGAAGAATGAGCATGAGGTCCTTCTTTTTGAGGAAGAACAAGGAAAGGATTGCACCAAGCGCAGGTAGTGTATAAAATATGCGCTTGATCTCTTCGAACCTGCCATAAAAGAGATAGATCTGCGAGACGCGATGACCGGTCCAATATGCGATCACTCGCTTGACCACGCTCGTCCCGTACTCCCCCGGATTTTCTTTTATCCATTGGGCCGCCTCTTCGTACCGAGACTGCACGTAACTCAGTTCTCCCATTTGGGTAAATTTTCTTAGTTCCGCCGGATTACGGTTAGGCAACGAGCTCGGTTTATCGCTTGTGAACTCGTTGTCACGGATTCCTACCGACAATTCCAGTCCAAAGCCGGAGCGGATGAACACTGGCTCACGAAAAACGATAAAATTTCGAGCGATCCAGGCACTGGGCAGAAGGGAAGCAATCACGAGAAACTGCACAAGGTTGTTCGCAGGAAACTTCTGGTACGCCAGCCAAAAAAAAGAAACCGCCACAACGATCAAAGCCACGGGCTCGATCAAAACGATAAAGCCTGCAAACAATCCATAAACCATGACCCGTGGCGCAAGCAAGTCTTCCTTTTCAAGTGAGAGAGTGAATGCGAGGAACGTGGTCAAGGCAAGTGTGAATAAGCTCGTGTTCCAAATGTAGAGAGCATCGGTATATCCACTGAGCGGCAAGACCGCCCATACCCAAACAGCCGCAAGAGCGGCTCGTTGATTAAACAGTTGTTTTGTCAGAACGAATAGGGGAAACAAAACAAGCGCGGAGAGAACCACGTTCAAGCCGAGCGCCGCGATGCCCGCCGTTTCTGATCCGGGACCAAATAGTTTGAAGTATACCGAAAGCAGATACGCGTAGACCGGCGGAATCAATGCTGTCGGACCCGTCTGGGCAACATATGGAGAAGCAAATCCATTTCCCATGGCGATCGAGTTGGCGACTGCCGCCGTTTCCCCTCCCCACCCGGGCGGGAAACCGGGAAATTTCAAGATGATCGCGATCAGGCGTGTACCGATCGCGAGAGGAAGTAGCACATACAGATTGGGTATCTGTTTCAACAAATATCTCATCGCTTGAGTCTTTTCCTATTCAAAGTAATCATAAATCTTATTCCGCAGTTGTACGCGAGAGTCTATTGATCCTCTCGAACCAAGTTTGGCGATCCCAACGAGGTGAGGGGTAAAATCCAGGACCAAAGGCGCGCATCAATTCTAGACCCGAACCCTTTGCCTTATCGCTCCATCAACAGCACACCTAATTTCTCTGCCACTTGCTCCCGATCATGAGTGCGAGCATACCAGTTGATGGTTCTTTGCAATCCTTCGGCGAAACTTGTGGTCGGTTCCCATTCCAGCCGGGCGCGGGTGTTGGTCAGGTCGGCGGCGCGGCTGAACACACCGACCGGTTTGGATAAGTCAAAATTCAGGTCCTTCGGGGTGAAACCCGTTTGAGCGAAGATCAACCGCACCGCGTCGATGATCTTGATATGTTCTGCAGTGCCGATATTGACGGCGGACGCGTCTTCGATCCGCTCCGCCGCGCGGAGCATACCTTCCACGATATCTCCCACGTACGTAAAGTTGCGATCCTGCTGTCCATCGCCCCAGATCTCATACGGGTCCATGCCAATGAACGCCTTGGCGATCAAGGCAATGACGGCATGACTCTCGTTCTCGCGTTCGCCATACGCGGTGAACAACCGGCAAGAAACCGATTTGAGCCCGTATTGTTTCCAGCAGGCACGCAGGTTCATTTCTCCCATAAGTTTCGCCCAGCCATATTCACCGTCGGCGTTAGCCGCCCCAGCCTTGAAGGGGTCAGCCCATTCTTCTTTCAGGTAGATCGTCTTGCCATCCACTGGCGCGACCTGAAGCTGGGTGGGATAGACACAGGCGGAACTGGCGAAACAGACCCGTTGCACATTGGCAAGCCGCGCTTCATCGAAGACGATACCATCCAACACCATATTCGCCGCGCACTCAGCCGGATGTGTATCGATGAACCCTCGCCCGCCATGACAAGCAGCGAGATGGAAGACGACATCCATACCGTCAATCACCCGCTTTGCGAAACCGCGATCGCGCAGGTCGCCTTCTTGAAAATCGATCTGGTTCAAGCTATTCGATAAGTTCTCGAGCCGGCCGCTCGACAGATCGTCCGCGACGCGCACCCGTGCGCCCAGCGCCACCAAACGGTCGACCAAATGACTGCTGATGAACGAGGCGCCTCCCGTCACCAACACTGGTACTTCATTCCAAACATTTGTCATGACTTTGCTCCTTGAATTAGGGATACGATTAGCGATTGCCAACTGGCAACCCAGACCGCGCATCGTTCTGCTTAGTGAGCTGATCGCGCAGGTATAGCAGCGCGCCGACACCCATGCGGTCAATCAAACGAGATATAATTGAGCTAGAGATCAATTAAGCGGTCAATGAATTAAACTCTCGAAAATTAACCATTGGACTTTCAAACATCATAGAGAAAGTTAGAAAGGTTCATTCGATGACCAATCTAGTTTTTATCAGCGGCGATTTTTCATCAGGCTCAACTCTTTTATGGCAGCTGTTTCGCCATACGAACCAGTATTATTGTTTATACGAGCCCCTGCACGAAAGGCTGCTTGAGTATTTGATTTGGCCCTTACGCCCTTATGAGCATCACTTTTTTGTCAAAAGCTATTTCGCCGAATATAGAGGCTTTGACAAAATACCGAGGCTATTTTCGTCTCACTGGGGGACCAGTCAACTGTATTTGCCCGCCAACGCTGAGGCTGATGCCCTGAATCGTTATTTAAGCTATTTGATTGGTACAGCATTCGGTCGCTCGGACAAAGTCTTATTGAAAGAGAACCGGATCACATTTCGATTAGGTTGGTTGCGGCAGAACTTTCCCCAGGTGAAGATCATTCATGTTTATCGCAACCGAGATTCTCAGTGGAAGAGTATTGTCCGCCGCTCTCAAGCGTATTTCCGCACGGAGGATGTTGGGCAAGATAGAGTAACATTTAACGGCATGAGTATTGCTCGCTGGTGTGACGATTTGCAGTCAACCTATCCGGAACTTGCAAGCGCAAATTCTCAGAGTGGTTTTGAACGATTCTGCAAGCTTTGGGAGCTAAGTTACCAAACCAATCGTCGCTATGCCGATATTTCCATCAATTACGCAGACCTAATCAATGGGTTTGAGGCTGTCTGTGGAAAGATTTGGAGTTGTATTGGCTTCAACTATGATATTTCATCGCTCAAGAAACTGATTGTGTCCACTGAAAAGCAAAAACCTGTGTCTATCAGTTCAACCGACCTTCGAAAACAATTTATTAGACAACTCGATGATTTCGGATTTCGATTGGCACGATTAATAATTAAGTTACGCAATTATTTCTATCAAACCAAAAAGCGATGACCAAACAATAAAGGTCGATCCAGCTCTTTGTACTGAAAACACATGAAACTATGAAAAGTAAAAGCGACATACTTACTCTTATAGATTTTTCATAGTTTTTCCACAAACCAGTTCGACTTCCAGTTTGTTTGCTGATTGCGTTCGGTAAGTTCCATAAGTAGATCTAAATACATGCGAGTCACCACACGCCAGTCGTACGAGGCGGCTCGCTTCGGTCCAGCCTGCGCCATTTGCGTCCGCAGCACCGGGTCGCGAATTACTTTTAACATGCCTTCGGCTAGGGTTTCCGGCTTGGCATCCGGTAACAGCATCGCTACGTCACCGGCAAATTCCGGGAAGGCAGTATTGTTCAACGCGATCACCGGCGTTCCACATGCCATGGCTTCAAGCACCGGCATTCCAAAGCCCTCGTACGAAGAGGGATAGACCAACATCTCACAGGCGTTATATGCCTGAACGATCTCATCGTGTTCAAGGTAAGGCAGATCGGCCACATCCCTTTCCAAACCCAAGGATCGGATCTCACCGGTAAACGATGTCCCGGGCAGAGACGAGCCAACCAACAACAGACGGTGCGGGATTCCCTCCTTTTGCTTGAGAAAGGCAAACGCGCGCAGAAGGCTGGGCAGGTTGCGGCGTTTGGTGGGTTTGCCTACGTAAAGAATGAAAGGACGATCGTCACCCAGTGTTTTTCGCCGCCACGCGGAAAGGGTTTGAGGATCGTTCAACGGCTTGAAGAGGCGGGTGTCCACGCCATTGGGAATTACACGGATGCGCTCGGGATTTAACCGGTAGAAATGCGCCATATCCTTCTGGCTGTATCGGCTGACCGTTGACACGATCGTGGCACGGTTAGCACTCAAATCGTACATGACACGAGCCTTCAAGCGCATCCAGAATGAAAAAACCTGGGCGGCATCTTTATATCCCTCGTAAGAACCGTGGTGGGTCAGCAATGTCGGACAGCGCGCAAACAAAGGCAGTGTATAGCTGGGGCAGAAAAGAATATCGCGGGAGCCGTGCGCCTGCAAAAGTGTGACCTGTTCCCATAATCCTAGAGGGAGCCGTGAAGGAATAACAACATTGGTGGCAAAGGGAGGCAGACGGACACCCGCATCGATCGGACGGGGAGAGTAGACTCGGATTTCATGGAACGGATGCTCCAGTTCGTTCAAACCGTTCAGCACGGCTTCGATCACTCGCGCCACACCGCTGCGTTGACCGACCAACCGGATGCCATTAACGCCAAGGATCAACTTTCCTCTTGCCGGGTTTCATGCGCCTGTTGAGTCATTTCAATCGGAATTAAACCGCCATTATTCGATGCAACGGGCAACTTATTTTCATCCAGTTGAACCGCCGGTTTTTCCCCTTCCTGAAGCGGGGTCGCGGTTTCCCACACCTTCGCGCCGACCATTGCTTGTGCAAGGCTGACAGGCTGGAAAACAATGCTGGGCCACAAGAATACTTCGGTCGTGCAGTAACACTCCTTGTTTGAGATGGACGCGCGTAGTTGACAGGCCTCGTCCGATTGCCAGATTTCTTGAAAAGATTTTTTCCGCAAGTTGCCGATGGGTTTATGGATCTCGCAAAGGCTGACATCGCCATTGGCATACACCACCACACTCAAACGTCCCGCTTTGCATGGTACGACCTGACGCTTTTGTTTCAGCGTCTGCACTTTTGCCCACTGCAGCATCGGCTCGACGATGGCGCCATAGCGGTCGGCTTCACGCGGAGCCCATAAACGCCGGATGTAGGTATACAGTTCGGAGTATTCCTTTAACAACGGCGCGGCAAGATCGGGATTCTTTCGGTCGCCGCGGATGATCGCAAGATTGTGATGATCCATTTGCGGACAGCGTTCATACAGGTATGTCGTGAGGCGTTTGATCTCAGCGATATTTACATTGGTCGCGGTGGAGATCGAATGAATCCTCAATCGTGGGTCGCGCTTCTGGATCTCGACGAGAGCTTCATAGGTTTCCATGGCTTTCTGGAACGAATGTTTCGCCACACGGAAATTGTCGTGAAATTCGGGCATGCCATCGAGAGAGATCTCGACGACGAACAGATCGAGTTCCTTTTCCTCCAACACGCCGTTCACGGCCGCCACGGTACGCTCCGTAAAATATCCGTTGGTCGGCACGTAGATCTGGCGCACCCCGTTATGCTGGATGAACTGGCGGCAGATCTCGGCGAACTCCTTGCGTAAAAACGGCTCGCCGCCCGAGAGGTTCAAATTTTCGAGTTTGCCAAGCGAACGCGAAAGTTCGAAGATCTCCTCTTTGGTCATGTCATCGCGCTGGTTGAGACTGGTCCAGTAAAAACAATGTTCGCATTTCATGTTGCAGATCGAATTGATGAACAACACCAGGAAGTTCGGCTGGGGGTTGGCTTGGTAGCCATTGAGCGTGATACGGGTATGCCGGGAAATTCGTTTCGTGAGTTTCATAAAATATCCTTTATCTATGGACTAGCAAATTTGAATCGAGGTCAGCGCCATTGTTCAGCGCTTTGACCGGGTCCGGTCGAGTATCCCACGAACTCGCCGATGGACCAACTGACAAGGAAGATCATGATCAAGGGCAGGGAGAGGATGAATTGAGTGCGATACCTGCGGCGGCTGTACACAACAACGATGAGGCGCATTACCTTGATGGCGGGCAAAGCCGGAGATAACAACGAAAAAACGATCTTCTTTCCGGGCGAGAATCGCGCCGAACGCATTCCGGCGAACGCGCGGCCATGGTGAAACGGGATATTTGTCAGGTGACGAGTCGACCAGTGGTTGACATTTGTAACCGTAATATTTTGATCGGCGATCAGTTGCCCCCCTGAATCCCGCCATTGTTCGTGAAAAAAGACCTCGTAGAATCCGTCACCGGGGTTCAGTGCGGGAAGTGCTTGTTTTTTGTATGATACGTTATTGCCGGGCAGGGCGTTCTGGTTACCGGAAAAAGGCGGCATGAAGCGCGCATATTCACAAAAATAGATCGCCCAGTCAAGTCGCCGGTGATACGTACCGGGCGCAATCGCTCCGCCAATGATCGCATGGTCTGCGATGTGTGCTCGCACCACCTCCGATGACCAATCTTCCGATACGACACAGTCATCTTCGAGCAAAGCAACAATCTCGCCGTGGCTTTGCAGGATCGCCTGGGTTCTCATTTGCGGGACTGTGGAATCTTTCGAAGCAGACAGCCAACGAACCGTGGGGAATCTTCCGCCCGGCGAACCAAATTCATCGTCCGGGTTGACGCGCTGTTCATCCGAAGACCAATGACCAACCGCTAAAATTTCGACACTGCCTGAGTCTACTTGAGAGTCCAAAGCCTTTAAGCACGCCTCACGAACATCCGGCGAGTTTAAGCACACAACGATAATTGAAAGTTTTGGCTTCATAAGATCAATAAAATAATTTTTGGCAACTGCGCCCCGGACCGAAACAGTAACCTGCAAATTCACCGATTGCCCAGTTCCCAAAAAGCGCGAGTTGAAGAGGCAAAGTAAGCATAAACTCCCGCCGCCTTCGGTGGCGCGCCCAATATCGCTTTCCCCAACGGTACAAAAAAATGAACGGCAGAAGCGGCGTGGTTATCGCCCGCAGGGATCGTTCAACGACTGAAGCACGTTGACTCCTCATCCCGGCGAAGCACCGCCCGTGATCGCGGCGGGTACGGAAGAAGTCCGTAAAACGAATCGGTTTCCACAAGCGCACATGCATGGCTGGCGCGAACCAAAGCGCCGATCCTGAAGTTTCGACATTCCGATTTATGAACGTTTTCCAGAATTCAGAAAAACGCGGGACATCGCCATCGAATAGAATTTGTCGTTTATAAGAAATATTGCTTCCCGGTAAAATCTCCATCTCACCTTCAGGGACGGGAGACATGAACATGCCATATTCATTGATGTACAGCGCCCAATCCAGTAATCCGCGGTGTTCTTCATTATAGAGATCGACCGTCCCACCGATCACAGCGTTGGGATGCTTACGGTGCGCCTTGACCACTTCATCAACCCATCCAGAACTGACGATCGAGAAAGGATCGAGAATGGCTATGATCTCTCCCCTTGCGGCTTCAATTCCGCGACCGCGTAATTGAGGAATCGTCAACGGCTCGTTAAAGTGAAGCAACCGGGCTGTCGGGAAAGAGGCGTTTACGATCCCCGGCGTACCGTCGTCGGAGCTATCCGCGATAATAACTTCATCCTGCATCGGGTCGATCTGTTGGAACAGCGCGCCCAGACAGGTTGTAATTACCTGATTGGAGTTATGAGTAGCGATCACGACCGATAGGCGACACTGCACTTGCTCTGGATTCACAGTTGAACCAGCATCCCGTGATTTTCCGCCGACTCGTAACAAGCCAACAGGATCTGCAAGATCTTTCGGTTCGATTCCATGGATTTATCTGCAGATTCACCTTGCTGGATCGATCGCGCAAAACGAGCGATATGGCGGGCAGCTGCGTCGCCAAAAGCCGCATCCGGCTGGGTGACGAGGAGCTTTGAGCCGCCGTTACGCTCCAGCCGTGCCTCGCCTCCCTTCGTCAGGCTCGCACGGAATTTTGGGCGGCGGACCTGGCTGTTCCATCCCAAGTCGAGGCGCGCTACGCCTCCCAGTGAGGCGCGCAGTGCGGCTCGTTCGCAGTTTAAACGCATTTCAAAGTAGCGCATCGGTGAATGACTCATACGGTTGAAAACAATGTTGGCAACACGACCGCCCGGAAAATCGAGACGCGCATTGATGCATACGTCGGCATCGATATCCTGCCTGACTTTCGCGATCCGTGCGCTGACCGCTTCCGGGTAATCATGAAAAAAGCGGCAGATCAGGTCAATGGCGTGTGTGCCAAATTCGAGGAGTACCCGGCGGGGCATCAGGTCAGCCTTCCATCCGCCTTCCTCATTCGGAAGCAGGTACATGTGCTGCCACGCATCGATCTGGAACAACCTGCCCGCTTCATCATCATCCACTGCCTTTTGAAGACGCTGGTAGATGGGCATTTGATAATATTGACTGTTCACCCCCACCCTTTTACCGGACTTTCGCGCCATAGCAAGCACACCATCCGCCTCGGTGAGTGAAGTCGTAAAAGGCTTCTCACAAAACAAGTGCGCTCCATGCTCGAGGGCAAGCAAACAATACTGGTAATGCGTTTTCGGGGGCGTTCCGACCACAACCAAATCGGGTTTCTCGGCAGACAACATCTCGGTTGCATCACCGTACGTTTTAGGAATGCTCCACCGCCGGGCAACTCGTTCGCGGGTGCCATGATCGAGATCACAGGCGGCGGCGAGACGGATCTCCGGCGAGCCCATCAGACCGGGCAACAAGATCTTCTCGGGGCCGGCGCCCATTCCGATGAGGACGGTTTTGAGTGGTGCTGGATTGATTTCTTTGCTCATTTTCGAACGATACGAACCTGAAAAAAGACTGGATATTATCTCGCGCTTTCGATAAGTAGTCGCAAGTTCTCGCTGCGACCCGGAAGACGTCCATACGAAGTCCCGATTTATTGCGAATGCTTCCCCGCCAAATACCCGCTTAACTCTCCAAAAGCCCAACCTACGGCATAAAAAATCAACCACGGCACTGAAAGAAAGAACTTGAATCGATGAGGGCTGTGTTTCAACACATTCATCGTAACCCGAGCAAGAAGTATAAGCGGAATGAGAGGCGAGGCAAAAATGTAAAACATCCGCTTGGGCATGCTTGTGTGCGCGGCTCTTTCTGCGCCAAACGCGCGTCCATGCAGAAAGCGCTGTTGAAAGAAATCGGCGGGCGTACTGAAATATCCCATTGAAACTCTGAGCGAAGGCGCGAGGAACAATGAATGTCCATCGGCTTTGAGTCTGCGGTTTACCTCATGCTCCCAAAAACCATCCACAAGCAGGTGTGGATATTTCTCGAAAACCCAACGCCGATACACAGCGTTGTCCGCGGCGAGTTGAGTAGCGCTTTGAGGGGCAAGGGCAGGTTGATAAGCAGCATAGCGCAGGAAATAAATTGCCCATTGACTTAGCTCATCCGGTTGCTGTTTTTCAAACACACCGCCGATCGCCGCGTGATCGCTTTGAAGCAATAACATCAGTTCTTTGACCCAGTTTCCTGCCGGGATAAAGTTGGCAGTTGTAAAAGCGACCGACTGCCCGGAGGTCAATTCGATCCCTTGCTTCCATAACTCCGGGACGAGGCACGCCGGGTCTGCTCGAACCACGTTAATCCGCTGGTATTGCCGGGCGATCTCAGCGCTGCCATCCGTGGACGCGTCCAAGACGAGAATCTCGATTTTGTCATCATGAGCCTGTTCAGAGAGCGCTTGCAAGCACAACCCGATGGTTCGACGCGTGTTCCTGGATGCAACTACGATGGAAATGTCCTTCATCGCGCCTAACTCTTGCTCCTCGTCGGTTCGATCATGACGGGCGATCCGCTCCGCCAGTAGTATTTGAATGTACCGGCGAGGAAAGCAATAACGCTATACAAGAAGTACAACATATGAAATGGGACCACAGCGGCGGCGAACATCAAGCCGCGCTTTTTGGTAAAGAACATGTAGAACTTTCGGTTTAGCAGGATGAATAATCCCAAGCTCGAGCACGCGACCGCACCCAGCCACAACGGATACACGGCAACGATTTGAAGCATGATGACACCGATGAAAATTATCATCAAGGCGAATGTGGCACGCCGCAGAATCGGGCTACCCTTGGTGAGCGCGGGCGCAACAATAATGAGACCCATCAAGACGAGAGCCGAGGGAAGAAAATTTGCGAAACCCAACCCTACAGCCAGAATCACAAATAAAGCGACGGCGATGCCGAAACTCAGAATCGTGCGCCGGTCGATTTCGTAACGAGGCGTCTCTTCATCCCATTGCCAGCCTTGAAGCATGAACCAAAATAGACTGAACAAGATCGGCAAAAGGACCATCTGACGGAAGAAAAATGCGCTGACGGTGAGCAGGAGCAATAACCCACCGGCGAGCAGTGCGCTCCAACGCTGGGAGGTTTCGAGATTGAGATCATCCGGTATGGCGCGGTCGACGAGGATCAATTGCGTCCACGGGATTCCCCGGCTGAAAATATCCGTTTTGATCAAGTTGGTCAGAGTCCAGCGTTTGAGGTGTTTTACCTGAATCGTTTTATCAATGATGATCTTATGCCCCTGCATGCTCAAACGACGCCCCAGCTCGATATCTTCAATGCTCGGTTTCGGAAACTTCACAGAATCGAAGCCGCCCACCGCAAGGAAGACATCCCTTCGGATCGCGCCGCATCCGCTCCAGAAGGAACGGCTCGCCTCGTTGGCTTGCTGATGAACAAGGTGATGGAAAAGATTTTTATATTGCGAAAGGAAATGCCCATCACCGGGCTGATCATCGTACGAGCCAAATACGGCGGTCAACTCGAAGTTTCGGGTAAACGCGTTCACAACCTTATACAGGGTATCCGGATAAATGACCACATCCGCATCCAAGAAAAACAGGATCGCGCCGCTCGCCGCCTGCGCGCCTACGTTCCGGGCATGAGCGGGTCCGAACGGTCCGCCACCCAATTCGATCACTTGAACAGCCAAATCCCGCATCGTCTCAACCGAGCGATCTGTGGAGCCGTCGTCCACCACGATACATTCATAGTTGTCGTACGAAGATGCACGAACAGCAGTAAGACAACGCTGGAGCGCGGCGCCTCCATTATGGTTCGGGATCACAACTGAAATCTTTGGCGCGAGATGTTTCTTGGTTTCCATTATTGAAATTTACGGGTGGTTTTTTGCATGCTCCGCCCTTCCGACATAGCAGACCGCGTTTTTTCACGAAGATAAATTGGCAAAATCCGTCCAAGCCAGCGGACTACCTAGTCAGGACGAGGCAACAGGAGCAAGGTTACAAACAAGGGCGTCAACGCCCTGTTGCCGGTTCGCCCGGCTCTTCATCAGTGTGCCTGAACGCTGGATCGGTCAACGCGCGCTGGAATCTTCCAAACATCCGATGATGAATAATAACTCAGATAGCCCCACTTAAATCTTGCGAAAGTCGTTCCGAGGCACTTGCAATAGTACTCGCTTTTGCTCAAATATCCAAGAGCGCAGACGTTTTACATCAACAATGGTCAGAAGCGATGTTCAACTAGATCTTCCCCGCCACGTAATCCAGCACATCGATCTTGGTCAGGATCCCGACAGGCCGTTTGTTTTCCACAACGAGCAAAGCGAGCCCATCTTTCAGGGACGGCATCGCTTCTTCCAGCGACGTTTCGGGCGGGAAGACCGCCCCGGCATTTTGCACCAGTGGATCGATCGCCTCCTCCTGAGTATGTTCGTGTTTATCGAGCATGTGGTTGAGCAGGTCCACTTCTTCGATCAAGCCAACCAACGCGCCGTCCGCGCCGACGACGGGCATTTGCGAAATTCCATGTTTGTGCATGACCGCAACAACTTTGCGAATCGAATCGCCGAGTGTTGCGGTATATAAAACTTTATCGGGTTTGGCAACGAGCAGGTCACCAAGGGTCGTTTCACCAAATTCCATCGAGAGGAATCCAAACTCGCGCATCCATTTGTCGTCGTAGAATTTGGACAAGTAACGTGAACCCGAATCAGGGAGAATGACCACCGGTAAACGATCCCCGCTCAATTTGCGGCAATACTTGATCGCGCCCGCCAGCGCAGACCCGGATGAGCCGCCCGCGAATATCCCCTCCTGCCGTACCAGTTGACGCGCCCACAAAAAGGATTCACGATCCCCCGCACGTTCGATCGCGTCCACCACAGAAAGGTCGAGCGCGGTCGGCAGGAAATCCTCGCCGATACCTTCCACTTTATATGTCTTTGGGTAAGCACCATCTGGAATTTTCCCTTTGTTCTGCCAAATCTCGGTCAGGATCGAACCTTCGATATCAATCCCCACGACTTGGATTTTAGGGTTCTTCGACTTGAGAAAACGCCCGACGCCGGTGATCGTCCCACCGGTGCCCATACCGATGATGACGTCGGTCACGCGCCCATCGGTCTGATCCCAAATTTCGGGACCGGTCGTCAACTCATGCGTTTTCGGATTATCAGGATTGTGATATTGATTGGCAAGGATCGCGTTCGGTATCTCGCGCACGAATCGCTTTGCCACCTCGTAGTACGAACTCGGGTCTTCCGGCGCGACCGCGGTTGGCGTGATGACCACCTTCGCCCCATACGCGCGCAACAACAAGATTTTTTCATTGCTCATCTTGTCCGGCATGACGAAGATGGTCTTGTATCCCTTCAAAGCCGCGGCGATGGCGAGACCAACACCTGTGTTTCCACTCGTTGCCTCAACGACCGTCCCGCCCGGTTTGAGTTCCCCGCGTTTTTCAGCCTGCTCAATGATGAACGCCCCCACCCGATCTTTGACGGAGCCTCCCGGATTCATCCATTCCAATTTCGCATATAACGGAACCGGCAAATCTTTTGCGATCCTCCCCAGCCGCACGAGGGGCGTATTCCCCATCGCGCCCAGAATGTTGTCATATACTCGTTTTTCTGTTGAAACTGGCAAGGTCATTCTTGCTCCTTGGGTTGGGATAGCAATATTTTACCCTACCTAAAAAGAACTCCGGGATTTTCACGATCACGGAGTTATCAATTAATATACCGGCAAACTCGTATCCACCTCTTTTGCCCAAGCGTTGATGCCGCCTTTGAGGTTTTTCGCTTTTTTGAATCCAGCGCTTGCCAGCAACTCCAATGCGCGGGCGGATCGCGACCCACCTTTGCAAAAGACGACCATCTCATCGGCAGAGTCTAATTCACTGAGCCTGCCAGCCAATTCGCCCAGCGGAATATTCAACGCATTCGGCAACGCAGATATTTCCAACTCGTGCGGCTCGCGGACATCAAGCAACTTAAGGTGATTCGTTTTCATCCGTTCGGCGAGTTCGGGGGCAGTGATATCCAAGCCCGCGCCGGCAGAGCCTTCGTCATGGTCATGACTCGGAACACCGCAGAACTCTTCGTAATCGATCAATTCTTTGATGTCGGCGTTCGGTCCGCACACGCGGCAGTTGGGATTCTTCTTCAATTTCACAAAATCAAACGACATGTCGAGCGCGTTGTAAAGCAGGAGCTTTCCGATCAACGGCTCGCCGATGCCGAGTAAAACTTTCAATGCTTCAGTCGCTTGAAGTGTGCCGATCGTGCCTGGCAACACGCCGAGCACCCCCCCTTCCGCGCACGAAGGGACAAGTCCAGGCGGTGGCGGCTCAGGGAAGAGACAGCGGTAGCATGGTCCCTCTTTGGCGTAGAACACGCTCACCTGCCCGTCGAAGCGATAGATCGAGGCATAAACGTTTGGCTTGCCGAGGAATACCGCTACATCGTTGGTGAGATAACGCGTCGGGAAGTTGTCGGTGCCATCGAGGATCAGGTCGAAGTCCCGCGCGATGCGGAGCGCGTTTTCCGAAGTGAACGGTTCGTTGAAAACATCCACTTGAATATCGGGATTCAGGTCGATCAATTTATCCCGCGCGCTTTCCACTTTGAGTTTGCCGATGGTGGAGGTTCCGTGAATCACTTGACGCTGCAAATTGGAAGTATCAACCACATCGTAATCCACCAGCCCGATGCGACCGACTCCCGCCGCGGCAAGATATAACGCGACCGGCGAGCCGAGTCCGCCCGTGCCGATGACTAGCACGGATGAGTTTTTCAGTTTACGCTGGCCTTCAAGTCCCACTTCTGGAATCAACAAGTGGCGGGAATAACGCAGGATCTCTTCGCGAGAAAGTTCAGGCAACATATCAACCTCCTGCAATGGAGGGAATCAACATCAATTTCTCTCCGTTGGTGATCGGCGTATCAACGCCCTGTAGATCTTTGATGTTATTCTCTCCGATGAAAATGTTCACGAACGGACGCAGTTCGCCGCCTTCATTGAAGATATGCGGCTTGATGTTCGGGAATTGCAGCGTGAGGTCGTTCAGCGCTTCTGAAATATTCGCGCCGTTCACACTCACTTCGTTCTTCCCGTTGGTGTATGGGCGTAAAGGGGTTGGGATTCTCAAAATGGTCATTTATTCTATTCTCTCGTTTCCTAGTTATATAAACAATTGTACATCCGCATCGGCGGCATATTCAAGGAAGGTTGCTGCGCCGCCGATCTCTGCCTCTGGGATGAAATCTTCCTTTTTGAAGCCGAAGACGTCCATGGTCATCTGACAACCGATCAGGCGCACATCCAGATCGAGGCACATCTGCCGCAGCTCCTCCACCGAAGCGACGCCTTTATTTTTGAATGTCTGCTTCATCAGGCTGGTTGCCAAACCTTCAAAGCCTGGCACATTTGCCATGAGCAGGTTCGGCATTGCCCAATTGATATTTTGAAACGCTTCCGGACCAAACGGCATTTTCATCGGCATGGCAGGGTTCCCCAAAGGCGATACCGCCGCTGTCAATTTAGGCTTGAGCAGCGTCAAACCATAAAATGTAAAGAACACGCCCACTTCCCAGCCCATCGCGCCAGCCGCGCTGGCAAGGATAAACGGAGGGTACGCCCAATCCAGTGTGCCTTTGCTGGAGATGAGGGCGAGCCGCTTGGGCGCGCCCGGGTTTGATTTAGACATTGTGATTTCTCCTTCGGAGATGTACACAGGTAAACAAGTAGACAAATAGACAAGTAAACACGTGTGTACTTAGATACTTGTTTCCGTGTTTACTCTGGTTATACCTTTCTCAAAAAGAAAATAAACTTGTTTCCTTCGGTCGTCGAAAGCAACAACTCGTTGCCGGTTTGCCGGCTCCACGCTTCGATGTCCGGCGGCGAGCCGGCGTCGGTGGAGATCATTTTTAGAATCTGACCGGACTGCAATTCCTTCATCGCCTTGGCGGTATTCACAATCGGCATCGGACATAACATTCCAGTGCAATCCAACAACCGATCTTCTTTGATAACTTCAAACGCTTCCATTTTTAATTCTCCTGTTTACTTTCCAAAATGAATACTTCTTCTTCATCGTAGTTCGAACGGTCTTCCGTCAATCTCCACGAGCGGTGACTGATCGCCTTACCTTCGTCCACGCGTGTGATGAGATACGAGAAGTACGGTTGCGCCCACTCGCGGTCATATTCGGATGGAACGTTCGGACAATCAGGGTGCGAGTGGAAGACCCCGATCAGACTCAGGGTGAGGCTGTCTGCCCTCACCTCTGCCTTCATATACTCCTCCGCGGTGATCAAATACCGATTATGCCGCGCTCCGTCTTCGCGTGCGTTGGGCAGGGTCAAAATCTCTTTGACCTCGCCGTCTTTTCCAAGCAGGAACCCTGCGCCTTCATCCGGATAAGCCGCCTCGAGATGCTCGTTAATGAGAGCAAGCAAGCCATTCGAAATCTTCAACATTATCTGCCGTCCCACAAGTTTGTATCGCTCAGATATTTGTATCCCGAATCGGGGAACACGGTGACAACGAAGCCTTCTTTCAATCGTTGAGCCACGCGGAATGCGGCAACCATCGCCGCACCCGAGGAAATCCCAACGAATAGACCTTCTTCCCGGGCAAGCCGCAGGGTCATTGCGCGCGCTTCTTCGGTTTTCACTTCAAGCGTTTCATCTGCAAATTCCGGGTTGAAAATGCCCGGCTTGATGGCGGAAGGCATGTGCTTGAGTCCTTCCAAGCCGTGGAAGGCGGCGTCCGGCTGAAGAGCGATGACCTTCACATCTGGTAATTGCTCTCGCAAATATTTGCCTGTTCCCATCAAAGTTCCCGATGTGCCAAGACCTGCAACGAAATGAGTCACCTCTCCATTCGTCTGAGCAAAGATTTCTGGTCCTGTCGTTTCGTAGTGCGCCTGCCAGTTGGCAGGATTGTTGTATTGATTCGCGTACCAATACAGATCGGGTCTTTCTTTTGCGAGTTCCCGCGCGACGATGATCGCGCCGTCCGATCCTTCGGTTGGGTCGGTGAGGATCAACTCCGCGCCGAGCGCGTGCAGGATGGCGAATCGCTCCGGGCTGGCACTGGCAGGGATGGTCAACGTTACCGGGATTCCGAGCGCCGCGCCGAGGGTTGCGTAGGATATTCCCATATTGCCGGAGGTCGAATCGAGCAGACGTTTTCCTTCCCCAAGATCGCCATTCGCCAGCGCGGTCTGAATGATGTTGAGCGCGGGTCTGTCCTTGACGGAGCCGCCGGGGTTGAACCATTCCGCTTTGGCGAAAAGTTGTACGGCTTGAGGCAGGCGGACACCGAGTCTCCGAAGCGGCAGGAGAGGTGTGTTCCCCACGCGCGCGATCAATCCATCCTCAGGAAGTGTTTTTAATTGAACGAGTCGGTTATCGAGCAGTGTCATCGAATCCCTTAAAATGAAAACAGTCAACGGCAAACAAAAAGACGGCGAACAATCGCCACACGTTGCATGATTTTGCACGCGGGGGTCGTCCTACCGTCTGATGAGCCGTTGACTGCGGGGAGTATCTCTCAGGCGGTAGTTACGAGCCCCGCCCGATACACAAGCAATGTTTGAATGGTTTCATGGGTTTGGTCACTAGATGCCCGCTATTGTACAAATCTTACGATTTTTGTCAACATAAAAATTCATGTGCTTTTAACCGCCTGCCGCAGAAGCCATGAGAATGACTTTATCCTCCGTGTTCAATTTTGTTTTCATGCCGTCGAGATCGCGAATGTGCGAGCCGTTCACAAAAATGTTGAAGTATCTGCGCAGGTTTCCATCGGAATCAACAAGGTGCGATCTCACGGACGGATATTGTTCGATGATGCGTTCGACCAACTCGCCCACCGAGGACGCGTCCACCGAAAATTCGGCTTGATTACCGACGTAGAATTTCATCACATTGGGGAAACGAACCTGCGCCATGCGGGGATTATAATGGAGGAAAGCAGGAGGCTGACATGGCAACCCGATTCTCGGTAATGACGTGGAACGTTGAAAACCTCTTCCCGCCCGGGCACCAAATGGCGCCGGGCAAGAAAGTAAAAGAAGAGGACTATCAAGCAAAACTGAAATATCTCGTCAAGCGGATCCGGGAGGTCAAACCAGACGTGCTCGGCTTGCAGGAGGTGGGAGCGCGGAACAACCAAGACTCGCAGACTCTCGACGATCTCCAAAACCAGCTGGAGGGGAAATATCCCTTCAAAGCGCTGGCGAGCAAAACGGACGGGCGCGGAATCCGCGTGGGCTTTCTTTCCAAATTGAAGATTCATTCCGTCGCGGAAATCGTGGATTTCCCCGCGGGTGAATTTGAAAACGTACGCGATTGGGCAGGTAAAAAGCCGATCAAGAAAATGGGACGCGCCGCGCTGCAGATCGAAGTTGAAACCTCCGGCGGGATTCGAGTGCACGTCATCGGGCTGCACCTGAAATCGAAGCTGGTCAATTACCCGAAGGCAGGCGGCGGCACAAGCTTTTCGCCGAAGGATGAAGATCAACGAGCCACCGGGGGCGGATTGGGGTTACTGCGTAGAACTGCTGAGGCGATCACCGTCCGTTTCCATTTGAACGAGTTGATGAAAACCGCATCCCACGTGATCGTGCTCGGTGATTTCAACGACGAGCCTCAAGCCGCCACCTCGCAGATCTTTTTGGGACCCGTCGACGCCGATGTGACCACCGACAACAAGACCGACAAATTTGGGCTTTATAACCTTGTAGACAAGATCTCGCGTAAAGGCGGACCCGAGAACGACAAGAAATTCCTCAGGGTCAAGGAAAGGTTCTCACGCGTGGGGCAAAGCGGCAACGAACTTCTCGACCATATCCTCGTGAGCAAATCACTGCTGGGAACAAGCAAGGACTTGAAGAAGGATAATTGGAAGGTCACGAAAGTTCGAATCCTGACAGACAGCATCGTGAACGAGAGCGTTGGATTAAACCCCGACGAACGTATCGGCAGGGACCATCCTGATCATGCGCCGGTGTTCGCGCGGTTTGCTTTATAAGGCGATCTGTTTACAACAACAGATTCAACAATGCGAAAAACACTTGTATTTTCGCTATTATGTATTGCAACCTTGATTACCAGCTGTAGTCAAGTTACTTCTGAGTCAATTACAGAAACCATAATAACATCAAGCCCTACCCTAGCAATTCCTTCGAGTACACCTTCAGCGTCACCGTCTGCAACTATTGTTCCTACCTCCACACCTGATTTTTGCAATTCTTCTTTATGGCGGGAAAAGATTCAAGTGCTATCCCCGAGACTTTTCACAGCACTAGAGCCGGGAGGTCCAACAATATTTGACCGCATTTTAGTCGAACAAAATCCAGCGTGGGCTGATTTTCGACAATACGATCATGATGAGATGAGAAGCGCAGGAGTTATTTTTCATGAAACTGCCTTTGGTCCAGAGTTAGGTACGGGAGTAAACCCAGCTATACTCTTAGTTACTTACGGTATAGACAAAAACTGGAAACCACCATCAAATGGGGATTTGGTATCAGAAGTTGATTCCATTCGTGCCGTGCTCCGTCAGCGCGAGAATTACTGGATTTTAGGAATAGTAGATCGAAGTCAATATCCTATGGTGATGGATGGGGCAAACTATGCTTTGTATTACTACTTCGGTGGCGATTTATCTAAGCTAGAAGATTGGTGTCGTACATATATCCAAGTATTTAACGAGCCTCCCCTTTAAATATTTTTAATAAGCAACAAAAGAGGCTCCCCTTTCGGAAAGCCTCTTTTCAATTACCACTTACTAATTACTCATTACTCTTCCTTCTTCGCTTCCATTTCCTTCTTGTGCGCTTCGATGATCGGACCCGCCACATGGCTGGGGACGACATCGTAATGATCGAGTTCCATCGTGAAGTAACCGCGCCCGCCGGTGATCGAACGGAGTTGCGTGGTGTAGCGCGTCATCTCTGCCATCGGCACATGCGCCACGATCACCGTGTTCCCGTGTTCCGATTCGGTTCCCTGTACGCGCCCGCGACGGGTGTTGAGGTCGCTCATCACATCGCCCATGCTCGCGTCAGGGACGGTGACGCGCACGTTCATGATCGGCTCGAACAAAACAGGACCCGCGTCCTGTACAGCGAGTTTGAACGCTTCGCGCCCCGCGATTTCGAACGCGACCGGCTTTGAATCCACTTCATGTTCCTTCCCGTCGAAGACAATGACCTTCACGTTACTCATGGGATAGCCAGCGAACGCGCCCCGTTCCATCGTGGCTTTGATTCCCTTCTCGATCGGCGGCAAATAGGATTTTGATAGATTCATTCCCACAAGTTCATCGTCGAATTCAAAATCGGCTGTGGGCAGAGGCTCGATGCGCAGATGAACTTCGCCAAACTGACCCGCGCCGCCGGTCTGCTTTTTATGGCGGTATTGCGCGGTGGCTTTGCGTGTGATCCCCTCGCGATATGGAATCTTCGGTTGATGTGTAGCCAGTCCCACCTGAAATTTCGTCTGCGCGCGGTTGATCGCCACATCGATGTGCTGGTCGCCCATTCCTTGCAAAACGGTTTCGTGCGTGATCGGGTCATTCTGCCAGGTGAGGGTTAGATCTTCTTCGCACAACTTGGTCAATGTCGGCGAGATCTTAGCGGCATCGGCTTGAGTCTTGGGAGTCACAGCCACGCGATAGAGCGCGGCAGGGAACTTCGGTTTGGCAACCGTGAGCGGATGCCCCTTGTCACAGAACGTGTCACCCGTCGCGGTTACGGTCAATTTTGAAACAGCCGCAATATCACCCGCGTGAACGACCTTCGCGGGAATCACTTCCTTGCCGCGTTGAAAATGCAGACCCGACATGCGCTCATCCGCATTTTTGTTTTGATTCCACACGTGCGCGTCGGCTTGGATCGAACCCTGCAACACGCGGAAGTACGTCATCTTACCGACGAACGGGTCGGCGGTTGTCTTCCACACATAGGCAGCAAGCGGCTCAGAGTCGGAGGGCTTCAAAACTTCTTCGCCGTCCTTACCCTGAGCGACGCGCTTCGGTCCGTGCGCGGGAGGCGGCATCAAATCAATGATGTCGTTCAGCAAGGCGATACTGCCGATCTCGCGTCCGCCCGCCGCACAAAAGACCGGTACAAAACTTCCGTTGTAGACCACATCTTCCAAACCGCGCACCATCTCGGCGTCCGAAAGAGACCCGTTCTCGAGGTATTTTTCCATCAACTCGTCTTCCCCTTCCGCCGCATCTTCCACCATGGCAAAATGCGCCGCGTCCGCCGCTTCCTTTAATTCAGGTGGGATTTCGGCAGTCGTCTTTCCGTCGCCCAAGTAAGCTTTCATGCCGATGATGTCAACGACGCCTTTGAAATTCTGCTTCTCGCCGATCGGAAGATGCACCTGCACTACACGCTTGTCGTGCGCCTCCACAAACTCCTTGATGGCGTTGAAGGTCTTTTGAAAATCGGCGTTCTCGCGATCCATTTTGTTGATCACTAAAAAGCGCGGCAGGTTGAATTCATCGCAATAGCGCCACGCCAACTCGGTGCCAACTTCGATGCCTGCAACCGCATCCACTAAAATGATCGCGCCGTCCGCGACACTCAGGGCAGAAATGGCTTCGCCCACGAAATCGGTGTAGCCCGGCGCGTCGATGATGTTGATCTTGTGATCGCGATGTTCGATTGGGATTACGCTGGAGTAGATGGAGATTTTTCGACGATGTTCCTCGTCGTCATAATCCGATACTGTTGTTCCGTCTTCTACTTTTCCAAGCCGTGTGGTCGCCCCCGTCGCATGCAAGAATGACTCCGCCAACATGGTCTTCCCCGCGCCGCCGTGCGATACCAGCGCAACGTTGCGAAGAAACTCGGTGGTATACTCTTTCATCGAAAAAGCCCTTCCTATGCAGTTGGGATGTGAAATGTCGCATGATTGTAAACAAACTCAAATGAATTGTCAAAGCAGGATGAATATCCGCGTCGTTTCACAGGGGCAACTGGATAGCCATTAGACGGCGCGGCTTCCTCTTCGGCGTTCTCACCCTGACCTTTATATCAAACTCATGACCTCCCGCACTGCGGACATTCAGACCCTTTACGAATCGGTGATCTTCGAGTTAACCAAAGCCTTTGCGCTTCCACAGACCGATCGCGCACACGCGTTGGTTGAATTCTTTCTCGGCAAAGCCGCCCGCGCCGGCGCTCAGGCAGGCGCTGAACTCGATCATGTTGTCGCCCATGGGGGAACAAACGCCGGGGCAAGTTGGTTCATTGCGCGTTTCGTACAATCGCATGAAGCGCGCGGAGTCGAAAACATCCCAGCAACAGGACCTTTCGTAGTGGCGGCGAATCATCCCGGCGCGCTCGACGCCATGACCATCACCGCTCACATCGCGCGCAAAGATTTCAAAGTGATCATCGGCGATATTCGATTCTTTATGAACCTTCCGAACGTAAGCGATCACGCTATTTTTGCCCCAAACAAAGACGATACAGTGGGACGGATGCGGGTTATCCGCGAATCCATCCGCCATTTACAGAGCGGAGGCGGATTGCTGATCTTCCCGCGCGGGGGAATCGAGCCCGACCCCGCCTGCATGCCCGATGCAGACGGCGAGTTTCATCTTTGGTCGCGCAGTCTCGAAATATTCTTGAAGCGCGTGCCCGATCTGCAAATTCTGATCACCATCGTTGGCGGTGTACTATCCCCGGTTGCGCTGAAACACCCGATGACGTGGCTCAGGAAAGAACGACCAGACCGTCAACGGATCGCGTTCATTTATCAACTCGCGCGGCAACTTTTGAGCGGCAAACAACTGTTCGGCTTAACTCCGCGCGTGACCTTTGGGGAAATCATCCGGGGTAACGATCACGAACACACGCTCGCCGAAATCGAACATGCCGCCCGCCGTACGCTCGCCAACCACATGGCATGGACAAGTCGATGAAACCCGACCTCCGCATCTTTGAGGAATTTGAACGGCTCAGCCGCCATGCGGCAAACCTTTTTATCGAACAAGCGAATCGCGCAATTCTCGAAAGGAACCGATACCTCGTCGCGCTAAACGGCGGCAGTACGCCGACACGCCTCTTTCAACTTCTCGCTTCAAAGTATGGCGATCAAGTTGACTGGAGCAAAATTCACATCTTCTGGGGCGACGAGCGCTGCGTCCCGCCGACCGACGAGGGGAGCAATTATCGTCAAGCGTACGATTTGTTGTTGAGCAAGGTTTCCATACCCGAGTCGAACATTCACCGCGTGCAAGGCGAACTGGATCCGGTTGCCGCATCGAATGAATATACTAAAACCTTGAAACGGTTCGCCGAACCGCCGTTAGAGTTTCCGCGCTTCGATCTCGTCTACCTCGGCATGGGCGAGGATGGACACACCGCGTCGCTGTTTCCCGATTCGCCTGTGGAAGTAGGCGAACCCGTCATTGCTGTAACTGCGAATTATCAAGACCGCCCAGCCAACCGCGTGACGCTGACTCAACTGGTTTTCAATCAGGCGCGGATGGTCGTCTTCATGGCAACAGGCGAAAAAAAGGCAGATACATTGGCGCAAGTGTTGAGCGGCAGATATAATCCAGCCCAATATCCTGCACAGCGGATCGACCCAGAGGATGGTCAATTGATCTGGCTGGTGGACGAGTCTGCGGCGAGCAACTTGCCCCGGAAGATCAAAGGATTGAAGATTTGTGAAGGTTGATTGAAAGAAGAATTCGATAGTTGAGTAGTTCCGCGTCTGGTTCGCGGGACGTATCGAGACCGCCGGTTTGAATCAACCAAAACAGATTCAGGTTCGCTGTGGTCTCGATACGGGCTTCGCCCTACTCGACCACCGAGTTATTTTCACAAGGAGACATCATGGAACTCGCAATGATCGGTTTGGGAAAGATGGGGTTGAACATGGCAACGCGCCTCGCGCGTGGAGGTCACCGCGTGGTCGGCTATGCGCGGACAGCCGCAACTGTAGATGAAGCCATCAAGAACGGTGCAGAAGGCGCGCACTCACTCGGAGAGGCGGTGAGCAAACTCAAGTCGCCGCGCATTGTGTGGTTGATGGTTCCCGCGGGACAAGTCACGCACGACACGGTTCAGGAATTATCGGGATTACTTTCCAAAGGCGATGTCGTCATTGACGGCGGTAATTCAAATTACAAAGAGTCCGTCCGTCACGCCGCGATGCTCGATCCGAAAGGGATTGAATTCATTGACTGCGGCACGAGCGGCGGCATCTGGGGATTGACGGAAGGATACAGCCTGATGATCGGAGGCAAGCCCGAAGTCGTGGAAAAGATGCGTCCCATCTTCGAGACGCTCGCCCCCGCCGCCGATAAAGGCTGGGGACGCGTCGGTCCGCACGGCGCGGGGCATTTCGTCAAGATGATCCACAACGGAATCGAATACGGCATGATGCAGGCGTTCGCCGAGGGATTCAGTATTTTGAAAGCGAAGAAAGAATTTGACATGGACCTCGCGCAGATCTCGCACATTTGGCAGCACGGCAGCGTCGTCCGTTCGTGGCTGCTTGATCTCGCCGCAAACGCACTGGATGACGATGCGAATCTTACAGAGATCAAACCGTGGGTGGCGGATTCGGGCGAAGGCAGGTGGACGGTGTTCGAGTCGATTGATTTGGATGTGCCAGCACCGGTGTTGACTCTCGCGCTGCAAATGCGCTTCGCCAGCCGCGACGAGGAAAATTATTCCGCGCGCATGTTGGCGGCACTGCGGAATCAATTCGGCGGACACGCGATAAAGAAAACGAAATGATTCAGCCGCAGAGCGCACAGGGATTATTGAGTTTATTTCTCTGCGAACTCCGCGCTCTCTTTGGCTAAGCGAGAACCAATGAACAACGGACTTCCCACTTCCATCATCATCTTCGGCGCGTCGGGCGACCTCACACAGCGCAAACTCATCCCGTCGCTGTTCAACTTGTGCCGCAAAGGACGCATGCCCAAACAGTTCCGCATCATCGGCTACGGCGGCACGGCATACACCGACGAAGCCTTCCGCGCGCATCTCGAAGAGGGCGTGAAGCATTTCGCATCGTTCGAGTTCCAGCCGGAGCAATGGTCGGATTTCGCGCCAACTCTCTTTTACCTGCAAGGGAAGTACGACAAGTTGGACGATTTCGAAAAACTCAGCGAAGCCATGGGCAAATGGGAAGGCGGCCCGGCAAACCGAATCTATTACATGGCGACGCCGCCGGGCGTCTTCCCCAGCATCATTGATTTGCTGGGTCTCACCGAACAATTGACCGAACGCGAAGGCTGGCGGCGCGTGGTCATCGAAAAACCGTTCGGCACCGACCTCGCCTCGGCGCGCAAACTCAACGAGCAAATTCACAAGACCCTGCACGAGAATCAAATCTACCGCATTGACCATTACCTCGGCAAAGAGACCGTGCAAAACATTTTGGTCACCCGTTTTGCCAACACGATCTTCGAGCCGCTGTGGAATCGCAACTACATTGACCACGTGGAGATCACCGTCGCGGAGAAGGTCGGCGTGGAACACCGCGCCCGATTTTACGACAGCGTGGGGGTGATGCGCGACATGTTCCAGAATCACTTGCTGCAGCTCCTCTCGCTCGTCGCGATGGAGCCGCCGTCATCGTTCGAGGCGAACGCCCAGCGAAACGAAAAGGTCAAAGTGCTGTCTTCGATCCGCCCGATGAACGCGGAGGCGGTCGCCAAGAACACCGTCCGCGCGCAATACAAGGGCTATCTGCAGGAAGAGGGTGTCAATCCCGAATCAAAAACTCCAACCTACGCCGCGCTCAAACTGCAAGTGGACAACTGGCGCTGGCAGGGCGTCCCATTCTATTTGCGGTCGGGTAAAGCGCTGAAAGAGAAGTTGAGTCAGATCACCATCCAGTTCAAAGAACCGCCGCATCTGTTGTTCAACGCGGCAGACGGCAACCCGAACCCGAACATGCTCGTCCTGTATTTACAACCCGACGAAGGCGTGCACTGGCGCTTCGAGGCGAAAGTGCCCGATACGATCTCGGAAACGCGTTCGGTGGATATGGAATTCCACTACGCGGACTCGTTCGGCAAGACGGCGCTCCCCGAAGCCTACGAACGCCTCTTACTGGACACGATATCTGGTGACGCCTCTTTATTTACGCGTGCCGACGAAGTGGAAACCGCCTGGGGGCTCGTTGACCCGATCATCGAAGCGTGGAACGCTACCAGCCAGCCCCTCGCCACGTATGACGTGGGCTCGTGGGGTCCCGCCAAAGCGGACGCGTTGCTCGCGCGAGATGCGAGAACGTGGTCCATGTGGGATGCGAGGAAAGAGTAACAAAAATTCGGAGATTTGAAAAAAAATCTCCGAATTCTGATTTTATCTCTTCGCGTTGAAAGATTAGTATCTGCCTCTTCGAACAACAGCCTCCGGATCCGCCAACTCATCTTCCCTCGCGGGAAATACCCGCACCGCGCAGGCTTTGAACTCAGATATCTTCGCCTGCGGGTCGAGCGCGTTAGTTTTCATGCTGATCTGTTTGATTATGGCAAATTCTCCAAATCACCAATATCTTTTGTACGGCCGCTGGCTTTTTTGTTCTTCTTGAGGTGCTCAAGGTCAATCAAGCTGACTTCAACACCGTCTATTTGGTCTACGATTCGCGCGTTGTAACATTCATCAAACTCAACGCCTGAAATAGATGTGGAGATTTCCAACCTCAGGGGAGGAAAGCCCATACGAACGATCTTCGGTTTTTGCATGAACAGATTAGGGGTTACCGCTGGATCGTCAAAACCAAACGCTTTCAAAACGGAGACGAGCCTCCGTGCATTTTCAGGATGAACGGCAACCCATATATCCAAATCTTCTGTTGCACGGGGGTATCCATGGTAGCCGACAGCATATCCCCCAATCAACAAATAAAGGACGTCATGCTCTTTCAGCAATTTCAAGAACTCTTTGAAGTCGGGAGGCAGCAACAGATCCATAATTGATTCTCCGCAAAAGTTCCATATATTGCAGACGTTCATAAGGAGTTCGCGAAAGCCAGTATTCCTTGTCGGCCCTATCGGCTTCTTCAAAAGAAGAAGCGACTGAAAAAGCAGTTTTATCCAATTTGGGAAATTGATTTTCGTCCATGGGTCAAGTATAGCATAGGCGGCAGGTCAGGGTTAAAACAACTTCGGCGGTCTTGAAGATTTCCGAAGTGATATTCTCAATATCGTCCACGAGAAACCACCGCCTCCGGATTCGCCAACTCATCTTCCCTCGCGGGAAACACTTGCACCGCGCACGCCTTGAACTCGGGAATCTTCGCCTGCGGGTCGAGCGCGTCGTTCGTCAGTAAATTCGCGGCGGCTTCGGCAAAGTGAAAGGGAATGAACACCACGCCAACTGTCGTTTTTTCAGTCACAGTCGCGCGCAAGACCACTTCGCCGCGGCGCGAGGTCACGCGCACGGGCATGTTATCGGTGATGCCGTGCATTTCCGCGTCCGCGGGATGCATTTCGACGCGCGCTTCGGGGTATGCCTCGTCCAGCGCGGAGTGACGAGTCATCGTGCCGCCGTGCCAATGTTCGAGCACGCGTCCCGTGGTGAGGATGAACGGGTACTCGTCGTCGGGTTCTTCCATCACATGCACGTAATCGAGCGGGATGAATTTGCCGCGTCCGCGCGGGAACGACTCTTTGAACAGCGTCGGTGTGCCGGGATGATCTTCGTTCAGCACGGGGTAGATCAAGCCGACCTTTTCGATACGGTCATACGTGATGCCCGCGTAATCCGTGTTGAGGGACGCCATCTCGCGCAGGATCTCTTCGGGATTGGAGTAGTTCCACTTGGACGAATCAACTCCAAGCCTGGATTCGATGCGAAGCGCAAGGTCGCAGAGGATCTGCCAATCGGGGCGGGACTGTCCGCGCGGAGGTTGGGCTGCGCGGACGCGCTGTACACGTCGGTCCGTGTTGGAGAATGTCCCGTCTTTTTCGGCGAACGGTGTCGCGGGCAGGAAGACATCCGCGAACGCGCCGGACTCGTTGATGAAAACATCCTGCGCGACGAGGAATTCAAGATGCGTCATGTGTTTGCGCGTCTCGTTCAGATTCGGCTCGGACATCATCGGGTTCTCGCCCATGATGAAAAGCGCGCGCACGCCGCCTTCGTGCGCGTGGCTCAAAATTTCGGTCGTAGTGAGTCCGAGTTTGCGCGAGAGACCGTTGGGTTCGATGTTCCATAATTTTTCCCATTTCGCCGCGTGCTCTTCATTGTCCACGCGTTGATAGCCGGGGTAGAAGAACGGCATCGCGCCCATGTCGCTCGCGCCTTGCACGTTGTTCTGCCCGCGCAATGGATTCAGTCCCGTGCCGTCGCGCCCGATATGACCGGTGAGCAGCGCGAGATTCACCAGCCCAAGCGCGGACGCCGTGCCATGCGAGAGTTGCGAGATGCCCATGCCCCAATAGATCGCGGCGTTGTTCGCTTTCGCGTACAATCGCGCGGCTTTGCGAATATCTTCGGCAGGCACGCCGGAGATTTCCTCGGCATATTCGGGCGTAAACTTCTCAAGCGACTCGACGTACTGGTTGAATCCTTCCGTGCGCTTCGCAATGAAGTCGGCGTTGACAAGATTCTCCTTGACGATGACGTGCGCCATCGCCGAGAAGACCGGCACGTTCGTGCCGGGCTTGAGCGGGAGCCACAACTCGGCAAAATCCACCAATTCGATGCGGCGCGGGTCAATGACGATCATCTTCGCGCCGTTTTTCCTCACAGCTTCTTTCATCTGCAGCGCGATGATGGGATGATTCTCGGAGGTATTCGAGCCGGTGACGATGAACACGTCGTTCAGCATCACCTGCGAGGCCGTATTGCTCATCGCCGACGTTCCCAACGATTGCTGCAACGCCACCACCGAACCCGCATGACAGAGCCGCGTACAGTGATCTACATTATTCGTGCGGAACAACGCACGGAAGATTTTCTGCAAGAGATAGTTATCTTCGTTCGTGGCTTTGGCGCAGCAATATACCGCCATCGCATCCGAGCCGTCGCGCTGGTAGATTCGCACGAGATTTTCGGCAGTGATGTTTAATGCTGTTTCCCAGTCTGTGACCACCCAATCCCAGAGATTGGAGACTTGAGACTGGGCGATAGGCGCGCCATCAGTGCTGACCGCGAAGACTTGTTCACGCCCTTCGGGTTTGGGTTTGCCTTCCAACAAATATCTTTTTACAAGCGGTGTTGTGACGCGCTTGGGATGATAAATAAAGTCGTAGCCGAAGCGTCCCTTCACGCACAAGTTTCCATGGTTAACAGGCGAATCGAACGGCGAGGTGACTTTGTAGATGAAGTCGTCTTTGACGTGCAGTTGTAAATTACATCCCACCCCGCAGTATGGGCAGGTGGTGGTGACGATTCGGTCGGGTTTTATCATGATCTCTCCAAAATCGTTGAAGGTCAAAAGTCAAAAGTCGAAAATCGGTTGACCTTTGACCTTCAACTTTTGACCTTTCTTTGCTTTCTACCAGTATTCAAAACTGAAATTTCCTGCGGAGTTTTCCCTTGTTGCAGTAAATATTCGCGCTTCGGCTTCAACGCGCCCGTCGGGCAAACTCCCACGCATTGACCGCACAACACGCAGGTTGTTTCAGGGATGGCTTTATCGAAGAACGTTCCGATCTGCGTTTCAAAGCCACGCCCTTCGAAGTTGATCGCGTACGTGTACTGCGCATCCTCCGCGCAGACTTGCACACACCGCCAGCACAGCAGGCACTTCGAGTAATCGCGCACATACATCGGGTTGTCGTCTTTGACTTCCGACTCGCGGCGTTCGGCATCAGGGAAGCGATTCGCGTCCGTGCCGTAATTTTTCATCATCGCTTGGATTTCGTCCGCTTCGGACAAATCCATCGTGGAGTCGAGCATCTCCAGAATCGTCTTACGTGAACGGACAACTTTCTCGCTTCGCGTGTGGACCTTCATGCCTGCCCCGGCTTGGACGACGCACGCCGGCTGAAGCACCCTCGACCCCTCCACCTCCACGACACACATTCTGCACAATCCGTTCGCTGTCGTTGCATCGTGGTAGCAGATTGTTGGCACATCTGCGTTGAGCGCACGCGCGAGATCGAGCAGGGTTTTTCCTTGCTCGGTGGTGACTTCCTGTCCGTCAATGGTTAGAGCGATTTCAGCCATGAATTGATCCTATTCTTCGTATCCGTAGTAGCGACAATCATACAACGAGCCACCCGGCGTTCGTGCGCGCACAGGCCATTTTTCATCATTGATGCCGTACTCTTGCAAAGCAGGTTCTATCCTTTGTAAAGCGTCTTCAGCACGTCGTTGAGATAGGTTGAACGATTGCCAATCCTCGTCGACTTCCTCAGGCATAAAATGCAAGTAGCACGTCAGCGCGGCGCCAATTTTTTCGTGGTCGGATAGAGCGTATTTTTTAGAAAGAAATTCATCCACTAATACGGGTACAGCATCAGTGGAGAGCGAGGCGAGATGCCCGACATTAATCCATTTCCCGTTCAGGACACGAGGTATATTGTATTTCACAATAGCCGCGTCAACATTAAACAGCGTTAGAGTAACAGCAAAGCCAACAGAGGCAACGACAGCTGCAAACGCAAAGTAACGCTCCTTCCTTATGATCTCAAGAACGATCACCGCGACAAGCAGAAGCGCCAGCCAGATTAGAAAAATACGAGGATACAAGCGCAGGCGTGAATAACCATGCCAGTCAATGGCAAGTGAAATTCTCTGATATGCAGAAATCAAGATAACCAACACGAGAGCAACAAGAAAAGCGCTCAACCATGAATATGTGCGTTTTTGCTGGTCAGTCTCGCGGCGGGTGACAGAGCTCAGTCCCAGAATTAATACCAGACTGAGAAATGCAACAGTTACTAGTTCGTTGAAACCGCGCCGCGCATATTGAGAGTATGTGTAGCCCTCAACACCAATATTCGTCTGTCCGCCAAAGAAATATTGGAATTGGATTACAACAAAGATTAGAAACAGACCAGAAACACACGCAAGGATGACTGCGGTCTCTGTAAAACCAAGAAAAGGTTTTACAGCGGATTTTCCTTCTCGAATCAGTTCGTTGTCTCTACTGTGAAGCGCTGCATGGCGAAAAACACCTACGATGATGTACGCCCAAAAAAGCACTGTGAAAGATCGCCAGATAAATTCACCCAAATCTTCAAAATCGAAGAAGTCTTGAAGTTTTTGGTTGAATACAACATCACCAGCCGCCAGCAAAGACGCAAAACATGCGACAATTGGAAGCGCGATCAACAAACCACGCAACAACGCCCAAACGGGAATTTGGGGCTTTGCACTGTCAGACTCCAACTGATATTTTCGAGTGTCGGCAGCGAGAGATATGCCACCGCTTAATACATTCGCAATCAATAGAAAATACTTGGACAAATAATCAGACAAGCCGTATTCCATCCATCGTCCACCGATGTATGTAGAAGCAAGGACGCCTGTTGAGAACAAGATGCCGACAAAGGAGAGAGATCGTGTCAGCGGCTCGTTTCGAATAAATGAGAATACATCAAAAAACAAGAAAGGCAGCAATAACCACAAACTGGAGGCTCGCGGCCGTTTTCCCTCCCATGTAAGCCACAAGATTCCGCCGAAGATGACAATCGTTATGAAAATCGCAAAATTGACCCCGACTACTTGATCCCAGAATAGGAAATCAAAAAGCAAGCCGAGTGCTAATGCCACAATTGCCAGAACTCCGGGTTTTCTTATGAATGGATCGTGGAAACTGGGTGGCAAATCCGATGCGGCAGTCTCATCTTGAGTCTCTAGCAACGACTCAGGCAACCACTCCGGTTGATGCATCGGCTCGTTTACAGCTGTTTTTTTCTTGCCCTGTTTTTTACCTTTACTCGTCGCTTTTTTTGCAGTCATTTCTCCGCTCCCATTTTTCTGCTTTCCACGAATATCTCGGGCCACAACTTCATCGCGGACAACACCGCGCTTGCCGCGGTCTGACCCAAGCCGCAGAGACTCGCATCCGTCATCGTCCAGCCGACATCTTGTAAGCGGACAAAGTCGCCATCGAGAGTTTTTCCTGCCGCAACGCGGTCAAGGATTTCCATTTGGCGTTGTGTGCCCATCTGGCAGGGATAGCACTTGCCGCACGATTCGTGCGCAAAGAAATGACCGAGACTCTTCAACACGTGCCGCATATCGCGCGTCTCGTCGAAGACCATCACCACGCCGGAGCCGAGGGGCAAACCAGCGGCACGCAGATCTTCAAAGGTCATTTTCACATCGAGGTGTTCTGCAGTCGCAAACGCGCCTGCCGCGCCACCGAACAAGACGGATTGAAGTTTCTTGCCATCCGCAACGCCGCCCGCCATATTGAGCAAATCGCGCAACGTCACGCCGAACGGGATTTCGTAGACGCCGGGCTTGGACACATCGCCTGAGACGCAGAACAATTTTGGTCCCGGTGATTTCTCCGTTCCGATCTTGCGATATTCACCTGACCCAAGCGAAAGGATTAACGGAACACTGCACAAAGTTTCGACGTTGTTGATGACGGTCGGCTTGCCGAAAACGCCCTGAGTCGTCGGGAAAGGCGGTTTGATGCGCGGAAAGCCGCGCTTCCCTTCGATGGACTCGAACAGCGCAGTCTCCTCGCCACAAATGTAAGCGCCCGCGCCGACGCGGATTTCAATATCGAATTTTTCGTTCAGGTAACCGGCGGAACGCGCTTCGGTCAACGCGTTTTCAAGGACGGGCACGATGTACGGATATTCCCCACGGATGTAAATATATCCCTTCGTCGCGCCGATGGCATACGCGGCGATGCACATCCCCTCGATGGTGCGATGCGGATCGTCAATGAGCAAGATTCGATCTTTGAATGTGCCCGGCTCAGACTCGTCCGCGTTGCAGATCACATATTTCTGGTCTGCAGTCGCTTTTGCCGCGCCTTCCCATTTGATTCCCGTTGGGAATGCCGCGCCGCCGCGCCCCACCAAGCCCGAGGCTTTGACCTCGGCAACAACATCCTCGGGTTTCATCGTCAATGCTTTTTTGAACGCGGAATATTCGCCGTATTTTGAAAGTGAAGTCGTGCCGTTCCCGCAGTTGGCAGTCAACATGCGGATGGAACCGTACACATTCGAGGGTGGACGCCCCAGTTCATACGAATCTTTTTCCAGATTGATATTTGTCTCGGCTTGGTCATCCACGAGCGCGACGGGCGCGTGTTCGCACAGCCCCAAGCACGGACTCGGCTCGATGGTGAGAGACAGGTCGCCCTTCGTCTGACGCGGTTTTAATCCATGCTGCGAACACAGGTGATCCAGAATTTTGTCCCCGCCCTTGAGCGCGCACGCGACGTCCGTGCAAACGCGAATCACGTGGCGGCTGGTCGGTTCATTGTAGAAGAGCGAGTAGAACTCGATCACGCCGTGCACGTCTGCCAGCGGAACTCGTAGCGAACGGGCGATCTCTACCGCAACCGGTTCGGAGACCCAGCCATAAATTCTTTGAGCCGCATGCAGGGCTGGCAACAGCCCGGAGCGGCCCAACGGAATGTACGATTCGATTGCAAGTTTCAAGGGAATGAGGTCGTGGTCTGCCATAAAATCTCCGGGCAGAAGTATAGCCGAAAAATATCAACTCGTAATAGTGATGTTCGGCTTAACTGACGCTGAACGTGCATCAAGTTCCGCATGACACTTGAATTCTTCAGATATGAATTTGTAACCTGCCGCCTACATCCCAGCGGGAATGACGGGGTTATAGTTGCTGATGCGTTTGCACGATTGAACGACTTGAATTCACTTCGAAACTGGAAAAGGCGCGGCGATGACGGAGCAACAGCCCAATTTTATACAACGAAACCGCCGGGCGATCCGCGTCACGCTGGTCATCTTGTTGGTGTGTTGGTGGGCGCGCGAACCGCTCGAGGAATTCCTGCTTTGGATCATCGACCGCGAAGCCGTGGCAGAATATATGGTGAGCTATGGAGATTGGGCGATGGCTGTCTACCTCTCCCTGCTCGTTTTGCAAGTCATCGTAGCGCTTGTGCCCGGGCAGGCGCTGGTCTTCGCGGCGGGATACGTTTTCGGATTTCTTCCCACGTTATTTGTGACGATTCCCGTCGCGGTGTTGAGCAGCCAGTTTGCGTTCTTTTTGGCGCGCCGGTTCGGCAAGCCCATCGCCTACCGGTTCGCTACACAAAAAGCCATTGATCGCTGGGAAGGCATGGCGCGCCATCAGGGAATTCTGTTTTACTTCCTCGCCTTCAACTTGCCGGTCTTTCCATCCGATGCGATGTGTTACGTGGCAGGTCTCGGAACCATCGGCGGCTTGCGGTTTCTCGCCGCCAATTTCATGGGGCGTCTCGTATCAACAACTTTCACCGTCGCGGTCAGCGCATACGGATTCAACCTGCCATCCTGGTTTTGGGTGGCAGTGGTTATTGTGATTCTATCTTTTTATTTTGGCTGGGCTTGGTACGCGCGGGAGAACAATATCGAAATAGCAAAGGAGAACTAAACATTCAAGTTCGCAGTCGGCAGGAATCGCGGCTGCCTGCGGAACTGTGTTGCCTGCTCGAAAGCATACGCGAGTTTGATCAATACCGGCTCCTGCCAAGCCGTTGAGAAAAACGAAATACCGACCGGCAAACCAAACACATACCCGGCCGGCACCGTGATGTGCGGATATCCCGCCACTGCCGCGGGCGAGGTGGATTCCATATCCCAATTTGGCGCGTCGCCGTTGGCGAGATCGATCACCCACGCGGGTCCTCCCGAAGGCACAATGATCGCATCGAGTCTATATTTTTTGATCGTCGCATCGATGCCCTGCTTGCGCGCGAGGCGCAAATTCTTCGCCAGCGCGGCTTTATATTTTCGATCTTTCAACGATCCCCTCTCTTGCGCCATCGTCATGTGCTCCTGACCGAAAAACGGCATCACCTTGTCATTGTTTTCTTCGTTGAAGCGAATCACATCCTCCATCGAATGCACAGGCACATTACCGTTGAGCGACTTCAAATACGAATTCAGACCGGCTTTAAACTCGTAGTGCAAGACTTCCATTTCGCTTTCGCTGAATTTGTCGAAATGCTTCACATCCGCCGGGTCAATCATGACCGCGCCGAGATGCTTCATCGCTTCGATGCCCGTTTCGAAGATTTTCAAGACGCGCGGATTCGTCCCCGCCATCTTGCGTGCGACGCCGATACGCGCGCCTTGGAGACCATCGCGGTCAAGGAATTTTGAATAGTTGGACAAACCCCGCTTCCTGCTCGGACGTGTAGCTGGGTCGCCAGTGTCCGCACCGGTCATCGCCCCCAGCAAGAGCGCGGCGTCGGCGACCGTCCGCGCCATCGGACCGGGGGTATCCTGACTGTGCGCGATGGGGATGATCCCGCTACGGCTTAGCAATCCGACGGTGGGTTTGATACCAACAATTCCGTTCGTTTGCGCCGGACAGATGATGGAGCCGTCCGTTTCGGTGCCGACCGCCGCGACGCACAAATTCGCCGCCACTGCAGCGCCCGACCCGGAGGATGAACCGCACGCGGAGCGGTCCAGCGCGTACGGGTTGCGCGTCAAGCCGCCGCGCGACGACCATCCGCTGATCGAACGTTTCCCGCGGAAGTTCGCCCATTCGCTCAGGTTGGTCTTGCCGAGAATGACCGCGCCCGCTTTACGAAGTTGCTTCACAATGAACGCATCATGCGCGGCAAAGTTTCCTTCCAGCGCAAGCGACCCGGCGGTCGTTTGCATCCGGTCATGCGTGTCGATGTTATCTTTTAGAAGAATCGGGATGCCATGCAAAGCCCCGCGAGTTTTTTTCTTCTTTCTTTCCGTATCCAATTCGGTGGCGATATCGAGCGCGTCAGGGTTTATTTCGATGACCGAATTTATATGCGGACCGTTCTTGTCCACTGCCGCGATACGCCCCAGATACAATTCGGCGAGCTGACGCGCGGTCAACTCGCCCGAATCTAATTTCTGCCTGAGTTCCGAGATGGTCCACTCCGGCAGGATCATTTAACGTCCGCCGCCGGTGATGTAATGTTCCAATTGTGAGATCATGGATTTCTGCACTTCCACCACTTCGCGCAGCACGTCGCGCACCGAGAGCATCCCCGCCAGTTTGCCGTCGGCGTAGACCGGCAGATGGCGAATGTTCCGCTCGATCATCAACTTCATGCACGCTTCGAGGTCTTCGTCCGCTTCGATGGTGATGACCTTGCCCGTCATGATGTCTTTGACTTTGGAGTCTTTCGCGGTTTTCCCATCCAGTTCGAGTTTGCGAACGCAATCCCGTTCGGACAAAATACCCTTCATTTCGCCGCCGTCCATTACCAGCACTGCGCCGGTGTTGTGCTTTGCCATTAACTTCAGCGCTTCAAGCACACTGGCTGTGGAGGCAATCGTGTAGACCTCATTGCCTTTTTTGCGGATCATGTCGCGGACGGTAGCCATGGTTCGCTCCTTCTTGCAGGGTTTGTCGAAAGTATAGACTCAAACGGGCTTGATTGCAAGCAATCACCGACAAGAATTATCAGAATATGTTCTGCCTGATCTTCCAAAAACCGGTGATTTCGCGGATCTCTTCCGGGCTGAGTCCGCCTTCGCCTCCAGCGATCAGGTGGAGGGTCTCGTAGTGAGCCGCCGTTTCGGCATATTCGATCAAATCCAGCGCGTGGAGGATGGACTCGTCTGCCCGCGCCATCACCCCATGCCGCGCCCACACAACGATCTGGTGAGCGCGAAGCGCAAGTTTCGTCTCGACCACAAGCTGGGCAGAACCCGGCATGAGAAAAGGAATGATGCCGATTCCCTCCGGCATGTTGGCAATAGTCTCCGGTTGCCAGCGCAGGAGGCGGCGGTTGAGGGATCTCTCATCCTGATATTCGTCACGATGGCTGAGCGCGGTGAGATAGATCGGCTGGGCGTGCAAGACGGCATGGAGAGAGATTTTCCCCTCCCGCATCCGGTCGGCATGGACGCCCAAATGCGAGTTGAATTCACTTGTTACCCGCTGGAATTGCCGTTGCGGCGAAGTAAATAATTTGCCGTTGCGCCCGCCCTGCTCCACAAGTACACAGGCAAGGTTGGCAAGCGGTGCATCGGCAATGTCGCGCAATCGCCTTCCCGAACCGGAGACGATGAGCATCATCCCTGCCAATTCGGGAGAGTGATGCGGCAACTCGATGGTTTCAGCTTGCGGAAAGAACGCACTCACTTCTTGCGGGAATCGCAGGCAAACAGAGATATTCCCCGCCGCGCCTTCCGCCGCGTCGATTTCGGCGAGTCTTTTCCCTGCCTGCCCCAGCTGGTGAAGGATGGTGTCGAGTTGAAGCGAGTTGAGTTCTGTCATATTATTTTGAAATTGTATCAACCAAACGACCGGGCGGCAACAAACATTTCTCGCTCAAGCCGCCGTCCTCGGCTGCGAGGACGGCGTCGAGAGCATCATCGTGTTGGTTATTCAAGGCTTCCTGGAATGATCATTGGTCGACAAAACAAAAGACTCCCTCGGGCTGGGAGTCTTCGTTCATCTGTCGGGGTGCCGAGATTTGAACTCGGGACCTCACGGACCCGAACCGTGCGCTCTACCGGTCTGAGCCACACCCCGATCGAAGCGTGAGCATTATACCATCCCACTTTGTTTTCGCAAGTTATGGGTCGAGCAATACTTCCTGACTGTACAGGTAAAACAACCCGGCGATGCGGTCGTCATCCTGTCGTATCGTCAGCCGTGCAGAAATCGGCTCGGAAATTTCATAAGGTAAGGTCGTTTCCACCATCTGCGGGTTGAGGTGAGACACTGAAATCACACGTAAGCCCAATGACCTTCCCTCCGGGTCGATCAATTCCACGATGACCGGCTCAAGGTTAACGGGCCACAAGTCCATGCGGAGGTTGAGGATGCCGCCGGATGGCGATTCTTTCGAGGTGGGATTGAACACGCGTACCGGTTCGTACGGATTCCCCGGAGTGGTGATTTCGTCCACGCCGGACGACAGCAGTATCAGTCGAACGGAATGTACAGATTGAACGCGTCCATGTTCGTCCTGTGTGCTGATGGATAACCTCCCCAACTCTGCCGCGGCGCGAATTTCAAAGGAAATCTTGATCGTTTGAAGCACTCCCTCTGTGGAGGTTGGAACGTTACGCTTGAGAGTGCGCGTGAGGAGTCTCCCGTCCTCGCCGAACAGGTCAACTTGCACGATCTTGCTCTTGCCGGTGATGATGTCCATCTTCAAGGTGATCGGCGAAACCACCTTCGACATGGGTCCCGGCGAAGTGATAAGAATGGCGGCTTGCTTGTGACCGGGGATGGACGTGACGGTCAATGTCGGCGCCGGCGTAAAGGTGGAGGTCGGTCTGCGCGTGTTTGTCGGAGTCACTAACGCGGACAACGCGGCAGAGGTCTCTGTCGCGGCGATGTTCGCGGCTTCTGCGGTCTGCGCGATGATGGTCGGCAGGAACTCAGGCGGAATTACTGTGGGGATAGGATTCGAAGCCGGGGCGGCGCAGCCAGCCAAAAGTCCGAGGAGTGAAGCGAGCAATAAAAGTCTGTATTTCATCTGATTCATCAACAAGTCCAACGAGACAGAGACGGCTCGTTGGACTTGTCAATTTATTGGTTTGCCAAATACTACAAGTTGTAAATCTCGCCGTACTTATTCTTCAAATAGCGGACGTAGGGCGCGGGTGTGATCTTGGATCCGGTCACGGTTTGCACGAGGGTCTGTGGCTCGAATTTTTGTCCGTGCTGGTGGATGTTCTTGCGGAGCCAGCCGAGCAGTTCGCTGAAATTTCCTTTGCGAATTTGATCGTCGAGTCCGCGAATATCCTTGTTGATTTTTTCCCATAACTGTGCGGAAACGAGATTGCCCAGCGCATACGTGGAGAAATAGCCGATGGAACCGCCCGACCAGTGTATATCCTGCAACACGCCTTTCGCATCGTTAGGCGGAACGACACCGAGGTATTCCTTCATCTTCGCATTCCAGATCTCGGGCAGGTCTTTCAAATTGATCTTTCCCTCGACCATGGCGATCTCTAATTCGAGGCGGAGCATGATGTGCAGGTTGTATGTTGCTTCGTCTGCATTCACGCGGATGAGGGACGGCGCTACTTTGTTGATGCCTTTATAAAAAGTTTTGAGGTTCACATTTCCCAACTGTGACGGGAATGTCTTTTTCAATTTAGGGTAGAAATGTTCCCAAAATGGAAGTGAACGCCCGACAAGATTCTCCCACAAGCGCGATTGCGACTCGTGAATCGCGAGCGAGGTTCCGCTTTCAAGCGGCGTGCGTTCATAGGCGGGATTCACGCCTTGTTCGTACATTGCATGGCCCGATTCGTGCATGGTGCTGAATAACGTCGCCATGGGGTTCTCAGTTTCAAATCGTGTGGTGATGCGCACGTCGTTGACGCTGAACGTGGTCTCGAACGGATGCGGCGCCTTATCCTGTCGACCACGGTTCCAATCGTAGCCGAACGCGCCAACGACTTCCACGCCGAAGTCCCACAATTTCTTTTCGTTGTATTTTTTATGCAGGAAATCATCCTTCACCTGTTTGCTCCCCGCGACGGCTTTGATCAACTCCACCTGTTGCGGGCGCAGTTCATCGAAGATGACTTTGACATCGGCGGTCTTCATGCCGGGTTCGTAATCGTCGAGCAACGTGTCGTACGGATGATCCGCTTTTGGATGGAATGAAATATATTTGTGAATCAGTTCCAGTACCTTCTCGAGATGAGGGAGGAAGATCGAATAGTCCGATTTGCCTTTTGCCTCCACCCATGCCTCGAACGCTTTGGATGTGACAACGGCTTGCTCGACGACAAACGAGGGCGGAACGCGTTTAGCCTTTTCGTAGTTCCTGGAAGCGACGCGAATCATCGCGGCTTCGTCGGAGGCGGGGTCTGCTCCGGCAAATTCATGCTTCAGATCGTCGAGCAACCTGCCGACTTCATCGGCAATGAACTTTTCCTGTGCGATCTTACCGAGCGTGCCAAGTTGTTGACCGCGCGCCTCGCCGCCGGCGGGCGGCATGTTCACTTGTTGATCCCAGCCTAATACCGCTTGCGCGCGATTGAGGTCAGACACTTCACCGAGAATGGCTTTCAATTGATTCAGTTTTTCAGACATTGTTCCTCCTGTACGCAAGATGACATCTCGCGCTACAAAAAATTAGTTTACCTTCCAACGCAAAGGTTTATTCTGTAAAGCGGACAACACTTCACTTGCGATATCTTCCGAGGCGCGGGTTTGCGCTTCGGCGGTCTGTGCGCCGATGTGTGGAGTGGCGATCACGCGCGGATGGGAAACTGCTTCGTTTAACCCCGGCGGCTCTACCCCGAAAACATCCAGCGCCGCGCCGGCGACCTTTCCACTGTCCAGCGCGGCGACCAGCGCGGACTCATCAATGATTCCACCGCGCGCCGCACAGACAATTCGTACACCATCTTTCATTTCGGAGAACGCAAGTTTCCCGATCATGTCGCGCGTTTGCACGTTGAGCGGGAGATGCAACGAGATGAAATCAGACCACGCGTACAAATCCTGTATCGAAACAGGTTCTGCGCCGCGCTGTTTGATTTCGTCGCCCGAGATTAACGGGTCGTATGCGACAACGTTCATCCCGAAAGCGGAAGCGCGCTTGCCGACTTCCGCGCCGATGCGGCCATAGCCGATCAAACCGAGAGTCTTGCCATGCAACTCCACGCCTTCGAGTTCCTTCTTGAGCCACGTACCCTGCTTCATGCCGGCATCGGCGCGCGGGATTTCGCGTGCAACCGCGAGCAAGAGTCCGAACGTCAACTCGGCGACCGCCAGCGAAGTGGACATCGGCGCGTTGACGACAGTGATGTTGTGTTTCTTCGCCGCATCGAGGTCGATGTTGTCCACACCGACGCCGGCGCGGCCGATCACTTTGAGGCGTGAAGCCGCGTCCATGAGCGAGGCAGTCACCTTCGTCCGACCGCGAACGATGAGCGCGTCGTAGTCCGGAATCGCTTTGAGCAGGTCGTCCGCCGAAATATCCCGGCGGTCATCCACGTTCGCTTGAGCGCGCAAAATGGACTGTCCGCTTTCGTCCAGTCCGTCGGTGATTAGAATGTTGAAATCAGGCATGGGGTGATTGTATCATGTGGGAGCGGGTGCGTTCGACCCGCAGTTCAACTGCGGGAAGAACAATGGCGTTCGCTCGTGTTCGTGCGGAAGTTCAACTACCGCACGAATCACCCGTTCCCCCAGCAGTTGAACTGCTGGGGGAATGATTCATTCGTACCGCAAGGCTTCCACCGGTTCCAAACTCGCCGCGCGATTGGCTGGATAAATTCCGAAGAACAAACCGACCGCCGCAGAGAAAAGTGTGGCAAGCAACACCGCATCCGCGCCGACGATGGGGATGAATTCCGTGCCGCTTGCCGCTGCGATCTGACCGACCGCGAACGAGATCAACCAGCCAAAGAAAATCCCGATGATGCCGCCGATCAAACTGAGCAAGGATGATTCGGTGAGGAATTGAATCAAGATGTCGCGGCGACGCGCGCCCAGCGCCTTGCGCAAACCGATCTCGCGCGTGCGTTCCGTGACCGAGACCAGCATGATGTTCATGATGCCGATGCCGCCGACCAACAATGAAATCCCCGCGATGCCGCCGAGGAAGATGGTGAGAATGCTCGTGATGGATTGAAACGTGGTGAGCAGATCCTGTTGGGTGAACACAGTGAAATCGTCCGCGCCGACCGGAGTGCGATGCCGCTGGCGAAGGATTTGCGAAATCTCCTCGGATGCCATAAGCACCGCGTCGCCGCTGACCGCCTGCACCAACAGCATGTCAACCTGATCGCGCGTACTGCGTCGAATCAAGCGTGCTTGCGCGGTCGTGAACGGGATCAAGACGCGGTTATCTTCACTGCCGAACGCGCCGCCGCCTTTCGAGGCAAGCACACCTAAAATGCGAAACGGCTGACCGTCGATGCGAATCGTTTCGCCGGTGATCCCATCGTGACGGCCGAATAACGTATCCGCCGCCTCGGGTCCGATCAACACCACCGACGCGCGCCCCAGCAGATGTTCTTCGGTGATGAACTCGCCTTCGGTCAATTCGTAATTTCGCACGCCGAAATATTCCGGGGTCACGCCGTTCACTTCCACCGTCGTGCGTTCACCGCCATACGAAATTTCGCGGTTCGCCTGCAAGAGCGGTGCGACTGCGGCAACCGACGGCGCGGCAAACGGATCGGAAATCGCTTCGGCATCTGCCAGCGTGATCGGGCGCGTGTTGCGAATGGACTGGTCCGCGCCGCCGCGGAAAACGAACAGCAGATTCGTGCCGATGCCGCTGATCGAGCCGGTGATGGATGCCTCCGCGCCGCGCCCGACTGCCAGCATGGCGATCACCGCGGCGACACCGATCACAATCCCCAGCACGGTCAGACCGGACCTCAACTTGTTCCCGCTTAAGGATTCGATTGCCTCCAGGAAAGCCTGTGCGATGCTCATGACGCACCATCCAGTAACCCATCGCGCAAACGGATGACGCGCTGGGTCTGCTCGGCAATCGCCGGGTCGTGCGTAACGACGATCAACGTAGTGCCGCTATCCTTGTTCAAGTTGAGCAATAAGTTCATGATCTCTTTGCCAACCTTGGAATCGAGGTTGCCGGTCGGCTCGTCTGCCATGATGATGGCGGGGTTGTTGACGATGGCACGCGCGATCGCCACGCGTTGTTGTTGTCCGCCGGAGAGCTCGGTGGGACGATGCGTCATGCGGTCTTCAAGTCCCACCGCTTTGAGCGCGTCGATTGCGCGCTGGCGCCGTCCGCTCGTGTTGCCCGAGTAGCGCAGTGGAAGTTCAACATTGGTGATCGCGGTCTGCCGTGAGAGCAAATTAAAACTTTGGAAGACAAACCCCACTTTGCGATTGCGAATATCTGCCAGTTGATCGTCGGTGAGCGAGGCGACCGGCTCTCCGTCCAGCAAATATTCGCCGGAGGTGGGACGATCGAGGCAACCCAAAGTGTTCATCAACGTGGATTTGCCCGAACCGGAAGGTCCCATGATCGCAACCACCTCGCCGCGCCGGATGGTAAACGAAACGCCGCGCAACGCTTCCACTTCCACCTCGCCCATCTGATACACCTTGCGCAGGTCGCTGGCTTCAATGACATTATTCATGCGGCTAATCTCCAAAACCGCCGTTGGGACCGCCGCCGGGACCGGAGAATTCAACCGGTGGATTCAAGATGATCACATCACCTTCCTGGATGTTTCCACCGGCGATCACGCTCACAAGATCGCCTGTCGCGCCAAGGCTGATCTCTGTTTTAACGGGTACTCCGTTTTCCAAGAGATAGACCACCCGCTTCCCATCCACCAAACGAACCGCGCGATTTGGGACGAGCGGCACATCCGCCAACTCGTTCACGATGATACTGACAGCCGCCGTCATGCCGGGTTTTACGAGTTGATCGACATCCGTCAATTCGACCGTGACCTTGAAGTTGACCACGCCGCCGACGTCGGTTCCCGCTTGCGCCACCTGAACGACTTCGCCGTGGTAGGTTCGTTCCAAAATCGCATCGAACGATAACGTGGCAGATTGGCCCACCGCGACGCTGTTGATGTCCACTTCTGAAACTTCCACGTCCACCAACAGACTCGTGAGATCGTCGAGCCGGAAAGCGGATGCGCCCGCGGCAACCTGGTCGCCCGGCAGTGGGATGGATTCGGTCACAGTAGCGGCAAACGGCGCGGTGAGGCGAGCCAGATTGAGGGTCGCTTGAGCCGCATCCACGCGGGCTTGCGCGGCGGCGATCTCCGCCACATTCCCACCTGCGAGGCGGTCATACTCGCGTTGGGCATCGTCCAGTTTGGCTTTTGCCAGTGCGAGGTCTTCATCCGCATCGTCGATCACCGCCTGACTCGCATAGCCCCGGTATTCCTTCAGCACAGGGATTCTACGATTGCCGAACGTCTTGTAAATAATTTCCTTGATGTGAATCTTTCCGTTCAATTCTTCGCGCCAGTTATAGGCTTTGTCGTACGCCTCTTGCGCCTCGCGCAAGGTGATCACTGCCTGAGCGAGCGCCGTATCCGAGTTGAGCAGTTCGTCCAGTGTCTTTTGCGCGCTGGCAAGGTCTGCCTCGGCTAGGATGATGCTCTGCGGCAACGAGGTTTTCTCGAGGTATGCCAGCACAAAATCAGCAGGGACTTTGTCGCCGACATTCACATTGACCACATCCACCGTGCCAGCCGCCTGCCAGATCAACACGGCAGATTGTTTGGCACGGACGGTGCCGGTCGCGCCGATGGTGGCGGTCAGATTGCCGCGCGTGATCGTTTCGGTCTGATATTGGCTGGCGACGTCTGTGGTCGAACCGCTCCTGAGTGCAAGCGCGACAACCACCACGCCTGCGATCAAAAGGAAAAACAACAACCATTTTCTTTTCCTGAAAAATTCTCTCATTTCTGTTCCTCCGTACATTGCTCGATAGCCACGAAATTCTACTCCACAAATATGAATTGGCGGTGAACGAACCAGAAAGCCTTATTCAAATCTCACACAATGACAATACGATACATCCGAAAGAACGTTGCATCCGCAAGAAATCGTTCACCGGGAGTGTCTAATTTCGTAGGCGTAGCCACTCCGTTCGTAACGTCTCTGTGACAGAAAAATCTTTAGCCCATCCATTTAGATACTCTCTTAACTCGCAACGGAACCCTCCGATTCCCTGCTGTTATAATTTTGCCATGCTCCATCGGATTGCCCGAATTTTGGACTTTATTTCCATCATCATTGTGGTGCTCGTTGCCGCCACAGGCGATGTCCCGCGCCTGACCGGTCAAACCGACCGGGTGCGCGCCTTCACGCGCGGCATCGAATTCGATTATCCAACGTGGGTGTGGGATGCAAGTTGGATCAAGATCGAACAGAACCTGATCGGTTTGCCGCATCTTTTTGATCGCGCCACGAACAAGCAGATCGTGTTCGAATATCTGCGAACCACGCAAAACCTGATGGAGGTCGAATTCCATATCGAGCGCGTCTTCGCTGACCCCAACATCGCAGACAAAGAGGCAACGAGCGCGTTCCTGCGCGCGCAACGCGACAAATTGATCGAAAGACAAAAATTACTTGCCCCGCTTGCCGAGGCTGGATTTCAAAGCCAGATCACAGAAACTCTCGCGGAGTTTGGTCTAACGACCGGCGGACAACCCATCCCGCCTGTGTTGTATCACACCACACCCACGCCGCTCGCGCTCGTCGTCTCGCGCCGCGACGTCATCGAACAGGTCGCGAACATTTCCGTTTTGCCAACGTTGACGCTGGACGACCAGATCGCACTGGAGAATCGAGTCGCCGAGTCCCTCGACGTTTCCACGTTGACCGTGCCCATCGGCGGCGTCGGCGTGTATCCCACTATGGTCACAGAAACCACAAACTTGCCCTGGCTGTTGGAAACGATCGCACACGAGTGGACGCACAACTTCCTCAACCTGCGCCCGCTCGGAATCAACTACAGCACAACGCCCGAACTTCGCACGATGAACGAGACCACCGCCTCCATCGCGGGCACCGAGATCGGAAGTTATGTGATTCAAAAATACTATCCTGAACTTACGACGTCCAACCCAAACGAGAACGCGTCGATCCGACGGGACAACTGGATCGCCTTTGGATTCGCTCCCTTCCCCTCCAACGGATTCGAAGAAGCACCGCCCTTCGACTTCCGCGCGGAGATGCACGAAACGCGCGTCACCGCCGACGATCTTCTCGCACAGGGAAAAATCGAGGAAGCCGAAGCCTACATGGAAGAACGGCGTCAATTCTTCTGGCAGAACGGGTATTTACTGCGCAAACTGAATCAAGCGTATTTTGCCTTTCACGGCGCGTACGCGGACGCACCCGGCGGCGCGGCAGGCGAAGACCCGGTGGGACCCGCTGTGCGCGCCCTGCGCGAGCAAAGCGATTCGCTTGCCGATTTCATCAACACCATCGCGTTCATGACCTCCTTCGAGGAATTGAAAGAGGCAATCCGATGAACAAAAAATCTCGAACGAACCGAAAACCTTTCCTCTTTCTTCTTTCTTGGCTCTTTTACGCGTGTACCCCCGCGCCTGCATCCACTCCGTCCGCGGTATTGCCTACACCGAAACTAATTTTTCCAACGGGAGCACCCTCATGCACAACTCTCGTCGTCGCACCCACACCGGGGCCGGAAGAACCGTCGCTATTTCCCGCTGAAAGCGCAGACGACCGCGTGCGCGGTGCCGAGGATCCCTTCGTCACCATCACCACATACGTGGACTATCAAGACAATCGAAGCAAGTTCTTCGTGGATGTGACAAGCCAACTTCTTGCCGAATATCCAAATGATCTGCGCGTGATCTACCGTCCATTTCCACTGAAAGACATCTTCGATAAATCCGTGCTTGCCATGCAAGCCGTTGAAGCCGCGAATGTACAGGGCAAATTCTGGGAGATGAACGACTTGCTGTACGCGCAGCACGAACATTGGATCAAACTTCAGCCCGCAGATTTCGAACAATGGCTCACCGCGCAAGCCGCCGGGCTGGATTTGGATGTTGAGCAATTCAAACTTGATTTCAAAAGCGAAGCAACCCTTGCAAAAGTCCAATCGTTCGTTGACGAGGGCAACAGGATCGGAATCCCCGGCACGCCGCTTATCCTCATCAACGGGCAAATCTACAGTGGACCGCGCGATCACGGCAGTTTCAACGATATCATTGCGCTGATCCTGCTCGGCAAAAGGCAATTCACATCTTGTCCGCCGTTCATTGTGCAAACGAATCGCCAATACACTGCCACCTTACACACCGAAAAAGGCGAGGTAATCATTCAACTCTTTGCGGACAAAGCGCCCGCCACAGTAAATTCGTTCATCTTCCTCGCGCAAAACGGTTGGTACGACGATATCACTTTTCATCGCGTCATCCCAGACCTCTTCGCGCAGACCGGCGATCCAAGCGGAACCGGCAAGGGCAATCCCGGTTACTACGTGATCACCGAAATCGACTCGAAAGTGAAATTCAGCAAACCGGGCATGGTGGCGATGGTCAATTCGGGACCAAACACAAGTGGAAGCCAATTCTTTATCACCCTCGCGCCTGTAGTAGAGTTCGATCAGAGGTACACAATTTTTGGACAGGTGATCAGCGGGATGGATGTGCTTGCGGCATTAACTCCGCGCGACCCACAACCCGGAACCGAGTCTCCTCCGGGGGACAAGTTGTTGAGTGTGACAATTGAGGAGAATTGAAAATTTGCTTGGCACCCTCGAATTTCATCAGCAAACGCTCGATAGGCTTGATATCTGCACAACTACACAACCTCAGACCAATCATCAATTAAGTTTTCACTCAAAATATTTATATATTTCTCACTTGTCTAATTCTCGCACAAGCCGCTCGATTTGTACTTCGAGATCATTAACACTTGAAATAGAGGATAACTGATCTGCAGGGTTTTCACCATAAGAAAAAATGGGCTCACCTTCAATTCGAATACGTCCATACGGGTTCACTATACGATAAAGCTCACGATCCGGTGCCTGTACCGAATCGCCGGAAATATCCACCAAGAACAGGATATATTCTTCGCCAATATTATAGAATGGATCATCTACTACTTCCACAATCTTATCCGATACAGCAGGGTCATAACCACCAGTCTGCATAACAGCAATGTTTAATCGCGGTTCACCTTGATAAGTCTTAATAACCTCGAATACCGTATCAGAAAAAAGTGTTTCTGATATTGTTGTACCAACAATGGTGTTATTCTCATCCCAAACCGGGATCTCGTGACGAAGAACTCTGGTAACAGGGGCAGCAAGAACCCTCACTCGTACCACAAGATCGGTTTCCAGCACAAGCTCATCTATCGTGACTGCGCTTGAAACCCAATCAGCACTCGCTTGAATCTTTTCAGGAGTAGCAGTGTTGGAAATCACAGGTTGCAATTTGTCGGGAATCAAGCCGCCTCTGGCAACTGTAACAATTGCAAAAACGACAATTACTCCAACCAAGATTATGCTAACTAAGAGCATTGAGTTCTTTTTCATCGTATTCTCCATTTTTAATACCTTGCATTTATCAAGTCAATATCCTGCTGATTGGGGAAATCTCCGCGCGCGCCAGCACCCATGATGCTAGTTGTGTCACTTGAATAAAGCAATGACCAAGCTCGTGCATTGCTATCACTTCCACCTCAGCATCTGTGTAAAAACTGGGGTTATTCGCAAACGAGTGCTCATTTAACTTCGCGACGCAACTTACATAGGTATCGTTATATGCTGCGCTATTATCACATCCATTACTTGCGCTACAGATATAGGCGTAGCCGGCCCATCCGGTGTTCCCGAAATCGTCATGTTGGGTTGTAATATGTGTATCAGTACAGTTATAGTAAATATTTAGATCGGTATCCGTGCTCCACTGTGCAGATGCGTTTTGGGCTTCAACGGCATGTCCTAGTCCTTGATGACATCGATTAAGATCATTGGTTGGAAAGTAACCCGAACCTAAATAATATGGGGTAGGTGTCGGTGTAAAAGTGAATGTGGCTGTCGGCGTAAAGGTCGCCGTTGGAGTCGGAGTGAAGGTGAGTGTAGGCGTGGCTGTTGGCGTTTTCGTTGGTGTCCAAGTAGGGGTAAACGACGGAGTTGAGGTCGGTGTCCGCGTTGGGGTCGAAGTCAATGTTGCAGTCGGTGTAGGAGGTGGAGGTTCGCCAAGAGTGGTTAATTTATCGAGAACAATATCAGTCCCGCTACTGCTTGGGTTTTTCGTTCCCGCCCACTCGAACTTGACCGTATGTTCACCATGCGCGAAACTTGTCGAATATACAGGATTCTGATTGATCCAGTTGGACGTGGATAAATCTACGACTGACAGCAAATTATCATCAAGGTAGATCGCCATCTTACCGCGATCATTCCAGGTTCTGGAGTAAATAATGAAGGCGGAACCCGTGAATGTGTAAGATGCATATACTCCTGACGAATCGCCGGTGCTCATGGTGTTGTTATTAGCGCCCGTCTGGTCGTCATAATGTTCCCAATAGCCTGAATAAGTAAAAGCCGGGTCGTCTATCGCGATCTCCGGTGGCGGAGACTGAAATAATCCAGAGGCATTTTCCATATTTGACCCTGATGACTTCAGATTACCCTGCGAAAGCACGAGCCCAGATTGAGCATGGGCAGGAACAGTGCTGACAAAGGAAATAAAAAGAAATCCTATAAGAATTGATAAGGCAGTTTATCTCAATTGGCTTGTTTTATTCATCATTTTTCCTCAACTAATTCTATTTTCCCAGTCACTGGCTGGCAAATTATATTGATATGTTGCAAACCTGCAACCCACAAAAATGGAAAGGGTGGTATCAGTCTTGATGAAATCCCGGGCGAGCTGAGATATTATATGTTCATGGTAAGATTCTTCTATGCCCTTCAACACGTACACTTCCACCGCGCGCGACGGCGACTTGATTCAACTCGTCGGCTTGCGGCACAAACATTTCATCCTCAACCTGGAGGCGGGCGCGAAGTTTGAAACGCATCGCGGCATTTTGCAACACGACGACCTCATCGGCAAAGCATGGGGCACACAGGTGTTCAGTCACCTCGGCGCGCCGTTCTTTCTGCTCCAGCCTTCGCTTGCAGACTTGCTTACCAACCTGCCGCGCGCCACGCAGATCATGTACCCAAAAGACATCGGTTTCATTCTCGTGACCATGGGCGTCGGTCCCGGTCAAACAGTGATGGAAGCCGGCACCGGCTCCGGCTCGATGACGACTGCCCTCGCGTACACAGTTGGCAACGAAGGACGCGTGATCTCCTATGAGGTCAAGCCCGACGTGCAGACTCTGGCGAAGAAGAATCTCTCACGCTTCGGACTCGCTTCCCGCGTGGACTTCAAACTGCGTGACATCGTGGACGGCTTCGACGAAACCGACGCCGACTCGTTCTTTCTCGATGTGCCAAATCCGTACGATTACATCGCGCAAGTCCGTGCCGCGCTCAAACCCGGCGGGTTTCTGTGTTGTCTGGTTCCCACCGTCAATCAAGTGGAGAAAGTCCTGCAAGCGGTGCGACAAAACAACTTTGCCTTCATCGAAGTGTGTGAAATCCTGTTGCGATATTACAAGCCCGAGCCCACTCGCCTCCGCCCGACAGACCGCATGGTCGCGCACACGGGATTTTTGATCTTCGCCAGAAGGATCGAACCGGGCGAGGACCCTCGTGGACAGGAATTATCGGAAGAGATCGAGAAAGGAGAAAACTAATCATGCGCCGCCGTTTTCATCGCCAGGCACGAAAAGCGTTTGCAAAACAGATCATCCCGCCGATTTTGCAGGAAGCCAATCTCGCCTTCGATAAAGGCGAATTCGGACGCGCCGCCGAACTCTTCGAGCGGATTGCCGAAGGCGCGGATGCCCGCGGCGGACCGCGCGCTCCGCTCTTTCATTTGCAGGCGGGACGCGCACGAATCTATGCTGGACAGACCGCGCTGGGCATGCCCTCCCTCAAGCGCGGTCTTTCCCTGCTCGTGCAACGCAAACAATATCAGCGTTTGTTAAAAACCAAAACGCGTGTAATCGACGAACTCAAAGCACGCGGGCTGGCGAACGAAGCCACAGAAATCGAAGCGTGGCTCAATACCGTCGCGCCATCTAGTTCTGAGTTCGAAACCCAACTTCCGCCATCGAAGAAACCAATCCTGCCGACACATTGTCCGCAATGCGGCGCGGCGGTTCGCCCGGATGAAGTCGAATGGCTGGACGAGGTCACGGCGGAATGCGGCTACTGCGGCAGTCCGGTGCGTTAGGACAATTTGGCAATTTGTCCTACGATCTACGAAATGAACCTCACCGAAGAATTCATCTCCCAACGATTACAACAAGCCCTCGCCTCTGCGGGTCCATCCTCCGACGGCTATGCCGAGATTGATCTTGCCGACGAATCGAAACTTAAATGCGCGGCGGTTCTCGTTCCTCTCGTATGGCAAGGCGGTCAGTGGCATATACTTTTTACGCGCCGCACGGACAGGGTTGAATCTCACAAAGGGCAAGTCTCTTTCCCCGGCGGCGCATGCGATGAAGGCGAAACTACGCCGGAACAAACAGCCTTGCGCGAAGCGGAAGAGGAAATCGGAATCCACCCGAACGATGTAAAGGTATTGGGCAGACTCGCAAACTTGATCACGATCTCGTTCTATCGCGTGACGCCGGTGGTCGGCGTGGTGAAATGGCCCGCCGTGTTCCGCGTGGGAGAGCATGAGGTGGCGCGCGTCTTCACGATCCCGCTGGGGTGGCTCGCGAACGCGTCCAACCGGTGGCAGTTTGAAATTCCGGGCGCGAAGCGTTCCGTCATCGCCTATCATCCGTACGACGGCGAACTGCTCTGGGGCGCGACCGCGCGTATGACGGTTGATTTTTTAAATGTGCTGGGACTGTGAATCCCATCCTCTTCCTTCGGGAGAGGGTTGAGGTGAAGGTGAAACAAAACTCCCCGACAAAAAATCGGGGAGTTTTGTTTTTGAAAAGATTTACTTCTTCTCTTCGGGAACTTCTTCTTCCTTCTTGCCGCGTTCCACTGAAAGTTCGGGCTCGGTCGGTGTGACCGCCGCCGCGACTGCGCCTTCCACACCCGCGACAGGCGCTGCTTCTTCTTCGACCTTCGGCATCGTCGCAACAGCGACCATGGTTTCAAGGTCTTCGAGCAAACGCACCTTGTCTGAAATTTGCACATCTTTCACGCGGATACCATCGCCGATCTTTACGAGCGTGGAGATATCCACATCGATGCGTTCGGGCAGGTCGGCGGGTAAACATTCGACGTGCAGTTGTTCGAGGTTATGCACAAGCACCGCGCCGTGATCTTTCACCGCGGGTGAAACACCCACGAAGTGAACGCTCACAGTGGCGCGCAGTTTTTCATCCAGCGAAACCGCTAAAAAGTCCACGTGGACGAGGCGGTTCTTGATGAAATCGCGCTGTTTCTCGCGCACCAACGCGGGATATTCCGTGCCGTCCAAGCGGATGGTCACGAGGCTGGAGGATGTGATCTTCCCCAACGCCAGCGACGCGGCGTGGGCATCCAAACTCACGTTGATCGGTTCGGTGTGACGACCGTAGATCACCGCCGGCAATTTGCCTGCGCGGCGAAGCGCTTTCACCTGCTTGCCGACCACGTCCCGCTTCTCAGCCTGAATTACAACTTTCTCCATCGTTACTCCTCGAGCGCCTCTCACCCAGCGGCCTGCGGACTTAAGTCCGCACACCTTTAATCACTCCGGGTTACCTTCGCTCTATGAAATGAATTTCTGCACGCGGCGTCGTTCGCCGCGAAACATTCGATTAACTTCGCCGCAGTAATAAGCGGCCCAACAATAACATCAATCCGCTGAACAACCCGCCGACGAGACCGGCGATCAACACACCGCGCGTGTCGAGCGTGGTGGTCACGTTGCCTTGCACATTCCTCGCTAGCAGGACGATCGTGCGGACATCTTGGGCATGGACGTCGCGCGCCGTCAGATAACCGACCGCGCTGTGGTGGACGTCTGCGCTTCCCGCCGCGAGTACGGCTGTGTAGCCGCTGGTCGAAACTTTCTCCGCCTGAACGAAGCCCGCCGCGCTCGTTTCCATGGACACATTCTCCGCGTGGACGGTTCCCAGCGCGGCTTGCCGGGCATGGACCAGCGTCGCTTTCACATTCGCCGCCGCGCTTTGGCGCAATTCCACTTCGTCGGCGGTGATGGTCTCCGCATCGGCTTGGTGCATCCGCACCAATTCGGCGTGAACCGATTGCACTTCCGCCTGTGAGATGTTCGTCACCTGCGAAGATTCAAACTCGGGCAGCTCTTCCGGCTCAACCATAGCGGGCGGATTTTACCATACAAAACCGACGGTAGACGATCGACCGGTAACTACCGACCATCGCCTGCCATTCACCGTCAGCGGTCTGTAGTCCACAGTCTATTTTCTCTCATCGCCTCCGCCACCGCATGAGACATTTCGTCTTCCCGCGCCTCAAGTTTCACAACGATATTTCGATAATCTTCGTCATTGCGATTCTGGCTTAACTTGTAATTCGCCTCGATACTCGTCACCTCGATTTGAAACGCGACGACACCTTTGATTTCCTTCTGCACAAAATCTAGGGGAAGCGTTTCCATCTGGTAGTGACTCACCGCCTCATGACGATCGATCAACCGTTTGAGAATTTGATACGCTTCGTCATAGTTATCAACAATCCGCGGCTTGCCATACACATGCACCGCTTGATAATTCCACGTCGGCACGTTGACGTGGTTGTACCACGTCGGCGAAATGTACGTGTGCGGTCCATGAAAGATGACCAAAACTTCCGCGTTCTTCGCAAACGTCTTCCACAAGAGATTCGCCTTCGACATGTGCCCGTTGACGAAAAGCCGCCCGCCTTCTTCAACAATCTCCATCAACAAGTGACTCGCCGCCGGCTTCCCGCCGTCAAACGTCACAAGAATCGCAAATTCGTTTTGACGCAGAAATTCGATAATTTTGGCTCGATCTTCCTCACGGTATAACTTCGGGGTATACATTTTTCTCCTTGATTGAGATGAGTATAACGCACCAATCTCTAATCTCTCGTCTCCAATCTCCAGTTATCTTTCCCTCAAACGGTATAATCCTCCCAAATGAAACGTTACCTCCTCTTCACCGTCTTCATCTCCGGTATGACCGTCCTCGCCTCCGAGCTCGCAGCGGGACGACTGCTCGGCAACGTATTCGGCACCAGCAACATCGTGTGGACCAGCGTGATCGGCTTGATCCTAATTTATCTCACATTCGGATATTTCCTCGGCGGCAAATGGGCGGACGCGAACCCAACTCCCGCCGCGCTGTATCGCGTCCTTGCATGGGGCGCGTTCACGCTCGGCGTCGTTCCCTACATCGCGAGTCCCGTTCTGCGCGCCGCGGCGACCGCGTTCGACTCATTACAAGTCGGCATTTTAGGAGCGTCGTTCGTCGCGGTATTGATCTTGTTCATCATTCCAATCACTTTGTTGGGAACGATCTCTCCTTACGCGATTCGCCTGACCGTTGACGACACCTCCCGCGCTGGGCAAGCTTCTGGTCAAATCTACGCGATCTCGACTCTCGGCTCGTTCATCGGAACGTTTTTGCCAACCCTCGTCACCATCCCTGCCATTGGGACAAAAAACACCTTTCTGTTATTCAGCATGATTCTTTTGCTGGTCGCGCTCGTTGGGTTGGCGCGCTTTGCCAGTCAGCGCGAGATGCTCAAACATGTTTGGATGCCGTTCGTACTGGTCGGGCTGGCATTGCTCACCGCCAATCAATCGTTGAAAACGAACGCGGCGCAGGTGTACGAAACCGAATCCGCATACAACTACATCGAAGTGTTGAATCAAAACGGCTTCACGATTCTGCGCCTCAATGAGGGGCAAGGCGTACACTCGATCTATCATCCCGACACCCTGCAATACAACGGGCCGTGGGATCAATTCCTCGTCAGCCCATACTTCAACGCCAACGCGAAGCCAGCCGATGTTCAGCGCGTCGCCATCGTCGGTCTTGCGGCTGGGACAACCGCGCGGCAGATGACCGCCGTGTATGGCGGCATTCCCATTGACGGTTACGAACTCGACCCGAAGATCGTCGAAGTGGGGCAAAAGTATTTCGGCATGACGATGCCCAACCTCAATATCATCATCGGCGATGGGCGTCTCAATCTTGAACGAAGCGAACAAAAGTATGACATCATTGCCGTGGACGCGTACCGCCCGCCGTACATCCCTCCGCACATGACGACGCGCGAATTCTTCGAAATTTGCGCTTCACACCTGACGGACGGCGGGGTGCTCACCATCAACTCTGCCTCCGTCCCCGGCGACCGCCGCCTCATCAACGGACTCGCCACCACGATGGCAACGGTCTTCCCTTCCATTTATACAGTTGACATTCCCGGTTCGTTAAACACGATGATCTTCGCCACCAAGCAGGAAACCATCCCTGAAAACTTTGCGATGAATTTGCTGGCTTTAGCGAATGACCCAACGGTCAACCCGTTACTCATCACAACCATGCAAGTGACCTTCGCCAATCTCAAAACTGGCTTCGAGCCAACCACCGTCTTCACCGACGACCACGCGCCCATCGAATGGATCGTCAATGACATGGTAATACGATTTATTCTGGAAGGCGGCACAGAGTATCTGGAATGAATAAATTTACACTTTTCTCCTGGCTCGTTACCCTCCTCATCCCTCTCGCCCTCATCGGGCTGGGACTGCGTTTGTTGTTAACTACTGCTTTCCTGCAAATCGAATACAACATGCCGTACTTCCCGCCCGATGAATACGGCTTCACAAAAGAGGATCGCTTGAGGTGGGCGCCGTACGCGTTGAACTATCTCGTCAATAACGAAGGCATTTCGTACCTCGGCGATCTGAAATTCGATGATGGAACCCCGCTCTACAACGAACGCGAGTTGAGCCACATGGAGGATGTCAAGCGAGTGACGCGCGGCGCGCTGACTGTGTGGTATGCAACACTCGCGCTCTTGCTCGCGCTGGGGATTTGGTCAAGGCTGGGGAATTGGGAGCAGGCGTACCGTCAGGGCTTGATGCGAGGCGGGTGGACGATGGTCGGGTTGGCAATTGTCGTCGGTTTGATCGTCGTGATCGGCATTGCAGTCAATCCAAATGTATTTTGGAATTTCTTTGCGGGGTTTCACAGCCTGTTCTTCGAGGGCGATTCGTGGTTGTTTCTTTACTCAGACACGTTGATCCGTCTCTTCCCGCTTCGCTTTTGGCAGGATGCGTTTTTACTCGCGGCGGTCATCGCGTTGGGAGGCGGAGTGGCGTTGGGGGTGGGAATGAAGGTCAAGTAGAGCGGCGCATCTTCCATGCTGTGTACTGCGTATTCCGTACTACGCTGTACGCAATACGCAATACAAACACGGTGTATAATTTCGCACGAGGAGACTCAACATGGCAGACTCGTTATCGCTTGAAAACAAAGTCGCGGTGGTGACCGGTGGTTCGCGCGGCATCGGTCGCGCGGTTGCGCTGGAACTCGCGGCGCGCGGTGCGGCAGTGGTCGTCAATTACAACAAATCCTCCGAAGCCGCGGAGGAAGTGGTAAAAGCCGTTCAATCCGCGGGAGGCAAAGCCGCCGCGTTTCAAGCGGACGTGTCCGATTTCAAACAAGCCGAAGCGCTGATCAAGTTTGCGATTGACACGTTCGGCGATCTGAGCATCCTCGTCAACAATGCGGGCATCACGAAGGACACATTGATCATGATGATGTCGGAATCCGATTGGGACTCGGTCGTCACAACCAATCTCAAATCCACGTTCAATTGCTCGAAGGCCGCAGTCAAACACATGATGCGAAAACGCACGGGACGAATCATCAACATGGCATCGGTCGCCGGGCAGATGGGAAACGCGGGACAGGTGAATTATTCCGCTTCCAAAGGCGGGCAGATTGCATTTACGAAATCGCTGGCGCGCGAGGTCGCCGCACGGAACATCACCGTCAACGCGATTGCGCCGGGGTTTGTGGATACCGAGATCCTCGACGCGATGTCGCCGGAAACACTCGAAGCCGCGCTCAAACTCGTCCCGCTTGGGCGTAAAGGCAAGCCGGAAGAGATCGCTTATGCGGTTGCCTTCCTCGCCTCTGACCAAGCCGCGTTCATCACGGGTCAAGTGCTTGGTGTGGACGGCGGAATGGCGATGATGTAAGTTAGAGACTAGAAATTGGAGATTCGTCTCAAGTCTCCAATCTCTGTAAGGAATAACAATGTCTGATTTGAACCAATTCGATAAAACCACCATCGCTCCCGATGTGCTAATCACCATCGCGAAGCTGTCGGCGTTGAGCGTGCCGGGCGTCAGCCGCATGGCAAACGTCACCGGCGGAGTGAACCGCTTCTTCAAACGAGGAATCCACGACGGGGTGCGCATCGAAGTCGAAGACAACGTCGTTGCCGTTGATCTGCATCTGATCCTCAAGAAGGACGTGAACATCCGCGAGGTCAGCCGCAACGTGCAGGAACAGGTGGCGCGCGCCTTGCAGGATATGGTCGGCATGGATGTCGGCGCGGTGGAAGTGCACGTGGAGAACATTGATTACGAAGTGGGAGAGGCTCGGCTCGCATGAAACCCCGCACCAGGGCGCGTTCGCTCGCCCTGCAAGTACTTTACGAAGTGGATATGGCAAACCACCCGCCCGCTGACGTGTTCAAGGCGCGGCTGGAGGAGACAGCGCTTTCGGAGGAACTCTCCGAATTTTCGCGCAAGATCATCTTTGGTGTTCTCCCTCTCACGCACATCCTCGATATTCTGATCTCGAAATACGCGCCTGAATGGCCCCTCGATCAGATCGCGGCGATCGACCGCAACATCCTGCGTATCGCGTTGTGGGAGTTCGCCGTCTTTCAGGAAACACCGATCAAAGTTGCGATCAACGAAGCCGTGGAACTGGCAAAAATGTTCGGTTCGGATTCGGCGCCGCGTTTCGTGAACGGTGTGCTTGGGTCGCTTGCCGAGCACCTGCATGAAATCCTGCAAGCTCTGCAAAAGGTCTAAATGGAAATTTTAGGCGTTGGCGCATCTGAATTCATTTTTATCCTGCTGATCGCCATCATCGTGATGGGTCCAAAACAGATGAAGGAAGCGGGGCGCGTCATTGGACGATGGTTGAATCGCATCACCCAGTCGGAACTCTGGAAGATCTTCAGGGATACTTCGCAGGAACTCAGCAATTTACCGCGCAAGTGGATGAGGGAAGCGAACATGGAAGTGTGGGAGGCGGAACAGGAATTACGCAATACGATTGATCCGCGCCCCCGCCAGCCCGCGTCGCCGCCGATGCGGTCACAGACAATACCGAAATCTTTCCAAAACGCCCCGCCACCGGAATCTGCGACAGACTCCAATGCGGACGAAAAGGGCGAGGAAAACCCGTCAATGCCAAATGATTAAGTTCCTGAAACGAATCCTGCGCGTTCTTGCGTTCCCTTTCGTTGTAGTTTACAGAATCATCCTATTCCCATTTGAGCTGGTGCGCCGGGTGTGGATATTTCTCAGCACCGATTCACATGAAAGCGCGACCAAGGATTTCTGGGGTCATGTCGAAGATCTGCGCTGGCATCTATTTCGAATCGTCGCTGGTATTGCGATCGCCGTAAGCGTTTCGTTTTACTTCACCGTTCCCTTCATGAATTATCTTGCCCAACCCGTAGGCGGATTGACGAAATTACAGGCGATCGAAGTCACCGAGGAGATCGGCGTGTTCATGCGCGTGGCGCTGACGAGCGGGATCACCGTCGCCCTGCCGTATATTGCATTCGAACTCTGGTGGTTCGCCGCAAAAGGGTTGACCGCGCGCGAGAAACGATTCAGTTTGCTGGCGATCCCCTCCGCATCGATTCTATTTGTGGTTGGTCTCGGTCTCACGCACTACTTGTTGATTCCCGCCGCGCTTCCCTTTCTCGGCGGCTTCACAGACATCGCACAGTTTTGGACGGCAAAGGAGTATTTCGGATTTATCACAGGACTCATGTTGTGGATCGGCTTGTTTTGCGAATTCCCTCTCGTCGTATTCGCGCTTACGTATCTGAACCTCATCACGCCGAAAGTCCTAGCCCAGCAATGGCGCCTGGCGATCGTGCTCATTGCGATTCTTGCCGCGGCAGTGACACCCACGATCGACCCGGTGAATATGGGGCTGGTCATGTTGCCGATGGTATTGTTATACTTCACAAGCATCGGCTTCAGTTACCTCGCTGCCCGGCTGCGCAGGAGAAACGAACCGAAGGTGGAGTCTGCACCAAGACAGGGGAAGCAAACCGCCCGCGAGAAGGAACGTTAAAGGAGAGTGTCCCATGAGATCACGCCCCGCTTTACCGCGTCAATTTCTATATTTTGTCCTCATTCTCGCTCTGCTGAGTCAGGCTTGCGCCATTTCACTGATCAAGTGGCCCACCTTTCCAACCCCAGCCGTTGTCACACCTTTTCCATCCGGTCCCACAGCCACACCTGCGCCGCGCGCGGAAGTCACGTTCACGGTTCGCCTGCCGGAGCCGCTTCTGCCCGGTGAAAGCCTCGCACTCACGGTTGTGGATGAAGTGACCGGGCTTGCGTTCAACTTTGTGGACTACTCCATGGACGCGGTGGACGCAGTGACCTACACCAAGAAACTGACCATCCCAGACCAATCGGTGATTCGCTACCGGTATGCTCGGACGATCGGCAACACGCATATCTTCGAGGATACAAACCGCGATCAAAACATCCGCTACCGTTTGTTTTACATCAACGGACCTACCCAAGTCACAGACACAGTCAGCAGTTGGGCGGATAAAGGCGCGAACACGCTTTCCGGGAATATCAGCGGAACGGTCGTCAACGCGGATACCGGCGCGCCGATCCCGGATATTTTGGTCACCGCTGGCGGCGTGCAATTCTTCACCGATTCCGCCGGGCGATTCCATCTCGCCGATTTGCGCGCCGGCAAACATAACCTCGTTGCCTACTCGATGGACGGGGCGTATCAAACTTTTCAACAAGGGGCGGATGTGGCTGATAACTCCAACACGCCGGTGCAAGTGCGCGTCAAACCCATGCCGCTGGTCAATGTGACCTTCATCGTTTCCGTCCCGCCGGGCACCGTCGGACCAAACGTCCCGATTCGGATCGCGGGGAACCTGCTTCAACTTGGGAACACCTTCGCCGACCTGCGCGGCGGATTCAGCACCGCAGCGGACCGTATGCCCGTCCTCACGCCAACTGCCGATGGCAGATACTCGGTGACGATTCCCCTGCCCGCAGGTGCAGATGTGCAATACAAATACACCATGGGTGATGGTTTCTGGAACGCCGAGTTCGCCTCCGACCAAACCTATGTGACACGGCGCATTCTCGTTCCAAACCAAAATACGACCATCGAGGATGTTGTGCAATCGTGGCAGGCAGGACCAAAAGCGCCCATCGTGTTCGATGTCACCGTTCCGCAAAACACGTCTCCCAGCGACCACATCTACATTCAATTCAACTTTTTATTCGGCTGGTCGCAACCCATTCCCATGTTGAAACAAGGTCAGAATCGCTGGGTGTACAAATTGTACGGACCCCTGAACATGCCGGGTTCGTTCGCTTATCGATATTGCCGCAACGCGCAATGCGATTCCGCTGACGATTCGCAGACCGCCGGTCCGAACGCGCACGGGCGCAACATCACACCCGCGATCACACCGCAGAACATCAATGAAACCGTCAACGCGTGGATGTGGCCCCTCGACATTGGAACCGCCACACTGGTCGCGACAACCATCCCGTCGCGTGGAACCGGCTTTATGGCGGGCGTTGAATACCAATCCTATTACGATCCGCAGACTCCCGCCTTCAACGATCTCGCACTGCAAAACATCCAGGGTCTGGGCGCGAACTGGGTCGTGTACACTCCCTCGTGGACGTATAAGCGCACATCGCCAAACATCTTCACGCAACAACCCGGCAAAGACCCATTCTGGTCTGATACGGTGCGGGCGGTCACCGAGGCGCGCGCGCGCAATATCAACGTGGCGCTATTTCCGCAGCCGCGATTTGAAACCAACGCCGCCGATTTTTGGAACAACGCCCCACGCGGCGACCTCAACTGGTGGACCGATTGGTTCGAACACTACCGCGCCTTCGCCATCCACTTCGCAGACATGGCGACGATCTCCGGCGCGCAGGCTGTGGTCATCGGCGGAGATTGGATTCTCCCGGCTCTTCCCGCAGGGAAACTTGCCGACGGCACCCCCAGCGGTGTCCCGTCCGACGCGGAAACGCGCTGGAAGAATCTTATCGCTGAGATCCGCCAACACTTCCGCGGGAACGTGATCTTTGCCCTGCCCTACAACTCCACCGACTTCACACCCCCGGTCAGCATCCTGCGCGATACCGATGCAGTCTACTTACTGTGGTTTGCAAAACTCAGCACACTCGCTACGCCAAACAAAGCGGACATGATCAACGAAGCCGGCATCCTGCTCGACCAGAACATCGCGCCGTGGCAATCGCAGATCGGTAAACCGTTCATCATTGCGCTTTCGTATCCATCCGCGACCAACTCCGCAACGGGATGCATTCCCAACGGCAGCGGCGTTTGCCTCGATTGGACCGCGCTCAACCGACCCAACCCCGATCTTTCAACGGTCAGCCTCGACCTGCAACAACAGATCGATATTTACGAGGCTGTGTTGAATGCCATGAATTCGCGCAGTTGGGTAAGCGGCTTTGTCAGCCGCGGATATTTTGAACCGGTAGAATTGCAGGATAAATCCGCATCCATCCACGGCAAACCCACGCGGGATGTGCTTTGGTATTGGTTCCCGCGCTTGCTCGGAACGATTCAATAATCATGTAAGGGGGGGGGTAACCCTCCCCTACAAATTTAATTTGGAGAGGCAATCCATGTCGAAAACAAAAATTATCCTGAAGCGCACCGGGTTTGGAATTCTGCTCCTCGCCCTTTTACTCGGCTCTGGAGGAACTTTCTACTTCAAGAGTTATTTGCCCAACACCGTCGCGCCAAAATCCTTCCCGCAAATTGACGGGGAGATTCCACTCGAAGGACTCGATGGGCAGGTTGATATCTATCGCGATGCGATGGGCATCCCCCACATCTATGCGACGACCGCACACGATCTCTTTTTCGCGCAGGGATACGTCCACGCGCAGGATCGGTTCTGGCAAATGGATTTCTACCGCCATGTGGGCGAGGGTAGAGTTGCTGAAATGTTCGGCGCGAGTCAGTTGCAAGCCGATATGTTTCTGACGACGCTCGGCTGGAGACGAACATCGCAGGAGGAGTACGAAGCGCTCGACCCCAAACACAAAGCCATCCTTCAATCCTATGCCGACGGCGTGAACGCATACCTCAACGGGAAATCGAACGAAGAACTAAGTCTCGAGTACGCGGTCCTCGACCTGCCCATCATCAACCCGGATTATGTGATCGAACCGTGGGAGCCGGTCAATACGCTGGCATGGGCGCGCGCGCTGGCTTGGGATCTGAAAGACAACATCAACGAAGAGATCGAGCGCGCCATCCTGATGAAAACGCTCACGCCGCAGCAACTGGCTGAACTGTATCCGCCTTACCCGGCGGATCATCCGCTCATCGTCAACGACATCGGCGACGGAAGCGCAGGTGGAACGCCGCCCTCATTCGCCTTCAAAGACATCCCGGCGGAACTCTTCACCGCAGTCGAACACAACGCCTCTCTTCTCGACGGGATGCTTGGTTCGCCCGAACGCGGTAAAGGCTCCAATTCGTGGGTTGTCTCCGGCGAGCTCACAACGACCGGCAAACCTCTTCTGGCGAACGACCCTCATCTTGGAATTAACATGCCATCTATTTGGTATCAGGTCGGCTTGCATTGTTTCCCAAAGAATGAAGAATGCCCCTTCGACCTTGCCGGTTTCTCACTAGCGGGCGGACCGGGTATTTTGCTTGGTCATAACGACAAGATAGCCTGGGGTTTCACTTTCGCCGAAGAAGACGTTATGGACTTGTTCATCGAACGCGTCAATCCAGAGAATCCAAACCAATATGAAGTGAACGGCGAATGGGTTGATTTCGACATACGAACCGAAACGATCAACGTTGCAGGCGGTGATCCGGTCGAGATCACAGTCCGCGCCACTCGGCATGGTCCCGTCATTTCCGAAACCTATGGTTCCTTGAAAAACGAAGGCGACCCAGAAGATTCGGAATTTGTCGCGTTCAAAGACCGCGCCGGCATCGAGTTACCGGAACACTATGTGATCGCGCTGAGTTGGACCGCCCTCTCGACCGGCAACACGTATAAACAGTCGAATCCGTTCGTGGCCATCTGGGGATTCAACGCGGCGCAAAACTGGGAGGAATTCCGTGAAGCCGCGCGCCACCTCAACGCGCCGGGGCAGAATTTGGCATACGCCGATGTGGATGGAAATATTGGCTATCAAACTTCGGGAACGATCCCCATCCGAAAGAACGGCGACGGCCTCGCGCCCGTTCCGGGCTGGAACAGCGAATTCGATTGGATAGGCGCAATTCCCTTCGAAGAACTGCCGTGGACGCTCAACCCCGCTGAAGGATATATCGCGCCGGTCAACAACAAAATCGTCGGAGACGACTATCCATACCTCATCGCCGGCGATCAAGCAGGATACGATTACGGCTTCCGCGCGGAACGCGTCGTGGAATTGATCGAATCAGCCCCCGGGAAAATTGACATCGCCTACTTTCAATTGATGCAAGCCGACGCGTACGACGCCAGTGCGGAGACGTTCGTCCCGCTGCTGCTGCAACTGGATCCGAAGTTCGAAAAGCCCAATGAAGCGGTCGCTTTCGATTCGTTGAGAAACTGGGATTATCAAGCCGTGGTCAATTCGCAAGCCGCGGCGGTCTACGCGGCGTTTTGGCGTCACTTGCTAAAGAACACGTTCAACGACGAATTGCCTGAAGACTATTGGGCGGACGGCGGCGACCGCTGGTTCGAAGTGACCCGCAATCTCAGCGCGGACAGCGCATGGTGGGATAACGTCACAACAACCGACACCATCGAGACGCGCGATGAGATGCTGAAAAAATCATTCATCGAAGGTGTGGCTGAGTTGGAGGAACTGCTCGGCGACGATCCCGCGCAATGGACATGGGGCGGAATCCACGTCAGCAATTTCAGGAACGGCTCGCTGGGCGGCTCGTCCAGTCCGGGTTTTATACGCGAACTCTTCAACCGAGGACCTTTCCCCACCAATGGCGGAAGGTCGCTCGTCAACGCCACATCGTGGAACGCGGTTGAAGGCTACGAGGTGACCAATGTTCCGTCGTACCGAGCCATCTACGATTTCTCAGACCTGAGCAACTCGCTCTCAATGCATACCACCGGCCAGTCCGGTCACGCATATCACCCGCACTACATCGACATGGCGGAGATGTGGGCGAACGTCGAATACTATCCCATGTTGTGGACGCGCCAATCAATCGAAGCCGATGCCGAAGGACATTTGATTTTGACGCCTAAATAATCATGTAGGAGCGGGGTAACCCCGCTCCTACTGTTTGATTCGTAACACAACCCACGAAAAGAATATAACCCCAGCATAACCAAACGCAAGATCGAGTAACGAAAAAGTGCGGCTGCGGAAAAATTGCTGCGAATATTCCTCGACGCCAATGGCGAAGGCGAGGAACAAGCCCGTTGAAATGACGACCAGCCCCGGGCTTCGATGAGGAAGCGAGCGGAGGAGGGTCAAGTCGAGGAGCAGGGTGAGAATCCCGTAGAGGAGGAAGTGGCCGATCTTGTCGCCGTACGGAATCCGATTGATAACCCCCAGGAAACCGAGTCTCCCCATATCGGCAAGAACGATGACGAGGAAAATGAAAAACGCGAAAGAAATCGTCAGCCGCTTTAGCATGCCGCGAGCGGTTCGCTATTTCATGAAATTAAACAACTCGCGAACAGACAACCCTCCTCCGACGATCAAAAACGCAAAGTAAACGATGGTGGCAATGTTGGAAAGATAACCAAGGAGGATGGAGCCGCCGTCCCTCTGCATCATGCCCACGGAGAGAAAGATCAACGCCAGCGCGGGAAGCGTGTTGCTGAACGGGATGAACCCGAACGGAGCCATGAGCAACACGGCGGCAAGGATGAACGACAGGTTGTTCGCTAAAGTCATGAAACGACCGGTAGTAAGCCCCGGCAGGCGGTGCGGGCGGCTGACTTTTTCGAGGCGGCGAAACCACACCAGCGCGCGCTTGAACCCTTCGCGCAATTTCACCGACGACAACTTCCGGTCTGCGATGAATTTCGGTAGCCATAGTTTGCGGGATAAGAGACGCGTAATGCCGATGAGCAGAATGCCGGTTCCGAATACTGTGCTCACGCCGGGGATCGAAACCGGTACGAGGAACACCAGCGAGAGGAAGATAGTAAGGAGCATCAGACTGTCCGCGCCGACGATGTCCATGATCTCGACGAGGGTGACTTCTTCCGGGGGCAATTTTTCGATGATGAGCTCGATCTTTTCCCCGAGCGATTCGGTCTGGAGTTCGGTCTCTTCGTTCTGCGAAAGGTCAATTTGACTCATGGGATTTTCCAAAATGCACAAAGCGTGAATTTGTCAACAAGGCGGTTCTGCCGAGTTGGCAACAGGCGGGGATTATACCGTTTTTTCTTCTTTCATCTCGATACGGCTGAGCCAATCGCTGAGTACAAGAACGATCAGACTTCCCAGCGAGGACGCTCCCAAATCGAGCGAACCGAGCGGGTACAACCTCCATGCCTGCCATAGACCGACAAGGTACCCTATGGCAAAGCCAAGAACGCTCAAGCCGAGGTAGAAAACAAACCGCCAAAATCCTCCGCCGCGGATTAAATGATAGAGCGCTCCGAGGAACAGCGCGATGAGAAGAGCGATGAGGAGAGAAGGGATGGTCATGGGTAATCAGTAGACCCGTATACATGTAGGCAGGTAAACAGGTGAGTCGCGTCTTCCGTGTTTACTTGTCTGCGTGTTTCCTTGTTTACATTATTCCCTACGGCTTTAACTGCTTCGCAAAGAAATCGGCGATCGCGTTGTAGCACGCAACGCGATTCTCGTACTTCAGCACATCGTGACCCTCGTCTTCGAAGACGAGCAACTCGATGTCTTTGCCTTTGGATTTCAACTCGCGCACGAGATCTTCCGATTCAGCCGCGACCACGCGCGGATCGTTACGCCCTTGAATGACCAGCATCGGCGCGGACATGTTGTGCAAATGCGTTTTCGGCGAGCGTTCGACGAGGAATGCGCGCTCATCCGCCTTTTCGGGATCGCCCAATGCGATCTTGAAATACGGCTTCCATGTTTCGGGGATTCGCTCCGAGAACGTGAGCAGGTCATAGGGTCCGAACATATCGCACGAGGCTTTCCATAGATCGGGGTGCAAGCCTGCCTGCATCAACGTCATGTAGCCGCCGTAGGAGCGGCCGACGACCGCCGCGCGCGAAACATCCAGCCGTTTATCTTTCGGCAAAACATGCATCATCGCGTGGACGTGATCGAGGCGGTCCTGCCCGCCCCAGTCGCGGTCCACGTGTTTGGTGTAGGAAAGCCCATAGCCGGTCGAGCCGCGCACGTTCGGAACGAAGACAGCGAAGCCGCGCAGAGTAAGGTATTGGATCAACGGCATGGAGAACCAAGCGAAATCGGGGCGTTCCTGTCCTTGCGGGCCGCCGTGAATGTAATACACCACTGGGCGCGGACCTTTGAAGCCGAGCCCCTTCGCGGGGAGATACAGCCGGGCGGAGATACGCAACCCGTCATGGGATCGAAACGACGCGTCCTCCCCTTTGGAGAGAAGCGAGTCGGGAATCCCAAGAATCCTTTCGTTGGTATGCCGCGCGACCTTGCGGCGTTTTTTGCCCCCGACTGTGTAGATCTGTGTCGGCGATGTCGCCGTTGAGAATGAGAATGCGAACAAGTCCGCCTTCGAGTCATAGTGAACGCGTTCGAGCATTCCGTTATCGAGCGGCTTGGCTCCGACCAAAACATGTTCGAGGGTCATGCGCCGCTTCTGTTCATTGAATGTGCCTTCGTACACCCACGAGCAGCCGTCAATGTTGAAGAGAAGCAGATACCGATCTTTGCGGAGGTGAGCAAGCTCGGTCAATTCGCCCGCGCCCTTGTGCTTCACCCCTTTCAGTTGGACGCGCTCCAATTCGCCGGGTTTGGCAAGATCGAGATAGCCGAGGCTGTAGGTATCTTCGAACACCGAAGAGACTACGATTGCGCCTTTTTCGCTTGGAGAAAAAACCGCCGAGCCAAGTCCGTTCAGGGGAACATTTTCACCTTCCCCGCGATCTTCCAATAATTTTCCATAAAGAGTCTTTTGTTTACCATTTTCCCACAAACACAACACGCCATCGCCAACCGTATAGCCTGTGCCGAGCAGCAATTTCTTGTGATCCCCGCTATGCGCGGCGACTCCCAAACCGAATTGATATTCCGCGATCTTGGTCAACTTGCCGGTCTTCAAGTCGCCGCGGTACGTTTCGATCAGCGCGATGTCGCGTCTTTCGGCGGCAAAGTAGGCAATCCCTTGTTCCGCGTCGCACTCGCCCAAATGCACGCGATACTCCGCAAAAAAGTTGGCGAACGACGGTTCGGGGAAACCGCCTTCCATGGGAATGAGCATGGGCTGATAATTTTCGTCCCCATCTTTATCGATCATCACAAGAATCCGCTTGAGCTTTGAAAAAACATAAAACGACAATCCGCCAATCAAATGCGGATTCTGCAAGGCGATGTTCGGCGGCAATAAAGGCTCAGGCACGCTGCCGCCATAATTCATGGAATATAAACTCAAATGTCCCGATAAATTGCTGAGAAAAAACACCTTCTTGTCCGCGTGCTGCGGCACGACGAACAACCGGGCAGACATCAACGACTCGACACGATACGGCATGATGAAGCTCCTCTTGAAATTTGATTTGTTTATTTTACTTTGATTGACTTGAACACGATCAATATCCTTTGAAAAAATTTTACGATGATTTTATTTTCTACCCAATTTATCTTCACAAAACTGACTACACGCAAAACCTAGACAATAATCCCGCCGCCAATCAACAAATCGTTCTGAAAGAAAACCGCCGCCTGACCGGCTGTGATATCGCGCTGCGGCGCGTCAAACGTGACGTGCGCCCGATTCTCCCCCATCGGCGCGATCGACGCCTCCGCCTCTTTCGCAGTGTAGCGAATCTTCACCTCCGCGCGGAACGGCTCACGCGGCGGTTCACCCGCAATCCAATTGACATCGCGCGCGGTCAATTCACGCGAGCCGAGTTGTTCCTGAGTTCCAACAACCAACGTATTGCGCACCGCGTCCTTCGTAATGACATACAGCGGCACAGGCGACGCGACGCCTAATCCCTTGCGCTGACCGATGGTGTAATTCGCAAGTCCGTTATGGGTTCCGATGGATACGCCTTCGCGGGTGACGATCTCGCCGGGTTTGAGCGCCTCCGCCGCGTTGCGCCGCAGAAAGTTCCGATAATCTTCACCCGCGAGAAAGCACAAATCCTGCGAGTCCTTCCGCGAGGCGGTTGGTAACCCATGCGTTTCGGCGATCCGCCGAATCTCGGGCTTGGCGTAATCGCCGATGGGAAATAACGCGCGCTTCAACTTTTCCTGATCGAGCACATGCAAAACATACGATTGATCCTTGCTTCGGTCCACCGCGCGCAGCAATTCAATCTTTCCACTTTCGTCTTTCCTCACTCGCGCATAATGACCCGTCGCCATGAAGTCCGCGCCAAGCGCTAGCGCATGATCGAGCAGAAACGTCCAGCGGATCTTGCGATTGCAGATCAGGCATGGATTCGGCGTCTCGCCGCGCGCATACCCTTCGAGGAAATAGTCCACCACCGTTTCGCGGAAAACATCCTTGGCGTCAATCACATAAAAGGGAATATCGAGTTTCGCCGCCACGCGGCGCGCCTGCGCCATCGAATCGGGCGTGCAGCAGCGGTTTGAATCTTCTTTGCCCGGCTCGCTCCACAAGCGGAGCATCATGCCGATAACTTCATAGCCCTGCTCCTTGAGCAAGGCGGCGGCAACGGAGGAGTCTACCCCTCCCGACATGGCAACAACTACTTTCGGCACAAGAATTCACTTTCTACTGGGAAATTATGCAAGCGGCGTCAATTGTATCGCTTACATCGGTAAACCGGTATGGCGAAAGCCAGCCGGCAAAGTAATTTTTATCTTCCAGCAACTCTATGTCGGCGCCAAAATATTGACGGAGAACCACGCGGAACGAATTGACCGGGGTGATCGAAGGATGCAAAAGTTCGTAATTTCCATCGGGGAAATAATAGGCGTTCAAAATGGAAAATCGTTCGGCAAGGCACGACTCGCTCAGTTTCAGAGTGTCGTAATACGCGCCGGGTCCGTGGTCGCCCATAATGATGATGATGGGAGGGTTTGCCGATTTTTCGAGGATGCTTTGCACGACCCGCCTCATTTCGGAGTTTATGAAAACCATCTGATCTGTATAGCCTTTGATGTATTCTTCGGTGGTGCCGGGAAATAACGACGCGTCCCATGTGCTGTAGGGGCGGTCGGGGAGGACAAAATTTCCCTCGCGGTCGAAGATAAACGGTGGATGCGGCGACAAAATATGAGCAAATACAAATTTCGGACCGGGGAGTTCCGGAATGGTCTGCAAAGCCTCAAGCGCGGAAAGGATATACCGCTTGTGTAGATTGTAGCCTTGAACCGGTAGTTCCAAGCCAAAAGACTCGGCGAAAACGCCGGCAATCGTGGATGAGAGAACCAGCCCCTCGAATTCATTAACGCCATTCGCCACCGCGCCGTAGTAAATGTCGGCATCGGTAATTTGGGCGAAAAGCGCGGCGCTCGGCAAGGAAACAAACGCGTAGCCGCGATCTTTCAAGAATCGCCGCAGCGCCGTATGCTGCATCAGTTCGCGCAATGGACTGCGATCCGTCGTATCGCCAAACCCTTCCACAAAGACATCAAGATAATTCAAGTTCATACTGGACGAAATGGACAGTTCGGTCTGCGGATAGTTGGACGAAGACCGGCCGGCTACGTAGAATCCGCTGTCCCGTAGAAAAGAGGCGAACTCCGAATTGTCGAATCCGTACAGATCGCGCAAGACATCTTCGCGCCCATAACCGTCCAGTACGATGAAATAAATGTCGGGTGGAATCTCGTTCGGTTCAGCAGCTGGAATTTCAATCTGGACCACGCGCTCTTTGATCATCTTCACTTGAGAATATGAGCGAGAAAGGGTAGAGCCAATCGCCCAAACAGAAAAAAGCACGAGCACAGATGAAACGACTTTTAGAAAAAGGGTGATGGTTCTTGGATTGGAAATTTTTCCCCACAGCCAGCGGCTGGCAAAAAAATAGAGCGTTGAGGAAAATATAGCAAGGGCAAACACTCCGCCAAACGGCGTCCGCCAAAAACCGGATCGCGCAAGCAAAAACAAATACATGTGTCCTGAAAACAGCCAGAGGATAAACAGGGTTGTCCCCCAACCTGCGTACTCGGGATCGTCGAACCTCGCACGCAAAAACCGGTACACAAGAACCGCAATAAGAAACACGATGGACAACGAGCGAAACATCCAATCGAGCGGAACTTGCGATGCGTTTTGCGAGTACACGCCGAGCACGGAGTACACCGCAAACAGAAATGGATGTAAGATCGGCGTCCGCTTCATTTATTTGTTCGCGTGAAGCGTGCGCGCTTTTTCGACAAGCGAGGGCAGATCCCTGAGAAATTCATCCACGTCGGCGGCGGTGGTTTGTACGCCGACCGTCACGCGCAACGAACCGAGCCCCCACTCGCGCGACAGACCAATCGCGTTCATTACCTCGCTCGGCTCGGGATTGCCGGTTTTGCAGGCGGAGCCGGAAGAACAGGCAAAGCCAGCCGCGTCGAGGAGGGTGAGCAAGAGATTGCCGTCCACGTCTTTGAAAACGAAACTGGCGTGGTGAGGCAGGCGGGATTCCAGATCGCCTGTGAGCCGGGAATCGGGAATCGATTCGAGAACCGCGCCGATGATTTTGTCGCGCAGAGGCTTGACGTGCGCCGTGCGTTGTTCGCGTTCTTCGTCCGTCAGCCGAAGCGCTTCGGCAAAGCCGACGATGTAAGGCACGTTCTGAGTCCCGGCGCGGAGGTTGAACTCCTGCCCCCCGCCGGTCAACTGCGAAACGAGCGGCGTCCCTTTGCGGACGTACAACGCGCCGACGCCTTTCGGTCCGTAGAATTTGTGCGCGCCGAGCGACATCAGATCCACGCCGAGTTCGTTCACGTCCACCGGCAGATACGCGGCGGCTTGCACCGCGTCGGTGTGGAACAAAATATGATTGGCGCGGCAAATCGCCGCAATTTCTTTGATCGGGTTGATCGTGCCGATCTCGTTGTTGGCGTACATCACAGAAACAATCGCGGTGTTGTTGCAGATCGCTTTGGCAACGATCTCAGGCGTAACGATGCCGCGTTCATCTACATCCAGCCATTCGATCAAAAAGCCTTCATACTTTCCGAGATGTTCCAGCGTCTTTGTCACTGCTGGATGTTCGGCGCGGGAGGCGAGAATCCATTTCGCGCCGGTCTTTTCGCGCATCGCATATGCCGCGCCGCGAATCGCAAGATTATCCGACTCGGAGCCGCACGAGGTGAAAACAATTTCATCGGGCTCGCAATGCAGCACGCGCGCCGCAGACTCGCGCGCTGAATCAATTGCGGCTTCGGCAACCTGTCCGAAGCGGTGAACAGATGATGGGTTCCCGAAAGAAGCGTTGAAGAAAGGCGACATCGCGTCCACGACGCGCGCATCCACAGGTGTTGTCGCGGAGTAATCCAAGTAGATCATCGCCGCAGATTATAGCATGATGAGAAGTAGGAACTTTGTAGGGTAGTCGCCCGTTAATCATCGGGCAAAACCAAGTAAAATTGCGGCTCGTTGAAAGGAGAACGAATGAAACAAAGATTGATCTTGTTGGGGTTATGCGCGCTGTTGATCGCTTCGTGCGGCGGAGGGGAAGCCGAAGCGACGCCGACGAACACGCTCAACGCGGATGAAATTCAAACGCTCGCCATCGAGACATTTTCAGCGGCTCTCACCCAGACCGCGCTTGCCGCGCCCTCAGAGACTCCCGTTCCCACTTTGACCGCGTCCGCCACCTTCGCGCCGTTCGCCACCAGCACAGGCGGCGCTTTACCGGTAGGAGTCTCACCGACCACAAGCGGCGGCGGGAACGCGTGCTATCGCCTGACGTATGTGAGCGACGTTTCGATCCCGGACGATACCGCGATGACACCCGGGCAGAACTTCACCAAGACGTGGAAAGTGTTGAACTCCGGCACGTGCGCCTGGGATGCCGGATTCAAATTTGCATTCACCGGCGGCGAGCAGATGAGCGGCGTGACATTTACACTTCCCTCTGCGGTAGCGCCCAATGCCACTCTGGATATTTCGGTGGCTATGATCGCGCCATCGAAATCGGGAACCCTGCGCGGAAACTGGCGCATGCAAACCGCCGGCGGACAATTCTTCGGCGACGAAGTGTATGTTCAGATCGTGGTTGGCGGCAGTGCGGCAACCGGCACAGCCGCCACCAGCACCGGGGTAACAGCCACAGTCACGGCAACACCAACAACAACCCCAACTGTTATCTTGACTCCCCCCTAAGGGACTGTATCTACACTCAGTTTTCAGGACAAGGACAGCACGAATCACGCTGAAAATCACGGAAAAACCTTTTATCCCCCGTGCAGTCCGTGAAATCCGCGTACAAAAGAGAGCCATTTAGGTTTATAAGAAACACTCTCTAAGAACAAAAAACCTTCGTCACGTGAGACGAAGGTTTTTTGTTTTGGTTGAGATCGTCAAATGCCTGCATTGCTCAACGCGGTGAGCAGGCGGGAGAGCGTTGATGTAAACGCAGGATGAGTATTCTCGAAATGGGTTATCGTTTCTCTTAGCCGTTCGAGGAAGGGTTCTTCTGAGTCGGCACCTTCGGACCGTTCGAGCAGTTCTTTGATATCCTCATTAAGCGCCCGTAGAAGTTTGCGTCCTTTTTCATCTACGGCTTGGGTGGTATCGAGCGCATCGTGCAATTCCTCGAGCAATTTGCTGAGATTCTTGTCTGCCATGGCTACCTCGCTTTCCATTCGTTGAAATTGAGGATCTTCATCCATTGTACGCCTCCCCTGCTTTCAATACAAGATGTCGCGATTCGCTTGTTCGATCTCTTCATAGATCCTTTTCACTTCCTCTTTCATCTCTGCGGAGACGCCCGCGGTTTGAGGAATGAATTTCACCATATCCTTCGCCTGTCGAAACAGATCCTTGACTTGCGCGATATATGAGAAATCCGATCTGCCAAGCCCTGTCGAGGGGACAGGCAGATCTCTCGCCTGCTGAATCAATTTGCGGGCGCGGAGGAGACGTTCGGAGGCAGGAATTAGTTTTGGCATCTCTTAGTTGACTCCACAGTTTCTTAATCGGGTCGCGTCGAAGACCCGAGCGAGGCGGTTAATATACCACTCCTCTATGAGTAGTTTCGCTGTACAATTAGGCGAAGAAATTTCCAGAATATCAGTTTCGAGGAGAAACCCATGAGCGATCTAACCGTACACATCAGGGGTAACGGAAACGCGACCGTGGTCGTTGTTTCGGGCAGGGTGGATTCGGTGACGGCGGTGGCATTGGATGAAGAATTCGGCAAAGTCGCACGCGACAACAAACGTATCGTTCTCGACTTGAACGATGTTGCGTATTTATCATCAGCAGGCGTGCGAGCCATCCTAAAAGTTTCTCAGACTGCTCAACGATCAGGCGGCGGGGTGAGTTTGGTGCGGATTCCAACCAGCGTCGCACAAGTGCTGGAAAACGTCGGAGTAACGACCGCCATGAGATCGTTCGCCTCGGTGGACGAAGCAGTTGCGGGTTTCTGAAATTTAGTTTAACAGGGATCGCTATTGCAATTTCTTCCACAAATGGTCTTTCGTTACTGTTTTCAGTTTGGCATTATCCTCGACAACACTGCGAAAAAACCGCAGGGATGCAATTAACTGACCTTACGCAGATACAACTCAGAGGGAGTGAAATGATTTTAGCTTTACAACAAAGGTGCGACCCAACCCCGAAGGGGTGTCATAAGCATTGCGTGAAACCTTGACGTCTTTCGCCACGGCGACGCCTTCGGGATTGATAGTGCGTAGGTTGAGCAGTTTTCGTTTATTCCAAGACCAATGGGAAGAAAGATGAGAAAAATCTAAAGAGCAAGTCGTACCGAGCGAGGTTTGGGGAATTATAATTATTCCATGCGGTTAAAAAGATTCCTTGCAGTTTTCGTATTCACAATAATGGGTACGGGGATCATGTTCCATCCTTTACCCGTTCGAGCGGAAGAGGTTCGCGCGCCGGTCGCTCAAGTGAGCGCTTACGAATTGATCCTCGCAATGAACACGTTACGCGTTTCGTACGGACTTCCCCCGCTCATCGAGGACCCGATCGTCAACGCGGTCGCGCAATCCACCGCGCAGATCATGGCAGAGAACAACATGTCGTGGCATATCGGCAACGTGCGCGGACGTATCGCCGCGGCGGGATACGGCAACGGCGGAACGGTCTGGGCAACGGAAAATTTCGCCGTGAGCAGTGGCGGCATGGGCATCGACCAGATCATGGCGGTGTGGGCAGACCCCGACCACATGCGCCCAGCGGTCACGCCCGCGTATTGTCACGTGGGCGCAGGTGTCGCGACGGTGAACGGAAAAACGTATTACATCCTGCAAGCCGCGTATGTTTCCGGGCAGGAGTGCGGAAGTTACGCGTCTGTGGGAGGCGTAAACGCCTCAGGTACGAGTATCAGCCCGATTTCCCAAATGATCGTCCCCGTCCAGATCGCCACGCCGGATGCCGATGGGAAAATCTTTCACGTTGTGCAGTCGGGACAATCGTTCTGGTCGATCGCGATCGCGTATCAGGTCACGATTCGAGATCTCGAAATTTGGAACAACCTCACGAGCGACACGCCGTTGCAATTGGGGCAGCGGTTGTTCATCCCGAACCAAAACACGGAGGGATTCGCGACGCCCACTCCGCGCGGGATGGTCGTTTTGCAATCTCCCGATTCAAATGGGCGAATCGTGCATATCGTTCAACCGTATCAGGCGTTGTTCACGATAGCCGAAGCGTATGATGTTTCGGTGGATCAAATTTTGGAATTGAACGGGCTTCAAGCGGATTGGCCCCTGCAGATCGATCAAGAACTTGTGATCTCGATGGGCAACCTCACGCCCAGCCCCACGTTGAGCGCGATTCAAAGACTCACCCCCGAGGCGGACGGCAATTACTATCACACCGTGCAAAGCGGGGAAACACTTTCGGGAATCGCGAACCTGTATGAAGTGCCGCTTGCAGATTTAATGAACTGGAACGGGCTGGGCGCGGCGTCAGTCATCATCCCGAATCAAAAATTGCTGTTGCGCGTTACGCCGCCCGCGACGGCAACATCCACGCTCGCACCCGCGACGATCACGCCCTCGCCGAATCCGTCAGCGACCTCAGCGCCATGGACACCAACCGCGCCCGCGGAGAGCCCCCCCGCCGAGGAGACATCCGGCAGGTTTGGTTTAGGATTAATTTTTGTCGTGGGATTCGTTTTGGTCAGCGGGTTGTTGTGGTGGAGGTATGGGCGGAATTCGTAAGGGCAAAGGGTAATCGCCTCGGGCCGAACTCAACAAAACCGGCGTCTGGCAACGGAATTACTACGACCACATCATCCGCGAAGAGAAAGAGTTGAGCGCTGTTCGACATTACATCGAATCCAACCCAAGGTATTGGGTGGAGGATGAGGAAAATAAATTGTGGGGAAAATTGAAGTGATCGGTTGAAATTGGGTAGGGGCGACAGGATGTCGCCCTGCGGGTGGAATACCATTGCACAATCAGGCAAAGAGATTTACATGCCAATCACCCCTCAACAATTCGTCAGCATGGTGAAGTGTGCAGACGCGTTCACGAACCTGTACAACCAACCTCCCACCCGGATCGATCTCACGCACAAAAAACTCGATGAGGCAGTCTTTGCCGCGTATGGGTGGAAGTCTGATTTGAGCGATGAGGAGATTTTGGAAAAGTTGCTGGCGTTGAATTTAGAGAGAGTGAAATTGTGAGCTGAGATAACAAAAGCGGACGAGGCAAAGCGCCTCGCCCGCTCAACTTTCAAACCTTTCAACGTTCTAACCCTTCGATAAACTCAGGGCAGGCTTTCTAACACTCACTAAACCCGCAAGCGTAGCACTTCCTGCATCCCTCTTCATTCACCACGGCGGCTTCGCCGCATTCGGGGCACAGGTCGCCGATGCGCATTACTTTCTGAGCGGCAAGTTCAACTTCCTCTTCAATGGTGTGCCCGCCGTTGCCATTCGATTTCTTTTCATCCACATCGGTCGTCAATCCGTCTTTTTCGCGCAGGTAATTATCGAGCACCTGACCGATCCCGTCGGGCAATGACCGCACGCGGTTCGGACCGAATCCCAGCGAGCGCCCGCCGCCGATGCCGATGAGTTGACGCACGATCTCGCGCATTCGGTCCGTCGGCTTCACCGACGAAGTCATGCGCAAAATGTACGAAATGAGTCTGCCGATGGCTTCGGAGACGGCGGCGGTCTCAGAACCAGCCTTGGCGGTGTTGATGAACGCCTCGAACGGTTGCCCACCTCCGTTCTCGTTGATGGTGATGAACGCCTTGCCCACGGGAGTCTCGACGCTCAGCGTTTTGCCCGTCAACGCGCGTGGGCGCGGTTTCTTCGGGTCAGCAGAAAATGTGGGAGAAACCTCGGGTTTCTCCGGAGGGGCAGGTGTGAGACCTGCCCCTACATCAACAACCTTTTTATCCGCCGTTGCCTTCGTCTCCAACACCACCTTATCGCGCGAACCAGTTACATAGACCGTGATGCCTTTGCATCCTAAATCCCACGCGAGCATGTACGCGGTGGCAACGTCTTGTTCGGTGGCGGACTCGGGGAAGTTCACCGTTTTCGACAGTGAATTATCCACGAACGCCTGCAGCGCGCCTTGCATCCGCACATGTTCCTCCGCGGTGATATCGGACGACACTACGAACGTATCGCGCACCGTCTGCGGAAGTTCCTTGATGTGCTGGCACGTCCCTTCGCGCATCACCTGCTCGACGATCTCCTGACGCTTCTCCTCGCCCAGCCCAAGTTTTTTCAACGCCTCGTCGAAGCGCGGGCTGGCATACGCGAGTTTCAGATCCTTGCCGTTGTCGTTGACGTGGCGGATATACGCCAGCGCGAAGACGGGTTCGCACCCGTAGCCTTCGCATCCCGCGACGGTGGCAATCGTCCCCGTCGGCGCGACCGTGGTCTGCGCGGCATTGCGGATTCCATGCTTGCGGATTCCGTCCACCACCGCGTCCCACCCGACGTTCGGTCTGCCCCAGTCATTCGTGTATGGAATCAACGACTTCGGCGGAGCCCACTTCATATTCTTCTTGTCGTAGATGCTTCCTTCGATGGCGGGAAACGCGCCGCGCTCCTTCGCCAGTTCGATGCTCGTGACCATCGCGTGATAACGGACGAACTCCATCACTTGCGCGCCGAACTCCTGCCCCTCCTTCGAGCCGTATCGCACACCGACGTGATACATCAAATCTGCAAGCCCCATGATGCCCAGCCCGATTCGTCGCGCCATGTGCGCGGCTTCGGTCAATTGCGGCACGGCTGGCACATACGCGTTCGCTTCGACCACATCGTCGAGGAAGCGCGTGGACAGCACGACACTTTGGCGAAGCAGTTCCCAATCCACCGTTCCATCGGGTCCGCAGTGTTCGTTGAGGTTCACCGAACCGAGACAACAATTTTCGTACGGTCCAAGCCATTGCTCGCCGCAGTTATGAACGACCAAGCCGTTCGCAATTAAGGAATGCGTATCGGGCTGATGCAAATCGTAAACAGGTTCAACGCCATCTGGCTCCACCGCCAAAACCGTTGCAAGGAAAGGTTCTTCATACGGACCACGTACCATGCGGCTCAGATAATCGGCAAGCTTGGTTTGTTTGGCTTCCGTCAGGAATCCAATTTCATCAGCAAAACGAATTAGATTTGTTTTGCTGATTGACAAATCATGTTGCGGCTGATGGAAATATTCCTTGGTTCCGCCTTTACCATCGGGCATTAAGCGATAACCAGCCGAACGACGATTTTCGTAAATACGACTTGCAATACCAAAGTTCAACAATAAACGTTGAACATCCTTGAGCAAGGACAAATGGCTGGAAGAGAGTCGAACAGAGCAGCCTTTTTCGCCGCCATCGTTCACCTGTCCATCCGCAGTGAACAAAGCCTGCAAGAAACCGCGTTGAATCGCTTCACTGCCCGCAAATACCGCTGAAGGAACAAAGTGCTTCTTTTCTTCGGTGATTCCGTATTGAGCCGCCCAACCGCGCAGACGATCCGAGGCAATTCGCGCCTCATCACGCTCATCCACATTGGTGATCCCTACGGGATATGCGCGCCGTTGATTGGGTTTCTCCACCAGATTCGTGACCATCTCTGCAAACATCGGCGCCAATTCACGTTTCTCCGCGCCAAAGAAAGACAGAACCGCGCGCACAACATTAACTGTTCCATCGCCGACCAGCCAGCCCAGCACTCGACCCTCTTCAAGGGTGCCTGCTGAACCAAACCCGCCTTTGCGATTTAAGATATGAACCCGGTCGCCCAAACGCAAATGACGCGCCTCCACCCAACCGCGCGAAGTCATCACACGATGATCTTCCGTTAGCCGTAATTCATATCCTTCGCGGGTCATCAAGCGATACACCGGTTTGGTGCCGGTTTGAAAAACATGTGTTGCAGGAAGGAAGGTATTTGTCCCAAAGCGCGCATCCGTTGCTACATGGATCTCGACGCCTTCGGCGGCAAGCTCATCCGCGCGGCGCAAACCCTGTTCTGTGTAAATCAACGTCTCGCCCGTAATACAAGGGTTCGTCGCCTCCAGCGGATACAAATGCGGGACGGGATTACTGCGATTCGCCGCGTCGAGGAACAACACGCCCGGTTCGCCGTTGTGATGCGCCTGCCTCACGATCTTATCGAACAACTCGCGCGCTTTGATCTTCTTGTACGAGTGAATGGTGATGCCCGCGGCTTCGGCTTGCTCGAGCGTGCCGCTGAATCCTTTTTGCTTCATCTCTTTCAAGTCGGGGAATCGCAACTCCCATTCCTCCTTGTTCTTCACCGCGCGCATGAACGCGTCCGTGATGCCGACCGAGATATTGAAGTTTGTGATCTGATTCTCGTTGATCTTGCAGGTGATGAATTCCTCCACGTCCGGATGATCCACGCGAAGCACAGCCATGTTCGCGCCGCGACGCGTCCCGCCTTGCGCGATCTCCCCGAACGCGTGATCGTACACGCGCAGGAATCCAACCGGTCCCGTCGCCTGACCCGCCGAAGTTTGCACCATCGCGCCATGCGGACGTAAGCGCGAGAACGAGAATCCGTTCCCGCCGCCGGTCTGCTGAATCAATGCCGCGTCGCGCAGGGTTTGGAAGATGCCCGCGCTGTCGCGTCCCATATCGTCCGTGATGGGCAGTACAAAACAAGCCGCGAGCTGCCCAAGCGGAGTCCCCGCGCCGGTGAACGTGGGAGAGTTCGGAAAAAATTTCTTGCTGGATAATAAATGGTAGTACTCGATCGTACGCTTTTCGATATCGGCATCCCACATCGCTTCCACCTTTGCGACGTGATACGCCACGCGCCAAAACATCTCCTCGACCGTTTCGGCGGGTTTGCCGTCGTCCCCGCGGCGCACGTAGCGCTTCATCAACACCTGCCGCGCGTTATCGGTGAGGTTCGCCCGTGGCAGATCCTTCGGCATCGGCGGCGTTGGGAGCAACCCATTCTTTACTTGTTCTGTTTTGGCAACTGCTTTGGTAGCCATGACGCACTCTCCTCAAAGTGATTTGTGAACTTCTCGTTCAAATTCAGTTTATATTTCCGATAAAAAATCCGACAGGCACATACATTCCGCCCTTAGCGGAAGGCTGCGGCTATCGGCAAATTAGCTTTCGAGCAATTGATTGATTTCGTTACGAATGGACTGCAGGTCGTCTAGCCCAAGATAAACAATGGCATAGCGAATATACGCGATCTGGTCCAGCTCCTTCAAGCCAGCCATCACCAGATCACCGACAACGCGGGATGAAACTTCAGATTTGCCCATTTTCTGTAACTGTGATTCGACTTGTCCGATCATTCGTTCGATATCCGCCGCAGAAACGGGTCGTTTCGCGCATGAGATGCGGATCCCGCGCGCCAGTTTCTCACGGTCGAATTCTTCACGCGTGCCGTCCTGCTTGATGAGCAGAGGTGTCGCAAGGATGGGACGCTCGTAGGTGCTGAAGCGTTGCCCGCATTTGAAACATTCGCGGCGCCGGCGGATTCCCCCATGGCTGTCGTGGGAGGTATCGAGAACTTTCGAGTCGTGATGCTGGCAGTATGGGCACCGCATGGAAAAAATTACTCCGATATTAGAACATTTGTTGCCGCCATCTGTGGGCGTACAGGCTCTGCATCCCCGTACATCTGGCTGTTACGGGCGTCATTTTAGCATAGACGCATCGTCATTTCAAGAGGCAGAACGGACCATTTTCCTTAAAGATTTATGGGTCATCCCGAAGCCCGCGCAAGAACTCCAAGACCCAGCGATTGAATTCTTCTGCGTTCGATTGATGAGGCACATGTCCAGCACGAATTGATTTTCCGATTGCTCGCGGCATTTCTTCCACCATTTTTGGAAACGAAATTGGAGAGAGTGTTCGGTCGCGGTCGCCCCACACCACTAGGGTCGGCAAAGTGATATGCGCCAAATACTCGTAATTCTCCGGAATCTGGTTCGGGATGTGATACACGCCCGGCGCAGTGCGCATATAATCCTGCGCGGTTTGCGCGCGGATTCGTTCGGGTAGTGAGTGCAATGCCCCGGAACTGTGACCCATTGCCGCGCTCGTCATATCCACGATGAAACGGAAGAGCCACTTCGGTGTGCGGCTCACGATGAGATGACGCAGATTGGTGCGACCATACGAACGTTGGAGAAGAAGCGGGAGTTGTTTGCGCGAATAAAAAGGGTTGACAAGCACCAAGCCGCGCGTCCAGGCTGGGACGCGGCGCGCATACTCCAAAGCGATATAACTGCCGAGCGAATGTCCGATGAGGATCGCGGGTTCGGTCAACTCAAGCGACTGCATCCAATTGGAAAAATGTTCCACCAGCCAGTCGATTTGATACGCGCGCGAATCGGGCTTGGGGCTGTCTCCATGACCGAGCAGGTCGAGCGCGTAGGACGAGTATCCGCATCGCGTAAGTTCGGGGATCAGTTCGTCCCAATCATGATGCGACGCGGCGATACCGTGAATCAAAATGACCGGCGAGCCGCTCCCTTGTTGGATGTAATGTGCAGTTGTGGGGATTTCGATGTCAGGCGTGCTTTTCATATCTCCGAGCCAATTCACGCCGCAGAACTTTGCCGATGTACGATTTGGGGAATTCATCCATGAAGACCACAAAACGCGGGACGAGGTGCGCGGGCAATCGCCGTTTGCAATAGGCGATGACCGCCGCCGGCGTGGGGCGTTCTTGACCGGCAATCACGAACGCAAATGGATTCCCCGCCACTGCCGTCACCGCCACTTCTTTCACTTGGGGAATCTCGTAAATGACTTCTTCCACGTCGCGCGGAAAAGCGGGTTCTTTTTTCAATCGACTCGGAAACCACATGTCGGCTTTGCGTGCTATGATGCGCGTGTATCCGTCCTCATCGACCTGCGCGACGTCGCCGGTGAGGAGCCAGCCATCCTCGGTCAATACTTCCTTCGTCGCCTTCGAGTCTTTCCAATATCCCATCATCACCTGCGGACCTCTCACAGCGAGTTCGCCGATCTGACCGGATTTCACTTCCCTGTTTTTACGCGTAAGATCCAACACTTTTGCCTCCGTGGAAGGTAGCGGAATACCGATTGAGCCGATTCTTCTGTTATCACCCAACGGGTTGGCGTGTGTCACCGGCGATGCCTCGGTCAGCCCATAGCCTTCCACGAGGCGGCCCTTCGTCAATTTCTCGAACGCTTCCTGCACTTCCACATGCAGCGGCTCTGATCCGCTGATGCAATACTTGATGGAATGGATCCCGAACTTGCGCACGCCGCGGAAATTATTGATGGCTCGATACATGTTCGGCACACCGGGGAAGATGGTCGGTTTGTACCGTTGGATGGCTTTCAATACATCCAACACTTGAAATTGCGCTTTCATGATCATCGCCGCGCCGACCGCGACAGGCACATTCATTGCCGTGGTCAGCCCGTAACTGTGAAATATCGGAACGACGCACAGAAACCTTTCCTTTCCTTCACGCGCGTCGGGCAGCCAGTGTCGCGTCTGTAACGCGTTCGCCACGAGGTTGCGATGCGAAAGCATCACGCCTTTCGATTGTGCGGTCGTGCCGCCGGTGTATTGGATCACGGCAAGGTCATCCGGTTGAACCTCAACCGTAGGTGATTTGTTGCTGTTGCTTCCAAGCCAATCCTTCCAGCGTAAGGCGTTGCGCAGACCGTATCCGCGATTGCGCCATGAAGACACCAGATATTTCGGCAATGACAGATAATCCGCTGGGTCGGTCAATACCACATGCGGCACACCGCTCCCTTCCTGGATCTGTTTGGCAAGTCCTGCCCACATCGAAAGAGTCACCAACACACTCGCTTCCGAATCTTTAATCTGCCGCACGATCTCCTCAGGTTCGATCACCGGCGGCACAAAAACCGCCGCCGCACCGGCTTTCAGCGCGCCGTAAAACCCGATCACCATCTGGGGTACGTTCGGCAACAACAACACCACGCGCGCGCCCTTGCCAACCCCGAGCGAAAGCAAGGCGTTCGCAAAACGATTCGCTTCACGATTCAACCGGCGATACGATAAACGACTCCCCTCGAAAAATATCGCGGGGCGATTCGGAAAACGCCTGACAGACGAACGCAATAAATGATGCAACGGGATGTTAGGCACTCCCACCGTGTACGGCACACCCTGTTCGTATTTCTCCAACCACGGACGCTCAATGCGCAATGCGTCACGTCCTTTTTTCTTTTGGGGACGGCTGGCAGATTCGCGCCACGAACGTTGACCCTCACCTTCGAGGAATCGTTCCATTGCGCGGTTCACCGCCTCCCGCCGCTCCAACATGACCATGTGGCCTGATACGCCGATGTCGGCATCTTCCGCCCCCGGAATGGAACCCGGCACCTTCTCGAAATATGGACGCTCGAACACCCGGTCGCGATGCCCGCGAATGACAAGCGTCGGCACATCCAGCGCGGCGAACCGATCCCAACCTTTCCATTGGGACATATTCTCCCGGTAAAACTGTTTGAGCGCATGCGGCGCGCCGTGGAGCCATGACCGCGTGAACGGTTCGAACCATCTCAGAACAGAAACCGGCAGGCTCAATGTAGAACGATACAAAGTCCTTAATTTGTATTGACCTGCCGTGGCGATCAGGATCAACCGCTCGACGCGGCTCGGATTCTTCAACGCGTATTCGGTGACGATCGCACCGCCGAAGGAATGACCAACAAGGATGAACTTCCCCTTTACTTTGAGCAGGGTTAGGGCTATCTCTACATCCTCGATCATGCGCGGCATATCGTAACCGCTCGTCGGCTTATCCGAGAGCCCGTGACCCCGCAGGTCGAGTGCGACCACGCGGTTTTCAACGGCGAACTTTTGCAATTGGTATTGCCATTGCGCGGCATGCCCTCCGAACCCATGGATGAAAACAAACGTCCGCTGGGGATGATCCGGCGAAATATCAATTGCCGAAAGCCTCACCAGCGGATTTGTCGAAACGCGCACTTCGTGGCGGTACAAGTCGAGGTCTATGTCCATGCAGGGAGTTTACATGACGCGGGCAGGGATGTCAATTTTTCCGCGTTGCCTCTAATCACTTAAGACTGAGACGGACCAAAAGATTATCATCATAAGCAGTTGCCCAGATGGAGTCAGAAGTGACAAGTACACTGCCACCGGCAAAATTCTGATCGATTTTGATCTGCTCAACGAACTGGTTATTCGTCGGATCAATTTGATACAAGAATCCGCCTTCATGGCGCACCCAAACCGCCTCTTTCATAATGAAAATATCACCCGAATCCATCTCAGGTAAGTTTGTAAATATGGCCACAGGATTCAAGGTTGCTGGATCTAGACGGACGATCGAACTCGCTTGCGCAACCCAGATCCCATCCTCATTCCCGGCGATGTAACCCGGCCTTTGGAGCGTAACTTGTGCAATGACCTCGCCTCGCTCTGGATTGATTTGAATAACAAGGTTGTCTAATGGGCACGTTGCCATAAGCACTGCACCAGCAGCCGCCAATTGAAAACAACGAGCGCCAAGATCGATCATGGAGGATATTTCATTGTTCGCAATATTGATGCCGATCAGTTTGCTGCCGCCTTCAGTCAACACCCATATTTGATCAAGGAGAAAAGGCAGGTCCAATTGTTCGAAGATTTTTCCAATCTTGATTGTTTCGATAACACGCTGTGTTTCCGTATCTATGCGGACCACATCAATGGCTGTGTTGTCTGCCTCGCTGCTGGCAGAGCATACCCAAATATCTTCACCGTCGGTACCGAGTCCCTGGCAATAATGGTGCGGAATGGTCGCTGTGTCCACTTTGATGTCGGCGATGATCGTATTTGTGGCTGGGTCGATTTGGATAACGCGTCCGTCAGCAGTCTTGGTCCAGATAAATCCTTGCACCAAAACCATTTCATCTGGCTCTTTGAAGATTTGGATGGTTGCTAGTAACCTTTCGTCGAATGAAGTTATCGATGATGCAGTGGGGAGTATTTCGGGAACTGGAGTCAATGCAGACAAGGTCGCTGGGGTTAAAGAGAGCTCCGTGGGAGGTACACTTGCAACTGCCGTTAGGCCGGATTCCTCTGCCGGCGGATTACTGCAAGCGGAGAATATTAGAACAAGCGGAAGGAAAATGCTGGTCAAAGATTTCATAATGATTCACCAAAGAGGAAAATAATAGCGCAAGGGTGATTCAGCGAAATGCCGATCGCCTAGGATCGAAACACGCACTTTGTGGCGATACAGGACGAGGTCGATGTCTATGCAGGGAGTTTACAGGAGTTACAGTCGATTGTCAATTTTGATATACTCCCCTTAATGGGAACCAAACTCTGCCCGAAGATCATCCTCGAAGGAACGAGGTTAACCTTCAAAACCGAGATCGCTTTTGAACTGAACGAACATCCACGCATTGTGGGATCGCGAAAATACCGCTATCACTCACCGCTGATCTCTGCTGAGTGGTGTACGTTCACAAATTATCCCTGGGGGCGCGGACCGATCAACTTCGAGCCGCAAGATGAAGCGCTTGCGATGGAGGTCTATCAAACCTGGGTGCGGATGTTCGAACTGCAAAAATACTATTCATGGATCGTTGACCGCTTTCATATCTCGACGGAGGCATATCAAAAACAGACCTATGGCAAGGATTATGATTTCCGCTGGCTTGAAGAAAGACTGTTGCCCTTGAATTTCCGCATTGTGTTCTGCACGCGTTCGCCAGAGAGTTTTGAGGCGGCGCGGGCGGAACGACTGAAAGTTTCCGGGAATCCATCGCAATATCACGACTTGAACCCATTCATCCACGAGCAGGAATTGATGCGCGAGTTGATCGCCAAGTCCTTGTTGCCTAGTTTAATGTTGGATGTTTCGGACAACAACATCGGTGCGGCGGTCGAGCGAATTGCGGACTGGTTGGAACAAACCGGAGGCTTGTATATGCCAGACTAGGGGAAATAAAAGAATCCTGCCGACCCTGCGAATGAAGCGCGGTCACGATATGGGCTTCGCCCTACTCGACCACCGATCATAATTCCCTGCTTTACAAATCCCCCCTGCCCTGCTATACTCCCAGCCATTGAAGTTGACTGGTACTGTCCAAGGCGGGCAGTTTGTGTAAAGACAATCGCACGAGATGTACAATCCCTCGCGAGCAAGTCAGCGGGGTCTTTTTTTATTAATCGAAAAATCAGACCATTACCGCCAATGGCGGATAAAAATTTACAAATCAAAGGAAAATAATATTGTATGACTAAGCAAGGCAAATTGAAGATCATTCCCCTGGGGGGGCTTGGGGAAGTGGGCAAGAACATGACCGCCTACGAATTTCAGAACAAGATTCTGGTCGTAGACGCGGGCATCATGTTCCCCACCAACGACATGATCGGGATCGATTACATCGTTCCCGATTACGAATATCTGCGCGGCAGGGCGGGCAACGTGGTCGGCATCGTCATCACGCACGGACACGAAGACCACATCGGTGCAATCCATCACGTGTTGAACGACATTCCCGCGCCGGTGTACGCAACCCCTCTCACCCTCGGCTTGATCGAGGGGAAACTGGCGCGTAACAACGCGTCGGCAAAAGCGAAGTTGAACAAAGTGGAGGCTGGCGGACAGGTTGAAATCGGTCCGTTCAAAGTGGAGTTTTTCCACGTGTGCCATTCGATTCCGGACGCGGTCGGGCTGGGAATCACGACTCCCGCGGGACTCGTCGTTCACATGAGCGATTTCAAATTCGATCACACGCCTGTGGACGGCTGGCCCACCGATTACGCCAAACTCGCCGAGTTCTCGCGCCGCGGCGTGGATGTGCTGCTTTCCGATTCGACGAACGCAGAACGCCCCGGCTGGACCCCCTCCGAAAAAGTGATCGGTCCCGCATTCGACAAAGTGTTCGCCGAAGCGCAGGGGCGCGTCATCGTTGCGACCTTCGCGTCGTTGATCTCACGCGTACAGCAAGTGGCAGACGCCGCCGCAAAACACGGTCGTAAGATGACCCTCGCCGGTCCGAGCATGATCGATAATGTAAAGATCGCGCGCAAATTGGGGTATTTAGACATCCCCGATGAATTACTCGTGCCGATCGATCAGGCGTTGAAAATGCAGGATCACAAAGTGGTGATCATGTGCACCGGCTCACAGGGCGAACCCTCGTCCATTGTTGGACGGCTCTCCGCCGGAACGAACCGGCTATTTGACCTGAAGCAAGGCGATACGGTCGTGTTGTCATCCCATCCCATCCCCGGCAACGAAGAAACCATCAGCCGCACGATCAACCGCCTGTTACACCGCGGCGCAGAAGTGATCTACGATGCGATCGCTCCCATTCATGTTTCGGGTCACGCGTCACAAGAGGAACAAAAACTGCTCATCAATCTCGTACAGCCCAAGCATTTCATTCCGATTCACGGTGAGCTGCGCCACCTCAAACGCCACGGAAAACTGGCGATGGAAGTTGGCATCCCAGAAGAGGATGTGATGGTCGTGGAAAATGGGCAGATCGTCGTGCTTGCTGGTGGAAAACTCACGCTCGGCGAACGCATCCCCGGCGGCTACGTATTCGTGGATGGCGACTCGGTCGGTGAAATAGATTTCGGCATCATGCGCGAACGCGAGAAACTCGCCCGCAACGGCATCTTTCTCATTGACATCAGCGTGGACAAACTCAACGGGCGGCTGTTGCACGACCCGGAGATCATCACCCGCGGATTTGTTTCGCCTGAAGAATCAGAATCGTTACTTCCCGAAGTCCGCAAACACATCATGGACGTGGTCAACAACGGCGGCTGGGAAGGCGAAAAGGATATCGCCAATGCGGTGCGGTCGTATCTCTACGAAGAGACGAAACGCCGACCGATGGTGCTGGTGACTCTGAGCAACGCGTAATCGTGTAGAGCGAATTGACAAATCGCTCTACAATTTTCCCGCGATCGCCCGATCAATTTTTCCCATCGGATACCGTTTCAAATCCTTCAACGGAATCCATTTCAAATTATCTCGTGGAAGATTCGACGACGAGTCACAGCGATAAGCATGGGTCGTGACTTTGAAATGCGAATACGAGTGTTCCACTACAGTAAACGGATGAGCGTCCCGCTTCATCCGCACATTCAACCTGTATGCCGCCCTCAAACCGGGCGCCAACCCCACGCGCGGATTCCCTTCGACGCGCGCGTTGGGAAATTCCCACATCCCCGCGAGCAACCCTTTTGACGGACGCTTCGCCAGCAAGACTTTCCCGTTTTGAACGATCACCGCCGCCGCGTGGACATGATGAGGCGTTACCTTCTTCGCCGTTTTCACCGGGCGCAAGCGTTGAACGCCGCGCGCCTTTGCCGCACAATCCCCCGCCAGCGGACAAATCTCACACCGCGGATTTTTCGGCAGGCATATCGCCGAACCCAAATCCATCAACGCTTGATTGAAATCAGCCGCTTTTCCTTTTGGCAAATTTTCGTGCGCAATTTTCCAGAGCAGTTTCTCACCGTTTGTCGAATTGACCGGCGTCTTCACATCGAACAAGCGAGCATAGACTCGTTTCAGGTTGCCGTCGAGCGCAGGCTCGTCCATGCCGAAGATGATAGAACTCAACGCGCCTGCTGTGTACCGACCAATACCCGGGAGTTCTTGTAATTCATCCACATCGCGCGGCAGTTTGCCTCGATAATTTTCAACTACTGCCTTCGCGGCTTTGTGGAAGTTTCTCGCGCGGCTGTAGTAGCCGAGTCCCTCCCACGCGTTCAACACCTCGCGTTCCGACGCCTTCGCCAGCGCGCGGACAGATGGAAACAGTTTCATCCATTTCTTGAAATATGGAATCACCGTCTCCACCCGCGTTTGCTGGAGCATGATCTCGGACACCCACACCGCGTACGGATCGCGATGTCCGCGCCATGGGAGAGTCCGCTTGTTTTTGTTGTACCAGTTTAAAAGTCGGGAAGAGATGCGGGGCATGTCACGGAAAGCAAGCGGCGGTCATTGAATCGGTTTGATAAGTCTCGTCCAACTCAGGGAAGAAAATCCAGCGCGCCTCCAGATAGTCCCCGCGTTGGCACCCGAGCACGATCACATCTTCACCGTGAGTCAGTCTGATCGGTGAACCCACTGGGAAGATCACGCTGACCGCGTTTTCGTTCAACACGATGAAGCCGAGCCGCGAAAAATCACGGGCTTCGTAAATAGGCCACGGGTTTGCGGAAAATATCCCGTCGTTGCGGCGGAAGAAACGGGGATAAAGCAACCTGCCTTCGATCAGTTGAGCGTCGGGCTGAGATAAAAATTCTGACGATTCCGAACTCTGAGCAACAACATGCTCCCTTAATTCTTCAGGCGTTGACGTGTAACGCGGCTGTGCAATTCCTTGCATCAGCCACGGCAGCGCGCCGAAAAACACGAACGCTGCAACGATGGGAGCATGTTTCGGTTTAAACGATTCTTGCTTCAATTCACTCGTTTGACCGGAAATGACCCTTGAGACATTCGCGCCAAAAACGGATGAAGCCCAAACGAGAATTTCGATTGCGCCAATTCCGAAGTAGAAATAAACGACCCAATCAACCGGCAGGTTGTAGCGCCATGATGAGAAGCGGGAGATGCCGTTTGCAAGTGCGTAGCCGATGCTGAATGCTAGCGGAGTCAACCCGACCCACCTGAATCGACTCCATGCCGCTCCGATGCCAATTGCGATTATTGCGAGGTAGAGAATAATCAAAACGAGGTTGTACCATTCGAGGCTTCCATCCCACTCGATCCAATATAAATTGACCGGGGCGCGCAGACCGTTGAACGGTTCGATCTGCGGCAATGCCAGCAATCCGCCGATCTCGGTGTTGAGGAAATGATTCGTTATGAAACCAGCGACAAAGCCGGGGTTTTCGAGCGTAAACGTTACAAGTCGATTCCCGAGGCTTTCGGATTCAAAGTCGAACTGGCTGATGTCGAGGTTTTCATCGAACGAGTATTGCGAAAAAATGACCGCCATCTGCGCGGGATCGTCGAAGGCGAACTTGCCGACCACCCGGTAATTATGAATCAGCCACGGCGTAATGGTTGCGGTCATCATCAAAGTGAACGCGAAGCAGGCGGTGAACCAAACTTTCGTCCGTTTTTGAAAGGCGAGCCATGCGAGGACGAACACAAATGGCAAAACGATCAGCGATTGCGTCCTAAGCAACAACAACAGCCCAAACGCGCCGCCCGCGATCACCGCAGACTTGGTATCCCTCCGCTCTAGCCAGTGGATGACAGCGAGCATCACAAAGGCAATTCCCGTTGCGGTGGCGAAGTCAGTAATGAACATCTTGGTGCTGGCAGTGCGGGTATTGGAGGAGATCCACAGCGTGGTCAATTCACGGAAGACGGCGAAGAGGGCAACCGTCACACCGGCGGCGCGGGAGTGGAGTTTCGCACCGAGAAAATACAGCGCAACCGGAAACGATGCAAAGACCAGCGTCTGTGCGGCGATAATTTTGACAAAATCCTGCCCGAAGAGGAAATGCAAAATAGCGAGAAAAGTCACGTACAACGGGCGCGGCGGGATGTTCCCAAGATAATCCGTACCGATGAGCAGGGACTGGGAGAGGTAATCGTAAAAGCCCGCGTCGGAATACGGGAATGGAGTCGTGTATGGCGGCGTGATCGGTGCGTAGAAACTGTTCTTCAACGAACTGATCGGCACACTGAGCCAGAGGGCGGAGGCTGTGAGGTAAATGGAAAGAGGGAGAAGAAAATTGAGAATTGGAGGATTAGAGGATTGAGAGTGACCAGTGAACAGTGACCAGTAGATCAGTGTACCGGCGCCGAGGAGGATTGCCAGAGCAAATTGCCATCCGAGAATCGGAACGCCGGGTTCGCCCCAGTAGGCTGTGTCTTTTGTGATTCCGAGTTTGGTGTGGTAGACAAACAGCAGAACCAAGAGCAGAAGGCAGAAGGCAGCCAACGAAGCAGAGAAGATTTTTTTGTTTTGTTTGAGCGAGTCGAGATGAAGTCCGTTTTTGAGGTAGAGGAGGTAGAGCGCGAATTGAATCGAAAGCGCGAGCAGGTACCACAACAGCGGTCCGAGCCGCTCGTACAATGAGATGAACAAGAACTCCTCAGGGTCGAGGTAACGCAGAAGGAAGAGGAGCAGGCTGAACGTCAGCGCGAGAAGCGCAGAGACGAGGATGGGTGTCGTCCGCGCGAGTGAATCCAAAAGGTCAGTAGCGCGCGAGCCAAGATAAATCCAAACAAAAATCAGCGCAAGATGAATCGCGATCAACACGAGACGTGCGGGAGAGAGGGTCGCGCCTTCGGATGGAATCAAAAGGAGCGCGACCAAAGCGGTCGCGCCCTCGAGTGCACACAAGAAAAAGAATCGTGATTTCCGCATTGAGGGAGGTTGAATCAAAACAATCGGTTTTCGTTAATGAGGAGATTGCTTCGTCGTCGCTCCGCTCCTCCTCGCAATGACATGTCAGGGCGAGTAGAACTGAAATCCGCTTCTTGCTGGCACAACTTTGTACGAAAAATTTTTGACGTAGCCGAACAGGCGATCCTGCAACAAGCCCCAGTCGTTCGAGTTGAGAATCTGCCGCGCCTGCATTGCGTCGGTTGCGAGCAAGCCCACTTGAATTTGCGGATACGAACCGTAGATGGTCGCCCACGCTTCGGCGGGCTGCAAGCCGAGACGTTGCACGCCGGGAATGAATTCACCGATGATGAACTCGAAATATTCCTGATCGCGCTCGCCGGCGATGTCCCATGTCATCAAAACTTTGACAGCCATGATTTCCTTTTGTGTCACTCTGAGGGAGCGTTCGTTGCGACCGAAGAGTCTCGCGTGCGGTGAAGGAGATTCTTCGCTTCGCTCAGAATGACACGCACAAATTAACTCGCCTGATATTCCAAGACAACAACATGCGTTTCATCGGGCAGACCGGAACGCGTCACCTTCAGGGACGGCTGGGTCTCCGGCTTCGACAGGCCCATCTCTTTGATGAACTTGCTGAGCGAGTCGAGCGAGAGTTTGACCGCCGGTGTGGAATAGTGCATCGGGATGACCAGATTCGGCTCGATGAGACTGATAATTTCCGCCGCCTTTGCCGCGTTCAACCCGCCTCCCCCGCCGACCGGCACAAGCGCGACGTTGATCGTGCCAAGCGATTCGATCTCCGATTGAGTCGGGGTTTGTTTCAAGTCGCCGAGATGCGCGACCGTGATGCCATCGTAATCGAAAACATAGATCGTGTTGTTCGCCGAGCCTTTGCCCTTCTTCTTGCCAGCCCCGCCGCCGTCGGTGGCAACGCCGGTGACGAAGACGCCGCCGATCTCGAATTCGCCCGCGCCGTCAATGATGTGCGACGCGCCTTTGACCGCGTCCACGTTGTTGTGACCGGGCGCATCGTGGCTGACGGTGACGATATCCGCTTTGAGTTTGAGCGCGGAATAGCCGATGGATTTGTTATCGAAAGGATCCGTCACTACCGTTGCGTAATTGCGCTCGGTGAGACGAAAACAGGAATGTCCGTACCAGGTGATTTCCATGAATGAGGAGCCTCCGAAGGGGGATTATAACCGAGGTGAGAAATTCAAAGAGCCGCCTACAGGTGCAAGTTCAGACCAGACAGGTTTTACCGTGACGCGACGCCATCGCACCCACGCGCGGACAGAAGACTCGGAGCGCAAGACTCTCGCGGAAACCTGTCATGTTTTTTCACAAGAAACTCTCCGCCAGCCCTTCGGTAAAACTCAGGGCAAACAGACTCTCAAACAGCCCCTCCATGCTTCGACAGGCTCAGCGCGACGCCTGCCGCGTGGACTCCCTCATCCGCCCCCACAGCGACTCGACCCGCGCAAGTACGGGCGGAGCGGCGCTCCGCCCCGACGCGCCCGCAGAGCAGGAAACCATCCACGAATGAAATCACGAATACTCGAACCGCGAGTCATTCATTCGTGCATTCGTGGAAAATTCGTGGACGGTCTTCACGAAAAACTCTCCGTCAGCAGACTCTCAAACAACCCCTCCACCCCCCGCGTGGACTCCAAGCCTCAAACGGCGAGATCCGCCCACGCCCCCAAAGAACGGGGGCAGGCAGCGACTCGATACTTGGACAGGCTCAGCGCATTGTCTGCGCCACCTGTCCAAGTGACAGAGAAGGGGTATTCAAAGGTGGATCAGCCTGTACGAATCTGCTTTCGCCAGATCCAATCTGCCAGGAAGAGCAAACCGATCACGGTGGGTATTCCCGCGATGATCGCATAAGTCATCCAGGGGAAATCGCGATCACGGAAAAAAGCCACATACCAGATCGCCCAGCCGAGGAACAGGACGGCGCCGACCCACTCCCGTTTCCAGGCAGCGTAAATGGCAACCGCCAGCACAATGGAAGGAAGCAGGTGCATGAACAGGGCAAGGAGCGTCCCCCAAAAGCCGAGTCCTTCCTCGAATACATCGAAAGCGAACAGACTAATGAACAGCACAAACAGGATGCCCGCGACGCGCGGCGTCCACAACAGGGTTTTTTTGAGGGTAGTATTCATGGCGTCCTCCAATACCATCATAGCACGCCCACATTATTATTCAAGCCCCTGGCGTGTACCCGCGCCGCCACGCCCGCCGCGAAGCGTCCCCGAAACGGAGCGCAGGGGACAAAGCAGACCGTGGACGATGTACCGTTGACCGTGGCTTTTCCATCATCCATCGTCTACCGTCCTCCGTCAAAAGATTGCGCCAGCAGACTCTCAAACAGCCCCTCCATGCTTCGACAGGCTCAGCGCGACGCCTGCCGCGTGGACTCCGAGCCTCAAACGGCGAGATCCGCCCACGCAGGGACTCGCCCCGCGCAAGTACGGGCGGAGCGCCGCTCCGCCCCGACGCGCCCGCAAACCGAATCATTGTGCGCCTCCAAATGATTGCTCCAGCAAACTTTCAAAAAGATTCTCCACTTGCCTTTCACTTTCGGCTTGACGTAAGCGCATTTGCTCGACCCGCGCAAGTACGGGCGGAGCGCCGCTCCGCCCCGACGCGCCCGCAAACCGAATCATTGTGCGTCTCCAAATGATTGCGCCAGCAAACTTTCAAAAAGATTCTCCACTTGTCTTTCACTTTCGGCTTGACGGGCGCGCATTTGCTCGCCCCGCGCAAGTACGGGCGGAGCGCCGCTCCGCCCCGACGCGCCCGCAAACCGAATCATTGTGCGTCTCCAAATGATTGCGCCAGTAAACTTTCAAAAAGATTCTCCACTTGCCTTTCACTTTCGGCTTGACGGGCACGCATTTGCTCGACCCGCGCCACCACGCCCGCAAACTCTTCTTGCAGGCTCAGCGGTGGACAGATTACTTTGAATTCCTTGAGTTGTCCTGCATTCAAAATCCCCATCGTTCCGCCATGTGATAAATCAGAAAGTCGTTTTTGAACAGACGAAAGTTGAAGATATTCTGAAAGAAAAACTGAATTCAATCTATCTTTGCGTGGTGATATTTTCAGCAAGCGTGGATTGATAATTCCTGGCTCTATGCCTTCGGGGATAATAATTGTCTTTCCAAATGTTCCAACCAAACTTATCAAAATATCTTTTGGTTTCACTTCGTAGGGCTTGAAATCTTTTTCGAACATCTCTTTGCTAATGTAGTAATCGCCGATTGAAAAACTTCCGCCAATCACCTGTTCTTGTCCATAAATGCGATAACCGCTTTTTGTGTAAATCTCCTTTTTCAAAGACGAGCCAAATGGACCAGCTTTAATTCCGTTCGGCGACTCACAAAGTTCAGCAAGATAATAAACTTCATAACCTTTTTCGTTTGTTACTGGATCCCCAAACATCTCCAAAAACACGGACTGGAGCAGGGACTCGCCGAGTTCGTGCGCTGTCCGTCGCAGGTGGCGCAGGCGGTCAGCGCGCGCCAGCAGGGACGCAATCCGCTTTTGCTCGGTCAGCGGGGGAAGGGGGATATCAAGTTCACGAATAATTTCTTGGCTAATATTTGGTTGCGCTCCACCCGTTCTACATCCAATCAACTTTTCTCTTTGTTTCAACAGATAGTAAAACAAAAAGTCTCGATCTAATTGTTCATTTGGTGTAATTCCACAGACTGCTTGATTTGTCGTTGCATCAATTCCTAAGATTCCAAGTCTTCCAACTGTTGCGCCATACAAAGCAATAAGCAAAGTTCCTGCTGGAAAAAGTTTTGCACTTGAACTGGCAAGTCCCGCCTTTGTTATCTTTTCTTCTGTATCTGTAATCCAACCATCTAGCAATTCGCCTGACTTTACCCAAGGAATGTCACCACCATAATAATCGGCAACACTGCGTAATGGAGTTCCCCCACTCGTGGTTTCACAGACATCTGATAATTTCACCCAAGTAGTTTTCATATCCAATTACTACTTACCACTTACCAATTTCTTCAACTCTTCAATTTCACTTGCCATCACACTCTCCAACCGCGCCAAGCGTTCCAGCGTCACAGACGGCTTCTCGTGATAGGCGGCGTCCGCGTCCACTTGGCGGTAGCGGCTGGCAGAGAGGTCATAGTTGGGGCGGAGCGACGCTCCGCCCTTACGCACCTGTTCCTTCGTCACCCAGAATTGGCGGGTTAATTGTTCAACTTCCGATTGAAGAGGAGCGATCTGAGATTGGAGACTGGAGACTTGTCCGCTGATGTCGGCAAGTTTTGCGGCGATGTCACCGTTTCCGTTCGTGTCGATCGCCTGCTCGAAGGTCAATCGGTTCACTTCCGCCTGTAATTTCAAGCGCTCTTCCTTCAACGGCGCCAACTGCTCCCGCAATTCCCGAAGTCTCGAGTCTCTAGTCTCTTGAAACTTCTTATCAACCCTATTCTTCCAACATTCCAAAATATCCGGAATATCATTCTCTTCTACTTTGGTTCTTTTATCGTCCAGCGAAAAACCGTCGTGCGCCATGTCGTAGAACCAGATGTCTTTGGTCTGCGCGCCCTTTGTAAAAAGCAGAACCGCCGTGCTGACGCCCGCATACGGCTTGAACACGCCCGAAGGCATCGAGACCACGCCGTCGAGACGGTTCTCTTCGATAATCTTTTTGCGAATCTCCACATGGGCGCGGCTCGAACCGAACAAGACGCCATCGGGCACGATCACCGCCGCCCGTCCGCCCATATCGAGCGCGCGCAGGATCAAATGCAGAAAGAGCAGTTCACTCTTGGTCGTGTCGCTCGGCAGATCGGGGTGGACATCGCCCTTATCCACGGCGCCTTTGAAGGGCGGGTTCATCAAAATGACATCGAACTCGCCCGCGCCGTCATAGCCCTTGGACAAGGTGTCCATATAAAAGAATTGCGGCGACTGAATGCCGTGCAGCATCAGGTTCATCGAGCCGATGCGCAGCATGGTCATGCCTGAGTCGTTGTCGAATCCGCGCAGGTATTTTTTGGACGACATGAACGTTCTTTCCGCCGCGGACAACTGGTCGCCGATTAAGTGATGGGGCAGCCCCTCCTCATCTCTTTCCAAAATCTCTGGCGACGTGGCTTTCTCCAAAATGTGCTGGTGCGCGTTGATCAGAAATCCGCCCGTGCCCGCGGCAAGGTCGCCGATGCGTTCCTTGGGCTTCGGGTCGAGCATCTGCACCATCATACGGATGATGTGACGCGGCGTGCGGAACTGTCCATTGCGCCCCGCGATGCTCAAATGACTGAGCAGGTACTCGTACAGGTCGCCCTGCACATCCTGGTTCTGCTGGCTGATCTCCATCTGATCAATCAACTTGCACGCTTCGATCAACAGACTGGGCTTGTTGATCTTGCACTCGGCGGTCTTCATATACTCGCCGAAGGAATCATCCTCATCCGCCAATTTGGATAGATTGGGGAAGACCACCTTCTTAAGATGACTCAGCGCCTCCTCCGCCTTGAACTGAGTCCAATGACTCCAACGCATCTCTTTCGGCAAGTACGGGCGGAGCGCCGCTCCGCCCCCACCCGCCGCTCCGCCCCCTGCGCGGCGTTTTGCCTGTCTCTCGGCGGCATTCTCGCGGTCCTCCAACCGCTTCAGGAACAATAAATACGAAAACTGCTCGATCGCATCGAGCGGGTTAGCGAGCCCGCCCGTCCAGAACTTATCCCAGAGGGCGTCTACTTGCGCGCGGAGTTTGGAGTCGGTGAGCAAAATAAAATCCTCATTGGTTTGGTTTTACGTTCGTCGTAGGGGTCGAGCGCCGCTCGACCCCTACCCATTACCCATACGGGTTGGGTATCATCCATATAAATCATCGTCCGCCCATTTTAACGGATTGTTGACGATATATTTCCGAATTCGATTCAATTCCGCATCCTTGCGGATGATGTGTTCGTAATAATTCCGTTGCCACACAACCATTCCCCGCGTTTGACGCGCCGCGTTAATGGCATATGTCACCGCCGATTTATACGCGCGGACGATTGCACCCAATGAACCCGCGGTTACGTGGGGCATATCCCTAGGGGCGGAGCGGCGCTCCGCCCCTACATCATCATTCATCCACAAAATCCCATGTGCATGATTCGGCATCACCACAAATTCATCTTCATACAATTCAACATACGGACGCAATTCGGCGGTTTTGAACCATTCGCGCCGTGCAATTTCTCCCAACGGATTCAAATTCATCACCCCATTCACGATCTCACCAAACAACGGCTCGCGTTGATACGTTACGATGGTCACAAAATATGCGCCATTTTGGGTGTAATCATATTCCTTCAACCTTATCGAACGGCGATGGTGAATATCGGGGTTATACGGCATTGGTCAAACCGCCATCTTATTTGCAAATTCAACAACCCCACCGATTTCCTTTTCCGTAAACCACAACTCCACCGCATCCTGTCCAAACCCAACCAAAGCGGGCGCACCGTACAAGTCAGCGGTTTCGAGATGGCGCTTCTGCAAGAACGCACTTTGCACGGCGCGCAGAAAGCGAATCTGGTCGGCGTCACGCTTTCTTTTCAACGTACTTCACGCCTTCCATGCCTTTGAAGTGCGTATCTTGTGTCCAGAGTGTCGCGTTGTTTGCGCGCGCGGTAGCAAGAATAATACTGTCTGCCAACGGCAGTTTCAGTTCATAAGATAGTTCCGCAGCGACAAGTGCAAGGCTGTCATCCAAATCAACCACATGCCCATCTTTCATCATTGCCACCGCTTCGAGCGCGTCATTCCTGTTCTTCTCGATCAAAACGCGCTTGAATACTTCGAAGAGGCTGATGGTCGGCACAAGGATTTCATCTGTATTTTCGATTGCAGGCGCGAAAAACTTTGCATTACTGCCATTGATGAAATACTCCAGCCAGCCCGATGAATCAATGACGTTCATACGCGGTCTTCCTCATCGCGCTCGACGTTGCTGCTCATGCCTTTCAGGAATCCACGTGCAGACTTAATATCGCGAACAGGCACGATTTCCAGGCGATTCCCGTAAATGATGAAACGCACCTTTTGTCCTGGCTTGACGTTCCATTTTTCTCGAATCGCGCGGGGAATGACCACTTGATATTTCGGGGAAATTGTTACGGTATCCATGTCTTACTTCTCCTCATCGAATAAGAAATCGTAAGATTATTATACCGCCATTCTATTTGCAAATTCAACTACTTCTTGTACTTCATCATCTGTAAACCACCTGTCCACCGCGTCCGCACCAAACATATCAAGCGGCGGCTCATACAGGTCAGCAGTTTCGAGACGGCGCTTCTGCAAGAACACACTTTGCACGGCGCGCAAAAAGCGAATCTGGTCGGCGTTGTAGTTGTGTTGGGTCACATAGGCTTCAAACTGCCGCGCTACCACATCCTTGTAATCGGGCAGGTATTGCATGTCCAGCACCTGACGCACCAAGCCGAGAAAACTATCGGCGGTGTGGGCGAAGACCTTCTTCAAGTTCTCAGGCGTCACTTCCAAGTCGCCTTCGCCGAGTTCTTTAGTCAGCGTGCGCTCTAGTTCCAGCAGTTGCCAGTCGTCGATCTTTTCGCCGTTTTGAATTGCCTTGATGGTTAGGTGGTTGGCAACCAGTTCTAAAATGCGCTGCTCCACCAAACGGCGATATTCCGCCACATACATTTTCTCTCCGCTCTTGGTGAGCAAAATGTAGCCGCTGATAGCGATGGAATCCACCAAGTCAAGTTCAAGGAAAGTATCATAGCGTGCCTTGTTCTTCATGCGCGGTGCAAGCGCGTCCCGCAGCAGGTTCAATTCGTTGTTTGAGAACTCCACCAGTTTTTCAGGGACACACATGCTCTTGGCTTTGATCTCCGCGTCAGACAAAATCGTGTCACGTAAACTCTGGGCGTCTTCCACAATCGTCCCAATGAGACCTGACAGGTCTCCAAGACCTGTCAGGTCTTTTTCGCGTTTCTTCAACTTCAACCGTTCCACTTTGCTGATAAAGGTCGCAGCAGCCACATCCACGCCAGGGACGAGTCGCAGGTGCGGGGCAACATTCAATTTCAGAAATTCGATCTTGCTGGGGATGAGATAGTCCCAGAAGGCATCTGTCCATGCTTCTTCGATCTCTGGCATGTGCTTGCGGATGGTAAACGAGTCGGTCGGGATCTGTTGAATCTGCTCGCGCAAGTCAGCGACCACCTGATTGCAATCGGGGTCTTTCTGGTCTTTGAGATAGGTTTCCAGCAATTTCAAACGCGTGTTGAAGATCGTCACCAACACAGGCGCGGACTGGTCAACGACTTCCCTGGCATCGCGGCTGAAATTATTTTCCCAGAAGTCAATGATGAGAAAATCCTTCTTCTCGAAATTCGGCAGTAAAGATAGGTTTCTGCACGCCGCCTGAACGCGTGTCCCGCGTCCGATCATCTGCTGTAACTTGATCGGCGACTGTACAGGCTTCATGAAGACCAGGTTGACCACTTCGGGAACGTCGATGCCTGTATCGAGCATGTCCACGGAAATGGCAACGCGCGGGAAATCCTTCTTCTTGAAGGCTTCCACCAACGTGCCGCGATATTCGGATTTATGCGTGATCACCCGCGACAATTCGGGAAACTGCGGATATATCTCATCGAAAATCTTTTGCAATCGTAAAGCATGATCTTGGGTGACAGCAAAAATAATTGTTTTGCCTGGCAGTTGACCAGAAGAGTCTTTTCTGCAAACCCTCCAAATCTCTTCCCATTGCTCACGAATTGTACCGAGGTTGGTAACTGTTTGCTCCAGTTCCGTGCCTTCGTAGTTGATGTCGTCGGGGTCGAGTCCTTTTTCGATCAAGGCGTTGCGCTCTTCCTCGGTCAAGTCCACGCCGTGAATACCCTGCCGCTGGAATTTGGTCCGCGCGGCGTAGAGTTCGTAATCCACGAGATACTTGTCTTCGATGGCTTGTTCATACGTGTAGAGATAGGTCGGCTTGCCGTCCGTGCAATCGAAGGCAAGGAAGGTATCGCGGTTGATGTAATTGGCGGGCGTGGCGGTCAGTCCTACCTGGCGGGCGTCGAAATATTCCAGCACTTCATTGAACTTGTTGTAGATCGAACGATGGACTTCATCGAAGACGATCAAGTCAAAGAAGGCGGGCGAGAACTGCTCAAAGATGTTGCTCAGCGTTTGGAGAGTCACCGCATACAGACGCTTGGTGGTGTCGAGATCGTAAGTCCGCAAACGGGTGCATGGTTCAGCGGGAATAAACTTCTCGAAACCATCTTCCTTCGCCTGATCCACCAGCGCATCACGGTCTGCCACGAACAAAATCCGCCGCGCCTGATTGGAGCGCATGAACACATCGATCAACCCCATCGTGGTGCGCGTCTTGCCCGTCCCTGTTGCCATCACAATCAGGGCTTTGCGCTTGCCATTGGCAAAGGCTTCTCCCACACGCCGAATCGCTTCGTGCTGGTAGGAACGGTCAACGATGGAGTTGTTGATTTCCACCGAACTAAGCGGTATCGCATTCTGGCGGATGAAAAGCAGGTTTTCCAAATCCTGACGCGTAAAGAAACCAAACACTTCCCGCTTGGGCGCGTATCCCACATCAACAAAATCGATTTCCAGTCCGTTAGCTAAAAAGCCGAACGGACGGAAACTCTGGTGCTTTTCAATTTCAGTGACATAATGTGTGAGTTGGGCTTCTGCAAGGCGAACATCCACGGCGGTTTTCTTGGCTTCGACCACCGCCAACACTTCTCCATTTTCACGGAACAAACAATAATCCGTCACCCCGTTCCACGGCTCGGCGTCGTACCCATCCACGGGAATTTCAAGATCCACTTTGGAATGGTCGCGCAAATGCCAGCCCGAGTGTTCCAGCTGCGGGTCGATCATTTCCTTGCGGGTTTGGTCTTCAGAGATTCTTCGAGCCATTATCCTTATCCCAAACAATCACCTGCTTCCCGACTTGCGAATGGGTCAAGGATACAGGAAAATACTTCTGCTTACAAGATGAAAACTATTACGAAAAGGTCAGGTTTTCCCTTTCCCTCACCTCCTCCACAAACTTCCACCGCTTCGTCTTGGTGTAATCGCCGCCTTCGGGGTAAAAGAATTTCTTGTACTCCGCCCAATGATCCTTTGTCTGAAAGAACGGATCAGTTTCGCCGTCCGCGAGTTCGTAGCGCGAGATTCTTGCGTGGGCATGGTCGTGCAGGGCGTTGTCCTTGCCCCAACCGACATACATCGCAACCGACTCGGCGAAATCTTCCACGCGGTTGAAGTTCCAATCCGCGCCGCTGGGTTTGTCGCCGTAGAAGTAGCCTCTTGCGTTGCAACCGGGTTTGCGACCGCGTTTGCCGGGTTCATTCGCCTTGACGAAGCCGTTCAAGTCGGCAAGCCGCAGAGATTTTTTCACCCATGAGAGAAATCGAGAGGTAAACCCGCCGGTGTAGCGTTCAAGCCGTCGAGATAAATTCCAGCCGTTGCTCTCATCCCAGATGTGGGCAAATTCGTGAACGACGGTCCATGGCGTGAACGAATATGTACTCGAAAAAGTGACTTGTCCCTTCCACGCCTCTCCTCCGTGCGAGCCGAGGCTTGCTTTTTTCACGGTCACGGTTCGAAGATTTTTCTTGAAAATTTCATTCCCACCCATGACATTTGCAAACAAGGATAACGAGTCGTACAGCCTGTCCAATTCCGCGAGCGACCACGTCCCCTCTTTCCATTTTCGATCGCCGAGCGAAATCTCGTCGCCCCAATCGGCGAGGACGGCTACTTGGAAGTCCGTGCTGAGGCGGGCAAGTTTTTCGGCGGCAGATCGCGATTCGGTTGGATCCATGGTTTGACAAACTCTTCATGAAGGTTCAAGCGACTGTTCGTTTTGCTCAGCAAATCGTGTCGCCTGACATGAGGCAGTGCAACTGCCTCAAGATCTGGTTTTATTTATCGAAGTCAGTGTACAACAGCTGAGAGTCATTGTCAAAGTGAATTGCGGCTTTGCGTTTTATAATCGGCACATCATGAAAACAGAAAACGTAATACCCTACCTCGAAGCAACCTTCGCCGCCACGGTCTGGGGCGCGTCGTTCATCGCAACAAAAGTTGCCCTGCAAGATGTCTCGCCGGTCACCATCGTGTGGCTCCGCTTTGGGATGGGTCTGCTCGTGCTCGGCGCGGCGGTGGCGCTGCGAAAACAATTTTCACAGCCGAAGAAAAACGAATGGGGCTATTTCGCACTGCTCGGCTTTTTGGGCATCACCTTTCATCAATGGCTGCAATCGAACGGCTTGCAAACCTCCGAGGCTGGCACCACCGCGTGGATCGTCGCAACCACCCCGGTCTTCATGGCATTGCTGGGATGGCTGATCCTCAAAGAGGGATTATCCCTCGTCAAAATTTTCGGCATCGCCCTAGCGTTTGCCGGCGTTCTGCTCGTCGTTTCGGATGGAAACCTCGCTTCGATCTCGATTGGGAAATTTGGCGCGCCGGGCGACGCGTTGATCCTCGTCAGCGCGATCAATTGGTCGGTGGTTTCCGTCCTTTCGCGGCGCGGTTTGAAGACGAATGAGCCCGCGATGTTCGTCTTTTACATGATGACCTTCGGCTGGCTGTTCACGTCCGTGCTGGTGGCTTTCGGAGGAAATTATGTTGAAGTCCCTCGCCTCACGTTGGAGGGCTGGCTTGGAATCACCTTCCTCGGCGTGTTCTGCTCCGGGCTGGCATATATCGCGTGGTATGACGCGTTGCAAGCGCTGACTACTGCAAGCACCGGCGCGTTTCTTTACATCGAGCCGCTCATCGCGATGGTCGTCGCGTTCTTCGTGCTGGGTGAGGCGATCACGCTCGCGTCGCTGGTCGGCGGAGGGATCATATTGTTCGGCGTGTGGCTCGTGAATAAATGAAATATCGTAGAGCAAGATATTATCTCGCTCTACGAATGAGTGGGTAAATTTGAGTGGCGGAATCAGGCTGCAATCGCGGACGAAGCGGGTTTGAATCCACTTGAAAATAGAGCATGAGTTTCCCTCCAGCATAAAAATGTGGGTGTATAATCCGGTCACTAAATTCCCACGAAACGGAGGAAAGACCCATGGCAAGCGTAACGTTCGATCACGTGTACAAAAAATATGGCGACGTGACCGCTGTGAATGATTTGAACATTCACATCGAAGACAAGGAATTCCTTGTGCTCGTTGGACCCTCTGGCTGCGGCAAGACCACGGCGCTTCGCTCGCTGGCAGGCTTGGAGGAGATTTCAAGCGGCGAAATTCGAATCGGCGATCGCGTGGTGAACGATGTGGCGCCGAAAGACCGCGATATCGCCATGGTCTTCCAATCGTACGCTCTGTACCCGCACCTGTCGGTGTACGATAACATGGCGTTCGGTTTGAAACTCCGTAAAATGCCAAAGGAGGAGATCAAGCGACGCGTGAACGAAGCCGCGGACATCCTCGGCATTCAGGATTTTCTACAGCGCAAGCCGCGTCAACTTTCGGGTGGACAGCGCCAACGCGTGGCAGTCGGGCGCGCCATCGTGCGCGAACCGAAAGTCTTTTTGTTCGACGAGCCGCTTTCGAACCTCGATGCCAAATTGCGCGTGCAAATGCGCGCCGAGATCAGCAAACTCCACCAGCGCTTGAAGACAACCTTCATTTACGTGACGCACGATCAAACCGAAGCCATGACGATGGCGACGCGTATTGCGGTCATCAACAAGGGTGTCTTACAACAATTGGATACTCCGCAAAATCTGTATGACCATCCTAATAATTTGTTCGTAGCTGGGTTCATCGGTTCGCCCGCCATGAATTTCTTCCGCGGCAAATTGCGCAAGGATGAAAACAAATTGGTGGTGGATACCGGCGATTTCACGGTCGCCATTCCTGCTTCGAAATCCAAACCCTACGAATCGCATACGGGCAAAGATGTAATCTTCGGCATTCGCCCGGAGAATATCCACGATGTGGATTTTATCCCTGCCAACATCGATACGGATAAGGTCAATGTAAACGTGGATGTGACGGAATTGATGGGCAACGAGATCTTCCTTTACCTGATGAGTGGCAAAAACACCTTTGTCGCCCGCGTCGACCCGCGCTCGAAACTGCGCGTGGGCCAAAAGGCTGCGGTTGCTTTCGATATGGATAATTTCCACATTTTTGACGCAACGACCGAGCAGGCGATTCGCTAACCTGCTTAACGCACGTTCGTTCCACACCCGGCATTCAGTTGGACGCCGGGTGTTTTTTTGTCTCCCATCATTGACGCACCATCCAAATCTATGTTAGACTGAAAGTGCTTTCATAAAATCGAAAGAACGGGAAGCAATATGCCCCCTAACAAGAAACCGACCATTTATGACGTGGCGAAAAACTCCGGCGTGAGCATTTCGACCATCTCGCGCGTCTTGAACTCGCCGGACAAAGTCAACCCGGAAACGCGTCGGCGGGTCATGTCATCCATTGACAAGCTGGGCTTTGTGCCGAAAGCTGAAGCAAGGGCGCGCGCCATGCAACACACCAATCGCATCGGCGTTTTGACACCCTTTTTCACAGCTCCTTCCTTTGTCCAAAGACTACGCGGAGTTGCCGCGACATTGTCGAAGGCAAATTACGAACTGGTCATTTACCCGGTTGACTCCGTGGAGCATCTTCAAGGATACATCTCGTCCATTCCGATCATGCAAAATGTCGACGGTCTCATCATCATGTCGCTCGCCATCGATGATAAGGAAGCCAAGAGGTTGCACGACAACAGCATGCAATCCGTTCTAATCGAGTATTCGCACACCCGGTTGAACAGTATCGAGATCGATGATGTATACGGCGGCCAGCTCGCAGCGCGGCATCTGATCGAAAAGGGACACAAAAGGATGGCTTTTTTGGGAGATATCGAACCGCCAGAAAAATACGCCATTCACCCGGTCAAGTCACGGTATCAGGGTTTCAAAAAAATACTCGAGGATGCAGGGATTCCCCTGCCCAAAAAATACGTGATGCAAGCTTCTTATTCACAAGAAAGTTCCCAACAGGCTGCACTTGAGCTATTGAATCTGCCCCAGCCCCCAACCGCGATATTTGCCGCGGCAGATATCCAAGCCATCAGCATTATGAAAGTTGCAAGACAACTCAAGAGACACATCCCTGACGATGTTGCGATCATCGGGTTTGACGACATTGACATTGCAGAATACATGGATTTAACCACCATTCGGCAAAATCTGGACGAATCCGGAAGGCTGGCTGCGGAGATACTTCTCTCGCACATCGTCGAGTCCGACCGCACACTTCAACACATCAAGATCCCCTTGCAGCTGATCGAAAGGCAGACCACGTAGAGGGTCTTTTGTGACTTTTTTCATCAGTTTATCCAGTACTCTCGTGGTTTAGCATTGACTCTATTGAGAGTTGTGCTATACTCCGCCTTGAAAGTGCTTTCATAAAAACGCTTTCAGCCGGTCCCTGTTCGATGTTATCTCCCAATAAATAGATAGGAGGTGCTCGCCAAAAGTTGACCGTATAAAATCCCCCCCACTAATCAAATTCCAGATAAAGATTTAAGATTCTCAAGGAGAGAAGAATGAAAAAGACTATTTGGCAACTACTGGGCTTGCTCGTCATTTCAGCAATGTTCCTTGCTGCGTGCGGTTCCAGTGCAACCGAAGCCCCTGCAGGTCCTTCCTCTGAAGTGGGATTCGACTATCCAGCCGGAGGCGCGCTCGAAGCCGCGGTTAATGGCGACTATGCCGGCACAACCGTCACCGTGGACGGCGCATTCGAAGGAAACGACCCGGATGGTGTGAAATTCGACCAATCCATGAAAGCTTTTGAAGACGCTACCGGGATCGACGTTGTCTATGTTGGCAACAAGGAATTCGAAGGTACGATCTCAGTCCGTGTGGATGCCGGCGACGCCCCCGATCTTGTGGACTTCCCACAACCAGGTCTATTCGCAAGGTTCGTGCGCAGCGGCGATATTAAGCCGGTTGATTTCATCTCTGATGAATGGCTTTCACAACAGTACAACGCAGGTTGGCGTGAGTTCAACACCGTCGATGGCGTGGAAGCTGGTGTTATGCACCGCTATTCCGGAAAAAGCCTCGTCTGGTACCCCAAGGCAGCATGGGATGCAGCTGGCTACGAAGTTCCCGAAACATGGGATGATCTCGTTGCCCTGACTGAGCAAATCGCTGCTGACGGCGACACTGCTTGGTGTATTGGCATTGAATCTGGCGCGGCGACCGGCTGGGTTGCTACCGACTGGACTGAAGATATGATGCTCCGCACTACGTCGCTCGAAAATTACGACGCGTGGGTGGCGGGCGAACTCCCCTTTGACTCACCCGAAGTGAAGAAAGCCATCGAAACCTGGAGCGAAGTCTGGTTTAATGATGCCTATGTTCGCGGCGGGCGCTCCTCCATTGTTACCACGTTCTTCGGTGACGCTCCCGGCGGGATGTTCTCAGATCCTCCGGAATGCTGGCTCCACAGACAGGCGAACTTCATCACCAGCTTCTTCCCGGAAGGAAAGCAGTATGACGTGGATTACGACTTCTTCTATCTGCCACCTGTTGACGATGCCTATGGAAGGCCATTCCTCGTAGCTGGAGATCTAATCGCCATGTTCAACGACAGGCCCGAAGTCCGCGCGCTGATGGAATATTTCACGACTCCGAATTCCGCGAGTGGATGGCTCGAAGGTGGCGGCGCGATTTCTGCCCACCAGACTGCGACTCGCGACATGTACGGTTCGGATCTTGATTACAACATCGGTCAACTCGTGGCTGGAGCCACCAGCTTCCGCTTCGACGGGTCGGACTTGATGCCGGGCGAGGTTGGAGCAGGCTCATTCTGGGAACACATCTCCAGTTATGTTGCCGGTTCAGAAGATCTTGATGCAGCCTTGCAGGCGATTGACGCCTCTTGGCCCCGATAGTCGGTTAGTCCCACAAGTATAAATGGGTGGAAGACTTGTCAGTCTTCCACCCATGTTTTTTCGGTTTCACGATGAAATCCCGGAATTATCAGTTAAAATAACCATAGCACAATCCTTCATTTCAAGAGGAGAGCATCTATGAGCGTTCTTCATACTGCGAAAGAACAGGATCAATCGCTCGGCGCACGAATTGTTTCATTAATCGGTCGTGTGGTGCTTGCCATCGGCATTCCGCTCATCGCTTTCATCGTGCTATATCAAGGATTTCTATTTCTGCGCGATAGCGATGCTCCGCGCGGCATTATTGCCTTGGTTGCAATCGTTTGGGGCGTGGGCGGTGTCGCAGTTCTCTATTGGGTCTTTAACAATCTGGTTGAAAGACTTCCGGATGCCTGGAGGACCCGACTCCTCCCATTCGTCTTTGTCGGCCCGGCGATGGCAATTCTTGCATGGTATCTGGCACTTCCCACACTGCGAACTTTCTGGATCAGCCTGTTTGATAGGGATGGTCCACCAGCAGGCTTGTCCTTTTTCCAATTGATATCCAGCGACTCTTTCGTCCGACTTAACAACTATGCGGCGATATTTACCGACGATCTCATGAGGCAGGCATTCCGCAACAATCTAATGTGGATCGTCTTCGGAAGTACTTTTTCCATCGTATTCGGTCTGCTCATCGCAACGTTGGCGGATCGCAGCAGTTTCGAGAAGCTCGCGAAATCAATGATCTTTTTGCCGATGGCAATTTCGTTCGTCGGCGCCAGCATCATTTGGAATTTCATCTACGAGTTCAGGCCCGCCAATCAGGAGCAGATTGGGTTATTGAATGCCATCATTGTGGGACTCGGTGGTACGCCCGAAGCCTTTCCGCAATGGGTCGACATCATTCCGTGGAACAATCTCTTTCTGATCGTGATCGTTGTATGGCTGCAGGCGGGTTTTGCGATGGTTCTCTTTTCCGCCGCCCTGAAGGGAATTCCAGAGGAATTGCTGGAAGCTGGGCGAATCGACGGTGCCAATGAGATCCAAATCTTCTTCCGGATCATGATTCCTTATATTCAAGGCACCATCATCTCGGTATGGACAACGATTATAATTTTCACGTTGAAAATATTCGACGTGGTGTGGGTGATGACAGGTGGACAATTTGGCACCCATGTGATCGCGACGCAGTTCTACAGGCAATCTTTTACCAATGGCAATTCGGGGTTTGGGTCAGCGATCGCGATTGTGTTGTTGATCGCCGTCGTTCCAGTCATGATATATAACTTGAGACAATTCCGGGAAAGGGAGGCATTCTAAGATGAATAACGCCAAACGCCAGAAACAGATCCGCCAGTTGGTGATCAATCTTACTTTGATGATTTTGGTGGCGATTTGGACCATCCCCACCCTCGGTATTTTCGTCTCATCCTTCCGACATCGGGATGATATTGCAATCACAGGCTGGTGGAACATCCTGCCGCACCGAGAGTGGCAGGCCGTTAAGGTAATCAATCCCGCCGAAGCGGGACTCAATCCCGATGAGGTGATGGAAATCGAGGGAATTTCAGGCACATTTGATGAATTTCGTTCGGGGATCGAGACTGCAGATGGCAACCGTATCACATGGGTTGGCAACAAACGGATTGGCCGCGTCGAAGTACAGGAGCGAGTTTGGACGGTAAACTGGAAATTTACCCTGGATAATTACCAACAAGTTCTTGGTGGGCAGGATTTCAAGTTCACACGCCCGGATGGCACAGTGGAAGTGGTGCCCGGCGACAATATGATCGGCGCGTTCCTTAACAGCCTGGCTGTAGCCGTTCCCTCCACGGTAATTCCCATCCTGATCGCGGCATTTGCCGCGTATGCCTTCGCATGGATGAATTTTCCGGGCCGCCGCGGCATGTTTATCATGGTCGTGGCGTTACTGGTCGTGCCGCTACAAATCGCTCTCGTACCGATCCTGCGTGATTACAAGGCATTGCAACTGAATGGCACCTTCCTTGCCATCTGGTTGGCACACACGGGTTTCGGTCTCGCGCTCGCCACCTACCTACTCTATAACTATATAAGCGGTCTGCCGCGCGACATTCTCGAGTCCGCGTTCATTGACGGGGCTTCTCATTTCACAGTGTTCACGCGACTGATCCTCCCCCTCTCGGTGCCGGCATTGGCATCGTTTGCCATCTTCCAATTCCTTTGGGTGTGGAACGATTACCTCGTCGCGTTGATCTTCCTGGGCGGCAACCCCGAATTCGAATTGGTGACGCAACGCATGGCAGCCATCGTGGGCTCGCGCGGAAGCGAGTGGCATCTGTTGACTGCCGGTGCGTTTGTCTCCATGGTCCTGCCGTTGTTGGTATTCTTCTCCCTGCAACGATACTTCGTCCGCGGCTTGCTGGCTGGTTCGGTGAAGGGATAAAAGCAACTCATTCAAGAGCACGACTCCCAACCGCCAAGAAGAAAATTCTTGGCGGTTGATAATGTAAAGGATGACAATCCATCGTGGAATATAAATTTCCCAACAATTTTCTTTGGGGGGTGGCAGCATCTGCCTATCAGATCGAAGGCGCGTATAACGAGGACGGAAAGGGTGAAAGCATCTGGGATCGTTTTACGCGCTGGGAAGCTCACATCCTGAACGGGGATAATGGTGATGTTGCCTGCGATCACTATCACCGGTACAGGGAAGATGTTGCCGTAATCAGATCGCTTCAAATCCCATGTTACGGATTCACAATAGCGTGGACACGCATCCTCCCCGAGGGGCGCGGCTCGGTCAACCAAAAAGGGTTGGATTTTTACTCCCGCCTCGTGGATGAATTATTGAACGCGGGCATTCAACCCAAGGCGACCCTCTTTCACTGGGATTTGCCGCAAATTCTGCAAGATGCCGGTGGATGGCCCTCACGCGATACAGCGGAATATTTTGCCGACTACGCCCGTGTCGTTTTCGACCATCTGGCTGATCGCGTCAAACTTTGGGCGACGCACAACGAGCCGTGGGTATCCGCATTTTTAGGTTACGCCCACGGATTGCACGCGCCCGGCATTTGTGATTACTCACAAGCCTACCAAGCCGCTCATCACATCTTGCTTTCACACGGCAAGGCTGTTCAGGTCTTTCGGCAAGGCGGCTATGAGGGGAAGATCGGGTTGATATTAAATTTGAATGGCTTGCTGCCAGCCTCCCCCAGCGAGGAAGATGCGGCGGCGACGCAACGCGTCCATGATGAAACGCATGCGTTGTTCCTCGATCCGGTTTATAAAGGGAGTTATCCGCAAGCATTGTTCGATTATATCGGCGCGCATCAACCGAAAATCAATGCGGACGATCTGGAAGTAATCCATCGGTCGGCTGATTTTCTTGGAATCAATCACTACAACACGGACCTTGTTTCGTTTGACTTGTTTGGCGGGTTGAACAAGGCGCGGCTCACTCCCTATTCAGCCGCGGGCTGGGGGCGAACCGAAATGAATTGGGGCATTTATCCCCGGGGATTAAAGAACGAGGTAATGTACATCAAGGAAAACTATGGCAACCCTCTGATGTATCTGACGGAAAACGGGTGCGCCATGCCGGATGAGCCTGACCAAAATGGTTTTGTCAGCGATTGGGATCGAATCCGTTTTGTGCAAGCACACCTGCAAGCCCTGCACGAAGCAATTCAAGAAGGAGCGAACGTGCACGGGTATTTCGTTTGGAGCATCTTCGACAACTTTGAGTGGGAGCGCGGCTACCGCAGGCGCTTTGGGCTTGTGCGCGTGGATTATCAAACCCTGCAACGAATCCCCAAACAAAGCGCATATTGGTTCCGCGATGTGATCGCAAGGAACGGCTTCACGGTATAAGTATGTGGTACAAAGATGCGGTGTTCTACCAAATCTCTGTGCGCGCCTTCAAAGACAGCAATGGGGATGGTTTAGGCGATCTGCGCGGTATCACCGAGAAATTGGAATATCTCCAAACCCTCGGCGTGGATTGTCTGTGGTTGATGCCGATCTACCCTTCACCGTTACGTGACGATGGGTATGACATTGCCGATTATTACAACATCGACCCGATGTATGGGACTCTCGATGATTTCAAATCGCTGATCGATACCGCACACACACGAGGCATTCGCATCATCATGGATTTGGTGCTGAATCACACCTCGGACGAACATCCGTGGTTCAAGGCTTCCCGTTCCGAAAAAAATTCGCCCTTCCGTGATTATTACGTCTGGAGCGATACGAACGAAAAGTACAAAGAAGCGCGCATCATTTTTCTGGATACCGAGACCTCAAACTGGACACTGGACGAAGCAACTGGGGAATATTACTGGCACCGCTTTTACTCCAGCCAGCCCGACCTGAACTTTGACAACCCAAAAGTTCAGGAGGAGATCATCAATATCGCGCGCTTCTGGCTCGATCTCGGCATCGACGGCTTCCGCGCGGATGCGGTGCCCTATCTTTTTGAACGCGAAGGCACGAACTGCGAGAACCTCCCCGAAACTCACGCGTACCTCAAAAAATTGCGCGCCCTCATGGATGCAAAATACCCCGGCAGAATTCTGCTGTGCGAAGCCAACCAATGGCCCGAAGATGTGCGACCATATTTCGGCAACGGCGATGAATTTCACATGGGGTTCCACTTCCCCATCATGCCCCGCATCTACATGGCGCTCAAAAAAGAACGGGCGGATGATATGGTCGAGATCCTCCGCCGCACACCGCCCATCCCTGAAAATTGTCAGTGGTGCACGTTCCTCCGCAATCACGATGAACTGACGCTTGAAATGGTCACACCGGAAGAACGCCAGTGGATGTGGGAACAATACGCGCCCAAGCCGCGCATGCGCATCAACCTTGGCATTCGCCGCCGCCTCGCCCCATTGTTGGATAACGACCAGCGAAAGATCGAACTGGCAAATTCAATGCTCTTCACCCTGCCCGGTTCGCCGATCATTTATTACGGAGACGAGATCGGCATGGGCGATAATATCGAACTCCCGGATCGAAACGGAGTCCGAACGCCGATGCAATGGGACGGTTCACGGAACGCGGGCTTCACAACCGGCAGACCATTTGCGCCACTGATTCAGGATTATTCACGAATCAACGTAGCAGAACAACTCAAGCAAGAAAGCTCTCTATTCCATTCTATCCGCCGGATGATCGAGGTCCGCAAAAAATGTCCCGCGTTCGGTCACGGCGCAATGGAGTGGGTCAACGTGGATAACCCCGCGCTGGCGATCTATACCCGGTCGCTGCAGGGCGATATCTTTCTCGTCATCAACAACCTGAGCAAGTCTGCGCAGAAAATCTCGCCGTCCGCAAAACTACATGGCAAGTACATCGATCTACTTGCTGATTCCCAGCTACAGATACGCTCCCCCTTCGACGTAAAACCACAGGAGTATTTGTGGTTGAAGAAGATATAAATTTCCCGGTCTGCCATGCCCGAAACAATGGACTATGAACGTGAAGCGCGTCGCACCCTCTGCCGCCTCAAACCGCGTCTCGAGGCATGGTTTGCAAATCCCATTGCAGATGACGCGCGGGGTTGGGAACAGTTTTCCAATCGGCTGGAAGCGCATTTCCCAAATCTCTTTCGATTGTATTTCGAGTTGTATGGAAATCAGTACGACTTCTTCTTCCACATCGAAGACCTGCTCGTGGTTCTCACACATGCATGGCTTGAACGATCGCAGGAATTGCGCGCACTGGACGAAACGCGGGAGGCAAACCCTCTTTGGTTTCAGTCGAACCAAATGCTGGGAGGGGTTTGTTACGTCGATCGCTTTGCTGAAAACCTCGAAGGCATAAAATCCAAGATCCCATACTTCAAAGAACTGGGGCTGACCTACCTCCATTTGATGCCAGTGTTCAAAACGCCGGAGGGCGAAAACGATGGCGGCTATGCTGTCAGCAGTTATCGCGAGGTACATGCGCCGCTTGGCACGATGGAGCAACTTGCATCTTTGGCGCATGACTTGCGACAAGGGGGCATCAGCCTGGCGTTGGATCTGGTCTTCAATCACACGTCGGATGAACATGTGTGGGCGGAACGTGCCAAAGCAGGTGATGATGAATTCATGGATTACTACCGCATCTTTCCGGATCGCAGCCTGCCCGACGCCTTCGAGCGGACTCTCCGGGATATCTTCCCCGAAGAACATTCCGGCGCGTTCTCGCCCCTCTCCCTTAAAGGAAGAGGGCGGGGTGAGGGTCAATATTGGGTGTGGACAACTTTCCACGCGTATCAATGGGACTTGAATTACGCCAACCCGGTTGTCTTCAACCGTATGGCAGAGGAAATGTTATTCCTGGCAAACCAAGGCGTGGAAGTGTTGCGTCTCGACGCTGTCGCGTTCATTTGGAAACAAACGGGTACCAGCTGTGAAAACCTGCAACAGGCACATACATTGATTCAGGCATTCAACGCCATGGCGCGAATCGCGTCACCCACTTTGCTGTTCAAATCCGAAGCGATCGTTCACCCTGACGAGGTTGTGAAATACATTTCCCCGGACGAATGTCAACTCTCGTACAACCCCTTGGTCATGGCGCTGTTATGGAACTCGCTCGCCACCCGCAAAGTAGACCTTCTCGAACACGCGTTGACTACACGATTCAACATTGATCCACAAACGGCATGGGTAAATTACGTCCGTGTGCACGATGACATTGGCTGGACATTTTCCGACGAAGATGCCGCTCATCTGGGAATCAACGCACAAGATCATCGCCGCTTCCTTAACGAATTCTATCGCGGGCGTTTCCCCGGCAGCTTTGCGCGCGGACTCCCGTTTCAGGAAAACCCGGAGACCGGTGATTGCCGCATCAGCGGAACATGTGCTTCCCTCGCCGGCTTGGAAAAAGCCATCAACGAGGAGGGTCCAAGGGAAGTGGAGCTTGCGATTCGTCGCATCTTGTTGATTCACGGAATCATCCTTACTCTTGGTGGGATTCCACTCATCTACCTCGGTGATGAGATCGGCACACTGAACGATTATTCGTTTCTTGATGACCCTGCCCACATGCGCGACAGCCGCTGGGTGCATCGCCCCAAGGCAGATTGGAAAAAATATGCCGGGCGAAACGACCCGGATTCCATCGAAGGGCGTGTATATCAAGGTTTGCGAAAATTGATCGCGCTACGTAAAGATCATTCTGCATTCAGCGGTGGGAAACTTGAAGTCATTCACACCGGCAACGAACATGTACTTGCATATATCCGCGCGGACAAAAACGAGAAATTGATGGTCTTCGCAAACTTTTCCGATACGCAACAGGCAATTTCCAGAATTATATTCCAGCAACACGGCGTTTTCGAAAACGCCAATCTTATTGAAGGGGTCTGCCTTATCCAAAATGACAACTTGATAATGGAATCAGCAGGCTTTTCCGTTCATAAGTTATGATTCGGAAAATTCAATTCACAACTCTTGAGGTTCATCAATGACCACACCAGAATGGGTGCAGGACGCGATCTTTTATCAAATCTTTCCCGATCGATTCGCGCGCGGCAGGCGCATGCCCGACATGGGATTCGAAGCATGGGACACCCCTCCCACCCCGCACGGTTTCAAAGGCGGCGACTTGTACGGCGTCGCGGAACGACTCGATTACTTAAAAGACCTGGGCATCACGGCTCTATACCTCAACCCGATATTTTCTTCGGCGTCCAATCATCGTTATCACACGTTCGACTATTACAACGTGGATCCGCTACTCGGCGGCAATGACGCGTTGCGCGTTTTGCTGGACTCGGCGCACAAGAAAAACATCCGCGTCATTTTGGACGGGGTGTTTAATCACGCCTCGCGCGGTTTCTGGCAATTTCATCATGTGCTCGAAAACGGAGCGGGTTCGCCGTATAAAGATTGGTTCTTCTTCGACGAAGATAGATTGACGGGTAAAAAACATTGGGGCGCATACCCCAGCCCGCACGAACAGAAACTTCTGCATCACGAAGATAGTCTCACCGCCATCGGGTATCGCGCGTGGTGGAATTTGCCCGCCTTGCCAAAATTCAACACTAATTCTCCCGCTGTGCGCAAGTTCCTGTTCGATGTTGCTGAATTCTGGATCAAATTCGGTGCGGACGGCTGGCGGCTGGATGTGCCCGCCGAAATTGACGATGATGCGTTCTGGCAGGAATTCCGACGCCGCGTGCGGAGAGTCAACCCGGAGGCGTACATCGTCGGCGAGATCTGGCATGAGTCGCAGCGCTGGCTGCAGGGCGACCAGTTCGACGCGGTGATGAACTACATCGCCACGAATGCCTGCGCGGCGTTCTTCCCCGCCAAACACCTCGACCTGCGCGTGACGCATCAGCAATCGAATTTTCGGAGCATCCAGCATGCCATCGATGCCCACGAGTTCGCGAATCGCGTCGACCACATGATGGGCTTGTACAAACCTGAGATCACGCGGTCGCAATTGAACCTGCTCGATAGCCACGATATGCCGCGCTTCCTTTCATTCGCCGGCGGAGACAAGAACTCGCTCAAACTCGCCTGGCTGTTCATCATGACCATCGTTGGTGCGCCGTGCGTTTACTATGGCGACGAGATCGGGTTGGACGGAGAGCACGATCCCGGTTGCCGAAAGTCCTTTCCGTGGGATGAGCATAAATGGGATAAAGAGCTGTTGGGTTATTTCAAGGAAATCATCGCGTTGCGGAAGAAGAATCCCGCGCTGAGGCGCGGGAATATGAAACGATTATGGTCGGCAAACGGCGTGTACGCCTACTCGCGCTCGTTCGAAGGGAAAACGTTCATCGTGGCATTGAATGTTTCAGAGAAGCCGGAGCAGGTTGAAGTGTCGTTAGAAGCGAGACATCCTAAGCCGGTCCTTGGCATCCCGTCGGACATGTCGGCGCAGGAAGGGCGGTTGCGATTCACCATTCCCGCCCGAAGCGGTGTGGTCATAAAGTAACAACCGGATAACGAAATTCGGCTGGAAGGGTTTAAATTTACAGGTTTACACCATTCAATGAGGACAACTTGATCGAACAGCCGGGCTTAAATCCAATGGATGAGGATACTGGAAGCGGGCGAGGTCTCGTCTGGTTGATGCTGGGCGCCGCCGCGATGGCATGCGGCTTGCTGGTCGCCGCGGGATTGTTCCTCTTCCGTGCAGATGCGCAGAATCTCTTTAATCAATACTTTCCGTCGCCTACGGCGACGGCATCGAGAACTCCTATCCCTTCCCGAACTCCAACAGCGACGGCGACCCCGAATCGTACAGCCACCCAGCAGGCATTGAACGCGACAAGCACAGTGCAGGCAATTCAAACTGTTTCCGCCGAAGCGGTCAGTTCGTGGGAAGCGGTTCTCATAGAAACATTCGACGATAATTCAAACGGCTGGCCCACCGGCACAAGAGACGGCGATCGCATTAAATCGATACGCGAAGTCGCCGACGGCAAATTCGTTTGGGACGCCACCGCGAAGGATGGCGTGTTTGCGTGGATCACGCCGGAGGAAGTTGAGGTATCAGATTTTCACCTATCGGTGGAGGTGCAACAAACCAGCGGTACCGACCAATCTGATCACGGTCTCTCGTTTCGGGAGGACTCCGATGGCAATCAGTACTATTTTGGGGTCAGTAACGATGAATTTCACGTGTCCATCAATTACGATGGCGAATGGTCCAATTTGTTGGATTGGCAGACTTCCGACGCGATCGTTCCTGACGGGAAGAACAAACTTACAGTGATCGCACAAGGGTCGTATCTCACGTTTATGATCAACGATCAGATCGTGGGTGAGGCAGAGGATGATCGCATCGCTTCCGGCACATGCGCCATCGCCATTCAAATTTTCGAAGCGGGCCAGCAGGCGATTTTCGAATTCGACAACTTCGAGTTGCGGACCCCCTAGCTCAACATTCCCAGACCGCTTTCACCAACGCGGGCAGAATCTCGCCCGATTTTCCGTGTAAGAAAAAATCCGTTTTCGGGGTCAACGGTGTCGGTTCGGTGTTGATCTCGACCAGCACCGCGCCTTTATTTTTGGCAGAATACGCGAGCGACGCGGCAGGCTGGACAACGCCCGACGTACCGATCGAAAAATAGACATCACACGCCCGCGCCGCTTCGACCGCCCTTTCGAGCTGGTCGCGCGGTAGCGACTCGCCAAACCAGACAACGTCCGGGCGAAGCAGACCTCCACATTCTTCACAACCCGGAACTGTTTCGGAATCATCACCCCACGTTTCTGCATAGGTGGAACATTCCGAACATCGCACGCGCTGGATGCTGCCGTGCAATTCGAGTAGTGACTGACTCCCCGCCATGCGATGCAAGCCGTCCACATTTTGTGTGATGAGAGTAAACGACGGAACCTTCTTTTCGATTTCAACCAGCGCGTAATGCCCAGCGTTCGGCCGGACACCCTTGACCGCTTCCCGCCGCCACGCATACCAATCCCAGATGAGTTTGGGGTCGCGGGCAAAAGCTTCAGGCGAGGCTAACTCTTCGGGTTTGTATTGCGCCCACAAACCAGTCTGGGCGTCGCGAAAGGTGCGGAGTCCGCTTTCTTGTGACACGCCGGCTCCCGTCAGTGCGACCAAATTTAGGTTTTGATTTCTTCGGAGAAGCGCGAGGAGGTGTGGAGGAAACATCACGGAGCGATCGCCCGGCACATCACTAGTGACATATTCCTATCGAAGATCTGACTGCGCGCCACTTCACTGCCGTCTTCATCGTACGACACCAATTGATATTCGATCCAGGCTTCCTTGAACCAGTAATATTTGCGGATGTTGACCGCGCTGATGTCATAATAAAACGAACCATTCTCATTTTGGAGCATTTCAGCCGAACTCCAGTCGCCCAACAACATCGTATCCGATTTTTCACGCGGGCGCAGGAAGATCAACACGTGGTCGGTGTGGACGATATCCTGAACGAATGCAGTGACCGTCAACGTGCGCGGCGAACAGGGACCCGTGTTGTAATAGATCACGTAATGTGAAAGCAGGATCGTGATAAAGCCGTTATTTCGAGGCGTAAGAATGGCTGAGCCTTGCGACGTGGAGGGCGGGACAAACGTAGGCTCCGGAGTCGGTGTGTCGGTGTCGCGCTGATCAGGGACGAGCGGAGTCACCGTCGGCGTAAAGGTGACGGGCGTAGCTGTCAGTGTGGCAAAAAGATCGCGCGTGGGTACCAGCGTCACCGTGGGTCGAGGCGTGAGCGTATCCGGCGGGATCGGTGTGGGTGAAACGAGCCGGTCGATCAAAGGGGAAAGTCCCGAACAACCGCTCAGGAAGACCCCCAACAGCGCAACCGAAAAAAATTTTTTCATCCGTAAGCCTCTGCGCTTTTGATTTACCGTGTTCATTGGTTGACCGTCCTGCAACTCGTCAGTGACACTTCATTGCGCGAGACAACCGAACGCCCAAGCACAGTGAGCCCAACGGTGGAACCGACGAATTGATATTGAAGCCACGCGTCCTCGAACGTTTCGTAGCCCTCGATCTGATTCAAATACAGGGTATAAAAGTACGTGCCTCTATCGTTGTCGTTCATGATCGCACCTGCTCCCCATTCGGTGCGGCGCGCGCTGTACTTATCTTGCAAGCGGACAAAGAGCAGGACGTATTTCAAACGCTTCGGCTTGACGATGGAGGTGATGAATTTGATCGAACGCGCACCGTCGCAGTTGTAACCCCATACCAATTGATTGGTTGAGCGTTGTACAGAGACAAATAATTGCGCGGAAGGGGTGAATAAATTGACATCCAGCGGCTCCAAGGTGATGGTGGGGCGGGCAGAAGGCGTTGCAGACGGAAATTTTGTATTCGGCGCGGGCGGAGTAGCCGTTGTACCGGCTTGCGTCGGCGCTGCGGTGTTGATGACGAATAGGTCGGGCGTAAAGGTGGCGGGCAATGCGAAGGCAGTCGCGGAAGGCGCAGGCGAACTGGTTTGAGTGGGCGACAGAAACGACAGCACCTCGGGCATGGCGGTGCAACCCGCAAGCAGGGAAATGATGATGATAACCAGGATCAATCGTTTCATGAATCACCTTTACGCTTCGACTGCACACTTTTCCATAAGAGAGTTCCGTCCGGAGCGGAGTGAGGAACGTTTGTCGCGACATACGAAGTCGAAGGGCGCTACGCTCAACGCGGATCTCACGGTTCCCATTGCGGCTGCCAGTCCGGTTCGGGGTTCGAGGTCACCTGCCGGATGCCCGTTCCATCCGGGCGCATGATAAATATATCAGCCTGATCGTTATTGCGCAACGAGTTGAAAGCGATCCATTGACCATCGGGGGAGTACGACGCGGCGGCGTTGTTACCTCCATCGGTGAGTTGCGCGGCTGTCTGCGCTTCGATATCGATGCGGAAAATATCCTTGTCGCCTTCGGGTCCCGCGTGGATGAGCAGGTATTTTCCATCCGGAGACCAGTCGATGCTACCACCGATTCCAAGCAAGCCGCGTGTTAACTGGCGAACATTCGACGCATCTGCACCCATGAGGAATATCTCGTACGAACCGGGCTTGTCAACCGCCATGGCGAATGCGATCGTCTCTCCATCCGGCGACCAATCCGCGGCAACGATGGTGTTGGGTCCTGCGTACAACAGGTCAGCATTTTCGCCGGTGTTATCCACAGTCCATAGTGAGGTGGGTCCCTCGCCGGCGCGGTTGGCAAACAGGATGCGTTCCCCGTCCGGCGAAAAACTCGGTGAGACCACGTTTCCGATGAAATTCGTCAGGCGGATGAGGCGCGATCCTTCGAAGACGAACAGGAAAAGGTCGAACGCTCCCCCATTTTGATTCGACGCGTAGACGATCGAACCGCCTTTCGGCGAATAGACCGGGTAATAATTGTGCGATTCAACATCGGTGATCTGTTGATATCCCGATGCGTCGGCATTGACCCAGCACAGTTGATTGAAATCGCCTCGTGTGCAGGTGAAGATGATCCGCCCGATGTTTGGTTTGGTCGGCAGGGGTGGCGGGGTGCGCGTCGGTAATGGAGTGGGTAACTCCCCGTCCGAAATTCGAATCGTCGAAACGTCCAGCGGATTCGCCGGAAGGAGAAGGCACAGTCCGATCACGAGGACGAGGAGAATCAACCCGATTGGCAGACGGAATCGAGTTGCTTCACTTCGACGGGAAAAGATGCGTCGCCGGGACATGAGAGAATTTTACAACGAAACGAAATCGGCTAAAATTGTCATTATCGAAGAGATCCTCTACGCACACATGGAAAACATCGAGCAAAGCAGGCTCATCGCCTAGGGACATACATGCCGAATTACCGCGTCACTGCAACTTCATTATGGCTGCGCTCCGGGCCGGGAACGAACTTCCCAGCGGTCGGTGCGTTGTATCGAAATTACATCGTGCAGGGGGGTGAATTACTAGACGACTGGATCCGCGTCACTACCGGCGACAACAAAATGGGATGGTGTCATCGCGGCTACCTCGAGTTGATCGATGCCGCGCCGCCGAACCCGGCCGAGACAATGTACCGCGTCAACACCGGGACGTTGAACGTCCGCAGTGGACCCGGTCTCAACCACGCGGTAATCGGCTGGTTGAACCGAGGCGAATCGGTCGAAGGGCTAGCTGTGTCACCGGATGGCGGGTGGGCACAGATCCTCAAACCCAATGCGTTCAGCGGCTGGGCATCGTTAAAATACCTCGTGAAGATTCCCCCTCCGCCGCCTGTTAGCACTTCGGACATTTTAATGATCGTCACCACGAACCTGTTGAATATCCGTTCGGGTCCCGGTACAAACTATTCCATCGACGGGCAGGTTCTTCGCGGCGAGATGGTCACATATTTAAGCAACACACCGGATTGGAAATGGGTGAAGATAAAAACGGATAAGAACAAGACCGGCTGGTGCTCATCCAGATACTTGCTGGAACGCCCCGAAGCGGTCGCAGGTCCAGAGCATCATCCGCTCAAAGGATTCCACCGCGCGTTGAGCGATTCGATTTCCATGCGCGCGGGTCCCGGCGAGGAACATCCGCCGGTGGCAGAATTGAAGTTCAACAAAGTAGTTTACGTGGACGATATTTCAGCCGACGGTAAATGGAAGCATTGCAACAACGCCTACGGTGAAACCGGTTGGTATCCGGTGGAACGGCTCGCCTCGCTGGGTACGATTGCCATGCCCCAGCCTAACGAAGAGTTTCCCTGGCTCCCCATCGCGTTCGAGGAATTCGGCGTGAAAGAAATTCGCGGCTCGAAGAACAACCCGCGCATCGTGGAATATCACAAAAGCACCGACCTCGCTCAAAAATACAATTACCTGCCCGACGAAGTCGAGTGGTGCGCATCGTTCGTCAACTGGTGCATCGAAAAAGCAAAAATACCCTCCACCAATTCCGCGCTCGTGCATCCATGGACGAAATGGGGAATCCCCGCGTCAACCCCGCGCCGCGGATGTGTGATCACCTTCCTGTGGGACGACGGCTTCGCCCACGTTTCGTTTTACCTCGGGGAGGTTGGCAACTACGTGGTCTGCCTCGGCGGCAACCAAAGCGACGCGGTGTGGACGTCGGTGTACCACAAGAAATACGTGACGAGTTATCGCGTCAGGTAGAATTCCACAAGTTGGAAACATCATAATACCCTGCATCTGCAAAGATCACACACAATGCCTTCCTACCCTATTGCCCCTAAACGACCGCACACCATCACGCAACACGGCGAAACGCGCGTGGACGATTATTTCTGGCTTCGAAACCGCGAAGACCCCGAGGTGATGAAATTCCTCACCGCACACATGGATTACCTCGAAGAGGTGATGGGTCACACAAAACCATTGCAAGAATCGCTCTTCGCCGAAATGAGGGGACGAATTCAGGAAACCGATTCAACCGTCCCTGAGAAGCGAGGCGGGTATTGGTATTACAGTCGCACCGAAGCGGGTAAACAATATCCCATCTACTGCCGCAAAAAAGAGTCGCTGGAAAATCCCGAGGAAATCCTGCTCGACCAGAACGCGCTGGGCGCAGGAAAATCGTTCTGCAGTGTCGGTGCGGTAAGCGTCAGTCCGGACGGAAACAAACTTGCATATACGTTCGATTTCGAGGGCAACGAGGTGTACACGATCCGCATCCGAGATCTGACCACCGGGAAACATTACGACGAATCGATACCCAACACATCGGGCAGTGTGTACGAACTCGGCGGCGTGGAATGGGCGAACGACAACGAACATATCTTTTTCGTCACGCTCGACACAGCGCTTCGCCCGGATAAATTATTTCGTCACAAAATCGGAACGGAACATTCCAATGATGCATTGATCTATCACGAAACCGCCGAAACTTATTTCTTGTGGCTGCATAAAACACGCGACGAAAAATTCATCATGACCTATCACTACAGCACAACGACGCGTGAAATGAGATTTCTCGATGCCGATCATCCCGAAAGCGAATTGCGGGTTGTCCAACCGCGCATCGAAGGATTGGAATATTTTGCCGCGCACCATCGAGGCACATTCTTCATCGCCAACAACGACGGCGCGAAGAATTTCAAAATCAGCACCGCCATGGTGGAACATCCCGGCAGGGAAAATTGGACAGAGGTCCTTCCACACCGCGAGGATGTGCTGGTGGAGGGAATCTCCACGTTCAAGAATCACGTCGTCATCCGCGAGCGAAGGAACGGCTTGCAACAACTTCGCATCAGCGCGCCCGATGACCTGAACAACGCGCGCTACGTGCAATTCCCTGAGCCTGCCTACTTTATCGAATTGGAAGACAATTCCGTGTTTGAAACGAACATCTTGCGCTTCAAATATTCGTCGCTCGTCACGCCGCACACGGTCGTTGATTACCACATGGATACCGGCGAATGGGAAGTACGCAAGCAGGATTTGATCGCCGGTTACCACAAAGAGGATTTCGTCACCGATCGAATCTTTGCGACGGCATCGGACGGAACGCGGGTCCCGATTTCGGTCGCATATAAAAAAAACATCAAGATGGATGGAAAAAACCCGGCGCTCCTGCATGGATACGGCGCGTACGGCTCGAACCTCGACGCGGAGTTTTCTCCCAACCGCGTCAGCCTTCTGGACAGGGGATTCGTGTACGCCATCGGTCACGTCCGCGGCGGCTCAGACTTAGGCCGTGAGTGGTATGAAAACGGAAGGGTGTTGAACAAGAAGAATTCATTCACCGATTTCATCGCCTGCGCCGAGCATTTGATCAAGGTGGGCTTCACCTCAAAAGAGAAAATAGCAATTTACGGCGTCTCTGCAGGCGGACTGCTCGTGACCGCCTGCATGACGATGCGGCCCGACCTGTTCCGGGCAGTGATCGCCAAAGTTCCGTTCGTGGATGCGGTTAATTCCATCAGCGATCCCACCATCCCGTTGACCACGCTTGAATACAACGAGTGGGGCAACCCAGCGAACAAGGAACAATACGAATACATGATGTCCTATTCACCCTACGATAACTTGCACAAAGGCGCATACCCGAACATTTTGTTGACGGGAGGGTTCAACGATCCACGCGTGGCGTATTGGGAGCCGGCCAAATTCGCGGCAAAACTGCGCGAGCTGAAAACCGACGACAATCTACTGTTGCTCAAAACCAACTTCCACGCCGGTCATGCAGGTTCATCGGGCCGCTATGACTTCATGAAGGAAGTTGCCTTCGAATACGCATTTTTGATCAACGCGCTGGAAGTGAGTTCACCCGCCTCTTGAAAACAAATCGGTGAAGGGTATATAATTTCATTCAATCTGGATTTTGCCTGAAGGAGATTTACCATGGACCGTTATCTCGTTGAATCACCACACGAAGCCAATGACTGCGACGCGATCATCAAGGAGATCCACGCGGCGGGATATTTACATCATTTCGAATGGGGCTGCCACGATGGCGCGCATTGCGGTTGGGCGATCATTGAAACGGACAACAAGGAGCACGCCAGGCAAATCGTCCCCTGGCAGATCAGAGACAAAGCGCGAGTGGTGAAGTTGGAGAAGTTTGGTCCCGCGAATAGACATGGGAAATAACACCGAATCAAAAAGCGACGCCCAGGTTGCGTCGCTTTTGATTCAGAGTACATTAGGCAGATTGCGGCTGTGCTTGTTTTGCAACAAGTTCCTCGAGCATCCGGGTTGTGAGTGACTTCGGCCGCTCAATGGGTTGACCCATCGCACGCGCCCACACATAGTTTGCGGTGACGCCGAGCGCGCGCCCTACACCAAAAAGCACGGTGTAGAACTCGAATTCGCGCACGCCGTAATAATACTGCAGGGTGCCGGAGATCGCGTCCACGTTAGGCGCGGGGCTTTTGGCTTTGCCTTGTTCTTTGAGAACGATCGGCACAACATCCAATACCATTTCGGCGAGTTTAAGTAAATCAAAATCGGGGAAACGCGCTTTGGCGAATTCCAACTGGGCGATGAAGCGGGGATCGATCACACGCAAAACGCCGTGTCCGTAGCCCGGAATGACATGCCCCGAATTTAGAAAATCCCAAGCGAATTTATATAGCTCATCGCGCGAGGGGAGTCCGTTGAACTTCTTGCGGACATCCAATAACCAGCCGAGGCTCTCCTGATTCGCCAGTCCGTGCAGCGGACCGGCCAGCGCGTTCAGGCAGGCGGAAAAGGCGTAGAAAGCGTCGGAGAGCGTGGAGCCAGCCAAATGCATGGCATGAGCCGAGGCGTTGCCCGATTCATGGTCCGAATGGATGATGAAGTACAGACGCATGAGTTCGGCGTATCCTTTTTTATCGTCCACTTTCATCATGCGCGCAAAGTTCGCGCCGTAGTCCAATTTGGGGTTGTATTTTGGTTTCTTCGTCTCACCGAAATATTTCAAACGGTAAATATAGGCGGCGATCAACGGAAGCCGCGCGGTGAGGTTGAGACTGTCTTCGAGCGCGGCGATCCAATATTGATCCTTTTTCATCTCGTGATATTTTTTTGCGAACACTGAGCCGGTCTGCAGGGCTAGCACCGCTTGCGAGAGGAGGGTCATCGGGTGCGTATCTTTGGGCATCGCGCGGATCACTTTTAAAACGTGGTCTGGCAGTTCGGCGCGTTTCGCCCATTCAGCCTCCACTTCAGCCGCTTGTTCTTTTGTCGGGACTTCGCCGACCATGAGCAGGTAATACAAACCGCCCACCATCGGTATCTTGTTGCCGCGCGCTTTGGGCAACGCCTTTAACGTTTCAGTCACGGTCAAGCCGCGCAGGCGAATCCCTTCGCTGGGATCTACCGATGAAATATCCGTCCACAGCGACTTGGTATCGCGCATTCCGCCGACGACCTCTCCGATGGTCACGGTATCCACCACTATGTCGGCGTGTTCCTTCGCCAGAGCGCGGGCGCGATCACGCCAGGCAGGTAATTGCGCTTCGATCTTATCATGCAGGATCATTGTTCCTCCGGAACTCGGCGTCATTGTGAGCCGCGTTTTTATTTTTCGGCGGCGAGGCAGTCTCTGTATTCATCGAGATCGCCGCGCCGGATAGAAGTCCTCTTTGCAATGACACTAAAGTTTCACCAATTTTTTCAGCGCCTCGTGTGTCTCTTTCACTGCCGCCGCGGATTTCTCGAGCATCGCCTTTTCCTCGGCATTCAGAGAATACTCGATAATTCGTTCCAGCCCGCCGCGACCCAATTGGACCGGCACGCCGAAATACATATCCTGTAAACCGTATTCGCCGTTCATGTACGCCGCCGCAGGGACGATCAAATGCTTATCTTTGAGGATCGCCTCCGCCATCTGTGCGCACGCGGCGGACGGCGCGTAGAACGCGGACCCGGTCTTCAGCAGGTTGACGATCTCGCCGCCGCCTTTGCGCGTCCGTTCGACGATGGCGTTCAACTTGGCTGCCGGCAGGTACTCTTTGAGCGGCACACCGGCAATGTTCGAGTGACGCGTGAGCGGCACCATCTCGTCTCCGTGACCGCCCAACACATAGCAGTCGATGTTTTCCACACTCACGCCAGTCTCCATCGCCACGAACGCTCGCATTCGCGCAGAATCCAAAACCCCCGCCTGCCCAATGACGCGTTCGCGCGGCAAGCCTGTCTTCTTCATGGTGAGATATGCCATTGTATCGAGAGGGTTGGTCAAAATAATAAAGATCGCATCCGGCGAATGTTTAAGCGCTTCGACCGCAGCATTGCCTACGATCTCCGAATTGGTCTTCAACAGATCATCGCGGCTCATGCCGGGCTTGCGCGCGATTCCCGCGGTGATGATGACCACATCGGAATTTTTCGTTGCAGCGTAATCGTTCGATCCAACGATGGAAACATCCTTGCCGATGATCGGCATCGCCTCCAGCATGTCCAACCCTTTGCCCTGCGGCATCCCCTCCACTACGTCAATCAACACCACGTCGGCAAACTCCCGTTCCGCCAGCCAATGCGCGGTGGTCGAGCCAGTCATTCCCGCCCCGATGATCGAGACTTTATTCATTGATCCTCCAAATATTTTTCTCAAAGCAATTTTATCCGAAAAAGCTTGAATAATGAATACAAATGCCGATGAATTCGGTCAAAAAAGCAGGACTTCCAAAACTGCGGAAGTCCTGCTCGCTTCTTTTTCAACTTGATTCTGATTCAGCCGCTTCGAGGAATCGCGTCGCTTGAATCGCCGCCGCCGCGCCCATCCCGGCGGATGTGACCACCTGCCTGAAGTGCGGATCCGCCGCCTCCCCTGCGGCAAAGACTCCCGGCACATTCGTCTCCATTTTGTCATTGACCTTGATGTATCCGAGGTCGCTCATCTCCAGTTGCCCTTTGAACATCCCGGTGTTCGGGGTGTGACCGATGAAAATGAACAAGCCGTCCGTTTCATAAATGGTCTCATCGCCGGTCTTCACATTCTTAAGTCGCAACGCCTCTAGTTTACCCGAACCGATCACTTCGGTCACAACTGTGTTCAAAATGAAATCAATCTTGGGATGCTCCTGCGCACGCTTTTGCAAAATCGTACTTGCCCGAAACTCCTCGCGTCGGTGGATGATTGTCACCGACGAGGCATAGCGCGTGATGAACAGACCTTCCTCAAGCGCGCTGTCTCCGCCGCCGACGATGACCACTTTCTTATCCTTGAAGAACCAGCCGTCGCAGGTGGCGCAATACGATACGCCGCGCCCGGTCAATTCCACTTCGCCGGGGATTTCGAGGTGGTTCGGGCTTGCGCCCGTGCCAACGATCAATACATCAGCGAGGTAATCGCCATTATCCGATTCGACTTTGAACGGGCGTTTTGACAAATCCACAGAATTGGCTGAGGCAAACTCGGTCACCGCACCAAAATGCTCCGCTTGTTTCTGGAATAACTCACCCAACTGCGCTCCGCCAACTCCGTCCGGAAAGCCGGGGTAATTTTCGATGGTGTACGTCAGCGCGGCTTGACCGCCCAACTGCATGCCGGTCAACACCACCGGTTGAAGTTCTGCCCGCGCGGCATACAACGCGGCGGAGTACCCGGTGGGTCCCGATCCGAGAATCAATACTTTTACGTGTTTCGCATTACCATTCGTTGAAGACATTGTTTATCTAAATTCCTCGCATTATCGTCCATCTGCCATCAAGACGCTTTACAACCTGTTTTCTTTACCGTTCGCCGTTGTATCAGCATCAGAAAATTGTTTGAGTTTCAATTCAATCAAGTCCCTCGACCAAAATTGGAAAGCCGGAATAACTCCGCAAGTTTGTGAAAATCAATCCACCACACGCTCGATCTTCGCCCCGAGCGCGCGAAGTTTGCCGTCCACATTCTCGTACCCGCGCTCGATCTGACTGATGTTGCGGATCGTTGATTGTCCCTTCGCGGCGAGCGCGGCAATCAGCATCGCCATCCCCGCGCGGATATCGGGGCTTTCGAGATTCTCGCCGTAGAGTTGGTTTGGTCCCTGAATGAGACAGCGATACGGGTCGCACAGGATGATCTTCGCTCCCATGCCCACGAGTTTATCTGTGAAATACATCCTCCCGGAGAACATCCAATCGTGGAACATGATCGAGCCGGTAGCCTGAGTGGCAACTGTGATCGCGATGCTGATCAAATCCGTCGGGAAAGCGGGCCAGACGTTGGTCTTAATTTCGGGGATCGCCCCGTCTAAATCAGGTATTATTTTTAATTCCTGATTCTCCGGCACCACGAGATCGTCTCCCTCCACCTGCCAGCGGACTCCCATGCGTTCGAAAACGTGAGCGATCATTTTTAAATCTGCCGCGCCGGCTTTTTTCACACGGACACTACCATGGGTCACAGCCGCCGCACCGACGAAACTGATCACTTCGAGGTAATCCGGTCCGATCGTGAACTCGCCGCCGCGAAGTTTTGGCACGCCGTGAATATGCAGCGTATTCGAGCCGATCTCTTCGATGCGCGCGCCGAGCACATTCAGAAAATTACAAAGTTCCTGCACATGCGGTTCGGAGGCGGCATTGTGGATGACCGTATCTCCTTTTGCGGTTACCGCCGCCATGATGGCATTTTCGGTTGCAGTTACGCTGGCTTCGTCCATGAGGATGGGCGCGCCGCGCAAACCATCCGACTGGAAAGAAAACCCGCGCTCGTACTTCACATCCACGCCGAGGGCGCGCAGCGAAAGGATATGTGTGTCGAGTCGACGGCGGCCGATCACGTCCCCGCCCGGCGGGGGTAATTTGAACTCGCCCACGCGCGCCGCCAACGGACCAGCAACTAAAATGGAGGCGCGGATGCTGCGGCAAAGATCGGGGTCGAGATGAGTCGGCTGCAAGTCCCGCGCACGGATGCGCCATGATGCGGCATCCAATTCTTCCACTAGCGCGCCTGCACTTTCGATTAACTTTCGCATCACCTGCACGTCCTGTATTTGCGGAACGTTACGCAAGATCACCGGCTCATCGGCAAGCAAACATGCGGCGAGCAAAGGCAGGGCGGCGTTCTTGTTCCCGGCGGGAGTCACTTCGCCCTTGAGCGGAACGCCGCCTTCGATGACAAATTTTTCCATTGGGTTCTCCTGAAAATTCGCCGGGATTGTAAGACAGATTGCATCCTGAGGCAAGCACATTACAGTTGACTTACATGCCCGTGTTGCGCAAGTTCAATAATTTTATTCGACTATAATTTGGTGCATGGATCTTTCACTCGTCTTTCCGCTCGTGCTTGGCTGGTTCAGCGGACTCTTCGTCAATTACGCGTCTGATGTTCTGCCGCGCACGCGTCGCTTCAGTGAGCCCGTTTGTCGTAATTGTGGTAACGACCCTTCATGGCTGGATTACCTCACCTTACGCGCCTGCCGCTCGTGCGGAATCGTGCGGAGCCTGCGGACGTGGATCGTCCAAATCCTGATGACCGCATCCTTCGCCTATTTCTGGCTGAAACCGCCTCAAGCGCTTGGTCTGCCCCTCAGCCTGATCGTCCTCACCTATTTCGCGGTGATCACCGTGATCGACATCGAGCACCGTTTGATCCTATTCCCGACGAGCGTGTTTGGCGCGGCGCTCGGTTTGGTCGTTGGTATGTATGTGTACTCGCAAGCCAAGCAATTACCACTCGGCATTGCGGTGGGAACATCATTGCTCGGCGGCTTGATCGGTTTCGGCCTAATGTTTTTAGTGTATCAACTTGGAACGCTTGTGGCGCGCTATCGCACCCGCAGGATGCAGGCGGCAGGTCAATCAGACGATGAAGAGGAAGCGTTCGGCGGCGGCGATGTGTACCTCGCCGGGGTGATCGGGTTGATGCTCGGTTCGGAACACATCCTTTTCGGCTTAACGTACGGTGTTCTACTCGGCGGCATGGTCAGTTTCATACTCATTATTACAACGCTCATCCAGCGCAGATATTCCAGCCAGTCGTTGATGATCTTCATTCCGTACGGTCCGTACCTGATAGCCGGCGCATTTTATATGTTATTTCTCGGCAGTTAACCTGTTTCCACAACCGTTGGGTTACTTTAGTACGAATGTCGCATTGGACTATACAACCCCGGAATTATACTTACAGATGAACGGCGTCGGAGACTCAGAATCCACCTAAAATCGCCATTATTACTAACAAAGATGTAATCGTTACAGGTAACTTACACGGTAGATCTCACACCTTATAGAGTAGTATAATGGTTCAGCGATTGACCTTGCAGGAAATATGAAAAGTTTGTTTCAAAATCCGCTTTCAGACCATAAGAGCCGAATATTCGCTGCTATGCCGCGTAAAACAAAAGCGCAGAGTTTAGCGGAATTCGCCATTGCCTTACCCGTACTCTTTCTCTTGTTATCGGGAGTAGTGGAGTTTGGCTTTGCGTTGAATTACTATCTTTCTTTGCTCGATGCCACGCGCGAATCCGCTCGGTTTTACAGCAACGGCGATCCCTTCAACTCGGACGGGTCGGATAACATCGATTTCTATACCAACACCGCCGCGATGGCGCGCGCAAGCCTTGATCCCTTGGTTGTGAATCCATCATACGTTGGACGGCGTATCGAGCTAGATCCCGCTGCCGACGACGTTATCGTTACAGTATATGCAAAATCGAGCACCGGAGTTGTGAGTTACCCCACTGCCGGTCCCTATCAAATGTACGGCAATGCCACCACAATGTTCACCGCCTCAGAGATCGAGAGTCGATTTGCCAGCGGCTCACCAAATGCAGGCATTTTGGTTGTGGAGGTTCATTACAACTACAACCAAGTGATGAAACTGCCGTGGCTCACACCATTCGTACCGGACCCCTTCGTATTAACAGCATACACCATGATGCCAATTTCTGCCGCAGAACCCATTGAGAGTGGACCATGAAATTACCTTTTAAGAAACTCCGTTCAGCCGATCGCGGTCAAGCGATCTTAATCATAGCCCTCGCCATGGTAGGGCTTGTTGCTTTTGTAGGCATGATGACCGATGGCGGCGTTTTGCTGATCGAATACGGTAAATTGAAGCGCGGCATCGATGCAGCCGCGATCGCCTCTGCCCAACAGTTCCGCGCGGGCTTCCAGGGTGCGGACCTCGCCACCGCCGCACAGAACTTCCTGATCCTCAATGAATCGGAAGCGGACAACATCATCATTTACCGCTGCAAAGACGATCCCTCCGCAGTGGATGGCACAGAGCACGATGCAGACCTTTGCACCGACCCGCTCCGTAAACTCGTGCGAGTGTATGCTGAACGCTGGGTGGATTTCGGATTCCTAAGGGTGATCGGCTTTGACGGGATGAACATCGAAGCGGACTCCGTCGGTGAAGCCGCCTCGATCGACCTTGTGCTTGTGATCGACACCTCAGCCTCCATGTCCTACGAAACAGGCGGCAACCCGAACAGTCCGGATAGCGCTTTGGACGATCCGTCTGTTTGCAATTATTCTGTTTCTGATCCCTGCCAACCACTTGCCGATGTCAAGGATGTGGCGCTCGAATTCATCAACACCATGTTCTTTCCGTACGACCGCGTTTCGATCGTAGCAGTCACAGGACAAGATGCAGGCGGGACACGCGACCATGTCACTGTTCTCGAACTTTCAGATACCTACGCGGACGTCGAAGCCGCTATCAATAGTTTGAAAGTGTTCGAACCTTCCGCTTGTAACTGGGGGTCCCCAGCCAGCCCGGCGGCAGGACCGTGCTTGAACTACGATGCCGGTGGGAACTTTATCGGTTTGGATTGTCCACTTTATCGTAACGGTGCCGACCTCATTGCAGGCACCGGCGACGAGGTGAATGATCCGTCCTCCTGCAACTCGTCCAACATCGGCGGGGCGTTGTATCGAGCCGCCACCGAGTTTACACGCGACCCCGTCCGTTCTGATGCGTTCTGGGTGATCATCATGCTTGCCGGTGGTCCCGCCAACGCCACGGACGCCGATACTCCCTCCTTCCTTTACGGATACTGCCCCACCACTACATGGAACTCCCCCACAAATCCGTTCTGCCGCGATGCAGATAATTCCACAAGGCACAGTAATGGCGATGCCGAGTATGATGCGGACGATTACGCGCGCGATATGGGAGACTTCGTTGCTGACCCGGTTGACGGTCAGGGAGTTACGATCTTCACGATCGGTTTAGGAAACCTGATCCAAAATGCCCCGAAAGGCGACCCTGACTCAGCCGAAGTGTTGCTCGAGTACATTGCAGAGGTTGCAGGCGATGGCGCTGGTTATACAGCGAACCACGGTTTCTACAGTTACGCGCCCACCACCGCCAACCTTGACGACATCTTTGAAAGCATCGCGGACAACATCTTCACAAGGATCGCAAAATAACATCTCCCGGTTTCACCGTAACCGATTCGAGAGTTACTGGTAAAATAAACGGAAGCGCTTATGAACATATTTCGATATAAAACCAACGGTCTGAAACCCAAGCCGAAGGCGCAAGCCATCGTGGAATTCGCGCTGGTGCTTCCGGTGTTGCTGCTGGTTCTGATCGGCATCATCGAGGTTTCGCGCCTGCTCTTCGCGTGGATCATCATCGAAAATTCGACGCGCTTCGGCATCCGTTATGCCACCACCGGGAATTACGACAATGCCTATTGTCTATCGCTCTTCGGGGCAGATTGCGCAACGGACGATGAGGTGGACGACGCGCGTATTCCTTCGATCAAAGATGAAACCGAAAACATCGTGATCGGCTTCTTCCTCAGAAACACTCGCGATGATGGGTCAGTCACCACCGCCGACGAACGATATTTCAACGTCACCGTCTGCTCCGCGGAGGACGGGCGCGTCTTTACACCGCCGGTGAATACCGAGCCGATATACGCAAGTTGTCTGCTCGGAGGTGTAACGAATGAGCACCCGGGTTCACCGGGTCAACGCGTGGTCGTTGCCGCGGATTACAACTTTACCTTCATCGTTCTCCCCGCCTTCGGCATCGAGCCGGACATGATCCACCTGGCTTCGTACCGCGAAGGGATCGTGGAAAATTTCCGCGCTACGCGAGCCATCAACACACCGTTGGCATTGAATATTCCCACCGTTGCCACCAACACACCCATCCCATCGGATACTCCCACAGTGACGGTGACGCCAACTGTGACAGAAACACCCACACCGACTCAAACGTTTACAGCCACATCCACAGCCACTCGGACACCGACAGTCACGTTCACCCCGACACCAAATTGTACCCAATTCACTGCCGGCAATTTCACCCAATCAACGACCGGCGGCGGTCAGCCTCGGCTTAGGATCACTATTACCAACAGCAGCACCTCGAATACCGCCATCGAAAGTTGGGTGCTTACCTGGCTGGCATACGACGCCGCCAATCCCGGGCAATCGTATGACCGCTTCGCTTTTGACGGCACGTTTCTGGACAGCACAGACGACCCCAATTCCACGACCACATGGACGAACCCCGGCGGTCTCGGCGGAAGCGATGACCTGAATGCAGGTGAAACCGATCAGTTCACCTTCATCTTCCTGAATCCAGATGCTTCGTGGCCCGGTGTCGTTCCAGCCAATTCCTTTGGTTTGACGGTTGATCTTGCCAACGGCTGTACGATCGTCGTCAATGCCCAAGCGACTCCGACTGTTACACCCACGCGGACCGCCACTGGCACAGCGACCATCACGCGAACGCCAACCATCACGCGCACACCGACAGTTACGCGCACGCCAACACGCACACCGACCATCACGCGCACGCCGACCATTACGCTGACACCGACCATCACGCGCACGCCGACCATTACGTTGACACCGACGCGCACACCGACACGCACAATAACACCGACTCGAACACCGACGCGCACACCGACGATCACACGCACACCGACGGCTTCACCGACGATCACTCGCACGCCGACCATCACGCGCACGCCGACCATCACCTTCACACCGACCGTGACCGCCACGCGCACGCCGACGAGAACGCCGACACGCACGCCGACGCCGACCCAGCCGACGATCACCCCGTCTGTGACGCCGACGCCCACCGGATGTTTCGACTGCTAGCAAAACGCCGACGATAAAAGTAAAAACAACCCGCCGAATGGAAATCATTCGGCGGGTTGTTTTGCGATATAATCCCGCGTGCCCGTGTCACCCTGAGGAGCGCTGTTTGCGACGAAGGGTCTCTGCCTGTCGTGTCTGATGAGATGCTTCGGGGCAGCGAACGCCCCTCACATCGTCCCGATGCTCTTCGGGAGCATGAAACAAGAGGAGGAAGGTGGTAGTACGGCTGACCTATTTTGAAAGGAGGCTCACGAACAATCAATTCGGGAAAGACAGCGCATGAACCCCGCATCGCGGGGTTGACGAGGACAAGGGTTCTCCATCGCGAGATGGAGCTAATTGATCTCCCTCTCCTGCAGGTGAGGGTCGGAGTGAGGTCAAAAAAATCGAAAGTTCAGCGGAAGCCCTTTGGGTGTGCCATCACCCATTCTCTCTTTCCCTCCGAAAACAAAACCCGTGAAGAACACTGCGTGAGCAATCAGGCAGGCAGAAGCACGGGCAATGGCACAACATCACGAGACTGGAGACCAGAGACTGACCAAGTCTCTAATCTTTAATTCTCTAGTCTCTTAATTTCGGAGGACTCCCCATGTGTGGAATCGTCGGATATATCGGTTCGCGTGACGCGACGCCGATCATCCTCAACGGCTTGAAACGGCTCGAATACCGCGGCTACGACTCAGCCGGAGTCGCCGTCCTGAACGGCGACCAGCTCGAAGTGCGGAAAGACGCGGGCAAGTTATCCCAGTTGATCGATCTCGTCGAAAAATCCCCCATCGCCGGCGCGCCGGGTGTGGGTCATACGCGCTGGGCGACACACGGCGCGCCGAACGCGCGAAACGCGCATCCGCATCTCGGGCAGACGAAGCGGGTCGTCGTCGTGCAGAACGGCATCGTCGAAAATTTCCTTGAGCTCAAGGATGAACTGACCGCCGAAGGTGTGGAATTTCAATCGGAGACCGACACGGAAACCATCGTGCATCTTGTGGAGCATTACCTCGCCACAGGAGTTGGTTTGGTCGAAGCCGCACGCAAAACGTTCAACCAAATTCGCGGCGCGAATGTGGTGGTGTTGATGTCTGCTGATGAGCCCGATAAGATCGTAACCGCGCGTATTGGTAACGCAGGCGGCGTGGTGATCGGCTTGGGCGAGGGTGAAAATTTTGTCGCCAGCGATACGCCCGCCATCATGGATCACACCCGCAACGTGATTTTTTTGGAATCGCGGCAAATGGCGGTTGTGACGCGGGATACGGTCACCATTGAAACCCTCGACGGCGCAAAGGTGAAACCGCAAACCCACAACGTCGCATGGGATCCTGTAGCGGCTGAGAAGGGCGAATACCGCCACTTTATGCAAAAGGAAATTCACGAGCAGGTGCGCGCACTCACCGACACCCTTGCGGGCCGCGTGGATTTTGCCAACGGAAAAATCCGTTTGCCCGATCTGAAGTTGACAGAAGAACTCGCGATGAAGATCGAAAAGATCTACATCACAGCATGCGGAACTGCCGCGTACGCCGGCATGGTCGGCAAATACCTCATTGAAAAAATCGCGCGCGTTCCTGTGGAAGTGGTCATCGCTTCAGAGTTTCGATACAGCGACCCGATCTTGAATGATAAAACCGTCGTGCTTGCCATTTCACAATCAGGTGAAACGGCAGATACGCTCGCCGCGATGGAAGAAGGTCGCCGCAAAGGCGCGGTCATTTGGAGCATCGTGAATGCCATCGGCTCGCAAGCGATGCGTGTCTCGGATGGTTTCATCTCGATGCAAACGGGACCCGAGATCGGCGTCGCTTCGACCAAAGCGTTCACCGCCCCGCTCGTTGACCAGTACATGCTGGCGATCCTGCTTGCGGATTTGCGCGGCGCGATCAACGAAAAGCAACGGAAAGAACTTGTCGCGGATTTGAGACTTGTGCCTGACCTTGTTGGTCGCACGCTCGAACGCGAAATCGAAGTGGAAAAAGTTGCGCATACACTGAAAGATATCCGCGATTGTTTGTACCTCGGTCGCGGTATCAATATGCCCATCGCCTACGAAGGCGCGTTGAAATTGAAGGAGATTTCCTACATCCACGCCGAGGGTTACCCGGCGGGCGAGATGAAGCACGGTCCCATCGCGTTGATCGACGAGCATATGCCGGTGTTATGTCTGGCGCCAAAAGACCCGTGGCACGAAAAAATGATCTCGCAGATTCAACAAGCGAAAGCGCGCGGTGGGATGGTCATAGCGATCGCCTCCGACGGCGACGAATTGATTCACGGAATGGCGGATCACACCCTGTGGGTGCCTGAATCGCCGTGGATGCTCTCCCCCGTCGTGACAGTAATTCCCCTCCAACTGCTGGCATATCACATCGCCGCCCTACGCGGACTCGATGTAGATCAACCAAGAAATCTGGCGAAAAGCGTAACCGTGGAATAAAATAAAAGGGACAGTCACATTGAAGTTGACTGTCCCTTAATTGCAGAGAAACTACATGCGCCCAGATTGGGACTCGTACTTCATGAAGATCGCCTTCGCTGTTTCAGAGCGCAGCACCTGCGACCGCGCCTTCGTCGGCTGTGTACTCGTCACCGACAAACGCATCCTTACCACCGGGTTCAACGGTTCACCCAAGGGACAGGGACACTGCGATGAGATCGGTCACCTCATGGTGGACGGGCATTGCGTCCGCACGATTCACGCGGAGACGAATGCCATCATCCAAGCCGCGCTGCATGGAGTTTCGACCAAAGGCGCAACGTGCTATGTGACCCACCTTCCGTGCATCAACTGCACGAAAGCGCTCATCAACGCAGGGGTTTCGCGCATCGTCTACAGTGTTGCTTATCGCACAGACGAAAATGCCGCGAACTTTCTGAACGCGGCGAATATCGAGGTGGTGCAGAAAGAATTTTCCCCAGACAACAATTTTCCCGTTGATGCTCGACCATGAACGGTAGACCGTAGACCATCGTCCATTGTCAACGGTCCACGGTCAAAAGTTCACTCACTCGGAATCATTATCCAGAGCAACAGGTAAAGCAGAACGCCGGGCACACCGCCGGGGATAAAGGCGATCAGCATCCCCAACCGGAACCAGAACGAACTGATCCCAAAGAATTCCGCCAGCCCGCCGCACACTCCTGCCAGCATTCGGTTGCTCCGCGAACGACGCAGGACTTTCTTTTGTGTTGTCATCATATGAACTCCTTATCAAATTTCGCTCTTTGCGCCGCGAGCCTTAAACGGCGAGTGCGATGCAAAGGTCTTTTTTTACTCACATCAATTTACGCAAGGTATAATCGAAAGTAGCAAGCCAATCTACCCCTGAGGTATAAAACAACCATGAGAGCATGATCTACTCCAACCGCGCAAGGCCCGAATCCTTGAAATCCATTGCGGATGTACGTCACATCCCTTTCTGGCTTGACGACCCAGCCAAACCCAACCCCGAACCTCCTCTTACTCACAATACTTCCACTGACCTGCTCATCATCGGCGCAGGTTTTACAGGTCTGTGGACAGCCCTGCTCGCGAAGGAAGAAAACCCCGGGCGCGACATTGTCCTCCTCGAAGCGGGCGAAGCCGCCATCGGCGCCAGCGGACGCAACGGCGGCTTCATGGACGCGTCCATCACGCACGGATTCCTGAACGGGCAGGCGCGTTGGCCCCGCGAGATCAAAACGCTTCACGCGCTCGGCGTGAACAACCTCGCCGGCATCGAAGACACGCTCGCGCGTTACAACATCGAATGCGATTATTTACGGTCGGGCGAGATTGACCTCGCCACAGAGCCGTACCTGCTCGATACGTTCCACGAAATCATCGAACTGGCAAAACCCTACGGCATTGATTTTCAATTTCTCGACCGCGACCAAATTCAACGCGTTGTACATTCGCCGCTCTTTCTCGGCGGCATCAAACGATTCGATTCGTCCATCGTCAACCCCGCGCAGCTGACGTGGGGGCTTCGAAAAGTTTGTCTCGATCTCGGCGTGCGTTTATTCGAAAACACGCCTGCCAAAAAACTCACCGAGGAGAAAAATCACGTTATCGCGCAAACCCCTCACGGACAGGTCCGCGCCAACAAAATCGCGCTTGCCACCAACGCCTTCCCGCCGCTCCTCAAACAGATCAAGCGCTACGTTGTCCCCGTTTACGATTACGCGTTGATGACCGAGCCCCTCACCGAGTCGCAGCGCGACTCCATCGGCTGGCATGGACGCGAAGGGCTCAGCGACGGCAACAACCTCTTCCACTACTTTCGCACGACGGTTGACAATCGAATCCTTTGGGGCGGATACGACGCGGTCTACCATTGGAATAACGGATTCGGGACTCACCTCGAAAACAGACCCGAATCATTCGCCCTTTTGGCTGAACACTTCTTTCAGGCATTTCCTCAACTGGAGGGAATCCGCTTCACCCACGCGTGGGGCGGAGCGATAGACACCTGCTCGCGCTTCAGCCCGTTTTGGGGAACCGCGCATCACGGCAAGTCCGCGTACACAGTGGGCTACACCGGCTTGGGCGTCGGCGCAACGCGCTTCGGCGCGCGCGTCATGCTCGACATCCTCGACGGGAAAAAAACGGAACGCACCGGGCTTGAAATGGTCCGCACGAAACCAATTCCGTTTCCTCCCGAACCGTTTCGCTCCATCGGCATCAATCTCTCGCGCTGGTCGCTGGCGCAGGCAGATAAAAATCAGGGAAAAGAAAACCTCTGGCTTAAACTTATGGATTGGGTCGGCTTGGGGTTTGACAGTTAGCCGTTCGCCCGCAGTTGAACTGCGGATGCAACAATACTTATCCTCCCACCGCGAACACACAGCTCGAACCGCCCTCCCTGATCGTCGCCAACGGCTCCGCCGACGCCCCCATCAATTCCTCCAACAACGCCGCGTCCATTCGGCACAACTCGGGCCGCTTCGCGACGATCGCCGCATACGGACAATGCCCGAAGATCACGCGCGGACCTCCCGCGCCCGCCTCCCAGCGCGCGTGATATTTCATTTGATTCAATTTTTCGACGAGGAGATTCAACCGCTTCGCAACAGGCTGACCCTTGAAATCGGATTCGCCCGCCAGACGCTTCGCCAACGCTTCCACGCGGACGGTTCTGCCTGCCTCAGCCAAAAGCGCTTCGCTCAACGCGGACAGGTTATCGCCCAGCGCCGCGCGCGGAATGGAATACACCTTCTCCGGTCTGCCGCGGGCGGCGCGCGCGCGTACGGAAGCCGACTCAAGCCTCCCGTCCGAAACGAGGACGCGCAGGTGATGCCGCACCGTCGCCGCCGACATTTTCAGTCCACGGGAAATTTCCCGCGCCGACGAAGTTCGATGCCTTGTCAAATACGCCAAAACCTTGTGACGGGCGGTTGTCATTGCCATGAGGTGATTATACTCACTTTCCGATTTATGAAAAAATATATTTACGAAATTTGATTGACTTTCGGCTCCAAGTGCTATAATCCGACCAGTCGTGAACAATTTGAAAAATTTGCTTTCCAAGGAATCCGATGGAATTTCAAAATTACATCAACGGCAAGTGGGTCAAGGGCAAAAACACGTTCCAGACGATCAATCCGGCGAACGAAGAGCTCGTGGCGGAGATCGCGCAAGCCGAAATCTCCGACGTGGACGCGGCAGTGGACGCGGCGAAGAACGCATTCCACGCGTGGAGGCTTACCCCCGCCCCGCTGCGCGGGGAGTTGCTTTATAAAGTCGGCGATCTTCTCAAGCAGAAAAAAGAAGAACTCGCGCAACTGCTCACACGCGACATGGGCAAGGTGATCGCGGAAGCGCGGGGCGACGTGCAGGAAGCGATTGACATGGCGTACTTCATGGGCGGCGAAGGACGACGATTGCTGGGTTACACCGCACCTGTGGAAATGATGAATAAATTTGGTATGGCAATACGCGACCCAGCCGGCATCGTTGGGTTGATCACGCCGTGGAATTTTCCCATTGCTGTGCCGTCCTGGAAAATTTTCCCTGCGCTCGTTGCAGGCAACACGATCATTTGGAAACCGTCGCCTGAAACTCCCGCCATCTCCGCCGCGTTCGTCAAAGTGTTCGAAGAGGCGGGGATTCCCCCCGGCGTGTTCAACCTGCTCATGGCGCCCGGCGCGGACGTGGCGAAGGCTTTGGTCAATCATCCTGATGTGCGCGTGCTTTCGTTCACCGGTTCGACAACGACGGGACGCGCAATCGCCGAAGCGGCGGGAAAACTCAACAAAAAGTTATCGCTTGAAATGGGCGGTAAGAACGCCATCATCGTGATGGACGACGCGAATCTCGACCTCGTTGTGGATGCCAGCCTGTGGGCGGCATTCGGCACGACCGGTCAACGCTGTACAGCCGCCAGCCGGTTGATCGTGCAAAAAGGCATTGCGGGCAAACTCAAAGAAGCGCTGGTGGAGCGCGCGAAAAAACTCAAACTCGGCGACGGACTCGACCCCAAAGTGGATGTCGGGCCCGTGATCAACAAAGCCGCGCTGGAACGAATCCACAGCATGGTGCAGGCAGGCGCGAAGGAAGCGCGGGTGTTGGTCGGCGCGTCCGTCGCGGATGTGGGAGGCAAAGGCTTTTTCTATTCACCCACCCTGTTTGATGGCGTGAAGCCCGGATCAATGCTTGAGGCGGAAGAAATTTTCGGTCCCGTGCTTTCGATCATCGAAGTCGAAACATTGGAAGAAGCGATTGAAGTCAACAATCGCTCGAAGTACGGACTCTCCACTTCGATCTTCACGCAGGATGTGAACCGCGCGTTCACTGCCATGCGCGACATTTTCACGGGCTTGGTCTACATCAATCACGGCACCACCGGCGCGGAGATTCAATTCCCGTTCGGAGGCGTGCGCGGCACCGGCAACGGTCACCGCGAAGCGGGTCAAGCCGCGCTCGAAGTCTTCACCGAGTGGAAATCCATTTATGTGGACTATTCGGGCAGACTGCAAAGAGCGCAGATTGATAATCGAGAGGATTGATGAACCGCAAGAATATCTATCTGGCATTGACGATTCTCGGTCTGATCGCACCGTATTATTTCTTTCTTCAGGTGCGTGAGTTCGATCTCCAATCGCTCAATGAACAGTTCGCCGCCAACAAACTGCTGGGCGGTTTGGCGGCGGACCTGCTGATTTCCGTGATCGTTTTCTGGTTCTTCATGTTTACGGAAGCGAAAAAACTGAACATGAAAAATATCTGGTTTTATTTTGTAGCGATATTCCTTGTAGGTCTTTCGTTCGCGCTTCCGCTGTTCCTGTATTTCAGAGAACGAACCCTCGAACGAAAATGACCCTCAATTGGGAAGCCACCTACGCCATCGCATTGGAACTCAAGCGTCAACACGCAGACGCCGACATCGAAGGCGTGACGTTGAAACAGATCTACGATTGGACGCTTGCCCTGCCCGAGTTCGACGACGACCCGGCGCTTGCCAACGACGACATTTTGTACGCCATCTATCAAGATTGGTTCGAGGAGCACATCCATGGACAATGAAAAATTAAGTTTGCCTCAGTACGACATCCCGCAAGACATGCAAAATCTGGTCGCGGTCACCACGCTCGACCGCCTGTACAACTGGGGACGCCGCTCGTCGGTATGGCCCCTCATGTTCGGTCTGGCGTGCTGCGCCATCGAAATGATCGCCGCGCAGACCGCGCGCTACGACATGGCGCGCTTCGGCATGGAGGTGATGCGTCCCACGCCGCGCCAAGCCGACCTCCTGCTTGTTTCGGGAACCGTCACCAAGAAAATGGTGCCCGCCATCATCCGCCTCTACAATCAAATGCCCGAACCCAAGTATGTGGTGGCGATGGGCGCGTGCGCGTCGGGCGGCGGTCCGTTCAAAGAGGGATACAACGTGGTCGCGGGCATTGATAAATTTCTGCCCGTTGACGTGTACATCCCCGGCTGCCCTCCAACACCGCAAGCCCTGATCGCCGGGCTGATCAAGTTGCAGGAAAAAATCGACAGGCAAACCCTCAAAACCGCGCGATGGTACAAACGTAAAACTAAAGACCCGAATTATGTGCCTGTACCGATTCTCGGACCAGACTTGATCGACCCCCGCCGTAATGCGGAAATAAAAGCCGCCGCGGCTGTGAAGGAGGGATGACATGACCGCTCCCGCTTCAACCTTGACTATTGACCTGGTCGCCCGGTTCCCCGGCGTGGTTCAAGCCGACACGCGCCCCGGTTACTCCGGCTTCATCGTCGAAAAAGATTATCTGCTCGAAGTTGCCAAAGCCGTCCGCGATGAATTCGGCTTCGACCTGATGACCGCCGTCACCGGCGTGGACTACTTCCCGGACAAAATGGAAGTCGTGTATCACGCCTACCGCACCACCGGCGGACCCGGCTTGGTCTTCAAAGTGCAAGTCCCGCGCCTTGACCCGGTGGAAGTCCCATCGTTGATCCATCTCTACCCCGGCGTGGATTTGCAGGAACGCGAAGCATGGGACCTGCTCGGCATCAAATTCACCGGTCACCCCGACCTGCGCCGTATCCTCATGTGGGAGGGATTTGAAGGTCACCCGCTTCGCAAAGATTGGAAAGAGGGCTTCTACGAAGAAGACACCAAACCGTTCAAGAGCCGCTGGCCCGACGGGCGGTTCTACATGGCGGAAGATAAAAATCCGTTCAAAGATAACCTGACCTTTCCGCAAAACTTCGACCCCGAAAAATGGATTCCCGAAGGCGACGCGCTGCTGTACGGCGCGCTGGCGCGCTACACCGTGAAAAAAGAGGACGGCATCAGCACCGACCGCATCGTCATCAACATGGGACCCCATCACCCCTCCACGCACGGCGTCTTCCGCGCGGTGATGACTTTGGACGGCGAAACCATCGTCGGTTTGAAGCCCGTGCTCGGCTATTTGCATCGCAATCACGACAAAATCGGCGAACGCAACACCTATCTGCAAAATATGCCGTTCACCGACCGCCTCGATTACTTCAACTCGATGACCAACAACTTCGGCTACGCCCTCGCAGTCGAAAAACTGATGAAAATTCCCGTCGCCGAACGCGCGGAATACATCCGCGTCATCGTCTCGGAATTGAGCCGCATCCAAAATCACCTCGTATTCATCGGCACGCTCCTCAACGATCTCGGCGCGATGTACACACCGTCGCTGTACGCCTTCGAGGAACGCGAACTCATCCTCGACATCTTCGAGGCGATCTCAGGCGCGCGCATGATGTGCAACTACTTCCGTTTTGGCGGCGTAGTGCGCGATATTCCCGACGATGTGATGCAAAAGATCAAAGATTTGGTCTACGAGCGCATCCCGCCCAAGACCGACGAATTGGATCGCATGTTGACCGAGAACGAAGTGCTGGTTTCGCGCATGAAAGGCATCCGCATGATCAACGCGGAGGACGCGGTCGCCTATTCGATCACGGGTCCCGTCCTGCGTGCGGCTGGAGTGCCGTACGACATCCGCCGCGCCGACCCGTACGGAATTTACGACCGATTCGATTTCGACGTGGCGGTCCGCTACAACGGCGACTTGATGGACAATTACCTCATCCGCATTGACGAGATTCGGCAATCGCTGCGGATTTTGGATCAAGCCATCAAGCAGATTCCTCAGGGACCGATCAATTCGCAAAAGCCGCAGTATCAGGTTCGCGTCCCGGCCGGCGAAGCGTATGGAAGGGTCGAGTCGCCGAAGGGCGAACTCGGCTACTACGTCGTCTCGAACGGCAAGCCAAATCCGTGGCGCTATCACGTGCGCCCCGCGTCGTTCGTCAACGTCACCGCGCTCGAGAAAATTTCCATCGGCGCAAAGATCGCGGATTTCGTCGTCCTGCTCGCCATGTTCGACATGGTGATGGGCGAATGTGACCGATAATTCAATCCGTCATTGCGAGGAGAGCCGGAGGCTCGACGAAGCAATCCCCCTCACGATGTTGGAGATTGCTTCGCTTCGCTCGCAATGACTCTAGGAGATGATTATGTACGGAAAAGGCATACTCAAAGGTCTCGGCGTCACGTGGAAGCGATTCTGGGATACGTACCTCGAAGATATTTCGTGGCTGCTGCGCGGCAAGAAACGATATTTCACCGAAGAAGGCGTGCGCCATCGCTCGAGCAAAGATCAGCGCGGCATCTTCACGGTTCAATTTCCCGAAGAACGGCTGATCCTGCCGGAGGAAGCGCGTTATCTGCCTTTCCTCGTGTACAACGAATTGCCCGACGGCAAACGGGAGATCTTGTGCACTTCGTGCGGCATCTGCGCGAAAGTCTGTCCCCCGCAGTGCATTTGGATCGTGCGCTCGAACGACCCGGCAACCGGCAAGCCGATCCCCGAACCGACCGAGTTCTACATTGACGCCGACATCTGCATGAACTGCGGGTTCTGCGCCGAATACTGCCCTTTCGACGCGATCAAGATGGACCACGATTTCGAGATCGCTTCCTACAGCCGCAACGTGTATAACATGGAAATGCTGCTCAAATCGAGCGAGTATTACAAAAGCATCCGCCCGTTGAACTACGCGCGGGAGGAAGCGGCGCGCATCGCAGAAGCGGAAGCCAAGAAGGCAAAAGAAGCCGCGAAAGCCGCAGCCGCGGCGGCGCAAGCGCCGAAGCCTGCAGAGCCGCCGGTGGCAACAGCTTCGTAAACATAGTAGACAGGTAGACAAGTAGACAGGTAGACAGGTAACCGCGTGGGTACGTGTATACGTGTTTACCTGTCTACAATATCAAAGGAAATCGAATGTCTCAAATCACAAATGAATTGGTACTCAAAGCCCTCAGCGCGGTGCAAGAGCCCGATCTCGGTCAAGACATTGTGACCCTCAACATGGTTCGCAACCTTGAGATCGAAGGCGGCAGCGTTTCATTCACGGTGATGCTCACCACGCCGGCGTGTCCGTTCCGCGCGAAACTCGAACGCGACTCAAAGGAAGCCGTGATGAAAATTGACGGGGTGACATCGGTCAACGTGAAAATGGATTCGGATGTGCCGAACGACGGCAGGATGCGCGGACTGGTCAAAACCCCGATTCGCAACGCCATTGCGGTTGGTTCAGGCAAGGGAGGCGTGGGCAAATCTACGGTGGCGGTGAATATCGCGGTTGCCCTCGCGCAAAGCGGCGCGCGCGTCGGGCTTATGGACGCGGACATCTACGGACCCAACACACCCACCATGCTCGGCGTGGAGAAACTCCCGCCCCCGCAGGGACAACGACTCATCCCTGCCGAAGCGTATGGTGTGAAAATGATCTCGATGGGTTTGCTCGTCAAGCCGGGGCAGCCCCTCATCTGGCGCGGACCGATGCTCAACTCGGCGATCCGTCAATTCTTGAGCGATGTGGAATGGGGAGAATTGGATTATCTGATCATCGACTTGCCGCCGGGAACCGGAGACGCGTCGTTGTCACTCGCACAGGCATTGCCTCTCAGTGGAGCGGTGATCGTCACCCTCCCGCAACTCGTCTCACTCGAAGATGCCGGGCGAGGGCTGAACATGTTCAAAACTCTAGAGGTGCCGATATTGGGAATCATCGAAAACATGTCATTTCTTGAATTACCCGATGGCACTCACATGGACATCTTCGGTACGGGCGGCGGTGAGCATTTGGCACAAGCCACCGACACACCCTTCCTCGGCAAGGTTCCAATCGACCAGAACGTCCGCATCGGGGGCGACACAGGCAAGCCCATCGTGGTTTCGCATCCTGATTCGCCGGTGGCAAAAGCGCTGCGTGAAATCGCTGAGAGTCTGGCGGCAAAGGTCAGCGTCGCGGCGCTCAGCGGGAAGAACGAGATTCCGATCAATATTGTGGAATAGATTTAAAGCAGACCTGACGGCTTCAACTCCGTCAGGCCTTTTTATTCGCCATTTCGCCTGTTTGTCATTGAGTTGTTTTGCTTGATGTCCGGCCCGTTGTGTATACTTCAGCGATATGAACGAGGCCGCCGCATTCGACAAAGTTTCGCTCCTACGGCTGGCATTTCCGGGATTGGAAGATTCCGAATTGCAGGAAATGGCTGGACTGACCGAGATTCGCACCTATCCAGCGGATCATGTGCTGTGCCACGAGGGGGAATATGAGGATGTGTTCTATATCATTGCGGAGGGAAACGCCGCTATCTCTAAGAAAATGGGGGAAGGTGGCCTTGAACGCGTCCTGCGTGTGAACGGGCGCGGCGACATGGTTGGTGAAATGGCATTGATCCAGAACGCACCGCGCGCGGCGACCGTCCGCACAACCACGGACTGTACAGTGCTCGAAATGGAAAAACAAGATTTTGAGACGATTCTCAGCCGCAGTCCACGCATGGCGATGGACATCATCCGCATCACGCTCGACCGCATCCGCGCCAACGACCAGGCGATGATCGCCGATTTACAGAAAACGAACAAGGTTTTACGACAACTGGATCGCAACAAACTGGAGTTCATCCAAGTCGCGGCACACGAGCTTCGCACACCGCTCACCGTGTTGATCGGTTACGCAAAAATGTTGGGCTCGCTGGTAAATATCAATGAAAATACATCGCTGCGCGACGTGCTTGACGGAATCCGTAAAGGCACCGACCGTATGCACGAAGTGGTGAACATGATGCTCGACGTCACCCGCATGGACGCGGACACGCTGAAGGTTTCGTTCGCGCCGGTGCCTTTGAAGCACCTCATTGGCGAGGTGGTCGAGGGTTTGAAGCAAGCCGCCACGGAGCGGGGAATCGTGCTGACGGTCGAACATGCTGAAGGGGTTGATCAACTCAACGCCGATCCGTCCATGATCGAAAAAGCGCTGTATCATCTGCTCGTCAACGCCATCAAGTTCACTCCGGATGGTGGGAAGGTATCCGTGTCCACGCGCATGGTTCAAGTGGAGAATGGAACACGCGGCGTCCAGATCGCGGTGAGAGATTCGGGCATCGGTCTGGATGCGGAACATCAAGAATTGGTGTTCGAAAAGTTCTACCAAGTGGGCAGTGTTGCGCTTCACTCCTCCGGTAAAACCTCATTCAAAGGGGGCGGACCGGGGTTGGGATTGGCGATCGTACGCGGTGTGGCGCGTGCACACGGAGGCAGGGTTTGGGTGGAAAGCACAGGCCACGATGAGACGCGTTTTCCCGGCTGTACGTTCTTTTTGGAGTTGCCGATCAACCCAATGCGCAACGCGAAAAAGACCTGAGAGACTGTTTCTTAATTCAATTTTTAGGACACGGTCAGCACGGATTCCACTGAAAGGCACGGAAAAAACCTTTAACTCACCTTACGCAGTCACAACTCCGAAGGAGTGAGATGATTATAGGTTTACAACGAATGGGCGTGTCAACCCCGAAGAGGTGTCATAGAATTGCGTGAAATCAAGTCATCCCTTCGGGATTTGACGGTGATTTGGGCTGTTTTCTATCATCCTACCATCCCTTCGGGATTGGAGTGCGTAACATGAGCCTTTAATTCTCCGTGCAGTCCGTGAAATCCGCACAAAAGAGAGCCGTTCAGGACTTAAGAAATACTCTCTGACGAAATTTTATTTCGACAGGTCTTTTTCTTACAACATTCATTGACGTGAAATCAAACCAGCCGATTGGGGAGGATCAATGCAAATGGTGCAAGCAACCACAAGATCAAGCCGAACAGGCCAATCTCACCCGGCTTGTTTCCATTCCCACCGGTAGGCGGTTCAGTGGGTGTATCTTCTGGCGGAACAGTTGGTGGAGGAGGCTCATCGGTTACGGTTGGAGGAGGTGGTTCCTCGGTCGCAGTTGGCGCAGGCACCGGTGTTTCGGTTGGAGGGTCTTGTACAACAGAAGTCGAAGTAATCGTCGCGACAATAATTGCCGTATTTGTCGGCGGTGGCTTGGTAGCGGTATTCGTCGGAGGCGGATTGGTTGGGGTTGCACTTGGGATGATGATCGCGCCGCCACCGGACGAAGTCCGAGTAGGAAAGACCGCGATCAATGTCCTCGTCGGGGTGCGGCTAGGTGTCGCCGTATGGGTAGCAGTAGCACCTGTGATCGGAATCGAGATAACCAGCGCTTCAGTCGAGGTGGGAGCCGGGGTATCAGGGAGGACTGGTGTAGCTGTATCCGTAAAGAACAGGTCGGCGAATGCCTGTTGAGTGAAGATCCGATCCAGCGGAGTGGGCGTGGCAGTAAAGCGCGGAGCCAGCACAATATCGTCGCGAGAGTCGTCTACCTTCATAAAGAACAAGTAAGGAATCCCGAAAGCAAACAGGCAGACGCCCAACACGACGAACGGAATTACCAAACTTTGCTGCCGTTTTCTCTGCATCGGTGGAGACGCTCCAATTTTTGACCGTGTCTGTCGAAATTATCCCACGATTCACCTATCGGCGAAATGGCAAAATGAGAAGCGACCTCCCTGTATATTTTCCAAAAAAAAACGCCGACCTGATCCAGTCGGCGTTCAAGTATTTTGTTAGGCGATTCCTGCCTAATATGGTCGCAGGATCTGCCCAACGTAGATTCTGTTCGCGTTCGGGATGCCGTTGCGCCATTGCAAGTAACTTACGGTCACACCATAGTAGAGCGCAATGCCTCCAAGCGTATCGCCTCGGCAGACAATGTAGTAACTGCCGTAATAGTCGTAACCGGGACCGCAATAGGTCACGCCTGAGTCATATCCGCCGGGAATCACCAGCGCTTGACCGGGATAGATGTAGTAGGAATACCCCACCCACGGATTTGCCGCTATCAGCGCTGAAAGCGTAACCCCGCAATTGCGGGCGATCTTGGCAAGCCAGTCACCCGGTTGGACGTAATAAACGCTGGGGCATGAAGACCATGCTTGGGCGCGGGTCACGCTCGCAAAGGACACAAACAGCAATACAGCGATCAAACCAAATTGGAAAATTCGTTTCGCGGTCATAGGTCTACCTCCTCGATAGTCTTTAGCGGGCAAAGCGTACAACCCCAGTGTACGACTTTGGGTGTCAGATTTCAAGCATGACTTTCGGCATATTCAAACGAAAGCCGTCATTTCACACTCGCCCGGCGCGCTAACGCTACAAGATGCGCCTTGATGCTTCACGCATTCCAGGAAAATCGCGCTGCACCGACCGTTTGGCGATCTTCCCGTACTTGAGTCGGAAAATATCCGTAAAGGTAAAAATCGCCTTTTGGACTGTAAATTCCAACCGCGTAACCACCTAATTCTCAGCAACGATCAGATTCTCGAGAATTAATTCGTCTTAACGGTATAATTTGCTCCATGCAAACTCAAATCATCGGAGTCCGCTTCACCAAAGTGGGCAAAATCTATCATTTCGACACGTCCGCTGTGCCGGATGTGAAAATCGGCGAACACGTGATCGTGGATACCTCCCGCGGCAAACACCTCGGAGAGGTCATCCGCGTGGAGAAGGAAACGCCTCCCCGACCGGAAGGCGGTTGGAGGTCCGTGGAGAGGCGTGCCACCCCGCGGGACCTCCTCCTGCGGCAGTCGTGGCAATCCAAGCAGACCGAAGCGATGATCAACTGCCGCGCCCGCGCGGCCGAGTTGAAGCTCGAAGGCGTGAAGATCGTCGCCGCGGAATACAACTACGATGGCACACGTCTCGCATTCTTGTTCAGCACCGAGACCGAAGAAAAAGTTGACCTCAAGTCGCTGAAAAAAGACATGCACAATCTGTACCCAAACACGAACATCGAACTGCGGCAGATCGGACCTCGCGATGTGGCGAAGATCATCGGCGGCATGGGCGCTTGCGGAATTGAAACGCGCTGCTGCTCGAAATTCCTGACCGACTTCTCGCCGATCTCGATCAAGATGGCAAAAGAACAAGGCATCTCGCTCACGCCCGAGGAGATCACCGGCATGTGCGGGCGCCTGCGTTGTTGCCTGATCTACGAATACGAACAATACGTGGAAGCCCGAAAACAATTGCCCAAACGCAACAAGCGCGTGATCACACCCAAAGGCGAAGGCAAAGTCATCGACGTGTTGCCCATGAGCAACAAAGTGATGGTGCTACTCGATGGCGAAGAACGCTTCACCACCACCTTCGAGCGCGAAGACCTGCAACCGTGGGATGAACTCGAAGCCCTGCGCCGCAAATCTGCCGCGCCGTGCGACCGGCACGAAGGCGGCGGATGCACGTGCGGCAAATCGAGCCCCCTCAAGAAAAATGACCGAGCAAACTAACGCGTGGGAAACCCCTCAAAAAATTCTGGTGATTCTGGCTCATCCCGATGACCCGGAATTTTTTTGTGGCGCGTCGCTTGCAAAATGGGCACGCGCCGGGCATGCGATTACCTATTTGTTATTGACATGCGGCGACAAGGGATTTAATTCCGCCACACAAGCGGATATGACGCCTGAAAAATTGTGCGCGCTCCGTCATGTGGAGCAACAGAACGCGGCAAACGTGATCGGCGCGAAAGCGGTTCATTTCATGGACGTTGAGGATGGTTACCTCATCCCCAGCCTTGACCTCCGCCGCGACATCGTGCGCGAGATCCGCAGGCACAAGCCGGATATCCTCGTCACGTGCGACCCGCAAAACCTGTTCGCCATGTACGGACTCAACCACCCCGACCACCGCGCATGTGGACAAGTTGTATTAGACGCGGTCTTCCCTGCCGCAGGGAGCAAAGTATTTTTCCCTGAATTACTGGATGAGGGATTTGAGCCGCACATGCCAAAAGAAATCTGGTGCTCGTTGACCTCACAGCCGAATACCATCCTCGATGTCACCGACACATGGGGCATCAAACTCCAGGCTCTGCTTGAACACAAAACGCAAATTCAGGACCCCGACAAACTCGCCGAACGGATGAAATCGCGCCGCGCCGAAGACAGCACCGAAGAAAACCCGCGTTACGAAGAAAAATTTAGAGTTGTGAAATACACGTAGTAGTGTCATTGCGAGGAGCGATTGTTGCGACGATGCAATCTCCGTCGCATTTTGATGATTGCTCCACTTCGTTCGCAATGACAAAAATTCAGGAGATACCATGCCCAACTTCCTCCAGCAAGCCGAAGAACTTTTCCCCTACACACAAGCCATGCGCCGTGATTTTCATATGCACCCCGAACTCGGCTTCCGCGAAGTACGCACCGGCGGAATCGTTGCAAAAGAACTCGAAGCCCTCGGGCTTGAAGTAACGAAAGGCGTCGGCAAGACCGGCGTCGTTGGCTATTTGGAGGGATCAAAGCCGGGACCGACGATCCTCCTCCGCTTCGACATGGACGCACTCCCCATCACCGAAGAGACCGGCGCGGAATACGCCTCTACCAATCCCGGCGTGATGCACGCTTGTGGACATGACGGTCACACCGCGATTGGGTTGACGGTCGCGAAGATGCTCCACGCGCATCGCGCTGAACTCGCGGGCAGTATCAAATTTTGTTTCCAACCCTCTGAGGAGGGAACGAACGGCGAAGATGTCGGCGGCGCATTGATGATGATGCGCGACGGTGTTTTGGAAAATCCGAAGGTTGAGAAGACGCTCTCCCTTCATGTCTGGAACGACAAGCCGGTCGGTTGGATTCACATCGGCAGCGGACCCGTGATGGCAGGCGCGGACCTGTTCATCATCAAACTTACCGGCAAAGGCGGACACGGTGCCGCACCCGAGACGACCGCTGACCCTGTCGTTGCTGCCGCACAGATCGTCACAGCATTGCAGACCATTGCATCTCGAAACATCGCACCATTGAAACCAGCCGTTGTGAGTGTCACATCCCTCCATACGGGCACAGCCTTCAACATCATCCCTCAGACTGCCGAACTCAACGGAACCATCCGCACGTTCGAACCGGAAGTACGCCAGATCGTACATGAGAGGTTCGAACAAATCGTGCGCGGCATCGCCACGTCCATGGGATGCACAGCGGAGATCACGATCAAACAGGTGACCGCGCCGGTGATCAACAACGAGGCGGTTACCGAACGAGTGTTGAATGTCGCGCAGGCTCTCCTGCCGCAAAACGAGATCGAGACTGACCCTTATCTCACCATGGGCGCAGAGGATATGGGCTACATGCAGGAAAAGGCGGACGGTTGTTATTTCATGGTTGGCTCCGCCAATGCCGAAAAGAATCTCAACTACAACCACCATCATCCGAAATTCGACTTCGACGAGCGCGCGCTGGTCACAGGCGCGGCATTGATGGCGTCCGCCGCGGCAGACCTGCTCAAGGGATGAAACGCCTAGAACTCGCACAATCTCGACTACAGAGCAGATGAATGATCTGCTCTTTTTATTTCTCTTCGATGAAAATCATAACAAATCACTAAACTGCCTACGCGCAAAGCAATCCTTGACGCCGAACCCGATATGTATTATATTACGTTTAGTAATTACTAAACATACAAAACGAGACAGAACATGCCGCAATCACTCACAAAAATCAAAAAAGATTTCACCGAGGGCTTGAGCCAGATCAGCCGCTTTTGGGGCTTCCCCAAAGGAATGGGCGCGATCTTCGCGGTGCTTTACCTCTCCCCCACTCCCCTATCACTGGACGAGATCGTTGCCGAAACCGGGCTGACGAAAGGCGCGATCAGCACCGAAATTCGCGCGCTGGCGCGCATGGGACTCGTCCATCGATCCACGAAACTTGGCGACCGCAAGGATTATTACGCGGCCGAAACAGATTTCTACGCGGCGATCAAATCCATTCTGAAAGAACGCCAGAACAGCGAGTTTGACCGGGCCGTCAAATCAGTAAAAGCCGCACTGACGGCGATGGATGAAAACTGGGTGGACAATGACGAATGGAAATTCACGTACAAGCGCGTGCAAGCGTTACAGGAATTTTTTGAAGCGATTGACAGTTTGGCAAAGGCAGTGATCAAACTGGAAAGTCTAGGCTTCTCGAATGTGACGAAAATTCTTGGAGTATTGAAATAAGGAGTCAACATGAAGATCGCAATCACAGGCGCATTCTCGTACACCGGCAAATACATCGCCAAGCGACTCTTGGAACGCGGCGAGGATGTCATCACGCTCACCGGGCATCCGAATCGCCCCGATCCGTTCAATGGACGCGTGAAAGTCTATCCGCTGGGTTTCGATGAAGCAGGCATGACCCGATCGCTGCAAGGCGCGGATGCGCTGGTCAACACATATTGGGTTCGTTTCGACAAAGGCGAAAACACACAGCCGCGCGCGGTGGAAAATACGCGAAAACTGGTCAATGCCGCCAAAGCCGCCGGCGTGAGGCGCATCGTCCATATCAGCATTGCCAACCCATCCGCAGAATCGCACCTGCCTTATTATTGGGGTAAAGCTGCCAACGAAAAAGCAGTGACAGACTCAGGTTTACCGTATGCCATCCTCCGCCCCACCGTGCTGGTCGGCGGCGGGGAAGACATCCTCATCAACAACATTGCTTACCTTCTGCGCCGACTTCCGATCTTCCTCATCCCCGGCGACGGTTCATACGGAATTCAACCGGTTCACGTCGAAGATGTGGCAGACCTCGCCGTGGAGGGCGTGTACAGCAAAAATAGTTACGTCATGGACGCGGTTGGACCTGAGAAGTACACGTTCAAGGAATTGGTTCAACTGGTCGGCGAGAGGATCGGCGCGAAGCGGCTCATGATCTTCGCTCCGCCGCGGCTGGCGCTGTTCGCCGCGCAATTCTTGAGTCTGTTTCTCCATGACGTTTTGCTCACCCCCGAAGAAGTTGACGGCTTGATGGCAAACCTGCTCGTTTCCAACGAACCTCCGCGCGGCAGAATTAAGTTTTCTGCCTGGCTGGATGAAAACAAGAACACGCTTGGAACAAAATACGCTTCAGAAATTGCGAAACATTACCAATGAAAACTCAAACCATCATTCGGCTGTCACTGCTTTTCCCTTATGCCTTGTGGATCATCCTTGCAAGTTTTATGGTCGTGATGTCCGAAATTTTCCCCGCCAGCGAATCCCTGCCGTTACTTTCAGGCATCATTACCATTTCGTTCGTTTACAGTTTTGGAATTCTTGTATGGGGCATCCCCTACACGATCCTCGCTCTCGGCTTATGGATCTGGAGCAAGGGGAAACCCGTCCGCATGATGATAAAAGTGTTCGCGCTGTCGCCGTTGATGATGGCGGTTCTCGTCGCCGTTACGATCGCGCTGATACTGAGCGCGCAAGACGGCGTCTCGCCCGATATCGGCGAAGCGATTCTGGCTCTTGGGGTATTTTCCCTCGCGTACGGCTATGGAAACATCGGAATTGTCGCCGGGCTGTACAAACTTTTGCAGATCGGCAATTTCATCATGCCTGAACTTGAGACGCCGCGGGCGCAACCAGAGACAACATGAACGCCGAAGAAATCGCAAGCCAACACATCGTTCTTTTCGACGGAATATGTAATTTATGCAACGGCTCGGTGAAATTTATTCTCAGACACGAGCGAGCGGCGCTATTTCGTTTCGCATCCATTCAGTCGGAGGCGGGGAAAGAATTATTGATTTGGTGCGGATTACCGCAGAATTTCAGCGACGCCGTGATCTACATCGAGAACGGAAATGCGCATCAAGGCTCCACCGCCGCGCTGAGAATCGGGAAGAGGTTGAAGTTCCCGTGGTCTGCGATGTCGTCCATGGGTCTGCTGGCGCCTTCAACGGTTCGAGAGTGGGTATATCGTCAAATCGGCGCGCATCGCTATCAATGGTTTGGAAAGCGGGATTGCTGCATGATCCCCGCTCCCGAGTTACGAGTCAGGTTTTTATAAAAAAATTGCGATGATGCGAAATCATCGCAGCGATGAATCAATCTATCCTGACCATCCCATTGCACTTCGGGTTATCCATACAGCCGTAGTAACGCTTGCCTTTATCGGGTCCTGTGCGATGCATCCGCAGGACCATCATCTTGCCGCAGACGGGGCAGTGGGGAACTGAGTCAGCCCTCCCGGCGGCGCGAAGCGTTTTCGTCTGCTTCACTTTGAGGATGGCAAGTTGGAACAATTCCGCCAAGTCGCCTTCTGAATAATTTTCACTCGATAGAACATGCACGAGCGGTAGCCCTGCACTGAGGAACAGGTCGTCCATGAACTGGTCCGATTCGCGTGATTCGGATTTTCCGACCGGCTTTACCATTTCAACACCGAAGGCAGGCTGGAGTGATTTGGGTTCGCACAACAAAAAATCCACATGCTTGCGGAAGATCTTGTTGAAAAAATGCACGTTCTCGTTCGGGCGCACGATGTAAAAAACATCGTTGAGCGCAACCTTCGGGCAGATCACATAATGTTTGCCCGCCATGTTTTGCAAGGCACGGAATAGCGCCGCCTCCGGCGCAGACATGAACTTTTCGCGCAGGCGATACGGCAGACGTTCGTCTTGGATTTTTACTTGAATAGGATCCCGCGTTACCATGATGACGCCCATTATACACGCAACAATTTCAAAACCTTGGATTTGAGCGCGGCATTGACGGCGAGTCCCTCCCCGTGGGTGTGACCCTCTTTGCCTTTCCAGGAGCCGAACCAGCCGCCCGCTTCACGCAGGATGGGAGGCATGGGCGCTACATCCCAAATTTGGATCGCCGGGTCGAGCATGATCTCGGCGCGCCCGGTGGCGACCATGTGATAGCCATACGCATCGGACCAGCCGCGCGCGAAGAAACATTCTTTGTGCAGTTTTTCAAATATATCCGTCCGTTTCTTCGTGCGGAAGCCCGACCAGCTTGTGTAGGTAAAAACCGCCTGCTTTAAATCTTTCACTTCGGAGACGCGGGTGCGTTTGCCGTTCCACCACGCGCCGAGACCGTCTGCCGCATAGAGGATCTCATCCAACGCCGGGAAACAGACAACGCCAACGCGCGACACGCCTTCGATCTCCAGCGCGATCAACACGGAATAGAACGGCACACCTTTGAGAAAGGATTTTGTGCCGTCGATCGGGTCAACGATCCAGCGGAATGGATTCTTCGCTCCTGCCTTCTCGCCATATTCTTCTCCCACTATCGCGTGAGTCGGATATGCCTTTTCGATCTCGCCGCGAATGAATTCTTCGGTGGCGCGATCTGCAGCAGTGACGGGCGATTCGTCTTTCTTCAAGTCGTGTTGGATGCCTTTGTTGTAGTAACTGAGCGTGATCCGCCCGGCGCGGTAGGCAAGTTGCTTGGCGAAGTTGAGGTAGGAATCTAGTTTCATTTCAACAAATTATCCAAAAGTGTTTTTTCTTCTTGTTGAGATTTTATTTCCCCATCCAGCCGCGCGGCGCGGAGGCGGCGGAGGATCTCGCCGAAACGCGGACCGTGTTCGAGGCCGCGGGCTTTGAGGTCATCGCCGGTGGTGACGGGTTTTATGTGCTGCCATTTTGACAGATAATCGCTCAACGCAGTTTCCTTGCTCACGAGATACACCGCGTAGACCGAGAGAGAAGGCAAATCGTCGAGGTGAAAAGTCCATTGGCTGGGTTTCCAATTTTTGAAGGAAGGCAAACCCTTTTTCAAAGCGGAGGCTGAAACGGCTGTCGTTGTAAGCAATGCAGGGAAGGCAAGCCGCCCGGCAAGCGCCTCGATATCCGCTTCGGTTAAATCCATGAGGTACAACGTCCAGCCGAGGGTTTGGCGGAAGGAGAGGATATCGGGAATGACAAATTCGCCGAAGTTGGAAGGCGGGGGCTCCAAAGACAGAAAATCGTAATTAGTGAATGGTAATGTTGGGGAAATTGATTTGAGTACATCCAAGTCGGCAAGTTGTTTGAGCATCGCGGAGGGATTCGGTTCGTCAAAGATCAAGTCAAACTCGTGGCGCAGGCGTTCGCCGCTCAATTCGGAAAGGATTTTGCGCGACTCGTCGTTGAGGAGTCTCAAAGTTTCCGACTCAATCGTGAAGTCATATCTCACGGCATAACGAACCGCGCGGAAGATGCGCGTCGGGTCGTCGAGAAAAGATTTGGGGTGCAGAACACGAATCAATTTCCTCTCAAGGTCGGCTTGACCATGCAGGGGATCATACAACTCGCCGAAGTGGTCACCATCTACGCGGATCGCCATGGCGTTGATGGTGAAATCGCGGCGGCGGAGGTCGTCGTCAATGGTGGATTTGGTCACGGTGGGGAGCGCGCCGGGGGCGGAGTAGGTCTCTTTGCGGGCGGAAATTAGATCGAGATATTCGATATTCGGTATTCGATGATCGAGTTTCGATTCTCGAATACCGAGGGTCGCTGTGTAAAATTTTTCGTGCGCCGTCAGTTCGCCGCCGTATTTTTTCACCAACGCGCGACCAAGTTTGATGGCGTCGCCTTCGACGGTGAGGTCAAGGTCCACGATGGGGCGAGCCAGCATCAAGTCCCGGACGGAACCGCCGACAAGGTAGATGGGGAATCCCAACGCGGAGGATTCGTCCGCGATGCGGTGGATCAAATCCAAGAGGGCGGCATCCAGTGATTTAGTGAGGAGGTCGGCGAGATTCACGTGCGTATTGTAGCAGAGAAAATCGTGTATAATTCCGCCTGTCATCCACAGGATTGCTCCGCTTATGTTGAACCCGTTGCCGCGACCTACGATTTGTAAAACTACCCGGTCTGGATAAGGTTCGATTCAGTGTGTCTCGTGAACGGCTCCCAGACTTGGCGAGCCGTTTTTAGTTTCACCTCACCCACCTCACCCCAGCCCTCTCCCGAGGGGAGAGGGAGAAAATCGAAATGAACATTTCCGTTTTTGGCGGTGCACAGCCGCAGCCCGACTCTCGCGAATACGAAGAAGCCCGTTTGCTGGGCGGACTTCTCGCGCAGCGCGGACACACCGTGTTGACCGGCGGATACATCGGCGTGATGGAAGCCGTCTCGCGCGGCGCGCACGAAGCGGGCGGGCACGTGATCGGCGTGACGTGCGAAGATATCGAAACTTGGAGGAAAGTCAGCAAGAACCAGTGGGTGAAAGAGGAATGGCGGAAGAAAACGCTTCTCGAGCGGATTCAAGCCATCATCGAAGCCTGCGACGCGGCGATTGCCATGCCCGGCGGAGTCGGCACGCTGGCAGAGATTTCGATCATGTGGAATCTGATGGTTGTGGAGTCGTTGCCCCGGAGGCCGTTGATACTGGTCGGGAAAGGGTGGCAAGCGACACTCGACCAGTTTTTCAATTCGTTCGAGTATTACATGCCCATGCGCCAACGCGAGAGTTTGTTGTTCGCGGAGGATGTGCATACTGCCGTGGAGAGATTAGAGAATAGAGACTAGAAAATAGTCCGATCTCAATCCCTCTCCGTGAAGTCAAACAACTACTATCGAATATCTAATCTCTACTCTCTGGAGTCAAAATGGCTGAAGATAAATTACCCACCCGCGCGGAAGATTTTTCGGAATGGTACAACCAACTCGTTCTAAAGTCTGACCTTGCGGATTACTCCCCTGTGCGCGGATGCATGGTCGTCAAGCCCTACGGCTGGGCGCTGTGGGAGAACATCACCTCATGGCTGGATGCCGAGTTCAAAAAGACGGGTCATGTCAACGCGGCGTTCCCCACGTTGATTCCGCTCTCGTTCTTTGAAAAGGAAAAAGAACACGTGGAAGGCTTCTCGCCGCAGCTAGCCGTAGTCACACACGGCGGCGGGGAAGAACTCGAAGAGAAACTCGTCGTGCGCCCCACCTCCGAGACCATCATCGGCTACATGTATTCCAAGTGGGTCAAATCGTGGCGCGACCTGCCGATCCTCATCGTGCAGTGGGGTTCGGTGATGCGTTGGGAAATCCGCACAAAACTTTTCCTGCGCACCGCGGAGTTCTACTGGCACGAAGGTCACACCGCGCACGCCACCGCCGAGGAAGCCGTCGAGGAAATGTATCGCATCCTCGATATTTACGAACGCTTCTGCTTGGAGGAAGCGGCGATCCCGGTATTCAAAGGTCCCAAGAGCGAATCGGAACGGTTCCCCGGCGCGCAGATCACCACGTCCATCGAAGCGATGATGTGGGACAAACGCGCCCTGCAGTCCGGCACATCGCATTACTTCGGCACGAATTTCGCCAAGGCGTTCGACATCAAGTTCCTCGACAAGAGCAACGCGCTTCAATTCGCCGAAACAACATCATGGGCGATTTCGAGCCGCATCATCGGCGCGATGATCATGGTGCATGGCGACGACCAGGGCCTTGTCCTGCCTCCGCGCCTCGCGCCCATTCAAGCGGTGGTCGTTCCCATCATTAAAAATGACGATGAAAAAGCCAAAGTGATGGAAGTCGCCGACCGCGTGTTCGCGGAACTCAAAACCGCAGGCATCCGCGTCAAATTCGACGACCGCGATAACGTCAGTAGTGGTTTCAAATTCAACGATTGGGAGATGCGCGGCGTCCCCGTGCGCGTGGAGATTGGCCCCAAAGATGTGGAGAAGGGATCCGTCGCGCTCGCCCGGCGGGACAAACCCGGCAAAGAAGGCAAGACCTTTGTTTCGCAAACGGGTCTCGCTTCGACAGTCAGATTGCTACTCACTGAGATTCAAGCCGCCCTCCTCAAAAGGGCAACCGAGTATCGCGACGCCAACATCCACGAACCCAAAGATTACGAAGACCTCAAGCGCATCGTCGCGGACGGATGGGCGTTTGCCTATTGGTGCGAATCGCTGGAGTGTGAAGCCAAAGTGAAGGAAGAGACCAAAGCCACCACGCGCAACATTCCTGTGGACCAACCCGACAAAGAAGGGATTTGCATCGTCTGCGGCAAACCTTCCAAGCGTAAAGTGTATTTCGCGAGAGCATATTAATTACGCAGTGCGCAAAACGCAGTATGGTTTACTTCGTATTACGTCTTGTGTAATCGAAAATCGTCAATCGTAAATCTGAAATCGTAATGCCCGCCATTGACCTCGCCCGCCTCCGAAAACAAACCGCGCAATTGGCAGATTTGTTCGACCAGCCATCCGATTTTCTGCGCGAACTCAAGGAACTGCTAGACTTTTACGTCAACCGCTCACTGCGAAGTCAGGGCGTGGCTCCGTCCTCTGTTCTGCCGACATATCGAACGCCGTCCGTTGTACTGCGTCAGATCGAAACTGAACTAAGTCCTGTCGCGGAACAGAAACCGATTCAAGCTTTGGAACTCGCCGATGCGCTTTGGGATGAAGGCTGGCTTGAAACTCGCTTGCTCGCCGCGTTTTTGCTGGGACGAATCCCACCGCAAGAGGAACGCCTGCTTGCCCGCCTCACTGCGTGGACTCAAGCCGTGCGCGACCCGTCGGTGCGCGCCGCCTTACTGACAACCAGCCTCACCCGTCTGCGAAAAGAAACGCCTGATCTTTTTCTTGTGCTGGTGAAAGAATGGTTATATCCTACTCGCCAACGCATGTGGTCGAACGGGTTGCAAGCTCTCGTCCCATTGATCGCCTCGGAGGAGTTCGATAACCTGCCTCCCATTTTCGAGATCATCGAACCGATTTTCAAAGACTCCCCAGCCGCGTTACAATTCGACCTCAAGGATTTGCTCGTCACACTCTACAAAGCTGCACCGGATGAGGCGCTGCACTTCCTCCAGCAGATTTTGAAAGAGACGAAGAATCCGCTGCCCGCTGTGGCGCTGCGGCGCATGTCACCGGATTTGCCGGCAGAACTACAATCACACGTGCGCGAGTTACTGCGAAAAGAAAAATCGCGGTAGAGATCATTTTCAGACAAGAAAGGAACCAGCCATGCTGATCGTGAGAGGTGTTATCGGTGCGATCATACTGTTCTTCGGGCGAGAATTGAATTTTCTATTTGCGGGTGGCATGGCTGTGCTGGTCGGGTTCCGGCTTACGCCGCTCCTCCCATCTTCGCTTCCCGGTTGGGCAGATTACGCGTTGATCGTTGGGCTTGGTCTTGTTGCCGCAATACTTGTGATCGCCAATGAACGCGGCGGGTATTTCGTCTCGGGCTTTTTCGCAGGGGGCTTTGCGCTCATGGAGTATTTCGAGCCGGGCGTGCTCACCTTTCCCATCGTGCCATTCCTTGTCGGCGCTATCGCTGGGGCGTTGATCATCGGCATCTTCACCGAATGGGCGTTGATCGCCATCTCGAGCCTGATCGGCGCGATCTACACCACCACGCTCTTCGACGTTAACCAGACCGCCCAAACCCTCATCGCGGGGGGATTGTTCGTCATCGGCTCGCTTACGCAGGTTATTCTCATGCGTATGCAAAAAGAATGACGCGGGATTGCACCCGCTGCCCAAACGACCATGGACAATTCCAAACTCATTTATTTGCACGGTCTCGAAAGCGACAGCAGCAGCGGCAAGGCGCGCCAGTTCCGTGAATGGTTTCCCGGCATGATCACACCGGACTTCACAGGGACGTTCGAAGAACGCATGGTCCAACTCGCGCCGATCCTCGCGGACAAATCAGGTTGGACAATCATCGGCTCGTCGTTCGGCGGATTGATGGGGACAGTGTACACGTGCACAAATCCTACTCGTGTTGGGAAGTTAATCCTCCTCGCCCCGGCACTCCTGCGCGACCCATTCGGTTCTTATCTGGACCTTCAGCCTGTGTCGCTTCCCGTCACCGTCATCCACGGGACGCGGGACGACGTGGTGCCGCTCGAACCCGCGCGCGAAGTGGCACAAAAATTATTCACGAACCTCAACTACATCGTCGTGGACGACGACCACCGCCTGCACAAAACACTCCACGATCTGGATTGGAAGAAAATTTTGGAATAAATGAATGAGGTGCGCGGACTTCAGTCCGCAACTTGAACATTGGCGGACTGAAGTCCGCGATCCGGAGTCTGCGTGAAACAACAAATCTACTGGCTCACAACCGTCCAAATGCCCGATGACTCGAACCTGACGCCGCTCCCTGAAAAAGTGGATGTGGCGGTCATCGGCGGCGGGTTCACAGGCTTGTCCGCCGCGCGCACTCTGGCAAAACGCGGCGTGAAGGTTGCTGTACTCGAAGCGAACACTATCGGCTGGGGAGCAAGTTCACGCAACGGCGGCATGACGTTGACCGGACTCAAACCTTCGATGCAAACGGTCATCAAACGCTACGGGCGCGATCTAGCCAAACAACTATTTCAAGTTTCAGTTGACTCGGTTGATACAGTTGAGCAGGTGGTGAAAGAGGAAAACATAGACTGCGGCTTCAAGCGGTACGGTCATTTGTACGTGGCGAGCAAGCCGCATCACTTCGATTACTTCTACAACGAAGTGGACTTCATGGCAAAAGAATTCAATCACAACGTTCGGGTCGTTCCGCCGAATGATTTGCAGGCGGAGATCGGGTCGAAAAAATATTTCGGCGGCATCGTGGATGAGGTCAGCGGAGGATTGAACCCCGCGCAATACGTCGCAGGTTTGGCACGGGCGGCAGAAAAAGCCGGGGCGACGCTCCACGCGCGGGCGCGTGTCACCAGCCTCACTCGAAGCGGGACGCGGTTCGTCATCCAAACCGAGCGCGGACAAGTTGCAGCGGAAAAAGTTTTTGTCGGCACATCGGGCTACACGGGAAGCGTCACGAAAAAACTGCAACGGAGGATCATCCCAATTGGGTCGTTCATCATCGCGACCGAAAGATTATCGGATGAACTTGCGCGTGAACTCAGCCCAAAGAACCGCATGATCTTTGATTCGATGCATTATTTGAATTATTTTCGGTTGTGGGATAACCGCATGATCTTCGGCGGGCGCGCGGCGTTCTTCCCTGAAAATAAAAACACGATCGCGCGCAGTGGCGAGATCCTGCGGCGTGAAATGATACGCGTGTACCCGCAACTGGGCGACGTGAAAATCGAGTATGTCTGGGGCGGCACGCTCGATTTCGCGTTCGACATGATGACGCATGTCGGCGAAGTGGATGGGGTATATTATTCGCTCGGGTACGCAGGTCACGGCGTGGCAATGGCTTCGCATTTGGGCAAAACCGTTGCCGAGGCGATGCTGGCTGGGGACATCAAAGAGCATCCATTTGCAAAGTTCGATTTCCCCGGCGCGCCGCTGGGACTGTACAACGGATTCCCGTGGTTCCTTCCTTTCGCGGGCGCGTGGCATAAGATTTTGGATTGGGTTGATTAAATTTTGTAAGGGCGAAGCATGCTTCGCCCTTACAATGAAATGATAAAATTGCGCCAATCAAAATTCGAGGAGAGACACATGGCAACGAAAAAATCAAAATCTGCGAGCAAGAAATCGACAACTGCTAAACGTGTCGCAGCGAAGAAGCCAGCAAAACTCTCTGGCGAAGTCTACTACCCATCCAAACAGGTCATCGAGCAGGCGCGGCTGAAGGATTGGGACAAACTGCACCGCCTCGCCAAAAAAGACTACCGCGCCTTTTGGGAAGCCGAAGCGATGGAGCTCGAATGGTACGGCAAATGGAAAAAAGTTCTCGACGATTCCAAGAAGCCGTTCTTCAAATGGTTCACAGGGGCGAAGGTCAACATCGTCCACAACTGCGTGGACCGTCACCTCAAAAATCACTACAAAAACAAACTCGCCCTGATCTGGGAAAGCGAAGACGGCAGAGACCACCGCACATTCTCATACTACGCCATGAACCGCGAAGTGACGCGCATGGCGAACATCATCAAAGCCATGGGGGTGAAGAAAGGCGACCGCGTCACCATCTACATGGGGCGCGTGCCTGAGATCGTCTTTGCCATGCTGGCGTGCGCCAAGATCGGCGCGATCCACTCGGTGGTGTTCGGCGGCTTTTCGGTCGATTCGCTCGCGGGCCGCATCGAAGACAGCCAATCAAAGCTAGTCATCACCTGCGATGGGTCATTCCAAAACGGGAAGGTTGTGCAACTCAAACAGATCGTGGACGATTCGCTCAAACGCTGTCCATCCGTCGAAAATGTCATCGTGGTCAAACGCGTGGGCAACGAAGTCAACATGGAAACCGGGCGCGATCATTGGTATCACGAACTGCTCGAGCAACCCATTGCCGAGGGCAAATGTGAAACCGAAGTGATGGACGCGGAAGACACGCTTTTCATCCTGTACACCAGCGGCTCGACAGGCAAACCCAAAGCCATCGTGCACACGCACGGCGGATACATGGTCGGCACGTACGCAACGCTCAAATATTGTTTCGACATACGCGACGATGATCGCTGGTGGTGCACTGCCGACCCCGGCTGGATCACGGGTCACTCCTACATTGTGTACGGACCCATGCTCAACGGTGCGACCTCCTTCCTCTTCGAAGGCGGACCCTCCTACCCCGAACCGAATCGCTGGTGGCAGTGCGTCGAACGCTACGGGATCACGATCTTCTACACTGCCCCCACCGCCATCCGTGGACTGATGCGCTTCGGCGAATCATGGCCCGACAAGCACGATCTTTCCTCCTTGCGTCTGCTCGGCACGGTGGGAGAACCGATCAACCCCGAAGCATGGAAGTGGTACCACCGCGTCATCGGCAAAGGCAAACTCCCCATCATTGACACGTGGTGGCAAACCGAGACCGGCATGTTCATGATCACGCCGACTCCCGTTGTGCCGCTCAAACCCGGCTCAGGGACGCGTCCGTTCTTCGGGCAGGAGGCTGAGATCGTCGACGAACATGGCAAACCCGTCCCCGATGACACCGAAGGCTACCTCGTGTTGAAGAATCCGTGGCCATCGATGCTTCGCACAATTTACGGCGACCCGGACCGTTACGTGAGTCAATATTGGAGCAAGTTCCCGGGCAAATACACCACCGGCGACTCCGCCAAGCGCGACCGCGATGGCTATTACTGGATCATCGGCCGCGTGGACGATGTGATCAAAGTTTCAGGTCACAGACTCGGCACCGCCGAAGTTGAATCGGCATTGGTGAGCCATCCCGCCGTCGCGGAAGCCGCCGCGATCGGTCTCCCGCATGAGATCAAAGGTCAAGCCATTTACACGTTCGTTCTGCTCCGCGCAGGAAAGGTCGCTTCGGCGGAACTCGCTGAAGAACTGCGCCAGCATGTTGCTACTCACATGGGACCCATCGCCCGCCCCGAAGAAGTCCGTTTTGTGGATAAACTTCCCAAAACGCGCTCCGGCAAGATCATGCGCCGCGTGTTGAAAGCCCGCGCTCAGGGGTTGCCGGAGGGAGATATTAGTACGCTGGAAGAATGATGTGTGTAGGGGCGGATGGACATCCGCCCTTACTTTCGAAGATTTTTATAACAAAATTGCAAATCTACCGGGGAATACCTCAAAGTATAATTCGCCACCGATGGCTGACAAATCCTACGAAAACGATATCTTGAAATGGCGCGCGGAGAAATACGCCGCGCTGGTTGGTGAGAACGGCTGGGTCGCGCTGGCTGGCTTATTCTGGCTGGACGAGGGACGCAACCTCGTCGGTTCGAACCCGATGTGCGAAGTGGTGCTGCCCGAACACGCCCCCACGTTTCTGGGCGTCGTCGAATTGAAGGGAAAGCGGATCTTCTTCCAAACGGCGGAGGGCGTGCGTGCCTTGGTCAACGGCCGGGCGGTGCAGAAGGCGGTTCTACGATCGAGCAGAGACCCGAAGCCGAGTTACATCACGTGGAATCAATTGCGCATGGTCATACACGAACACAACGGCAAATACGCCATCCGCTTATGGGATAACAACCGCGAGGAGCGCTTCAAGCTCCCGCCGTTGAAATGGTTTCCGGTCAACAAAAAATTCCGCTTTCATGCGTCGTTTACCCGATACCCCAAACAAAAAACCATGATGCAAGACGCCTCCACAGGTGAAACCAGCGAAGACCAGTACGACGGTTATGTTTCGTTTCGTTACGAAGGAAAAACATACAAACTTGACGTGACCCAAACGAAAACGAAAAAATTGTTCATCAAATTCCGCGACGGCACAAGCAGTAAGGAAAGTTACCCGGCGAGCCGCTATCATTACACCGAGCCGCCGAAAAAAGGGAAAGTGATTCTGGATTTCAATTATTCATACAGTCCGCCGTGCGCTTTCACGCCGTACGCCACATGCTTATTCGCGCCACCGCAAAACACGCTCCCCTTCCGCGTGGAAGCGGGAGAGATCTATCGGGGGTAATTTTCACTACGCAAAACACAACGACTTGCGGGCTTCGCGGTTTAAATTTTTACTTGTCGCGAGCGAGGCTGGGAAATTTTCCCCGAACACCAACACAAACACCGGCATTAGAAATTGAACCCCTTGGAGGGGTTCAATTTTCAGTTTATCATAAAGTTCGTGAAAAAATCTGGCACGAAGAAGCCGCCGATGCCAAACCCCCATTTCAAAATGCAACAAACCAGAAAGATGGCAACCCCCAACCCGATCATGAAATAATCGCGAGGCGCATAATGCAATTCCTTGAGCCACGTGCGCGGCGCGGTCCCGAACGCGCGCAGGTCCATCGCGTCGATCACTTCCTCGCCTGTGACTGTGGATTGCATGGTCACTGGAATGACAAGCGGGGCAAGTTTGCGGATCTTCTCGAACAACCCGCCTTTGAGTTTTTCCACTTCGTAGCCGCGCGCACGTTGGGCATCCACTGTAATCGTGAGGTCACGAGCGAACGTCGGCATGAAGCGGAACGCCAGATCCATGGTGAAAGACACCCTATCGGAGGCTCCCATCCGCTTGAATGCCGTCCCGTAGATATTGGGATCAAGGGTGTAAGGCAGCATGATGGCAGGGAGCGCCATGGTGAGCATGCGCATGATCTGGTTTAAGGCAAACCACACTTTCGACACGGTGATTTGCACAACCCATCCCCGGTCAGCCCACAGTGAAATCGTGAACAAGACCGGGGATGGAAGATTGGTCACCGAGGAAGGACCACCACGCCCGGAAAGCAACGCATTCAACCCAACGATGAAGAACAACAGGATGAAGATGTAGAACCATGCTCGCTTCATATCCTTCCACTCGATTCGTGCCATCAGGAACAGGGTCAGCGATAAAAGAAAGAGTGGAAGCAGAAGCCGATAGTCCCAGATCTCTGGAATGGTCAGCGCAAGGATGATACACGCCATGAAGATGAAGCGCGTGCGCGGATCCAAACGCTGGATGAATGTATTGCGCGGGCGGTACTTCCAGGTGACAAGCATTATCTGCCTCGACGTGCCGCAACTCCGGCAAAGGCGATCATCAGGATGGGCAGGAGGATAATGGTGACGACAGCATTACCGATGAACGCCGGCACAAAATAGCCGACGAGCGCGGTGTTGAAATCGATCCCGCCAACGAACATTTCGGTCAGCGAGGCAAACAACATGCCAACTGCAATCCCGCCAAGCCCGTAGGCGACCGCCTTCATGATATCGGGGCGGGCTTTGAAATCATTAATTGCCGCCATCACCAAGCCTGCGACCATACCCATCAACCCGTTGCCGAGACTCCAGTTCCAGTAGAACCCCCAACCGGTGATCATATCGCCCAAGGTATTGCCGATGAAACCGGCGAGCAGACCCACCCACGGACCGTATGCCGCGCCGAAGAAGATCAACACTGCCACCGCCGGGCGGAAGGTGACGTTGCCAGCCGCGGGCAGCGGGAAGATGTTGGTCGCCCACGAAAATACGCCGTAGAGCGCCGCGCCGATGGCGCCATACACCACTTGCCGGGTGCCGAACTCCCATGTCGAATTGTTGTTCATTTCTATTCTCCTTTTGAATTGGTTGAATAACGAGCTGACCCGTACATGTTAACCCTGTACCACATCAATGGTTACAGGGATGGCACCTAGGCATACGCGGCTAATTCTTCCGCGCTGAGGAATTGTCCGGTTCGCGGCAGAAGATTCACGTTCATGCGAAGAAGCGAAGTCGGACGGACGCGATACTTCATAAGCAGGTCGAAATCCTTCAACACGTCTTCCGGTCGTCCATCTGCAACGATATGTTTGTCGCCGAACAATAAAATACGATTGGCATACGTGACGGCCAGATCGAGATCATGCGTGATGAACAATGTCGCATTAAAGTTCGCAGCAACCAGCGATTTCGAACCGTTCATCGGGCGGCACATCGCATCCATGAAATGAGTGTAATTGGAATAATCCTGACCGGCGGTCGGTTCATCCATGATCATGATCTTCGATTGCATCGCCAGCACCGCCGCGATCGTGGTGCGTTTCTGCTGTCCGAACGAAAGTCCGAGGGGCGGATACTCCTCGAAGCCCTTGAGGTTCACCGTCGAAACGCTCGCCGCGACCAACTTCTTGATATCGACCTCTTCGAATTCCAAATTCTTCGGTCCGAATTCCAATTCCTCGCGAACGGTTGGCGCATATAACATGTGTGTGGGGCTTTGGAAAACAAACCCAAGCGTGTGGGCGATCTGCGCCACGCTCATACTCTGCGTATCTTTACCTTCCACAATCACACGCCCCCTTGTGGGCTTCAAGAGACCAATGGCATGTTTCACCAGCGTGGATTTCCCCGCGCCGTTCGGTCCCAATACCGCGATCAAGTCACCTTGATGGATCTGTAAATTGACACCTTGCAGGATCAGCGGAGTCTCATCGCTGTAACGAAAATCAACGTTCTCGAAAACGACCAAAGGTGTGCCTCCCGCCTCACTTACGGCTGGTTCCGTTTTCTTCGGGGTTACCCCCATTTGATGCACACGCTTCACCACCCACTCTGCAGGGAGTTTTACTTCGCGATGGTTGATCTCCGTCGGCAGGCTGTCGATCGCGCCGAGATATTTCACCTGACCCGCTTCCATATATAGGAGACGGTTGGGCTTGGCAAAAATCGCATCCTCCACGCGGTGTTCGATCAGCACAACCGTCTTCCCTTCGTCTGCAAGACTGCGGAAAACTTCCAGCGCTTCATGCGCAGATTCAGGGTCGAGCGAAGCCAGCGGTTCATCCAGCAACAAAATGGACGGGTTCATCGCCAGCAAACCGGCAAGAGCAACCTTTTGCTTTTCCCCGCCGGAGAGGTTGAACGTCTCGCGCTCGCGCAGATATTCGATTCGCAGCCGCTTCATCGCCTGCTCGACGCGTTTGAATATCTCATCATTCGCCAACCCCAGATTTTCGGGACCAAAGGCTATCTCGTTGTACACATTGCTTGCAACGATCTGGCGCTCGGGATCTTGCAACAACGTACCGACGGTTTGAGCGACCTCCGCGATCTGCATGTCAGCCACATCCGTGCCGTGCAACAACACCCTCCCCTCCCGTGCGCCTCGATACGAACGTGGAATCAACCCATTGATGCAACGCGCCAGGGTGGTTTTGCCGCACCCGCTCGAACCGGCGATCAACAGCATTTCGCCCGGCTTGAGTTCGAATGATATATTCTCGATCGCTTTCTCAGGACGGGTGCGATATTGGAAGGTCAGGTTTTCGATCACCAGAGGGGATTCAGCCATTCAGTCACCATTCATTTTCACAAGGATCTCATCGCCAATTTTAACACTCAATTTTGTCGCGGTGTCACCGTTCAATGCGAAAACCTCAGGGTCAATTCTGCTCCTCAGCAACGGAATCATCTCGCCCAATTGCGCCGCCATTGGTAGTCTTTTGGTTCCCACCCCGGATCAACCACAACATCATGAATCGATTTTATGAGAGCCCGCAGACAGCGTAATAATGTAAGCGGCTTCATGGACGTTCTTCGGAGGTGGACAGATTCGCCAACCCAACTTGGTTGCCGAAATCTGTCGAACGGGTAATTACGGTCACCGCGCTCTCCTCAGGACTTGGTTGCATCAATTATAAAACACGTATCATGTTTTGCGGCAAAATCGACCGACACCGCCATGTTATACTTGTTTCACCGTTCGATAAAGGAGAATCCCATGCTCATCAACCCAGAATTGGCGAAAGCCATAAACACCCAGATCGCAAACGAATTCGGCGCAAGTATGCAATATCTCAGCATCGCGGGTCATTTTCAAATCCAAAAACTGATGCTCCTGTCAAAGATGTTTTTCGAGCAGGCAGAGGAAGAAAAGACCCACGCGATGAAATTCGTGCATTACATTCTCGATACGCAGGGCGAACTTCAAATCCCTGCCATCGCGGCGCCGAAGGCAAAATTTGCCTCTGCCGAAGAAGCCGTGAAAGCGGCGCTCGCCTGGGAACAGGAGGTGACCGGGCAGATCAAGAACCTGATGGATCTGGCGGTCTCGCAAAACGACTATCTGGCGCAGAACTTCCTGCAATGGTTTGTGGACGAACAACTGGAAGAAGTAAATAAAATGGATCAGTTGTTAAGCGTGATCCAACGCGCGGGAGAAAAGAACTTGCTCATGGTGGAGGCATATCTGGCTCACATCGAAAAGGCAGGGTAAAAAAATCCGCAGACAATGAGACTTGTCTGCGGATTTTTTATTGATTTCCGACTACGGTACATATTGCAGGAAAACCGATTCGAACTCTGTATCGCTGGTAAAGCCCACCCATTTTTGTAAAACAACGCCGTTCGGGTCGAGGAAGTACACTTCGGGCTGGTAATAAAATCCTAGAATCTGCTGAAAGTCAAAGGTCTGCGGGTCGTCGGCGTCGAGGTAGGTAAAGACGATCCGGCCGAAATATTTCGCTTCAAGCCCATGAACCATGGGCGCCATGGCGCGGCAGGTGCTTCAGGTAAAGCGGAAAAACTCAACAAACTGGTATTGACCTGAAGCCAGACTAACCGTGCGCGGATCTGTAGCGTGGAGGTCTGGTCCGCGCGAGGTGGCGACGGGGAGCGCGGCTTGCGTCGGCGCTTCAACCGCGACGGGAGGCTGGGTTACCTCTCCCCCCGCGGATTCGACCGGCTGAAAAGGGGTCGCGCTGGGCAATTCCGCCGCCGGTGGGGCGGCGACGGGTTGTGTCGCTTGGGGGGTACACGAAACTACGAGAAGGAGGAGCAGGCTGAACGTCGGAATGAGGCGGGTTATCATCTTCGAATCCTGTTGATAATATGAAATCATGATAAGTTGTACTAAAAATTCCTTACACAAATGTTACAACGCTAACTTTGACGGGTGTCACTTCCTACGCTATACTACGGAAAAATCGAATTGAATGGAGGAAGCATGGCTGGTTTCAAACTTACCTACGGCACGATGTTCAATCCGCCTGAGGCTCTTCACAAGGGGTTCGACGGGGCAGTTGCAAAGCTCAAACAAAATCTCGGCAAAGAATATGGAATGTTCATAGACGGCAAGGATGTGTTCAGCGACGAAAAGTTCGAGGACCGTTCTCCCGTCAACACCGGCTGGGTGCTGGCGCGCATGCAAAAAGGCAACGCCCTGCACGCCCGCATGGCGATCGAAGCCGCGCGCAAAGCCTTCCCGTCGTGGAGCCGTACGCCGTGGCAGAAACGCGTCCAGTTGGTGCGCAAGGCGGCTTCGTTGATCGAGAAGCGCATCTTCGAGCTCGGCGCGGCGATGGCTCTCGAAGTCGGCAAGAACCGCATGGAATCGCTTGGCGATGTGCAAGAGACCGCCGACCTGATGTATTGGCCCGCGCAAATGATGGAGGAGAACGACGGGTTCATCAAACCGATGGGCAAGGATCCGCTGGTCGGTTATGAGTCGACGAACATGTCGGTGCTGCGCCCGTACGGCGTGTGGCTTGTTATTTCACCGTTCAATTTCCCCTTCGCGCTTACCGGCGGACCAACCGGCGCAGCGCTTGTGGCGGGCAATACGGTTGTCATTAAACCCGCGACCGACACAGCGTGGATCGTGCGGCTTTACGCCGAATGTTTGCGCGACGCGGGCTTTCCGCCGGGTGTGTTCAACTTCGTGACCGGTCCCGGCTCCACGCTTGGGCAGGCGCTGGTAGACAGCCCCGAAATTGACGGCGCGACCTTCACCGGCTCGTTCGACGTGGGCATGAAGATGTACCGCGATTTTGCGAACCGCAATTACGTCCGCCCGATCGTGCTGGAACTCGGCGGGAAAAACCCCGCCATCGTTTCGCGCAACGCAAATCTCGAAGACGCCGCAACGGGCATTGTCCGCTCGGCGTTCGGCTTGCAGGGACAGAAATGCTCCGCGGCTTCGCGTGTGCTTGTCGAAGAGCCGGTCTACGATGAGTTGGTCGCCAAACTCCGCGCCAAAACAGACGCGCTTGTCATCGGCGACCCGACCGAACGCGCCACGTATCTCGGACCGGTCATTAATCAGGGTTCGTACAACGATTTCAAAAATTACACCGAAGAGATCAATCAGGCGGGCGGAAAGTTCCTTACCGGCGGGCAGGTGAAAGCTGGCGGGATGTACGATTATGGATATTTCTGCGAGCCGACGTTCGTCACCAACCTGCCCTTCGAGCATCGCTTGTGGAAGCATGAAATGTTCCTGCCCATCACCACAATCGGCAAGGTCAAGAATCTCGAAGAAGCGATGACCATCGCCAACGATGTAAATTACGGTCTCACCGCCGGTTTCTACGGCTCACCGAAGGAGACTTCGTGGTTCTTCGATAATATCCAGGCTGGCGTAACATACGCGAATCGTCCGCAAGGCGCGACGACCGGCGCATGGCCCGGCTTCCAGCCCTTCGGCGGATGGAAAGGCTCCGGCGCAAGCGGCAAGAACGGCGGCGGTTACTACTATGTGCAGTTGTACATGCACGAGCAGATTCAAACGTTGGTCAAACCCGCCAAGAATTCTTCGCTCAAAAAGAAGCCACTTGCCAAGAAATCCTCCTCGAAGGGGAAGAAGTCAATTAAAAAGAAAACCCGTAATTAGGACCCTCACCCCTACCCCTCTCCCTTAAAGGGAGAGGGGTACTTAATATCATGGGCGAACCTGAACAATACTCGCGCAAAGAACTGATCCACCGCATTGGAACGTTTTTCGTGATGCTGGCGGTCGGATTCCTCGTATTCTTCATACTTTCCGATTCCAGCGGCGCGCCTTCGCTGAATTATTTCTGCTGGGGCATGGTTCTCGCAGGGCTTGGATTCGTCTTCCGGGCGCAGTATCGCAGACCAACACCATCCAGCGGACGGTTCGGCTGGTGGGGTAAAGTTTTCAGAGGCAAAAAAGAATGACGAAATTGATTCCGCTTTCAGATGCCATCTCAAAATTTGTGAACGACGGCGACACGGTTTACGCGGCGGGTTTCACTCACCTCATCCCGTTTGCCGCAGGGCATGAGATCATTCGAAAAGGAAAAAAGAATCTCACGCTCGCGCGCGCCACACCGGACCTGATCTACGACCAGATGGTTGCGGCGGGATGTGCAAAAAAGGTCATTTTTTCGTACATGGGAAATCCCGGCGTCGGGTCGCTCCGCATCGTCCGTTCGGCGATCGAACAAGGAAAACTCGAATGGGAGGAATATTCGCACTTTGGGATGATCACGCGTCTACAAGCGGGGGCGTCTGGTTTACCTTTCCTTCCAATGAATCAAACCGGAGCAACCGACCTTGAGAGGGTCAACCCAAACATCAAGCGGATTCCCGACCCGTACGGCGGCAAAGACGTGATCGTTCTGCCTGCATTAAACCCGGATGTGGCAATCGTCCACGTGCAGCGCGCGGACGCGAACGGCAACGCGCATTTGTGGGGCATCATCGGCGAGCAGAAGGAAGCCGCGTTCGCCGCGAAGAAAGTTATCCTCACCGCAGAGGAGATCGTGGACGAATCTGTCATCCGCTCGGACCCGAACCGCACGATGATCTCGGAGATCGTGGTCAGCGCGGTGTGTCACGTTCCGTTCGCATGCCATCCCAGTTACGCGCAGGGGTATTACGACCGTGACAACGAGTTTTACCTTGCGTGGGACAAGATCAGCGAATCGGTAGAAGGAACGAAGAAATATTTGGATGAGTGGGTGTTCGGTGTGAAAGACCGTAACGAATACTGGCAAAAGCTCGGCGCTGAGACTCACAAGCGGTTGGAGGTTCCAGACTTGATGAGTGAACCGATCAATTATGGAAAATATTGAAGATAACGTAAATACGTAAACAGGTATACAAATAGATTAGCGGATGAAAAGTTTCGATCTTGGCGGCAAAGGGCAACCGCTTCATTTTCTTCACGCCAATGGTTACCCGCCGGAATGTTACCGAACGCTGCTTAAACTCTTGAATAACGAATACCGCGTTTTTGGGACGCACCTCCGTCCATTGTGGGAAGGAAGCGAGCCCGAACATCTTCAAAGCTGGCATCCGCTCTCGGATGATTTACTTCGATTTCTCGATGAGCACGGCACGAAACCGGTCATCGGCGTCGGACATTCCATCGGCGCCATTGTGACGTTACGAGCCGCTTTGCAGGAATCGGGCAAATTCAAGGCGTTGATTCTGATTGATCCCGTCTTGTTCACGCCAGCCAGATTGATCCTGTGGAAGATTTTCAAATCCATCGGTCTCGGAGAACGCGTCCACCCGTTGATAGCGGGAGCAAAAAAACGACGCCGGAACTTTGACGATCTCGAATCCGTTTTCAGCAGGTACCGCAGGCGTAGCGTCTTTCGCTATTTCAGCGATGAGAACTTGAAAATTTACATCGAAGGCATCACACGCAAAACGGAAAACGGCTACGATCTGGTCTTTTCACCGGAGTGGGAGGCGCAGATCTATCGCACGGGCTTGCAAGACTTCGATATCTGGCGCGATCTCCCTAAACTCAACGTGCCGACTCTCTTCATCCGCGGCGCCGAGACGGATACATTCCTTGCAGGCGCGGCGAGGCTGGTTAGACGGAAACAGCCAAACGTGAGAGTCGAAACGGTGCCAAGGTCCACGCATTTACTGCCCTTGGAATATCCGAAAGAAGTGTTTGAAATTATGCAATCATTTTTGAAAGAGGCCGAATGAACGAAATGAAATATTCCTCCGCCGAATTGATGATCATCAACGCCGCGCGTCTATTGCGCGATGGCGATGTAGTGTTCGTGGGAGTTGGGCAACCCAATCTCGCGTGCAATCTCGCAAAAAGAACACATGCCCCGAATCTTGTGATGATCTACGAAGCGGGCGTGATCGGCGCCGAACCTGCGCGCTTGCCGCTTTCGATTGGCGACCCAACACTTGTCAGCGGATCATTATCCGTTGTAAGCATGTACGATATTTTCACGAATTATCTCCAGCGCGGCAATGTGGATGTCGGCTTCATGGGCGGCGCGCAGATCGATAAATACGGCAACATCAACGCGACCGTGATCGGCAGTTACGACCATCCCAAAGTGCGCCTGCCCGGCTCCGGCGGCTCGCAGGAGATCGCCGCTTGGGCGAACCGTTGTTACATCATGACCCCGCATCAGAAACGCCGCTTCCCCGAAAAAGTAGAGTTCATGACCTCGGCTGGATTCATCGGCGGAAAAGGTGATCGCGAAAAGGCAGGTTTGCGCGGCGGCGGGATGCTAGCCGTGGTCACCGACATCGGCATCATGGAACCCGATGAAACGGGTGAGATGATTCTCAACGCGCTGCACCCCGGCAAAACGGCGGAGGAAGCGAAGGCGAACACCGGCTGGGATTTGAAAACCGCTTCACGCGTCGGGCCAACTGACCCGGTCACCGAAGCGGAACTCCACATCCTGCGCGCCGAACTCGACCCGACGGGAATCTACTTGAAAGGCAGTGGATGAATTTGAATCAAATTCTCCTTACAAATGATGGGTCGCGCCTGCGGGCAGGATGGAGGTTATTGATCCAAACCATCGGTTCGTTCGCCGTCTTCGCTTGTTCGGGAATTCCCCTCTTTCTGGTGTACTTCTTTTTCAATCCCGAATCCGCGTTTTCGAACGAACTGACGCCCGATCTTCTGCTGCTCTCCGTAGTCGCCGAGACATTGGCTTTCACGCTCTCGATCTTTCTGGCAAGGCGCTTCCTCGACAAACAATCCATCGAAAGCCTCGGGCTGAAAGTGAACCGGCAAGCGCTGTTCGATATTTTGGCGGGTATCGGCATTACCTTCATACAGATGGGATTCATATATCTCGTAATGCACTCGCTCGGTTGGATAATCTTCGAAGGCTTTGCATGGGAAGTGGATTCATTCCGCCGGGTGCTCACCGGCACACTGACCTTCTTCGCCATCTTTGTTCTCGTCGGCTGGAGCGAGGAATTACTTTCGCGCGGTTATCACTTGCAAACCATCGCCAGCGGACTCAACCTGTTTTGGGGTGTGGCAATCTCATCGATCGTGTTCGGTTTGCTTCATATCGGCAACCCGGGGTCGAACTGGAGCGCCGTAGCGGGAATTACTCTTGCTGGTTGGTTCTTTGCCTTTGCTTACCTTCGCACCAAACAACTCTGGCTCCCCATCGGCTTACACCTCGGCTGGAATTTTTCTGAGGGAGTGGTATTTGGCTTCCCCGTCTCAGGCTTGGAGATGTACGCGTTGACGCGCATCGAAGTCACTGGTCCCGAATTGTGGACGGGCGGTCCTTTCGGACCAGAAGCAGGATTAATTGTTTTACCGTCATTGTTGGTAGGAGGATTATTGATATATTGGTTTACACGAAATCGCGCTTCGTAATCAAGCACGATTCTCGGTTTTCATTACAATAAGATAGTACCATCGTCTCAATTTGTTCAGATCCGATCGACAGATTAAAAAGCGTTCATCATTGTATGATATAAGCCAATGTGGATGTTCTAACAAGTCTATGAAGTTTGCAAGGAGAATCATGAATAAAAATAACGTATCGCGCTTCGTGATGCTCATCACGTTGATCCTTACAGCGTGCGGCGCACCGACCTCACAGGCTGAACCGACCTCCGGACCCGATCTGGCGTTAACCATAACCGCTCAAGCGCAACTTCTTCAGGCATTGACACAGACCGCGCTTGCGCCCACCTCCACTCCGGAACCCACATTCACCTCCGCACCTGTACTCACGGAGACGCCCTCAAAAGTTTTTGTTACGGTCAGCGCCAACACCAATTGCCGCTCCGGACCCGGGTCAGAGTACGAGATCGTCGGCGCGTTGACCATCGGGCAGCAGGCTGAAGTTGTAGGAAAGAGTTCAACAACCAACTACTGGATCATCAATAACCCAAACGCGGCGGGAACTTGCTGGTTATGGGCAGAGTATGCAACAATTACCGGACAAACCGCAAGTTTACAAGAGTTTGAAATACCTCCGACAGTCACACCGCTTGCCGCGCTAGCCCCTTTCATCGAACGGGTGATCGTCCGATTCGATTCGTCTTCGGGCGGCTTGATCGCCTATCTGGATGTTTACTACATCGACGGTGAAGGCGATGCAAACTTCGCCGATTTCCAACTCATCAGCACCTCGGTGACAACCTCTGGCACGATCAAGGATGTTTCCTTCGCCCCAAATGCCAACCAGCGAAGAGGGAGTGTCGTTACCGGACAATGGGCTTGCGGCACAAAACAATACGACGTGGCGGTGGGAGTTACGATTCGCGACCAGGCAGGTCACACGAGCAACACCATCGGCGTCACGTTTGCTTGTAACAAAAATTAGCTTGTTGGTTACCTATCGAGTGCACGGGAAACAGAAAAGCCTCACGGACTCATGATGGGTCCGCGAGGCTTAATCAAAAATCGTAATCTCAACAACAAAGAACTCGGAGTTTTTCAATACTCCGAGTCCTGCTATTACTACGTTCCTTCTTCCCACGAATTGAGATAGTGAGATTGCTCGGCAGTGAGCGTATCGATTCTTACACCCATGGCTTGAAGTTTGAGTCGGGCAATCTCTTTGTCAATATCTTCTGGCACAGAATAAACCTTTTTCTCGAGTTTATCGGCATTCTTCGCCATGTATTCAGCGGAAAGAGCCTGATTGGCGAAAGACATGTCCATAACAGAAGCAGGATGCCCTTCGGCAGAGGCGAGATTGATCAGGCGTCCCTCGCCGAGGATGTTGATCTTGCGTCCATCCTTTGTTTCGTATTGTTCAACGAACGGGCGGACGAGCGCGGGTTTGCCCTTGCTCATCTTTTCGAGCGCGGGGATGTTGATCTCCACGTTGAAGTGACCCGAATTGGAAACAATCGCGCCGTCCTTCATCGCCTTGAAGTGTGCCTCGTCGATCACATTGATGTCCCCCGTGACCGTGCAGAAGAAATCGCCGATCTTGGCGGCTTCAGCCATCGTCATGACCTGATAGCCGTCCATGACCGCTTCGAGCGCTTTCATCGGGTCGATTTCGGTGACGATAACCTGTGCGCCCATGCCGCGCGCGCGGGATGCGAGACCGCGCCCGCACCAGCCGTAGCCTGACACGACGAAGTTTTTTCCAGCCAGCAAAACGTTCGTTGCACGGATGATGCCGTCAATGGTCGATTGACCCGTGCCGTAGCGATTGTCAAATAAGTGTTTGGTCAACGCGTCGTTGACAGCGATGACGGGGAATTTCAAAACCTTGTCGGCTTCCATCGCCTTGAGGCGGATGACGCCTGTGGTCGTTTCTTCCGTGCCGCCAATCACGCCTTTCAACATTTCTTTGCGCTCATCGTCGGAGAGACCCTTTGCCCAACTCGCAAGAGAAGGTTCAAGTTTTTCGAATCGTCCCATTTCGATGAAGAAAAGCGATGAAACAAGGTCAGCGCCGTCATCCATCGTCATGTGAGGCTTGTGTTCGAGAGCGGCGCGGATGTGTTTGAAGTAGGTGGCTTTGTCTTCGCCCTTGATCGCGAACGTGGGAATCTCGAACTGATTCACCAACGCCGCGGCGACATCGTCCTGCGTGGACAGCGGGTTCGACGCGGTGAGGACGATGTCTGCGCCGCCTTCCTGCAAGGTCCACATCAGGTTGGCGGTCTCGGTCGTCACATGCAAACAAGCCGATACGCGCAAACCTTTGAGCGGCTTCTCTTTCTTGAACCGCTCGCGGATCTGGCGCAGGACAGGCATCTCGCGTTCCGCCCAGTCCATGCGGCGGCGTCCGCCTTCGGCTTGGTTGATGTCTTTGATATCGTAATTATTCATTTGTTGCTCCTTTTTGGATCGCGGACTTTAGTCCGCTTTGGTTAACGGACTGAAGTCCGCGCTCCGTTTTTTTTCAACTCAACAACTCATCCAACTTCCCCTCGTCATCGAAATGCCGGCGGAAGCGTTCTATAAAATCCTTCCGTGTGTAACTGTGACTCTGCGGACCGCGTTGTTCGAGACAATACACCGCCGCGAGCGAACCGATCTCGCCGCACAATTTCCAATCGAAGCCGCGCGAGTAACCCGCCAGGAATCCGCCGCGGAACGCGTCGCCGACGCCGGTTGGGTCAACGATCTCATTCTCAGGGACGGTTGGGATGTGCACCGACTCGCCGCCCATGTACAGGTCCGCGCCGTCTTTTCCGCGCGTGATGACCAGCACTTTGACATGATCGAGCATTTGATCCAAACTCCAGCCGGTTTTTTTGGAGATCAAACCGAACTCATAGTCGTTGCAGAACAGGAAGTGCGCGCCTTCCATGTCACGCGCCAACTCATGCCCTTCAAGACGAAGCACCTGTTGACTAGGGTCATACAAATATGGGATTCCCAACTCGCGGCTCTCGGCAGGAAATTTCATCATCGCATCCGGCGCGGACGGGGAGACGACCACCAGATCAGGTTTTTTATCCAACTCTTTCAGCGACTGTTTGGACGAGTGCGCCATCGCCCCGGGGTAGAACGAGGCGATTTGAGCGGAGGCGTGATCCGTCGTTGCAAAGAACGAGGCAGTGAATTCGTCGGGGATCACCATCATCAGGGATGTATCCACACCTTTGGATTCGAGCCATTGACGATAATCTCCAAAATCCTCGCCAACCGTTGCCATCACACGCGGCTTGGCTCCCAACAACGCCATCGAGTAGGCGATGTTCGGCGCGATTCCCCCCCGCTGTTTGGACATGGATTCGACAAGGAACGAAAGACTGATCGATTCCAATCGTTCGGGAAGGATGTGTTCTTTGAAATGACCGGGGAAGGTCATCAGGTAATCGTAGGCAACTGAGCCGGTGAGAAGGATGTCCATCAAAACCTCTGTCATTGCGAGCCCGAGCGAAGCGAGTGGCGAAGCAATCTCCCGTTAGCGAGGGATTGCTTCGTCGCAAACAGCGCTCCTCGCAATGACACAACACATTCGCAGTAAAAGGCGTGACGCTGGTTGCGTCACGCCGATGTCAACGAGCGAAAGTTTATCACGCGATGCGGGGATTGTCTAGAAATTTATTTGCCCAAAACCACTTTTCGCAAACTTGCTTCAAACGGCGGATATGCGATTCCATTTTCAGTGACAATCGCGGTGACAAATCGATTCGGCGTGACATCGAAGGCGATGTTGCGCGCTTTCGCATTTTTTGGCGTGACGCGCTCGCCCTTGAATTCCAAGCCGAGCACTTCCTCCGGGTCGCGTTCTTCGATGGGAATCAGATCGCCGTGCGCGAGAGATAAGTCAACGGTCGAGGTTGGCACCACCGGGTAAAACGGAACGCCATTGTCATGCGCGGCGAGCGCGAGCATGTACGTGCCGATCTTGTTGGCAACATCGCCGTTGGCGGCTGTTCTATCGGAACCGACAAAACATTTCTGCGCCTTGCCTGCCTTGAGGAAATATCCCGCCGTGTTATCGCTAATAATCTCGTATGGAATGCCGTATTGCTCCAACTCCCACGCAGTCAATCGCGCTCCCTGCAAACGCGGACGGGTTTCATCTACCAGCACGTGAATCTTTTTGCCTTGTTCGTGCGCGGTGCGGATCACGCCGAGCGCGGTGCCCCAGTCCACAGCGGCGAGCGCGCCGGTATTGCAGTGATGGATGAGCGTGTCACCATCGTTGATCAGAGTCGCGCCGTGTTCCGCCATGCGCTTGTTGATCTCTACATCCTCGTCGGCAATGCGCTGGGCTTCAGCGAGGACGAAATGGCGAATTGCATCAGCACTTGGAGATTCGAGACTGGAGACTTCGCTCATGACACGATCCACTGCCCAACCAAGATTCACTGCGGTTGGGCGTGCGGCTTTCAACGTGGATGCCGCGGCTTGAAGATCGGCGAGCAGGTCGCCCGTCGAACCGGAAGCGGATTCGAATCCCGCGAGCGCGAGCCCGAAGGCGGCAGTCGCACCAATGGCTGGCGCACCGCGCACGATCATGTCGGTGATCGCTCGCGCAACCGCTTTGTGTTCAGCGAACGAAACTATTTCGAAGCGCGCAGGCAAAATCCGCTGGTCTATCATTTTGACTTGGTTATCTTCCCAGAATACAGTTCTCATGGAGGACATTTTACCGCTTACTCGGCAAATTCGTCTGTCAAAAACCTTAACACCAGGGACAAACCGTGCAATAATACGACGTTTGCAATTTAAAATCTTGCAGGAGGACCAATGTTCACCAAAAAGCGTACGTTGCTCTTTCTGACCTTTATGGTCATACTCTCACTCGCGCTTGCTTCATGCGGACCCGACACACAACCTTCAGAGATGGAAGGACCCGCACCCGCAACGGGTACGGAAAAAAGCATCACCATCGTTATCGCTGAAGACCCGCCGTCGTTCAACCCGATGGTGGCAGATACCGGCTATGACGCCCTTGTGATGGAACTCGTTCTGCTCGGCATGACCGATGTTGACCCGAACGGGAATGTCTTCGCTGAACTCGCCTCCGACCTGCCTACTGTGGAAAATGGCGGTGTGACCATCGACGTGGACGCGGGCACGATGTCGGTCACGTGGACGATGCGCCAGGATATTCAGTGGCAGGATGGAGAACCGGTCGATGCGGACGATGTGCTGTTCACTTGGAACGCCATCTCCGACCCGGTCAATGGGACATGGATACCCGGCATCGATTACATTGATTCGGTTGAGCAGTTGAGCCAATATTCATTTGTTGTCAACTACAACACAATTTACCCCGGTTATCTCACGCAATTCGGCGGCGAGCAGATCGCCATCTGGCCCTCGCACTACTGCAACCTCGAGCAGGGATTCCTCGCGTGGGATTGCGGACGCGAGCCTCTAAGCAACGGTCCTTTCGTGTTGAACGACTGGGTCGAGGGCGATCACATGACCTTTCACAAGAACGATAATTTCTACCTTGCCCCGAAACCCGAGATTGACCAGGTGATCGTGCGGATCGTCCCCGATGACGCCGTGCGCAAAACGATGATGTTGAACGGCGACGCGGATATCGACATGTGGATCAACACGAACACCGTGAAAGACCTTGAAGGGTCAGAGGTCGCGAAGGTGAGTTTAAGCCCCACCGACCGTTGGGTGATGCGACTGTATTTCAATCTCGCCGAGAAAGGGACGGTGGACGCTATCGCGACTCCGCACCCGATCCTTTCGGATATCAACGTGCGGAAAGCGATTCGCGCCGCGATTGACGTCGACACCATCACCTCCGAAATTTTCCACGGGCTGGCAGCCCCCACATGGACGGAATTCTTCCGCCCACCGTATCAATGCGACGTGCCGCGGCCCACGTATAGCCCTGAAGCCGCAAAAGCCCTGCTGGCTGACGCCGGCTGGATAGATTCCGATGGCGACGGCGTGCGCGAATGTAATGGGTGTTCCACCGCTGAAGATGGGACAGTGATGGAAATGGATTTCATCACCTACGCCGAATTTGGCGAACCGCTTGAACTCACACAACAGTTGATCGCCGAAATGCTTGGCGAAATCGGCATCAAAATGAATATCTCGGTGGTGGAGGGAAGTATCCTCTGGGATCAAGCCGAGAACGGCGGCATCGAGCAAAGCGGTAACTTTGACATCGACATTTACGATGATGGTTATGCGGGCGTAGATCCAACAGATTATGTGTGGGAATTGTATTCGCAGGAAGCCATCGAACCGGGTGGAGGTTACAACATCATGCGCTACGATAACGCGGCAGTGGACGCGTTGATCGACGAAGCCTACACGCTCGACGAATCCTCACGCAAGGAAACATTCTGCGCCATCGCGGATTTCATCAACGAAGAAGTTCCGCTCGTCCACCTGTTCACGATTCCCAATGCCGAGGCGTATTCCGCGCGGCTTGAGGGTGTGCAGTCCACGGTCAACGATCTGGTAACGTGGAACATCGCGGATTGGACGTTGAAATAATAAATTCCTAGCCACAGAGCGCACAGAGCCCTCGGAGAAAAATCTCAAAATCTCTGTGTTCTCTGTGGCTGAGTTTAAGGCGCATCAGAGTGGCAACGTACATAGCGCGCAGGTTAATTCAGACTATCGGCTTGCTCTTCATCCTCAGCATCATCCTCTTCGCGCTGGTCAACCTCGCGCCCGGCGGACCGATCTCCGCGTACGCAGGCAGGCGACCACGTCCGGAAAGAATCGAGCAACTCAAACGTCAGTTCGGACTCGACCAGCCCCTCCCCATCCAATACGTTCATTGGCTCGTCGGCAACGACTGGACACAAATCGATTCCGACGGCGATGGAATCAAGGATGAAGCCGGTGCACGCAAGGGAATCCTGCGAGGCGACTTCGGTTTTTCCTATCGTACGCGCCAGCCAGTCCTCGAAGAGATCGCCTTGCGTTTGCCGAACACCATCACGCTCATGGGCATCACCATGCTCACCGCGCTCATCATCGCCATCCCCATCGGGATCTACTCCGCTGTCAAACAATATTCGGTCTTCGATTTTTTCGCCACAACGTTTTCTTTCGCAGGGCAAGCCATTCCCGAATTTTGGCTGGGGCTTCTGCTCATCCTGATTTTTTACGCGTGGCTGAAAAACCCGGTGACGGGAGATCCGCTGCTTCCCTCTGGAGGAATCTCCTCGCTAGAAAGCGGATTCTCCCTCAGCGACCGACTCACCCATTTGGTTCTCCCGGTTCTGACCGGTTCCTTGGGCTGGATCGCGTGGTATTCGCGTTTTCTCCGTTCGAGCCTGCTCGAAATCCTCCCGTTGAACTATCTTCGCTCCGCCCGCGCCCGCGGACTGCCCGAACGCACCGTCATTTTCAAACATGCGCTCAGCAACGCGCTGATTCCCATCGTCACGCTCATCGCGCTCGACCTGCCATACATTTTCACCGGGGCTGTGCTGATCGAATCCATTTTTGCGTGGCCCGGCATGGGACGCTTGTATTACCAAGCCGCCGTCGAGCGCGACTATCCGCTCTTGCTCGCCGTCCTCATCATCGGCGCGGCATTTATCATCCTCTGCAACCTGATCGCGGATATTCTGTATGCGTACCTTGATCCGAGGGTGAGGTATGAGTAATCTTCATTGTACGCGTAGGGGTGACCCGTCAAGGACGACGAAGGTATTTTTGCTTTCGCGGGGCGGGTCGCCCCTACTGCCACATCAATACGAATGAACACCCAACCTACTGATTTCACCTCCAACCTCTGGAAGCGCTTCACCCGCCATCGCGGCGCAATTGCAGGCATGATCATCATCGGGTTAATCATCATCGTATGCACATTTGCCTTTCTGTCACCGTTCGATTCTGAAAAATCCAACCTGCCTGAAAAATTCCTGCCTCCTTCATCCTCTCACCTCCTCGGCACCGACGCGCTCGGGCGCGACCTGTTGACGCGCATCCTCTACGGCGGAAGAATCTCTCTAGCAGTCGGAGGAATCGCGGTGGCGATCTCGCTCCTCATCGGCGTCCCCATCGGCGCGCTGGCGGGTTACTACGGCGGCAAAATCGACTCGGTCCTCATGCGCGTCACCGATGCGTTCCTGTCACTACCATCGTTCCTTGTGTTGATCCTGCTCGCCGCGATGCTGCGCGAGGTGGAATTTCCCCTCTTGCAGCGGAACAGCGTATTGACCATCAGCATTGTCATCGGCATCCTCTCGTGGATGACGTTCGCGCGTCTCGTCCGCGCCGCGTTCCTCACCCTGCGCGAACTCGATTACATCTCCGCCGCGCGCGCCCTCGGCTCCTCAGACAGACGCATCATGCTGGGACACATCCTCCCGAACGGAATCGGCGTAGTGATCGTCGAAGCGACTCTGCAACTCGGCTATGCTATCATTCAGGAGGCAGGCTTGAGTTTCCTAAATTTTGGCATCCAGCAACCCACCCCCTCGTGGGGCAACCTCATCTACACCGCGCAAGATCACTTCACCAAATATCCGTGGCTGGCGATCTTCCCCGGCATCGCGATCTTCCTCACCATCATCTCCGTCAATTACATCGGCGACGGTCTCCGCGACGCGTTCGATCCGTATAAAGTCCTCGAGAGGGTTGGGGAGTGGACGTAATAATGACAACAAACATATTCATTCAAACCCTCGGCTGGACGGGCTCCGTACTCTACCTGCTTGCGTATGCGCTGGTGTCGCTCAAAAAGACCGAGGGTGATTCGCTGTTGTATCAGGGCATCAACATTGTGGCGGGCGTGTTCCTCGTCATCTACACACTCTCGCTCGAGGCTTACGCCACCACAGGTCTCAACGCGGTGTGGGTGGCCATCGGTCTGTTCACGCTCGGGCGCAAATGGCTCCGCAGAAACTGACAAAATTTGTCTCACCCAATGCGCGCGTGGACGAAATCGAACGCGGCTGGCGATTCTCCATTCCGTCTGGAAATGCCGACAACTATCGCAACGCGCAACTGGATGACTACGCGCGACTCTCAAGACGACGATTCCCGCATCGCTTCCCTCTTCAAATCAGCCTGCTCGCACGCACCTCAAGCGACTTCATCCCCGGCACGTGGGGATTTGGTTTATGGAATGATCCATTCGGGTTATCGTTGGGTTTTGGAGGAAATCCGTTTCGTATCCCTGCCTTACCGAATGCGATCTGGTTCTTCGGCGCATCAAAGGAAAATTATTTATCGTTCAAAGATGATAAACCAGCCCATGGTTTTATAGCGCAAACATTTCGTTCGCCGAAATTTCATCCTTTGTTGATACCTGCGGGAATTACCCTTCCCTTTTCGCGCAAGGCAACGCGCAAGATGTTGGGGAAAATCATCGGCGAGGACGGAGTCGCTCTCGGTGTAGACGTCACCCAATGGCACCGATACAGCCTCACCTGGGAGGCGAAGCGTGTCGCGTTCAGCGTGGATGATGTCACTGTGCTAGAGTCGCCGGTGACTCCGAATCCGCCATTGGGACTGGTCATCTGGATCGATAATCAATACGCGTCATTCACCCCCGACGGTAAAATCGGGTTCGGAGTTTTATCGAACCCCGAACCCGCGTGGCTGGAAATCAAAGAACTAGAGATTAGAGATTAGAGATTAGAGACTAGAGATTAGAGACTAGAGATTAGTCAACCCAAAAGGCGGGCAGGTATGTTCGGAGCAAGGCATCAACGATCAAGCCAAGCAAAATGTAACCGCCGAATTGACGGTTATGCTGGAACGCGAAACCCGAAAACCACACGGGCCAATACGGACGCGCTGCGTCTGGCGGAGTGGACGGTTTCGGGGAATTCATTACTTTGATCGCGTGGAGCGCATCCTTCGCGGCGAGGAAAACAACAAGCATGGCTGGTGTGAAATAGCGGGTGACAAAGACCAAATACGCGATGACGACATAAATGAGAACGATCGCGGCTTGATCGACGCGGCGCGCAAACGCTTCGCCCACGCGCACTGGGAAGGTGCCAACGCCTTTGGCTTTGTCGTCGTCGTGCTTGTCAATGTGTTTGGCAATGTTGATGCTGGCAACACCGAGACCGTACGGCACACCTGCGATCACGGCGCTCCACACATTGGACATGACGATCTCGTTACCGCTGAGCAAGGCGAGAACGTAATACACGCCGCCAATGATGACCGGTCCCCAAATGAGAAATATGGCGAACTCTCCTATTCCCCAATATTTGAACGGATAGGTGTAGGCGAGCAAGGTAATTGCACCAAAAGCAAACATACCAATAACGGTGGCATTGAAGCCAGTGTTCAAAAGAACGTACACACCGGCGAGCGTTGCGAGGAATCCGCTGACAAGAAACCAACGGATCTGTTGCGGTTTGGTGAAGAATCCCTGCACGAGCGGGTGGACGCCGTATTGCGTGCGGAAGTAGTTGTCCTTGTCCACGCCGCGGGAAAAGTCGGTGTAATCGTTGAGCAGGTTGTTCGTCCCGTGGGCAAGGAACAGTCCGAAGGTCACGATGAGAAACGGAACCCACGAAAAATAACCGTCGCGCGCCGCGAGGATTCCAGCGATCACGCACGAGTAAACCGTGACCAGCGTCACAGCCGAGCGTGTGGCGATCAACCACTTCGAGACCACGTCGAGCGCGTCCCATTCTTTCTTGTCATCCATTTTGATGAGTTGCCAGGATGCTTTACGCCACATGGCGAAATTGATGGGCATGATATGTACTCCTCTATATTACAAAATCAACAATGACACGAAGGGTTCCTTTACAAGGTCAAATGCAGAGCTAACGAGATTATACCTGACTTGTGAAATCGGTTACAATTCAGACGATTGATGTAAAATTTCACCAGTTTACTCGAATTGATCGGAGCAGGAGCAGATGCATGGCACATACGAACGATGACTATATCCCCGCGTTAAGTTACCGGTTCCTCACACCGTTCTACGACTTAATCCAAAAATATGTCGTACGCGATGTGCGATACAAATCGCTGTTGATCCAGCAGGCGAACATCCAGCCCGGACAATCCGTGTTGGACTTGGGTTGCGGCACCGGGACATTGGCGATCATGGTCAAACAGGCGCAACCCAGCGCGGAAGTGACGGGTCTGGATGCCGACCCAGATATGCTGAAAGTGGCGCGCTACAAATCTGGCGAGAAAAAAGCACACGTGAAATTCGATGTCGGCTTCACCAACAAACTCCCCTATCCCGACGCATCGTTTGACCGCGTAATGTCCAGTATTATGATCCACCATTTGAAAACTCCGGACAAGATCTCAACCGCCAAAGAGGTGTTCCGCGTGCTCAAACCCGGCGGGGAACTGCATATCATTGACTTCGGCAAGCCTCACACGTGGTACGGGAAAATACTCGGTCCACTTTTGCATAAGTTCGAGGAAGCCAACGACAACATTGACGGCAAACTTCCCGAAATTTTCGGCGCGCCCGGTTTGAAGACGGAGATCGCCGGTCATTTCTGGACGTTCTTCGGCGATCTGGCTTTCTTGAAGGGTGTGAAATAAATTGAATCTGTAGGGGCGACCCGCTACGATTGACGAAGTTTCTTTGCCGCCCCCCAACGGATCGTCCCTACAGTTTGCAAGAGGCATGTAAAAATCATGGCGCGAATTGAGTCAAGCATCATAGTTTCGAAATCGGTTGAAGAAACGTTTGACTTTTTGAGCAAACGCGAAAGCCATTTGCATTTCATCCCGCGCATGGTTTCACTGACTCAAACCTCGCAAGGTGAGTTCGCCCAAGTCGGAGTAACATTTGAGGGAATACTGAATTACCTGGGTATCAAAATCCCTGTGAAGTATGAAATCATCGAGAATGTGCCAAATCAAGAATTAGCGATGAAAGGCTCGATGCCGTATGTTGAATTCAAAGATGGGTATGTGGTGAGCGGACAACACAACGGAACAAAAATCACGTTTTGGCTTGACCTGATTCCTTTTGGCTATGCGAGGATACTTTCGCCGGTTGCAGGGCTGATCGGCAAAGTGCATGCTTGGGAGACGTTGAGGAATTTGAAAAGAGAAATAAACGGGTAGGGGCGAAGAGCCATTCGCCCCTACAATTCAATAATGGCAATTGACCTGTACAAACCATTCACCAATCCCATCACGAAAGAGACGTTTCGGTGCATTTCGTCCACGCCGGAGGCGTACATCATGGAATGGACGGTTGCGCCGGGCGGATACGTCCCTTTTGAGCACGTGCATGTAGCACAGGATGAAATCTTCCACGTGGAGCGAGGCGAGATCCGCGCGAGGATTGCCAGAAAAGATCGCTATGGCAAAGCAGGAGACACTGTCGTTGCGCCGCGAGGGATTCGTCATATCGCATACAACGACAAAGACGTTCCGCTCGTCTGCACTGTGGAATACAAGCCCGGTCTCGATCATTACACGACGATGCAATGTTTTGCAGGCTTGACTCTCGATGGCAGGATCGACCGAAGAGGCTTGGTCCACATACCAAGGATCATGTATCTTTTGAAACGAGGAAATATTTTGTCGCTGCCGCGGCCCGCGTTTGCGCCGGAATTTGCGTTCCGGTTCGGAATGGAATTTTTTTATGTTGTCGGTTCCATTTTGGGATGGGAAGCGTTGTATAAAAAATATACATATAAATCCTAGGGACGAATAGCCATTCGCCCCTACAGGAAATAATGGAGAAAACATGAATCTCAAACTTTGGATTTTCGCAATCCAAAAACCCGTGAAAGAAAAAGACAAAAAGGTGTGGGACTCGTTCGATGTCATCGCCAAGTGGTTGATCTCCACGCGCGCCACCGTGACACAACTCACGTTACTCTCAGGCGTGATCGCAGGTCTGCTCGCCATCCGCGACGGCTTCTTCGACTTCCCGCTCTGGCTGGCAATGACACTCGGAATCTATTTCGCACATTCGTCCGAGAATCTCGTCAACGATTACATTGACTTCACGCGCGGCATTGACGAGGACAACTACTATCGCGGGCAATACGGTATCCATCCGCTCGTGCACAAATTTTGGACGAAACAAGATTGGGCGCGGTGGTTCATCACGGCAGGCGCGATCGCCGTGTTGTGCGGCATGTTCGTTTTGTTTTACACGAACTACTCCCCCATTGTTATTGGGCTGTTCCTCTTCGGCGCGGCGATCCTTCCCACCTACGCGTGGCCCCTGAAATATTTGGGTCTGGGTGAAATTTTGATCTTCATCAACTGGGGCATGGTCTTGATCCCCGGCATGTACACGATCATGGCTGGCGAAGTTCCGAGCAACCTTCCGCAACTCGTGATGGCGGGCATGGCGTTCGGATTCGGCTTCGGAAGTTTCAACTGGGGCAAACACATAGACAAGATCGAAGCGGACAAAAAGAAGGGCGTCGGTTCACTCCCTGTTCGGCTTGGGGAGCCCGTAGCGAGAATGGTCAACATCTTCACCGTTTTGCTCGGGTATGCTCTAGTTGTCTATCTCGTAATCACCGGGTTTTATTATCCAACCGTTCTGCTCGTTTTCCTTGCCGCGGGCCGCGGATGGAATGTGATCAAACTCCTCAGCAAACCGCGCCCCACCGAAGCCCCTCCAGGATTCGATTTGTGGCCCCGCTGGTTCTCCACGCCGCAATTGATGCACATCCGTCTCTTCGGCGCGATGTATATATTGGGAATTGTTTTGGATATTGTGTTGAGAAGAATGAATTAACCGCGAAGAGCGCACATCGTCCCGATGTTCTTCGGGAAAGAATGCGAAGATTTTTTAAACGGTTTTCTTAGCGATCTTCGCGTGCTTCGCGGTAAGAAAGGGTACCCCAATGAAAATAGCAATTACAGGCGGAACGGGTTTCATCGGCAGGCATCTTGCCAAAGACCTGATCGCGCGCGGATATGAGGTCGTTGTCATCTCGCGCGGAAAGTACACACGCAATACCCAGCCCATCGAGGGCGCGGCATTCGTTTCGCTCGACGCGCGCGATACGGCGAAACTGACGAACGTCTTTCGCGGGTGCGACGCGGTCGCACACTGCGCAGGCACAAGCGTGGCATCCGAGTCGCAGACGTTCGAGCAACTGCACGTCGAGGGGACACGGTCTGCCGTCGCTGCCGCGGAAAACGCAGGGGTGAAAAAGTTCGTGCTGGTGAGTTATCTCAGCGTACGACCCGATACGAAATCTGAATACCTCGACACGAAATGGCGCGGCGAGGAGATCGTCCGTGCCTCGAAACTGAATTTCACGATTCTCAAGGCGGGACTTGTCTATGGTCGAGGCGATCACCTGCTCAACAACCTGAGCAATTTGTTCAAGCGGATGCCCATCTTTGCAACGGTTGGGATCAAAGAAAAAAATGTGCGGTTGCTCGCCGTGGAAGATTTGGTAGATGTCATCCGCGTGTGTTTATTGGACGAGACACGTTTCGTGCGCCAAACTGTAGCCGTGATGGGACCCGAGGAATTCCCCTTCTCTCATGCCGCGCGGCGGATCGCGAAAGCGCTGGGAAAATCTATCATCGTTCTGCCTTTCCCCGTTTTATTTCAACGAATCCTTGCCTGGTTCTCGGAGGGATTCATGCCCAAGCCGCTCGTGACCAAATCGCAGGTACAGATGCTCGCCGATGGGATAAGCCAGCCAACGCCTGAGGCAATTCCTTTGCCTGAGGATATGCAACCGAAGATTCGATTTACGGAAGAGCAGATCAAAAAGGGATTGCCGAAGTAAAAAGAGAGTAGAGATTAGTACAGTTTAGCTGATTGACCTTCATGGGTATTCCAACATGAGCAACCTCGATAACTTGGAATCTTTTCGCCAAAAAATTCGTCAAGACACGGTAAGCCACTTCGACAAATATTTGCATTTATTTTACGAAGGCATGTCGCTTCTTCTGGATGCAAGCGACTAAGTTGTTTCGACCGAAAAAGCATCAGATCACCATACAACAGAAGGCGCATCGAAGACAGCAGCATGGCGATTTATCTCCACACTGCCTACCCGTTTATTTTGGTGTTGCGAAATTGCGAAAAGCGGCGACTACGGGATTGCCAAGCACATACTCAGGCTTTCACTTGAGGAGCTGGTGAAACTGGCTTACTATGTCACCTTCTCCGATAAAGCTCTCAAGGAAATTGTTCGAGATAGAGATCGTAATGAAATAAATCTTGGAGATATGCTTATACAACTCGATTTTGAACATCGTCAAAATCTAATGCGACTTCACGGCGACCTCAGCGCATTTTATTCACATGCAAATTTGAATTTGCCGCGGGAATTGGTTTTTCAAGAGCCTGAAAAACATATCCTGATAGGTGGCGGACCTCGTTTCAGTCCCGATTTATTCGAGCCTATAATTCAACAATTGATAATTATTGTTGCAAACTCGATAAAATATATAGTGAAAAGATTCTCTTACCTTGTTGATAATAAGATGTGGATGCACCGATTCGAAGAATTCGTGCTAAAAGCCGCTAACGTTCTACCAGATTAGGAATGACACCCAATTCAACGTACAACTGTTGGATCGTCATAAACTCACCCGCCATGATTTCAACCTCCTAAAAAATCGATTTCTCCCGCCCACAAGAAAGACCACGAAGGGGTCAAATGATTATAGAACTTAGATTTATTGATTGTTGAACCCTGAAGGGGCGACAGAATTGGGCGAAAAAAACATGCCATCCCTTCGGGATTTGCGACTCGGCTTGCAGATATCCTAAAGTCCTTTCATCCCTTCGAGATTGAAGTATCAAGATGACAAAATAACTGGCAACGATTTTAAACCTCTAAAAATCGGATGCTCCTGCCATTCCAATTTTTCTGTCGCCAAAGCGAGATCGGGGAATCGGCGTAGGAGGGTTTCAAAGGCGATCTCTGCTTCGAGTTTGACGAGCGGCGCGCCGATGCAGTAGTGAATCCCCAAACCGAAACTGAGATGACGACCTTCGTCGCGCGTGATGTCGAAGCGATGGGGTTCCACGAATCGTTCAGGGTCGCGATTGGCAGATCCAATAACCGTGTTGACCAAATCGCCCTTGCGAATCAATTTGCCGTTGAGTTCGGCATCTTCAAGCGCAGAACGATATGTGATTTGCACGGGGTTATCGTAACGAAGGATTTCGTCCACAGCCGCAGCGAGGAGAGCAGGTCGTTCTTTCAATAACTGTAACTGGTCGGGGTGTTTAAGCAAGGCAAGGATTCCGTTGCCGATCAGGTGAGTCGTGGTCTCGTGACCCGTGCTGAGCAATATGTTGACGTTGGCGACAAGCTCCTCCTCCGTCAGCGCGGAGGCGGTCGGGGATTCGCGAGTCAGTTGTCCCTGCGAAAGAGGCGTGGCGGCGTGATGCGGATACGGACACGAGTCGCCATCCGAAACAGAAAGCAGAATGCTCAACAGATCGTCCCCCATGTTTTCACGCCGCTGATCCGCAAGATATTTGATGTATTCGGTCATCTCGCTTAAACTTTGCGCGGCGCGCTCGAGCAATTGTTGCGGTTTGTTTTTTACGGTGCCAAGAATGGCGAACAGGTCGTCAGACCATTTTTTGAAGTTTGCACGGTCGCTCACGGGCAAGCCGATGAGTTCGGCGATCACCATCACTGGCAGTGGATAGGCAAGATCGTGGATCACATCCATCTCGTTGTGCTGCGAGTCGAGCAATTGATCCACCGTTTGTCGAATGTAGGGGCGCAGTCGTTCGACGTAACGCGGTGTGAAGGCGTGATTCATCAGACCGCGTAAGTGCGTGTGATACGGCGGATCGGAATAAAAAACGGTTTTTGAAAACGAATGATAGACAGGCAACGCAACCTGTTGTTGCAAATCGGGGAGGCGCTCGAAATTTCGCAGTAACCCTTCGGCGCGCGAGAACCGTTCATCGGTGTACAACGCGGCGATATCATCGTAACGCGTCAGCGTCCAAAATCCCAATTCATCGTCCCAGTGGATGGGGTCTTGCTCGCGGAGTTGTTCGTAAAACGGATAAGGGTTGGCGCGCACCTCCTCCTGTTGCAGGTGTGACAGACTGAGCGCGTCTTGTTGTTTTGCCAATACCATCGGTTTTCCTACTGGATTGGTAAAATTATACTATTTGTTTGTGAAATTGGATACAAATAGGCTGATTTCAAAAACCGAAAAATGAACTTCCCGCTTCACGCGACGGGGGAAGTGGAAGCCTGAAGTAGAACGTAGCGCCCTCCCCTACGCGGCTCTCCACCCAGATTTTACCCCCGTGGAATTCGACGATCCGTTTCGCCAAAGCGAGACCCACACCCGTGCCTTCGATGTCCGGCGCCAACCGATTGAACAAGCCGAAAATCTTATCGTGATATTCTGGCGCGATTCCGATTCCGTTATCGCGCACGTAGAAGGTGGCAAACCCATCCAAGTTTGAGGGTACCTGACCGATCTCGATCCGAGGGTGTCGCTGCCCACCCATAAATTTAGCCGCGTTATCCAGCAGGTTCTGCACAACCTCCAACAACCGTTGACGATCGCCGTAGACGGCGGGAAGCGCCTCGGGAACGATCAGTTCAATGCCCCCTTCCTGGAAACGTCCCTGTAATATTTCGCGTGCGGCGAGGACCAATGCACCCAGATCAATCTTTTCCGGCTGGTTCATCACCCTCCCAATGCGTGAAAGTTCGAGGAGGTCGTTCAGCAAGTTATGCATTTTATCTGTGGCTTCGCTGATGCGTTGAATATCGCTTTCCAACCGTGCGGTGTCTCCGGTTCGAGCGTCCTTCAACAGGAACCCCAAAAATCCCTTGATCGTAATGATGGGGGCTTTCAAATCATGCGACACGGTGTATGTGAATTGCTCGAGTTCAGCGTTCTTTGCCTCCAATTCCCGGATGAGATTTTCACGTTCCTGCTCGATGCGTTTTTGCTCTGTGATGTCTTGCACTGCGCCATAGATTCCGACCAATTCATTCTTTTGGGGATCCCACACGGGATGGGCGTAATTTCTCACCCAGCGGATCGAACCGTCCTTATGAATGGTCCGCAACTCGGAAACGACTCTTTCGTTCCGGCGAAGTTTTGCCATATCGCGTGCGTCTAATTCAAGATCGTCGGGGTAAACCGTAGAAAGCCATCCGCCGCGCGCGTTGAATTCCTCCACGCTGTAGCCGGAGATCTGTTCGAAAGCGCCTGCCACCCAATTCAATACGATCTCGCCTTTTTCGTTCTGCACGTTGGAAAATACGTAGTCGGACATGACCGACGAGATCAATCGATAGCGCTCTTCGCTCAAGCGGCGCGCCTGCTCCATGGTCTGCTTCTCGGTAATATCCTCCACGGTGCCTTCAAAATAAACAAAGTTCCCTTGGGAATCCTTGACCACGCGGGTATTCGATGACACCCAAATGATCGAACCGTCCTTTCGCCGATTCCTCGCCACGAACCCGTTGACAAACCCATCCGTTTTGAGGATCTGCAGAAATCTTTCACGGTCCGAACGGTTCACGTACACTTGCGAGGCAATATCGGTGATCGTTTCCAACATGTCGAGAGGCGAGTCGTAGCCGTAGATGCGCGCCAGCGCGGAATTCACACGAAGATATCTTCCCCCCGGTGTGCTTTGGAAAATGCCAAACACGGCATTCTCGACGATCGCCCGGTAATTTTCCTCCGCCTGCTTTCGTTCCTCCAATTCGCGCTTCGCGATCTGCTCGCTCTCACGCGCACGAAGCAATGCCGTGCGCGCCGTTCGGGAGGAAAGCCCTTGCAACAACGCCACCAGCGCAAAGATGGCAACATTGGATATCCACAGCGTAATAGGCGTTTGTTGCACACTGGTGCCGGTCAGAATACCGCGTTGCTGAACCATCACCAATAGAAGACCGTACAAAGCCGAAAGGACGGCAAACAGGATTCCCGTGCGAGCGCCGAGCAATAACCCGGCAGCGAACACAACCAACATGAAGTTCGAAAATGCCGTGGCTTCAATGCCCCCAGCCGCCCACACAGAATATGAGGTCAATAGCCAGAATAAGGTCACCAACAACCAACTTGCCAGCCGCACCTTGCCGGATCGAAGGAGTCCGAAAAGAATTACCGAGATGAACAGCGCGCTCGCGCCTTGAATGGCAATGACCGTGTTGCCGGCAGGCATGAGCAGTGCCAGTGGAAAGGTAATGAAAACAGTCACCCCAACGACCGCCGCCAAAATCGTGTAGAGCAGGGTCGCGGCAAGATTCGTATCGTCATCATCGAACACAGGCCGCGAGAAAAATCGTTTCAAGTTCAAATTGCGACTCACTTTCCCGCCTCGGGAGACAGCCCAAGCGTAAAGTAGAACGTTGCCCCTTTTCCGAGTTCGCTCTCCACCCAGATCTTCCCACGGTGATATTCAACGATTCTTTTTGCCAGAGCAAGCCCAACCCCAGTGCCTTCAGTATTGGGATCGAGCTTGTTGAACAAGCCGAAAATAAGCGAATGGTATTCCGGGTCGATGCCCATGCCATTATCACGAACATATAGGATCGGAAATCCGTCTTCAAATCCACTTTGCCCAATTTCAATAAGTGGAGACGATTGTTGACCCATGTACTTGGCGGCGTTATCGATCAGATTTTGCATCAATTCCAACAAGCGTTGACGATCACCTTGCACGACCGGCAGACCGGGCTGAATCAAGGTCCGGACGCCGCGTTCCTGCAACCTGCCCTCGGTCAATTCGATCGCTTCTCTCACGAGTTCTTCAAATCGAATTTCCTGAGGCGGATTCATGACGCGCCCGATCCGTGAAAGTTCAAGCAGGTCTTTTAACAAATCCTGCATTTTGTGGGCGGCAAGATAGATCCTTTCCACGTCTTTTCGCAGAGATTCCACATCCCCTCTCGTAAAATCATCCTCCAGATAACCGAGAAAGCCGACGATAGTCACAAGCGGAGATTTCAGATCATGAGACACGGTGTAAACAAAGCGTTCCAATTCGGCATTCTTCGACTCGAGTTCGTGGATCAACTTTTCGCGTTCCGAGAACGCCCATTTCAATAACGTCACATCCCTTACCATCGCCAGCACGGAATCTGTCCCCGTGGCGACAATGCGGGCTTCAAAGACCTTTTTCTCGCCATCCTGCTCCAACGGATATTCAAAAGCCTGAACCTGCCCAGATTCGAGTGAACGCTCCGTTGCGAATGCCGTCTGCTCCGCAATGGATGGAATCAGTTCAGCCACCGACTTACCGATAAATTCTTCGGGCGGCAGCAGCGGACGCATCGAGGCGGAGGGAATATATTGCAGGATCGTGCCATCGCGCCGCAACTCGAAGATCATATCGGGAATCGCTTCCAACATGGCGCGTATACGGGCTTCACTGCGGTAGAGCGCATCCTGCGCCTGTTTCTGGCTGGTGACATCGTGGAAGAGGGATAGGATCGCTGGCTTGTTCCCGAAATCGATCAATTCGAAATATGCGGCCGCAATTCTTGTTTCGCCGCTTGCACCGACGAACTCATACGCCGGATTGTGCAGCGTCTTCTGTTCGAGCAGTTTTGCGACAAATTTCTCGCGGAGGGCTTCGCTCTCCCAAATTCCCAATTCAATCGTGGTCTGCCCCAGAGCATTCTTCGGGGATTGACCGGTCATCGCCCAGTACGCTTCATTCGCGTCCAGCAGACAACCTTCATCGATGCTCGAAATTGATATTGCAATCGGGCTCGCTTGAAAGATTCGACGAAACCTCTCCTCGCCGGCCCGCAGGGCGAGATCTGCCGTCACCTTCTCATTAAAATCCTCACGGATCTTCTCGAGCGCTTCACGCAAGACATTCACAAGCAGGAAAACCAAAACAGCGAGGAATACCAATATTGCCGTCAGATCTCGAGCGCGAGTTAAGGGAGGGTCGATAACGGGAATCAAAATACCGCGCGTCTCGGCAATTGCCATCCCCCAAATTGCAAAAATACTCAACGTGGAAAAGAAAACAGCGATGCGCCAATTTGCAAGCAGCGCGGCTACAAGGATGATCACCATGTACACGAGGATGGCAAGGTCATACACACCGCCCGCGATCCATGCGCCATAGGTCATTGCACCCCAGAATGAGATCAACGCAAAGAATGCGACTTCATTGACGAAACCCATTCGTAAAACCACAAGTAATAACAATTGCTCGATGAGCAAACCGATGAGCACCGTATTCCGTGCTGTAATCGACAAGCCGTGTTGAGAAAAATCGAGAAGCAATGTGAGTAAGCCAACGACGATCGCCGCCCAGATAATGGAGTACAACAAGCGCGCTGTCAACATGCGCCGGTCAGCCCCAAACAAGGGTTTGAACAGATTGCGGATCGAACTCAGGTTCACGCGCGCAAATCCTCTTTCGAGGAGTATAACACGATGAATCCTGACGTTAATTGTTAGAAGGTTTAGGGAAAGGCGCGCTCGAATGCCGCAAGGATGGCATCCCACCGGTGAATCGCTTCATGGTCTATCGTTTGAGATTCGGGGTGCCGCTCGAACCATGCCAGCGAACGACGGACGCCCTCCGCCCACTCAACCTCACAATGAAATTCAGGGACGAATCGTTTGATCTTGGAATTATCGAAAACCACACTGTTCGATTTATCGCCGATCAACGTGCCGAGCTTCTCTGGGTCATGCGCTACGATCAAGTCACTGGGAACGTGAACCATATTTGGTTCGATACCGAGGGCGCGATAGACCTCTTCGTAAAGTTGATTCCAAGTGAGGACTTCATCCGAGGTGATCTGGAACGCTTCGCCGACCGCCGCGGGATTGCCCAACAGACCCAGCAAGCCTTTGGCAAAATCGCTATTCCATGTGACCACCCACAAGGAGGTTCCATCGCCCGGCACAATAACCTTCTTCCCTTGTCTCATACACTCGATGATCGTCCATGGGTGGAGCCAGCTATTCATCGCAAGCGAAATCTGGGTTGGACCATACGTGAGCGACGGTCGAATGATCGTGACGGGGAAATTCTCATTCCGAAACGCGTCCATCAATCGTAACTCGCAGGCGATTTTATTGCGCGAATACTCCCAAAAAGGATTCTCTAACGGCGTTTCTTCGGTGATCAGATAATTCCTCACGGGCTTTTGGTATGCGGATGCGGAACTGATGAAAACGAACTGGTCTGTTTTGTCCTTGAACAAGCGGATGTCGCGCTCGATGTCGCTGGCGGTGAAGGCGATAAAGTCCACGACGGCGTCGAAGCGGCGACCAGCCAGAAGGGAGGTAAGATGCGCATCATCCCCGTGAATATCGCCCTGCAAGAGCGTCGCACTCAAAGGCACGGGATATTTCGTCGAGGTGGAGCGATTCAAAATGGAGAGTTCGTGCCCGCGTTCAACGGCAAGGTCAGAGCAGGCTGAGCTGATCAAACCGGTCCCGCCGATGAAAAGGATCTTCATCAACCTTCTCCGAGTTCAGGGATCGGTTGGACGGGGATGCGATTCGCTAGAAAACTTTCCACCCAGAAAATGATCAACGCCAGCCAGACGATGCCGAACCCGATCAGCCGCGACCGATCGAACGGTTCTTTGTAGACCAGAACTCCGATGAGAAACTGAATGGTCGGGGCGAGGTATTGCAGGATGCCGATCATCGAAAGCGGGATTTGTTTCGCCGCAGAGGCGAACAACAAAAGCGGGATCGTCGTTACCACGCCTGCGCCGATCATGAGGAGATCGGCGGTTGGTCCCGAACGTAAAAATGCCGCGCTGCCGTTGGTCTCTGCCAAGCCGAGGTAAAGCACCGCCGGCAGGAACAAAATTCCCGTTTCCAAGGCGAGGCCGAACACCGAGCCGAGCGGGGCGAGTTTCTTCGTCAGCCCGTAAAAGCCAAAAGTGAACGCAAGCAGAAGCGCGATCCACGGCAGGCGGCCATACGCAAACGTGAGGTATGCGACGCCGAGCGCAGCAAGCACGACGGGAATCCATTGCGCGGCGCGCAGCCGTTCGCGCAGGAAGATCACGCCCATCAATACGCTGAGCAGCGGATTGATGAAATATCCCAAGCTTGTTTCGACGATAAAGCCCGCGTTGACCGCCCACACGTACGTCAGCCAGTTGACGCCGATGAGAATCGCGGCAATGAAATAGATCTGAAACGTACGGGTGTTCAGCGTGGAACGAAAATCGTTCCATTGGCGCGTGACCAAAATGACGAAGAACAACAACAAGAATGACCATGCGATTCGGTGTCCGAGCAATTGCGGCGCGGGAACGTCTTGCAGCAATTTCCAATAAATCGGGAAAAATCCCCACAGCGCATACGCTGCAATGCCGCTTAAAATTCCTTTGTTCATTGGTCTCCTAAGAATCAGACAGGTTGAATTACGTGAGTTGGATGCCGTTACCCCCCTCTGCGCTTACATTAGAAGAGTCGATGGGTCAAAACAACTCGATCGGCTGCCGCCCAGCGTACCCCGCGTCCACTTCGTGCCAGTAGGCAATGTCACCTTCGCCGTGCTGCCAGCACAGATACACTTCGCGCCCATCCTTTTGTGCGGAAAAATCGAGCAAGCCGATGTTGATATCCTTGATCTGCGCGCCCGCATCTTGAATTTTGTGGATCAAGATGTCGAATTTTTCAAACTCGAGAACCATTTTGCTAAGAACAGGATTTCCACCGTTCCCTGCAGATTTTTCCACCGCAGACCAAATTTCAGGCTGGTTCGCAAGAATCCGCTGACGGATTTGCATCACCTCCTCCATCAGCGGGCGGATGGTTTTCAAGGCTTCGTTGGCTTCGAGCAACGTGAAAAATTTAGGCATGGCGAGTATTTCAAGCCAGTATACCCGAATTGGAAATCGCCTATGCGGGTATCGCTGAATAACCCTTCTTTTTGACGGCGGCGACGATCTGCTCGATCGTCAACTTCGATTCATCGTATTCGACGACCATCTGCAGTTTGTGATAACTGGCGTTGATCTCACGCACCCCAGCGAGTTCGTCTTCGAGACTCTCGAGCGTCATGGCGCAGTTGGTGCAGGACATGTCGGGTACGGAGAAGGTTTTTTTCATCATGAAATATTCCTTTGGTATGAACGCTTATTCAAAAATGATCATCCCGGTGTACATGCCCATCGAGCAGGTGAAGAACATGCGTGTGCCTGATGGTTGGGCGGGGATGTCCACTTGCACGGTTCCCGTATCTGGGAGCAGTTGATAGAACCCCAACGCAGGGATGACAAAGTCGCGGGCGCAGGAATAGGTTCCATCGGTAACGAGGTTCAATGTGACAGCGGAGTTTGCACTGAGGCGCAGGGTCTGCGGAAAGTAGCCGTCATTTTCCACGAACAAGGTTGCGGAGTTATCGGCAGCGGGCAGGACGGATGCCTCCGCAAGATTGGAGGATGGCAACAAGCTTCGACTCAGATTTTGAAACGAGAGCGGCGATCCCATCAGGTTGAGCCCGCCATCCAATGTTACGAACCCCAAGATCAATACCGTAACAGCAACGAAGCGCATGAAGAATTTTTCCATGCGCGCGCCCAGTTCGGTGGTGAGATAAGCAACGAGGAAAAAGACGGGGCTCGTACCGAGTGTAAAGGCGAACATGAGCAAACCACCGGAAAGCGGATTGCCCGTCGCGAGAGCCGCCGCCATCATGGCTTGGGTCACACCGCAGGGGATGAGAACGGTCAGCGCCCCGAGGAAGAGCGGCGTGAAGGTATCGGTCCCTTTGGCGGTACGGCGGATGTAGCGTGTGATGAACTTGGGCGGCTCGATCGAGAAATATCGAAAGATCGGATGCACGTTGAACATGCGGAGCGCGTTACCCACCATGAAGATGCCGATGGCTATCATCAAGAACGCACGCGTTACCGGACTGAGCGTGAGAAAAGAACCCGCCCAGCCGAGCAGGAATCCAAGCAGGGTGTATGCAACGAGTTTCGCGCCAAGGAACAAAAAGATTGGAACGGCGGCGCTTGTGCGCTGCGGTGGAAGATTTCTTTCCTTCTTTCCCCGCTTGTGACCGCCCGCCTTCACCGCGTAATCCTGTTCGATCTGATGAGCAAGTGAACTTGCCAAGAGTCCGCCTTGCACAGCGAGACAACTCAAGCCGCCGGTTGTGAGCCCCGTGATGAAAGCAACGGACAAGCGTCCTCCAAAACCGCTTCCCGCACTGAAAGCAAAACTGGCATCCTCCTGATTTTGCGCAACGAGCATCACGACCGAGATCGCGATCAACCCGATACCCACGGAGAACAGAATGGCAGGACCTACGGCAGGTTTATTTTGGCGGTTCATGAATCCTCAAGTTTCAAATACCGAATACGACTGCATGAAAGATTATAGATTCTGAAGGCGACATTCAGCAGTGATATAAAACACCTGAAACACGTGAAATATGACCAGAATGGTCGAATACCCTGAACTCAACGCTGGAAGTTGAACAACGCGGTCCAATAAACATTTAAAGTGACAGTTTCCTCAATCGCAGGCTGTTCGTCACTACGAACACACTGCTGAACGCCATCGCGCCGGCGGCGAGCATCGGATTCAAATATCCCAGCGCGGCGGCGGGAATCAGGATCACGTTATAGAAAAACGCCCAGAACAAATTTTGCTTGATCGTCGAGAGCGTCTTCCGAGAAAGCGAGATCGCGCGCGCCACGCCGCGCAGGTCGCCGCTCATCAACGTGACCGGCGCGGCGGCAATGGCGACATCCGCGCCGGTGCCGATCGCAATCCCGACATCCGCTTGGGCGAGCGCGGGGGCGTCGTTGATCCCGTCTCCGACCATCGCAACGATATTGGAGACTAGAGATTTAGAGATTGGAGATTGGAGTTTCTTGACCTCGGAGGATTTCCCCTCAGGCAACACCTCCGCCAACACTTCGTCAACGCCAACTTGTTTCGCGATCGCTTCGGCGGTCTTTTGGTTATCGCCGGTGATCATCGCAACCTTCAAGCCCATGCGATGTAATTCTTTAATCGCTTCGGCGGAATGTTCTTTCAACGTATCCGCCACCGCAATTACACCCTCCACTTTTTCATCCACCGCAACCAGCATCGCCGTTTTCGCTTCGGATTGCAAACGCGACACTTCGGATTCAAGTCCGTTCCACGCGAACCCATGCGCTTCCATCATGCGGACATTGCCGACGGCAACGCGTCTTCCCGCTACTTCAGCCTGCACGCCGTGACCCGGCTCTGCCTTGAACCCCGACGCCTCCGACAACTCAAAGCCGCGCGCCGTCCCCTCCGCCCAGATGGCTTCACCGAGAGGATGTTCGCTTCCTTTTTCAACGGATGCCGCGAGACGGAGCAATTCATCCTTTTGCAATTTGGAATTAGTGATGATGTCAGTCACTGCGGGTTGACCTTTGGTGATCGTTCCTGTTTTATCCAGCACAACCACATTCACTTTGCCTGCGCGCTCGAGCGCTTCGCTGTTTTTGAACAGCACGCCCAACTCCGCGCCTTTGCCCGTTCCCACCATCACAGCCGTGGGCGTGGCAAGCCCCATCGCGCACGGGCAGGCAATGACCAGCACAGCCACCATGTTGATCAATGCGGTAGTAAACGCCGTATCGGAGAATTGGTACGTAGTAAATTGCGGAACGATAAAATACCAAACGGCAAAGGTGATCAGGGCTATCGCGATCACAACCGGAACGAATACTGCCGAGACCTGATCCGCCAGTTTTTGAATCGGAGCTTTGCTCCCTTGCGCATCTTCGACCAGTTTGATAATTCGAGCCAGCGCGGTCTCTTTGCCGACCTTTGTCGCTTCGAATTTCAGCGCGCCGAGTTTGTTCAAGGTTGCGCCGACAACTGCATCGCCTTGTTTCTTTTCGACGGGCATCGATTCGCCGGTCAGCATGGATTCGTCCACGGCGGAGCGGCCCTCGACGACCACGCCATCCACAGGGATCGTTTCGCCGGGCTTGACCAGAACCACATCCCCGACGCGCACTTCGTCCACGGGCAACTCAACCTCCACTCCGTCGCGAACGACGCGGGCGGTCTTCGCGCGCAATCCCATGAGTTTCTTGATCGCTTCGGAGGTACGTCCTTTTGCGCGCGCTTCCAGATATTTGCCGAGCCGGATCAAAGTGATGATGACCGCGGCAGTTTCGAAATAGACATGACCGGAGATCACTCCGAACGTGATGAACATGGAATAAATGTACGCGACGGAGGAACCCATGGCGATGAGCACATCCATGTTGGCGGAGCCGTTGCGGAGCGATTTGTACGCGCCTACGTAGTATTGCCAGCCCACATAGAATTGGACAGGCGCGGCTACCAGCATCATCGCATAATGCACCCATTCGCCATGCGACCACATGCCCAGCAAATTAAAATCGCGCAACATGGAAAAAGCAAACAACGGAACCGTGAAGATCAAACCGATGACGAGCAAACGATATTGTTCGTTGATCTCGCGCTCACGCGCTTTGGCTTCAGCATCCTCCGCCTCGCCGCCCAACTCCACCGCCTCGAAGCCAGCCTGCCGCACTGCCGCGCGAATCTCAGCCTGACTCACCACCGTCGGGATATAACGGGCGCGGGCTTTTTCGCTTGTCAAAGATACCTGCGCTTCGATCACACCTTCGAGTTTGAGCAACGCCTTCTCCAAGCGCCGCGCATCGTTATCGTCGGATAACCGCTTGATGATGAGTTCGGCTTCGCCGGTGGCGACGCCGTACCCTGCGCGTTGGACGCGCGCAATCATCTCAGGGATGCCGAGTTTTGCGGAGTCGAAATCCACCGTGGCGCGCTCGGATGACAGGTTGACCACGGCTGAATTCACGCCGTCCAACTTTTTGAGGTTACGCTCGACCGTTGCGACGCAATTCGCGCAGGTCATGCCGGTGATCGGGAGTGTTAATTGTTTCGCGGAAGTCATGGTTGTGTTTGCTCCATTGGCTGGACAAAGGCAAAGATCGCGCAACCTCTTTCGATGCCCGGTCCGACCTGAATTGAATTGTTGTCGAGGTATTCGGTAAACGCTGGGCTTGAGTTCAACAAGCGTTCGCTATAAACCACAAAAAAAGACGCTCCATCGTTTCGGTACTCTACCAGTTTTTCAACAGTGTGCCAATCCGCTGGAAGGCTCCAGCCATAACGCTGGCTGTAGAAAAAAATCTGCGGTTCTTGATAGTTGTTGGGAATGCCGTTGTCCAACGCGTAACTGGTTGTGCTTACGATAATACGGGCGTCCGCAGGCACCACTTCTTTAACGACGGTACCACACTGCGCCAGCGAGCCTTCTCCGGTCAGCAGAATTTGCCTGTAGACAGTCGCAGTGACACCAAATGAAACGATCACAGACGACAAAAGAATTCCGGTCCGCACGAATCCCTTGAAGGAACCTGTAACCCACACGACGCCCAAACCAACAGCCAGAGCGGCATAAGGGATCATATACACGTGGTACTGAATGCCCCAGTCCTCGTGCGCATAACGAGGCACGATCAGGTAGTAAATTCCCACGACGAAGACTCCCAGCACTACAAGCCTGAACGATTTGCTCCTCCATGCCATCACCAAACCCGCGAGGAATAACAGGATATAGCCATAGCCTAAAACCCATTTCCAATCGAGACCGACAAGGTGAGTATAAAGATGAGTCCCAAAATATTGATCTATCGTACCGAATTTACTGTCGCCTCCGGAAAGTAATCCGAATGTATTTCCGTACGACAGATACAGGTTTCTGGCATGGAGGTACCACAACGCGCCCGGCGTTAACGCAATCACCATCGCCAACCAGATTTCCCTCCGCTTCAAAACTTTCACTCCAAACGCGTCGAGCGCAAGTAAAGCGAACAACAGCCCGATGTGTATGGAGGTGGGTTTCACCAAAATCGCAAGCGCTGTAGCCGCCGAGGCGAGGATGAGGTCGCGGCGGCTGGAGGTATTCAGCCAAACCGAAAAGTAATAAAGAGCGGCGATGTAGAAAAACAGTACGGTCGCTTCAGGCATATAAGCCACGCTATAGCGCAGGTAGAGCGGCGAAAATATCAGGAAAAATAACGCCCAAGCTGCTTGACGGGTCTGCCCGAGTGCGCGCACGGCTAGTTTGTAGAAAAAGAACCACGCAAGGATGCTGAACACAAGCGAAACAAGTCTACCCAACCAATACTGCTCGCCGAAGAAAAAATACAAGATCGAAGTGATAAATGTATACAATTGAAATTCGGCTTCGACGTAACCGGGACCATTTCCACCCCAGTAGATCTGAGGGTAAAGTATCTTATAGCCATTCACAAAAAAGTGATGGGCGATGGAAGCGGTATCGGCCTGTCTCCACGCATCGCTGTTGAATGTAAGCGGGGAAAATAATAAAGGAACACGCATGATAGCCCCCAAAACAATAATCAGAAACGGGGTTTTGCCCTGAAGGTCAATGCGAGCCATGAGATTTTTCAAAGCTACCATGATATTCAATTCCGTGCAGTATTAATCATCATCCAAAGGATGCTCGATCTCACCAGACATGAAGAGGTCAGGCTCCCGCTCGAAAGCCCGCAAGCATGCCTGTGTACAAAAATATACCCGCTCGCCGCGATACACCGCTTGGGGGTACTTGCTGGGTTCCTTTAGCCTGCCGCCGCAGACCGTTTTCACGACCTCGGGCTGTGGGGTCTCAGAAGAAAATTCAGACATGATCGTTCCACACTAGAGAGATAAGTTCACACGTCGCAGTAGCTGCGCATTGATCGCCACGACAATGGTACTGACCGACATCAACAACGCCCCGACTGCCGGCGATAGGAGGATTCCAGCACCGGCAAGGATGCCAGCGGCTAACGGAAGGGCCACAATATTGTAGCCCGAAGCCCAAATCAGGTTTTGTATCATTTTATTGTAACTGGCGCGGCTCAACTTGAAGATCTTGACCACATCCAACGGATTGCTCCTCACCAAAATAATTCCCGCCGACTCAACAGCCACGTCAGTGCCGCTGCCGATCGCAATGCCCACATCGGCTCGGGTGAGAGCAGGCGCGTCATTCACTCCATCGCCGACCATTGCCACTTTCTTCCCCTGTTTCTGAAGTTCGATCACCTTTTGGTCTTTGTGTTCGGGTAACACTTCGGCGAAATACAAGGTGATCCCAAGTTCATCCGCGACGGCTTTGGCGACCTCTTTGCTGTCGCCGGTCAGCATGGCGACTTGAACATTCATCTCATTTAATTTCTTGATCGCGGCATAACTTTCAGGCCGAATGACATCTGCCAATGCAAATGCGGCAAATACTTTTCCATCAACGATCAGATAAACAACAGTCTGACCCTTTTTCCCGGCGGAGGAGGCGAAATCCAGAAATTCTGAATCAGGCTGCGTGTTGAGCATCTCCAGCAAACGCGGACCCCCGACCCACAAATCCTGCCCGTTGTGCTTGGCATGGATGCCGCGACCTTTGATGGATTCGAAATCGGTCACCGCCGGGAGTTGCAAATTTTTATTCTTTGCGGCTTGGCGGAGCGCGCGGGCGATGATGTGCTCCGAATCCGCTTCAACAGCCGCGGTCAGCGCGAGCGCGTGGTTTTCATCCATACCGCTAGATTGTATCGAAACCACCCCTTGCTCGCCCTTGGTAAGGGTGCCGGTTTTATCGAAGATGATAACGTTAATTTCGCGGGCGGCTTCAAGGGATAACCTGTTGCGGACCAAAATCCCGTTTTGCGCGGCGGACGTGGTGCTGATCGCCACCACCAGCGGCACTGCCAACCCCAACGCATGCGGACATGCAATGACCAATACCGCAACAACCCGTTGCAGCGTAAATAGATCGAAACCGATCGCAAGCGTCCACAAAATGGCGGTTAGCAGGGCAACACCCACCGCAAGATAAAACAACCAACCGGCCGCTTTATCTGCCAAAATTTGAGTACGCGATTTACTTTGTTGCGCATCACGCACCAAGCGCATGATTCCCGCCAGCGCGGTTTGCTCTCCAACTGCTGAAACGCGGACGCGTAAACTTCCGTTTTGGTTGATACTGCCTGCAATGACTTTTACGCCCGGGACTTTCTTCACCGGCAACGACTCGCCTGTGATCATCGCCTCACTGACGTCCGACTCGCCTTCCGCGACCACGCCATCCGCAGGGACGCTCGCTCCGGGGCGGACAAGCACAAGGTCGTTTAGTTTCAAGGAAGAAACCGGCATGGTGTGTAGACTGCCATCCGGCATGATATGTTCGGCGGTATCGGGCATTAGTTTTGCCAACGCATTCAATGCACCCGAAGCCTGGCGGACACTGCGCATCTCGATCCAATGCCCCAACAGCATGATGTCGATGAGCGTGACCAGTTCCCAGAAAAAGCCTTCACCCAAATTGAAAAACAACGCCGCAAGGCTGTACACGAAAGAAACTGAAATAGCGAGCGAGATCAGCAACATCATGCCGGGTTGACGATTGCGGATCTCTGGAACAGCCATTTGAATAAACGGCACGCCGCCGTACAGAAAAACGATCACAGCGAACAAAGGCACTATCCATTGATTGCCCATGAACTCGGGCATCGTGAAGCCGAACCACATCTGGAGCATGGGTGTGTAAAGCAGAACGGGGATGCTCAAAAGCAAGGAAATCCAGAATCGCCTGCGGAACATGTCTTCGTGCCCGCCATGATCCACGTGACCCGCGTGCGCGCCTGCCCGCGATTGCGACATTCCATGCGCGGCATGTTCCGCGTGCATGTCGTGCGCGCTTTTTGCGGCAACTTCATGACTCCCATGGTCAGCGTGTGCGCCTGCCTGCGCGCTTACGCGCTGATCATGCTCCGTCATGTCATGTTCATGATGTTCGTGGCGTTCGTGTTTGGCTTGAGAGTCTGACATGTTCTCTCACTTCGAAGGGATAACAAACTTGGGGACTTGCGCCCCCAAGTTTTACAGTGCGATCAAACCTTCGACGGGATAATTGATCTCAGTGAGCAATGCTTTAATGCTTTGTTCGCTTGCAGGAACGTCAAAGGTGATCTGGACTTTCTTCGTGTTCAAATCCGCTTTGACCGCCTGCACGCCTTGAAGTTCACCCAATTCGGTTTCGATGGTGTGCGTGCAATGATCGCAGTGCATCGCGGGAACGGAATACGTAACTGTAGTCATGGTTTTCTCCTTGTTTTATTGAATAGACCTCTTGCGAAAGTCATTTTCGCCGCAGAGAACACAGAGGCAGGAGCATTTCTCAAGGGTATCTGTGGACTCCGTGGCTGCGCTTATGCAAAAGGTCAAAATTTTATTCGCCGGCGGCGACCACCACCAACTCTCCGATCATTCCGGCTTCCTTGTGCCCTTCCACCGAGCAGAAGAATTGATAGGCGCCCGGCTCAGAGACCGTCAATTCAAGGACGGTGGTCTCGCCTGTCTTTGCCGAAGCATGTACATCATACTCTTCCACTTGTCCGTGCATCTGGTGCGATTCAGAACCGCTATCCTGCACGAGGTTTGAATGTGCTTCGATGCCTTCGATCACGAAATCGTGCTCGACCAAGCCCTTGTTCTCGAGTGTGAATACAACCGTTTGGTCCGCAGGAATGGTGACAGCGACCGGAGAATAGGCGAAATCCGTCATTTCCAAGGTGATTGCGGTTTTTGGAGCCTCTGCTCCCCCGCAAGCCGTCAGCAGAAAAACAATGACGATTGCAGGCAAAATCAGTTTCAACATCATTCAACTCCTTAGTTGGGATATTCTTAAACTTTAGCAGACATTTCGAAAACTTCGGTGATTTCCTTTAGTACACGCTGGCGCTCCTTTTTATCATTCCCTTGAATCGCGGTGATGACACAGGAATTAAGGTGGTTTTCCAAAATCTGCGCGCTGACCTTGTTCAACGCCGCGTCCACTGCTTGAATCTGGCGGATCACATCAATGCAATACTCGTCCTGCTCCACCATACGGATGACGCCGCGCAAATGTCCTTCAATGGTTTTCAAACGGCGGAGTGTGATTTCAGTTTCCATGGGTACCTCTGGCTTTCCGACAGCGACGCCTGCCGACCTCTTACCCCCCCGGGGGGGTGGGGATACTATAGCCGAGGGCAAGGCAAACGTCAAGTCCGCGCATGACGCGGTTCATCATTTTCTTTGATGACATCTGTCACTTCCTCCGTCAGTCTTTCCAACATAGACTATTGAACGAGGATGTTGAACATCCGAATTATCGGCAATCCACGAATCGAGACGCTTCAGCAGAACGGGCTGGCATCCGAACCTGCAAAAAAGGAAGGCACTATGCAAATCACCCGCCAAGCCGATTATGCCACGCGCGCCATTTTGTATCTAGCGCGTGCCGGTAAAGGGGAACGCATCGCGACCAGCCAAGTGGCGAAGGAGCAAAGGATTCCCCCGTCATTTCTTGCAAAGATCATCTCACAACTTTCTGTCGCGGGTTTGTTGCATACCTCGCGCGGCGCGCACGGCGGAATATCCCTCGCGCGCGAGCCAGAACAGATCACTCTGCTCGAAGTCATCGAAGCCATCGACGGACCCATTCAACTTAACATGTGCGTCGAACAACAAGGCTCGTGCATGTTCGAGGAAAATTGTCCCCTGCAACCTGTATGGCATAGCGCACAGAGCGAATTGGTCAGTCGCTTAAAAAATACAAATTTTGGACAACTCGCCGTTTGACGGTGTTAGAATAGGGCTACTATGAATCTCTCGATGTGGCGCAAGGCTCTAACCGTAATTCCAAACGTCTCGAAAGAGGAGTGGGAGAGGCTCGATACCATCTCGCGCTGGCTGATCTCGACGCGCGCGGCGGTCCTCGTTATGACCGTAATGTCGGCGGCTCTCGCAGGACTCTTTGCCTGGCGCGACAATTCGTTCGACCTCCTGCCGTGGATCGCGCTCGTGCTCGGCTTGGCGCTGGCTCATGCCAGCAACAACCTGCTGAACGATTATGTGGATCACGCGCGCGGCGTGGATCAAAAAAATTACTTCCGCACAATGTACGGACCGCACCCGCTCGAAAACGAACTTCTCACTAAACGACAGCATCTAACTTACTTCATCGTTACCGTACTGCTTGCGCTGGCTTGCGGCATTTATCTCATACAGCGTAACGATTACGACCCGCAAGCGTGGTTTTTACTTGGCGCTGGCGCGTTCCTGCTATTGTTCTATACATGGCCCCTCAAATATATTGCCCTCGGTGAGTTGGCGGTCTTTCTCGTCTGGGGTCCGTTGATGGTTGGGGGCGGGTATTTCGTGCTTGCAGGCAGTTGGAGTTCAGACGTGATGGTCATCGGCGCAATCTATGCCCTCGGCGTGACGACAGTCATTTTCGGCAAGCACATCGACAAGATCGTTGTAGACCGTGAGAAAAAAATCCACACCTTGCCGGTACTGCTCGGCGAAAAAATTTCGCGTTACGCAGTCATCGGTATGATGGTCCTCCCTTACTTTCTCATCTTGTACTTGATCGCGTTGAAAAGTTTTTCGCCGATCCTCCTCATCACCTTGTTCGCGCTACCGCGGCTCCGCCAGGTCTTACCGGCATTCCTTAAACCCAAACCCAGCGAACGCCCCGCAGAATTTCCTGAAGGACAAGGTGGTTGGCCCCTCTACTTTGCGCCTCTTGCGTTCCTTTACAACCGCTCGTTCGGCTCGTTCTTTTTGCTCAGTTTGCTCGCGGACGTGATCTTGAAAAAAATCCTCTCCTGACCAGCTTTTTCCGTCATGGGTCAGCGGGCCTTTCCGGGGAAACAGGCTGATCAATTCTTGACAACGCACCGAATCGATGGGCGGCAAAGAGACGACGGTGCGTGTTGTTAACCATCCAATCGTCGTTGCACCAAACCGGTCTTTATGAAACCGCTTTTCTGGCAAGGACTTTGGCGACTCGCCGACCCAAAGATTTCACTCGCTTCATTCGCTTCGATGTTCTTAAGCGCGTGCGCCGCGGCGGCGAATGGAGCGCTTCATTTCGGCTGGCTGGCTGTGACCGTGTTGGGGATTTTCGCCATCGAAGTGGCAAAGAACGCCTCCGGCGACTTATTCGATTGGAAAAGCGGAGACGATCAGGCTGTACAGGAGGAAGATCGTTCTCCGTTCTCGGGCGGTAAACGTGTATTGATCGACAACCTGCTGACAAAGAATCAAATCGTGGGAATTGCTCTTATCTGTTACCTAGCGGGAATCTTAGCCGGGGTATCCATCGTGTTTTGGCGCGAGCCAAAAGTTCTCTGGCTTGGAGTTGCGGGAATCGCATTAGCATTCTTCTATCACGCTCCTCCATTCAAACTTTCGTATCGTGGGTTCGGTGAGTTGGCTGTCATGGCATCGTATGGTCCCATCATTTGCACAGGGACGTATCTCGTCCAACGCGGTTCAGTCTCGCCGGAAGTTATTCTCGTTTCAACTTTGCTTGGGTTTTTGATCGGGGCGTTCCTGCTCATCAACGAATTCCCCGATTACCACGCGGATCAAACCGCCAATAAAAGAACGATCGTTATTCAGCTCGGAAGAAAAAACGCCAGCCAAATATTTGCAGGCATACTCGCGTTCCCCTTTGTTGTTTTACTCGCTCTGCCATTTCTAAATCTCCCGTTCACACTTTGGCTGGCGATGATAGCGACCGTGCCGGCATTTTCGGCAATCAAACGCCTGCTCGCAAACCCAGAGACAACAAGCCAGATCATCCCCGCACAAGCAAGCACATTACTGGCTTTTCTGCTGTTTGCGCTAGGCGCGGGCGTGGGTTTCTTATTAGAATAACTTCAACGGATTAACTCAGGAAAGGAGCCGATTATGAAAAAATTTCTGATTGTCGTAACCATGGCAACCCTTGTGCTGGGAGCATGTGCCCCGGCAAAAACGGAGGGAATACCGGTTACCGTCTACCGCTCACCTACTTGAGGCTGCTGTGGCAATTGGGTTCAGTACATCGAAGACAACGGCTTCGATGCGACGGTGAATAATGTTCAGGATATGGCTCCTATCAAAACCCAATATCAGGTGCCTGCCGAACTCCAATCATGCCACACCGCCATCGTGAATGGCTACGTGATCGAAGGGCATGTTCCGGTGAGAGAGATCAATCGCCTGTTGAGCGAACGCCCCAAGGTGATCGGTCTTGCTGTTGCAGGCATGCCGATCGGCTCGCCCGGCATGGAGACAGAGGGCGCGGCGCACCAGCCCTTCAATGTAATTCTGTTTTCTGCTGATGGCACACAGGAGGTGTATGCCAGCTATCCGTGACAAACCTGCCCCGATACCCTACATGACATTTGTCACTGCAAACTAGACAGAATTTAACTGTCCCTTAATCTTCGGCTCACGTAGAATTCAGACGTAAGACCTCCAAATGCTTGTATTATGCTTTTCGGCAACAACAAGTATAGATGGAATGGACAGATAAACGAAAGGAGAGTGCCACAATGAAGTTAAAGAGCGTACTGATTTTGATGGGGATAATGATCATCCTCGGCGTGATTCTAGCCGCCTGCGGAACCACACCCACAAATGCCCCAACCGAAGAGCCTGTGCCCACCGAAGCTCCGGCGCTCGTTCCCGAGACGCCATATCTAGCCGACTGGCAGAAAAGCGGTCACGCGGACGTAGCAAGTGAACCCTTCCGCCACTGGGATGGGGATGATCCCGCAGAAGTGCCGACCTCTTGCGCGAAATGCCACACGAGCGCTGGGTATCAGGATTTCCTCGGCTTGGATGGAAGCGAAGTTTCGAAGGTGGATGCCGCCGTCCTTGCGTCTGAAGCGCAAGGCGTACAATGCGTGGCATGCCATAATGCCGCCACGATCTCCAAAACGACAGTCACCTTCCCCTCCGGTGTGACGATCACCGCGGGGGACGATGTCCGTTGTATGGAATGCCATCAAGGGCGCGAATCGAAGGTCAGTGTGGACGCGCAGATCGAGCGCTTTGCCGCGACCGATCCCGACAAAGTCGTTGCGCCAATCAAAGACGATCAGGGCAACGATGTGTTCTTCGGTTTCCGCAACGTACATTACTACGCCGCCGCGGCGACTCTGTACGGTGGCAAGACCCTCGGCGGATATCAATACGATGGTCTGATCTACGATTCGAAGAATGACCATGTGGCTGGCTATGACTCATGCATAGGGTGCCACAACCCGCACACGCTCGAAGTAAAAGTTGAGCAGTGCGCAACCTGCCATGAGGATGTTGCAACGGTGGAAGATCTTAAGTCAGTGCGCATGGTCAGTTCGGCGCATGACTATGACGGTGACGGCGATGTGGAAGAAGGCATGTACTACGAGATCGAGGGCTTGCAGGAAATCCTGTATGCTGAGATTCAAAAGTACGCCGCAGATACAGCCGGCACTGCGCTGGTATATGAATCCACCGCTTATCCATACTTCTTCCAAGATACGAACGCCAACGGCGCGGTGGATGAAGGCGAAGCAACTTTCCCGAACGCCTACAATGCATGGACACCGCGCTTGCTCAAAGCCGCGTATAACTATCAGGTTTCGTTGAAGGACCCCGGCGCGTTCGCCCATGGAAATAAGTACATCGTGCAATTGCTGTTCGACTCGATTGCCGATCTCGGTGGTGACACCAGCACACTTGCACGAACGGATGCGGGTCACTTTGCCGGTAACACTGAACCATTCCGTCATTGGGATGCGGAAGATGAAGGCAATGGCGTGGTCCCGTTTGGGTGTGTGAAGTGCCATACGGCAACGGGCTTGCCAACCTTCCTGGAAGCGGGTGGAACGACTATCGTAACATCCACTGGCTCAACCACGATCGTAGGATTGAGCCCCGCGCCGGCGAGCAACGGTTTTGCGTGCACTACCTGCCACAACGGAGAATCCTTCCCAGATCGGTATGCGGTCAATTCGGTGATCTTCCCAAGTGGTAAGACCGTTAGTTTCGGCGGCAAAGATGCCGATGGAAACTTCCTGCCCGACGATTCGAACCTGTGTATAGCCTGCCATCAGGGGCGTGAATCAACCACGAGCATGAACGCTGCATTGCGAGGCAAAGACCTCGATACGGTGGATGCAAAGATCCGCTTCAAGAACATCCACTACTTCGCGGCTGGCGCAACCCTCTTTGGGGCAGATGTACAAGGTGCATACATGTACGAGGGCAAAGAATACGTCGGACAGAATATGCACGCTTCCGAAGAAGGTAAAGTAAACAAATGCCAGGACTGCCACGATGTGCATGCGCTTGAACCCAAGGTCGAAGCCTGCGAAACCTGCCATGACACCACTGACCCAACCGCCATCCGCGAAACCGATGTGGATTATGATGGCGACGGCGATGTGACCGAAGGCATCAGCGGCGAAGTTGCCACGCTGGCAGAAGCGCTCTACGCTCAAATACAAGTCTATGCGGAGGCGCACGGCGGAGCCATCGAATATAAAGCCACAGCGTATCCATATTTCTTTGGCGCAGATGGCAAGGGCTACGCGACATGGACTCCTCGCCTCGTGAAAGCCGCATTCAATTATCAGTACGTGCAAAAGGACCCGGGTGCGTACGTTCACAACCCGAAATTCGTCGTCCAATTCCTGATCGACTCGATCGAAGACCTCGGCGGCGATATTAGTACGTACACTCGTCCGTAATAGATAGCGCGCACAACAACAAAACAGGCGACGGTGAAATACCCGTCGCCTGTTTTGTTATTTGACAAATACGGCTGTGATGACATTCATTGTCCAGATTTATGACAGTCAGCACTTACTCATGAGGAGATTAACCTGTACCATCATCCTCGGACAATTCCGGCTGTTTTTCTGGAGAAGACATGCAATGAACTCAACAAATAAACTCTTCTATGTTACCGGTGCGATTGCCTTGGGTTTGACCTTTGCCGCGCTTGTGCTGCTACCCTCGCGAGAAGTTTCTGCAATCGAGCCGATCAGGCAAGATTTGAACGGTTGCTTGGAATGCCACGATCAAGCCGGCAAATTGTGGGAAGACAGTAGCCACCGAGAGAGTAACGTCAGCTGTGTCGTATGCCATAAATTGGCAAATACCGAAGGAAAACATCCTGAAAGCGCTAAATACACGGTAGAAACCGAAGAGTCGACATGTTTGGTGTGTCATGCCGATGTTGCAGGGGAAAATATCGCCGGGGAATTGGCGGTCAGCCGGCACGGGCAGGTGGGACTGACTTGCATCAGTTGTCACGAACAACATTCGCAAGGATTAAAACTAGCGCCGGGATCTCGGATCGTCTGCGAGAACTGTCATAAAGACGAAATGCGGACAATGCTTGAATCGACTCACTTTGCGGCTGGTCTCAGCTGTGTCAACTGTCATATGGGCGAGGATAAAAACCACACACTGGTTGTGTCGGTGACCACCTGCGATGAGTGTCACACAAACCTTCACGAAGCTAAACGAATGCTCGATGCCGGGCTGGAGATCAAAGTGATGGACACCCCGGAAGCTATCGTGGAAATCACGCCTCCTCCCGATTTGCAGATTGATCCGAACCCTCAACCAGAAGCGGGTGGTGTGAGCCTGCCATCGTGGGTATTCCTTCTTACAGGCATGCTCATCGGTGGGGTCGTTGCATGGGCTTTGCTTGGGCGTGAGCCCGGCAATCCCTCAACAAGCGGATCGTCCTAGTGTTGGCAAGGAGACCGAGCATGAAAGATAATCGAAACGAAACATCACCCGCTGACGAACCGAAAGGCACCACCCGCCGCGAATTCCTTAAACTTACCGGCGCACTGCTTGCCGCCGGCATGACCCAGCTTGTCCGCCCAAAAAATTTCATCCCGGCCCGTGCATCCACAAGCGACAGCGAACATCAATGGGGGATGTTGATCGATATCAACTTGTGCATCGGCTGTCAATATTGCACCTTCGCCTGCAACGCGATCAATAATCTCTCAGACGATATGCGCTATTGTGTCGTCACAACTGAAACAACGCAATCGGGCGATGAATTCTTCCTTTCCCGACCGTGCATGCATTGCGATGAAGCACCCTGCGTGCATGTCTGCCCGGTCGGCGCGACATATAAACGTCCGGATGGAATCGTCGCCATGGATTACGACCTTTGCATCGGATGCCGCTACTGCCAGATCGCATGTCCATACGAAGCTCGCGTGTTCAACTGGAGAGAACCGATCGAATTGAGTCCCCAATCCCCCACCTTTGGCTATCAGGAAGTTCCAAATCGCCCGCGGGGTGTGGTTGAAAAGTGCACGTTCTGTTCTCACCGCATCGACGCGGGTTTGGAACGGGGTCTTGTCCCCGGCGTGGATACCCAAGCGACTCCCGCCTGCGTGGTTGCCTGCCCCACCACCGCCCGCATTTTCGGCGATTTGAACGATCCCGAAAGCCCGATCTCCGTGGCTCTTGCAGACGCAAAAATCACGCTTCGTTTGCGCGAAGAACTTAGTACCGATCCGCGAGTTTACTATATTCCGCCCGATTCCGAGACGGAGAATCCTTTTCAAGGAAATTGAGCATGCAATCCAATATCCACTACCCCAAATTTCGGGTTGGCAAAATCAAGATTGATATTTTTCCCTACTGGGTTGCCTTGCTTTCCGCAGGCATCTTGTTCGGGCTCGTGGGCGCATTCATCGTCTTACGCGACGGCTTGCAAGTTACCGATCTCTCCAACAAAGTCCCTTGGGGATTGTGGATCTCGATCGATCTATCCTCGATTGCCCTGGGAGGTTCCGCCTTCGTTTTCGGGGTGATCGTCTATCTCTTGAAATTGAAACGATTCGAGGTGATCGGTAAACTTGCAGTGCTCCTTGGCTTTCTCGGTTATTCCGCCGCTGGGCTGGTGTTACTGTTCGACTTGGGGCAGCCGCTCCGGTTTTGGCATCCAGTTGTATTCTGGCAGCCTCATTCCCTCCTCTGGGAAGTAACCATGTGTGTTGTGTTGTACTTGGGTGTACTGGTCGCCGAAATGGTACCTATCGTCGTAGAGCATCCATTCTTCGCCAGCCACCCGATCCATGAAAGATTTCCGGTCGTACGAAAGTTAGCAACCCAAGCAAAGACTGTTGCGCACTGGTTCCACAAAATTGGACCAATTCTTGCGATATTCGGACTAACCCTCTCGCTCCTGCATCAAGCCTCGCTCGGCGCGACCTATTCGGTTCTGTACGGACGGGGTATCTGGTTCAACCCCAGCGCGCCGGTGCAATTTGTTTTGTCTGCTATGAGCGGAGGAACCGCCCTGTTGTTCTTCCTCGGCGTCATCGTGTTCCGCGTAATGAGACCGGGGCTGGTGGAGGATGATGTGCTTTACGATGTCGCGCGTCTTTCCGGCGGAGTGACACTCCTGCTTACCTACCTCCGCGTCTGGGATTGGGCGGTAACCAATTATTATTCCTTCGACCGTTATATCAGCCTGCAGACCGAGGCGTTGAATGCAATTGGTCCTTATACTTTGTCTTTCTGGATTGGTCAGGCATTATTGCCCGTGATCGCCGGGTCTGTTTTGCTGGCGGCTCGATCGGTGAAAAACTTCCGTTACTTGATGGCTTTCTCGGTAATTCCCATTTTTGCCGCAATCCTCACGCGCTGGAATTACAATTTTTCTGGATTAATTGCCACACCGACGTACGATCCGTATACTCCGGTGATCGTCGTGAATTCTTATACTCCCACATGGGTGGAATTTTCAGTCGCCACACTCGTTATTTCCTACTGGCTGCTCATGTTCAGTTTCGCCGCCCGATTCCTGCCATTCCATAGCAGTCATCACGGGTAGAAGCGCGCAAGCCGAGAGTTCAGAAATTAATTCAATGGTTGAATTCCTTATTTAAATCTTGACCATTCCAATTACGCGATCGGGCTGGCAAATTTTCGCTTATAAGTGCAAAACCATATCTGGTACAATTGAAATCGTAAAGCAGACAACCCCACAAAATGAAATTCAATTGCTGGTTGCAATTCTATATCCGTTGGTCATCGAGAGGTTCGCATGAACTTTCGTGAACGCCTAAAAGGTTTCTTATTCCCTGACCCAGATTCTCCGCGCTGGATGTTTATCCTGCCGATTGCAACACTGGGGATATTGGTATTGTTTTTGACTTTCGGCGGTATTCATGCATGGGAATACACGAACTCCCCTTCCTTTTGCGGCACGGTCTGCCATACCATGCCGCCGCAGAACGCCGTCTATCTCGAATCTCCACACTCAAATGTTACCTGCGAGGAATGTCATATTGGGCGCGCCTCTTTCACCAGCCAACTCGTCCGCAAATCACAAGGAATCAAAGAGTCCTACTACCAAATCTTCAAACTCTACGAATTCCCAATTCGCGCAAAAGCATTACGACCCGCCGTGGAAACTTGTGAAACATGTCATCGCCCAGAGACCTTCTCCGATGACAGCTTGCGGAGCATCACCCACTTTGCCGGCGATGCGAACAACACTGCGACCACCACCTACTTGATCATGAAAACCGGTGGCGGTTCGAAGCGCGAGGGCGGTGGGCGCGGCATCCATTGGCATATCATTACCCCGGTCTACTACTTCGCCGAAGATCCCCTACATCAAGTGATTCCATACGTGCGTGTGATGAACGAGGACGGCACATATACCGAATACATCGATGTGGAATCCGGCTTCGATCCTAAATCGGTGGACGAGAGCCAGCTCAAACAAATGGACTGTATCACCTGCCATAACCGTGTTACACACGAATTCATGTTGCCCGCCGACTCGGTTGACCTTGCCATGTCGCGTGGGTTGATTGATCCAGACATTCCGCTCATCCGCCAAAAGGCAGTGGCTGTGCTCACGAATACGTACGCCTCACGCCAAGAGGCTATGAGCGCCATTGCCGCGATCGAAGACACCTACAGGAATAATCTGTTCGACTATTACAGTACGAACGGACAGAAAATCAAGGATGCCGTTTCAGAAATCCAGGCGATCTACGACCGCACGGTCTTTGCAGAACAGAAGATTGATTGGACAACGTATCCTAACAACATCGGTCACCAAAACTCGCCGGGATGCTTTCGTTGTCATGATGGCAAACACCTGAATGAGGATCAACAAGCGGTTCGGCTCGAATGCAACATCTGCCACGCCATCCCGATCGTCCGCGATGCGGAAGATACTGTTACGAATATCGAGATCAGCCACGGCGTGGAACCGGATACGCATTTCAATGCGAACTGGATCAGCATCCACTACCGCGCGTTCGACGCGACATGTTCCACCTGCCATACAATGCAAGACGCAGGCGGGACCAGCAATACTTCCTTCTGTTCGAACAGCGCCTGCCATGGCAGTGTGTTCACCTTCGCAGGATTTGATGCTCCCGCCTTACGCGAAGTTCTCGAAGCGCAAATTCCTACACCCATCGCTAAGGCGCCGCCCGCCTTTCCGGTGGGCACACCAACGTTTGACAATTACATCGGCGCGCTCTTCACGTCGAGTTGCTCATCTTGTCATGGAACAGATCCGTCCGCCGGGCTCAACCTGCTCACGCGGGAGGCTGCGTTGGCGGGAGGCGATAACGGCCTTGTGATCTTGCCGGGGGATAGCGCAAACAGCCGTCTTGTTGAAGTGCAAAGCGCGGATCATTTCAAGAACTTTACACCGGAGGAATTGAGTTACGTGATCGAATGGATCGACGCCGGCGCTCCCTGATCGGGTCATCCCTCTGCAATCCAAACAAGACCGCTTTCGGACAACGAAAGCGGTCTTGTTGTTCTCCAGTATCGATTCACCGGGCGAACTGCTGATAAAGATCCTGCGCAAACTCGAGCAATGCTTCTTTTTCAGTGTCGCCGGGTTGATCGTCCCCAGTGCCGTGAAATTCCACGACGACGATCATCCGGTCGGCAACCCCGGCTGGATCAGACACATCCAAACTCACCTGGTCGAATTCTTGCACCCACTTAAAGAATTGTTGTTGTTCAGTTGCCGTCAACAGGTCCGCAAAAAGTTTCATGGTCGCTTCAGATTGTTCGGAACTGCAATTACTCCCATACACTTCGCCAGATAGAAATACCGTCATCCGATCGCAGAACCCGGCGATGCCGCCTTCCCTCTTCCACGTTAGCGCGAGCGTAGCAGGCTGGACGGTACTGCCATCTCCGCTAATGTGATATTCGAATTCAAAACCCTTTGCGCTGAGCACAATGACCTTGCCGGGCGTAATGACCTGCGCACACGCCGCATCCGGAACAAAAACATCCAAGCAGGCATCTGTAAACTCGACATCGTTGCTGCTCACGACCGAGATCTCATCCACATCCAAACCGAGGTTGAATGCAAGTTGCGCCGCGATGGCTTCTTCCATTGATCCATGGGAAGCGCGAACGGCTTGCACTACCTGGCTGCCGGACGTATCCGTGCGAAACTCATATTGCTCATCACCGGCTTGTAAAATGATCCGGTAACCGGGCACGATCGCTTGCGTGCACATTATCCCCGGTCGCTGAACGCCGAGGCATCCATCGGGCCATTCCACTGCTTCGGTCGAGACAATGCTGATTTCCTCCGGTGGCAGGTTGAGCGTCGAGGAGAGAAGCGAGATCGCCGCTTGTTCGGCGGGTTTCAAATCCGCTTGTCGTGTGGGTTTGGGCGTGGGGGTTCGTACGCCGCCGATCGGAACAAAAGACTGCTCAGTTGGTTTTATTTCACCGGCACACGCGGAGAGGATCAAAACTAATATCATGATAATCAATATGTTTCGTTTCATTCGAACTCCTTAGCGAAGGACGTGAACGCCGTCCAGAATGTTCCGTATGCCTGTATAATCGTAAAATGCGAATTAAGTTCATTCTCATCGTTGCATTAATTGTAACCGCGTGCGCGCCAAAACCCGACCCAAACATACAGATTCAAGTGGCGGTGGCATCCACATTATCTGCGATTCCCACGAACACATCACAACCCATCCCAACACCGCATCCATCCTCGACTCCATTCGACTTGAGAGGCTTGTTTTGCGAATACCAGTTTTGCATCGGTCATCCCATTGATATGGCGTTCTACGACGTGAGCGCGCAACAAAACCCCGCCGCGCCCAGCAGTTATTCACAAGGATTGCTCGCTGCGTTCAACGGAAACTTGTTCATTCAGATGATGTGGCAACTCGCACCCGGCGCGGCAGACCCGCAATTTTTGCTCGACCTGATCCTCGAAGAGGGAATCGACACACGCGTCGGCACTCTCGACATGAAACTGATTCGCGATATGAACGTGATCTACACCCCGGTCACCTCCACCGCCACCTCCCTGCTCCCTTACGGCGGCGCGGCGGCATGGACGTGCGGCGACCGCGTCTTCGCGTGGAAAGCCTACACTCCCGACGAATCATCCGCGCAAGGCTTGTTCGATGCCGCGCTGGCGCGCTTTGTCTGCAACCGGTAAGAATTGTATTGTCAACCATAGGAGAACCACATGGTGGTTACTGAAACTGAAGTTCAACAACTTCGTTCCCGCGTCAACGAACTGGAGGACCGCTTGAAATTTCTCTACCGCCAGCTCGATATCGACTATGCCGATCCAAATTCAGACCCCGCGTTTTCGTCTCAAATCAAGATGCCCTCCGGCGCGGCAATAAGATCGATGCCATTAAGTTGCACCGCGAACTGACCGGTGCCGGGCTGCCGAAGCAAAAGGTGCGATCGAGCGGGCAGAGCAATTTATCGGGTGATACCATGCCAGTAACTGCTTGTATCTTTGTGTGTTATAGAACTCGAATATCTGAAACCATATATCCAGAGGAGGAACGACCATGCCAACGACCGTCCGAGAGTTGATGACCGAAACGATCAAGACAGCCTTCCAGCCCGACAAAGCCGCAGGGGTGGATACAGTCGTGCAATTCAAATTTACAGGCGCCCAAGCATCCAACTGGTACCTGATCATCAAGGATCAAAAATGTGTATCGACCGAGGGTTTACACCCCGACCCGAAAATGACGATGACCGTCGATTCGGAGGATTACATCAAGATCTCGAACGGCGAGCTCGATGCCACTATGGCGTTCATGAAAGGCAAGGTTAAAGTGAGCGGCGATATGGGTGTAGCGCTCGGCATGGGGAAGTATTTCGTTTACGGCAAGAAGTGAAATCAGCAGGGTAGTGAGCAGCACTGCCCTGTTATTTTATATCCTAACCTCATCCCGACGATCGGAGAGTAGTGAATGACTTTGCCTTCCTCCTCGCATGGTGAACGCCGACAAGTGACCGTGATGTTTTCGGATGTGGTCGGTTCGACCGAACTATCGGCGCAACTCGACCCCGAAGATTGGCACAGCATCTTGAGTCGTTATCACCAAACCGCGGCGAGCGTCGTCAAGCGCTTTGAAGGGCACGTACAGCAATATTTGGGGGACGGTGTTTTGATCCTTTTTGGGTATCCCATGGCGCGCGAGAACGACGCGGAACGCGCCATCCGCGCCGGGCTGTTGTTTATCGAGGAAATCCAAAAATTGAACGTCACGCTCCAGCGCGAGTTTTCCAGAAGCCTCGCGGTGAGGGTCGGCATCCACACCGGCGAGGTGATGATCCGTCAGGAGGGCGGCGACTCAGGCAACATTTTCGGGGAAACGCCGAATGTGGCGGCAAGAGTCCAGGCGGCGTCCGAACCGGGTACCGTCTGCATTTCCGCCGCAACACAACGACTCGTCGCTGGATTCTTTGTTGTGGACGATCTAGGTCCACACATCCTTAAAGGCGTGCCGGAGCCGGTGGAACTTTATCGCGTAGAGCGCCCCTCCGGTGTGCGCAGCCGCCTGCACGCGGGTGGGATCACACCGCTCACCCCGTTCGTGGGGCGTGAGAACGAACGCAATTTATTGATGAGCCGCTGGTCGCAGGTGCAAAAAGGAAAGGGGCAACTGGTGATGATCACCGGCGAAGCAGGGATCGGTAAATCGCGCCTGCTTCGTCAATTCAAGCAGGATATTGGCGTGATACCGCACACTTGGGTGGAAGGCGAGTCTTCGCCGTATGAACAAGATACACCCTTCGCCCCCACGATCGATCTTTTGAATAATGCGTTCAACTGGACCCCCGAGACAACCACGGAATCAAAGATCAAGGATCTTGAAAATTCGTTCGCGCTGGTCGGCGTGAATCCTGTAACATCGGTACCGCTTATGGCATCGTTGCTGGGGTTCACGATACCTCCCGGTAAATATCCGCCGTTGTTGCTATCGCCCGAACAACAAAGGTTGCAACTGCTTCAAACGCTCGTGAACTGGGTCATCGGCTCGGCACACACACAACCCACCGTGCTGGTCGTCGAAGATTTGCATTTCGCCGACCCCTCCACGCTGGAGGAATTTGTGATGCTGGGCGACCAAGTGGAGACCGCGGCGGTGATGTTGTTGTTCACTGCGCGACCGCGTTTTGTTCCGCCATGGCCCACGCGTCCGTTCCACACATTGATAACCCTCACTCGGCTCGAGCAGGAAAACGTCCGCGAAATGATCGGCGGTCTGTTGGGCAGTCTTGTGCCAGCCGATGCGCTGGAGACCCTCGCCGTTCGCACCGACGGGAATCCGTTGTTTGCAGAGGAACTCTCTTATACGATGGCGAACGCCCGGGCAATTGCCGCAGGCGCGCAACAAATTCCATCCACGTTGCAAGACCTGCTCATGGCGCGCCTCGATTTTCTCGGTCAAAACAAGGAGGTCGCGCAGATCGGCTCCGTGCTCGGGAGGGCATTTCAACACTCATTACTATCTGCCATTGCCGGACAGGATGAAAAGCAACTCTCGGACGCCCTCGGTCAACTTATCGAATCGGGGCTGGTCTTCAAGGATGAAAGCGGTGCCGATATCACCTACACATTCAAACATGCGCTGGTGCAGGAAGCCGCCTACGCGTCCCTGTTGAAAAGCCGCAGGCGCGAACTGCATCGAGCGGTGAGCGAAGCGCTCAATGAAAAATTTCCAGAGATCGCCAAACAACGCCCCGAACTCGTTGCGCATCACCTCACAGAAGCCGGCGAAGCCGAGAAGGCGGTCGAAGCATGGCAAACCGCAGGCGATTACGCGCAAGGACGCGCCGCGCTTGTGGAGGCAGGTCAGCATTACAAGAAAGCGATCAGTATGCTTCAAACCCTCCCTGACACGCCGGATCGCGCCCAACTGGAGTTGCCGTTACAGATCTCCATCGGCCACATTTTCGCGGCAACAAAAGGATTTGGCTCCGCGGAAGAGATGCAAGCCTATCAACGCGCCCGCGAGATCGCGGCGCAATTAGGCGACTCGCCTCAATTCTTTTTCATATTGATCGGTCTTTGGTCGACTGCCAATACCCACTCTGACATGAAAGCCTCCGAAGAGTTGGCGAACGAATTGATCCGCATTGCGGAGCGCGACAAGATTCCGATGTATCTGGTGTGGGCATATTTTACAAGAGGCATCACAGACTACGCGCTCGGCAGGTTTGTCGAAGTCGGTACCTCGGTCGAGAAGATGCTGCAAAATTACAAGACCGAGGAGCACACCTGGTCGCCGTTTGACCCGCAAGTCACCGTGCGAAATCATGCCACGCTTGCACTCTGGCAAACGGGCAAGATCGATCAGGCGCGCGAACTGCTGACCAAAACCCTTGAGATCGCCGCTCCGCTGGCACCCGCCAACATGGCTATGGCGCATTTAGCGGCTTGCAGTCTGCTCATCTACTTGCGCGACCCACAAGCCCTGCGAGTACACGCTGAAGCCATGCTCGAAATTGCGCGCAGTGAACACCTCCCCTCCTTCCTCGCGTGGGGAACGATGTATCAAGGCATCGCTCATACCCTCCTCGGAGAACACGAGATCGGTATCGCCGAAATCAAACAAGGACTCACGGATTATCTCGCGTCCGGCACACACAGTTCGCTCGGCCAGTACCTTTCTCAATTGGCTGAAGCGCATGCGCGCGCCGGTGACATCGAAAAGGCGTTGCAAACCATTGAGGACGCGTTCGGCGCGGCTCCCGAAGAGGAAATGCACTTCCCCGAACTGCATCGCGTCCGCGCGAATATTCGACTAATGCAACCCGATCCAGATTTGGAGGCGGCGGAAAAGGGATACCGGGACGCCATCGCCGCGTCGCAAAAATATCATGCATTGACTCAGGAATTGCGGGCGGTCACGCGCCTTGGACGCCTGCTTCAGTCATGCGGACGCGCCTCCGAAGCCCGCGAATTGCTCGCGCCGTTGTACGCAAGATTCACCGAAGGGTTGGATACTCCTGATCTTCTTGAAGCCAAAGCCTTGCTTGATGAATTGAATTCTTCACGAGCCTAATCCCGCAGGATGAAAGGATTCTAGAATCGAAAGCAAGGCATTCCTAAATCCCGAAGGGATGACATAAATTATCAATTCGATGACACCCCTACAGGGTTGAAGATTACACCTCGCTAAATCAATCATCATTTGACCCCTTCGGGGTCTGTGATGGGCAGGGTGTGTTATGGAAATACGTAGAGAAGGAATCTGAATGATGAAAATCGCACGCATCATCTTCTACATCGAAGTCCTGCTGAGTTCGTATGCCGCAATTCTTGACCTGATCGATCCAACGGGTTTTTTGGCGGAATATACACCGCAAAAATTGACCGGTATCCCGCTCGAGGTCATTCGCTGGTATGGCGTGCAACTCGTCCCGCTGGTGTATCTCGAATTCACCGCCTTGTGGGGTCAACGGAACGACCGGCTGGCTTGGGTGCTCGGCGCGTTCTTGATCGGCGATATCCTGCAAATTTATTCAACCGTCAATTACATGCTGACTCACCCCGGCACACAATGGACGTTCGGGTTTATGTTCAGTCTGGTGGTTGTGGTGATACTGGCGGTCACGCGAATCTACTGGCTGATAAATTACCGTAAGGGCACTGCGTAAAGGTGGTTCGCCAAGATCATAAATCGATCCGCTGTGCCCCAACAATTTAATTCGAGGAGAAACATCATGGCAAAGAAAAATGTTTGTATCGTCGGTGGCGGGGCGACGGGCGTTGCGCTGCTATGGGCGCTTTCGCAAGACCCGGCCGCCCGAAGCGAGTGGAACGTTACTCTCATCCACGACCAGCCGCCACCAAATCCAAACAGTGGATTCGGCGGGGTCGGCGGTCACTCGCTCACTTATTACGTTCCCGTACCGGGCAAGCCCAGCAAGAAATTGCCGATTGATATCGGTGTGCAATTTATCTCTCCGATGATGTACCCCAACGTCCACGTCATGCTACAGCGCCCGGAGTTCAAGTCCCGTGTGCCGATGAACGACTACAACTCGTTGAAGGTAGCCGCCGCGTTCCCGCGCTTGAACGGTAAACCAATGAATTGGGGCAACTTTCCCGAATACCAGAAAGGACCCAACTTCGCACTTTACAGCAGTGAGATGAAATTCGACGCGAACCTGTTCCAGGATTTTATCGAAGCCGAACTGTTCGATCACTGGTCAATGAAAAAATTATATGATTTTTTCTACCCGAACCCGCCCATCCCTTTCATCAATAAAACCGATTTCATCAACTACATCCTTTCGCCGTACATGAGCATCATCAACGGCTACGGCAACGCGCTCCTCAACGACACCATCTTCATGGATCTGTTTCCGATCTTTGCCACCCTGCCATTGCCGAAATCGTGGGGATTCCCCACGCCTCTGGGCAGTTTTACGAAACCCGGCACCGGCTGGCAGAGATTTGCCAACGGGGCGCAATCGTGGGTGAAGGCGATGCTCGACGTCGCCCAGACGTATACACCATCCAAGGTGATCTACGATTCGAAAGTCAGCGCGGTGTGGACGGACCAGTCCACGGGGCAGGTCACAGTGCAGTGGAGCAAAAACGGCAGCAAGCCGATCCTCTCGCGGACATTCGACAAGGTCGTACTGACCACCGATATGTGGACGAACTCGAAAATCCTCAACAACCCGAACAACAAATTTTTCTGGAACAACGTGTACTACAACTCCCAACTCGATTATCCCATCGGCGACTACCGCGACACGAACATGAACCCCTCGGGTCCGCACGTGACGTGGGATCTGTTGTGGGGCATGTGCTACATCCACACCGACGCGACCATGCTCTCTCCCGACCTGACGCAACAACTCGAAACGCTTCAGTTCAACGCGTACTACGCCCCCGGCAACCAGAACGGGAACTACAATCTGATCGATACTTTCACCACATATATTCAAAAGAATGTCCTCAACGACCCGGACGCCGACGGATACTATCTCACCATGTACGGCTACATCCCCGACCCTTCAAAAGGACAAAAGGTGCCCGATCCGAAGAAAGTGCTGTTCAGCGAACCGTGGACCCACGGACGCTGGACTCCGTCCGCCATGGACGGACCGAAGATCAAACTTTACATGGCGCAGGGCTTGGGCAACATATCGTATCCGGGACAACTTAACACAAACGTGTACTTTGCTGGCAACAACACCACCGTAGACTCGGAGGACGGCGCGTTAATGTCCGCGCTTGCAATTGCAAATTATGCCTTCGGCGTGAACTATCCGCTCGATGACAAGTCGCTCCCCGAAACCCTGTTTGCCTTCACCATGTACAACATGTATCACAATATCATGTTCCCCAAACTGAACGGAAGCCATGCGTTGACATCCCTGTTCAAAGCATTACCCGCACTAACACGGGTCGCAGCAGCGAAAAAGCGGAAACCCGCCAAGCGGAAGACGAGAAAGTCCACACGCAAGAGAACAACGAAGAAAAAGACAATCGTGAAGAAGAAAAAGACGTAAGTCAATCTCCCCTCTTTGAAGTTTCAGGAGGGGAGATTTCTGTAATACGTCTTGGACGAGTTAACCTACCTGCCCACCGACCCATCTGGCAGGATAGCGTCCTTGATCGAGTACGCCTGATCCAGCTGCTCCTGCGTGATGATCGCGCCGGTCATGTTGCTTCCGCTGAAGTCAACGCCCAGGGTGATTGCGCCGGTAAAGTTTGCATTGATCAAGTTGGAGGAACTCATGTCCGCGCCGGTCAGGTCGGCATTGGTGAAATCGGCGTTGAGGAAATTGGTTTCGCCGGCAAACGCTCCCGCGAGATTGGCGTTAGTGAAGTTCGAATCGCTGAAATTGGAATTGCTGAAAATAGCTTGCGCGAGATTGGCGCCGGAGAAATCGCTCTCGGAAAAGTTTCTCTCCGTCAGGTCGCATTTGGCATAGTTCACGCCGGGACCCGGGTCCGCAGAACAATCGCCTGCCGCGATCACCGGGAGCGTGGGCTTCGACGCCGGTTGATTGCCTCCCTCGGGTGCGCCCTCGCCTCCCCCACCGCCGGAACCGTCCGCTCCGCTGGAGCCGCAGGCGAACGAGGCAAACGCCAACAACAGGATCAACAGAACGATGCGTTTCATGGAAAACTCCTTTCAATGACCTGCAAGTAAGATTGCGAGGGATTATAAGTCAGGCGTTGCATTTTCTGTCAATCGAATCGCTTCGCCTCCTGCCACAGCGACTCCATCTCGTCCAAATTCAACTCGGATAAGTTCCGTCCTTGCTTTTTCGCGCCCTGCTCCACATACGCGAATCGCTTCTTGAATTTCGCATTCGTTCCCCGCAAAGCAGACTCGGCATCCACGTTCTTCCAGCGCGCCGCATTGACCAGCGCGAAAAATAGATCTCCGATTTCAGACGCCAGTTCAAAGTCGGTTTCAGCATGCTTGATCTCTTCGATTTCTTCTTTCACTTTATCGAGCACACCATCAATCTCATTCCAGTCAAAGCCGACGCGCGCGGCGCGATCTTGATATTCCTGCGCCTGACTTAATGCAGGTAAAGCAACTGGAACTCCGTCCAGCAATCCCTTCCCGTCTTTCTTCACTCCTCTTTCCTGCTCTTTTAGTTTTTCCCAATTCGCCAGCACATCGTCCACGCCGTCCAATTTCAGATCGCCGAACACGTGCGGATGCCTGCGGACGATCTTCACGTGGATGCCGCGAATCACCTCGTTGACGTTGAACTGCTTCGCCTCGCTGGCGATCTGCGCCTGCAAAACGATCTGCAACAACAGGTCACCGAACTCTTCGCGCATGTGGGCAAAGTCACCCGAGTCAATAGCGGAGATGGCTTCGTATGCTTCTTCGAGCAAATGCTTCCTCAGCGATTCATGGGTCTGCTCGCGGTCCCATGGGCATCCGTCCGGCGCGCGCAGGTGGGCGACGATCTCGGCAAACGACTCGAACGATGTCCCTTCACCGAGCGCGGGAATATACCAACAGACGCTCCTGTCAAACGCTTTGCCGCTCAACTCGCCCAATCTTTCTTCTTTCCTCTTTCCTCCTTCAACGACAAGCACTTCATGCCCCGCCGGGTATGTTGTCAGCAGAACTCTCTTCCCTTGCAACGCCAGCACTTTCGAATCCATGCCGAGGATCAACGCCGGCATATCGGGCGGAAACGGCGGCACATGCGCGGTGGCGAGAGTCGACGCGTCGAGCAGAGTCAGCCGCGGGGGCGGAGGGAGGCGGAGGGCGTCGAATGTTTGGGTGACGAGCGAAAAGTCCATGAAAATCTCCAGAATGTTTTAGACGCAGACACTTGTACCGAATGCAAGTGAGGTGTAAGCGTTGATTTCGCTGATTCAAAAGAAAAAGCTGCGTTAGTCAGCGTCAAACAGGATTAAAACATAATCCGTAATTCGCAAATTGTATCTCACGAATTACGGATCACTGGTCACTGATAACTGGTTACCGAACTACCGCTTGGTATACGTCGGTGCTTTGCGGGCTTTCTTGAGACCCGGTTTCTTGCGTTCCTTGATGCGGGCATCGCGTGTGAGCAAGCCGTGCTTGCGCAATGCGGACGTCCAATCCCCGTTGAGGAGCACGAGCGCGCGGGCAAGCCCTAGCCGCACGGCTTCAGTCTGGCCGGTTGTGCCGCCGCCGTTTACCTTGACCGTGATATCGTACTTTTTCGCGTCCTGCCCCACTGCCGAGAACGCGCGCAGGATGTCCTGTAAATCGCCGAGGCGGGGGAAGTACACACCGGCTTCTTTTTCGTTGACGACGAAATTCCCGGAGCCGTCCATCAAACGGACGCGCGCGGTGCTTTCCTTGCGGCGGCCCACTGCTTCATAATATTGAACAGACATAAATTTCTTCCTCTTTCGTTATGCTAATGGCACGGGGTTGTTCGTGCCGTGCGGATGGTTCGGTCCCGCGTAGATCTTCAAACGCTTGAGCAACGCGCGTCCCATGCGGTTCTTCGGCAACATGCCCCATACCGCTTCGCGCAGAACACGGTCAGGATGCTGTTGCAACTGGTCGCGCAGACTCACGGCTTTGTAACCGCCGGGATAGTTCGAGTGGCGGTGGTAGACCTTGGTGGTCATTTTGGAGCGCGTTTTGGTGCCTGTGACGGTGACGCGCTCGGCATTGATCACCACGACAAAATCACCCATTTCCACGCCGGGCGTGAAGGTCGCTTTGTGTTTGCCGAGTAACGCGTGAGCAATGCGCGTGGCGACCCGTCCGAGGGTTTGCCCTTCGGCATCCACGAGCAGCCACTTGCGCTCGATCTCGCTTGCTTTCGGATAGTACGACTTGTACACGTTCAGGTTCTCCGTTTCTTTCTTTCGATAATCTTCGATAAGTTCTATTTCATTGACTCTGGATACTTCACTTCGACGAGCGTCAGCCCGTGTGCAGGGGCGAGACCGCTTCGCTTCGCCGGTTTGGCTTGCTTCAGCATCTCGGTGACCGCCTCCACTGAAACTTTTCCCTGCGCCACTTCGACCTGCACAAAGACCAGCCTGCGCACCATGCGATACAGGAACGCGTCGGCTTCGACCTCGAACTGCCACTCATCGTTTCCAGTTCGCGTCCAATCGGCTTTCATCACCGTCCGCGTGGTGGTGCCTTTCGACGTGGTCGGCGAGCCGAACGCTGAAAAATCATGCCGGCCGATGAAAACTTTCGCGGTCTGTTCCAACAGAACGGTTTGAATTTTCGGATTCACCCTCCACGCAAACCGTTCACGGATCGGGTCACGCAATCCGTCGCAGAAAATTCGGTAGCGATACGTCCGTGAAGTTGCGGCGAAGCGCGGATGAAAGTCATCGCGGACGATTTTCGCTTCCCGCACCGAGAGGTCGGCGGGTAACTGCGCGTTCAACGCGCGGACGAGTTCTTCGTCGGTGTGAGCCCAGTCGAGGTCGCACGCGGCAACTTGACCCGCGGCATGAACGCCGGTGTCCGTTCTCCCCGAAACGAGGATCGAACGTCCAGTCCATCCGAGACCACGCAAAGCTTTTTCGAGCTCGCCCTGCACCGTCCGTCTTTTTGCCTGCCGCTGGCTTCCGAAGAAGTCCGTGCCGTCGTAGGCAAGAGTCAATTGGTAACGTGCCATGGAAAGAGAGTAGAGATTAGGTATCAGAGATCAGTTATCTACTCTCGAACCTCTATTCCTCTACTAACTCAAGAATCACCATTTCGGCCGAATCGCCCATGCGCGGACCGAGTTTCAACATGCGGGTATATCCGCCGTTGCGGCTGGCAAAGCGCGGGGCGATATCATCGAACAATTGCTTGATGACTTGATTGTCGCCAAGTTTCGAAATGGCGAGGCGGCGCGCATGAACCTTCTGTTCGGGTGTCGCGTCCGCGCTCCTGCGCGCGAGGGTGATCAACCTCTCGGCATCACCGCGGATCGCAGCCGCCTTGGCGCGCGTCGTTTGGATACGGCCGTGAGTGAAGAATTGTTTGATGAGGTTGCGTCGAAGCGCTACGCGCGCCCCGGACGTCCGCCCGAGTCGATAACCTGATATTTGATGCCGCATTGCAAATTACTCCACAGAATTCGTTTCGTCCTTGAGATAGCCTTTTTCGCGCATCTTCTGGCGCAGTTCGTCGAGGCTCTTTTCACCGAAATTGCGGATGGACATGACCGCGCTTTCGCCTTTTTCGAGCAGGTCGAGCACATCGCCCACTGTGGCGATGCCCGTGCGCTTGAGCGAGTTGAACACGCGCACCGAAAGGTCGAGCGATTCGACCGGCGTATCCGCCAATTCACTGCTCACGCGGCTGCCGCTGACTTCTTTTTCGACCGCGATGGTCAGCGACTCTTCGCTGACGCCCGCGATGTAGCGCAGGTGATCGATGATCAACCGCGCGGCGGTACTCAAGGCACGTTCCGGCGAGATCGTACCGTCCGTCCAGATCTCAAGGTTCAATTTATCGTAGTTCGTGCTCTGACCGACACGGGCAGAGGTCACTTCCCAATTCACACGCTTCACCGGGCTGTAGATCGCATCGATCGGCAGTTCACCGATAGGCATGTGACCGCTTCGTTCGTTGGCGGGCGAATACCCGCGTCCGCGCTCGACGGTAAACTCAAGATCGAGTTTGGTCTTGGGGTTATCCACCGTGAAGAGGAAGAGTTCGGGGTTAACGATCTCCACCTCCGCCGGTGTGATGATATCCGCCGCGGTGACCGTGCCTTCGCCGCGCACTTCCAAGTGCATGCGTGTGCTATCGACCCCGTCCAGTTTGAGGCGCAGTTGTTTGACCTGCAACATCACCTGGATCACATCCTCGCGCACGCCGGGGATCTCGCTAAATTCGTGCAACACGTCTGCGATTCGAATCGCAGTGACGGCGGCTCCCTCCAGCGAGGAAAGCAACACGCGTCGGAGGGCGTTCCCTAAAGTAACGCCATACCCGCGCTCCAGTGGGCTGATAACAAACTTGCCGTAGTTTCGAGCCTCAGCCTCGCGCTCGATCTTTGGCATGACCATATTCATGATACCCGTCACGGTTCACCTCTGTACTTTACACTAGTCTCTGAGGCGGAAGTCTCCGCCATCGTCCGTAATAAACTACTACCGTGAGTAGTATTCAACGATCAACTGCTCGTTCAAAATCCCGTCAATTTCGGGGCGTTCGGGCAGGCGTTGCACCGCGCCGGTCAATTTCTTTGTATCCCTGCTCAACCAGGCTGGCGCTGTGCGGGCATCCGCCAGATCACCCAAGACTTTGAAGTAAGACAGATCGCGCGAACCGTCGCGCACAGCCACAACATCGCCCTGATCGAGCAGCATCGAAGGCACATCGGTTCGGCGTTCGTTCACCGTAAAATGACCGTGCGTCACCAGGAGGCGCGCTTGCGAACGACTCGTGGCAAACCCAAGCCGGAAGACAACATTATCCAACCGCGACTCGAGAATTTGCAGCAGGTTCAAGCCCGTCAGACCACGGCGCTGTAGCGCAACCTCATAATAGCGGCGGAACTGTCGTTCCAGGATCCCATACACGCGGCGGGCGCGTTGTTTGGCGCGCAACTGACGGAGATAATCGGACTCGCGCCCGGTGCGGTTACCGCCGCCGCTTCGACTGCCCGTCCGCCCGTGTTGGCCGGGGGCAAAACTCCGCTTCTCGAACGAACATTTCGGTGTGAAGCAGCGCTCCCCTTTCAAATATAATTTTTCGCCTTCACGCCGGCACAGTTTACAAACCGGACTAAGATTCTTTGACATATATTACTTTCCTCTACACAAATTACACACGCCGCTTCTTGGGCGGTCGACAGCCGTTATGCGGGATCGGAGTGACATCCGAGATCAAACGGACTTTGAGACCCATCGCCTGCACCGCGCGGATAGCGTTCTCGCGGCCGGGTCCGGGTCCTTTGACGTATAGTTCAACTTCCTGAATTCCCAATTGCTGTGCGGCTTTGATCGCTTGTTCTGCCGCAAGACGCGCCGCAAAAGGGGTGCTTTTGCGCGAACCTTTGAATCCGGCGGAACCGGCGCTTCCCCATGCCAGCGTGTTACCTTCCATATCGGTAACTGTGACGATGGTATTGTTGAATGATGCAAAGATATGCACCTGCCCAGCCGATAAGGCGCGCTTGGCTTTCTTTGCGCCAGCCGTGCGGCGCGTGGAACGAACACTTTGAGCCATAATTCTCCTGCCTCTTATTTCTTCGCACCGCGGCGGCGTCCGCGACCGGCAACCGTTTTCTTGGTGCCTTTGCGAGTGCGCGCGTTCGTGCGCGAGCGCTGTCCGCGGACGGGCAAATTGCGGCGGTGGCGCAAACCGCGGTACGACCCGATCTCGATGAGCCGCTTGATGCTCATCTGCACGTCGCGGCGCAGGTCGCCTTCCACCTTGTAATTTTTACTGATGAACTCGCGGATCGCCGAAACGTCCGCTTCCGAAAGGTCTTTCACCCGCGTATCGGGGTTCACGCGCGTCTGCGCCAGAATCTTGCGCGCGCGTGTCGGACCGATCCCGTATAAATAGGTCAGACCAACTTCCACCCGCTTATTGCGCGGGAGATCAACGCCTTCAATTCTCGCCATGGTTCACACTATCCCTGTCGTTGCTTGTGTTTTGGATTTTCGCAGATTATGTAGACTCTGCCTTTGCGCCGAATGACTCTGCATTTGGCGCAGCGTTTCCGTATGGACGGTGATACTTTCATTGCAAAATACTCCTAACATTTTCCTTCAAAAGCCGAAGTTTCGATTATACACGCTCAAATTTTATTCGTCTAGCCGATTTATACTCTACCCGGATCAAGGGACAGTCAGGATGAGGGGTTCTCCTGCGGTGACGGCAACCGAATGCTCGAAATGCGCCGTCAATGATCCGTCGGCAGAGACTACCGTCCACTGGTCGGAGAGCACGCGGGTTTCCGCAGTACCCACCAACACCATCGGTTCGATGGCTATCGTCATGCCGGGTTTCAGTGACATCCCGGTACCGGCTTTACCGTAGTTCGGCAGTTGCGGACCTTCGTGCATCTGCCTGCCAACACCGTGACCGGTATACTCGCGGGTGACGTGGTAGCCATGACTCTCGACGTACTTTTGTATCGCCGCAGACACATCGCCGGTGCGATTGCCGACGCACATCGTCTCGATAGCGACGCGCAGCGCTTCTTCCGTGACGTTCAGCAGGTTCCGCGCTTCGGGCGAGATTTCTCCCACCCCGGCAGTGAATGCCGAGTCCGCGACCAACCCGTCCAGCACAGTGCCGCAGTCAATCGAGACGATGTCGCCTTCTTTTAGGATTCGCTTCTTGCTCGGAATCCCATGGACGAGTTCCTGATTGATGCTGGTCGTGATCGAGGTCGGGAACGGCGGATGCCCGTAACCCTTGAACGGCGATACGCACTTGTGTTTCCTCAGCACCGCCTCAGCAGCCGCGTTGAGGTCGGCAGTGGAAACACCCGGTTTTAAAAGTGCTTTTACGGTCGCCAAAACTTCTGCATTGATGCGCCCCGCCTCGCGCATGGTCTGCAATTCGGCGGCACTTTTGATATGGATCTGGCGAGCCCAACTCATGGTCTATGTTTCAACGCAGTCATCAGGGTTTGCGTCACCTGCTCGATGGACTGCAACCCATCAATTTCCAGTAATTTTCCGTGATCGCGGTAATATTTGATCAACGGCGAGGTTTGTTCCAGATAAATATCGATTCGCTTCGATACGGTCTCAGCCCGGTCGTCGTCACGCTGGTACAGTTCCGAGCCATCGAAGTCGCATTTGCCGGTCACTTTCGGCGGGTTAGATTTCATGTTGAAGATGTGCCCGCTCTCGCGGCACGTCCAACGGTCGCTCAATCGCTCGATCAACACGTCGCGTGGGGCAGAGATGACCGGCACAGCATTCACATGTCCATTGAAATCGGCAAGCATCGTTTCGAGCGCTTCCGCTTGCGCCGGGGTGCGGGGAAATCCGTCTAGGATGGCGCCAGCCTTACAGTCCGAACGACCGAGGCGGTCTTTGATCATCGCGATGGTCACATCGTCCGGCACAAGGTCGCCTTTGCTCATGAAAGTCTGGGCAAGTTTTCCCAATTCCGTTTGGTTCTTAAGGTTCTCACGAAACAGGTCGCCCGACGATATATGTGCGAGCCCGGTCCGTTCAGATAAGATTTTCGCCTGCGTACCCTTGCCAACACCCGGTGGACCGAGAAGGACGATGTAAGTCGCCATGGGCGCTCCTAACTGATGAGGAGTTTTTCCTGATATCCGTGCAATTTCAATTCGGCTTCGATGTTCATGAATGTATCGCGTACAACACCGACGACGATCAACAAACCCGAGGAGGATGCGAGAAACAGACCGGCGCTATTGGCAGAGGCAGGAATGATCAACTGCAACAGGAACGGCATGATCGCAACGACACCCAGTAACAACGCGCCCGGCAGGGTGATGCGACTCTGAATGCGACTTAGATACCTCTGCGTTGCCGAGCCCTCCGGCACACCGGGGATCTGTGCGCGCTGGCGTTTGAGGTTCTCTCCGTAATTTTGCTGATCGAATAACACCGTCGTATAAAAATAGGTGAACGATACGACCATGATGAAATAGAGCGTCCAGTAACCCCACGAACCGGCTCCCGTAGAGTTGAAGAATGTGGTGATGCTCGTGGCTACATTGCTCACCCATTCCGTTTCTGAGTTGAGAAAGTAGCTCGCGACGATGGCGGGGAATTGCAGGAGTGCGCTGGCAAAGATCAACGGGATCATGCCCGCAAGGTTGACCATCAGTGGAAGGTACGGCTGGGGCGTTTTCACCGAGCGGCCGCGCTGGATCGCATAAAATACCTGGCTTTTTTGAGCGAACATGATCGGGACATTACGGCGTCCCTGTTGCACATAGACGATCGCGATGACCGTGATGACGATCACGATCAGCATCGCGGATAACAAGACCCACCGGTTGGCTTCATCCAGCAGGAGGGTCTGGATATTTTGCGGAATTTGCGAAACGATGCCCGCGAAGATGACCAATGAAAGCCCCTGCCCGCGAATCCCATATTCCGAGATCAGTTCGCCCAGCCAGATGGCGAACATCGTGCCTGCGGTCATGACCAGCAAGGTAGTGAGGCTGCGCAGCCATAAATCTGCGGTAAACCCGAACGGCAGGATGGGTTGTGAGGCAAGCGAGTTGAAGATGTTGATCTGCCCGACCGCAGAGAGCATCGCCATGGGGACGGCGAGGTAGTATGTCCATTTCTCCATCCAGCGGCGACCCTCACGCGGATTTTCTTCCATTCTCTTCTGCAATGAGGGAATGATCGGAATCAACAACTGCAAAATGATCTGCGCCGTGATATAGGGGTACACACCCATCGAGAGCAGTGAAAAATTGGAGATGGTACCGCCGGAGAGCAGGTTCAAAAATCCGATGAATCCGCCTTGACCGCTCTGGGATTGGAAGAACGCCTCGAGCGCGGCGCGATCCACGCCGGGCGCGGGAACATTCGCGGCAATGCGGAAGATCAAGAGAATGCCCAAGGTAATGAGCAGTTTCCTCCGAATGTCTTCCGACTTCCACAGGTATCGCCAAGCGGACGGTTTCTTGTCAGCCATGAGTCTTTTTCCTCTTCGATTACGAACCGATCAACTCGACGGTGCCGCCGGCCTTTTCGATCTTGGCTTTGGCGCTGGCGCTCACGCGATGCGCGCGGACTTTGAGCCCAACATTCATCTCGCCGCGGCCCAAGATAACAACGGGGTTGCGCGGGTCGCGCAGCAAATGCGCTTTTTCCAACGACTCTGGGTTTACTTCCGCCTCGGCTTTGAATGCCGCAGAAAGTTGATCGAGATTCACTTCGTTATATGTTGCGCGGTTGAGCGGCGTGAATCCCTGACCACGCATGAACGGTAAACGTCGGTAGAACGGCAGGTTGCCGCCCTGGCGATACATCTTGCCGCCCTGACCCGAGCGTGAACCCTCCCCTTTGGTGCCGCGTCCTGCTGTTTTACCCTGACCAGCAGATATGCCGCGACCCACACGTTTTCGATTCTTTTTGGAGCCCGCGTTGGGCACTAAATCATGAAGTTTCATCGTCTATCCTGCTTCTTCCACTTGGACCAAATGCACGATCTTGTTGATCATACCGCGGATCGCTGGGGTGTCGCGATGCTCGATGGTCTGATGCAATTTGCGAAGTCCGAGCGCGAGAGCCGTGGCTTTTTGATCCTTGGTATAACCGATGGGACTGCGCACCAGCGTCACGAAAATAGTCTTGTCCTGAGATTCTTTCTTAGGCATGTTGCTTCCTCCGCTCCCAGAACGGCTTGAGGTCGTTCACGTTCTTACCGCGGCGCGCGGCTTCCTCCTGCGGCGATTTCAACTGACCGAGCGCGTCGAATGTGGCTTGCACAACGTTCAGCACGTTTGCGCTGCCCTGTGACTTGGTCAGGATATCGCGGACTCCTGCAACTTCGAGCACGGCGCGCACGCCGCCTGCCGCGATCACGCCGGTACCGGGCGAAGCGGGCTTGAGCATCACTTTTGCGCCGCCAACCTTACCGAGCACCTCGTGCGCGATGGTCGTTCCTGCAAGGTTCACCACCTTCATCGCTTTGCGGGCGCGGCTCGAAGCCTTGCGCATCGCATCGGGCACGGCATTCGCCTTGCCGACGCCCATCGAGATGGTCCCCTTTTTATCGCCAACCACCACGGTCACACGGAACTGGAAGCGGCGGCCGCCTTTGACCACTTTCGCCACGCGGGCGATCTCGATCACGCGTTCTTCGAACTGATCCTGCGATTCAAAATTTTGTTGAGTGTTATCGTATTCTGCCATTACCTGCTCCACTGACAGGTCGAGCCTGTCGGAACCACAAAACTAAAACTGCAAGCCGCCTTCGCGTGCCCCGTCCGCCAGCGCTTTCACGCGACCCACATATCGAAAACCACCACGGTCGAACACGACCGCGGAGATGCCTTTTTTCTTGGCGCGTTCGGCGATCACCTGCCCGACCAGTTTTGCCTGTTCGGACTTCTTCATACCCTTCGCCTTTTCGCGCAACTCATGATCCACCGTAGACGCGGAAACCAGTGTACGTCCGGCGCTGTCATCGATCACTTGCGCATAAATGCCAGAGAGACTTTTATACACGTTCAAACGCGGACGTGCGGTTGTGCCCGCCAAATTCTTTCGGACGCGCGCGTGGCGGCGCGAGCGAGCCACTGCACGAGACTTATTTGCCATGGCTTACTTCGCTCCTTTCGCGGCTTTGCCCGCCTTGCGGCGAATTCTTTCACCAGCATATCGAATGCCTTTGCCGTGATACGGTTCCGGCGGACGCGTGCCGCGAATTTCCGATGCCGTCTGACCGACCAATTCGCGGTCATACCCCAGCACCTTGATCTGACGTGTCTTCTGATCCACCTCAAATGAAATACCGGCGGGCGGTTCCACTTTCACAGGGTGAGAATAACCAACGTATAAAGCCAGCACTTTGCCTTCCATCTCGGCGCGGTACCCCACGCCTTCGACCTCGAGCACCACTTCAAACCCGGAACTCACGCCGCGCACCATATTCGCGATCAACGCGCGGGTCGTACCGTGCAAGGCGCGCTCCGCCGGGTGATCCGATTGGCGCGTCACAACCACCTGCCCGTCTTCCATCGAGATCGTCACTTGCGGGGAAAACGCGCGCTTGAGTTCGCCTTTCGGTCCTTTCACGTGGACGTTCGAGCCTTGCACATTTACCTGCACACCGCTCGGGATCGCCACGGGTAATCGTCCAATACGAGACACTGAAACCTCCTGCCTTTACCAAACTTTACAAAGGATTTCGCCGCCCACACCCAATTGGCGGGCGCGTGCGCCGGTCATCACGCCCTTGGGCGTCGAGAGGATGGCAACGCCGATCCCGGAAAGCACCCAGGGGATATCCTGCTTCTTTGTGTACACGCGGCGTCCGGGTTTGCTCACGCGCTCCAGTCCGGAAATGACCGGGCGTTTTTCGCGTCGCTCGCCAACGTATTTGATCTTCAGGCGCAAGGTTTTTTGGGGTACCTGTTCGCCGTCCACCACTTCGAAACTTTCGAGGTAGCCTTCGTCTTTAAGAATCTTCGCGATCTCCAGTTTAAGTTTACTGCTGGGCATTGCCGCGAGCGTATGACCGGACATCACAGCGTTGCGGACACGGGTCAACATATCAGCGATTGGATCGTTTATAGCCATGCTCTCACCTCACCAAGACGCCTTGACCACGCCGGGGACCTTCCCCTGCAATGCCAATTCACGGAAACAAATTCGGCACAACCCGAACCGGCGGATATAACCACGCGGGCGTCCACAACGGACACAACGGTTCCGCACCTGGCTGGGGTGAGCCCGACGAGACTCTCGATATTGCATACATTTCTTCGCCATAATTAAGCATCCTTCTTGCTGAACGGCATGCCGAGCAATTGCAACATTGCACGCGCCTGATTGTCGTTTTTCGCGGTCGTCACGATGGTGACTTCCATCCCGCGCAGTTTATCGATCTTGTCGTACTCGATCTCCGGGAAGATCAACTGATCTTTCAAGCCGAGCGTGTAATTGCCTCTGCCGTCGAAAGCGTTGGCAGATACGCCGCGAAAATCGCGCACACGCGGAAGGGCGGTCGTCATCAAGCGATCGAGGAACGCCCACATGCGCTCGCCGCGCAGGGTCACTTTGGTTCCGATGAGACGGCCCTCGCGCAACTTGAAGTTGGCAATGCTCTTGCGCGCCTTGGTCATAATGGGTTTCTGACCGGTAATAATGGTCAGGTCGTTCGCCGCGGCTTCGAGCGCTTTGGGGTTGTCCATTGCCTCGCCCAAGCCGATGTTGACCACGACCTTTTCGACGCGCGGTACCTGCATGATGTTCTTGAACTCGAACGCCTTCCGCAGAGCCGGGACGACTTCTTTATTGTATTTATCCTGCAATCTATTCATCGTTCATGTACTCCGCGGCTAGTCGATCAAAGCCTGGCAATTTTTGCACACGCGGTGCGCGCCATCTTCATTGCGTTGCACACCCACACGGGTGGCTTCTTTGCACGTCGGGCAAACCAGCATTACATTGGAAATGTCCAGCGGTCCCTCGAACTGGATGCGGCCCGGATTGATGTTGCGCCCGGCTTGCGTTTGCACCTGCTTTTGGTGCTTGGTGCGGATGTTCACACCTTGCACCACCACGCGACGGGTCTTCAACATTACGTTGATCACCTCACCGCGCTTTCCTTTATCTTCGAGGCGTCCGCTGATCACTTCAACGGTATCGCCTTTGCGAATCTTTACATGCATGACTCTACATCTCCTTCGCCTACAGCACTTCGGGAGCTAGCGAGACGATCTTCATGAACCCTCTTTCACGAAGTTCCCTTGCCACGGGCCCAAAAATACGCGTGCCTTTGGGGTTCACGCCGTCCGCATCTAAAATGACGGCGGCGTTATCGTCGAAGCGGATGTACGAACCGTCCTCGCGGCGCCACTCTTTCGAGCAGCGGACGATGACCGCGCGCACTTTTTCGCTTTTCTTGATGCCGCCCTGCGGAGACGCCGACTTGACCGAGGCAACCACCACGTCGCCGATGGAACCGTAGCGGCGCGTCGAGCCGCCAAGCACGTGGATCACCAGCAATTCGCGGGCGCCGGAATTATCCGCAACTTTCAATCGAGACTCGTGCTGGATCATGGCTTACTCCTCCACCTTCAAGTCCGCGACGCCGGTATCGGCAGTGCGCGTCTCGCGCTTGACGATGGATTCGACGACCCAGCGCTTCTCGCGCGACAACGGCTTGGACTCGACGAGTTGCACCTCGTCGCCCACCTGACATCCGATCTCGTCGTGCGCCTTGAAGCGCTTGCTCGAGTGGACGACCTTGCGGTACAGCGGATGACGGAAGACACGCGTCACCTCGACCACGACTGTTTTGGTCATCTTGTTGCTGGTGACGACACCAGTCATGCGACGACGATTGTTCATGCTTCACCTTCCGGTTGTTCGGCCATCTTCTGTTCGCGCAAAATGGTCAACATGCGCGCAATATCTCGCTTGAGGATTCGCAAGCGACTTGTGTCGGTCAATTGACCGGTCACCTGCTGGAACCGCAACTTCATCAATTCATCCCGGGCATCGGCGATCTTTGTTTCGATCTCGCCGACTTTCAAGTTTCTCAGATCATTGGGTTTCGTGGCTTTCATGCCTGCTCTCCCGCTTCATGCCGCGCAACGACTTTTGTTTTGATCGAGAACTTGTACTGTGCGTTCTTCAACGCCTGCACGGCGGTAAAGGAATCCAACCCGCCCACTTCGAACATGATGCGTCCCGGCTTGACCACCGCGACGTAATATTCCACGTTTCCTTTACCGGAACCCATGCGGGTTTCAGGCGGTTTATGTGTGAACGGTTTGGCAGGGAAGATTCGAATCCAGACCTTGCCGCGGCGCTTCATCTCGCGGACAATGGTGCGGCGCGCCGCTTCGATCTGACGGGCAGTCACCCAGCCGGGCTCCAACGCTTGCAAGCCGAAATCACCAAAGCTGATCTCTGCACCGCGCAGGGCTTTACCTCGCATTCGTCCGCGCATTTGCTTGCGCCACTTTACACGTTTTGGCATCAACATAATCACTACCTCTTTAATATTCGGCCGAATCTCTTTATTGGCTGACGTACACGCCTTCGGTCGACTCAACTTTTTCTTCCACTTCGGGAACGGCTTCACCTTTGTAGATCCACACTTTCACGCCGATCTGACCGTAGGTGGTCGCGGCTTCCGCGCGGGCAAAATCCACGTTCGAGCGCAGGGTTTGCAGGGGCACACGTCCTTCGCGCAGCCACACGTCGCGTGACATTTCCGCGCCGCCCAACCGTCCGCCCACCATGATCTTGATGCCGCCCGCACCTTGCTTCATTGCCTGTTGGATCGCGCGCTTCATGGCGCGGCGATAGGCAATGCGCCGCTCAAGTTGGTCGGCAACGTTCAATGCGACCAGCATGGCATCGGTATCCGGCGAACTGATCTCCTTGATGTCGAGATCAACTTTCCGCCCGACCAGTTTTTCGAGGCTCACGCGGATCTTCTTCACGCCTTCGCCTTTTCTGCCGATCAAAATACCGGGCTTGGCAGTGTGAATGGAGATCTTGATCTTGCCCGGATATCTTTCGACATCCACGCGTGAAATGCCCGCTTTGCGTTTCAGGATGGTTTCAGGCAAATCCTTGCGCAACTGACGAACCTCAGCGCTCTTTGCCGCGCCGCCTTTTGAATCAATACCCATCAATAGACTGCGGATGGCTAGGTCCTGATGCAAGTGCTGGCGATATTCGGAACCTTCGGCAAACCAGCGCCCCTGCCAGCCTTGATTGATTCCAAGCCGCATTCCAATCGGATGAACTTTACGACCCATGATTTCTCCTTGATCTCCTACGATCCACGTTCGCGCAAAACGACTGTCACATGCGAATTGCGGCGCAATATCGGCTTGAAGCGACCGCGCGCGCCGAAGCGTCTCCATTTGCGGGTCGGCGCCTCGTCCGCAAAAATCTTGGCAACGACCAGGTCATCGCGGCTCACACCGTAATTTTCCTCGGCGTTGGCAACCGCAGATGCGACAAGTTTTCGCACCGGTAATGCCGCGGCTTTATTCACGAAGCGCAGCATTTCAAGCGCTTCGTTGGCTCCCTTGCCGCGCACGAGGTCAACGACGAGGCGCACCTTCTGCGCGGACATCGGGAGAAATTTCAAATGTGCCTGAATATCTTGCATGACTCAAATCCCTTACGATGCCGCAGGCGCCGCGGGAGCGGCAGCCGGCGCGGCTTTCTCGCCAATGGTATGGCCGCGGAACGTGCGCGTCGGTGCGAATTCGCCGAGGCGATGACCGACCATGTTCTCGGTAATGTAGATCGGAACGTGGCGGCGTCCGTCGTGAACGGCGATGGTGTGCCCCACCATCTGGGGGAAGATCACGCTGGCACGACTCCATGTGCGCAGCACTTTCTTTTCGCCCTTCTGGTTCATGGCTTCGATTCTCTTCAACAGTTTGGGTTCCACGAAGGGACCCTTTTTCAATGATCGTGACATGCTTACCTCAAATTCATCTAGCGATTCGTCTTGCTACGACGACGCACAATGTATTGATCGGTCTTCTTGTTGCGTCGGGTCTTGTAACCGAGGGTCGGTTTGCCCCACGGGCTTTTTGGTCCCGGCAAACCTATGGGCTGCCGTCCTTCACCACCACCGTGCGGATGATCGCGCGGCGTCATGGCGGAACCGCGCACGGTCGGGCGGATTCCTTTGTGGCGTTTGCGCCCAGCCTTGCCGAGTTTGATATTTCCATGATCAAGGTTGCCTACCTGACCAATGGTCGCGTAGCAAGTCTGGCGGATGAGTCTCACTTCGCCGGACGGCATGCGCACTTGTGCGAAATCACCCTCTTTTGCGAGCAATTGCGCCGCGCCGCCCGCAGATCGAACCAACTGTCCGCCGCGTCCATCCTTGACCTCGATGTTGTGGATCAACGTACCGACCGGAATATTCGAGATCGGCAATGCATTCCCAGAACGGATTTCGGCTCCCACGCCTGCCATCACTGTATCGCCAACCTTGAGATCCGTCGGCGCGACGATGTAGCGCTTTTCGCCATCGGAGTAGAACAACAAAGCGAGGCGCGCGGTGCGGTTCGGATCGTATTCGATCGCCGCTACCTTGGCGGGAATATCGCGTTTGTCGCGTTTAAAATCCACGATGCGGATGAATCGCCGGTGTCCGCCGCCGCGATGGCGAACGGTCACACGTCCGTATCCGTTACGGCCGCCGCTCTTCCGCAAGGGCAGAAGAAGCGAACGTTCAGGTGTGGATTTGGTGATCTCCTCAAACGTGTAACCGGTCATGCCGCGCGTGCCCGGGGTTACGGGTTTATATTTTTTGACTGCCATTACTGCACCCCTTCGAAGATTTGAAGTGTCTGACCCTCGACCAGGGTAACGATCGCTTTTTTGACGCCTGCTTTGCGGACGAGCAATCGGCGGCTTCGCATTCGGCGGCCCCTTTTGGAGGGAGTGTTGATAATGTTGACGCGCTCCACCTTCACATCGTACAAGGTTTCAACCGCGTCCTTCACGGACGCGCGCGTGGCAGAGTCGGCAACCTCAAACGAATATTGATTGAGTTTGTTGGACTGGTAATTTGTCTTTTCAGTCACGAGTGGGCGGCGAAGAACATCATAAATCGTAGTCATCGTGGTCTCCTATCCCAAATTCGCCGTCAGGGCATCGAGCGTTTTCACGGGAAGCACCAGTTTGTCATACGCGAACAGGTCGCGGATATTGAGATAACCGGCAAGCAATACCTTGGCATCTTCAAGATTATCCATCGAACGCATCACGAGATCGTACGTTTGATCTTTTTGAGGAAGGACGACCAATGCTGTCGATTCACCGACCAGGTTTGTCAATGCCTTTGCCATCACCTTGGTCTTCGGCTCATCGAGAGTCAAATCGTCCACGACGACAACGCCCGCATCGGCGGCTTTTGCCGACAAGGCGGAACGAAGCGCTGCTTGCCGCATCTTCTTCGGCATCCGCTGTTGGTAACTGCGCGGATGCGGGGTGTGGATGCGTCCGCCTCCCACCCACTGGGCGGCGCGGCGCGAGCCTTGGCGGGCGCGACCGGTCCCTTTTTGCTTCCACGGCTTGGCGCCACCACCCGCGACTTCGCCGCGCACTTTGGTATCGTGCGTGCCGAGACGCGCGTTCGCCATCTGGCGGACGTACGCCTGATGCATCAGGTCGATATTAATGGGGGCTTCGAAGATCGCGGCGGGGAGTTCCACTTCGCGAAGTTTTTTGCCTTCGAGGTTCAAAACATCTACTTTCATCTCATTAATTCCTTGTGCGCCTACTGCTTGCGCGCCTCTTTGATCACCACGAGGCCGCCTTTGCCGCCCGGCACCGCGCCATTCACGCCAAGCAGGTTGCGTTCGGCATCCACCAGCACGATCTTCAACGCTTGCACAGTGACGCGGTCACTACCCATGTGCCCGGCGCCGCGCGAATTTTTGAAGACACGGCCGGGTGTCGTACCGGAGGAGCGCGAACCGGGAGCGCGATGCCTGTCTGATTGACCGTGGGTTTTCTTGCCGCCTGCGAAATGGTGGCGTTTCACCGCACCGGCAAATCCCTTCCCTTTGCTCGTGCCGACGACATCCACACGTTCGCCCACTGCGAACACATCCACGGTGACTTTTTCGCCGACGTTAGCGGATTCTTTGGAGCGGAATTCACGGACAAAACGAAGCGGCGGGAGTTCATTGGCTTTCAAATGACCCAGTTCCCCGGCGGAAATTTTCTTCGGGTGCACTTCGCCAAATCCAAGTTGGATCGCGGCATACCCATCGCGGTCCTGGTTGCGGACCTGTGTAACGTAACATGGCCCAGCTTCGATGATCGTCACGGGATATGCGACGCCTTGCTCATCGAAGATCTGGGTCATGCCGATCTTCTTTCCAATAAGCCCTTTTAACATGCTCAATTTTCTCCTTCAGAGTGTTTTACGAGACTGTCAACCCGGGCTTGGGCTGCATCATCTCCGAACAACGCAGTAAACGACCTGACGGGACGCTCAGGGTTTTGTTGCCCCGGACAGTATCGTTCTTGCGCTGGCGAAAATCGAGAGCAGAGATTCAACGTACGGTCTCTACTCTCGAGTACGACCAACTATATTTTTATTTCGATATCCACACCCGCAGGCAGGGATAATCTCATCAGCATATCAATCGTCTTTGAATCAGGATCGAGAACATCGATCAGACGATTGTGCGTACGGATCTCGTAGTGTTCGTGCGAGTCCTTGTCTATGAATGTCGAGCGCCGTATTGTAAACCGTTCGGTCTTGGTTGGCAAGGGTACAGGACCCACAACATGCGCGCCGCTGCGCTCGGCAGTTTCGACGATTCGTTTGGCGGTCGAGTCGAGCACTCGGTGATCGTATGCTTTGAGGCGGATGCGGATTTTTTGCTTGGTCATGCCATGGTCCTATTCAATGATCTTGGTGACGACACCGGCGCCGACGGTGAGGCCGCCTTCACGGATGGCGAACTTGCTGCCCTGCTCGAGGGCTACGGGAACAATCAGTTCGACGGTCAGGTTGACGTTGTCGCCCG
>JBFMDB010000002.1:0-335900 GCA_040753755.1 Chloroflexota bacterium
TAGGTCGTTACCGCCGTTTGGCTCGCGACTACGAGCACACCACATTGTCCAGCGAAAGTATGGTGTATATCGCCAGCACGCGACGTATGTTAAGAATGCTTGCAACATGACTTTTAAAACGCTTTCTTAGGTCGCCTCCAAACTGCCCTTTGAATTTTGCGACAGTTTCGTTCATGGCGTCCGTCAGGTCGTTGTATTCATAGCCGCGTTGTTGCAGGTCTTCGAATGCTTTCCAGCGGAGGAACGCCGAGGCTCCGGAACGCAGAAACTCAGGATCCGAGCCCGCCAACCAGGTATGCGTGACCGGGTGCTTTGACATCAAAACGATTTGGCTTGCGGCGCGTATTCCCGTCGCCGTCGTTGCAAAATAGATTTGGCAGGCGTTGCGCTCCGAAAGGGCACGGTGCAAATGCAAGAATTGTTCGCGGTTTAGGTAGGGTCGCGTTCCTTTTCGGCGATACGTAGATTCGTGCATGCTATAAAACGCATCTGCATCGTTACTCGGTTCGAGGGTCATCCCTTCCTTCTCGCAACGCGAAATCAAACGGCGGAGATTCTGTTCCACCTTTTCCCATTGGCGATTCATGTCTTGAATTTGGACCACATAGGTGTAACGGGGCCAAACCTGCCAGCCTCGCCACAACAGAGATCGGGGATCGTCGAACGTGAAACGACTTGAAAGTTCGGCAGAGGCGTATGTTCCGTTTTCCAATTCATCCAAGATCATTCGGATCACTTCCACTTCTCTGGAAGAGTTGATGGACGGGTACTTTGAATCAAAACGTTTGAGAACAAATCCGTTATAGTACAGCGGCGCCTGGAGACGGATCATATCTCCGTAGCGGCTTTTTCGATAATGTAAACCGATGCCGCCTTGCAATTCATCCTGTTTAAAGACAGCCAAAATACGGAACTGCCCCCCGCTGACACTGCAAAATGTTTCGAGAAAGTAAGACTGGTTGTAAATACTGCCCTGGGGCGATTCATCGACAAAACGATCCCAGAGATCGTATTCTGAGGGGTCAAGATACCTGACTTTTAAATCCACAGCCATTTAATAAAATTATAATCTGCCAGACAGAATTTCAAGTATTGAAAAAGCGTAACAAACCAGCCCGGGTACGCCACCAAAATTACCTCCTGATTGTGCCGTGCAGGATGGGCACTTATGAATTCACATATTCGATATATCGCGTCTCGCCGCTGACCGCCACACTTGTTGGACCATACTTCACCAGCAGTCGGCACGGCACCCCCATATCCTCTCCCTGCAAGATCGTGAGCTCGCTATCGCCTTTCCATTGAATATCGCGTAAATATCCCCCCAATGCCGCCGCGGCTGCGCCGGTGGCTGGGTCTTCGTACACTCCGCCCGAAGCGAATGGATTTCGTGAATGGAATAAAGAGTCCGACGCGCGCCAAAGCAGGTTGATCGTGACCAAGTCCTGTTCAGCCATGAGGGCTTTGACCTCCTCGAAAGTATATTTCATGTCCGCAAGCGTTTTGCGGTCTTTGACGAATAGGATCAAATGTTTGTTGGCTCCCGCGTTCGCAAAACGGACGGGGAAGTCTGGGCTTAGATCGTCAACGTTCAAGTTGAATGCCGCGAGAATCTTTGCCACATAATCTCTCGGAGCAGCCTCGGAGCGGGTTTCCGGTGAGAGAAGCGTGGCAACAAATCCGTTCTCCGACCTCTCCGCGCGGACGCTGATCATGCTGTCGTTCAACTCCAGTTTGTATTCACCCTCGCCGTAACGTTCGCCGAGCACCGCGCCCAGTGCAATGGTGGCATGACCGCAAAACGGGACTTCCCTCGCTGGCGCAAAATACCGTACGCGCCAACGGGTATCCTGCTTCACCACAAACGCCGTTTCAGAATAGCCGACCTCTTTGGCAACTCGCAACATTTCTTCATTGCTGGGCATGGCATCGTAAAATGCCACTCCCGCCGGGTTGCCGCCGCGTCCGTTGTGAGAGAAGGCGGCGAGTTTAAGCACGTTCATTTGTTGCTCCATAACATAATATTGAATCTCATGTGAAAAATAGATGCAACTTGATCATCGCAGATCGGAATGAAATTTCTACGGTGTATACGTAATGATCTTCGTCACGCATTGACCGGTGAGGCTGGCTTCGGCGCAGAGCGTGATCGCGACCGACATAGGATGCGCGTTCAAATTGTACGCGAACGCCGGGGTGCTGATCAGTACCGAGCTTTCCGCGGCGATCGAACTCGACCCGCGAATCGGCGCGCATCCATCCCTGAACGAGAACTCATTCCCGGAGTACGATCGCACATCGCCCGTTTCCTTGTCTGTCGCCACGAGATTGATGGATTTGAACATCCCCCGGCTCGTGTTCGTCAAGCGAATATCCGACCAGAACTCGCCGGAGCATTGTCCCTGCCCGCGATACTCGGCTTCGAAGTTCACGCCTTGCTCGCCCGGAACCGGCTGCACCAACAACGCCAGCGTGTTCCCGTTGATGATGGCATATTCGCCGGACATCCAACAAAATTCGGGACCGACATCCGGGTTGCGGACATACCAGTATTGACCGAACGCGTCGCGCCCGATGATTTCGGTTGTCTCGCCCACCAAAAGGATTCCCACCCTTTCATAGTCCTTGCCCGGTCCTGTGCGGCAATTGGTATCCACAGTGACAGAGATCATCGGTATGGTGGATGTGCCTGTTGGCTCCGGCGTGAACGAAGGCAACGCGGTCAACGTCGTTAATTCCAGTGTTGATGTCGACTGCACCGACGGAGTAGCCTGTACTTGAAGTGCCACGATGGTCTCCACGATGGCGGTTTGTGCGGCGTTCGGGTCCAGGGTGGGGACGGGAACCGTCCCTCCGCAGGCGAGGGAGGCGAACCACAACAGAATCACCACCACAGAAATTGAATATTTCTTTTGCATGAGTTCCTCTTGGTTATATCCAATGATAATACGAATGCAGATGAAAAGAGGAGTCCAAATTGTCCTATTCCGAAACCCATTTCTAACTTTGATACCAAACCAAATATCCCCTTGATAAAAACTTTCTCTGCAAATTGATTCTGTACCCCTTCCTCGCAAGCGAATCCGCCGCGGCGACAAACCATTGCCTTGCCCCATACGTTTTCAGCGCGGCGGTTTCCTGGGCGGATTGCTTCCACGCCTCGAAGAGATCGTAGACCGGCTCGCCCGGCACAACGCGATGAATTAAATTCTTTGGCAGGATCGTTTGAAATTTCTCCACCTCAAAGCCCAAATGAAAGTTCGTGCTGAATACCAGCGCCTCGAATCTCCAACCTCCCATTCGCCAGTTTCCCAGCCGCCAATCTCCAGTCTCTAATTCCCCAATTCTCTTTTCTTGCCCTCCTCTTTCTTCCTTCCTTACTATATTTGCCGCCCACACTTGACCATACGGCGTGGACGTCCCTTCGATCATCAACCCGCCGGGCAAAACGTACTGTGCGAGCCGTTCATAGGCGGGAGCGAATTCCTTTTCTTCGTATTGCCGCAGCACGTTGAAAGCGCGGATCAAATGAACATGCTCTCCCTCTTGCAATGGCAAATTGAAACCACCCAAACGGAAGAGTGTTTTGTCGTCTGCGAACGGGAGCGCGGCTTCGACGCGTTCCTTGTCAATTTCCACGCCGAGGATTTTCAAGTTGGGGTTCACGCGCCGAAAGCGCTCGGCAGATTCGAGCGTGGTGCGCGCGTTGAAGCCGTAGCCGAGGTCGACGAACATCGCATCGGCGAACCAACCGTCTGTCCGCGTGAGAAGCGCAGGCTCGTAGAGCAGGATGAAATTGTCCACGCGGCGGAGTCGGTTGGCGGCGGTCTTTCCCCTCGTAGGTTGTCCCTCGGGTCTTTTTGAAACGCGTGCGTGTCGCATAAAAAAACGTAGGGGCAGGTCTCAGACCTGCCCCTAACGGGTGTTGATTAATCAGCCGCGGATGTGTCCGGGATTTCGGGTTGTTCCGCTTCCGGAGTCGCGTCGGCTTTGACCGGCGCTTCTTTGAGGAAGCCGGTACCGGCTGGGATCAGCTTGCCGATGATCACGTTTTCCTTCAAGCCGCGTAACGGATCGCTGGTGGAGCCGATCGCCGCGCCCGCCAACACTTTGATGGTGTGCTGGAAGGAGGAGGCGGAGAGGAACGAGTCGGTGCTAAGCGAGGCTTTCGTGACGCCGAGCAACACCTCGGACGATTTCGCGGGCTGTTTGCCCTCGGCGAGCAGTGCCTCGTTGATCTTGCGGAGTTCGAGACGATCCACCGGGTCGCCGGGCAGGAACTTGGTATCGCCGGGGCGGGTGATCTGCACTTTGCTCAACATCTTGCGGATGATGACCTCGAAGTGTTTGTCGTGGATGTTCTGCCCTTGCGAGCGATATACTTTTTGAACTTCGGTCATCAGGTACATCTGGCAGGCTTCGCGCCCTTGGATCTTCAACACGCGGTGCGGGTTGAGCGAGCCTTCAGTGAGCGGCGTACCGGCTTCGATCTTTTCGCCGTTCTTCACCAGCAAGCGCGAGGTGGTTGGGATTTCGTACGAAACATCCTCACGGCGGTCATACGAGACAACCACCTTGCGCTCCTTCTTCTCGACGCGGACGCGCCCGGCATGTTGCGAGACGATCTTCGCGTCGTCCAATGTGGCGAGCACTTCACCGGCTTTGACCTCGGCTTCATCCTTGACCGCAAATTTCCAGTCCTCGGGGATGGCGTATTCATCGCTGACGAGTTCGCTGTTCTCGATGAACACTTCGCGCAGGTCGGCATATTTTTCAGATTGGTTGATGCGAACCGTCCCGCTGATCTCCGCGACGACGGCTTCGCCTTTCGGCTGTTTGCGCGCTTCGAACAATTCCTCCACACGCGGCAGACCGGTGGTGATGTCTGCTCCGCCAGCGGCGACACCGCCGGTGTGGAAGGTGCGCAGTGTGAGCTGTGTGCCGGGCTCGCCGATGGATTGCGCGGCGACGATGCCGACCGCCGAACCCAAATCCACCATGGCGCCGCGGCCGAGGTCGAGACCGTAGCACTTGGCGCAGATACCGTGTTGCAGTTCGCAGGTCAGCGGAGAGCGCACTTTGACTTCCGCCACGCCGGAGGCGGCGATCTTACGCGCCAATTCCTGGTTGATCACATCGTTGTATTCGCCGAGCACTTCGCCGGTCTTCGGGTCGATAACCTGTTCGGCGAGCAGGCGGCTGTATAAACGACTGCTCAAGGCTTGGCCAGCCACATCGTCTTTACGACGGATTAAAACGCCGTCGTGCGTGCCGCAGTCGTGTTCGTTGATGATGATGTCTTGCGCAATGTCCACCAGGCGGCGGGTGAGATAACCGGCATCGGCTGTACGAAGAGCCGTATCCGCCAGACCCTTGCGCGCGCCGTGTGTCGAAATGAAATATTCCTGCGCGGTGAGTCCCTCGCGGAAATTGGAACGGATCGGCATGGGGATGATGCGCCCGGAAGGATCAGCCATCAAACCGCGCATGCCTGCCAGCTGACTGATGGTCGAGAATCCGCCTTTGGTCGCGCCGGAGGATGCCATGGTCGAGAGGTTGCCGTCCGGGTCCATGTGTTTCTTGACCGCATCGGCGACCTTGTCTGTCGTTCCCTGCCACACTTCGATCTCGCGTTCGTTCTTTTCCTGCTCGGTGAGCAAACCGCGGCGGAAGTCGCGCTGCACAAGTTCGATCTGCTTGAGGGCTTCATCAATGATGCCCTTGCGTTCCGGCGGGATGGAAATATCGGCAACTGCGAGAGTCGTGCCGGACTTCATCGCATATTCAAAGCCGAGCGATTTGATCTTATCGGCAACGTCGGTGGTTTGTTCCTGTCCGCAGAGTTCGTACACTTCGGCGATCAGGTCCTTCACGCCGCCTTTGTCCAGCTTTTCGTTGACGAACTGCACTTCCGGGGGCAGGATGCGGTTGAAGATGACGCGGCCCACCGTCGTGTCGATGAGACGCGTTTCGGGTTTTTCGAGCCGGTCGCCTTTGTCGTTGTACCATGTGGTGGCGCGCAGTTTGATCTCGGAGTGGATCTCCACTTGATCGAGCGCGTAAGCCATCTCCACTTCATCGAAATCGGAGAATGCGCGTCCGTCGCCCTTGTGCGCCGCTTTCTGAGGCATGGTGAGGTAATACACGCCCAATACCATATCTTTCGAAGGCGAGATGATCGGTTCACCGTCGGCGGGCTTGAGCAGGTTCTTCGAGGCGAGCATCAGATCGCGCGCTTCCTTCACAGCCTTTTGTGATAGCGGGACGTGTACTGCCATTTGGTCGCCGTCGAAGTCCGCGTTGAAAGCGGTGGTGACGAGCGGATGCAGTTGGATCGCCGAGCCTTCGATGAGAATCGGTTCGAATGCCTGGATACCCAGCCGGTGCAGCGTGGGCGCGCGGTTCAACAACACAGGTCGTTCGCCGATGACGCCTTCCAGCGCTTCCCACACTTCGGGCCGGTTGCGTTCAATCAACCGACGCGCTCCCTTCACGTTCGCGGCGTAGTTGTTTTGCACGAGCCGCGCGATCACGAACGGACGATACAGCTCAAGAGCCATGCTCTTGGGAAGACCGCACTGGTAGAGTTTGAGTTGCGGACCAACCACGATCACCGAGCGCCCGGAATAGTCCACGCGCTTGCCGAGCAGGTTGCGGCGGAAACGCCCTTTTTTGCCTTTGAGCATGTCGCTCAGGGATTTGAGTTCGCGGCGTCCGCGGCGGGAGAGCGCCTTGCCGCGCTGGGAGTTGTCAATCAGGCTGTCCACCGCTTCCTGCAACATACGCTTCTCGTTGCGGATGATGACATCCGGAGCCCCGAGTTCGAGCAAACGCTTCAAGCGGTTATTGCGGTTGATCACGCGGCGGTACAGGTCGTTCAAGTCGGAAGTGGCGAATCGTCCGCCATCGAGTTGCACCATTGGGCGCAGATCGGGCGGGATAACCGGCAGGATGGTGAGGATCATCCATTCGGGGCGATTGCCGGAGCGTTTGAACGCCTCAACCACCTTCAAGCGAGTCGTCGCCTTCTTGCGCTTCTGCTTCGACTTCGTGGTCTTCACCTCATGCCAGAGTTCTTCGGCGAGTTTGTCGAGATCGAGGCGTTCGAGCACATCGTAGAAGGCTTCGGCACCCATGTCCGCGCGGAATACTTGTCCCCAGCGTTGTTTGAGTTCGCGATAGCGGCTCTCGCTGAGAAAGGTGAACGGACGCAATTCGAGCAATTCATCGCGCTGGCGGGAGGATTGATTCGATGAGACGGACGTTTGCTCTTCGAGTTGCGAGCGCAGAGCCTCCATTTTCAGGTCGGCATCCGCCTTAATGCGGCCCGCTTCCATCTTGAGGTCTTCGAGTTCTTTCGCGCGCTGATCCTTCAACTCGTTTTCCAGCGTTTCCAGTTTCTTCTGGACGATCTTCTGCACCTGCGTGATGTGCTTGGCGGCGACCTTATCGCCCGTGTCGAGGATCTTTTCGCCGGTCAATTCGAAGACGACAGCCTTCTTGGCGTGCTCGCCCATCTGACCTTGCAAAAGTTTTTCGAGCTTCTGACCTTCCTTGATGACCGGGTCGAGTTTTTCCGCGATGACCTCGTCATAACCCTGCTCGAGGTTCGTGCGTTTCTGGTTGATCTCAGCGAGCGTGTGATCGCGTTTGGTCTTGATTTCGGCGATCTTGTTATTCACCCCAGCCGCCTGCTCGCGCTCGGTGTCGGAGATTTCGTCTTCGATGCGTTTGAGCGCCTTATTGCGGGCTTCCTCGTCCACGTACGTGACGATGTACTGGGCGAAATAAAGCACGCGGTCGAGGTTGCGGCGCGAAATATCCAGCAGCATGCCCAAATAGGAGGGGATGCGTCGTGTGTACCAAATGTGCGCAACGGGCGTGGCGAGGGCGATGTGCCCCATGCGCTCGCGGCGCACGGCGGCGCGGGTCACTTCGACGCCGCATTTATCGCAGGTGATTCCTTTATAACGGGGGTTTTTGTATTTACCGCAGTAGCATTGCCAGTCGCGCTGGGGTCCGAAAATGGCTTCGCAGAACAAGCCGTCCTTTTCGGGGCGCAGGCGGCGGTAGTTGATGGTCTCGGGCTTCAGCACCTCCCCGTACGACCACGAAAGGATGGTCTGGGGCGAGGCGAGGCTGATACGGAGTGCGGTCAGTCCCTTGGTTTCCACGTGTTCTCTCCTGAAAAAGAAGGTTACGGAGTACGGCTGTCTCTGTATAGCGTATAGTCGGCTGTCACGAGAGACAAACAAAGGCAAGCGCTTCCAGAGTATGTTCTGAAGCGCTTGCGGTGAATTACTCGTTTTTTACATCCAACGACGGCAATTATACGCGTTAAAGAGGCAGCGTCAAGGCTTGAGGCATAAGAGTTGCATTGGAGTTCCCCGCAGGTTAGATTCGCCCGCTGTTCAACAGCGGGCGAATCTGAGAAATTGCACTCAGGTTAGCAGAGTTTTGGCAAAGGCGAGGAACCTCTGTACATCCTTGAAATTGGTGACCATGCCGATGGAGATCCGCACCGCGCCGGTGGATTTGCCGTCAATGCAGGCGCGGAAATCGTCCAACGTCAGACGGTCCTCGTGACCGGGGCTGGTGAAGCACACGTCCAATTCGACCCGTGAAATCTCCAAGGCGATCTCGCCGGCGCCGGGGTTGCAGAAACAGCCCGTCCGCAGGGAAATGTTGGATGCGTTTGCCTGTTCTTCGACGTAACGATGGTCGAGGGCTTTGCCGTCCGCGTCGTAAAAGTTGACCGTGACCGTGCCGCCTCTTCCCTCCGTGGAGGTGGGTCCGTACACCCGCGCGAGATTCGTCCCGTTGCTGTGCTTCAACGCGGTAAGGTTTTGCAGCAGCCAACCGGTCAGGCACTGCACGCGCTCGTGGATCACATCATAGCCAATGGACTCGATATGCTTTAGCCCGATCTCGATCGCAGGGATGTTGAGATAGTCGATCGTGCCGTCCTCGAACGCGGACGATCCGTCTGCCATGTAAAACTTGTCACCCTGCACCGATGCGACAGTGATCGTCCCGCCTGCAAACCACGGGCGATGTAATTTTGCTAACGCAGATTTTTTTGCGATCAACGCGCCCAGCCCGGTGGGATACCCGAACATTTTATAAAACGAAATCGGCACGAAATCGGGTTTGACCTTGCTCAGATCCAATTTGCTGGTGGGCACGAACGCCGCGGCGTCGAGCAGCACATCCCAGCCGTGTTGGTGCGCCTCCTCGATCCATTCGAGCGGGTGTTGCACGGAGGAAAAATTCGATTGCGCGGGATAGGCAAACAGGTTGTGTCCGTTCTTCGATGGCTGAGCCAGCTCGCGGCGGAGTCCCGATTCGTCCGCGCGCATGTCGGGCAGCGCGACCGGGATGTACGTCACTTTGGCGCCGCGCGCGTGCGCGAACTCGCGAATCCCGTTGACCGAGTTGTGATTGTCGAAGGTGAGCAGATACCGTCCCTTGGCAAAGGGATACGACTCGCCGACGAGTTTGAGCGCGCCGCTTGCGTTGGAGGTGAAGATGGCGATGTATTCATTTGGGTCGGCGTTGAAAAAGTGCAGCACATACTCGCGCGCGTGTTCGACGAGCTGTGTTGCCGCGAGCGAGGTGGGGTTGCTCGAATGCGGATTGCCGAAGACATGCTCTGCCAGTAATTTGTTGTGTCGCCGCAATTGCGATTCGGCATACAGCCCGCCGCCGGTGTAATCGAGATACACATGCCCGCCGAGATCGAGCCGCGCATATTCGGTGGCGCGCAAGTCGTCAATAACGTGCGTGGTCGGATATGTTGGGTAGGTTTTCAAAAAGGAGACAAATTCAACGTCGGGCTTTTCCATATTGAGTCCTCGCGGCAATTATAATACTCTCATGCCTCGTATTTGTATTTTCCCCCGCGTGGAGGGATTCGGCGGCGTGACATCCTTTCGACTCAAATTCGAGCAGGGGTTGCGCGCGCGCGGAGTGGATGTTACCTACGATTTGAATCAACAATCGGACGCCGCCCTCGTTCTCGCCGGGACGAAGAGCCTGCTTCGCCTGCGGCGGGCGCGTTCGCAGGGACGCCGAATCGTCCAGCGCCTCGATGGAGTCAACTGGGTGCATCGTGTGAGATGGACGGGATTGCGTTACACACTTCGAGCGATTTACGGCAACTGGAATCTTTCGTTCATTCGCGCGCGAATCGCGAATAAATTGATTTATCAAAGCCAGTTTGTCAAAGGTTGGTGGGAGGATTGGTACGGCGCGGCGCGCGTTCCATCTTCGGTGATTCTCAACGGCGTGGACTTGAATCAATATTCACCCGCCGGCGCGCACGAACGCCCCACCGATTTTTATCGTCTGCTCGTGGTGGAGGGAAGCCTCGCGGGCGGATTGGATTCGGGATTGTTCTACGCAGTTGACCTTGCAAAGCAGTTATCGAAAAAACTCACAATCGAATTGTTCGTTGTCGGACGCGTAGACGTGCGCGCGAAAAACGAATTGCAAGAACAAAAAGATTTCAAGATGCGTTTCATTGATGCGATGCCGCGCGAGGAGATTCCGTTTCTCGAACGGTCATCGCATCTGTTATTTTCCGCGGAAGTGAACCCGCCCTGCCCGAATTCCGTCATCGAAGCGATGGCGTGCGGACTGCCCGTCGTCGGCTTCGACACCGGCTCGCTCGCTGAACTTGTGCAGGGTGACGCGGGCAGACTCGTCGCGCATGGTACGAACCCGTGGAAGTTGGAGCGACCAGACATCCCGTCGCTGGCAGACGCGGCAGAGGAAGTGTTGCGCGATAATGAAAGATACCGCGTATCCGCGCGTGAAAGAGCGGAGTCTGTGTTCGGTTTGGATAAAATGGTGGATGATTATTTAAAAGTATTGTTGGATTGAGGAGTTCCCATGCACGATGAAGTTATTGATTTCCTGAAAAAACATTTGCAGGCGATTCAAGAGAACGACACAAAAACCTACAACGAAACCACCGCCGAAGATCTGACCCTCTACGAGTGGTGGATCACGCCGCACCGCATTGACGGCTTGCCCTTTCACGAATTCATGATGACCTCGAACGCCGAGCGCGGTACAGTGTTCGGCGCGGTTGCGAAAGGAAAATCAGTAACGCGTTTCGATCTCTCGAACTTACACATTCAAAATTACGGTGAGACCGCGATTGCAAGTTATACACTGCTGGTCAGCACAGCGTCTGCGGAGGGTGTAAAAGTGGTTTCGCACAACGAGAGCCGCGTGTTGGTGAAGATCCACGGCGCGTGGAAGGTCGTCCACGTGCACAAATCGCCGGCGTGGCAGGCTCCACACATCCCATCATGATTCGATTTAATGGCAGGCTCGCCCTGCAGCAGCGCGTCCTCCCCAATTACCGCGCGGCGTTCTTCGACTTGCTCGCCTCCGCCTGCGACGGCGGGATGAGTCTGTTCACCGGCCTGCCGCGTCCAAGCGAGGGCATCACAACGACAGACCAATTACAAATTACCAATTACAAATTAGGAAAAAACATCCACCTCTTCGGCGGCTCTCTCTATCTTTGCTACCAACAGGGATTGACGAACTGGCTGAAGGAATGGAACCCCGACGCGTTGATCGTGGAAGCCAACCCGCGCTATCTTTCAACCTCTTCTGCCGTGAAGTGGATGCATGAGCAGGATAAGCCGGTGATCGGCTGGGGACTCGGCGCGCCGCCTGTCAGCGGACTGCGAGAGAAGAGGAGAATTGGTTTTCTTCAGCAGTTCGACGCGCTGATCGCCTACAGTCAGCGCGGCGCGGACGAGTACGCCGACTTGGGCTTTCCGCTCGATAACATTTTTGTCGCGCATAATGCTGTTTCGCCTTCTCCCGCCTGGCAAATGCCAAACCGCCCGGATGCGTTTCGCGACCGTCCCTGCGCGCTTTTCGTAGGGCGTTTGCAATTCCGCAAAAACGTGGATTTGTTGATCGGCGCGTGCGCCGAGATTCAAAACGTGAGGCTGGTCATCGTCGGCGACGGACCGGAGCGCGGGGCGCTCGAAGAACTTGCCGCGGAGATCTACCCGTCCACAGAGTTTGTGGGGGCGAAGCATGGCGAGGAGTTGAAATCCTACTTTGAAGAGGCGGATTTGTTCGTTTTGCCGGGAACCGGCGGGCTGGCTGTGCAGGAGGCGATGAGTTACGGACTGCCGGTCATCGTTGCGCAGGGAGACGGCACGCAGGACGATCTCGTGAGAAAAGAGAACGGCTGGCAGGTTCCGCCGGACGACTTCGACGCGCTGGTCTCCACGATGAAAGACGCGCTATCAGATGCGGCGCGTCTGCGAAGCATGGGGAAAGAGTCGTTTCGAATCGTGAAAGAGGAGATCAATATCGGGAAAATGGTCGATGTTTTTGTAGCCGCGTTGAACTCAACTCGAAAATGAATTGATCGCCTCCTGCAGGTTGTTGTAGATCAGCAGGCTTTGCAGAAAGCCCGCAATGTTCAGCACATAATAGATCTTCGGGTCGGGACAAACCAGCTTCACATAAGGCGACTTGTATTGTTCCTTCTTGTGGTGCAATAATTCGAGGTCGCTTTCTGGGGTGAACAACTTGAAAATGGATTGGATGGCGACCAAACCTGAACTGGTAAGCATCTCCACCCCGCTGAGATCGAGCAGGAGATATCGCGCGCCGTCTTCGTATGATTGACGCGCCCGGTCGAGGAGTTGGTTCGACGTAACGCGGTCCACCTTGCCGTCGAGCTGCAGGATGGTGACAGAGGATTCGCCTTGAACCTGCAAGACGTTGATGATCAGTTCGCTCATGTTTCACTCTCCTCGCTTAGCCGCAGAGTTCGCAGAGACCTCTGAAAAAAACTCATTTTTCTCTGCCGTCTCGCACCGATGTGCTGGCGGCACGAACGGTGCGCTCTCTGTGGTTGATCTTTCTATTCCTGATTTCTCTCCACATTCACCCACATTTGCTCCCCGTTCGTGGTGATCTCGATCCAGCCATTCAAGTCTGTGCGCAACAGCGAATATGCCTTGACCGTTTCAAGCGTCTCGCTGTCGGGCATTCCGTTAATATCGCCAGCCGCGACGCTAAGCACGATCAATTCGGGATTCAAATTCGCGATCCAATCGGGCGGGTTCGATGGAGCATAACCCGAATCGGCGAGCGACAGCACGCTGACCGGTCCCACACTTGCGCCGTTTTGCAACTCATCGAGCGCTTCGAAACTCATGCCAACCGGCAGCAGCGTGCGGAAGTTTTTCCATTCAATTAATAACACAGAACCGCGTGAACCCGTTGTCAGGATTTTCAATGTCGCGCCGTCGCCGAGGTCGAGAATTTGATCCCTCTCTGCCAATGTTACGGGGATCCCTTGCAGGGTTAAATATTCGTCCAACACGCGCGAAGGGAACGAGCCTTGTTCGTTTCCGCTCCACAACACGTTTTCGGGCGGATAGCGTTCGAGAACGCGCGGCAACGCGGCGACCTGATCCTCCTCCGTGCTGGCGACCACGAGCCAGCTCAACCCGCGATCAAACGTAGACATGCGCCTGCCCAATTCATCCGACAGAATCGTCACGCTGGGTCCGCCGTTGACCAGCACCGATTTGCCCGAAGGAGTTTTGATGAAGACCGCGTCCGCCGAACCGACATCTAAAAATGTGATGTGCAGGAGCCGGTCGGGAAATGCGGAGGCGGCGCGCCAGATCAACAACAGCGCGAGAGACAATACGAGGATTGCGCTTCCCGCGCCGACCGCGCCTGCGCGCTCCCTCGCGGCTTGAATCCACTCCCCGAATTTGGATCCGCCAAACGTCACGGCGAGAAGCGCCGCGTAAAACAGGATGACGAATCCGATGGAGAAATCGCCGAGGAAGAGAGTCCCGTGCGGGACGCGGTCGAATAACTCCACAATGCGGATGGTGTACGCGACGAAAGGCAGGGCGATCCACGCCGCGAGTTGACCGAGCGGAATCCAAACGAGGCTGAGGAAGACCGCGACGCCGCCGAGGATCATCACCGCGGGCTGCGCCGGCAGGATGAACGGGTTGGCGATGAACGAGACGAGCGAGATGCGCTTAAAGTGATATGCCATGATCGGAATGGTGGTGAGCTGTGCGGCGAATGTGAGGAGGACGAAATCCGAAAGAGGTTGAATCGCTTTTTCCACGGTGGAAAGTGGAAAGTAGCGAGTGAGGACTCTTGCGGCAAATTGCGAAAACGGCTCGGCGTAGAGGATGAGACCGAGCGTTGCGAAGAATGATAACTGAAAACCGACGTCCCAAACATACAGCGGATTCCACAAGCACATGAACAGCGCTACCGCGAGCAGTGTGTTCAATGCGAATTGCCGCCGCCCGATCTGGCGTGCAAACAAGGCGAGGCTGCCCATGACGGCGGCGCGCACCACCGCCGCGTCGCCGCCGACGAGGATCGTGTAGAAGACGATGCCGAACACCGCCAGCGCCGCGCCCCAGCGCAAACCGAAGAAGCGGCTGAACAGCGTGACGAAAATGCCCGCGATGATGCTGATGTTGAAACCCGAAATGGCGATGATGTGCGCGGTGCCGGTGTCTTTGAAGGCTTGCTGTAATTCTTTCGTGAGGCCGGTATCCACGCCGAGGAGGATGCCGGCGAGGAGCGATGATTCGGGATCCGGGAAGATGCGGTAGATGTTGGCGAGCGATCTTTCTTTGAGCGCGTACAACGCGGCGGAGATCGGATTCCCGCCGTTGCCCGGAAGGACGGTCACTTCTGCGGAGGACATGTACGAGTGAATATGCTGCGCGGCGAGATAATCGCGGTAGGAGAAGTCCTCGTTTTCAGGCGGCGTTTTCAATTTGCCGCGTAAACGGATAACATCTCCATAATGAAATATCTGGTTGGCGTCCACGCGGGCGAGGAGCAGTCCGCCGGCTTCGAGGTTGCGGTCGCCGGTATCCACGTTGGTGACTCTGAGGCGTAAATTGGTGTACGCGTCGCGATAATCGGGCGGCTCGACGAGGTAGCCTGTAATGAGTAAATCGTAATTGCGGTCGTTGTAAAAGGCGATGTGGAACGCGTCGAAGTTGGGAATTGATAGCTGGTAACGCGCTGAACCGAGTATGAGGGCGGGGAGTAAAGAAAGAGGAAAGAGGAAAGAGGAAAGAGGGGTGATTCGCTTTGAAAGAATGCGAACGGCAATCGCAAGAAGAATCGAGAATACGAAAACGGCGATCCAAGCCCAGAGCGGCAGCAAGATTAAACTGCCGAGCACGATTCCTGTCAGAAAGGCGAGCGAGATCCACACCAGCGGAAGGTGTGTGTTTAGTTGTTCTTGTATCCGATTCGACGAAGGAGGTTTTTCCGTCTGCATCCTGTCTTTCATCATAGCATGGAATTGAAGGGGTGGGATACAATTTTCACCATTGTCATTCCGCCAATCTGCGCTAATCCCCGCGAACTGTAGAAGATTAGTGAAGATGGCGGAGATTAGCGGACTTTCTCTATGCCCTCATCAATACTCATCCTCGTCACCGGCGCGACCGGCTATGTAGGCGGACGGCTCGTGCCGCGCCTGCTGGATGCCGGGTACCGCGTGCGCGTGCTTGTCCGCGATGCGGCGCGCCTGCAGGGCCGCGCGTGGCTGAAACGAGTCGAAGTCGTCACCGGCGACGCGCTGCAGCCGGAAACGCTCGCCGCTGCGCTGCAGGATGTGTCCATCGCGTACTATCTCATCCATGGAATGCAGGGCGGCAAGGTCAACGCCGAGCGCGACCTGCAGATGGCGCGGAATTTCGCGCGTGCCGCCAGTGAAGCGGGCATCGAACGCATCATTTACCTCGGCGAACTGGTTGACCCGGCGTCGAATCTTTCCCCTTACCTGCGCGCGCGGCACGAAACGGGATATGTTTTGCGGCAGGGCATTGTGCCGGTGACGGAATTCCGCGCGGGGATGATCGTCGGTTCCGGTTCCGCGCTATTTGAAATGATCCGCTATCTTGCCGAACGCGAGCCGTTGCTGATCTGTCCTGCGTGGTTCTACTCAGAGGCACAACCGATCGCGATTCGCGACGTGCTTTCGTATCTCTTCGATGCGATCCAAACTCCTGAATCTGTTGGCAAACTCATCGAGATCGGCGGCGCGACCCGCCTCACCTACGCGGATATGTTGCGGGGCTATGCCCGTGAACGACATCTCAAACGTTACCTCGTCCGCACACCGTTCTACGCGCCGCGGCTTTCCGCATATTGGGTGCAGCTGGTCACGCCGATCCATTGGCGCGTGGCGCTGCCGTTGATCGAAGGTCTGCGCGCCAGCCTCATCGTCCGGGATGAAGCGGCGAAGAGATTGTTCCCTCACATCCAGCCGTTGGATTTTCAAACGGCTGTGCATCTCGCGCTGGGACGCATCCAACGCGACAACGTGGAAACCCGTTGGGCGGACGCGCTCGTCACCACCTCGGGCAATATCAAACCGTACACGTTCACTGTGGAAGAAGGCATGTTCATCGAGACGCGCCAACTTCTGCTCGATCTCAAACCCGATGTTGTGCATCGTTCGTACATGGGCATCGGCGGTGAGCGCGGCTGGTTGTATCTCGATCGGTTGTGGGCGATGCGCGGCTGGGTGGATAAAGCCGTCGGCGGCGTGGGCTTGCGGCGCGGGCGCAGGCATCCCGACGAACTTCGCGTGGGCGAAGCGCTCGATTTTTGGCGCGTAGAGGAGGTGCAACCGAACCACCTGCTCCGTTTGCGCGCCGAAATGAAATTGCCGGGCAAAGCGTGGCTCGAATTCAAATCGGAACCGCAGGACGGCAAAACGCTTTTCACGGTCACCGCGTATTTCGCGCCGCGCGGTCTCTTCGGATTTTTATATTGGTACGCCATGTGGCTTCCGCACCGCTTCATCTTCGATGGATTGACGCGGAGGCTTGCTTCACGAGCGCGTGTGCTGGCTCATTAACCTACTTTCTACTTTCCACCGCTGTGGGAAGTAGAAAGTGGAAAGCGGACTCGTTGACATCGCCTCTCATCCTCGTCACCGGCGCAACCGGATATATTGCCAGCCGATTGATTCCGCGCCTGCTGGATTCCGGCTACCGCGTCCGCGCGCTTGCCAGACACCCGCATCGCCTCGCAGGGCGGGCTTGGTTCGCCAGCGTGGAAGTGATTCAGGCGGACGTTACGATCTCCTCCGCGCTTCCTCAAGCGCTTGAAGGTGTGGATACCGCCTACTATTTGATCCACAACATGTCGAGGGGCGGAAATTACACCTCCCTCGAACTCGACGCCGCGCGGAACTTCGCGCAAGCGGCGGATCAGGCTGGCGTTCGGCACATCGTTTATCTTGGCGGGCTTGCCGACCCCGAGGGACACATCGCACCGCACATGCGCTCGCGCATCGAGACCGGAAAAGTACTGCGCGAGGGCAACGTGCCGGTCACGGAATTTCGCGCGGGGGTCATCGCCGGCTCGGGAAGCATTTCGTTCGAGATGATCCGCTTCATGACCGAGTTGTTTCCCATCGTGCCGGGACCGGGTTGGATGAAGAACAAGTCCCAGCCCATCGCGATCCAAAATGTGATCGATTACCTCGTCGCCGCGCTCGAAAACAAGAACGGGCAGGGACGCGTCTTTGAAATCGGCGGACCCGAGATCGCCACGTACAAGGATTTGATGCTGCGCTATGCCCGCGCGCGGGGGTTGAATCGCAAAATGATCGTGCTTCCCTTTCTGCCGGTCTGGTTCATGGCATTCGGGGTGGACTTGATGACGCCGGTGCCGTACCCCATCGCGCACGCGTTGATCGAGGGTTTATCGGCAGACAGCGTTGTCAACCATCCCGACGCGTTGACCGTGTTTCCTGAAATCAAATTGATTGACTATGACACTGCGATAAAAGACGCGCTGGAGAAAACGAATCCGCTTCACATCGAACGCGTGTGGGAGGATGGAACTACGGGAATCAAATTCCTAAAACATGAAGGATGTTTTGTTCTGCAGGCGATTTCTCCTCTCTCACAGGGAGAGGGCATGGAGAGTCGTCACACTATTTTCGGCGACCTCTGGCTTGAACGCAGACAAGTTGAGAACTTGTCCTACGCCACCCTTTTCTTCTCCCCGCGCGGACTGCTTGGCTTCCTGTACTGGTTCCTCCTTTTCCCATTCCATTGGATGCGGTTTCGCGGTTTAATGCAGGGACAGGCAGAACAAGATCGAACCCCATGAAGCGCGCTCTTCTCATTTTTCTGGTTGTATTTTTCCTGTTCGGAGCGATTCTTGCAATCGCTTGGTTTGTCCCCATGCCGCTGGATCCGTTCCATGATTTTCAAGTCCTCTATCGTGCAAATCAGGGAATCCTGCGCGGCATTCCGTTGTATGACCGCGCCGCGCAGGAGCAAATGGTCGCCGCCGACCTCGGTGTTCCCGTCGATCGGGTGTTCGTCCTGCCGTTTCCGTATCCGCCGTGGTTCGCGCTGACGACTTTGCCTCTGGCGTTACTCCCTGCTGAAGTTGCCGTACGCGTGTGGTTTCTGTTGAACGCGACGATGCTGCTTGCGTCCGTATGGCTGGTCACGGATGGATGGCATCCGCGCTTGCGATTAATTTCCTTCGTTGTAGCGCCACTGTTCTTTCCCATTCTCGGCGCGTTGATCGTTGGGCAATACGTCTTCCCGACAATTCTGGGAATGGCGATGCTGGCGTACGCGCTGCGGCATAAGACCCTGTGGATGATCGCGCTGGGCATGGCGCTGGTCACGTTCAAGCCGCACGTGGGGATGCTGGCGGCGCTGGCGGTTACCGTTCGCCTGCTTCTCCGCCGCGATGAATTTGGTCGGCGCGCGTTTTTTTACACGGCGATCACCGGCGCGATTCTCTTCGCCCTCGGCTTTCTCGCGGACAACAACTGGGTCGTCAATTACCCGAAATCCCTGTTCGCGTTCAAGGGCGTTTCAGAATGTAATTTATGCGTGAGCCTGCCGCTGACGATTTCCAACCTTGCGGGCTTTGGGTTCGATCAGGCGTTCGTGATTTCCCTTGCGCTGCTGATCGGTTTTACTTTCGTGTGGATAAAAAATTTTTTCCGCATGGACGGCGGTTTGCTGGTCGCATTGTGTACCTGCATGGCATTGCTCGTCAACCCGTATTTGCAGAACTATGATTTTGCGTTTGCTATCATCCCTTTATTCGTTCTCGCAGAGATTGCGCATATACGAACTGACTGGATCGTCATCGCATTTGTCTTTCTGCTCCCGTGGTTTGGATTGCTATTGTTCGACAGAGGCGGAAACATCACACTTTTGATCTCAACGATATTGATGACAGTCCTTCTCTTGACGAACATTCATAACGAGCATACAATCGTTTCATAACTTCATAACTCGCCCAGCCAGCGGCGAAGTTAGTGAAAATCTAACACTGTCGCGCAACTGTGAATTCGAGAGTCGATATTCAAGTATTCGATTATCGCTCGAACAAGTCAGGTCGCCCGCTCTGGTCGGTTCTACCACACTCTCGCGGAAAGGAGGTGGAGGACGGCTTCTGTTTGGATTGCCTCTCCAACCTCCCCAGCCTCGGCTGGGGATTTTGATTCTTTGCGGTAGCGGCGACTTAAGTCGTCGCTACACAACACACTTAGGAGAAACCATGATACGCAAGACTTTACTACTCACATTAGTGTTCGCGCTTTTGACAGCCTGTGCGCCTCAAGCCGCGCCGACAGTTGATTCGGCTCCGCCGGAGGTTGTCGCAACCTCAGCGCCGACGGAAGCCGCCTCGTTCAGAGTGTTCACCGACGGACTCGGACGCGAAATTTCCCTGCAGGAGAGCGCACAGCGGATCGTTTCGCTCGCCCCCTCCAACACGGAGATCCTTTTCGCAATTGGAGCAGGTTCACAGGTCGTCGGACGCGATGAATTCAGCGATTATCCCGCCGAAGCCGCATCCATCGAAAGCATCGGCGGGTCTTTCGGCGAATACAACGCGGAAGCCATCCTCGCGCTCGAACCCGACCTTGTGCTTGCCGCGGAGATCAACACGCCCGAACTGGTGAACCAGCTCGAAGGGTTGGGGTTGACCGTGTACTATTTGAAAAACCCAACAACGTTTGAAGAAATGTACGCCAACCTCGAGATCGTCGGTCAACTGACGGGACATGATGTGACTGAATTGGTCGACTCGCTCAAAGCGCGCGTCGCCGCCGTGGATGAGAAGATCGCGCCGCTTTCAGAGCGTATCCCCGTCTTCTATGAGATCGATGCGACCGATCCATCCAAACCATGGACGTACGGACCCGGCACCTTCGGTTCCCTGCTCATCGAACGCGCGGGTGGGTACAACATCGGCGATATCGCCACAGACCCGTATCCGCAGATCAGCATCGAGCAGGTGGTGGCGGCGAATCCTTCGATCATCATCCTCGGCGACTCGATGTGGGGTGTGACTCCCGAGTCCGTTCTCACGCGGCCGGGGTGGGAAACGCTCCCCGCCGTAGCCAGCAACAGCATCTTCCCGTTCGACGACAATCTTGTCAGCCGCCCCGGTCCTCGTTTGGTGGATGGTTTGGAACAGTTGGCGAAATTGCTGCATCCGGAATTGTTCGAATAAAACGCGTAGGGGCGGGGTTACCCCGCCTCTACAACAATCATGCAACGCCCTCTCCTTTTCTCTCTCCTCTTTCTCGTTATCGCCCTGCTCCTCAGCCTCGCCATCGGTTCCGTTTTCATTTCGCCAAGCGAATTATGGCAAACCCTCCTCGGCGGCGGCACGGAGATCAACGAATCGATCCTTTGGAAGATTCGCCTGCCGCGTACGATTCTCATCGCGCTGACCGGCGCGGCGCTGGCAGGGAGCGGCGCGGCGTATCAAGGCTTGTTCCGCAACCCGCTGGCTGACCCGTTCCTCATCGGCGTTGCGTCCGGTGCAGGGCTTGGCGCGGTCATAGCCATGTCGGTTCAGTGGCCCTATTCGTTCTGGGGGCTGATGGCGATTCCGCTTGCCGCATTCGCCGCTGCGTTGCTCACAGTCTTCATCGTCTATTCACTCGCGCGGGTCGGACAAACGATTCCCACCACAAACCTGATTCTCGCGGGCGTGGCGTTTTCGTCGTTTGCCACATCGCTCACATCGTTTTTGATGATCCGCTCCACCAGCGAGGTCCGCCGCGCGCTGGGCTGGCTCCTCGGCGGCGCAACCCAAAACAATTGGACCGCCATCCTTGCCATGCTTCCCTATCTCCTCATCGGTCTTGGCATCTTGATTCTCTTCGGTCACGCGTTGAATCTTTTACAATTCGGCGACGATCAAGCGCAGCAACTTGGATTGAACGTCACGCGCACAAAACGGATCATTTTGATCGCCTCTTCGTTGGCGACTGCCGCGGCGGTGGCTTTTTCCGGCATCATCGGCTTCATCGGACTCATCGTCCCGCATCTCATCCGGCTTTGGTTTGGTCCCGATTACAAGCGTTTACTTCCCCTCAGCATCCTCGGCGGCGCGACCGCCTTGCTCGCATCCGACATCATCGCGCGTGTTCTTATCGCGCCGCAGGAGATTCCCGTAGGCATCATCACCGCGCTCGCCGGTGCGCCGTTCTTTTTATGGGTGTTGAGGCGTTCCAAGAATCAAGGATTTTGGTAAATGATCTTGCAGGGGCGGGGTCTCCCCGCCCAAATCGGGGCGAGAGAACCTCGCCCCTACATAAAAACATGTTGAAAATACAAAACCTCTCCGTCAATTATGGCTCCCGCCGCATCCTGCATGACGTTTCCCTCGACGTGCAAAGCGGCGAAATCCTCGCGCTCATCGGACCGAACGGCGCGGGCAAATCCACGCTTATCCGCGCGGCGAGCGGAGTGATTCCCTACGCGGGTCACGTCCGCACGAACGGAGATGACTTCGCGTCGCTGAGTTCCATGCAGCGCGCGAGATACATCGCCACTGTTCCGCAAGCGGTTTCATTACCTCCCGCGTTCACCGTATGGGAAACCGTTCTGCTCGGTCGCACACCGTATCTCGGGTTTTTGGGTCAGCCTTCACAAAAAGACGAAGAGATCGCGCGACAATCATTGCAACGCGTGAGTGCGCTTCAATTCATGGATCGCCGCGTGGGCGAACTCTCCGGCGGAGAACAGCAGCGTGTACTGCTCGCGCGCGCCTTGTGCCAGTCCACGCCGATTCTTCTGCTGGATGAACCTACGGCGCATTTGGATCTACAATATCAAGCCGGTTTATTGGAACTGGCGACCGAACTTGCTCACAAAGATAATCTCGCGGTGTTGATCGCATTGCACGACCTCAATCTCGCCGCGCATTACGCGGACCGCATCGCGCTCATGGTGGCGGGGAATATCAAAGCGATGGGGCAACCAAAAGAAGTGTTGCAACCCGAATTGATCGCTGAAGCGTATTGTTTGCCTGTGCAGGTGGTGCAACATCCGTTTTTGGATGTGCCGCTGGTGCTGCCGGGGGAAGGTAAACACGGAAACACGTAGACACGTACACACGAGAACGTATTTACCTGTCTACCTGTCTACTTATCTACCTGTCTACGGTATTCCCCTCAAGGTGGGTATAATCCTGTTCATGCGAAGTGCGGTCATCATCTACAACCCGGCAGCGGGACGATTCTCCGTCAAACCTTTCATCAAATCCGTTGTGAAAACGCTCGACGCCGCCGGGTGGAAAGCGGACGCGGCGGAAACCCAAAGCGGCGAACACACCGTCCAATTGGCGAAGCAGGCCGCCCGTGAGAAAAAAGACGCGGTGTTCGCCGTCGGCGGCGATGGCACGATCGGCAACGTCGTCAACGGCTTGATCGATTCGGACACCGCGCTGGGAGTCCTGCCCGCCGGCACCGCGAACGTGTGGAGCATCGAACTGGGCTTGCGCGCGTTCACGCTGGGCAATTTCTGGGCGTTGAAACGCAACGCCTCCCTGCTGGCGAACGCGCCGTGTCACGCGGTGGACGTGGGCATGTGCAACGACGTGTCGTTCATGATGTGGGCGGGCATCGGGCTGGACGCGTTGACCATCCACGCGCTCGAACCGCGCGTGCGTTTTGAAAAATTCTTCGCCTTCCCCGAATACACCGCGCAATCGTTGATGCAAGCCGCGCAATGGAAAGGCGTGAAACTGCGTTTGTGGGCGGACGGTCACGCGGTGGAGGGGCAATACATCGTGGCGGTCGCCACCAACATTCGTCATTATCTCGGCGGCTTGTCGAAACTTTCGCCGGAGGCGTATCTCAACGACGGCTTGCTCGATATGTGGTTGTTCAGCGGCAGTCATCTCGGCGACGCGCTGCGCCACGCGTACGACATGATGACCGGCAAACACATCAACTCCGATGCGGCGCGCAAGATCACGTTCGCTTCGCTGCGCGTCGAAGCCGATTCGCCGTTCTTGATCCAGACCGACGGCGAGCCGCGCGGTTCGGCGCAGCAAGCGGAGATCAAAGTCAAATCGGGCGCGCTCAAACTGCTCGTGCCTCCGCGCGGCATGGAATTGCTAAAACGATCATGACCCTCAGACAGCTTTTCAATAAATGGGTGATTCTCGGCGCGCTGCTCTTCGCGGGATTGTTGCTGCTCGTCACCGCCGTCTCCATCGGATTCACCTCCCCGCTTCAACCCGCGGACGTGGGGTTTGCCCCGGCAAATTTGACCGTCATCCCCGCCTCGACCGCCACCTCGAACGCGCCGCCCACCGCGACGATTGATCCCTTCGCGCCGACTCCCGTTCCGACCGGTGTCGCCATCGGCAACTACGTGCAGATTACCGGCACCGACGGCGAGGGATTACGAATCCGCTCAGAGCCCGGCTTGAGCGGCAACCCCGATTTCCTCGGCTTTGATTCGGAAGTGTTCATCGTCCGCGATGGTCCGGTTGCCTTGGATGGATACATCTGGTGGTATCTCGTCGCGCCGTACGACGAAACGCGCGCCGGCTGGGCGGCCGCGGATTTTCTGAGTTATATTCCATCACCGTGATTATTTCGTAGGGGCGGGGTTTCCCCGCCCATGAATAGCCCCTCTCCTGAAGGAGAGGGGAGAAAGCGGAACATGAACGAAAAACCCACCGGCATCACAGCCAACAAAACAAAACGCGAACTCACCATCACATGGAACGACGGGCACACGAGCGTTTATCCGTTCGACCTGTTGCGCGCGGCTTGTCCGTGCGCCTCGTGCCGCGGCGGACATCAAAACATGACGCCCGAGCCCGACCCCAACGTGTTTGTTTTGAAGATGGTCGAATCACCTGCCACGCGGCTGGCGAATGTTGTTGCCACCGGCTCCTACGCGCTGACCCTCGTCTGGGAGGACGGTCACGATTACGGCATTTACAACTGGCACTACCTGCGCGCGCTGTGTCCGTGCGAGGAGGATCGGAAGAAGTTTGCGAAGGTTTGACGTATAATACGGGCAGATTCTTATGACGATTGCAACTCTTCCAAATCAAAAACTTCTGAAAGAGGTGACGCGCCGGATTGTGGATAGCGTCAAGCCGCGACGTGTCCTGCTGTTTGGTTCTGCTGCGCAAGGTCAAATGAACAAGGATAGTGATTTCGATATGCTGGTTGTGATGCGCGCTCCAGCCCATCGCCGACGGACCGCGCAGAAGATTTATCGCAATCTGCATGGCACGGGCATCACGGTTGACATTGTGGTTGCAACGGAAAAAGACTTGAAAGAATATGGCAAACGCTCCGGGACGATTCTGAAATCTGCCCTCAGCCACGGGCGCGTGCTGTATGAAGCATAGAGACCCCACCAACCCGCGCGCCTGGCTCGCGCGTGCGCGGGGAAATTTGACTCTGGCTGAAAAGGGTGGGCGTTTGAAAGGAATTCTCTTTGAAGACTTGTGTTTCAATGCCCAGCAAGCCGCCGAAAAAGCGCTTAAAGCCGTCTGCCTTGCTCAAGGTTTGGATTTTCCGAAAACACACTCGCTCGTGCATTTGATGGATTTGCTGGAGGCTGGCGGGCTGCATATTCCGAAGAATGTTCGTGACGCCGATATTCTCACGCAATACCCTGTTCAATCGCGTTATCCCAGCGTTGTGGAAGAGATCACCAGAAACGAATATCGCGAAGCCTTGAAGCTTGCGGCAGATGTTGTTTTTAGGCGGAGAAGATTATCAAGTAGATCCTTGGCAAGGAGGTTTGCCATGCCTTCAAAAATCATCTCGTTTTCGATTCCGATTATTCTCCTCGTTGCCTGCACCGCGCAGGCGGGTACAATCCCCGCGCCTGCCCAGCAGACTTCCGAAGTCTCTGAGATTTCGGAAGTTTCAACCTCAACCCTTCCCACCCTCACAATCACAGAAACCCTCGCCCCCACCCCCACCCCCGAACCGACGGCGAAGCCTGAAATCGGCGAATTCATCCCCGCCAATGATATTGAATTTGTTGAGGGTCTGCCTAGCTACGATCTCACCCTCGCCCCCGATGCGGACAGAAAAGGAATTTATTGGGATATCATTATTTCCCATTTGGGAGATGCCATCAGCCCGTCCATCCCTGAAAATCAGGCGATCTTGGCAAAAGTTCTTGAAAAGCGCCCTGAATATGAAGGCATAGGTCACGGCGCGGATTACAAAGTAAAGCAAGCCTTCATGCAGGCGTTTTTAGAAGAATCAGGCGGAAAAATGATCGTAACCGATATAAAGTGGAGAAAATACGAAGCCGATTTCAACCAGGATATAAAATTTGAGGTAGTACATGGCAACAAATTACCAATAAATTACGAGGGCGCTATGAGAGGTGATGAATTTGATAAACTGGCAAGAGGTGGAGGATTTGCTGTTTTTACGAACGAGCAGGGTCAACTCGTTTATAGTGTGATGGTTGTTAATAATACACTTGAATATATTATGCAAAACAAGGATTCAGTGTTTCATATGGCAGGGTGGACAGCGGGAGGAATAATAAGCAATGTATTCAGAATGAGTGTTGCACATACCGCTCTACATTCAAGAGGTGATAGTACGGTTACAGTATCGGATTATAGGTATTATATTAAAGGCTCTGCACCTACTGAACCGGACTATGTTGCCAAAGCCTATTGGTTCTTCATCAAATAAGATTTATATTGACTTCACGGAAATAAAAAGCTACAGTTTATATCAATGGGGAAGATAGCATTTTATATTTACGCATTTATTCTCCTTTTGATATCCATCAAGTTTGGTTTTATCAACCATTTATATGCGGCTGAACAATGTATAAATGAAGGCGTTGAATGTTGCGTAAAAGATCCTAATTCAGGGGAGTGTGAATTGGGTGGGGCTACATTTCCGGGTTATTGTGATAGTTTCTGCAATGCCAAATGCCCACAAAGCGGATTTGATGAAGTTATGATGCTACCAGGGGCAAAATGTTTCTGGTGGGGGAGCGGTGGGGGTGGAGGAAATTGTTCAGGTATTGGTGTAAGTTGTTCTACCAATAGCGAATGTTGTTCTGGGCGCTGTAGTGCAAGCAGGGGAATATGTGTAAACGAGCCATCTTCTGGCGTAGAGTGCACCGGTCCTATTAACTGTCCTGCGGGTACTATAAGGGGGAGTACTCTAATTGGATCACAATGTGAGAGTTATCAGTGCACTGGCAATGTCGGGAGCGCTCAACAAACGGGGAGTTGTTGTGATTTTTATACGCCTCCGAGGGTTTGTGGACCTTGGTACGACTGCCCCACGCCCAGTAATCCCAATAAACAATGTAGAGATTGTGAACAGGAGCCTGGGTGGTGCCAGAAATATAATTATGAACAATATAACTGTGTTTCAGTTTGCGCCTCAACCGCCCCGACCAATGTCACATTCACCCCAATTTCTTTAACTGCCGCACGGCTCACATGGACTCCTGGAACTGGGGGGACAACGCAATATGTATATGTGGGAAGTAACAAATCCGATGTTGAGGCAAACTGCGCGGGAGGAACTTGCGCGGTATCGGTTAACTTGGGCTCGGCAACTCAGAGCACATATGACACGCCGCAAGTTTTGGTGCCAGGAACTGTTTACTACTACCGCGTTGTGAATAGTGAAAGTATAAGTTGTGCAACACCTTCGGTGACGGGAACTCATTTACAATCCTGTACGCTTTCCCCAACAAGCCTATCATTATCCACCTCTCAAACTGCTGTCATTACCGCCTCCGTTGGAAATTCATCTGAAATTCAAAGGGTAGATTTTAGTTCCAATAACCCCTCTATCGCATCCGTTGCCCCGTCATCAGATAATTCATATCCCTATACTGCTACGGTAACTGCAAATACGACAGGATCAGCAACGATTACTGCGACTGTTTACTATACGGGTGGGGGAGTAGCCTGTCAAACTGGGTCGGGGAGCTTCCCAGGAAGCCAGAATACAAATGTAACCGTCGCAAATTTATCCGCTTGGTGGCAGGTGAGGGATGGGGATGTTACGGCGTCGGTGACGGAGTTGGGGTGCGCGTTGGGGTGACGGGCTTGGTGGGAGTGGGTGTCTTTGTCTTTGTTCGAGTCGGTGCAGGAGTTGCAGTGCGAATCTCGAGCAAATGTTCCTCTGCCACGTTGCGTTGTTCTTCGGTGGTTGCATCTTCGGGCAAATCTAACAGCAACTGCCAGTAGTCCGCGGCGTCATCTAATTCATCGCGCTCCTCGTGGACGACGCCTCCCCAGAAATAAGCGGCGGCAAGTTGCTCGTCCGTTTCGGCGAGTCCCACAGCCTTTTCGAGAATTTGCAGCGCGCTTCCATCGCGGTTCTGGATCAAGTGCGCCCGGATCAACGCGATGTTGAACTCGAACAAGTTGGGATAATAAATAAGCAGGCGGTCAATGTCGTCGTCCGCGGCGTCGCCGTCGCCCAGTTCCACGTTCGAATAGAAGCGATAGAGATACGCCTCGCGCCGGTCGTTGTCAATTGAAATGACCTGATTCATACTGCGAATCGCTTCCTCGTATTCCCTGTTATTGAATTGTGTCTTTCCATACAGCAGGAACGCCTCTGCATCGCCTTCGTTGTACCGGAGGTAAATATCCAATGCCTCGCCCGCTTTGGCGTTATCGCCGATCTCTGTGTACAGTTGTCCAAGCAGAAGATAGACAGGCAGGTAGCTTCTGTCGAGCTCGTTGGCGCGCTCGGCGGCGATCAGCGCCAGTTCGAACTCACCCTCCCTCTGCCGCGTCTGTGCCAAGGTGTAATAAACGAGCGGAGAGTTTGGTAGAAGCCGATCTGCATTTCCGAGGTCACGCACCGCGCCCTGAATATCGTTATCCCTCAATTTGACTTTCGCGCGTTCGAGGTACGCCTCGCCGAAGTTCGGATCAAAACGAATCGCTTCATCGAGCAGCGGCTCCACGTTCGCGCCCGGGTCAATCTGGATGCGCGCCCGCGCCAAGCCGACGTACGCCGCGCCGAACTCAGGGTCTTTGCCAAGCGCCAGTTCATACGATTGAATCGCACTGCCGGGATCTCCTTTGAGGCGATACGCCTCGCCGATGTAATAATACGGGTCTGCTGTTTCGGGTTCGAGGCGGGCGATCTCCTGCATCAACGTGATCGCTTCATCCCAGTTCTTAGCCCTGAACTCTTCGAGGAAGCGGCGGTAAATATCCCCGGTGATCGGGGAACGCGGTGTGTTGACGTAGAACGCGGTCGGCGTCAACGGCGCTTCGAGCAATTCTGAAAGCGGACCCTGCGTGCCGGCGATCTGCGGACCGCCGGTCGCGTTGACCGAGGTGGGTGTGAACGTCCACGTGGGGGATGGACCCGGCGTCCGTGTGGGGGGACGCGTTTGTTGAGTCGCGGGAACGATGAATCCGAAATAGACTCCGCCGATCAACGCGATGACGAGCGCGGCGATTCCCCCGAGGCGGAAGACCGGGCTGGCGCGCACCGCCGCCCATCCCTTGGGCTTCGGCTTTTCGTGCGCGAGCAAAAGTTTTTCCTCCCACGCGCGCGGGCGGTTCAACGGGAACGGCTGGACGTTTTCATCCGGCGGCAACGCGCCGAGCAAAACCAAACCGCGTTTGGCGGTCGCATTTTCTGGGTCGAGTTTGATCGCGGTTTGTAAACAGTAGATTCGTTCTTTTTGCGAATCCACCGTCGCGCTCATCCACACCCAATAAGTTGCATTGCTTTGGTCGGTCTTGAGCAAGCCCGTGAGCAGTTCGCGGGCTTTGGTTTTATTTCCCTCGCGCAGGGCTTCCACTGCTTCTTGAAAAGCGATATCGTCAGCCCCGCCCGTTTCGCGAGAGGGGGAATTGTTACGAGCGGGGTCAGCCATGCGCCGATTTTACCCTACCAATCAGCCACAGAGGATATAGAGATTCTGAGATTTTTTCCGATGACTCAGTGATCCCGGTATTTGAGGGAAATTCTCCCTACGCGTAGTCGTGAAATTCTTCCACTTGATACGTCAGCACTTCGAGATGTTTCGTCCGCCATGCGTTTTCGCTCAAACCCATTTTCTGGCAAAGATGGCTCAGGAAATCTGCCGGGTTGGGAATCTTCTCCCACACCTGCGGCAGGAACGTGGCGCGGCGCCCAAACGGTTCGCGTAAAATGACTCCATCCACGTGCGGACGCAATTTGGATAAAAGATCATCCGCATCTTTATATTCGAGCGGGACTGGGCGCGTCAACCGCGAGACTTCGACCTGGATCGCCTCTAGTTCGCGTTCCTCCACGGGAGGGAAACGCGGGTCTTCGAGTGCCGCCGCGACGGCGTGTTCGCGCACATCCTGTGCCAGTGGTTGATACGCTTCGAGCGCGCCAATGCACCCGCGTAATTCACCGCGGATCGTCAGCGTGACGAACGACGCGCCGTCTTCGCGCAAGCGCGGCGGCAGCGACGAGAGGTCCAGCCGCGGCAATTGCTCCCCTTTCACGCGCCGGGTCATCGCCTCCCGCGCAAGGCGGAGCAGAATCTGTTGTTCTTCGAGGGTTAATTTATCCTGCATCATTGTTCATCCACTGCTGTGTTGGAGGATGAGTCGAAGAAAGATTTGCCGCGAATTTCGCGAAGTTTAAAAATTCGCGTAAATTCGTGGAATTCGCGGCATGTTTTTGTATCCTGAAGAAATCATTTTATCAACTTCCAATACACGCGATTGTGATACACCAGCGGGTCGCCCGCTTCTTTGCCGCGCGCCGCGACCACTTCGGCAACCACAAGCATGTTCTCGCCGGCGGGATGCGAGTTGACCACGCGGCAATTGAAAAACGCCAATCCGCCTTTGATGAGCGGCGCGTTCAACAGCAGCGTTTCCGTTTCCACGCCGTCGAAGCGGTCGTGTACATCGGGTATCTTCCCGGCGAAACGATCCGAGAGGGGCTTTTGTTCGTCCGAAAGGATCGTCACCGCGAATTCGCCGGATCGTTCGACGAGTTCGTAGGTGTGAGTCAGCCGCTTCAACGTCACGCAGATGAGGGGCGGCTCCAGCGAAATGGAGGTGAACGAGTTGACCGTCATGCCATATCGTTGACCGTCGTGCGCGGCAGTGACGACCGCCACGCCGGTCGTCCACCCGCGCATGGCATTGCGGAGTTGTTCTGAGTCGAGGGTCATGGTTGCTCCAATGCGAATTCATCATAACGGCGGGAGAGGGGCAAGTCAAGATAATAATTGTCACATACACTGCTCTTGCATGTTAAATCCTTAGCAGTTACCATTACCGGGAAATGGCTTCTACTCCGTCGCACACCCACCCGCAACGCGTGCGGGCATTGTCGACCACCATCGGGGTCGCGATCCTGCTTGCCACCTTGTTCACTGCCTTGCCCTCGCAGGGCTTGGCAAACGGAAACTTCTATGAGCGCCTCAGCCTGCTCCTTACCCCGCAGGTGCAGGATTCGGTCGCTACGACAGCCCAGCCTCAGGTCCGCATTGGAATCGTTGCCGGTCATATGGGCAACGACTCCGGCGCGGTCTGCGTGGATGGCAATGGCAGCGTCACGCTCACCGAAGCGGAATTGAACCTCGAGATCGCCGCGCTCGTGCAACAGCAATTAATTCAGGCGGGTTATACCGTTGACCTGCTCAACGAATTCGACACGCGCTTGAACGGCTATCGCGCCCTTGCCATCGTGTCGATCCACAACGATTCATGCGAATACATCAACGACCAAGCCACGGGTTTCAAGGTTGCCGCCGCGCTCAATACCAACGACCTCAACCGCGCCAACCGCCTGACCGCCTGCCTCGTGGATCGGTATCACAAGGTCACGGACATGACCTTTCACGCCGGAAGCATCACCTCCGACATGCGCGAGTATCATGCCTTCCGCGAGATCGACCCGAGCACCGTCGCGGCGATCATCGAGACCGGCTTCCTCAACCTCGACCGCGAGATCCTCACCACGGAAACCGACCGCGTTGCAGCGGGTGTTGTGGACGGCATCTTGTGTTTTGCCAACAATGAAAACATCGAAGCGACTCCCATAACGCCATGAAAAAAAACGGACGAGTCGTTTCGACAAGGATCAACGCAGGCATTCTCAGCCTCCGCCTGCTCCTCTTATTCGGATGTGTTGCCATCGCTTTTTATTTTTTCGCCGCATCCCCGGCGAACGCGTTCATCCTTGCGTCTCCCACGCCCACACAAGAGAATCTCTGGGCTAACGTGTACGTGGCAAAACCTGCTTACACTCACACACCCACGAGCATTCCCACTGAATTGCCCACCGAGATGCCCACCTCCCAGCCTGCCGCGACTGAAACGCCAGTCACATTTGCCATGGAGATCGTCAGCGACGCGCCCGCCCCGGTCGCGGTTGTGCAGGGACCGGCCTCACAGCCCGCCTCGTCAGGCTCCGCCTCGAAGTATATTCTTGTGGATATTTCGGAGCAACACATGTACGTGTATGAGAACGGCGCGTTGATGTACAGTTTCGTCGCCTCCACCGGTATCCAAAATTCGACGCGCGTCGGAAGGTTTGCGGTGCAGACCAAATTGCCCAACGCCTACGGCGCCACGTGGAATATCTGGATGCCCAACTGGCTGGGCATCTACTATTCGGGCAGTCTCGAAAACGGCATCCATGCCCTGCCCATTCTGCCAAGCGGCGCGACGTTGTGGGAAGGCTACCTCGGAAGCCCGGTTTCCTATGGGTGCGTCGTCTTGGGCACGTATGACTCGACCTTGCTGTACGATTGGGCTGAATTAGGTACGGTGGTCGAGATCCGGTGGTAAAAAATTCGTACAAATCCCGCCCTGAATTGGGTATTTTTTTACCAGAATAAGAGGGTAAAATCCAGTTGCAAGAAATCCTCCCGTCGGGTACGATTTGAAATGGTGAAACCATTCGATGAACTCAGGCTTCGATCAGGCACATGAATTTGTAACGAGGGCCCGCGAAGCCCTGCGCCGCGGCGACAAGATCACCGCGCGGACGTTGGGTGAGCAAGCCGCGCTCCTCGCGCCGGACATGGAGGACGCGTGGTTGATCCTCGCCGCCTCGGACCCGAACCCGGCCGACGCGCTTGCCTATGCCCGCAAGGCATTGGATCTCCGACCGGATAGTCCGCGCGCCCGCAAAGGTGTGGAATGGGCGGCAGGGAGGTTGAAGCAGGTACAAGTGGGAAGTGAACCGGTCATCCCCGTTCGAAATGAAATCTCTGCGGGAATCCCCATTGTCCGCGAAACGTTTCAAGATAAACCAGCGAGCGCGCCGAAGCGAAGCAGCCGAGTAATTCTCTACGCGGGAACGTTCGGCTTGCTGGCATGTGTTGTGTTGGTCTTTGCCGCGTGGTCGGCAATATCCAGCCCCGCGTTTGCATCCATTTTAGAAAGTACCCCAGCGCCCACTCAGGAAAACCTCTGGGCGAAGGTGGAGGTTGCCAAGCCGTCCGTTACGCCGCTCGGCGAGGGGATGGTCGTGCAAGCCCCGGTAACCAACGCATCGGACATCGCGGTGCCGGCTGACACTCCGTTGCCGGCTTCGACAGCGACAGCATTACCCAATTCCATTCCAACCGATACGCCCATCCCTGCCGCGACGGAAACGCCCGGCGTGCTCGCCATGGACATCGTGGAAGATACGCCGACGAGCGCGTACGTCCCGCCGACGTATGCCCCGCCTGCCGCGCCCGCCGCCCCAAGCGGGACGCGAGGCGGCGTGCGTTGGATCGATGTTGACCTGACGAATCAAATGGTCTATGCCTACGAAGGCGATACCATCGTCAATTCCTTCGTGGTTTCCACCGGCACGTGGATGACTCCCACCGTGACCGGCAAATATAAGATCTGGATCAAACTCAAGAAGACCAACATGTCCGGTCCCGGGTATTATCTTGCCGATGTGCCGTACGTGATGTATTTTTACAAGGGATATGGTTTGCATGGCACATACTGGCACAACAACTTCGGCACACCGATGAGTCACGGGTGCGTGAACCTCCGCATTCCCGATGCGGAATGGTTGTATTATTGGGCATCCGAAGGCACTGTGGTGAATGTGCATTATTGATTGACCCCGCCCCCAGCCCCTCTCCTAAAGGAGAGGGGAGTGTACGATGAAAATTTCCCGGCGCGATTTTTTAAAGTTAAGTGGTTATGGCATGTTGGGGATGATGCTGCCTGAGTTTTCATTCCCCCTGCAGGATGAATTCAATAACATTCAGGGGCGGGTGATCGATAATCTCCTGTGGTCGTACGAAGAGCCGAATAAAAAATCGAAGCGAAAAAAAATATACTGGCGCGACATCGTTGTTCCCATCACCAACACGACCGTCAGCGAGGATGAGTCAGCGCACAACCGCGTGTGGTATCAGGTGGAGGAGGACGGTTACGTCTATTCGGGGAGCATCCAGCCGGTGCGCACGATCCTCAACGAGCCTCAGCACATCTCGCTCGCGGGCGCGCTCGGCGAGGTCAGCGTCCCGTTCACCGACGCGCATCTCGAAGCGGACGCGGCATCCGAGGTGATCTATCGCTTGTATTACGAATCGGTCCATTGGGTGAAAGCCAGCGCGATCGATCAAACGGACGGGCAGATCTGGTACGCGCTGCTGGACGATAAATTTCAACAACAATATTTTGTGCAGGGGAAACACATCCGCCTCCTCTCCGACGGGGAGCTTGCCCCGCTTTCCCCCGGCGTTCCCGACGAAGAGAAACTTGTCGTCGTGAATCTCACCGATCAGTTGTTGATGGCATACGAGCGGAATCAACTCGTCTACGCGACGCGCGTCTCCACCGGCGGACGGTTGCGAAGCGGAACGTACACCACGCCCGAAGGCGAGTACATCACCTATCATAAACGTCCCACGCGGCACATGGCGGCGGGCGACCTCGCCTCCAGCGGATTCGACCTGCCCGGCGTACCGTGGGTGACCTACATCAAAGAGAACGGCACGTCTTTTCACGGCACGTACTGGCACAACGACTATGGCCGTCCGCGCAGTCATGGTTGCATCAACATGACCCCGCAAGCCGCGAAGTGGCTCTACCGCTGGACGACTCCCTCCGTGCCGCCGGAGAAGGAGTTGGTGTATGGGTTTGTGGGGACGAGGGTGGAGATCAGAGTATAAGAATAAAGTAACAAAGGAACAAACCCCTCGATTTTCCAGTTAAACTTGCATCATGCTCAATCCTCAACTCACCCGCCGCGACTTTCTCAAACTCGTCAGCGCGGGGACGCTTGCCTTTGCGCTCAAAGACCTGAAAGTCAGCCGCGCCCTTGCGATGTCGTCAATCAAGCAAGGTTGTATGACCAGCAGCGGCGTTCCACTGTACGACGCGCCGAGTTTCAGCGCGAATAAGATCCATCACTTCGGCAAGGATGAAGTGGTGGACGTCACAAGCATCGAAGAAAACGGCGAGTTTGGCAATGACTTCAACAGCGCGTGGTATCAGATCAACGGCGAGGGCTTCACCTACTCAGGCTGGGTGTACCCGGTGGAGACCAACTACCAGAAACCGAATTTCAACCTTGCGGAAAAGGGACAGTTAGGCGAGATCACGATTCCCTTCGTGGATGTGAAACTCGACCCGTTCGTGTACGCCAAGCGCGGTTATCGGTTGTATTACCGCTCCACGCATTGGGTGAAACGCGTCGTCGTCACGCGCGAAGAGAAGAGCATCTGGTATCAGATCTATGATTCGCAGCTGCGGAAATATTTTTATGTCCCATCTCACGCCATGCGGCTTGTGCCAAACGAAGAGTTGACTCCGCTTTCGCCCGACGTGCCAAACGAAACCAAAAGCATCGTGGTTGACCTTGCGAATCAACTTGTCACCGCGTTCGAGGGCGAAACTCTCGTCCTTTCGCAGCGTTGTTCGAGCGGCGCGGCAGGGACGGAAACGCCGAAGGGCGAATTCCTCACATATCACAAGGGACCGTCGGTGCATATGACGAATCAAGGCGATGCACTGGAAAATCTCTATAATTTGCCGGGCGTGCCGTGGTGCGCGTTCTTCACCGGCATCGGCAACGCCTTCCACGGCGCGTATTGGCACAATGATTACGGCCGTCCGCGCAGTCACGGCTGCGTGAACCTGCCCGCAGACGCCGCGAAATTCTTGTATCGCTGGACCAGCCCCAACGTCCCGCCGGAAACGGAGTATCTCCACAGACCCGGCGAGGGAACGCGCGTCCAAATTTTTTAGTGTAGTTCAAAGGAGAATGTCATGAACCCGATCTTTCAATTTCCAAATTATGTGCTTCATCGTCAGGTGTTTGCGCTGGCGGGCAAGTTCCGCATGTATGACCCGATGAATAATCTGGTGCTGTACAGCGAACAAAAGATGTTCCGCCTGCGCGAGGACATCCGCGTGTATGCCGACGAATCGAAAACGCGCGAAGTGTTGAGCATCAAGGCGCGCCAGATCATGGACTTTTCCGCGGCGTACGATGTGGTGGATACGGAGATGAATCAAAAAGTGGGCGCGCTGAGGCGCAAGGGGCTGCGTTCGTTGCTGCGCGATGAATGGGAAGTGCTGGATGAAAACGATAACGTAAAGGGTCTGCTGTTCGAGGACAGCATGGGGCTGGCGTTGCTGCGCCGCTTCCTGCTCGGTTCGTGGCTGCCTCAGAACTACGATATCACCTTCGGCACGACGCGCGTCGCCGACCTCAAACAAAACTTCAACCTCTTCCGCTATGAACTGCATTTAGATTTCAGTATGGACGTTGCGCGCATGTTGGACCGCCGCCTCGGCATCGCGGCCGGGATTCTGCTCGCGGCGGTGGAAGGGAAGCAGAGCAGTTGAAATCCGGGATAGGAGAGACGAGCGAATCTTAGAAAAGAAATGACCCGAACCACGTGTCACTAACTCGCATCTCCTATCTCGCTTCTTAGCGCCGAACACACCATGCTTAAGCAACCGCTTTTCCAAGGTCTAGTCTTCGACGAATCCAACCGCCCCGCCGAGACCGCGTTCGTGGGCGATGAACCATGCTACGTTGTGGATGATTACGGATTCCGCCGCCACATCCCCTCCGAGCAGGTGGATCGCGTCGTGCTGGGTCAATTGGCTGAGTTGATGAAAGGCAGTGAGGATTTTATTTCCGAACAAACAGCCAAAATGCTAGGGCAGGAGGATGTGTTCACGAAAGCCGCCATCGAACAGCAGTTAAAAAATATCGACAAGCAGTTCGATCAACTCCTGCAAGCGGGTATTCCCGAAGATATGCGCGCGTATCTCGGCATGATGGGTTTCAAGGTGGTCATCAACATGCATGGCGAGGTGGTGAAAGTGGAACAGCCGGGCGCGGCGGGCGGCGAGGGAGAGTAATTGGTAATTGGGGATTAGAGAACTAGCGACTAGAGACTAGAGACTTGAGAATTGGAGAATTTTTCGCGAAATTCGCGTAATACGCGGCTAAGACAAAAGACCGCGCCGTACTTCAACAAAGTCTATTGACTCAGGTCGTAGAAAAACAAATAGACCGACGTGCCTGATTTCAAAATTTCCCGCCTCTTTTCGCCGATCTGATCCAAATATGCCACAAGGTAATCGCGCTCGTTGAAGCCTCCCTGCTCGTAGACGTGGGAGAACAATACCCACACCCGCTTCTCCCCGACGAGCGGACTGATTCGCGATTTCAATCTTTCGCCGTCGGGATAATCTTCGATCTCGCTGGAAACAACCTCCACATCCTCCAAGCCATAGAACGGCGCGTAATACGTAAACGCCGGCTCCGCCCACGCCGTGACGAAGAGCGCGTCGCCGTCCTTCCACGAATCCGCCAATACCTGCATCGTCGGGCGGATGTGTTCGTAATATTTCGGGGAGACGAAATTTTGCAGCGATGTGACCAGCGGGTTGACGAGCAAATATCCACTCAATAAAGTCACGATGCCGATAGATGCGACCCTGTTGTGTGAAAAAGTCTTCTGTAAAAACTCGATTGTTTTCCCAAGCAAAAGGATTCCCAGCGGAATCAGAAAGAGGCTCAGCCTGCCGTTGACCGGGTACAGACGCATTGCCGAAGCGAGGAACGCGAAGAACGTTGCGAGGGCAAAAGCAACCGCCAAATTTCTTTCCTCGCGGAACAAAACAAACCAGCCCGTCAGGATCAAAACCAATACAAGCAAAGGGGCGAATCGAATATCAAACTGATATGCGATGAGTTCATGTATCCAGCCGAGGTCGCTCCACGGAGGCAGGGGCAGGAATCCAGCCGACCAATACTCCGCGAGGTAATCGTTCCGACTCAAGTTCCGCAGATTGATGAAATATAGAATCGTCAGATTTGCCAGCCAGAGCAAGCCGATTCCCAAAGTCCCCCATAAATTTTTGTACTCGCGCGTCCGCAAGAATTGAATGGCGAGCGCGACGCCTGTCCCCGCAAGGACGAACAACGCGGGATGCGAGAACCACAGCGCGAGGATCCCTGTGATGGCAAGCAGTAAGAAATTCTTTCTGTTGGATTGATTTTGAAAAATCGGGATGGCAAGCAGGAGCAAGCCAAGCGCGACATCCGCATCTAAAATGTATTGTTTGCTCTCCGACGAGTAATAGACCAGTTGCGGATTGAACGCGAATAATGCCAGCGCGAGGAGATTGCTTCGTCGGCTGTCGCCTCCTCGCAATGACATAAGTAAGAGATAAAACAACCACAGCGATACCAGCCCGGCAAGCAAGGGGAAGAAACGCAGGACGAGTTCGTGCCGCCCGAAGATCGCGTTGAATAATTTTTCAACGAACAGGAATCCCAGCGGCGCGCCTTGATCGTACTCCAATGGCTTAAACAGTTCGGCAAAATTTCGGTTGACGATGTTCAACGCCAGCATGGCTTCGTCTGCCCAGAGCGAGCGCCCGCTGAGGTATTGCCGCAGGCGGAGAACCGCGCCGAAAATTAAAAGGGAACCGACGATGATTCTTTCGGAGGGTTTCATGCGCCGTCAATTATAGAGCAAACGTAAGTTTTTGACGCGGTTGCGCCGCGTCCTCAGATGAGTTAAAGGTGTCATGAAAGCGGAATCAGCCGTCCCGGCGGAATGAAGCGCATACGGAATTGAAATCCGCGCGGCGGTTGTGGAATCCAATTTTCGGGCGTACAATACGTCATCATGTTCCATCAGGATGAAAGTCAACCTCCCAGTTCGCGGAGGAGTCTGTCATATCGAACCGTTGTCGTCACGCAGGAGGTGAGCGCGCCTCCCATGTGACAATTTCACCTGCCAGGAGGCAGTCATGCTCACCATTTACAAAACAACCGAGGGCGGCATCGAAGAATTGCAATCGATGGAAAACGGCACGTGGGTGAAAGCCGTGGATCCGACGCCTGAGGAGATTCAACAACTTGTGAGTTGGGGAATGGATCTGGATTACATCCATTACTCGCTCGACTTCGACGAGATGCCGCGCATGGAGCGCGACGACGATTACACGTTCATCCTGATCCGCATCCCGCATCGCCAGCCGGATACCGATGTGCCGTACATCACGATCCCGCTCGGTATTTTCATCAAGGGGAACATGATCGTCACCATTTGCCGCTATGAAAAGGAAATGTTCAAAGTGCTGGCGAACGGAAAATACCGCCTGCTCAAGACCGGCAAACGCTATCGTTTCGCGCTCTACATCTTTTTGGAAACCGCCACGCGTTATCTCACCCACCTGCGCGAGATCAACCGCATCACCGAAGCGCTCGAGGACCAGCTGCAAAAATCCACGCGCAACCGTGAAGTGCTCGAACTGCTCAAATACCAAAAGAGTCTCACCTATTTTGCCACCGCGCTCCGTTCGAACGAAGTGATGATGGAACGCGTGCAGCGCACGCAGATCTTCAACTACTACGAGGAAGATCAAGACCTGCTCGAAGACGTGCTGACCGAAAACCAACAAGCCATTCAAATGACCAGCATCAACACCGAGATCCTTTCGAGCATGATGGACGCGTTCGCTTCGATCATCTCGAACAACCTCAACGGCGTGATGAAAGCGCTCGCCGCGATCACCATCATCATCAACGTCCCCGCGGTGGTGGCGGCGTTCTACGGGATGAACGTCCGCTTGCCCGGCGAAGACATGCCTTTTGCGTTCCTCACTGTGTTCGGTATTGCGCTTGCATTGACCGCACTCGCCACGTTCATCTTTTACAAACGCGATTGGTTCTAAGATGCACGTCGAATTGATGCATGATGCAAAGGCATATTTGGGCGAAGGTCCGGTGTGGGATTCGCGCGCGCAAACGTTGTATTGGCTGGACATCGTCAACAAGCGCGTGTATGCAGACGCGGACGCGATCGCGGAATTGGATGAATTCGCGGGATGCCTCGCTCTGCGCCGCGGCGGCGGACTCATTTTGACCAAACGCTTCTCTTTTTGGACGTTCGATTCGGATTCTGCCTCATCAACCTTTCTCGTCTCCCTCGCGGACGAGCCGCCGAACAACCGCTTCAACGACGGCAAATGCGACCCGCGCGGGCGTTTCGTCGCGGGGACGATGGACATCCACGAAAAAGATCCAACGGGTTCGTTGTATTCGTTCGACGGGAAAGCCATCGCGAAATTGCTTTCCAACATCACCATCTCGAACGGCATGACGTGGAGCCCCGACGGCAAAACGTTCTACTACATTGACACGCCCACGCGCGAAGTGCAAGCCTTTGATTACGATCTGGACTCAGGCGCGATCGCCCATCCGCGCGCGGCAGTGACGATCCCCTCCTCCCTCGGCTGGCCCGACGGTATGACCTCCGACGCGCAGGGCAATTTGTGGATCGCTCTGTGGGGCGGCGCGCAAATTACAAAGTGGAATCCGAACACGGGACAATTATTGGAGCAAATCCCTGTGCCTGTGATTCAGCCGTCCTCGTGTGTGTTTGGCGGGAAAGGCATGAACGAGTTGTTCATCACCTCCGCCCGCAAAGGGTTGGATGAAGCCGCCTTGAAACAATATCCGCTTTCCGGGGGCGTGTTCCGCGTGGAGACGAACGTGGAAGGTCTGCCAGCGTTCGAGTTCGCGGGGTAAAATCCAAGCATGTCCAAACGGATCGAATATATTGACATCGCGCGCGGCATCGGCATCCTGCTGGTGGTGCTGGCGCACAACGACTTCGGTTTCATCTCGCAATACGGCTATGAAGTGATCTACTCCTTCCATATGCCGTTGTTCTTTTTCCTTTCGGGGTATTTCATCAAAACAGACATTTCGTTCTTCGAGTTTTTCAAAAAACGGTTCCATTCACTTCTCAAGCCCTTCCTGTTTACAATTTTCCTGATCTATTTCCTGAATGTTTCCTTCGAGAAGATGGCGTTCGGCACAGCCATTCGGCGCATCGTCAAGTCGTTGTATGGGACGGGCGTGTACATCGACTGGGTGCAGTTATGGTTCCTGCCGAACTTGTTCGTAGTGAGTCTGTATGCGTTTCTTTTCCTCATTGTTGTCGGCAAACCCAATAACCGCTGGTTGAGGCTGGGAATTTTGACCGCGTCGTTGGCGGTTTCACTTCCATTCCTTCAATCGTTCTACCCTTTTTCTGTTTCGCTCCTCGGCAAGGATTACGAACTCTTCGGCTTGCCGTTCAGCCTCGACCTTGTTTTTCTCAGCGGTTTCTTTTTTATTTTGGGAAGTGAAATGCGGCAGCTTACATCAGAAACAACGTTCAACAATTATTTTCTTCTGGCAGGCACGGGCGTTACCGTTTTTGCGATGAATTTCTTCATTGACTCGCCCGTGGATTTTAACACCCGCGTGTATAGTTCCTTCTTCATCAACACCTTCGTTGCCATCGCGGGAATCCTGTTCGTGCTGGCACTGTCACGTCAGTTCGAATTGCGCACCGTGTGGCTTGCCTCGCTCATGAAATATTTCGGGCGCGCATCGCTCATCATTCTGATCTTCCATGTTCCCATTCAGGATTTTTGGGGACAGAAGGTTTTAGCAAGCACAGATAATCTCCCCCTCTCGATCTGGATTGGATTCATCATGGGCGTCGGCGGCTCGGTGCTGATCCACGAGTTGTTCATCCGCAGGAATCCCGTCGCGTCGTGGTGGTTTGGGAGGGAGGCAGAGCTCCCCGTTGAGAAAGAAGCGGTTGCACAAAAAGCGGACTAAAGTTCCTCGCACAAAAAGCGGACTAAAGTCCGCGTTCCGAAATAAAAATCCCTCCACACGGAGGGATGATTTTACTTGTCCACTGAGTCGGTTACTGCCGCACGTCGTTCCTGTTCATCCTGCACCACCCGTATTCCGTTTGCAACTTGATTGGAGATCCGTTCAAGTTCAGCCTGTAATTGTGTGAGGCTTCGCATCACATAATCGTCCGCGTCCGCGCGTGTGTTCTCAGCGTCCGTGCGCGCTTGGGCAAGAATCTGTTCTGCGCGGCGCTGTGCTTCCTGTACGACCAATTCTTTCGAAGAGAGTTGATCCGCTTTTTGACGGGCGAGTTCGAGTGTGCGATTCGCCTCTTCCTGCGCCTGCGCCAGCACACGGTCGCGTTGACCGAGCAACTGCTGCGCCTTTTTCACTTCTTCGGGGATGGCGATGCGCATCTGGTCAATGATGTCCAACATGCGGTCTTCATCCACCATCACGTTGCGGGTGAGCGGGATGGATTTGCTTTCGTTGAAGAGTTCTTCGAGTCGGTCAATCAGTTGCAGGATGTCCATACGCGGCTCCTCTCATGGAGGGCTATGCGGCTATTCTAGCACAGATTAATCTTGTTACAACCGTCCCGCAGGTTGACCGCGCACTGAGCCGACTTTACCAGCAAACCTGCGGGACGTTTCTTAATCCCGAAGCGAGTTGGGGATGGAGTGCTGGTCATCGAGGCTGGCGACCTTTTCCTTGAATGCCTTTTCTACAAATGGAGGTACCATGCTTGAAACGTCACCATGGAGCATGGCGATCTCGCGGACGGTGGTTGAGGAAAGGAAAGTATGTTCCTCCGCGGTGATGAGCGCGACGATTTCAATATCGGGCGCGAGGCGGTGATTCGCCAGCGCCATGCGGAACTCAAATTCAAAGTCCGAGAAGACGCGCAAGCCGCGGACGATCACCTGCGCCTCGATCTTGCGCGCAAATTCCACAGTGAGTCCGCTGTAGCCTGTGACCTTAATTTTCGGATTATCTTTGAACGCTTCTTTGACAAGCCCAATGCGTTCTTCGGGGGTGAACATCAACGACTTCAACGGCTTGTCGTAGACCGCCATCACGATCTCATCGAAGAGACGCGAGGCGCGCTCGGCAATATCGATGTGACCGAAGTGGATGGGGTCGAACGTTCCGGGGAATAAGGCTCTGACCATCAATTCTCCATGATCGCGTAGGGGCGGGTCGCGATCCGCCCCTACAAAATTTACGAAACATCACCCTTGCCTTCGCCCCAAAATCTTCCAAGGGCTTCGGCGAGGAGTTTGTGTTCAGGTTGACTCAAATCCGCATCTTTCTCGAAGACGGCTTGCGCCTGTACCCGCGCTTTTTCGATCAGTTTGACATCGGTGATGCTCGCCATGCGGAGTCCGCTGGCGAAACCCGCCTGACGCGTTCCCAAAAATTCACCGGGACCGCGAATCTGCAAATCTTTTTCCGCCAGCACGAAGCCGTCATTCGATTCTGTCATGATTTGCAGTCGTTCGTTTTCCGTCGCGTCTTCGCGGGTGGGGATGAGCAAACAATACGATTGATCGGAACCGCGCCCGACGCGCCCGCGCAATTGGTGCAGTTGCGCCAGACCGAATCGGTCCGCGCCTTCGATGAGCATTACGGTCGCGTTCGGCACATCCACGCCGACTTCGACGACGGTGGTCGAGACAAGAATGTCGTACGCTTTGTCGCGGAATTTGAGCATGGTCTCGTCTTTTTCACTGGGGCGCATCTTGCCGTGCAGTAATCCCAGCTTCAGATCGGGGAAGACTTCTTTCGAGAGGGTCTCGTAATCGTCCACGGCGGCACGGGCTTCGATCTTTTCGCTCTCTTCGATGAGCGGATAGATGATGAACGCCTGTTTGCCGTCCTTGATCTGACCGCGTATCAACGTGAAGGCGCGCTCGCGTTCCTGTGGACGTAACACAAACGTGTTGATGGGGATTCGTCCCGCAGGCATTTCGTCCATGACCGAGATGTCGAGGTCGCCGTAGAGGGTGAGGGCGAGCGAACGCGGAATCGGAGTGGCGGTCATCACCAGCAAATGAGGATTTGTCCCTTTGCTCCGCAATTCCGCGCGTTGTTCAACTCCGAAGCGGTGTTGTTCGTCAATGACGACGAATTGCAAGTCCGCGAATTGGACATTCGGTTCGATAACCGCGTGCGTGCCGATCACGATTTTGATCGAGCCATCGGCGAGACCTGTGCGTATCGATTCTTTTTCGGCTTCGGATGTATCGCCGACGAGTAATCGAATCTCTTCTGGTTTCAATACATCTTTCAAAAGGTTTGTGAAGTTGCGATAATGTTGTTCAGCCAAAATCGAAGTCGGCGCCATGATCGCGGCTTGCGCGCCGTTGTTGGTGATGATGGAAGCGGCTAAAGCCGCCACTACGGTTTTTCCAGAACCGACGTCGCCCTGCAGGAGTCGGTTCATGGGTTTGCCCGAGTCGAGGTCGGCGCGGATTTCGGTGATGGTGCGTTCCTGCGCGGACGTCAGGGCGAAGGGAAGGCTCGTCTTTAGCGAATCCAGCCACCCGTCCGAGACAGAGAAGCGGCGCGCGTCCACCGAAAGCCAGTCGCGGCGCTGGCGCAGCACTCCCATTTGCAGGTAAAAAATTTCATCGAAGGCGAGCCGTTCACGCGCGGCTTTGAGTTTATCCTGCGATGAAGGGAAGTGCACTTGCAGCAGCGCTTCACCGAGCGTCATGACGCGCGCCGCATTGCGAACACTTTCGGGAATCGCATCAGCAACCGCAGGCGCGAAATATTCCACGACCTGCTTCATCACGTTGCGCAGCCATTTTTGGGTGATGCGTTCGGCAAGCGGATAGATCGGAACGATGCGATTCGTGTGCAGGTTCTCCACCTCCACCGATTCCCAATCGGGGCTGTTCATCACGAGGCGGCCGAGATATTGATCCACCTTGCCTGATACGGAAATCGCATCGCCCTGCTTGAATCGATTCGACAGCCACGGTTGGTTGAAATACGAGAGGCGCAAGCCGCCCGTGCCGTCGCCGATGATGACCTCGACGATCGAAGCCTTGCCGCCGCGTATCTGCCGCGTGTGCACGCTTTGGATCGTGCCGATCACCGTCACCTGCTCACCGTAAAACAGATCCTTGATGGGTTTGAGTTGCGAGTAATCGTCGTAGCGGCGCGGGTAATAGTAGAGCATGTCGCCGAGCGTGATCATGCCGAGCTTGGCGAGCGTTTCAGCGTGCTTCGGGCCGACGCCTTGAAGCACGGTTAGCTTTGCATCGAGGGCAGTCGGCGTGGCGGACGTTCGCGCGCCTGCGACCGCTTCAGAACGCGGTTGGGCCGGCGGACGCGGTCGTGACCCGCCTCCTGTCCCCCTTGAAGAGGGGATGTTTGTCGATGGATGGCGTTGTTGTTCTTGCTTCGGCGCGGAATCTGGATAAGATTGATTCTGATTCTGTTGAGGCGGACGCGCCGCCTGCTGAGGCTTCTGCTGGGCTTCGGGATACACATCCCCGATGCGCTTCCACAACCCCTTCAACGCGTCGGCGCGTGACTGGGGGCTGAGTCCGTCGTAGGAGCGGAGTCTCTGCACGACAGCTTGGATGACCTCTTCTTGAATCCCGTCTGCACGCGCTTCCCCTTCCCAGTAGTTGAGCATCTCGGCGAGTCCGCCGATGATGGCGGTGTTGGCATATCCGTTTTCGTGTTCGAGGCGAAAGAACTTGCGTAATTTCTCCAATGAGGTCTGCATGAGTCAATTTTATCATGGGGAGATTCAAGAACCCGGAGGTCTGTTTAGCAAAGACCTCCGGGTTCTTGCTTTCTCTCATTGCCGGGCAAAGGGAGAGCGTTTTACAACCTTGCGAGATATTCCCGCACTTTGTTCAAAAACTCTCGCGCTTGATCAATCCACCCTTTTACTTCATCGTCTTCAAATTCGGTGCGGAGTGCATAATCTCCCACCATGCGGCTGTTGAATGCGGTAACCAGCCAGTGATAATACTTCTGTTCAAAATATCCGTCTTGATGAAATGTTCGGAAAAGGCTTTGTGAACCCCAACGTGCTTTTTGAATGTGAGTTCTTTTTCAGCGAGCAACGCCTCGGCGGCGTAGAACATGGCGTAATAGGCGCGCCCTGCCGCGAAATCGCGATAGCCGTCGCGCAACAAACTTTCCGCCGCGCCGATGGCGTTCTCCGCCTTTTCGAGAAGGAATTGGGTATTTTCTTTCAAACTGCCACACCCTCGGCATGGATATTTAGTAAAAGCGGAAGTTTATCCATTTGCCATTCGCGTTCGCGTGCGAAAATGACACTAACAGTAGTTCCATATTCCAAAGATAAGTTGCCGATCATTTCGCTGGTCCGGTTCAATTCTGCGCCGTATTTCTCGAAATCAGAAAGCACAATCAGAATATCAACATCCGAATCGGTGTTGTAATCACCGCGCGCATAAGAGCCGAACAGGTAGGCTTCCTTGAACTGCTCGCCATACATCTGCTTTAGCGCAGATTTCAACTTCCCCAACAGGGTCTTGATTTCCTTGGGCATGTCTTTATCTTACCGTATTTTTGCAGCCTCGGCATAACATTTTCTACAGCCCTTCCCCTGATGTTACAATCATCGAAACACCCGGCTCCAAGAGGAACTCATGGCAAAAGCAACCTTCAAATGGGACGATCCCTTCCTGCTCAACGATCAATTGACCGACGAAGAGCGGATGATCCGCGATACGGCGCGCAAGTACTGTCAGGATAAATTAATGGCGCGCATTCTCGAAGCGAACCGACATGAAGTCTTCCACCGCGAGATCATGGATGAAATGGGAAGCATGGGGTTTCTGGGATCAACCATTCCTGAAGAATACGGCGGCGCAGGGTTGAACCACGTTGCCTATGGCTTGATCGCCCGCGAAGTCGAGCGCGTGGACAGCGGCTACCGCTCCGCGATGTCCGTGCAGAGTTCGCTGGTGATGTATCCGATCTACACGTATGGCACAGAGGAGCAGCGCAAAAAATATTTGCCCAAACTCGCCAGCGGAGAACTCGTCGGTTGTTTTGGTCTCACCGAGCCGAATCACGGAAGCGACCCTGCCAGCATGGAGACCCGCGCCAAAAAAGTGGACGGCGGTTACATTTTGCAAGGCAGCAAGATGTGGATTACTAATTCGCCGATCGCGGATGTGTTTGTGGTGTGGGCAAAGTTATCCCCTGCTCAAGGCGCCGTCCCCGGCGCTCCTTCCGCCGAGGACGGCGGAAGGAGCAGTGAAGGTGAGATTCGCGGCTTCATTTTGGAAAAAGGGATGAAAGGTTTGTCCGCGCCGAAGATCGAGGGCAAGTTCAGCCTGCGCGCCAGTTCCACAGGCGAGATCGTGATGAACGAAGTGTTTGTGCCGGAGGAAAATATATTCCCAAATGTCAAAGGCTTGGCGGGTCCGTTCGGGTGTTTGAACAAAGCGCGTTACGGAATCGCGTGGGGCGCGCTCGGCGCGGCGGAATTTTGCTGGCACGCGGCGCGGCAATACACGCTGGATCGTCCGCAGTTTGGGCGTCCGCTGGCGGCGAATCAACTCATCCAATTGAAACTGGCGAACATGATGACGGAAATTACATTGGGCTTGCAGGGCGCTTTACGAGTGGGACGCCTCATTGACGAGGACAAAGCCACGCCCGAAATGATCTCGCTGGTCAAACGGAATTCATGCGGCAAAGCGTTAGAAATTGCTCGTATGTCACGCGATATGCACGGCGGCAACGGCATCTCAGACGAGTTCCATGTGATTCGCCATGCAATGAATCTGGAGGCGGTCAATACCTACGAGGGGACTCACGACATCCACGCGTTGATTTTAGGGCGCGCGCAGACGGGCATTCAGGCGTTTTCGTAAAAAAGAACCTCCGTCATTGCGAGGAGGGCTTCGCCCGACGAAGCAATCCCCAACACGGCTAGCTTGAGCCAATTATCACGGAGATTGCTTCGCTTCGCTCGCAATGACGGATTTAACCGCCGCGAAGCCCAGACCGTTCGCACCCAAATGCGTGCCGATCACAGCCGTAACATTCACAAACAAAATATCACGCGGGACAAATTTGTGCCGGCGATCCATCACGCCGTTCAGTAAGTCTTTTGCGCGCGTCGGCGCGTTGGTGTGCAGGATCGCCAATCGCTCCATTTCACCCATTTCCAATAACAAGTTCAACATACGTTCATCAGATTGTTTCGTTGTGCGCGTCGCGCCGATGGGCTTGACGCTTCCGTCGCGAATCTCGACCATCGGCTTGATGGATAACAGGCTGCCTAATTGCGCCACCACTCCGGGGACGCGCCCACTGCGTTTGAGATTCTCCATCGTATCCAGCGCGGCAAAGACGCGGAGTTGCTTGCGCGTCGATTCGATTGCATCAAGCGCGGCTTGCACTCCATCCTCGGCGGCTTCCGCCGCGGCGAGCACTTGAAAGCCAAGCCCAAGTGAGAGTGAACCGCTGTCTACGAGGGTGATCTTATTTGGAAAGTCGACCGCCGCCTGCCGTGCGGAGTTGATGATGGTGGTCAACGTCCCTGCCGCGTGGATGGAGAGGATGTGGCCACAGCCGCGCGAGAAGAGGGAATCGTACCGGGCGGCGAAATCGCCGATCGAAGGCGCGGCAGTTGTCACGTGCGATGGACGCGTGGCGAGGCGGTTGTAAAAGTCTTCGCGCGAGATGCCGGTCCCATCCGCGTATTCTTTTCCATCGAGAATCAAAATGGACGGAACGACTTCGAGTGCATGTTGTTCGATCAGGTAATCCGGGATATCGGAAGTTGAATCGGTGACGATGCCGAGTTTCATGTTAGGGAGGCGGAGGCAGTGTTTGCATGGACCAGTTGGTGTAATACGTGGGCACGCCTTTGTCGTAACGGAACAAAGCGATCCACCTTCCGCTCTGCAAGCGCGCCCAGACCTCCGAACCGGAGGGATAATATTGCATGATGGTGGTTGATTCGCCCACCTCAAATTGTTGGCCCGTTGTCTCGCTCTCGATGCTGGCTTCTTTGTGAATGTCTTGTGTAACGAGAGCCGTCACCGACATGGGCAGGATGGGGAACGGCTCGAGCCGTTCCATTTGCACCCACACCGGCTTGCTGACAACGAAGGGATAGTATGTGTCGCCCTGCGGCGGGTTCACCCAATACGTGGATTTCGTTGCGCGGCTCCACACCACCACAACGAATTTATGCACAAGGTCGGGCCGCGTGAAATAATTCTCAGAGTTCACCGAACCCGGCGTGCTGTGGTCGAAGGTGTTGAGTTGCGCCCAACCGTTTTGGACCGCGTCGAGCGTGACAACGTTGCCGCCCATCGTCAAACTTTCCATTTGCGGGAATCCCGCGCCGTTGAACAGGGCGGTCTTCGTCGCCTTGAGGTATCTCAACTTTTTCTCATTGTTGTCGTTCAAGGCATCCATGTAGCGTTCCCACGCGGGGGTGATGGTGGTCCGCCATGTGCCGGTGCCTTCCTTCGGATCCACCAATAGTGGAACCACCTCCGGGGTTTGCGGGTTGAGCGTCCAACTTTCAGCCGCGGTGCGCGATCTAAATTCAAACATTGCCAGCTGGCTATCGTGCTTGACCCGGTAATATTGAACCTTTTGTCCAAAGGATGGGCTTGGAAGCACGAACGTTTGAAACGGTGTGAACGTGGCTTCAGGAGTGAACGTGCTTCGAGGTGTGGCAGTGGGGGTGAACGTGATCGTCGGCGGAGGCAGCGCGTCTTGAGTCTGCGTGGATGCGGACGCGGCAGTTTGCTGGATGTACAACTGGATGGCGTTCGGGTCAGACGCAGGGACGGCTGGCGCGCCAGCGGCGGGCGCGCACGCAAGGATGAGAATCAACGCGGCGAGCAGGAGGAACATCCGTATGCCGTGTGACGATGATCTCATTCTGCGACGATCTCCTTGACGCGGCCCACTTCCCCGCTCAGCAAACGGACCTTGATCCCGTGCGGATGGTTCGGCGATTTGGTGAGGATGTCTTTGACGATTCCTTTGGTACGTTTCCCCGTTCGTTGATCTTGTTTCAAAACGATCATCACGGTCATGCCGGGTTTGATGTTGGCGCGGGTGGTACCGTTCATTTGTTCGCCCAATTATTGTATTCGTAGAGGAAGTGGATGTCGCGGATGTTCATGGTATTCTAGAAAGTTTTCGTTTGTCTTTTTCATTCCCACAGATTGGGCATTTCCAAATCTTGTCATCATTGGATAGCATTATCTCTGGGGGAAATGTTTTCTACAAAGTTCAAAACCAAGCCCTTGCGCTGTTTGAGATTCGGCAATCTTAAACTGTCTCTCGGCAACAACTATAGCATCACTTATTTCTTGCTTTTTCGGATTTTCAGGCAATAAGTCTTTTGCCTGGTTCAGAGCAGTTAGTGCCATTCCAATCGCAGTGAGTCCTTGTTTAATTGATTCGATGTCCATTTTAACTCCTTGCATCTAGCTTCTCTTGAATCGCAGTCCATTCATCAGCGATTCACCCTGAGGAAGCGTTTGTTGCGACCAAAGGGTCTCTGTCCGTTGTGAAGAGACCCTTCGCTGGCGCACAGGGTGACCCAACGAGAAGGGTTAAATTATTCATACCATTCAAGACTCAAATCCCTCCATTCAGGATTTTCAGCCTCGATCAAAGCAACCTTTTTGGCACGGAGCCAGCCTTTAATTTGTTTTTCTCGCGCAAGAGCAACGCTTACATCGTTCGTTTCTTCGTAGTATACCAATTTGGTGATGTTGTACCTGCTTGTAAAACCCGCGACAAGTTTGTTCTTGTGCTCATATACGCGGCGTTCAAGGTCATTGGTAACACCTGTGTAGAGAGTCCTAGATTTATTTGTCATTATGTAGACAAAATAAGATTTCATAATTCACCTTACGCAATGTCATTCTGAGCGGAGCGAAGAATCTCTGACGCCATCGTAGAGACCCTTCGCTGGCGCTCAGGGTGACACGCCCGGTGCTATGGTCCCGTTATGGGAGTTTCCGTCGGCGTTTCGGAGGGGAAGGGTGTCAAAGTCTCGGTCGGGGTCGCGGGGACGGGCGTGTCGGTGGGGATGTCGGTTGGCGGGAAGGGCGTCAGGGTGAAGGTGGGCGCGGGGGTCGGGGTAGGCAGGTTCAACGTCAGAGTGACGCGTTTCTCCGCGTAGAACTCCTCACCATTCATCAGGTAAATCCGAAGCGTGATTCTGTCGCTGGTGATGTCTTTTAGATTCCACGTGAAGATATCGCCCGATGATTCGATACGGTTGTTGCCTTGCACGAGGGTCGTCCAATCCTCCGGGTCGTTGCCGTTGCCGACTTCGAGCCGCCAGCCGCTGAAGTCGCCTTTGGTGACGTTGATGATGCCTTTCACGATGATGGTTGGGTCGGTGATGACATCGCCATCTTTGAGGTTTGTGAATTCGAGAATTGGGCGCGGGTCGTCGGTGGAACATTCTCGTTCGGGTGCGAAGAACGGGTTGCGAGGCATATCGTTTGCTTCGAGCCAGTCGCGCCCCTCGGCGGTGCGAAGCCATTTGCGCCCCCACTCGTCGTTGACGTTCATCGTGAGGTCTTCTTTGGTGAAATCGGGGCAGGCATTGCCCGCGATGAGACCGGTCCACGTGTCAATTTTTGTTTGGCGCAGTAGATCCTGTGACGCGGGCAAAGGCAGTTGGTCGCTTGCAAAGAGTTCACTGCGTTGACCGCCGCGGCACCAGTTGGAAGGCTCGGTTCCTGATACCGCGCAGATGATGCGTTCCGTGATTCCCGGCGGGAAGGTGAACGGCGAGGGTGTATTGTTGGGCGCCACCTTCGGCACGGCGAACATCATGAACTGCGACCAGATCGGCGCGGCGCCGGTGGTGCCAGACGTGCCGATCATCGGGGTGTAGTCTGCATTGCCCACCCATGTGCCCACCGCGAGGTCGGGGGTGTAGCCCAGAGTCCAGTTATCGTACACATTGACCGCGTCTGCGCCGCGCGGGTCGCCGGCGGTGCCGGTCTTTGCCGCGGCTTGGAAGGGGAGATTCAACACGGAGTTGGCGCCGAACATCCATGAACGCGCCTGATTGTCGGAAAGGATCGATGAAATGAGAAATGCATACTCGGGGCGAATCACCTGTTCGCCCTGCGGCGGCTGGTATTCGTAGATCAGATTGCCCTCGAAATCAACGATCTTGAGAATCGCAACGGGCGGAACTTTCTTTCCGCCGTTCGCAAACACGGAAAATGCGCCGGTCATCTCGAGCAGACTGACCTCGCCGCCGCCGAGCGTGAGCGCAAGACCGTATTGATCGCCGGTGAGGCTCGTAATGCCGAGTCGTTCTGCCATGGCGATCATGCCATCCGGTTCGGGGGTGTTCGGGTTGTCGTACACACCGACGAATTGAAGCGCCTTCACAGCAGGCACGTTGAACGAATTGGCGAGCGCGGTGCGCACGGTGACGGGTCCGTGAAATTTGCCGTCGTAGTTGACCGGTTGATACGGCGGATTCGCTCCGTCGGGGAAATCAGTCGGCACGTCCCAGATCAGAGTCGAAGGCGTCCAGCCTTTTTCGAAGGCGGCGACGTAGGTGATGGGTTTGATCGAAGACCCCGGTTGGCGCGTCGCGCTATCCGCCATGTTGATCTGACCGGCGATCGCTTCGTTGTTGAAATCGGGCGAGCCGACCATGGCGAGGATCTCTCCCGTGGAAGGTTGGATCGCCACGAGCGCGCCGTTCTTCGCGTTCTTGTCGGTGAGATTCGCCAGTTGTTCGGTGACCAGCCTTTGGGCTTCGTCTTGAAGCGTCGGGTCAATCGTGGTGTAGACGATGAACCCCGAACGGTAGATGGTCTGCGCATCGTATTGCTCTTCCAGTTCCGAACGGACGAAATTCACCCAGTGCGGATATTTCGCGTTGATGCTCGGCACCACGAAGTTATACGACTTGATGTAATCCGCCGCTTGCACTGCCGCGACCTGATCCACACAGATCGGTGTGTCGCTGTTGCTGACGGTGATGCATCCCTCCACTTGACTCAATCCGAACATCAACACCAGCACTTGTTGCTGGCGCGCGAGGGTCACATCGCGATTCGTGTAAATATCGTAGACGGCGGGCGATTGCGGCAGACCCGCGAGGAAGGAGGCTTCGGCAAGGGTCAATTGATTCGCAGTCTTGCCGAAATACGTCTCTGCAGCGGCTTCGATTCCATAGGCGAGGTTGCCGTAGTAGATTTCGTTGAGGTACAACTCGAGAATCTCATCTTTTGTGTAGCGGCGTCCGATTTCCGCCGCCAATAAAATTTCGTTGGCTTTTCGTGAATACGTCTGTTCGTAACAAGATACTTCAGCATCAGGCTTATCACAATCCTCGAGGCGATAATAGAAGATGCGGGCAAGTTGCTGGGTTATCGTTGATGCGCCAGAGACTGTTTCTCCGCCTCTGTAGTTTTGCCACAATGCCCGCAGGATCGCCCACGGATCGAAGCCCGGGTTTGTGTAAAAGGATTTGTCTTCGGTGGCGATGGTTGCCGCGACGAGTGCGGGAGAAATCCTATCGAGGGTTATGTATGTTCTTCGTCCTGCGGTCGGATCGAGGATCTCGTACAACAAATTTCCGTTGCGGTCCAAAATGCGGGTTGTCTCGAATTGCGAGGCGCGATTCTTCAAGTCGTCCACGCTGGGCAGGGTCCGCGCGATGGAGTAATACGTGTAGATCAGCGCTGAGCCGCCGAGGATGGCGAGGACCACGATCCCAAACAACACAAGGACGATGATGCGCGCCAGGCATCCGCCGGCGCGTTTCCAATCGAAGGATGCCTGACGCGGCTGGCTAGGCGGTGAGACGCGCCGCGTTTCCGTCACCCCGCGCGGCTTGCTCGCACGTTCGTACGCGGCAGGCGATACGCGCGTCCCTTCCATATCCACTTCGTGGACGCGGCGCGGCAAGGGCAGGTTATTTTCATCCAAAGCGATGTGGGGCGGTTCGGGTGTGATCTTGCGCGCCGGGCTGGCTTTCGTCGTTGCCGGCTTCTCCTCCGATTCGTCCCTCTTCGGCTCGATGGGAGTCTCGGCGCGCGTCTCGGCTTCAGAATCAAGTAAGCGTTTTACTTTTTTAGCTTTGTCGTCTTCGGTATCTGTCATTGGTAATTGGTGAATGGAGTATTGCGATTTGCGTCTGAAGACTGACTCTCGTCAATCAAAAACCGTCAATCGTAAATCGTCAATCGTCAATCAAGCGGGCTTACTCATCATCAACACGATCCACCTGCCGCGGTGACAGACCTCATCGTTCTGGTTTTTCACCTCGACCATAATCGTCACCGAACCCCCGCCGATGCGCGGCAAGGGTTTGGTTTCCTTGATTTCCGTCTCCACGTAAATGGAATCGCCGATGAAGATCGGCTTGATAAACTTCCATTCATGAACTTCGCGGAATGCAATGACCGTGCCGTCCAAAAAACCTGTTTTCCACACCAAGCCCAAAGAAAAGGACAGCCCCAGCACGCCATGCGCGATGGGCCTGCCGAATTGAGTCGTTTTACTGAACTCATGATCCACATGGATTCGATTATCATCACCCGTCAGCGCGGCGAACTGCATGATGTCGTCTTCGGTGATCGTTCGTTTTTGCGTGACGGCTTTCTGCCCCACATAAAATTCTTCAAAATAGAGTCCCATAATTTCTCCTCGTTTCATAGATATTCTGGTGGTCGAGCAGTCCCGCGTGCAATTCGCGGGACGCATCGAGACCATCGAACTGCACAACCAAATTATACCCTTTGACCTCCCGCCCCTCTGCCCGTACAATACTGCCCTATGCGCGACTGGTCACTTGCCCCCGGCGACCCGCTTTGTCTCACCCTCGCGGCGGATTCGCGCCTCTCCATCCCCGACTACCTCAACGACCACATCTGGGAACTCGAGTTCGGCGGCGCGGAACCAGCTTCGCTTGCGCTTCACACCACCTACGGCTTGCGCGCCAAGGCGATGCGCATCTTCCATCGATTCAGCGAAGGCAAAAAAGCCGTCAGCGACCCGACCGCGTTCGCACTGCCTCCGACCGTCCGCCGTTTTTACCCGAACTTCCTCATTGTTGATTACTCTCCATTACCCAACATTGACGTATCCGCCGAATATTGGGTTCCACAATCCAACGCGTTGTGCGGGCGTGTGAGCGTGGCGAACAAATCCAACAAGAATCGAAAGATCAAACTCGAACTCTGCGCGCTGTTGGTCGCGATAGACGGTCAAAGCTTGTCCACCGCGCAAGCGCAGATGGTCAATATCCTCGCGGGGCAAACGGGCGGACTCTTCCCCGTGCTCTTTATGACAGGCGGACCCGCACACGGCACCGGACCTTATCCCTCGCTTCTTCTCGACCTTGAGCTTGGTCCCGGTGCGACGCGTCAACTCACGTGGGTTCAAGTCGCGACGGACGCGTTGCAATCCTCGTTCGAGCTGGCGCGCCAGACCGCCGCGCGACCATGGGAAGCCGAACGCGCGCGGCTCGAACTGCTCAACGCCAGCCAGACCATCGACATCCGCACTGCGGATAAAGAATGGGACGCGGCATTTGCATTAAGTCAAACTGCCGCATTCGGGTTGTTCTTCCCGCCGAACGAACATTTGCCGAATCCATCCCTCGTCTCCTCGCGTGGACCCGATAACGGCTACTCTCCGCGCGGCGACGGTTCCGACTACCCCTCCTCGTGGAACGGTCAATCTCCCTTCGACGCGTATTACCTTTCGGAAGTCGTACCCGCCTCTTCCTTTGCAAAAGATCTGCTGAAGAATTTTCTTGCCGTTCAAAACGAGGACGGCTCGATAGACGGCAAACCCGGTCTGGCCGGTCAACGCGGACGGTACCTCGCCGCGCCATTGCTTGCCAGCCTCGCATGGAAACTGTACGAGAAAACCGACGACAAGGAGTTCCTGCAGCAAGTTTTCGCGCCGCTGCAAAAATTTTTCTGGGCGTGGTTCTCGCCCGAATACGACGAAGACCGCGACGGCATTCCGCAGTGGAAACATATTTTGCAAACGGGCTTCGAGGAGAATCCGTTGTTCGACCAGTGGCATGAATGGTCGCTGGGGGTCAACATCACGCAAGTCCACAGTCCCGCGCTCGAAGCGATGCTGTACAACGAAGCGGCGTGCCTGATCAAAATGGCGGAATTATTCGAGCAGCACGACTCGCTCACGCTGCTTCACGAGCAAGCCGCGAAACTGCGCGCGTCCATCGAATCCACGTGGCAGGCGCGGACGGGGTTGTATCACTACCGCGAGCGCGGCACGGGGTTGAGTCTCGCGGGCAGAGTTCTCGTCCGGCAGCAAGGTTCAGGCACCGCGGTGACGAAGTTAAAGTTCGAGGGGCAGGTCCGCTTGCTGGTGGAGGTGCAGACTCCAAATCCGGCGGCGAAGCGTCCGCAGATCCGCATCCATGCCTATTCATCCAAGCCCGCCGATGAAGTCATCGAAAGCGGCGATTATCAATGGCGGAGCGGCGGCGCGATGTACACCACGAAAAAAACATATTCGAAACTTGCGAAGGTTTCGGTGCGCGGGCTCAGCGAGGAAGATACGGTCATCGTCAGCACGCTCGATTACACCACCGAAGACCATACGTTGTTCGCGCCGTTGTGGGCAGGCGTACCCGATGAATCGCACGCGGTGCACATGATCGGGCGCGCGCTATCCGATGCGTCGCGTTTTTATCGCCCGTACGGAGTGCCTGCCTGCCCGTCGTTGACCCAGCCCGAAGCGGAGACGGTTTCGCAATCGGTTCACCTGCCGTGGAATCTGTTCGTGTGCGAAGGCTTGTTGAGATATGGATTCCGCACCGACGCGGCGAAATTATTCGCGCACAACATGACCGCTGTCATTCAAAGCCTGAAACTGAATCGCGCTTTCCACGCGCGTTATCACGCCGAACGCGGCACAGGCATCGGCGAACGCAACGCCCTGAGCGGACTCGCACCCGTCGGCTTGTTCATGAAAATTCTCGGGGTGGAAATTCTATCCCCCACGCGCGTGAAACTCGAAGGTGAAAATCCCTTCCCATGGGATGTGACGATTCAATTCAAGGGTTTGAAGGTGATTCGGGGGCAGAAGAAAACAGAAGTTGTTTTTGCGAATGGCAAGTCTGTGACGGTGGAGGGGCAAGAGTCCGCGGTGGTGGAGGTGTAGGAAATGGAGGAAGGGTTCTTAAATGATATAATGCCAAGCACCGTAGTTCCATCTTTTTCTTACTAACCCCTTGGGGAAGACTATGACCTCAAAGTTAACAATCCCAGATGACCAAATTGCCAAAATGAGGGAAATAAGGCAAAAACGCCTTGAGCAATTACGGGAACGCGCCAAATCTATAAACCTTTCACCACTACCAAAAGGTAAATCGTATAAAGCAATTGCAATATCTGTTGATGCAAGCAATGTACCTGTTGAAACTGATGTGGTAGATGCTGTAGCGCTCAGGTGTGCAGACTCAAACAATGAAGTGCACTTTCAGGGTTTGGTTACAACAGATGGACCAATTGATGCAATTGAAGAGTTTATGAATGACTTGTTTTCCAGAGTGGAGATTTTGAAAAATCTACTAGAAAAAATGCAAGCCCCCTCTTGGAAGAAACTAGCCGATTTCAATGTTGCTTTGGGGCGTTCAGATCTAGATCGGTTTATTATGGAGTTATTAGAATGGGGAACATTAGTGACATTGGCTGAAAATTCCTCACAAACGATTTTGTTGAAAGACGGTATGCTGAGAGGTAAAGCAATAAAGCCTCAAGGTGGTTATCTCGATAATTTGCGAAAATTCTTTGAGCAAAACTGTCAAAATAACGGAAATTTCTTTGTGGGAATTGCAAAAGAAAGCGCGGTATTAGATAAACATAAAGTTTTACTTCGATATGTAAATGGTTTCAAGGAAAATAAAGGTTTTTATCTCAAAATACCTCAAGACTTACTTGAGGAAACATATGGATGGCGGTATCTCGCGGCTGACATCACTTGGGGTGGGCTTTACTTTGTTCGACTACAACAACATTCCTCTGGCAGAGTGATGACCGTCGAAGTTCCTGCTTTTTTAGAGGATCGATTGGATGACGTTCTCAAAATATTAGCAGATTTTAAACTTAGAAACCTTCCTGAAAGATTTAGAGGGCTACCTGACCCAGTTGCGTGTGCCCATGAAAACACTAACCTTCTAATGAATTTCGGCAAGTCCCTTCAAAAGGAGATTATGAAATGAGATTCCAAGGTCAAAAACTCGGTTATGTTGCAGGTTCTCAAAACGATGGTAAGTCAGTTATTTTGCGCTTGCCTCATAGCGACTTAAGTGCAGCTCCTCGCTTAGGAGACTTGGTTTTGATTTCAGATGCCACTACTAACCAGAAATGGCTTGCAAGAGTGGAAAGAAACTCTCACGTCAGTATCGAATTGCATGAACAAGAGGTCCGTAATGCCATTGCACGCGGGCAAACTTCTCTTGGCTCAGAACTCTCCGATCATGAAAAAGAAATGTATTTGGGTCACGATTATGAACTGAAGCTACTAGGTGAAATACGCGATGGATTTAAGTTTGCACCAGTTGTGCGCATTTTGCCGCCTAGGGGTTCTATAGTGAATCACTTGAAGGCTGATTGGCTAAAACAGCTTGTAACCTTAGACGATGATGGTGCTGTTATTGGGTATTATGCAGTGGGAGATGAGGTACATGATGCAAATTCAAATCAAATACCAGTAAAGTTTAGCATTAAACGGTTTGTTTCAAGACGGTCTGCAATATTTGGGGTAGCAGGTTTCGGAAAATCAAACCTGATGAAAAATATAATTGCGTTTTTGACTGTCTCTGAGCCAAATGTTGGAAAATTAATTTTTGACCTTGATGGTGAATATGCTTTCGGAAGAGAAGTTGAAAGTAAGAAAACGAAAGGATTAGCAGATATCCCAGCCGTCGCAGAGAGATTAGTAGTCTATACCAATGCAGGTCGTAAAGAGGATAATTATCAGAAGGTTATTGACGGTGCGCCTGTTCTCAATTTAGGAGAAATATCATCCAGAAAAGTTATATCTACCTTATTGCCTGATAGTCGGCAAGATAGAGTGTACGCAGATCTATTGAAGGTATTGACAAGGGAAAAATGGCAACAAATCTTGGATTTGGTAACAAATAATGGCTTTGAAACTAACACTTCCGAAGTAGCTAAAGTTCTTGGACTAAGTCACGATGAAAATTTGGCATCAATTCAAGGAATGATACGGGCATTAGTACCCATAACATCTAGAGGGCACTCATCTGCGTCCAACATGCTAAACGATGTTCTTGAGAATTTAAAATTAGGGGCAACAGTTATTATCGATTTATCCAGCATGGGATTAGATGCCGCCTATAATTTAACAACATTTATGGTTGATGAGCTATTTGATATAAATCAGACAACATTCGTGGCAGGTGGTAAAGTTCCAGAAGTTGTTGTCTTTGTTGAGGAAGCGCAAAATCTTCTCTCAGACAAGCAAGTCAAAGACGGCAATCCCCTCGCTCGTTTAGCAAAAGAAGGTCGAAAATATAATCTGGGATTGGTTTATGTTTCGCAACAGCCAGGTGCTATCGCTAAGGAAATCTTGACACAGACTAATACTTATTTTGTAATGCATTTACTATCCAGAATTGATCTCAGAGCATTACAAGATATTAACCCTCACTATGAAGGAGTGATTGCAGACTTTGTGCAAATGGAAAGTTTGCAAGGTCATGCCTACATTTACTCAACAGTTCCTGACATGAGAACACAATCTTATGTCTTTGCTACAAAAGCAGCAAATTTTGAAACAACTGTTACGAGCCTTAGTGAACAGCCTGTGAAAGGTGATAAAGCACTCAAACATATCCAACAAGAAGCCATAAAGAAATTGGGAGATTTACTTAAGCCGATTTTAGCTTCCCAGAACTCTTTAGGCACTACAGAGTTTGGTGAGAAATACAAAAGCACTCCGATTTCGGGTTCTTTGGCACAAAAAATAGGTGATGATTATTGGTATGTGAAAAATAGTAGGAATCCACAGTATATGAATGACACTTGGCTTGAAAGAGCTTGTGAGTATCTTGGTTTTACTGTCAAAATCGAATGGGAAGATCGTGTTTCTTATCTTTATTTGAAAGATAAAAGTGGTTCTGTATCAAATATAAAACGCAAAACAGCGAATTAATAATATGCCTCCGTCTAAATTGATTTTAGAGTTTCGGCAAAGATTAAAACGCGACCTTTTAGAAACCAAGCGAGCAAACAAAGACAGAGAAAAGCAAAGAGCATTATTGCTCCGAAGAAAAAAGGAAATTGTTGCTACTCAACAAAAGTGGATTGATACCCACTCTCATCTGTTGAGAGAATATCGCCGCGTTAGCCTGCCTAAAAAATATGAACCTAAAGATTTAAAGCTTGTGGTATGTAAGGAACAGTGGCAAAACGATCTTTGGCGGCTCGTTAAATTAAATGAATGGTCAATGCCACCCAACGAATATATTGGACGCAGAAAGCGAATTCTAGTCTTTGATGGTGATTACCTGTTAGGTTTAATTGGTTTGGCGTCTTGCATTTGGGGATTGAAGGCAAGGGATTCTTGGATTGGCTGGGATGTTGTTCAAAAGACAAAGAAACTTAATTATATAGTTGATGCCTATATTTTGGGCGCGGTACCTCCCTATAACGGTGATTATCGAGGCTCAAAACTTTTAGCATACATAACTGCGTCTGATGAGATTAGAAATTTGTGGAAAAGGGAATATGGATTTTCACCTGCTGCAATTGTAACCACAACTCTATTTGGTCATAGTGCAGTATTAAACCGTGTTCGACATGAAGACCGTAAACTTTGGAGGAATTTAGGTTACACACGTGGACTAGGCACAATGCACTTTTCACTAAGAACAATAGCATTAGCAAGGGAGTTAGTGAAAAAGAAAAATATAGATGTGCCTGATCGTTTAAGTGATGCTCCCAACTGGAAAATTCGTTTGATGAGAATTGCTATTGAAGCCGCTGGACTAAAAGCCAACGACTACTTGACACATGGTTATCGGCGAGGGGTATATATGATGGAATCTGCAATTAATACCCGGGATTATCTTTTAGGGAACTCCAAGCAGATGAGATACTATCATTATGGGATAGATGATCTAGTTGAATCTTGGAAAAAATACAATTTGAAATAAGAACGCCTTTGTTCAGAAATTCAAGCAAAATGCCAATAAGAAAATTCCTTATTGGCATTTTAGGCTTATAATGCCAATAAGCAAGCAAAATTAGTGACAAAACCCTGTGAATCCACAAGATTTCGTCTCTCCCGCCGCAGGTCAGGCAATCCGAAGCCCCAAAGGGTATTGGGCATTTATCCCTGCGTCCTTGCCTCCCGCCTTGAATTGGACCGCGCAACTCGTCTCGCTTGCTGGCGAAGCGGAGCGCGCATTGGCGGAACTTTCCACAGTTGGGAAGTCCTTCCCCGCGCCTCACGTGCTGACCAGTTCGTTCATCAGGCAGGAAGCGGTCATGTCCTCGCGCATTGAGGGGACGCAAGCTACCTTGGAGGAAATCTATCAATACGAAGCAGGTTTGCCTGCCACGCAACCTAAATCGGACGCGAGGGAAGTCCACAACTATGTTTCTGCTCTCGATCATGGAATATCACGATTAAGCACATTGCCTGTCAGCCTGCGATTGATCCGTGAATTGCACGAGCATTTGATGAAGGATGTGCGCGGCGACCTGTGGACGCCCGGGGAATTCCGCCGCTCGCAAAACTGGATTGGACCCGCTGGAAGCACGCTCGAAACTGCTCCCTACGTGCCGCCTCCGGTGGATGAAATGCACGAGTCACTGAATCAACTGGAACGTTACATCCACGCGCCTTCGGATATTCCGCCCATTGCACGGGTCGGATTGATTCACTATCAATTCGAAGCAATTCATCCATTCCTTGATGGAAACGGGCGTGTGGGACGGTTACTTATCGTCCTGCTTTTATGCCAATGGGAATTGTTGCCTCAGCCTTTGTTGTATTTGAGCAATTACTTCGAAAGATACAGGAGCGAATATTACACCCGCCTGCTCGCAGTCAGCCAACAGGGCAAATGGGAAGAATGGCTCACATTTTTTCTAGTCGGTGTGCGTGATCAATCGCGTGAGGCGACTATCCGTATTCAGAAGTTACAAGCTTTGCGGGAAAAATACTATTCGAAATTCGCGGATGAACGTAAAACCAACCAACTCCAACAATTGGTGGATTTTCTGATCGGGCATCCCATTGTCACGATCTCGCAAGTGCAAACTGCTTTAAAAGTAAGAGATTTCAAAACTGCCCAAAGATATATCGCCAAATTACAGGATGCAAAGATATTAACCGAAATTACGGGCAAATCGCGCAATCGTCTATTTCGCGCGCATGAAATATTGAGAGCCATTGAAGAGCCTGTGGCTTAAGTGTCCAACCGTGAGCATCTTGCCAACTCGCAACTATCCTGTATACTATTCTTGTGACTACCTCGAATGGAGGTTCCCATGAATGACATCAAACTGCTCATGCTCGCCGTTGTGCAGGAACAGGATCAAGAGACCGCCACGCGTGCGCTCGAGAAATTGAACCTGCCCGTGGTGTTTTTCGCCAGCGCGGGCGGATTCCTCGGCCGGCGCAACGCGACCCTGCTCATCGGTCTGCGCGAGGGACGCGAGGAAGAGGCAATCCAATCGCTCGAAGAATCCTGCCGCCAGCGGGTCGAATATCTCACGCTGCCGCTCGAAGGTTCGCCTTTGCCGATGCCCGCGCCGGTCCCCGTCACTGTGGGCGGCGCGACGATCTTTGCATTGCCTGTTGAACGGTTTGAAGAGATATAACCCTGCTTTCAACGCCGTCCTCGGCGTTGACTCTGCCGCCGAGGACGGCGGCATGAGCAGATAGGTTAAGAAGGAGTTATCCCATGAAAATGATCATCCTCATCCTCAAAGACAGCGACTCGGACGCCGTGACGCAAGCCCTCACCTCGGCGGATTACCGCGTGACGCGCGTCGCCTCCACAGGCGGATTCCTCCGCAGTGGAATTGCTACCCTGCTTCTCGGCGTGGACGACGACCGCGTCGATTCTGCCGTCGCGTTGATCCGCGAAAAGGTCGGCAAAGCCGCGCCGAACGAAAAGCGCGCCACGTTGTTCGTTGTTCCGGTGGAGAGATTCGAGCAGGTCTAATCATTTGAACTACTGAGACACGGAGCCGCAGAGGATTAAATATTATTTTCTCCCTGTCTCAGTGTCTCCGTGGTTAATTTTTATGAGGTCTTGATGAAAAACCTTTTTCGTTTCATCATCGCAATCATTATCCTTGCACTATCCCTCGCGGCGTGCGCAGGCAACCAATCGTCCGCGCCTGACGCGCCCTCATCTGAGGATCAAGTCGCGACAGTCGTCGCATCCACCATGCAGGCGTTGACTCCCAATTCCCCTGATCCTCAAAATTCTCCAACTCCACAACCATCTGGTTTGCTTCCTCATTCACTGTATTTCCTCAACAACGACAACGCCGGCATCGCTCAGGTCTATCGCCTCGAAACGGACGGAAAGACGATCGCTCAAATTACAGCGGAGCCCGCAAAAGTGGACTCGTACGACGTTTCGCAGGTAGATGGAAGCGTGGTGTACGCGTCGAACAATCAAATTCTGCTCATCAACGCGGACGGTTCGGGGCGGCGCATGCTCATTGACGGCGGAGCGCAGGACGAGATCAATCCATTTATCAATGCAGTTCGTTATCCCGTTTTTTCTCCGAACGGAAAGACCATAGCCTACGGATATAAAGGTTTGAATTTATACGCAGTGGACACGGGCATTTCCAATCTCGTTCTCGAAGACGAGCTTGACGATCTGGGCAACGGCGCGATCTTCCCGCGTGAATTGTTCTGGCCCAATCAATACGCGGCTGATGGAACGAAACTGCTCATCACACTTGGCTACTACGAAGGCGCGTCCGCGGCGGTGTACTATCCGGCGGCGAGTTCTCTCGTGCGTCTCAACGGCGGTGAAGGCGCGCTCATTTGTTGTGATGCCACGCAATGGACAGCCGACGGCTCCGCGTTTTATTCAGCGAGTCCATCGGCGGGCATGTTCAACTCCGGCTTATGGCGCGTGGACGCCTCGAATGGAAACGTCACCACGTTGTTCACCAGCAATTACGAAACGAGTTCGTTCAATTACGCCTCCGAGCCGTACCTCGCGCCAGACGGACAGTTATATTTCTTCTTCGCGTCGGCGAACAGCGAGTTCAATTCGCGTACGCCGCTGCAACTTGTGCGATCCGCTCCCGATGGCGTTACCAATCGAACCGTACTGCGACCCGAATCCTTCCAATTGATGAACGAAGCGCTGTGGGCTCCCGACGCGAGTTTTGTTGTCGCGGCGATTGCGCCGTCCGATCAAATTTATTTTGGCGGAACTCTCGAACTGTATTACACCGGCGCGGCGCAAAACAAGATCACGCTTGCGCCGTTCGGTCAACAACTCAAATGGGGACCGTAAAAGTGTTCGGCGGCATCGAGGGCGGCGGGACAAAATTCGTCTGCGCCGTTTGCGCTTCGCCCGATGATGTAAAACGCGAAGAACGCTTCCCAACCACCACGCCAGAAGAAACGCTGGATAAGGCGATTCGATTTTTCAAAGGAGCCGAAGCGGATTTTGGCAAACTCTCCGCATTGGGATTCGCGTGCTTCGGGCCTCTCGACCCCACGCCTGCCTCGCCCACCTTTGGCTTTATTCTCCCCACGACGAAACCCAACTGGTCGAAAGTAAACGTTGTCGGCGCGCTGAAATCCGCGTTCGATGTTCCCATCGCGTTCGATACCGACGTCAACGGCGCGGCGCTCGGCGAGTGGACGTGGGGCGCGGCACAGGGACTGGATACCTTCATTTATCTGACCGTCGGAACGGGTATCGGTGGAGGCGCGTTGGTCAATGGCAAACTCCTGCACGGACTCCTCCACCCCGAAATGGGACACATCCGCCTGCCGCATGATTTGCAACGCGACCCATTTGAAGGAATCTGCCCATTTCACAACGATTGTTTCGAGGGGTTGGCATCGGGTCCTGCCATTGAAAAACGCTGGGGACAGAAAGCCGAAACGCTCGCGCCGAATCACCCCGCCTGGGATCTGGAAGGGCACTACATCGCGCTGGCGCTTGCGAATTTCATCCTGACCCTCTCGCCGCAACGCATCATCATCGGCGGCGGAGTCATGAGTCAGAGTTTTCTCTTCCCGATGATTCGCCAGATGGTGAAAGAAACATTGAACAACTACGTTCAATCGTCCGCAGTTGGGGATGATATTGACGCTTACATCGTTCCGCCCGCGCTGGGGACGCGTTCAGGAATGTTGGGCGCGATCGCGTTGGCGCAAATGGCATGAAGGTTTCGTTCCAAAAGAAACGCGGAGATCATACGCTCGGCATCGATTTTTTTTGGAAGTTCGCGATCGAATCGAAACCGCGCATCCCCGTTCTTGAGCATTTCATCCCAGAACTATTTTTCGACTTTTTCTACATCAAAGCGGGACGCGTTCATTGGGTCGACCCGGCGACCGGCAAAAAGACCGCACTTCGCCAACAAACCCTGAAAACCATTCATCACCGACCGTTGCATTTTCAGTTTTCCGCGCCGCTGGTGGTGTTCGGCGCGCGTCTGTCGCTGGCGTTTGCTGAATCGTTTTGGGAGGGCGCAAAGGCAAACACACTGTTGAATCAAACTTGGGTAAAGGGTGATGCAAAAAGCCTTGAAGATTTCGCCCGGCAAGTATCGGCTACCGTCAGAACAAAACGACATCAAAAATTTCCCCGCCCCATGCTTTCATCAGGCGTACAGGAAGCGAATTGGCTGGTTCATTATTCCCCGCGCCACAAGCGGCGGATGTACGAATCCATATTTGGATTGAGTCGCAAGGAACTTCTGAACATCCGCAACATGCAGGCTTTCCTCGAGCAGACGTGCGATTTCGCATCGGGAAGCCCGCGCATCATTCAGCACGTCAACCCGGAGGTGTTCTACGACCAGCCGCATTTGAACCGTCTGTTCAAAAAGATGACCGGGGTATCGCCTGTGGAGTATTTCGAAACCAACTCGATTTTGCAAGACAACTTAATATCCGCTTCGTACAATGAGAATCCCAACCGCTGACGTAGAATACGGGCGGAAGGAGAAACCATGAAGGTCAAAAAATCAAAAAACGATATTGTCAATGACTACATCGAGGGGCTGAAGGACGATATTGCCCCGCTCTTCATCGATATTCGCGCAACCGTGCTCGCCGCGGGACCGTCCTTGAACGAGACCATCAAGTGGAAGAATTGCCTCGTGTATGGTACGACAAAGAATCACATCCAAACCGTTGTAGGAAAAGGCAAGGTGTCATTGATCTTCTTCGATGGCGCATCCTTGAAAGATAAATTCGGCTTGCTCGAAGGCGATGGCAGTAAAGCCCGTACCATGCGCATTACTTCCCCTGACTACAACAAAAAAGCGTTGACCGACTACGTCAAACAAACGCTCAAGAACAAATAAAGGAGACCTTCATGAAAAAGTACAACGCCTCCATCACGATTAATGCTCCGTCGGAAAAGGTGTGGAAGATATTGGTCGATGCGAACGGTTACCCAGCCTGGGATCTGAGCATGGATCGTATCGAAGGGAAACTGGCTTTGGGTGAAACGGTCAAGTTCTTCACCAAATTGAGCGGGCAGGCGTTCCCGGTCAAGGTCACTGTGTTCGAGCCCAACAGCAAGCTGGTGCTTGCGGGTGGAATGCCGCTGGGTTTGTTCAAATCCGAGCGGGCGCATACGCTGACAACCAGCAAAGACGGCACAACAATTTTTCACACGGAAGAGATCTTCAGCGGACTGCTCCTACCTTTATTCGGCAAGAACATCCCTGACCTCACCGACAATTTCAAGAACTTTGCGGCTGCGCTCAAGAAACAGGCGGAGAAAGCATAAATTGTAAAGGCGGGACCAACTCGCCCTGCAAAATTATCATCCGCGTAGACCAACCAACCGTTCCACAACGCACGGCTCGCCAGTTGTCCCGCAGTAAGTGGTCTTTCGACCATCAACTGCGGGACAACATGTATTTGCGGGACAATCTGTTTAGCCCAACACAAAATTATCGATCAGCCTCGTCTTCCCGATGAGCACCGCCATGGAGAGCAAGGCTTTTCCATTGATCTCGGTCAGTTCTTCGAGCGTGTCGTAATCGGCGCACGAAACATATTGCACCTCGGCAAGCGGCTCGCCAGCCAGTACCTCTTTCATCTTTCCTCTTATTTTTTCCGCATCCCTCTCTCCCGCTTCGTACAACTCTTTTGCCGCGCTCAACGCACGGAACAGCACAGTAGCGGCTTTTCTTTGCTCTGCATCCAAATACACGTTGCGGCTGGACATCGCCAGCCCGTCCGCCTCGCGCATCGTTGGGCAAACTACGATCTCGATTGGAAAATTCAGATCAAGCGTCATTCGGCGGATTACGGCTACCTGTTGCGCGTCTTTTTGACCGAAATATGCCTTGTGCGGTTGGACGGCGTTGAACAACTTGGCAACGACTGTCGTCACCCCGCGGAAATGACCTGGCCGCATTGCACCCTCCAACGGTTTGGTCATCGCTTCTACCTCTACCCACGTTTGGTACCCCGTAGGGTACATGATCTCAGGGGTGGGCGTCCAAACCAGGTCAGTGTATGGTTCGATCAGGCGAAAATCCCGCTCGAGGTCACGCGGATACTTGGTAAGGTCTTCCTTCGGTCCGAATTGGGTAGGGTTGACGAAGATGGAGACGACCACGTGCTTGCACTCGTCCCTTGCGCGGCGGATGAGGGAGAGATGACCTTCATGGAGGTATCCCATCGTAGGGACAAATCCAACCGTCCCGTCGAAGGAGAGGCGGGTTTTCCGCAGTTCATCCAGTGTAGAAGCCCTTCGCATATCCGTAACTTCCGTTGTTGACAGGAGTAGAAAATCTGTGCTAAACTTAGCCTACAAATCAGTCAAAGGAGACTCAAATGGCTTTCTCGTACACCAACTCAAAAGGCAATACTTACTTCCTGCACTCCAAGAAGTCCATGACTTCCACAGGCAAGGAACGCACCCTCTTCTACTTCTCGAAGGAATTGAAGCAGGAAGAAGCGCTCGACGCCGTTCCCGCCGGTTACACCGTCGCCGAGATGAAGACGGGCATGCTCGTGCTCAAGAAGGCGGAACAAGGATAGGAAGACGCAGGGTTCACGAAGTATAACCCTGTTTATTCACCGCTCAGCCCGCGGGGTTGGGCGCACAACCAAATACTTTTAGATAAAAAGGAGACTAATCATGACACGTTACACAGCATCTAAAAGCCACAAGCAAGAGAAAGCGAGGGAATCATGCCAGCACTAAACCGCGTTCAGTTGATTGGCTATCTGGGGAAGGATCCCGAAAGCAAGTTCACCCCATCGGGGAAGAAAGTGGCTCATTTCAGTATTGCCGTCACCAACCGCTGGAAGACAGCCGGTGAGAGCAAGGAATACACCGAATGGGTCAACATTGAAGCGTGGGGTCGGCTCGGCGAGGTCTGCCAGCAATACCTGAAGAAGGGAAGTCTCGTCTACGTGGAGGGTCGCTTGAAGACCGACAAGTACGAAGACAAGGGCGAGACCAAGTACTTCACCAAGGTGGTTGCGCTTGCAATGCAGATGCTCGACCGCAAACCGAGCGACGAACCCGTGATGACGGTGGAAGAAGACGCCGCCGATTACGAGGCGTAACCCCCCTTGCAACAATTGAATAAAAGGCGTCACGCTTAAGCGTGACGCCTTTTTGTTTTCACATTTTCATCTCCCATTGGTCTTTTGCGATCAGCCTCCGGGTCACCAGCCCGAGGATCGCCCCGTATAGGATGGGAAGCGAGGCAAACAATGCAATCAACGGGATGGCTATCAGTACAGGTGTATCGCTGGCATTTTCCTGGCTGTTGAGCATGATCAGAACGATCATCGCCGACCAGAACGCGCCATACACCATTCCTTTCTTGAGGAATGATCCAGAAAAGAATGGTTGAAAGAACCCGAATATCATCCCAAGCAAGACCCCGAACAGTATGCCTTGACCGAGGATGAAGAGAGTACCCTTGATCGTAAAGACCGGTTGATCTCCCGAAGCCAGCGCAATAATCCTCATCACAAGACGACCGGCAAGACCTGCGCAAACCCCGGCGATTAACCCGGCAACGCAGCCGCTCAACGCGCCTCCGGCAGGATGCCGAAGATCAAACGGTGAACGCCAATTGAATGGGACAGAACTTTCTTGGTTCATGAGGCACTCCTTTCGTCAACCCGTTTCTTTGCCAACATCTTTCCAAAGATCGCGCTACCTACCAGCGCCGCCGACCATATGCTCAAGAAGGTTGTCGGTAACATCACGGGCCGCCCACTACCGACCTTGAAGCCGAGCAGTTCCATGGTGAACATGATCGCGAGGTACAAGCCAAATCCGGTGATGAAGCCCATTGCCAGAAGTTTCAACGCGAGTTTTAGATCTTTTAATCCGATCCCCAATGCAAAGCCTGAAACCCCGCAGGCAAGCCCGGTCCAAGGGGCGAACAACGCGCCGAACTCAAGATTGCCGACACCTACGAACATCGAAAGCCAGGGATTTAGAACATCATCCAACTGCTTGTAAAAGATGAGCAGCCCAACAACTCCCAGTGCAAAGCCGAGTCCGCCGAAAATATTCATTGTCCTGTTTTCAGGCAGACCTGAGCGCATCCCCAGCGAGCGCGCCCACATGTATCCGGCGGCGAAATGCACGATAAACATGACGGTGATTCCCGCAGGCGTATATAAATCATCTGCGCCCAAATTCATCATGATAGGAAGCACGATGAACGCAAATACTGGTATGGCGGCGATCAACCAGAACCCGGCAACGAAAGGATGCTGCGGTTCAGGGATATTTTGAGTTATATCCATATCAAACTCCGTTATAAATTTCTAACGCTTTATGTAACAAACAAAACCGGGCTGCGATTTGTCACCTCGGGTAATTTGAGCGCTGTCATTACTGGCGGTGTTGCTACCGTCAGAACCAAAAAGCTGGCAATAGTTCCTTTCCTTCGACATGGCAAATCCCTGGCAGTTGGGATTGTTCTGACAGGCTTGTTCGCATTGTGAAAGCGTCCAATCGTAGGCGCTCCAACGCGGATAACCTCCGCTATCGTCCCGGCAAACCCCGGTTGAGTCCATGGTCCACATGGATATTGATGATTGGTCAGCTGATTTCAAATAACAAGCAAAACCGGGTTGTGTTTCATCGCCACGAGTGATTTGAGCGCCGGGGTTACTGGCTGCATTGTTGCCGTCAGAACCAAAGAGCTGGCAATAGTTCCTTTCCTTGGACATGGCAAACCCCTGGCAGTTGGGATTGTTCTGACAGGCTTGTTCGCATTGTGAAAGCGTCCAATCGTACGCGCTCCAGCGCGGATAGCCTCCGCTATCATCCCGGCAAACTCCTGTCGAATCTATGATCCAATTTATTGTAGATGCAGGTGGATTTTGTGGTACTTGTGTGAGTGTGCTTGTAGGAGGCGCAGTTGAGATGACGAGCGGATTATTGATGTTTGTTGCAACAGGAACACTTTCTATACTCGAATTGGAATCTGACACGGATGAAGGCGTAGCAGTGGGCATGAAGGGAGGCTGAATAAACCCTGCGGCGGATAACGCCACGACCGCCGCAACGATCACCGAGACCAACCCGCCGATGGCTGTAATGCAACCGGGCATGGTGTGCCAGAACGAAACTTTCTTCTCATCGTTATTGTCGCTCATATCATTTCTCCTTTTCATGAATTGGCGCGTCGAACAAAACCGGGGCGCGTTCACACCTCGAACCAATTTGTTGTTCAATGCAAAGTGCAATGTATGTTTTAGTGTTGCCAGGGGACTCAATTCCCCGCGTCCACCGGTAACTGCGCTTCGATCACGTACTCCGCCGGGTTGGGCGAATCTAGGATGCCGCGGTGACTCAAAAAGCGAACCAGGTCATGCGGCTTGTATCCGTGCGCGATTGCCCAACGCCGAAGCAGGGTCGCTTTTTCGACATAGCCCGCAAGATTGACATCCATGAGATCGGACGTTTCCAACATCAGGGTGGCGGCTGTTTCCACTGCCGGTTCCTCCCTGATCGTGAGTTGACCGATGCCCTTCAGTTTGATCGCCTCTTGTGCATTCTTCACACCGAGTAAGACTTCATGCTGTCTATCCTTGACCTCGGACGATGTAAAAGGGAGGATCGTTTCGCCGTGAAAGATATCAATCACGACCCCGGTATGTTGGATAACTCCGTCAGCGATGGCTTGCTGAAGTGTGGTGACAACCATTGACCTGTATGTCAGCGCCTTCTCCATTGTGGCATGTGGAGCGGCAAAGAACGAGAGGAAGCGCATCGCCTCCAACTTTTTGATGACCACATCCAACTCAGGGAAGTTGATCTCCGCTTCGATCATCCGCAGGCGGAACTCGATCATCGCCAGCTGTCTCTGCGCCTCACGCATCTCCTGATGAATCTCCGCTTGCTTGAAGTGCAACATGCCGCGTATTTGCTCCGTGGATAACTCTTGATCGAGCATCAATCCGATTTGCTCGAGCGAGAGACCCATCTCCTTGAGAGCCATAATGCGATGGATGCGCGGCAGTTGCTCCACATCGTAAAAGCGGTAATTGGTGATCGGGTCAATATGGGCAGGCTTTAGCAACCCCAGTTCATCGTAGTGATGCAGGGTCTTGACCGTCACCTGGCTCAGGCGTGAGAATTCACCGATCTTTAGCATGGCTATTGTGAGACCAAATCCGATTTACTTAAACGTACGCCAGCCATGATGAGCCAGACAATCAAAGCCGGACCTGCGACTTGCATCAGCAATTCAAGCGCATTTTCATCGAACGCGCCGCCGAGGGAAGCGCCCGTCATCCCGAACGCGACGATGAAACCGATCCAGCGGGAAATACCCTGTTGGGAGAGGCTTGCGCCGAAGATCCATGTGGCGGTGGCAAGATGAATGCCCCAGCGAAGCGGATCGATGATTTCTGCGCTCGTGCTGTAAAGCGTCAACATCAAGATCATGTTGTCAACGACGACCCAAACGTAACCCGATGCCTTCGCCCAGAAGGGGGCAGGCAGGGCTGAGATCACGGGCAAAAGCGCAAAGTGAAATGCCAGACCTGCGAACACATACGCGATCACGCGCGGCGGCGGAGAGCCTACAAACTCGTTCTGTACTCCCATGGTGATCACAATTGTCATCCCGAGAATAAAGAACGATGCGGCGGCGTAGGCAAACTTTGAAGTGACAGTATCTTTCATGTTATTCTCCTGTTTAGGCTGTTATCATTTCCTGCGGCGATTCGGCTTGCAACATGTATCCAAGCATGACCTGGGCAATCGTCATGATGACAAGGACGGCTATGATAATTGGCGAGGACGGTGAACCGATGATCCCGGCAAGAAGCGGCAGGAGCAGAATCCATGCCCCAGCAACCAGCGGAAGCCAGTTCCAGCGCGGCAAGGGTTTTTCCAACAGCGCCATCACGCCAAATATGGACAGGCAGAGATTCAAAACCAGCACACCGCCCAACCAGACGCCATAGTAGGTTTCCGATATGGAATAAACGGGCGCGAGTACCTGCCCAAAGTTTCCAACGATCACGAGGAGGCTTCCAATTGCAGCGCCGAACAAGAGAACCCCACTGCCAATCCTGTAGCGAGCCCGCAAACCTAACATACCCACCCCTAGAAGAAGTGGAGCCAAAAACACGGCAAATGCCGCGAGTTGCATCGGAGGGGTATCCCAGTCAATCGTCTGTGACTCCCAAAATAACATACCAATGGCTCCCGGCAGGAATGCGATGGCTCCGAAGATGAGCGACCAGCCGCCCAAACGGATCAAACTTGAGTTGTTCATGACAGTCTCCTTTCGCAGGCGCTAGCGGCGCACTGCACTAACAGGGGAAGAAACCATTGTCAGTCTACAACCTCCCCTAACAGGAGAGTCAAGACCTGATTTGTCATGAATTTCACCATGTCATTCTGAGCGACCAGAGGGAGCGAAGAATCTCCATCCCAACAGAAGGCTTGCTGGCAAATCAGAGATTCTTCGTCGCTTCGCTCCTCAGAATGACAAACCATGGTTTGCACCAAGCGGAAGAATCCTGTAAGTCATATACCCTGCATTGACTGCGGTGCGCTCATCGTAGACGAACATAACCAATTCGCGAACCGTGCATGGCAGGTTCACAATCCGATTCTTGAATTCATTCAGAATCACGCGATAGGTCTCGATGGATTGACCGCCAATGGCGACGGTCATGTGGAAGTGGTAGTCTGATCCATCGAACTCAGCGGGGACGTTCCCGAAGCGGGCGGTGAGTTCACGGTTCACCGGTTCGTGCAGTTGTCGGAGGAGTTCCGTCTCCTGCACGTTCAGCCACAAGATGCCAGTGTGGAGTCCGTTCATAGTCGTTTCGATCAACTCAAGGTGAGTCAGAAGTGTTTGAAACGGTTCGAGTCCCTGCGCCAGTTCTGTCATGTACTCCGACAGCAAATCCAAATCTATGATGTCAAAGGGCTGTTTGAGTGAGATGTGCGGCGGCAGGCGGCACACGTCAATGCCTGTGCGGTATTTCTGGTGGATATCCCATGATAGTTTGCGGACGAGGTTGTGGGTCTCATAATCCGCAAGCAGGGCGAATGTGGTTTTCATGCGGATCACCCATCAACGTCAACAGGTATCTGCGCTTCGACGATCCATTCCTTGATGTTGAACGTGTGTAAGGGTCCACGGTGAGCTACCTGGAGAAGGATCGGGTGGGGTTTGTATCTCTGCGTGATGGTCCAGCGGTGGAGCAAAACCCACTTTTCAAACCCTTCGACAATGTCCGTGTTTGCGATCATGAGCGTTGCGGCGTGATCTTTGGCAGGCTCTTCCCTGACCACCAGGTGACCGATCTCATCAACCGTCACGTCTTTCTGCGAGTCGGTCACGCTCAATCGGATTTCATGCTGTGTGGGGCTGATGTCGGGCGAATGGAACGGCAGAAGTTCATCGCCGTGAAAGATGTCAAGCGTGAGACCTGTGTGCTGGATGACTCCCTGCGCGATGGCGTTGTTGATCACGGTTGCCGTCCTCATCATGTGCTTCATGCCATGCTCGATGGTCGGATGTGTCGGCACGAAGAGCGACAGGTAGCGCATCGGTTCGAGCCGCTTCATCACCACATCCAATTCAGGGAAGTTGGACTCCGCGTCGATCATCCGCAGGCGGAACTCGACCATCGCCAACTGCCTCTGCGCCTCATTTACCTGCTGTTGGATTTGTGCCTGCTGTATCCGCAACATGCCGCGCATCTCCTCCGTGGACAGTTCCTTTTCGAGCATGATGCCGATCTGCTTGAGCGAGAGCCCCATCTCCTTGAGCGCCATGATGCGGTGGATGCGCGGCAACTGCTCCACATCGTAAAAACGATAGTTCGTGATTGGGTCGATGTGGGCAGGTTTAAGCAAACCCAGTTCATCGTAGTGATGGAGGGTCTTTATTGTTACTTGACTCAAGCGGGAGAATTCACCGATTTTCAACATAATCCCAATTTTAATCTACACCCTCCCTTAACAGGAGAGTCAAGGTCTGAATTATCAGTTCTTTGTGACACTCATCTAAAGAAAACAGCCGCCTTTCAGCGACTGTCACATTCGATGTTTTTACTTCTTCGATTTCTTCTTGGGTTTTGCCTTCCTAACCGCCTTCTTCGCCTTGGACTTTGTCCCCTTCGGGGACGATGCCTCCACAGGCAATTTCTCCAACTCATCCACCATGCGGCTCAACACATCGAAGCCGCCTTGCCAGAATTTGGGATCGCGGATATCCACACCCGCTTCGGCAAGGATCTTCGCGGGCGCTTCCGATCCGCCAGCGGACAATATCTTGAGATACTTTGGCTTGAACGATTCACCTTCCGCTTTGAATTGCTGGTAGAGCGAGAACACCAACAATTGACCGAACGCGTACGCGTAGACGTAAAACGGGGTGTGATAGATATGAGGAATCGAAACCCACTCCCATTTGAAATCATCGCTCAGTTCGAGTGAATCGCCGAATTGTTCCTTGAGATTCGCCATGTACGCGGCGGAGAGTTCGTCTACCGAGGCGTTCTTCTGCACCATCTCATGCGCCTCGCGTTCGAAGAGCGCGAAATAGATCTGACGCAGGATCGTGGCGAAGGCGTCGTCCATTTGCTTGAAGAGGATGTCGCGGCGGACGGACTCATCTTCTTCTTCCGAGAGCAGTTTTTCGGTGAGCATCATCTCGCCGAAGGTGGAAGCAGTTTCAGCCAGCGGAAGAGACGAGTGGAAGGTGAACGTCGTTTGGTGCGAAGCGAGCATCGCGTGGATGGCATGTCCCAATTCATGGGCGAGAGTCGCTACATCACGCGCGCGTCCCGTGTAATTCATCAACACGAACGGCGTATCCTCCGGGTTGATCGAAGCGCAGAACGCGCCGCCCTGCTTGCCCTTGCGGACTTCGCTGTCGAGGTGATCTTTGTCGAACACGCGTCGCGCCAGTTCGCCGATCTTCGGGTCGAACGCGCTGAATGACTCGATCACCATTTTCGCGGCATCGCTGAAATCGAACGCTTTATCCGACTTGGCGACGGGCGCATAAATATCGTAGCGGCGGAGTTTCTCGACGCCGAGATGTTTTGCCTTCATCTTGAAATAACGCTGAAAAACCTTCGCGTTCTTCTTCGTCACTTCGAGCAGCGCGTCCACGGCTTCATCGGGAACGTCGTTCGCCAGATTCCGCACCGACATTGGGCTCTTGAATTTGCGCATGTTGATGTTTTCATTGTGCCAGTCGCGGGCGCGGGTCTGATACATCTGCCCGAGGATCGGACCGTCCTCGCCATATACGCGATACATTTCTTGATATGCCGCCGCGCGCAGTTTGGGGTCGGGTCCTTGAATATAGGGTTGCAATTGTGCGCGGGTCAATTCTTGCACTTTGCCGTTCACTTTCAACTTGAAGACGTAACGATTTGTGATCGCGTCGTACAAATTGATCAACGCGTTCGAGCCGGTCACATCCTTCAGATTGATAACCTTCTCCTCGGGCTCGCTCAAAGTATGCGGCTTGAAGTGACGCATCTCCTCAAGATAATAACGATAATCGCCCGATGCAGACATCAACCGCTCCGCGTTGGCATCGTCCACATCTTTCCACCACAGGTTGAAAAACAGCGTGCGGTTTTGCATCTCTGCCACGAATTGCTGCACGCGGCCCAGCAGACTTTGTGCTTGTTGGTTTTGTGTATCCTCTGCAAATGAAAGACCGGCAAATGCATAAATGCGGTTCACGATCTTCGTCATCGCGTCGGAAGCGCGTACCGCTTCGAGAAAGGTTTCCGGGTCAATATCGGGTTTGAGTTTGCCGCGCAAGCCCTCGAACGAGGCGACCTGTTCCTCCACGTTATCGAACGCGGCGTTCAATTCCGGGCTGTCGAAGCCCGGAAAGAGTTCGTTCAGATTCCATTTTTTAATCGTATAAGCCATATTGATTCTCCTGATTGGTTAGGTGACAGTCACTTTTAAGGCGGCTGTCACCTTCGATAAGTTTTTACCATATACTCAATCGTTTTCGTAGATGCCGAAGATGTATTTCGAGGTGTATTTTATAAACTGGATCGGATATGGACGATATCACCATCCTTGACGGGATATTCCTTGCCTTCGAGTCTCAACTTCCCTTTTGCCTTCGCTTCATTCATCCCCCCGAGGCTGATGAGGTCGTCGTATGCCACCACCTCCGCCCGGACGAATCCCTTTGCCAGGTCGGTGTGGATCTCGCCTGCCGCTTCCTGCGCGGTGGCACCGCGCTTCGTCTCCCATGCGCGGACCTCATCCTCGCCGACGGTGAAGAACGACTGCACTTGAAGCAAGTCATACGACAGGCGGATCATCTTATTCAAGCTGAGTTCCTTGATGCCGTATTCCTGCATGAACATTTGCGCATCCTCAGCTGAAAGTTGTGCGATCTCCATTTCAAGTTTGCCCATCAACGCCACCGACGGCACATCGAGTTGCATGTTGGGCGCGGATTGTCCCTCGCTCAGGTTGAACACCACCAGCACGGGTTTGCGCGTGAGCAGACCAAACGAAGAAAGCTCCTTCACATCCTCGTGCGAATATTCCAATTTGCGGAGCGGTGTGCCGTTGTTCAAGGCTTCGTGCAGACGGGTGAACAGCGCGGTTTGCTTTTCGTTCAAGGCTTTATCTGTGCCCCCTTTTTTACGTTCATCGGTCAAGCGTTCAAGTTTTCTTTCAACAGCGATCAGGTCGTTAAGGAGCAATTCGCTTAACATGGAATCCACATCGCGCTTCGGGTCGAGGCTCCCATTCGGGTGCATCACGAGGTCGCTTTCAAACGCGCGGACAACGAGCAGGAACCCGTCCATTTGCGCGAGTTGGTTCAACAGTTGACCGGAGATGCCGCTTTTGGCGGAACCAGCCTCCAACCCGGCAATATCCGCATAGGTCATCTTGGCGTAGATGGTCTTCTTCGGGTTGAACATTTTTGAGAGGGCGTCCACACGCGGGTCGGGCACTTCCACTACAGCCGTGTGGACCTCAAAACGCCCGGCGGAGGCGGTGGTCGGCGCGTTGCCACGCGTTACGGCGTTGAAGATGGTTGTCTTTCCTGATTGAGGCAGTCCGATAATTCCGAGTTTCATCTTGTCCTTCATGTAGAGGAAGATGCCATCTTGCTCTACAGTTTATGAGTGGTATACTTGCGTTCGCAATGAGCCGAAGTGGCGGAATAGGCAGACGCGCACGACTCAAAATCGTGTTCCCTCCGGGAATGAGGGTTCGATTCCCTCCTTCGGCACAGCGATTATACCAACGCCCGTCCTCGAATGGCGGGCGTTTCTCTTTTGTATTTCCGGGTTTTATATTGTAAGTGGTTATCTCAAAGAACAAACGCGGAGGCGGAACATGCCATCAATGAACGATGTGTTGGGCATCATCATGGGGGGCGGACGCGGCGCGCGCTTGTATCCGCTTACGGCGATGCGCTCGAAACCAGCCGTGCCGATCGCGGGAAAGTATCGTTTGATCGACATTCCGATCAGCAACTGCATCAACTCGGGGATCTACCGCGTGGCGATTCTGACCCAGTTCAATTCTGTTTCGCTTCACCGACACATTTCTCAATCGTACAATTTCGACGCCTTCCACACCGGCTGGGTGGAGATCCTCGCCGCAGAACAGACCACCTCCAGCGCGGATTGGTATCAGGGCACGGCAGACGCTGTCCGCAAGCAGTTGTTCGAGATCCAGGCTTCCGGCGCGGACAATGTGTTGATCCTTGCCGGCGATCATCTCTACCGCATGGATTACCGCCAGATGGCGGAATATCACTGGGAGAACAAAGCCGACATCACGGTGGCAGTTCAACCCGTGGCGCGAAGCGAGGCGTCCCGATTCGGAATTCTCAAACGTGAAGCGGACGGTCGCATCTCCGATTTTGTCGAGAAGCCGAAGGACCCGGAGGTCCAGAAAAAATTCGTCAGCCGCGATGATGAAGTGCGTCCGTTTTTGGGTTCGATGGGAATCTATTTCTTCAACACGAAGGTTTTGTTCGACCTGTTGACGTATCATCCGCGCCACGATGATTTTGGCGGCGATATCATCCCGGAGGCGATCAAATCGCACGAAGTGTTTGGTTTCGATTTCGACGGGTATTGGGAGGATATCGGGACCATCCGTTCGTTTTATGAAACGAACCTGCAGTTGGCGAGTTCGAACCCGCCGTTCAATTTTTACGATGCCAAGGCGCCGATCTACACGCACGCGCGCTTTTTGCCCGGCTCGATCGTGGAGGATAGTAAATTGCAGGATGTGTTGATCGCCGAAGGATGCCGGATTCGCAAAGCGGAGATCACTCATTCCATCGTGGGAATCCGCAGTCAGATCTCGGAAGGAACCGTGATCAAGGACAGCATCATGATGGGAGCAGATTACTATCAAGCGAAGCGTGGGAGCCTGCCGATCGGCATCGGCGCGAATTGCCACATCGAGTCCGCGATTCTGGACAAGAACGTGCAGATCGGAAACGGCGTGGTGATCAAACCCTTCCCACGCGATAAGGATGTAGACGGCAATGGGTATTTTGTGCGCGATGGCATCGTCGTGGTCGCAAAAGATACGGAAATTCCCGCCGGAACCCGCATTGCACCCGAGTAAATTCTTTCAAATCTCTAACGCGACCGCATAGGGTTTTTGCTTGACAGCCCCGATTCGGAGGAATACACTTGTTTGGGTTGGGGAGTAGCCGTGGCGTCAATGACGCCAACGGGTTGCCGTCAAGACATGGCGCATCGCACCATCGGCGGCCCGTGGCGCGCATTTGTTGCGTTTGGCGAGACCATCGCGGAACGGGCGAGGTGGTCTCGTTTTAATTCTCGAGCTGAGCGAGCATCACAGCACTTGTCATCAGGAGAGCATTTTCATGGCACACGACGATACGATACAAAACAGCGAGTGGCACGCGCTTAACGCCGAAGAAGTGTTGAACCACTTGCGGGTCGCAAATCGGGGACTGACCTCAACACAGGCAAAGGAACGACTCGAACAATACGGACCAAACCAGTTAAAAGAAGCCCCGCGACCCACCTTCCTGCACATGTTGTGGGAACAGTTGAACAATTTTGTGGTGATCCTGCTGATCGTCGCATCGCTGGTCTCGGCTGTGTTGGGCGATTACGTGGAAGCCTCAGCGATCATGGCGATCGTGGTGCTCAACGCGATCCTTGGGTTGGTGCAGGAACGCCGCGCCGAGGAAGCGCTTGCCGCGCTCAAAAAACTCGCCGCGCCGGACGCACAGGTCATCCGCGATGGGAAGCGGATCTCGATCCCCGCGTATCAACTTGTGCCGGGCGATATCGTATTTTTGGAGGCGGGAAACTTCGTGCCGGCGGATATCCGCCTGTTGGAGGCGATCAACCTGCGGGTGGAGGAGGCATCGCTCACCGGCGAATCGCTCCCCGTGCAAAAGAACGCCGCGACGGTTCTCGATAAGAACGTACCGTTGGGCGACCGCAAGAACACCGCCTTCATGGGTACGCTCGTCTCGTATGGGCGCGGACGCGGCGTGGTCACCAGCACCGGGATGCACACCCAGTTGGGGCTGATCGCTTCGATGCTTCAAAACGTGGAGACCGAGGAAACACCCCTGCAAAAGCGGCTCGACCAATTGGGCAAGTCGTTGAGCGTTGCCGCGCTCTTCCTCGTTGCCGTTGTTTTTGTGGTCGCGCTCATCAACCAGACGAGCATCAATGAATTGTTTACGGGTCCGCTTGCGTACCTGAGCAAGTTCGCCGACCAGATCACCGAAGTGTTCATCATCGCCATTAGTCTTGCGATCGCCGCCGTACCGGAAGGTCTGCCTGCGGTTGTGACCATTTCGCTTGCATTGGGGATGCGCGAGATGATCAAACGACACGCGCTCATCCGCAAACTGTCCTCGGTCGAAACGCTCGGCTCTGCCACCGTGATCTGCTCCGATAAAACCGGCACGCTCACACAAAACGAAATGACCGTCACGCGCATGTGGGTGGACGGGCAATTCATCCGCGTGACCGGTGCCGGCTACGTTCCCAAAGGCGATTTTCTCATCGATGACAAAAAGATCAACTTATCAGATTATCCCGGTGCACAGACCGCGCTCTGGCTCGGTTTACTGAACAACGATGCCTTGCTGGAAACAACGGGCGAGGACGAAACTCAAAAAACGTATCGAATTGTTGGCGATCCCACCGAAGGCGCGTTACTGGTCGCCGCAATGAAAGCCGGCGCCATGCACATGGATATCCGTGAGGCGTACCCGCGTGAGAACGAAGTGCCGTTCGACTCGGAACGCAAGCGTATGATCACGATCCACGATGTGTTTGCGCCGCGACCGGATGACCCGTCGCCGTTCACCGATGAACGGCACAAATCGTGGGATGTGATCGCGGTTAAAGGTGCGCCGGATGTGGTGCTCGAACTTTGCACGCAGTACCAGAATATGGATGACGAGGCTGTGCCTTTGGGTCCGGCGCTGCGTGACCGGATCCTCTCCGCTAACGATGCGATGACAAAAGACGCCTTGCGCGTGCTGGGTGTGGCGTATCGCATCGTGCGAGATGTGCCGGATAACCCAGCGCAGATCATCACCAACGAACTTGAACACGACCTGATCTTCGTCGGCTTAATGGGCATGATCGACCCGGCGCGTCCGGAGGTTAAGCTGGCTTTGGAGGAGGCACGCACGGCGGGCATCCGCACGATCATGATTACCGGGGACTACCCGAATACCGCGCGCGCCATCGCGGAAACCATCGGTCTGCTGCGCCCCGGCAAACAAGTGATGACCGGCGCGCAGCTCGACGCGCTCAGCGATTACGAACTCAAGAATGTGATCGAAGATACGGATGTCTTTGCCCGCGTCTCGCCGGAACATAAACTGCGCATCGTCGACGCGCTGCAAGCCAACGATGAGATCGTGGCGATGACCGGCGACGGCGTCAACGACGCGCCCGCCATCAAACGCGCCGACATCGGCGTGGCGATGGGCATCACCGGCACCGACGTCGCGAAAGAGACCGCCGACATGGTGCTGACCGACGATAACTACGCCAGCATCGTTTCCGCGGTCGAACAAGGGCGCATCATCTACTCGAACATTCGCAAGTTCGTGTTCTTCCTGCTCTCATCCAACATCGCCGAGATCATGATCATTTTCCTCGCCACGTTGGCAGGGTTGCCCGCGCCGCTCACAGCGATTCAACTCCTGTGGCTCAACCTCATCACCGACGGCGCGCCCGCCCTTGCCCTTGCCGTCGAAAAAGGCGACCCCGACATCATGCTTCAGAAGCCGCGCGCCAAAGACGAACCCATCGTCAACCGTTCGATGCGCGTGGGCTTGGTCGTGCAAACCTTCGCTCAGACCGGCGCCGTGCTTGCCGCCTTCGCCATCGGGTTGCTGTGGCATCTCGAAGCGGGCGCAACGTTGACCGGCAACCCCATCACGTACATTCTTGCGCATGATTGGCGCGGCGTGGACGTGCAATCCGCGGAGACCATGGCGTTCGTCACGCTGTCATTGTGCGAACTGTTCCGCGCCTACACCGTCCGTTCGGAGCGCGCTTCGCTGTTCAGCATCGGCGTATTTTCAAATCGCTACATGCAATACGCGGTGGGGCTTTCGATCGCGCTCATGCTGCTGGTCATCAATATCCCCTTCCTCCAGCCGGTCTTCAACACGCATTTCCTCGCCGCCCGCGAGTGGGGCGTGGTCATCGGGTTCGCGCTCATCCCCGCCGTTGCGGAGGAGGTCACGAAATTCTTTTTACGGATGGGCAAACGGGCATAATTCTTTGGCTGACCGATACGCAGTCCGCAATACGTAGTACGTGCTGCATACTGCGTATTTCTCGTATTGCGTAATTATTTAACCCTGAACGATCTCCGATGGATTTCGGACAACCCCAACCGCTTCATCGCGGACGTGTGAGCCCGCGTGCCGTAGCCCTTATGTTTCGCAAGCCCGTAACCGGGATGCCTCTCGTCGAGTTCGCGCATCAACGCGTCGCGTTCGGTCTTGGCAAGGATGGACGCGCAGGCGATGCTCAGGCAGTGCGCGTCGCCTTTGATGAGGCTGGTCTGTGAAATGTTCAACTGGGGGAGTTCGAGTCGGAAATCGGTCAACAGGTATTGCGGCGTAACTGAAAACTGATGCAGTGCGCGGATGGCGGCAAGCCGCGTCGCGCGCACGATGCCCTGCGAATCGATCTCGTCCGCAGTGGCGAATCCGACGCTCCACGCGAGCGCGGTCTCTTTGATGAGCGGCGCAAGCGACTCACGCGCATGGGCGGTCAACTGCTTCGAGTCGCGCGCCCGGCTCAACGTCCGTGCGAGAAGCGTTTTATCGTTGGGCAGCATCACGGCGCCCACCGCGACCGGTCCCGCGAGCGCGCCGCGTCCGGCTTCGTCCAAGCCCGCCACGTGGATCAATCCGCTGTTCCACAGGTCGGTTTCGAATTTGAGATTCGGGCTAACGCGCTTCATACCTGCCCCGCATGGCGTTGATGCGAATGTGGAAGATATCGCCGATCATGCGCAGTGCGTCGCGTATTGCGTTCACTTTGGTCTCGGGATGATAAAACCATTCGATCGGAATTTCGCGCACGCGATAACCCCGGCGGCGGGCGATGAAGAGCAGTTCGATATCGAACGACCAGCCGCTCAACGTTTGTTTCTCGAAAATATCCTTTGCGACATCTGCGCGAAAACATTTGAAACCGCATTGCGTGTCGTTCAAGCCGGGCAAGGCAAGCACCTGAATGATGTAATTGATTCCCCGCCCGCCGAAATGGCGGTATCGCGGCTCGTTGTAACGCACCGAACCTTTCGCTTCGCGCGAAGCGATGGCGATGTCGAAATCGTTTGAACTGGGCGGGATGAATTTTAAAATCTCCCCCACCGGCATCGAAAGATCGGCATCGCACATGAAGCGATATTCCCCGTGCGCCTCGAGCATACCGCGCTTCACCGCCGCGCCCTTCCCGCGCTCGGTTCGGAACACGCGAAAATTTTCATGCTCCTTCGCAAATTCTTGCGCGACCTCGAACGTTCGGTCGGTGCTTCCGTTTTCCACCACGATCACTTCGGAGGCAAACGATTGCTTTTCGAGGAATCGAAAAACCTGCTCCAACGTTTCGGGCAGGCGGCGTTCTTCGTTGTATGCGGGGATAACGATGGACAAAAAAATGGACAAGACCGCACTCAGGTCAGGCTGGGAATCACAAACGCGAACGCGACGACTGCAATGCAGACCAGGCAAAGCGCTAGCGCGGCAAGCACAAAGAGTTGGATTGTGGTCATCCCCAGTATCCGGCGGGCGGCGCGTTTTGGTTCGGATGAGACAGCCGCCGCTTCACTTCGGACGGGAGACTTGGTTCGCACCTCGGAATCTTCGTCTGCCAGTGCAAAATCGAAATCGTTCGGATCGAAGGGTTTTGCTTCCTCAGCCGCATGGAAGATGGCGCGCGCCCGCGAAACATTCTGCGCTTCAGGTTGAGGTTGAACGGGCAGTGGTTGTGACGGACGCGGAGTAACGGCAGGCGCGGGGGTCGGCGCCGGAGCTGCGCGCGCGGGTCTTGGATTGGTGATGCGTTCCACCAGTTCGAGAACAACATCAGCCCGCATGGCGGGCGCGCCGGCCTTCAGCACTCCAACGAAGTTCCGAATCCCATCGCTCATTAACACTTTCACCGCCGGTGAATCGGTGTCGATGTGCAAACCCGGCTCCGCCGCGATGAGAACCGGTTCCACAGGCGCGGGCAGTTTGGTTCCCTGCCGTTCGATGTAGACGGTCAGGGCGCGCGCCATCGTCGCTGTTTTTTGGATCAAGTTATCGCGCGCCGGTTTGAATCGATTCCCCGATTCGACGTTCCACTCGGTTCCCTTTGCTTCGTACCGGCCGCGCAGGTAGGTGAGGTTGATGGCAAAGATTCCAGCGTAACCGACCAGAATCATCGGGATCACAATGCCGCTCTGACCGAGCGCCTGGTTGCGGATGAGGGTATATCCCTTTTCGAGGTTGCGGTCGAAGTAATTGACGATCAACTGTTGTGCCTTCAACTCGACGGGCCAGTTGAACCCGAATTGAAGCATGCCCTGAAGGCGCTGGGCGAATCCCAACTCGCCTTTTTCATCGATCAGAGGGGTTTGGTCTATGATCTTCATACGCGTTAGAAAACGGGTACTTGCTCTAGTTCATCGCGCTCCACCCCATCCCGCGTGGCGATGAATTCTTTGCCGTCCCGGCGTACCACCTGCAACGGCTTCCCCGACTCGAAAGTGCTTGCCAGCAATTCCTTGCGCGAACCGGTCACGAACTTTTCGCCTTTCTTGAGGCGTTCGAGCAGGTCCTTGCGTTCGATGAGCACGCGGTCTGAAAACGATGAGCCGCGTCGTTCGTACGCGCGCACCATCACGAGCTGTCCGTTTTTGTATCGCACCGCTTCGATCACTCCGTCCATTTTCTTTGCCATACTGTGTCAACTCCGCGTGTATTGTAGCATTAAAAAACATGCCGTCATTGCGAGGAGCGTTCCTTGCGACGAAGCAATCCCCTCCACGAGGAGATTGCTTTCGCCACTTCGTGTCTCGCAATGACGACCATTCTTTGTCGGGGCGCCGGGATTCGAACCCGGGACCTCTTGCTCCCAAAGCAAGCGCGCTAGCCGGACTGCGCTACGCCCCGAAATGGACTTACGTGCGACGAGTATAATGCGCCGGATGAAAACCCGTCAAGCAATAAAGCAGATTGTTATTTTTCTCCTTCTTATCGCGTTCCTTACAGCCTGCTCCCCTTCCACGCCGCCGATGCCGACTTCAACTTCGGTTCCGCCAACTGTCACGCGGACGCCGGTACCTACCTTTGCCATCCCAACCGAGACCCCGACGGTCACGCCGCTGGCTTGCCTTTCACAACCCGGCCGCGTCGAGGCAGGAACTCTCGAATCCACAAATCCATCGCAGGGGTATTTCATCTACCTCCCGCCCTGTTATGCTGAAAAAAAGGACGAACGCTACCCTGTCCTCTACCTTCTGCACGGGCAAACCTACAATGCCGATCAATGGATACGACTGGGCGCGGTCGATGTCATCAACAATCTGATTCTCTTCGGTGAAACCATACCTTTCATTATCGTTTTCCCAGATGACCACTACTGGTATACCCCGGCCGGCGCCACCTTCGGCGCGCGTCTCGCGGATGAATTGATTCCTTACATCGACCAAACCTATCGGACGATTCCCGATCCGCGCTTCCGCGCCATCGGAGGCATGTCGCGCGGCGCAGGCTGGGCGCTGCAACTTGGATTAACGCGCCCTGACCTGTTCAGGATCATCGGCTTGCACTCGCTCGCCGTCTTTCAACGCGACGCCTCCAAAGTGGACGATTGGATTCAGTCCATTCCGCTTGCCTCCCGCCCCACCATCTTCATGGATATCGGCGAGGATGATCAGGAACTTGCCTCCACACAGTCGATCGAAAATATATTCACACTATTTGACCTCCCTCATGAATGGCATCTCTACAGCGGCGACCATACGGAAGAATACTGGTCCGCCCATGTGGAGGAGTATCTTCGTTGGTACGCGGGACAGTGGAACAATCCGTAGATTTGATTCTGTTTAGGTCAATCGAGCGACGTTATAATCCGTTCTTTCAGTGAAAACATGGATGTGAGGAGAAATTGGTATGGATTTTCTAACTTTTTTTGTCGTGCTTGTCGGTTGGGTCTTCTCATTGTGCCTGCACGAATTTTCGCACGCGCTGGTCGCGTACCTCGGCGGTGATTGGACCGTGCGCGAAAAAGGCTACCTCACCTTCAATCCGCTGAAATATACCCACCCTGTTTTCTCGTTGTTGTTACCGTTGCTCTTCCTCGTCATGGGTGGGATCGGTCTGCCCGGCGGTGCAGTGTACATCGAAACGTGGAGGCTGAGGAACGATTACTGGCGGAGTGCCATGTCCTTGGCGGGACCGATGGCGAACGTGCTCGTCGCGATCGTTCTTGCCATTCTGTTGAACGTCACCTCGATCGGCTCGACCGCGGTGGGTCCTGGCTTGGCATTTCTCGCTTATTTACAGGTGATGGCCGTGGTGCTGAATCTTCTACCTGTACCGCCGTTTGATGGCTACGGTGTCATCGAACCTTTTCTTCCCTATGATCTCCGAATGAGGATCGCCCCGATCCGCGGCGCATTTATCTGGATCGTGTTCCTCGTCTTGTGGTTCGTACCGTTTGCAGGACAAGCCTTGGGTTTGTTGATCTTTATCTTCACGAGCCTGCTGGGCATTCCGCGTGAACTGATTGGGGTTGGGTACGAGCAGTTCACGTTTTAACAATTTATCGTCATTGCGAGGAGGGTTGAGGTGCGAGAGCACCGAAATCCCGACGAAGCAATCTCCAACACGGTAAGGAAGATTGCTTCGCCCTCCTTCGTCTTCGCCGCCAACGAACGGCGGCTCCGTTCAGGATGGTTCGCAATGACGCGGCGGGGGAGATACTTTACAAATCAGACCAACTTCAGTATAATATTAGTGAAAAATATCACAAGTAAGGAGAGTGAACATGCATGCCCAAAAGCTCCCCCACGTGGTCATTCTCGGTGCAGGGTTCGGCGGGCTGACCGCCGCCAAGAAGTTGAAGAACGCGCCCGTGCGTATCACGTTGATCGACCAGAATAACTATCACCTGTTCCAGCCGCTGTTGTATCAAGTGGCGATCGCCGCGCTTGTGCCTTCGCAGGTCGCCTTTCCCGTGAGGACGATCTTCCGCAACCAGAAGAATCTTACATTCCAAATGGGCGCAGTGAACGAGATTGACTTCGACGCGCGCTACGTCAAAATGGACGGTTCGGTCATCGCGTACGATTACCTCATCCTTGCTGCGGGCGGGCGAATGAATTTCTTCGGCGTCGAATCGGCGGAGAAGAACGCGTTCTACATCAAGGATATCAAAAGCGCGATCCGCACGCGCAATCATTTACTGTCCATGTTCGAGCGTGCCAGCCGCGAAGCGGACGCCGACAAACGCCGCGCCATGCTCACCTTCGTCATCGTCGGCGGCGGACCCACGGGCGTGGAAGTTGCGGGCGCGTTAGCAGAATTGATCTCGCACGTGATGCGGAAGGAATATCCCGAACTCGATGTGCGCGAGGCGCGCGTGCTGCTGTTCGAAGCGGGCAACGCGCTGATCGCGAGTTATCCCGACGAGTTGCGGAAGGCAACACTGAAACTTTTACAAAAGAAAAATGTGGAAGTGACGTTCAATGCCCGGTTGACCGATTTCGACGGTCAACGCGTTACGCTGGCAGATGGGACCAAGATCGAAACCAATACGCTGATCTGGACGGCGGGCGTGCAGGCGGCTGAGGTTATCGAGTCGCTTGAGGCGGAGCGCGCAGGTTCAGGTCGGGTGAGAACCGAGGCGACGCTTCAGTTGCCGAATCATCCCGAAGTCTACGTCGTCGGCGATGCGGCATATCTCGAAGATGAGAAGGGTCATCCGCTTCCGATGCTTTCGACGGTGGCGATCCAACAGGGGAATGTCGCGGCGGATAACATCAAGCACGCGATCAAGGGGCAGGCACAGCATCCGTTTCGTTACAAGGACCCGGGTTTGCTCGCCACCATCGGACGGAACGCGGCGGTCGCGCGCATTTGGGGACTTTCGTTCAGCGGGTTCAGCGCGTGGCTGATCTGGGTGGGCTTGCACATTTATCGCATCATCGGTTTTCGCAACCGGCTGGTGGTGCTCATCAATTGGGCGTGGGACTATTTCTTTTACGATAATCAGGTGCGGCTGATCATCCGCGAATGATTTTGTTGTGGCGGCAGTTCAACTGCCGCCACAATACTTTTTATACAGGAATGAACTCCTGCAGTTCGATCGCGGCGAGCAGGGCGCACATGGCAAACCCGTTGTTCAGAAAATGCAGGATGATACCGGGCCATAACGAATTCGAGCGGTGATAGATGTATCCCATCACTGCGCCGAGCAAAAAGGTGGGGATGAATACGAAGGGGTCGAGATGAGCCGCGGCGAAGATTCCCGAACTAAGAAGGAGCGCGGGGATCCAGCCGTAGCGTTGGCGAAAACCTTGAAAGAGGAAGCCCCTGAAAAATATCTCTTCGATGATCGGGGCAAAGATCACGCTGACAATGAACAACCAAACGGGTGACTCGAGTTCGGAAAGGATCCTCAATACGCTTTCCCCTTGTGTATCCACACCAAGGAACACGAGCAAGAGGTTATGCACCACGATGATCGAGTAGGCGATTACGATCATGCCGCACCCCAAACCCATCGTCAGCGAATCGAACCTGCCAAAGCCGAGATGCTTTAAGCCGATCCGCCTCCATGCAAAAATGAGGAGCACCGGCAGGAGATAGATCAGTTCAGCAAGGAGGATTCCCGCGCCGCGCGCGAGTTGCTCCGCTTTTTCTTGAAAGAGAAGGACCGCGACCAGCAACCCAACGTTGATGAAAACCAGCAAGATAACACCCAGCCATGTATCGAGAATCGACCATGGAACTTCCCTCGCATCATCCTGAACCTGAACCTGATTCTCCTTCATCAGCCTTCTCCTCTCGCTTTACGCGGCGTTTTTCATCTCGCGATAGACAAACCACTGACCTTTGCGGTTGTCCACGTTTTTCATGGCGCGGTCGTAGTAAATATCGAAGATTTGATTCGAATCAACTTTCACGCGGAAGTAAAACCTGCCGACATTCAACGACCCGCGAGTTGAAGCTGTGGCGGCGTGCTCCGGTTGCATGTTGCGCGCCATCCGTCCACGGCGTTTGAAATCCGTCCATGCGGAGAGTATTTCGAGTACGCGGTAGGTATTCCCGTCCCAAACGAATCCGTTCGGGCAATCAGGCGCTTTTTCCAACGCGGGAGGTGTATCGAATATGATTTCGATGGGCTGGTCGAGAAAATGGAGGGATGTAAATTCCACCCTTCGATTATCGCACAAATCTAAAAATTATCTACTTACGTTGCGCGGTCACAAACCCGAAGGAGTGGAATGGTTTTAAATTTCTAGCGAATAGGTGAGCTAACCCCGAAGGGGTATTAAAGGCGTTATGTAACGCGAGTTATCTAGTATGCAGGATTCCTGAAATCGCCTTCCACACGGGGCAGTGATCGTAAAAACCGAGGAATACGATCAAGCCTCCAGCCCCAACGAGGAGCCAACTGTTGGTGAAGAACCCCACAGCGGCGAACAACAAACCTGCGCCAAGCCGCAGCATGCGATCAAAGGTCGAAATGCGGATTTCGACGCGCTCCCCGTTTGCCAACGCCTCGAACAGAGCGCGGTACCCGGATTCGTTCCGCGCGCCCGTGACGCGCCCAACAACATCCCCGTTGCGGAAGGTCATTACAGTGGGAATTCCGATCACACGAAAGTGTTCCAGCACTTCGCGTGATTGATCGGCATCGACCGGCAGGAACAGGACCCGGTCGCTGTATCGATGCGCCAGCTTTTCGAGGATCGGCTTGGTTACCCGGCACGGCACACACCAAGCCGCCCAAAAATCGACTACAACGGGTCTGCCCGCGTTTGAAATTTGTTGATGGAATTCTGCTAGGTTCATGGCGAAAAAGGCGGAGCGGATGAGAATGCATCCGCTCCGTTGTGAGAAGGCATCAACCCTTGTACGTGCTGAACTTGAACGGCGCATACAACGGGCAGAACGCCACCACCGCCGTCAGCGTGAACACGCCTGCCAGCAGGAGCAGGACAATGCCGAGTCCGCCGGTGACGATGCCGCCAAAGTACAGGTAAGCGAACAAAGCGGCGACGATGATGCGGACGATGCGGTCAGTATCGGACATATTGCGTTTCATGGTAAATCTCCTTTTTGTTTGTTGATGCCCGCATTGTAGGAGATTCGACCCGGGTTGTCTGTGACAAAGTCACACAAGCGAGCGCGATTTCAACCCTTCAAGATCCAGCACTTCGATGGCGCCCCGGCTCGCCTCGATGAGCGCATCCCTCGAAAAATCCTCGAGGATGCGGCTGATCACCTCCCGCGAACTGCCCAAATCCGCGGCGATATCCTGATGGGTGACACGCATCGGGTTTTGGACTTTCGCCTGATTCACCAACCACGCAGCGACGCGGCGGTCCATGCGTTTGAACACCACCTCATCCACCACCTCCATCACCGTGGAGAGCCTGTCCGAAAGCAGGTCAAAGACAAACTCCCGCCAGAGTTCGAAGCGGTTGACCCAATCCCGGAAAACGGCGGCGGGAATCATCACCGCCTCGGCATCTTCTTCCACAGTGGCGATCGCCGGGAACGACTTGTCGCTCAGGATCGCATTTGCGGAGAGGATGCAGCTTTCTCCTAATCCGAAGCGGTATAACGTGATCTCGCGCCCCGTCTCGCCGATCTTGTACACGCGCACCACACCCGAAAGCAATAACGCGATCCCATCCACCCGGTCGCCGTCCACGAATACATCGTGCCCGGTGGGGATCTTCGTGAACGAAGCGTGTTTCTGCAACTCCAGTTTGAGCGCTTCATCGGCGCGTTGGAGAAAAGGCAGTGCCATGGTCAGGCGGTTGAATTGTGCTGGGTCAAGCATGGCGTTATTGATTATATTTCCAATCCCAAAACCAGAACGCGAGACCTTTGTACGCGCCCCACTTTTCGAACCGCTTTTCCACGTGTTTCGCGGTGACGGGTTTGCCGCGATACCACTCATGCGAGACCATCATCAGCGCGTACGAGTCGATGGGGATGAAGTCGTGCCGTCCGAGGATCATGAGCAAATTTGCCGCGGCATAGGGACCGACTCCCTTGATGGTCATCAACTCCTTGCGGAGTTCGAGCGTTGACAGATTGGACGCTTTGAGCGCTTCGAGATCGTATTTTCCACTCGTTACGCGGACCGCGAGGTCGTGAATTGCCGGCGCGCGATAACCTACGCGGATTTTATTTTTGATGTAATCGGGGTTGGACGCGGCGATGGACTCCGGGGTTGGGAAAGCGCGTTGCGTCCCTTCGGCTTCTCTCAGGGCAAGATTGCGTATTTCGTTTTGCGCAGCCAGTTTTCTTGGGTGCTTGTTTACGTGTGTACTTGTTTCCGTTAGCGGCGCGCCAAACACATCCACCAACTTTTTCGTCATGTTCCTCGTCGCCGCCCAGAGGGTGTTCGTGGTGAGAATGGTTTTGATCACATCCTCGAACAACGTCGGCGAGCGGAGGACGCGTCCCAGCGCTTGTTTTTTGGCGCGCGCCAGTTTTGGTTCAGCGCCTGTGGCGGCGTAGAAGTCCGAAAATTCCATGTCGAGACCGAACATCCATGTGATTTTTTCGGTCGCTTCGGTTTGTTCGAGTTTGGTGAGTTTCTCGGTTTCGACGTTCAAGCCCTCGCGAGTCCCCGAGATTCGATATTCGATGACTCGATTTGATTTCAAATAATCCACATAAAACAACGTGGAGGTTGCGTCGTCAAAGCGAAACGGCGCAAGTTGACGCCAGCCATGCGAGTCAACGACAGATTGAAAATTGAACGGTCGTTTTGCCGGGAGGGTGAAGGTCGTCATGCGGCAATTGTAGCCGAAAAGTTTTGCTGTCATTGCGAGGTGCCCGAAGGGCGACGAAGCAATCTCCTCAATGTGTTGGGGATTGCTTCGCTTCGCTCGCAATGACAGATGGTTAGTTATCGCATCGCCTGATCGAGCGCGGTGACGGCTTTATGCTCGAGGTCATACACCTGCAAAATGTGATCGCGCAGGTTTTCTTTGAAACGGATTTCCTTTTCGCCAACGAAAGGGAATTTCTTTTCCATCGAAGCGCGGATTTTCTCGAGCCGCGCGTGAATCTTCCTGATCTCGGCAGATGCGCCGGCTCCCTTTTCGAGGAACGCGTCGCGTTTCTGGATGAGCAACTGGCGCGCCTCCTTGAATAGGGCGATCGAATCGGGCAGAAGGGCGAGGCACAACGCCTCCCAGGCGGGGGCAACCGCACGGAAGTGTTTCGAAGCGTCTCGAAGAGCGGGTCTGCCGAGGATGGCGGAGGCTTCATCCAAAAAGTCGGCAAACATCGGGCGTGAGGCGTGTCCGCCGGTGCCGAAGAGTTCGATGCGCTCGAACGAGGAGATCAGTCCCGCGAACATGCTGCGGCCTGCCGGAAAAATCTTGTTCCAACTTTGCTTGTCCTTGTCGTTGAACAAAATATCTGCCCAGCGCTGATAGGCGGCGAAACCAAAATTCGAGGCATACCCTTTGATCGGCGACGTAAAAAATGACTTGACGCTGGCGCGAATCGCCGCATCCACGTTCTGCGCGAGTTTGTCGAACGCGGGGACGGTGATCGTCATCATGCGGAATTTTTCTTTTTTGACGCGCGCCCGCGCTTTGGTGAAATCCTTGACAGAAACTTTCAACGCCGCACGCGATTGGTCGGCGATATGAACATATCCTTTATCCACGCCATAGACCACAACAGGAATCATCTCGTACATGTCAGGTCCGAGTGAGCCATCATAGGTGGAGTACTTCATTTCCATCCGATTCGCCCACACGAGCGCGGGTTGTCCGCTTTCCAGCGCGTCGAGGAGATTCTTTTCGGCTTTCGCCGAGTCAGTCGTCTGCTTGAGATTCTGAACCGCACCGAGTCGGTTGAGCATCGTCTCGAACGGTTTGAACGTGTTGCGCGTGAGAAGCGCCACGTGCGGGTCAAAGCCTTTGTATGCGAAACTGAAATATCCGAACGTGATGCCGCCGCTCAGACCAAGTAGAAGTGCTTCACTCGGCGCGGACTTGGTGTGCGGCATTTTTACGCCCTGATACGCCAGCGCGTTGTGCACACTGCCGGTCTCGTAGTGGATACCGTCGAAATGTTTGTAGTTGGGTAAGGTTGTCAAGGTCGGCTCCTTTTTGCAAGTAGCCGCATTCTACAACCAAAGACCGGGCTGGCTGAAAAATAGAGATATAGTTTCTGGAATCTGTCTCTGGGATTTATTCTTCGATCTCCTCGTTCCGCCAGAAGGCGCGGATGAGGAAAAAATTGACAAGCAATGCCGCGAAGATCATCGCCGGAACGAGAATGACCGGCATCAGCCAGCGCTCGGTCCACTTGTTGATCTGCGCGGTGTCCGGGTCGGCGGGATCGTACAACACCGAAACTTCTTCGCCCACATCATACGCAGGCGGGTAGGAGGCGGTATCGCCTTCAAACGAATACGTTTGCCCATTCGCTTCAAACTCGATGACCGGTGAGTAAACGCAGCAACCACCATCGCCGTCGTTGCTTTCTTCAAGGTTGGTCACGATGCCGGTCGTTGTTTCGCCGTTCTGGTCCAATTGCCAACTGACGTATCCCGCGTAGACCCCCCACAAACAAAACCCCGCAAAGAACAGGTTGGCGAAAACGATCCAACAACCGAGTTGCAGGCGATTGGCGACGCCACCGACTTTATCAACTGCGTTCAATGCCTTATCCACGTTCTTTTCGTAGTTGTCCACGTTGAGCCTCCGTGAGATTATGTTCGTCCCGCAGTTCAACTGCGGGACGAACGATGATATGCAATTCTACAAGGGAAATGGGTTATCCGCGTTGGGCGATTGGTACCAGTTGCGGCTTGGCGATGCGGATGTAATCGTCGAAGTTCATGAAGATGGAGCGATCCAGACGACCGGCGTTGAATACGACCTCGGCGTTTTCCTGAACCAGCGGATCAACCAGCAAGTGGAGTTGGTCGCTGAATGTGAAAGGGGGAATCGCCCCGATGACGCACCCGGTCAACGCTTCGGCTTTTTCACGCGGCGCCATGCCGACCCCTTTCGCATCGAAATGACGCTTGATTCCGTCCAAGTCCACGCGGCAATCACCGGGGACATTGGCAAGGCAGTAGATATTTTCCTTTTTACTCAACCGCACCTGCACCACGATCGATTTGATGGATTGTTCGATACGGTTGCCGCGAATCGCGGCGATGGACTCCGTCCGTCCTTCGGGTTCATGTTCGACGACGTGGTAGGTCGCGCCTTCGGCATCCAGCAAAGAACAAAGTTGTTCGTGGATGTCGGTCATGAAGTAATCGGCTCTAGTTCCTCTTTCTTTTGCTCGGTCGCAGCCTGCTCACGCGTAAGAACAAGCCGGTTCAAATATTTAGCCTGCAACGCGGCAAAGATCGCGAAAAAGATCAGGGATATGGGCAGACCGAACAGGATGATGACCAGGGCTGTAGATCCACCGTATCCGATACGGGTGAACATAGAAATCGCATGGGCGGCAGTGAACTGTTCACTGTTAGATCCGAGGAAATTGGTCATGACCAATTCCCGCGCCGCGGCGAGAAGCGTTAACGCCGCTATGAACCCAGCCAGAGGCAGGGAAGGGATGATCAACTTTTTGAATAATGCGTTCATGGAAGTTGCCCCTTCCGCACGCGCTTCCCGCCATTTGGGTTCCTGCCCCATAAAGAAGAGGGTCAGAATGAAAAGCATCGGCACATTCAGGAGCAGGGGCGGCATCAATATCAAGATGCTATCCAGCAATTCAGCATTGCGCAGGTTAATAAATGCCGCAAATGCAACCGGCAGGGATGTGACAAATAACCATGGGCTGAAAAGCAGAAGAAGCCAACGACTGTGCCTGCCAAACGGACGCACCGCGCCGATGCCGAGGGCGCCGAAGTATGCAACAGGCAACTGGAGGAAGAGGATGATCAATAAAGGCGGCAAGAGCGAGTTTATCCAGATGTTAAGAATCGATAAGCCGGAGAGACCTTCTTCCAGCGAGGTGATTGACTTGACTATGGCGAGGAACCATGGCAATACCGCGGCAAGAAATACGGCAATGCCGCCGATGACGAGCGCAACCCAGCCGAGGGTTGTGATCGATCCGCGGGCGGGCGGAGCGGTCGTTTCATCTTGAGTCTCAAGCTTCAATTGCACCCTGCCTAGAACGATCAATAGCGTTGCTGCGATGCCAAGCAGCGCGGCAAAAAGCAGGATCAATGTGGAAAAAGCGAATATCTCGCCAAGCTCAAGCAGGCTGGCGCGGCTGATCAGGAAACTAGCGGGAACAGTTACCAGAAAACCGGACAACGAGTTGTACGATTGGAAAACATAAGCCGTGGTTGCTAGTTGCATAACCAGCCAGGTGATAATGAATGCTGGCAGGGCGGATTTTCCCCCCGCTTCTGAATCTTTCCGACCGCGCAGGATCGCCGAATAGACGATCAGCCCTACCGCGCAGGCAACCGCTAAACCCATCAGTCCAACTATGAGGAGATAGGGACTCTCCGGTGAGTCTGTCTCCCACAGCGAACGCAAGTAGAAGGGGCTATACATCATAAGGGCTGGTCCAAAAAAGGTGAGCGGCAGGGTAAAGAATAGTCGAACCCCGAGGCTCAGTTTCTTGCCGAGTGTGTTGACCAGAAATGCCAGCAAAAGCGGGATGACGGCTACCGCCAGAAAATGGACGACGATCATGGAGAACGAAAACTCAAGCACAGAGGAAAAACTGCGGTATCCCACCAGCCTTTCGAAGTTTTCCATGCCGACGAATTCGCCATCCCCGGAGAAGGATATTTTCTGTAAACTGCTGGTGAATGTTTCTAACGTCAAAGGAATCAAGTTGATCGAACACAAACCACATGCGGGCAGGAGCAATAACAATCCCAACAGGGCGCGAAGCAAAGGATTTGTGTTCGTTTTGCCAGCGCCGGAAGGTGAAGCAGTTTGAGCCATCAGTTTCTCCTCACAATTTATTTCCTGCGAATTTTACTTCAGCGCATACACCGCGTAGCCGCGCGGCGGGGCGTAGAACTGGGCGCGGCCGTCGCGGTCGGTGGATTGGTTGATGGGGCGCGCCATGTCGCTTTTGGACCACCAAGCCACAGGTTGGAATGAAGCGTTCGTCCACTTGGTGGTGACCAGTCGCCCGTTCCAGTTGTCGCCGCGATTGTTGAGCACGTAGACGAGTCCGCGCTTGTCTTCGTAGCCCGTGCGCTGCATGATGTAGAGGTTGTCGTCCACGTACAACACATCCGTGCCGCCGCCCGCGTATTTTTCGTGCGCGGTGACGAGCGCGGCGATGCCGTTCTGGGTATCGCTGAGCGCGAGATTCAAATTGAAATAATCGTGCCAGAACACGCACGGATAGCCTTCATGCGTGAGGATGTAGGAATACGCCAGCAGTTTATCGTTGACGATGGGTCTCCCCTCGTCGCGCAAGTCGTGGTTCTCGACAAATGTGACCGCGCTTTGTTGTTGTCTTCGCAGAACCGTATCCCACGTGGTGAGATTCTTCAAACTAAAACCGTATGAGTCGCACAGCGCCTTGAGCATTTCGCGCTGGGGGAAATCGAACGCATCCACCGGGTTTGAGTTGGAAAAGTTCGCCGAGTTGATCCAGTTGATGGTGTTGGTGGTCGAATCCCAATATTCCGCGACGCCGTACGGCGCGAAATAATTCCCGTCGCGCATGTAGCGATACTCCTGCATCGCTTGGATCGTGGCGGCGTTGAAGCCCTTCACGAAATCGTAGCGGAAGCCGTCAAAATGAATCTCTTCGATGAGCCAGCGCGCGAGGTTGATGAGTTCGTTGAACACGTACGGGTTGCGATGCGAGAGGTCGGGCATGTCGCCGAAGGTCATCTCGTCCCACGATTCGTATTTGCTCGGGTGGAAACATTTCCAGTTACGAGGGAACTTTCCGCTCTTCGGGGTGAACAGCGTCCAGCGCATCTGGTTGAGGATCGGATTCAACTCCTGCGCGTCCGCCCCGGAGTTGTGATTGAAGACCATGTCCGCGATCACGCTCAACTTGTGGCTGTGCGCGGCTTGGATGAGGGATTCCAACTCGGCGCGCGTGCCGAACCACGTGGGGATGCCTCCCTTTTGATCGAACTCGCCGAGGTCGTAGTAATCGTACGGGTCGTAGCCCATCGAAGGACCCGCGAGGTTCGCGGCTTTGTGCGCGGGCGGAAGCCACAACGACGTGAATCCGGTTTTCGCTAATGCAGGGATTTGCTCGCGTACATAGTTCCACCATTGGAATTCTTTGTTGTCCAATCGCGGACAGTCCCAGTAGAAGGCTTGCATCATCACGCCCATAGCTAGTTGCTCCTGAAATAAGTTGAAAGTATTTTACCCCGAGAAAAGGAAAATCCTCATGTATCGCGCGCGTCCCAGAGCGCATCCACATTGTTCATAGAGCCATTATTCCTTCTACGGTGATTGCGCTTCCCTTTGTATCGAAGAACATTGATCACCATACTTCTCCCACTTAAGTGTCTGACTTCCATTGACCTCGATGGTCCTTTGATCTTTCCTCGTTACCCGCGAAAACATTCAACGGTGGTGGTTTCGATACGCCCCTCGGTTATCACTCGGGGCTAATCAACCACCGAAGCCTCTCAACACCCTCTCCTCCCTCCTCACCCACGAAAACTGCTCCACATCTTTTCTCGCCTGCGCGCCCAACGTGAGCCTGCGCGATTCATCCGCAAGCAACGCCTCAATTGCAAGTCTCCAGTCGCCAGTCTCCCCTGCTTTACAAAAGACCGCATTCTTTTCATTCAATATTTCTCTAATCACAGAAATATCCGCACAAACGATTCCGCGTCCTGCCGCCATGTATTCGAACATCTTCATTGGGTTGATCACTTCGGCAATTTCCTGTCCGCTCGAAGCCGAAATCGAACGCGAATACGGCATGAGCAGAACATCCGCCGCGGCTTGGTAGAGCGGGATGCGGCTGTGCTCCACGAAGCCGGTCATCGTTACATTTGCAACACGCTCCTCCGCCAACTTCGATTTCCAAAACGACACGAGTTCGGGCGTGCCGCCGACCCACAGAAAATTCACGTGAGATATTTGTTTTGCCAACTCGAACATCAAGTCTGCGCCGCGCCCCGCGTAAATATGACCCGTGAACCCAACGGTGAGTCCCTCGGGCAGATTCAATTGACGCCGCGCCTCAGCTGGACTCGGCAGATCTTCGTATCGCTCCAGTTCGACTCCGTTCGGGGCGACGACCACCGCTTCATTTTCAAAGGGGATACCTGCTGACCTCTCCAATGCCTTTCCCAACGCCCGATTGGTGACCGTCATCCGCTTGCGACCGGGGGCGCGCCAAAACTGACGAAGCCACCAGCCAAACAAACGCCCGACCACATCTCCATGCATTTCAAGGACGACGGGATATTTCACCCACAACCCCAGCGCGGCGGACTGAGGAAGCCATGTGTAAATTAATTCTGCGCCGAATTTTTGCGCGGCGCGCTGGGCATGGATGACGAAGTCGACGCGTTTGAGTCTCTTGATGGAGGGGAGCAGTTGTAATGGCGGAGCGAGGCGTAATCCGTAATGAGTAATTAGTAATTCGGGCGCAACAGGTTGAGCCTCGCGCGGCGCGAACATCCGCACGTCGTGTCCGAGTTGCATCAACGCCTGCGCCACCTTCATCCCTTGAATCGAATTGGCGGTGAGGGATGGAATGCGGGAATTTGTTATCAGCGCAATTTTCATAATTTGTCGCGTAGGGGCGGATCGCGATCCGCCCCTACGATTTCATTTACACCGCGCCATGCCATGATCCCTACCGACGCGACATAATAAAACGACAACAACGCGCCTGCCGCGACGATGCCGTATCGCGGCACGAGCACGAACGCCAGCGCGATCTTGATGAGCCCGACGACGAGCGTGACCTTGATGGGGAACTCAGGCAAACCAAGCGAAAGCAACAACGGACGATTCCAAAACAGTGTGTAATTGAACGCGAGACCGATAACGAGCGCGATCAGCGCAGGATAGGCGGGGAGAAATGTTTCGTTGCTGTAAATTCGAATCATCCACTGACCGAGCAACACGAAGCCGATGGCGATGGCAACGTTGTAGGCGAACGAAAGCGACGTGACCTTGCGCAGAAAATCCTTGAGCCGCGTCCACGCGCTTTGCACAACCAATCGATTGATCTCAGGGAACGTGCTTGCGATCAATGGGTCGGTGACGATGGCGAGGAAACCGACCAGCGTGTACGCCACGCGGTAATATCCCGCCGCGGTTGCGGAGAGGAAAAAGCCCACCCACAAGATTTCACTCTCGCGGAAGATCTTGATGATCGTCGCGCTGACGTTGGAACTGACCGCGAAACGAATCAACTCGCGCCATGAGGCGATGGCTGAAAACGATTCGCGCCGCCAGCCGCGACCCAACACGCGATTCAACTGTATTTGTGCGGCGATGAACATTCCAAGACCGAGAATCGTTTTGCTCAGGAGATAGGCAAACAAAATCGTTTGAAGCGTGCCGTTCGCGAGAAACGCGGCAACAATGACGATTGTCGTGACGATGCTTTGCAGGAGATTGACCCTGCCTTGTAATTTAATTCTATCTGTGACTTGCAGGATACCAATGGAGGTTTCCGTGTTGAAGTTGGCAAGTAAACCGATCGCGTAGACGGTGAACATCCATGCGATGCCCGATGTTTTTGCGATGTTCGCTTCCGCCCAATACGCTGTGACCGCGACGATGATGAAGGCAAGGCTCGAAACGAGCAATTCGGTCAGCGCTGCCGCTTTTATCAATGCGGAGGCTTTATCTTTCTCTCCCTTTTCGAGATATTCCCCGCCGTACCGTACGACCAATTCGCCCATGCGGAACGAAAAAAGGCTGTTCACCGTGGAGGCGTAGAACATTATGATGCCGAGCAGACCAAAGCCCGACGGTCCGAGCAGACGCGTCACCAGCGCGCCTTGAAGGACGCTCAATGCCAAAGCAATCGTATTGTTGCTGAAAAGGTGGAGGCTGTTGTTGACCACGCGGCGAAAGAGGCTATCTTCGCGGAGGCTGGAGGAAAATTTTTGAAACATCGTTAAGAATACACAGTACGCGATACGCAGTCGAGATGCTGCGTATTGCGTACTGTGTGCATCACGGCGTTAGTATTTTCTTCGCCCACTCGCGCTCGGCGTTGTACCATTCCACCAATTTCTCGACGCCTGCGCGCATATCGAACTGCGCTTCCCAGCCGAGTAATTCACCCGCCTTCGTCACATCCGCTTGATTTGTGAACATATCCGCCGGGTTGGGCGGACCGTATTGCACGACCGCTTTCTTGCCGATCACATCTTCCATGATTTTGATCAAGTCATTGATCGTGATGACTTCATGTCCACCGAGGTTGATGATCTCGAACCCAAGCGGCTTCAGCGCAAGGATCGTGCCGCGCGCGATGTCGTCAATGTACGTGAAGCCGCGCGATTGCGTCCCGTCGCCGTTCACGCGCACGGGCTTGCCTTCGCTGATCCATTGCACGAATCGCAAGTGTGCGAGGTCGGGTCTGCCCGCAGGACCGTAGACGGTGAAATAGCGCAGAATGCTGACGTCGATCCCGTAGAGATGATGATATGCGTGACACATCGCCTCTGCCCCCTTTTTGCTTGCCGCGTACGGCTGGAGCGGTTCACTGCTGGAGGCGGATTCGGGAGTCGGATACGGCGGGTCTTCGCCGTAGATGCTCGAGGTGGATGCAACCACGAATTTTTTGACGCCGTTCTGCTTGCACAACTCGAGCATGTTCAACGTGCCGATCATGTTCGTCTCGACGAATACCCACGGGTTATCCACGCTGTAACGCACGCCTGCCCGCGCCGCGAGATTGATCACCGCATCGAATCCTTCATTTTTGAATCGTTCGATAATGGATTTGTCCGCCACATCCAGTTTGTGGAAGGTGAATCCCTTCATCGCCTGCAATCTTTTCAGGCGATATTCTTTCATACGCGGATCGTACGCGTCGTTCATGTTGTCCACGCCAACAACGGTATGACCATCGGTGAGCAATAATTCCGCTGTGCGCGCAGCGATGAATCCCGCCGCGCCTGTGATTAAGTAGTTTGCCATTTAAATCCTGTTTTCATTTTCATGGTGGTCGAGTAGACGGTGGTGTTTGTTCCGCCGTCGTATCGAGACCACAAGTAACCTGTGCAATGAATGTTTCGAATCGAACTGGTGTTTTCGATACGCCGCTTCGCGGCTACTCAACCACCGATGTATTTATAGTCTGACAACCTTCTCGTTATCTTTCGCAACTTTCCGCGTCGCATTGCGACTATCAAACACGAACTTTGCAGAGTTGACAATCGCTTCATAATCATACGCTTTGTGATTTGTGATGATGACTACTGCATCTGACTCCTTTACCGCCTTCATCATATCTTTCACGCTGTCCATGTGCCAGCCTTCGGTCTCGTGATGGATGTGGGGAATATACGGGTCGTGATACGCAACTTTCGCGCCTTTATTTTGCAATAAGCCGATCACATCCAGCGCCGGTGATTCGCGCACATCATCTATATCGGGCTTGTACGCAACTCCAAGAATGAGGACCTTCGATCCCTTCAACGCTTTGCTTTTGTCATTGAGCGCGTCCATGATGCGTTCAACTACGTACCGAGGCATATTGGTGTTGATCTCGGACGCCAGTTCGATGAAGCGCGCGTTGTAGTTGAACGATTTCATCTTCCACGAAAGGTACAGCGGATCGATCGGAATGCAATGACCGCCCAAGCCCGGTCCCGGCGTGAATTTCATAAAGCCGAACGGCTTGGTCGCCGCCGCGTCAATGACTTCCCACACGTCCACGCCGAGGCGTTCGCACATCATCGCCAGTTCGTTGACCAGCCCGATGTTGATCATGCGGAAGGTATTTTCGAGCAGTTTCGCCATCTCGGCTGCTTCGGTAGAGGACACGCGATGCACAACATCGATCGCTTGCTCATACCAAGCCGTAGCCACTTCGCCGCACGCTTCGGTGATGCCGCCCATTACCTTGGGCGTGTTCTTTGTGGTGAAATCCTCGCGCCCGGGGTCAACCCGCTCGGGAGAAAAGGCAAGGAACCAATCTTCGCCGACTTTGAGTCCATTCTCGTTGCCGAGTTTTGGTAGAAGTAATTCACGCGTCGTGCCGGGATAGGTTGTGGATTGCAGGACCACAACCATTCGCTTGTGCATGTACTTCGACAACTCGTCCGCGGCGGAGATGATGAACGACATGTCCGGGTCGCCCGTCTGACGGAGGGGAGTCGGCACACAAATGCTCACCGCGTCAATGCCTTTCAACACAGAGAAATCCGTTGTCGCGGCAAGATGCCCAGACTTCACCAACTTTTCCACCGACTCGCTCTTCACGTCGGGGATGTAGGAAACGCCCTTCTTTAGCGAATCGACCTTCCCTGAGTCCGGATCGATCCCCGTCACTGTGAATCCCGCCTCGGCGAACACGACCGCGAGGGGCAGTCCCACGTAGCCGAGTCCTAGAATTGCAACGCGGGCTTCTTTATTTCTCAATTTTTGAATCAAATTCTTTTTCAACATTCTTCCTCGACTCCCGGGTGAGGTCAAAACAAACTCAACTGCTTCGGGTCATCCTCTTGCTTCTCTTCCACTTTCTTCACGGGCGCAGATTTTCCCAACCCGGCGCGTGCTTGCTTGAGCAACTCTGGTAACTTTGCAAAATCGGCAAGGATGGCGGGTTTGAGCGCGCCTTGATGCAGCGCCGCCGCGGGATGGAACATCGCGATCACGTAACGCTCGCCGACCTTGCGCATCTGCCCGTGCACCGCGCTGATCTTCGCGCCGGGGAAAAATTTGTTCATCGAATATCTGCCCAGCGTTACGATGATGCTCGGGTTGATGGTTTGGATCTGCCGTTCGAGATATTCGTTGCACGCGGCAAGTTCCTCGGGCAATGGATCGCGGTTTTCCGGGGGACGGCATTTTACCACGTTGCCGATCCACACATCCGCGCGCGTCACGCCTGCCTGTGCGAGCAGTTGATCGAGGAATTTTCCCGCCGCGCCCACGAACGGACGCCCCTGCTCGTTTTCGTGGAAGCCGGGTCCCTCGCCGATGAACATGATCTCGGCAGTGGCGGGTCCCTCGCCGGGGACTGATTTCTTGCGCGAGTGATGCAAGGCGCAGTTCGTGCACACGGTCACTTCTTTGGCGATCTGGGCGAGGGTTTCTTCGGCGGTCATAAGTTCTCCAAAACGGTTTAAAGTTACAGGTTGAAGGTCAATCCTTCGACGTTTGACTTTCAACCTTCAAACCTTCCAACGTATGTAACGACATGAGAATCGCATCTTCACTGTTGTCTTTGTAGTAATGCGGTCGGCGTCCCGATTCTTCAAAACCGAATTTTCGATACATCTCCTGCGCAGAAATGTTGCTCTCGCGCACCTCCAGCACCGAAGTCCGCGCACCTTCGCTCCTCATATATTCCAACGCATGGATCAACAACCGGCTCGCGATTCCCCGACGGCGAAACTCCGGGTGTGTGGCAATCGTCGCGATGTGCGCCTCGTCCACGAGCAGCCATGCCACGATCATGCCGACGATCTTTCCATCCCATTCAGCAACCCACGCGCGCGAGGCGGGGTTATCCGTGATCTCGAAACGAAACGAACGTTCGGGCCACGGCAAACTGAACGAGGCTTGATCAATCTCGATCACCTGCGCGAGGTCGTCGAGAGTCATACGGCGGATGTTCATCGTGTATCGAAACCTTAACCGCGAATCGCTTCGCGCGAAGAAGCGCGAAAAATTCGTGAAATTCGCGTAATTCGCGGCAGAGTCCGTATCATGTTTCAATCGGCGCGGCGGTATGCAAATAGATCGGCGCGAGCGACGCGATCTCATCCACATCGCCGTTTTGAAAACGCGCCCACGCCAATTGCGCAAGCATCGCGGGCTTGCGTTGTGAATCTTCAGGTGAGGTCAACTGCGCGTTTTTATTTTCACCGAGCGTTTGACGAACTTCGTCCGTGAACTCGCCGCACACCAGCGATGGACTCTGCACTTCGTCATTCAACGCCTCGGCTGACACGACTCTTGCCGGACCCTCAGCCTGCCACACTCCTCGGATATTTTTATACCAGCCCAACGCGTACCGTCCGCGCCCGGCGTGGATGGCAACCGCCAGCGGAAGTTCGCTCACCGGTTGCGCGTGAGCCAGAATATCGAGAGTCGGAATTCCAATGAGAGGAACCCCGCGTGCGAAGGCTAGTCCCTTCGCCAACGCAAGCCCAACCCGCAGACTTGTGAACGAGCCGGGACCAATCGCAACGCCTAAAGAAGTGAGGTTATCCATCCTCATGCCATTACGATTCAGCAGCTCTTGAATCGCCGGGGCAAGTTCAACCGTGTGATGTTGACTGCTCCGCCACGCGCGCTCGCCGACGACTTGTTTGCCGTCGTACACTGCAAGCCCTAGCCACTCATTGGAGGTGTCCACAGCCAGCAGCATCACTGACCTCCGCGAATCAATTCGAGCAAGTCTTCATACCGTTTGCCGCGTGCGGTGAATTTCAATTCGCGTTCTTCTTCGCCTGCGTGAGTAAACTCTATCCACAATCTTTCGGCGGGGACAAGACCGCGCATCCGCTCGGGCCATTCGATGATCAGCGCGCCTTCCGCGAGCATCGAGTCGAGGTCGAGTTCTTCGGCTTCGGGCGTGGAGTCGAGTCGGTACGCGTCCATGTGAAAGAGCAGGGGTTGGGTGACCCCGCCCCTACCTCCATCCACGCGGCGATACACGTTGACCAAGATAAATGTCGGGCTGGAAACCGAGTCGAGCGAACCCCATCCCTGCGCGATACCCTGCACGAAAGTCGTTTTTCCCGCGCCGAGATCGCCCTGCAAGCAGATCACATCGCCGGTTTGCAACGCGTTGCCCAGATGTTTACCAAGTTGACGCGTCCGTTCGGGGCTGTGGCTTTTCACTGCGATTGTGTGCGAATCAAGGGCAAGCATCGAGGGGATTATACCGTGAGGGAGGTGGACACGGAGACAGGTAAACAGGTACACATCTCTCTGTGTTTCCTTGTTTACTTGTTTACTTTCTCTATCCCCAACATCCTCCCGATTATTCTCGCAATCACCCGCGCGGCTTCGGGCTTGCCAGCGCGGCGACAATTTTCGATCACCTGTTGCCGCTCTGCAGGCCGCATGATCCAACGCGTGAGCGCGCGGACGACATCCTGCGGTTTTGGCGCCCACACCCCTGCACCTTCTTTCTCTACGAAGGTCACGTTGCCATCCTCCTGCCCCGGCAGTTTGGAATATAAAATGATCGGTAAATGTGCGTTAAGCGCCTCAGCAATCGTGCCGGGTCCGGCTTTTGTCACGATGAAATCCGCGGCGCGCATGAAATCCGGCATGTCGCGCGTGAAGCCGTAGATGCGGGTGGGGTTCTCCCATGTTTCGGCTTCGAGCGATTCTTTCAAGTGGCGATTCCGCCCGCACACGATGACCAGCCCCACGTCCAAGCCTGAAGCGTCTATCTCACGCGCGGTCTTCGCAAGAGGACCCATCCCCTCGCCGCCGCCGACGAGTAACACGATGGGTTTGTCGAGGGGCCAGCCGAGTTTTTTCCGTAATATGCTTTTCCTCCCGTGCGGTTTGCAATATTTATCTGCTACCGGGAGACCCACCACACGAACTTTTTCAGGCGGCATATTGAATCGGATTGCGTTTTCGCGCGCCTGTTTCGTCGGCACGAGGATCAGGTCGGCACGCTTATCGAACCAGAGTGCGTGCGTGGTCACCATGTCTGTGACTACATTGATGAACGGCGGGCGATCTCTGCCCAGCGCGCGCAGGGCAAATGTGTTCGCGAGCGGGTGGACGGTGACGATCAGATCGGCAGGATAACTTTTCACGAGCGCACGCGCCGACTGGCGCACGAGGGGCCACATGGTCGTGGTGATGACGCGGGCGCGGGCGCGTCCATCGGTGGCGTAGAAACTCGCGCTCCATAATTGAGGCGCTTTGACGAGATACGGATACACATCTGGGGCGTACTTGAAGGGAGGCGGCGCGTAGTCCTTGAAAAAGTCCACCATTTCGGTGGTGACCGCGCGGCGGTATTCCAGTTGCAAGGCTTCGATGATGGCTTCCGCCGCGGAACGATGTCCGCCGCCGGTGTCGGAAAAGTAGAAGACGATGTGGGGCTTACGCGGTTGAATTCTTTTTTTGTTCTTCATGTCGGGTGAGATTCATTTTGAGGCGGCGGTTCAATTCTCGACGGGTAAGCATGACGCGGCGGCCGCAGCCTTTGCATTCCAGCCCAATGTCCGCGCCGAGACGCGTGACCGTCCATTCGTAGGAACCGCACGGATGTTGCTTTCGCAGCCGGAGGTGGTCGTTGAGTTGCAGGTTGGGGAGCATAGCGGTAATGGGTAAATGGTAATTGAGGAAGGGAAGAGAATTGGAGAAGTAGAGAATAGAGAGTAGCAAGTAGAGATTGGAGACTGGAGACTGGAGAACGATGAACATTATAAATGAATCGTGATAAACTACGAACGATTTTGATTTGAGGAGAATCGGACATGTCCAAATACGAAACGTACGCAGTCGAAATCGCAGGGTTGAAACGCGACCTGCGGTTGTTCGAGATCAAGCCCGGCTTGAAGATCGCCATCCTGAACATTCTGGGCGATACCGAACTCGTTCAGGCGTGCGCGAAGGAACTGGCTGTGAAATTGAAGGAAGTGAATTACGATGTGCTGGTGACCGCGGAGGCGAAGTCCATTCCGCTGGCGCACGCGTTATCGGTCGAAACCAAAAAGCCCTACGTGATCCTGCGCAAAACCTATAAACCGTACATGGGCGACGCGCTCAAAGCGGAGACCTTGTCCATCACCACCGGTCAACCGCAGACGTTGATCCTCGATGAAAAAGACCGCGAGATGATGAAAGGCAAGAAGGTTGTCATCGTGGACGATGTGATCAGCACCGGCTCCACCCTGCAAGGAATGAGGATGGTGCTCGACAAAGCCGGCGCCACCGTGCAGGCGGAGGCGGCGATCTTCACCGAAGGCGACCGCGCGCAGTGGATGCACATCATCGCGCTGGGTCACCTGCCGTTGTTTACGGAATAACATACACAAGTTAGACAAGGTAGACACGTGAAAAGGCTGGAGGTTGCGACTCTCCAGCCTTTTTTGTTCATCCCGTGTTTACCTGTGTACGTGTTTCCGTGTATACCGATTTGCACCGATCAACTTCTTTTTTTCTTCCCTCTTCATCTTCTTGATGGCGCGTTCGCGCTTCATGGCGGAGGTTCGGTCCGGCTGTTCTTCAACGTAAACCAACTTCACAGGCAGCCGCATACGCGTGTATTTCGCACCGCGCCCCTGGTTGTGAACGGCAACGCGCTTTTCAGGGTCAAGCGCCCAGCCGGTGTAAAACGTTCCATCCGAGCATCGCACAATGTAACAGTAACAGGCGGTCACTTTCGTTTTTTATCGCGTCCGAACAGGTTGCCCACGAACATCTGACTCAACCGATCTCCGAATGATAGGGCATTTTGTTTTGACTGGCTCGCCGTTTCCCATTCCGCTTTGGAACGTTCGTTGATCCAGCGATCGCGCGCTTTCGCCGCGGCTTCGAGATACTCGCTCACACCCTCTCCATCGGCTTCGGCGATCCGTTCGCGCAGGTTTTGCAGGGAGGCGATCAATCCATCCAGCACGCGGACGGTATTCCCGCGATTCGCGAGCGCCGCGTCTCCCAGCGATTTCGGTTCATCGTGATACGTCATCGCCGCGGTCACCGCCGCGTACGGTCGGGCGGCGATACGGCGCCCTTCCCTCCAACTCGGCTGGTTGACCGTTGAATCGAGCAATGCCGCGCCTACCAGTTGCGGCAGGAGATGTGTGGAAGCAAGCAAGCCGTCCGCTTCGACCGCGTCGGTGAACAGCACCTCCGCGCCGAGAAGGCTCACCAGATTGCTGGCGAGGTCGAGCGCTGGGCCGGGCGTGCCGGTCGGCGCATTGATGAGGAAGAGTCCGTTCTTGAAGAGGTCGGCATGGGCAGAGTGGACACCGACTTCCATGCCGTGTAAATAGGCGGTCCCCGCGGCCGGAGCAAGCCCCACGTAGTAACGTTCGCGGGGGAGGATCTCGCTCACCCACTCGACCATTTTCCCCTTGGCGGGAGCGGTATCCAAAATAACCGTTCCTTCTTGCAAATCCTGGGCGATGTATCCGAGGGTATCGCGGATCTCGCTCAAAGGAAGGCTGAGGATGACCACCTGCGCTTCGCTCACGGAGGCTGGCAGGTTCACCTTGACATCGTCTACCGCGCCTAATTTTTGTGCGAGACGCGCGGCTTCATAATTCTTATCGTGACCCACACGTTTGATGTTTTTTTGTCCCGCGAGAGCCAGCCCGATCGAACTTCCCACCTGACCCAGACCGATGATGGTGATTTGAACGCTCATTATTACCTCGTGAAGGTGCGTCGCACCCAAAAACGCACGACGCTACCAATAGGCGGATTTGTCTGCCAATCCAATTTGGGTTTTGGAGACGAGTGCGACGCACTCGTGTACGCAGATTATACCTGCCCTTTAAGTGCGAGAACCGCGGACGCCGACCGCGGTTCCCTACGAAAGGAGGAGAAGAGAAATCACCTTACACGGTCAAATTTATCATAGGCGAGTCAAACCTGCTTGACGCCAAACCTACGATTGCCCTACGATTGTCCGACATATTTTCTAAGGTCACAGCAAAACCTGCGAGAAATTTTTACGCATGATCGCCTCGTTCTGCCCCTACGGGAAATCTACAATCGCGATATAATAGAACAAATTTTCCAGCAATTCCAGAACAAAAGGGAGAAGAATGTCTACTAACGCGATCGAAACCCAAGACCTGGGCCGCGTGTACAAAATTCGCGGCAACAAAAAGGAAAGCCAGATCCGCAAGGAACTTGTCGCGCTCGAAGGCGTGAACCTGACCGTCGAACGCGGCGAACTGTTTGGGCTGCTCGGACCGAATGGCGCGGGCAAAACCACCCTGATCAAGATTCTCACCACGCTTCTCGCCCCGACTTCGGGCTGGGCGCGCGTTGCCGGTCAGGATGTGAGCCAGACGCCGCATCTCGTCCGTCCGCGCATCAACATGGTCTCCGGCGGAGAATCCTCCGGCTATGGTCTGCTCACCGTGCGCGAAAACCTGTGGATGTTCTCGCAGTTTTACGGCATGAACTCAAAGGTTGCCAATGAACGAATCGTCGAACTGCTCACGATGGTCGGGCTCGAAGACCGCATTCACACAAAATCATCTGATCTTTCGACAGGTTTACGCCAGAAGATGAACATCGTGCGCGGATTCCTCACCGACCCCGAAGTGCTGTTCCTCGACGAGCCGACCTTGGGACTTGATGTCGGCGCGTCGCGCGATGTGCGCAAGTTGATCCGCGGCTGGCTGGATGCGAATGAGTCGCGCACGCTTCTGCTCACCACGCATTACATGGTGGAAGCGGAAGAGTTGTGCGACCGCGTGGCGATCATCAACAAGGGCAAAGTGTTAGCCTGCGATACGCCCGCCAACCTCAAACGCAAACTGCAGCGCGACGCGATCTTCGAGATCGAGACGAGCCCGCTCAACGGGTGGAGTCCGTCGAAGTTGGAGGAGCAACCCGAAGTGCGGAAAGCCGCGCTGACCGAAACGGACGGCGGAGCGAAGTTAGAGTTGATCCTTGCCGAAGAATCCGCGCTGGCAAGCGTCATCAATGTGTTGACGCAAAAGAATATCAAAGTGACGCGCCTCACCAAACGCGAGCCGACGCTCGAAGACGTATTCATGGATCTGGTCGGCGCCCGCATGGAAGACGTGGAAAAAGGAGGCGAGGAATGAAAGCGAACGAGCCGCTCGTGTACGCCTCCACCGAAAAAGTTTCGGGCTGGAGGTTGTTCATCAAGACGATCCTCGCGCGCTCGTATCCGCGCATCATCGGGCAGCAGCGCGAAAAGTCGTGGATCTTCTTCGAGATCTTTATGCCGATGCTGGCGGTCTCGGCGTACGTGTTTGTCTATCGCGCCATCGGCGCGCCCGAAGAGTATGTGGGCTTCGTCGTCGTCGGCGGCGCGATGACCGCGTTCTGGATGAACGTGTTGTGGAGCATGTCGTCGCAATTGTATTGGGAGAAGGAGCAGGGCAACCTCGCGCTCTATATCATGGCGCCTAATTCAATGATGGCGGTTTTGCTCGGCATGGCGGTGGGCGGCATGGTCGCGACGGCGCTGCGCGCGGTGGCGATCATTGCGCTTGGCACAATCCTGTTCAACGTGCAGTTCACGGTGACGAGTTTCTCGCAATTGATCGCCGTGTTCCTGCTCGCCATGACCGCGTTGTACGGCATGGGCATGATGAGCGCGTCGTTGTTTTTACTGCTCAGCCGCGAGGCATGGCACATCGCCAATCTCGCGCAGGAACCGATCTATCTCGTTTCGGGGTTTTACTTCCCGATCAAATCGTTCAATTTCTGGGTCGCCGCGGCGGCATCGTTCATTCCGCTCACGCTCGGGTTGGACGCGATGCGGCAGTTGATCTTCCCCTCCGGTGCCGCGCTCGGTTTCCTGAACGTGACCGTCGAAATTACCGTGTTGGTCGTGTTATGCATTGTCTTCCTCACGGGTGCCAAGTTCCTGCTCGATTACATGGAGAGACTGGCGATCCGCGAGGGAAGGATTACGGAGAGTCGTCGCTAGTGTCATTGCGAGGAGCCCGAAGGGCGACGAAGCAATCTCGTGTTTTCACCCTACCAAATGTTTGCAAATTACTTGAGATTGCCACGCTCGCTTCGCTCGCTCGCAATGACACATGAAATGGAGAATTCATGAACCGTTCTGAAACATCCCGTTCGTTCACCATGGCAACCTGGCTCGGCTGGCAGGTGGAGTCCAACTGGACGGACCCGTTCCTGTTCGCCATCTACGTCATCATCAAGCCGCTGGCGACCGCGGCGATTCTCGTCGTGATGTACAGCATCATTACAAATGGAGATTACGAGTCGCCGCTCTTCCCGTACATCTACCTCGGCAACGCGTTCTACATTTACGTCGGCGCGGTGATGACGGGAGTCTCGTGGGCGGTGATCGACGACCGCGAGCATTACAAAACGCTCAAATACATGTACATCGCACCGATCAGCATTCCGTTCTACTGGCTGGGGCGCGGCGTTTCGCGTTTTCTCATCGGCACGGTGGCGGTGCTCGTCACGATCACAGTGGGAGCGTTGTTCCTCAACCTGCCTTTGAATCTCGCCGAAGTCAATTGGGGATTGTTCATTGTTTCGCTTCTCATCGGAGTCACGATGCTCGCCATGATGGGACTCATCTTAGCCAGCATTACCCTGATGATGGCGCAACACAACTTCTTCGTCGGCGAGGCGGTGGCGGGCGCGTTGTATCTCTTCAGCGGCGCGATCTTCCCGCTTGAAGTATTACCCGCATGGCTTCGCCCCGTCGGTTTTGCCATGCCCATCACCTACTGGCTCGAACTCATGCGCCGTTCGCTCATCGGCGAGGTCGCGCAAGCCTTCCCGACGCTGGCACGGTTCACCAACGGTGAACTGCTCGGCATTCTGTTCGCGCTGACCGTTGTCTTCGGCGTGATCGCAGTGTTCACCTTCCGCTGGTGCGACCACATCGCCCGCGAACGCGGCATGATCGACCGCACGACGAATTATTAAAAGACCTCGGAAGTCTTTGAGACTTCCGAAGTCTGAATCGAGACTATAATCACCATCGAGATTTAGAGTCTCGATGGTGATTCCATGAAAGCAAAGAAACCGGATACGCCTCCGATCTACATCGGCGAGCTAAACGGGACCCGCCTTGGGGACTTCCGCATCGCCGCCTCGGACTTCGGCTTGGTCGCCGTCGAGTGGGCAGACTCTCAACGTGAATTCGATTCCTACCTGGCGCGGCTCAATCGTCCCGTCGTGGAAGATGCGAAACGGATCAAGCCGTACGCGAAGGAACTGGCAGAATACATCGATGGGAAGCGTCGCGCGTTCACCATCCCCGTCGATTGGACTCTCTTCACCCCGTTCCAGCGCGAAGCCCTGCAAGCCGTGTTCCGTATCCCTTACGGTGAAACGCGGACATATCTCGACATTGCGCAACAGATCAACCGTCCGCACGCGTATCGGGCGGTTGGCGGAGCGAACGCGATGAACCCGATGCCGCTGGTGATTCCCTGTCACCGCGTGATCGGCATGGACGGCAAACTGCACGGCTATGGCGGCGGGCAGGGACTCAAAACAAAGGAATGGTTGTTGCAAATGGAAGGCGCGGTAATTGCATAAGTTGTAGTGGCGACTTCAGTCGCTATTTTTGAAAAGAACGACTGAAGCCCCCACTACTTGAGAAAGGGCAAGAATCGGGTCGGCAAGAGCGGGCTGAGCCTTATAAAATATCAGCGGCATGTAATATTTCCCCCCTCGAGTTCATCGTAATTCCATCGTAAAACTTAAGGAGATTCATTGAAACCCAAACACTGGTTCGTCTTCATCGCCCTCGGCTTGATCTGGAGTTCGTCATTTCTGTGGATCAAGATCGGCGTGCAGGAAATTGGTCCCATGGCTTTGGTCGCTTTTCGTATGTTGTTCGGCGCGATCACGGCTGTCGCCATCGGCGTCTATCAAAAAGTGGAATGGCCCCGCGATTGGAAAACATGGAGTATTTTCGCGGTTCTCGGTCCGACCAGCCTTGCCATTCCCATTTTCCTCATCTCGTGGGGCGAACAGACGATAGATTCCGCTGTCGCCGCCATTCTCAACGCGACGGTTCCGTTGTTCACGATCTTCATTGCACACTTCCTGTTGCATGATGACAGGATGACCGTGCAAAAAGTGCTGGGCTTGTTGATCGGTTTTGCTGGGACCGTAGTCCTTCTCAGCAAAGATTTGCTCGCCAGCGAGCACAGTTCAGCGATCGGGCAAGCCGCAGTGATTCTCGCATCTCTCTTTTATGCGGGGAGCGCCGTCTATGCGCGCAAATTAACGCAACACGTCCAAAGCACCGTACGCGGCGCGATGCCGCTTATTACAGCCACCTTCTTTATGTGGGCTGTCGGTCCTTTAACCGAAAAGCCTTTCGGGTTTCCCTCCCTGACCCTTACATGGATCGCGATTCTATGGCTGGGAATCCTCGGCTCGGGTTTGGCGGTCATCATGCTCTGGTATCTGATCCACGAGATCGGACCCACGCGCACATCATTGGTGACCTATCTCTTTCCGGTCGGCGGCATTATCCTTGGGGTACTTTTCCTCAATGAACAACTCTCGTGGCAGCTCATCGCAGGGACGGTGTTGATCATCGTCAGCCTGATCGTTGTCAATCGCAAACCGAAAGAGGCAACCGTAAAATAAATGACGGCTTTACAACCAGACAATACCTGGATGGAAAAACGAGAATGGATGATCCCGTTGGGATTGTTCATTCTTTTTCTTGCTTTCACCTTGCCGGGTATTTCGTGGGGCGCGCCAAGCGTCTGGCATCCGGACGAGATCGTCGTCCGTTCGATCAAGGCATTGCACGGCGAGTGGAAGTTCAGCGAGATCAATTTCAACTACCCCGACCTGCCGCAGTATGTGATGTATTACTTGGGGAAAGTGATCCTCGCGTTGGGATACTCGAATGCAGAAATCCTCATCGCTTCGCGCGTCCTTTCGGCTGTTGTGGCAGGTGCGACGATTCCCCTCACGTACATGATCGTCCGCCGCGCGGGAGGGAGCATTGCGCTCGCAGCCCTGAGCGGACTCTTCCTGCTCTGCGTCAGCGAATTATCTTTCAACGGGCGTTTCGCGCACAACGACACCTACACCGTCTTCTTCCTCACTTTGTCCATGCTGTGTATGGTCACGTATATTCGAAAGGACCAGCGCGGATGGTTGTATGCATCGTTCGTCGCTGTCGGCATGGCGGCTTCGAGCAAATATACGGGAATCGGATTGATTCCCGCACTTCTTCTTATCTATATTCTTGTTCAGTTTAGAAACCTGAAAAAAGACTGGTTCACGATCGGCGAGACCCTCTTCATCAGCGGCATCCTCGCCTTTTTGGGTTTTGCCCTCGGTACACCGAAAGCCCTCACGTGGATGGCGTATTTCTTTAAAAGAGTCTTTACCGCGCTCGAATGGCAGGCAACGTGGGGTCAACGCGACGACAGTGTGCGCGGGGTCATCGGTCAATTCCCGATGATGCAGGGAACCCTCGGTTCTGCGCTATACATCCTTTTCATCGCCGCACTGCTCTGGGCAGGTTATCTTGTGATACAAGCGTGGCGGCGGAAAGAGTTGAACCGAACTTCGCAGGCGGGCTTCTTCGGAATCCTCCTGATCGGAATTTTCTTCCTCGACCTGCCCATCATGATCTCGTACAACTACCAGCCGCGCTACTTGTTGACGTTCATGCCCATGCTCGCCATCCTCGCGGCATATTTGGTTTCGGCGATACACACACGCATCAAATTGCTTGGAAAGCCGATGTACTCAACCGCGGTTGCCTTCACCGTTGGCGCGGTTGTGGTGTATTCTTTTGCGCGGATGGTCAGCATCGCGTTATTGTTCATCAACGACGCGCGCATTCCCGCTACTGAATTCATGAAAACCCTCCGCCCCGGCACGTCGCTGGAACATACGAATTACCCGCCAACCTACGATGGCGAATTCTTCGAGCGCGAACACAATTATCCGCTCCACATTCAAATGGGAACTCTCGATGCGGGCGTCCCCACCGACAAGCCATATGAGTTTAACAAAGCTGAAGAAGGTTTGCTCGACCGCGGCACCGATTACCTGATCGTGGATAGTTTCACCGCCAGCCGTTTCGATGATCCGTATGTCTGCGAACAACTGCCGAATGAGTGTGAATTCTTCAAACAACTTGCGACGGGCAAGACCGATCATTATCAAATGATCGCCGAGTTCAGCTATTCCCTGCCCTCCTACTTGCCGCAAGTGCAGGTTGCGATAGCGAATCCAGAGATCCGCATTTACGAGCGAATTCCATGAACGATTTCCACACAGGATTCATCGCCATCGTGGGCCGCCCGAATGTGGGCAAGTCCACATTGGTCAACGCGTTGTTGGGGCAGAAGATCGCGGCTGTCTCGCCGAAGCCGCAGACCACGCGCAAACGTCAACTGGGGATTCTCACCAGCGACAAGTATCAACTCGTGTTCGTCGATACGCCCGGCATTCACAAGGCACGCCACAAACTCGGTACGTTTTTAAACCGCGAAGCCGAAGAAGCCCTCGAAGGCATGGATGTGATCCTTTGGCTGGTGGACGGATCTGCCAAGCCGACCGATGAGGACGCGCAGATCGGACTCCTGCTCAACAAACTCCCGCGTCGGACCTCCCTTGTGCTTGCCGCAAACAAAATGGACCTGATCCCCGCTGAGGCGTTGACTCGGAATCTCGAAGCGTATCAAGCGTCGGTGCGGAGGGACGCGAAAGCGATTTCCATCTCCGCCGCACAGAATCGGAATCTGAATGAGTTGATCGAGCTGCTGGTTTCGTTGAGTCCGTTTCGCGCGCCTGAGTTCGATGAAGAGCAAGTCACCGATTCGTATGAGCGCGACATCGCCGCGGATCTGATCCGTGAGGCGTGTTTGCACAAACTGCGCGAGGAAGTTCCGCACGGCGTGGGCGTGCGCATCGATGAATTCAAAGAGCGCGAGAATGGAATGTTGTACATCGGCGCGACGATCTTCGTGGAGCGCGATTCGCAAAAGGGAATCGTGATCGGCGAGGGCGGCGCGATGTTGAAATCCATTGGGAGTTCGGCGCGCAAGGAGATCGAAGAGATGGGCGGACGCCCCGTGTTTTTGGAATTGCGCGTGAAAGTGTTGAAAGATTGGCGAAACGACGAGAACGCGTTGCAGAGGCTGGGGTATCGAATGGGGAAGAAAAAAAAGAGAAAGTGACCTGAAAGGCTTATGGAAAAGAAAAATATTTTCAAGAACGAGATCGATAAACCTTCCATGGTTCAATTCATACTTCGGATCATTCCAAAGCTGGTATTTTTCTCGATCAGGGCTGTTTTATTTTCGCCGCTATTGCCCGTGTACTGGCTTGGGTGTGTTGTGTGGTATCGTCCTCCAAATGTCCCTTACCTAAAACAAGTGCTTCGATATTTGAGACATTCATGGACCGTCTCTCCCCAAAACCCTGTTCTTCCCTTTTTTGGCAGACTCTGGTTGTCTTTGTCTCTATTGGATTTTTATATCGGCTCTCCTATCCGCGGAATCGCCTGGTTACTGGACGAACTATTGTATGGCCGCGTTCTCGATAAAATCTCCGTACAGAAACCTGTTTTCGTGATCAGCGCAGGGCGGAGCGGAAGCACACAGATGACACGCTACCTGGAGGAAGATCACAGGCTCGCCGCGCCAAACATCCTTCAATGTATGTTCCCCTATCTTTGGTTATGGCGGTTGGCGCCAAAGACGATCGGCCGGATCATCAAACCTGAAAAGGTTCGGAAAATGATTCAGTCTGCCATGCCTCCCGAGTTGTGGGAGCGGCATGAGGCAGATCCCTTTAAAGCGGATACGTTCGACAGCGCTTTTCTTAGTTTTCATTTGCGCCGCTTCTCGCTGTATCTTGGTCCCGAAGTTGCCAAAGTAGATTTCAACATGGCAAAACTTGCGCCTTACGAAAAGCAAGCCATGGAAAAAGATTTCATCCAACTCGTTGACCGACTGGCGCAAAAATCAGTTTATTTTTTGAGCGGCTCATCTGAAGCCGAGACCCGGCGTTTCTATCTGAAAGGTCATTTCCTTTTTGCAGCGCAGGCTCTTTGTGAACACTACCCGGATGCCTATTTCTTGACCGTGATCCGCGAACCGCTTTCCCGGCTGAGAAGCGGCATCAACTATCTGCGGGTCAATCCGCCGGATCCGGTGCTGGGACCTGTCCCCTGGTCCTGGCTGACCGACACACTCAGTTTCACCGAGGTTTCTTACAACAAAGTTGAACAGGAATGGTTTACCCGCGAAGGCGACTGTCAGCGGTCTGTGATCAGGTTCACGGAATTTGTGAACGATCTTGAAACTTCCATGAAGCGGGTTTATCTCGATTGTTTTGGCTCCGAGGAATTGCCTTCGTACATCCCTAGAAATCACCCGCCGCGGGAACGAAATCGGTACAGTATCGATCGCACGCTCTCCGAACTGGGTGTCGATGAGGCTGAAATAAAAAACCGATTGAGCGATTATATTCTTTGGTGTGAATCGACCGGGTGACGAACCCAATCTTGTATGGCGGGCGGGACGGATGCGTAGGGGCAGGTCTGAGCCCTGCCCCTACGCAATTCATTTCCCCTTCAACGGCTTGAACCCCTCGCCCAACACCTCATGCGCCGCGCCGATGACCATGAATGCCTGTGGATCACATTCATTGACGATGGCTTTGAGTGTCGAAACTTCTGCGCGCGTGATGACGCAGTACAACACGGGACGATCCGCTCCGGTATACGCGCCCGAGCCTTCGAGGACGGTCACGCCGCGATGCAGTTCGTCGAGCACGCGATGAGAAATTGCATCCGTCTCTGAGGTAACGATCATCGCAGTGCGCACACTCGTACCGCCTTCGAGAGTCGTTTCTGCGACGAGGCCGCTCACGTACAACGCGATCATCGCGTAGAGGGCTTGCTTCCAACCGAAGACAAATCCTGCCCCGAGGATGACCGCCGAATCAACGAAGAGATAACTTTGCGTGATGGGAATACCGCGCCAGTTGTTGAGGATGCGCGCGAGGATGTCCGAACCGCCGCTGGTGCCGCGGGCGCGATAGACCAATCCGTAGCCGATGCCGCTGACGATGGCGCCGTACAACGTGTTGAGAAAAATGTCGCCCTGCAGGTCGCGGATCAAGGTAGCGCCCAGCCCGCCCTCCGCAAAGACCGGCGTGTTCGGCAGGATGTCAATAAATGTTGAATAGGTGAAGATGGCGACAGCGGTCCGCAATGCGAAACGCTGTCCGCCGAGGAACTGCCATCCCAAAATGAAAAGCGGAATGTTGCCGATGAGAATCATCAAGCCGATGCGCCAGCCGGTGAAGTGATTGATCAACTGCGCGATGCCGCTCACGCCGCCGGAGGCGAGGTCCGCGGGGACAAAGAATGTGCGCAGCGAGAACGCCTGAATCAACGCGGCGAGGATGATGAGCAGGTAATCGAGGAGGGTGGGGATGTATTTTTTCATTTCGTGTTTTTGTAGGGGCGGGGTCTCCCCGCCCATTGTTGAACCATCAACACGGGGCGAGAGGACCCCGCCCCTACAATGTCAATCCAAAATCTCCACCCCCGCCAACTTCTCGATCACACCAACAACTGCGGAGTTATCGAGTTCGCCCATGCCATCTTCGATCATCCGCTGAAAGAGTTTTGTGTTTTCCATCGTGGACGAAATCGGAATGTCGTACTCCTGCGCGGTTTCCAAAACGATTCGCAAATCTTTCAATTGCATGTGCGCCTTGAAGCCGGGGCTACGGTTGCCATCGAACAAACGCGGCGGCTTGACGTCGAGCGTCCAGCACTGCGCCGCGCCGCCTTTGATCGCGTCCACAACTTTTTTCGGATCCACTCCCGCCTTCTTTGCGAAGACGAGCAGTTCGCCCATCGCGACCATCTGCGCGGCGACCATGATCTGGTTGGCGGCTTTTGCCACCTGACCCGCGCCCGCGTCACCGACGTGTGTGACTGTTTTGCCCATCGCGAGCAATACCGGCATGACGCGTTCCAGCGCGGACGCGTCACCGCCCACCATGATGGTGAGCGTGCCGTTGCGCGCGCCGATGTCGCCGCCTGAAACAGGCGCATCCAACGCGAACACGTTTTTCTCTTTCAACTTTTCGGCGATCATTCGCGCGGACGCGGGTTTGATCGTAGAGTTATCCACGTAAACCAGTCCGTGATGCGCGCCTTCGATGATTCCTTTTTCGCCGAGGACGACTTTTTCGACGTCGGGTGTGTCGGGCAGATTGGTGAAGACCACATCCACTTGCGCGGCGACGACAGCCGGCGTGGACGCGGCGGTCGCGCCCTCCGCGACGAGTTCATCCACGGCTTCGCGCGAACGGTTGTGCACGAACAGCGGAAACCCCGCCTTGAGGATATTCCGCGCGATGGATTTGCCCATCAATCCCAATCCGATGTATCCGACTTTGAGCATGGTTGTCTCCTGAAAGTTTTGGAGATTATAAACCCCCGTTAAACAAAGTAGGGGCGGATCGCAATCCGCCCCTACGCAATTACATCCACCTCCACGTTGTGCCATCTTTGCTGTCTTCGATGGTCACGCCCATTTCCTTGAGCTGGTCGCGGATCTGGTCCGAACGCGCCCATTGTTTCTGCTTGCGCGCTTCATTGCGCTCCGCGATCAATGCATTGACCTGTGCTTCCATTTCGCTTGAACCGGTCTTTTCTTTGAGTTGCAAGCCAAGCACGCCGATCAGTTCGCGCAACGTTTTCTGCGCGGGCGTGAGTTGATCGTCCGTGGCGCCGTTGTCGCGGGCGGTGTTGACGGCTTTGACGAGTTCGTACAACGCGGCAAGCGCAAGCGGGGAGTTGAAGTCGTCGTCCATCGCGTCGGTGAAGGCTTGTTTCGTGGACTCAGCTTGGGCAACAAGTTCAGCCGCGCTGCCGGGAGCGAGTCCTTTTGAGGAGGGCGAGGCGGGCCGAAATGCAGACTTGAGGCGGTCCAACGATTTTTCGGCGGCGTCTTGAGTCTCGTCGTTGAAGATGAGCGGCGCGCGGTACGATCCCATCAGCACGAGCATCCGCATCACGTCCGCGTCGCGCGTTTTCAAAAACTCCTTGATGCTGACGATGTTGCCGAGCGATTTGGACATCTTCTCGCCGCCGAGTTGCAGCATTCCGTTGTGAATCCAATAACGCGAAAATTGTTTACCCGTGTACGATTCGGTCTGCGCGATCTCGTTTTCGTGATGCGGGAAGATCAGATCGTTGCCGCCGCCGTGAATGTCAATTTGTTCGCCGAGTTCGGCGAGGTTCATCGCCGAGCATTCGATGTGCCAGCCCGGACGTCCCCTGCCCCACGGGCTGTCCCATGAAATTTCGCCGGGCTTGGCGGCTTTCCAGAGGGCGAAGTCCATCGGGTGTTCTTTTTGCTCGCCGACTTCGATGCGCGCGCCGGCCTGCATGTCTTCGAGTTTACGCCCGGAGAGTTTGCCGTAATCGTCGTCTTTCGTCACGCGGAAGTACACATCGCCGTTGGAGGCGGCGTAGGCATAGCCTTTTTCGATCAATCCCTCGATGAATTGGATGATGAGCGGCATGGTCTTGCTCACCTGCGGATTCGACGCGGCGGGCAGGACGTTGAGGCTCTGGAGATCGTTGGCGTATTCTTCAATGTAACGCTGCGACAGTTTGAGCGGGTCTTCGCCGAGTTGATTCGCGCGGGCGATGATCTTGTCGTCCACGTCGGTGTAGTTCATCACGTGTTTGACCTTGTAACCGCGATACTCGAGGTAACGGCGGATGATGTCGAACACGATGGCAGACATGGCGTGACCGACGTGCGCGTCGTTGTACACCGTGACGCCGCAGACGTACATTTTGACGCGTCCCGGCTCGAGGGTTTGGAATTCTTCTTTTTTGCGGGTGAGGGTGTTGTAGAGTTTAATCATTTTCACCAAGAAGGATACAAGTAAATAAGTACACAAGTAAACACGTAGACAAGTGCGGGCAGGTATGTTTCCCTGTCTACCTGTTTACGTGTCTACCTGTTTACGTGTCTATCTGTTTACATGTCTACCCGTTTCCGTGTCTACGTATTTCCGTATTCACTTTTTCCTCTTCCCGTTCTCCTCTTCCACGCGCGCGAAGATCATGCGGCCCGCGGCGGTCTGCAATACCTTCGTAACGACCACTTCCTTGTATTCGCCGATGTAATCGTGACCGTTCTCCACCACGACCATCGTGCCGTCGTCCATGTAGCCCACGCCCTGACCGAACTCCTTGCCCTCCTGAAAGATATTGATGGTCATGCGTTCGCTCGGCAACACCACCGACTTGACCGCGTTTGCCAGTTCGTTGATGTTCAGGATGGTCACGCCTTGCAGTTCAGCGACGCGGTTCAAGTTGTAATCGTTGGTGAGGATCGGGCACTTCAATTGTTTTGCAAGGACGACGAGTTTATCGTCCACTTCGCGCACGCCCTCCGCGTTGATGTCGCTAATGCGCACGAGGATGTTCGGGAGTTTTTGCAATTCAGCCAGCACCTCCATGCCGCGGCGTCCGCGCTGGCGGCGCAGACCGTCCGGCGAATCGGCGATATATTGCAATTCGTTCAGCACAAAGCGGGGGATGAGCAGTGTGCCGGGCAGGAACCCCGTTTTGGCGATATCCGCCACGCGCCCGTCAATGATCACGCTGGTATCCAGTAAGATGGTGCGGTTGAGATTCGTCCATGACGACGACGAACCGCTTTCGCCGCCGCGTCCGCTCAGCGTGCTGAGCAAGCCCATAATGTCCCCTTGCCGCATGACGAACAATGAAACGCCCAGCCACGTAAAGGCGAGCACACCGACGAACGGCAGGATCTGACCGAAGGGTTGAGGCAGCAAAGAAAGTGGGAATGAGAGCAACGCGGCAGTGAGCAAGCCAACGATCATACCGATCAGCCCGGCGAACAGCGTCTCTGCCGAAAGCCGGCCCAGCCGCGAACGAATGACGCGCGCCGGACGCGTGGTCACATACGGCGTGAGCACCAATCCCGTCAACGCGCCGAGCAATCCGATGATCGCCGAATAGCGAACCGATTCTGCAAAGTTCTCGCCACCCAGACCATACCCCCAGATGCCTGCGATAATTCCGACCAACAGCATACCAACAATACGAAGAATAAATTCAACACTAACCTTCATAAAAAACTCCTTGGTAACGTACGAATAATGACCGTATGATAGCATGGCAAAGGTGACAAGTCAAATCTACGCTCTGACAGAGTTGTTATAATTGACGAACGCCTCTTTCCCAAGGCAACCTGTTCCAAGCCTTTCAACCATGACCCTCACTGACACCTTAAACCGCCCCCTGCGCGACCTGCGTATCTCCGTCACCGACCGGTGCAACTTCCGTTGTGTGTACTGTATGCCGAAGGAAATTTTCGGCTCCGATTATCCCTACCTGCCTCACGGCGAAGTGTTGACCTTCGAGGAGATCACGCGCCTCGCGCGCATTTTTGTCTCACACGGTGTGAAAAAGATCCGGCTCACCGGCGGCGAGCCATTGATCCGCAAGGATGTGCACCTGCTTGTAAAAATGCTCGCAAACATCCCCGACCTTGATCTCACACTTACTACGAACGGCGCGCTTTTAGCGAAACAGGCTCAAGCGTTGAAAGACGCGGGCTTGAAACGCGTCAGCGTCAGCCTCGATTCGCTCGACGATGCAATCTTCAAAGCCATGAACGACGTGGACTTCCCGGTGGAAAAAGTCCTCGAAGGCATGGACACAGCCGCACGCGTCGGGCTGGAACCGGTCAAGGTCAACATGGTGGTCAAGCGCGGGGTGAACGAGTCCAGCATTTTGCCGATGGCGCGTTACTTCCGCGAGAAGGGATACATCCTGCGCTTCATCGAATACATGGATGTCGGTCACACCAACGGCTGGCGCATGGACGATGTCGTTTCATCGGCGGAGATCGTAAAAATTATTTCTGCCGAGATGCCGCTCGAACCCGCCGACCCGAATTATCGCGGCGAGGTCGCCGAGCGCTGGCGTTACAAAGACGGGAGCGGCGAGATCGGATTGATCTCCTCCGTCACGCAGGCGTTCTGCCGCGATTGCAACCGCGCGCGTATTTCTGCGGAGGGAAAGTTATACACGTGCTTGTTTGCGATCAAAGGTCACGATCTGAAATCGCTCATCCGAAGCGACGCATCGGATGAGGAAATTTCACAGACCATCGCGCGCATCTGGGGCAAACGCACGGATCGTTACTCGGAACTTCGCTCTGAAAATACGATCGCACTGCCCAAAGTGGAAATGTCGCATATCGGCGGGTAATTATTCAATCGCAAGTTGAAGGTTGCAGGGTTAAAGTTACCGTTCTGCAACCACCTTCAACTTTCCAACATTCAAACTTTCAGACTTTCAACATGAAAATCAAAGCCATCTTTTTCGACCTCGACGGAACACTGCGTCACAATGTGCCCGGCGGTGGCGAAATCTCATCGGAGTATGTCCGGTCGCTGGGCATCGAATTCAGCCATGAGGATCTTCAGCGCGCCATGCGCTGGGAATTCATGTATTGGGCTAACTCTTCCGACCTGCTCGAAGATCTGAAAAAGCATGAGGGCGAGAACGAAACATTTTGGGTCAACTACAGTTACCGACGCCTCGTTGCGTTGGGCATCCCGCCGCGAAAATCAAGATCGCTCGCGCCGAAAGTTTCCGCGTACATGCAGGAGTTTTACATACCCAAAAGCATCGTCCCTGACGACGCGCAGAAAGCCCTGCATGAATTGAAAGAGCGCGGGTATCTCTTGGCGGTGATATCGAACCGCGACAAGCCATTTACCGAGGAACTAGAGTCACACGGCATCGGCGGTTTCTTCGATTTCTCGCTCGCCGGCGGCGAAGTGGACGCGTACAAACCGGAACCTGAAATTTTCCATCACGCATTGAAGCGCGTAAATTTGCATCCTGAGCAGGCTGTGTATGTCGGCGATAACTATTACGCGGATGTGGTCGGCTCGCGCCGCGCGGGACTTCGTCCTGTCCTCTACGACCCCGGCGGGTATTTCCCCGAAGCGGACTGCACCGTAATCAGATCGTTCGATGAGTTGATACCGGCGATAAAGAATTTGTGATCATGCGGGCGGACACACCGGTCCACCTTTACTTATCCGCGATCAATTCTTTCAACGTAATTCCCAACCTTGCGATCCCCTCACGGATCGTTTCCGGCGAGGAATACGAAAAATTGAGCCGCATCGTATTCTTGCCTCCGCCCGTCGGGTGAAACGCTTCACCCGGCACGAACGCGACCTTCTTTTCGACCGCGCGTTTCAACACCTCAGCCGCGTCCATGCCCTCGGGTAGGATGCTCCACAGGAACATGCCGCCTTGCGGTTTTCGCCATGTCACACCGGCGGGGAACAACTCCTCCATCATTTCCATCATCACGTCGCGGCGCGCTTTGTACGTGGTGCGGATCATTTTCACATGCTCGTCGAGGAATCCGCCTTTTGCCACTTCGAACGCGACATATTGATTGAAGGAGGGAGTGTGCAGGTCCGCCGCTTGTTTGGTCATCACTAATTTTTGTATCACTTCCGGCGGCGCAATGACCCATCCCAGCCGCAGACCGGGCGCGAGCAATTTCGAGAACGTGCTGAGGTATATCACATTGCCGCTGTAATGCCCGCCGTTCGGACCGCGATATTCGCTGTCCAACGCGACAATAGACGGAATATGCTCGCCCTCATAACGCAATTGACCATACGGGTCGTCTTCGATGATCGGCACGCCGTATTTGTCCGCGATCTCGACGAGTTGCTTCCGCCGTTCGAGACACAAGGTGGACCCGCTCGGGTTTTGGAAATTCGGAAGGACGTAGATAAATTTGGGTCCGATGCGAAGCGCCGCTTCCAGTTCATCCACGATCATCCCATGCTCGTCCGCTCTCACGGGGATGTACTGCGCACCGTACGCGTTCCACGCCTGCAACGCGCCGAGGTAGGTCGGTGATTCGACCACGATGTAATCGCCGCGGTTGACGAACAACCGTCCGATGAAATCGAGCGCCTGCTGCGAGCCGGAGGTGATGAGGATATTCTCCGCGCCCACTTCCGCGCTGAAGCGTGAGGTGTGCCGCGCGATCATCTCGCGCAGGGGGCGGTATCCTTCGGTGGTGCTGTATTGAAGCGATTGCGGTCCGAAATGGTCGAGCACGTAATTGCACGCCTCGCGGAACTGCTCCAGCGGAAAGACCTCCGGCGCGGGCAACCCGCCGGCAAATGAAATGATGTCCGGTTGTTCGGTCAATTTCAAGAGTTCGCGGATGACCGAACTCCCCATGCGTTGGATGCGATGTGCGTAACGGTATGCCCACGGTGTTTGCATTCAGGCTCCTTGATTTTTCCGTAGTGCGGGATGACATCCCCCACTACAATATGGAATAAAAAAGCCCGGCGGGTATGTGAAGAAACACCCGTCAGGCTTTTGGCTTGGCGATGTACGGATGACCCGCAGGAGAAGTATCCGGGATCCGGTCATGACAGCCGTATGATAACTCACTTTTCTGCCGGGACACAAATGTCAAACTTCCCGTTTCGGGCATGACGCGCAAATCTGAAAGGTTTTTAGTAAAATGGGCGCACCCGTTAGAGACAAAATGACCCGCGTCCTGCTCACACTCGTTTACAACGTTGCCACGCCCGCCCTGCTCACTGTGGCAGGGGTAATCCGCAGCAACAGGGGCGTATAACCATGCCAAACAACGGTCTGCTCCCATTCCAACAGGGTGGTCTCGATTCGCTGTGCGGGCTGTACAGCGTCATCAACGCCGAACGGATCATCAACCGTTCCTCCGACGAAGAGACCCAGAAACTGTTCGATGATCTCATTCATTTCCTTTCCAAGCGCGGGCTGTTGAGCAAACTGCTCATCGGCGGCATCATCCATAAGCAGATGCTGTTGATCCTCGACAAAGTAGTCGGCAAGCAGAGGATCTCCAGCGTGGAAGTCCCGTGGCGCGGCGTGCCCAACCCCGACCTGACCACCTTCTGGAAATCCATGCAGGCATTTCTCGACGGCACGCCCGGCCGCGCCATCATCCTTGGTTTGCAGGGTTATCACGATCATTGGACCGTGATCGAATCCATTACGGATCGTTCGATTTTTCTGTACGATTCTTCGCGTATCAAACGCCTGCCGCGTTCGCGCTGCACCACCGTCTATGCCACCTGGAAGCGTAAACACCTGCTGTTGCCTGCCCAGACGTATTTTCTTTCCAACGAAAGTGAAGATGAAGAATCTGATGAATGACCTCGCAGAGGAGTATTGCTACCTCACCACCACTGGACGCGTGACAGGCAAACCGCACGAGATCGAGATCTGGTTCGGGATGAAAGGCGGCACGCTGTACCTCCTCTCCGGCGGTGGACACAAATCGGACTGGGTGAAAAATTTGATGAAGAATCCAAACGTCACAATGCGGATCGGGAAGCGCACGTTCAGCGCAAAGGGACGGCTGGTTCAGTCTGCGGAGGAGGACTCCGCCGCCCGAACCATGCTCGCCGATAAATACAACGAACGCGAATCCGATGGCTCGCTCAGCGAGTGGGCACAGACTGCGCTGGTGGTTGCGATTGATCTAAAATTAGACTAACACCATAAGTTCTTGACGCAGTTGCACTGCGTCAAGGAACGGGAATTTCGGCGTGCTATAATCCGCACACGTGAACTCGATGCCCGACCCCAACATCTTTTTTGAAACCGAACATGTAAAAATCATCCATGACGATGTCATCACCACCGACCGCGTGAATGAATCCAGCATCGACCTGATCGTCACCTCGCCGCCGTACAACGTAGACATCGCCTACAACTCGCACAAGGACGACATTTCATATACCGAATATCTCGAATTCAGCCAAAAGTGGATGACGCGTTGTTATCAATGGCTGAAAGATGACGGTCGCTTTTGCTTGAACATCCCGTTGGACAAGAACAAAGGCGGGCAACAAAGCGTCGGCGCGGACCTGACCACGATCGCAAAAAGAATCGGGTTCGGCTATCACTCCACCATTATCTGGAACGAGGGAAATATTTCACGCCGCACCGCGTGGGGTTCATGGATGAGCGCCAGCGCGCCGTTCGTCATCGCGCCGGTGGAATTGATCCTTGTGCTGTACAAAAAGAATTGGAAGAAGACCAGCGGAAGCAAGATTTCGGATGTGACGCGCGACGAATTCATGGAATGGACCAACGGCGTCTGGACGTTCAACGGCGAGAGTAAAAAGAAGATCGGGCATCCCGCGCCCTTTCCGCTCGAATTGCCGCGGCGTTGTGTCAAACTGTTCAGTTTCGTCGGCGATACTGTGCTCGATCCGTTCAGCGGAAGCGGCTCGACCGTCATCGCGGCAGTGACGAATGGACGCAAAGGCATCGGCATCGAAGTGGATGCGAAGTATTGCGAGTTGTCGAGGAAACGAATCGCCGCGGCGACATTGCCTTGATTCATTACCCCCAAGGGAACATCAGCACATGAACAAAACATGGTGGAGGGAAAGCGTCGTCTATCAAATTTACCCGCGCAGTTTTTATGACGGCAACGGCGACGGTGTCGGCGACCGGCGCGGCATTAAATTGTTGATGGATCTGGTGGTGAACCATACCTCCGACGAGCATCTTTGGTTCATGGAATCTCGCAAATCGAAAGATAACCCGTACCGTGATTATTACATCTGGCGTCCGCCGAAGAACGGAGCCGAGCCGAACAATTGGGTCTCGTTTTTCAGCGGTTCGGCGTGGCAATTCGATGAAGCGACCGGCGAGTATTACCTGCACCTCTTCACCAAAAAACAACCGGACCTGAATTGGGAGAATCCAAAAGTCCGCGAGGAAGTGTACGCGATGATGGAGTGGTGGCTGAAAAAAAAGCATAGACGGTTTCCGCATGGACGTGATCAACCTCATCTCGAAAGTGCCGGGCTTGCCCGATGCCCCCGCGGTCAACGACGAGCGTTATCAGTTCGGCGGAAAATATTTCGTCAACGGTCCGCGCAGGCGCTCGCAGACCCGAATTCAATTTTTCACTACTACAAAAGACTGATTCAATTACGGAAAAAGAATCCCGTCTTCGTCTACGGCGCGTACGACCTGATCCTCGACGACCACGAGGATATCTACGCCTTCACCCGAACGCTGGACGCGGATCGCTTGCTTGTGATTTTGAATTTCAGCGGGAAACCCCCCAGTCTTCGAGTTGCCCAATAATATTTCATTCACAAGTCATGAATTGTTGATCAGCAATTACAAAGTGGATGCGGAAGATATGCGGAAGTTCACGCTCCGCTCGTATGAAGCGCGCGTGTATCGGTTGAGGTAAAGTTATGATAACGCCATTTGCATGAACAATTCTTAAGGGACAATACTTCTTCCTGCCCGATAGGGGTTAATCGAAAATACGGGTAGTCCAATTCGAGTGGATCACGAGTGCATAAAAACTTGGGCTTCGATGCGATTTGCCGTTATCGGCGACGATCGCCTTTCGTAATCTCTCCTCGTACGTTTCCGATGTTATGCGGGGGGAGATGCCCGCCTTTTTGAGGAAGATCGGTTTTGTGAAATGATCCCAGTGAAGACGATTGCATTCCCGTTCGCCCAGGCTGTAAAGTTGTGAATACGAAAATCCCTCGAACAGTCGCGCCGCCTTTGAAATTGTGCGCGGCGTGTATTGACGGATGCCATGCAGTAGATACAGCCCGAGGCACGCAGGCGATGGGAACAAGTGGATTTGGATCAGGCTGCGTTGTTTGTTTCGGGCAAACTCACGGACTTGCTCGAAATAACGCAGGTCATGCTCGAAGTGTTCGATGGCAGACTGTGAAATGATGAGGTTGGCATCCTCTGGAAAATACTTCGACATGTTCGCGCTGTCCGCGACGTGAAATCGAAAATTTGGATGCGCGCCGGTCAACCGGCTCCAGTTGTCGTGCTGGCGGATGTCGAGACCTGTATAACTTGCAATCGCGCCTTCCGAATACGATTGAAGGATCGTCGCATAATTGCCGTTCCCACAGCCGCTATCGAGGATATTGATCTGCCCCAATTCCGATTTGATCGCCTCCCACGGAAGTTGCAGCCAAAACAGGTCGCTGAGTTTTCGCGATGGGGTGCTTTCGGGGTTGGTGCGGCTCCAGTTCTTGTCGGATACGTCTGCGTGAAAATTCCGCAAGGACAATCCACGGGTGGTTGAGTTGGGGAAGAGATTGTTATTCAACCAGTTATGGAAAAACCAGAGCAGTTTCATGTGCGGGCGTAAGCCCTTGTCAGCATTCAAACTGTGGATGGAGGTACTGTCCATGAGATTCCTTTTTGTCGGGCGTGGAGGTGGCAAATGTCCCGCCTCAGACACGCGCCGAATTATATCCCCGATCCCATTGCTGAGATTGCCAAATGTAACTGGTGTACAATCCAGCCGAAATGAATCTAAATAAAAACGAATTGCTCTGGATTTTCTTTCTTTCCCTCCTTTTGGGTGCAGCGCTCTCCTCCTTTCAAGGCGGCGGTGGGCTGGGATTCTCTTTCCTCTTCCTTCTTTCCTTGCTCATCCTCACAGCCTCTCACTCATCATTAGGCGGAGGGCGCAGGCTCGCACTAATTATTACCCTCGCGTTCCTCCTGCGATTGGCGGGAGGAGTTGCCGCGTACGTGTTGCTTCCCGTCCATGGATATGCCGACTCAAGCGATGGTCAGGCTGGCTATGTGTTCACCGACGCGCACAAGCGGGACGAACAAGCATGGGGGCTCGCGATCTCGGGCAAGCCGATCCTCGACGCGTTCAGCAGAGATTATTCGTCCGATCAGTATGGCGGACTGCTGGCGTTGAGCGCGCTGGTTTATCGCTATCTCTCGCCCGACGCGCATCGTCAATTGATGATGGTGTTGTTTTCGGCATTCGTTGCCGCGTTGGGAGTTCCATTCTTTTGGAGGGCGGCAGGTCAAATCTTTGGAGAAAAAGTTGCGTGGGCTTCCGCGTGGATCTTCGCGCTGTACCCCGAATCCGTTTTACTGGGCGGGTCCGCGATGCGCGAGCCGTATTTGATGACCCTGTCCGCGATCGCGTTTTGGGGATTTGTGGAATGGCGCGGCGCTGGTCGAGTAGACGGCGGGGTTTCGATTCAGACCTCGTCCACTCGACCAGCGCCGTCGTATCGAGCCCGGCAAAACAACGCGATAATTTCTCTTGTTCTCAGCCTCCTCGGCATGTTGCTCCTCTCACCAGCAGTTGCAGTGTTCACGTTGATCATCTTTGCAGGCTGGATGTTCTTTTCGCGCGAACGCACCAGCATCTCATGGAAGTCGATCCTCATCTTTGCGTTTGTGTTCATGATCGGCTTGTTCGCGCTCTCATCGTCGCTGAATCGCAAAGGGATATTCGACACCTCCTCGCCCATGTCTGTACTCAATGATTGGATTCAACTTTCGGTCAAGTGGAATGTCTACCAGATCGAACGCGAGTCAGGCTGGGTGCAAAAACTCTTCGATGAAATGCCCGAAGGTTTGCGCCTTCCGTTCGTTGCGGTCTACGGGATTCTCCAACCCGTCCTCCCCGCCGCGCTCGTCGTGCCGACGCTCCCAATTTGGAAAGTGATCTACGTGTTGCGCGCGCTGGGATGGTATGCCCTGCTTCCGCTGTTGATTCTTTCGGCGATGGCTGGATCAAATTTCCACTTGGGAGCGAAGCGTGCCGAGGGTAGTCGAAGCATCTTCATCTGGCTTGCGCTTCTTTGCTGGACGTGGATCCTGCTCGCGGCTCTACGCGGCGGAGGCGACCAGTGGGACAATCCCCGCTATCGTGCGATTCAATTCATGTGGCAGGCGTTGGTCGCAGGGTATGTGTGGGGGTGGTGGCGTGAGACGCGCAGCGCGTGGTTTGTTCGCATCGTTGCATGTGAGTTGGTTTTTATTCTGGTGTTTGCGCAATGGTATGCGAGCCGATATTTTTATGTGGGCGGGCAATTGCCGTTCGTTGTGATGGTCGCTTTGATCGCCGGGCTGTGGGGGGCGATCCTTGGCGGGGGGTGGTGGCTGGATAAAATGCGCGGGCAACCGCGCGCAATGTAGGTTATAATTCAGCCGCTGAATTTTGGATTAGGAGAATCAATGCCAACTGCTCTCATCACAGGCATCACAGGACAAGACGGGTCGTACCTCGCGGAGTTATTGCTTTCTAAAGGTTACCGCGTGGTCGGCGTGGCGCGCCGCTCGAGCACTGTGACGAATGAACGCATCAACCATCTGTTGGACGATATCACCGTTGTTCAGGGCGATCTGCACGATCAGGGATCGTTGCTCTCGTTCCTCGAAGAATACAAACCGACCGAAGTGTACAACCTCGCGGCGCAATCGTTCGTGCCTACCTCGTGGAACCAACCCGCGCTGACGGGCGATATCACCGCCATCGGCGTGACGCGCATGTTGGAAGCCATTCGCTTCATCAACCCGAAGATTCGTTTTTATCAGGCATCCTCGAGCGAGATGTTCGGCAAAGTGGTTGAGGTCCCGCAACGCGAAACCACGCCGTTCTACCCGCGCAGTCCCTATGGTGTGGCGAAGGTCTACGGGCATTGGATCACGGTCAACTATCGCGAGTCGTTCGATATGTTCGCGGTTTCGGGAATTTTGTTCAATCACGAGAGTCCGCGCCGCGGCGTGGAATTCGTCACGCGCAAGATCGCGGACGGCGTTGCCCGTATCAAACTCGGACTGGCGAAGGAACTCCGCCTCGGCAACCTCGAAGCCCAGCGTGATTGGGGGTTCGCCGGTGATTACGTCGATGCCATGTGGCGCATGTTGCAGCAGGATCAGCCCGACAATTACATCGTCGGCATGGGCGAGACTCATTCCGTGCGCGAGTTTTGCGAGATCGCCTTCGGTCACGTGGGATTGGATTACAAGGAATACGTCGTTCAAGATGAGCGTTTCTACCGTCCCGCCGAGGTGGATTTGCTCATCGCCGACCCATCGAAAGCGCGCGCCGCGCTGGGCTGGGAACCTTCGATCGGTTTCAAGGAACTGGTCACGATGATGGTGGATGCCGATCTCGCGCGCTTGAACGGCAAATAGATGGCAATGAAGTCCGATAGAAAAATTCCGCTCATCGAGATCATCATATTGCTGGGAGTGCTTCTCTATGCGGCGCGATCGTTGTACTTCGCTCATTCCTCCCTCTCGATCGGTGACGAAGGGGCGTATCTTTACAAGGGACTTGTTTTCGCCCGCGGTGAATTTGCTCCGTTTGAAGATTACGGCTATTGGACCAACAAGGCGCCGCTTGCCTTTTTGATCCCCGGAACCGTTCAATATTGGTTCGGGGCTGGTCTACGCGAGGCGCGTTACTTTGCCCTTGCCGTAAGTTTTTTTATGTTGGCGGGTGTGTGGATCATCACCAACCGTCTGGGAGGAAAAGTTTGGGCAGCGGTTGCCATGTGGGTTTTTGCACTCTCCGATGCGAATACGTCAATTTATAGTCAGGCATTGTCGCAGGGACTCGTTGCCTGTATGCTCACGTGGGTCTTCGTATGCACGCTTGGTGAAAAGCGTCCCTTGTGGCAGTTGATCCTTGGTACGCTGCTGGCTGTCGTCATTGTGATGACGCGGCAGAATATGGTCGTTTTTCTACCCCTGTTCGTGTTTTACATTTTTTGGCAGCATGGAGAGAAAGCGGGGGTAGGGTCGCTGGCTTCGAGCGCGGCGCTCTTCATCATCTTTCATGCGATCTACTGGCCCAACATCATGCAACTGTGGGCGCCGTGGTTACCTGAATCGTTGACGCCGTTCCTGAACGACTTTCGTCCGTTTGCACTTTTCGGGTACGATACCTTCGTCATCGAGAATTTAAGCCGCCTCCAATCGTTGGCGATCGGCATCCAACATCATTTCTTCATTTTGTGCGGGTTTACAGGTGCGTTGATCCTTTTTCCTCCAAAAGCAAGGTGGAAGAGTATCAGCCAATTCAAGACCGCGATATTTTTGGGCTTGTCATTTCTCTCGCTTTTCCTCATGCACACGTGGGGGTCTCTATTCAACCAATTTTGCATCCAATGTTTTTCGCCCTATCAAATGTTTTACACCATTGCGGGTTTGTTGTTCATCGTGACCGTGTTTTCAAATGGCAGCACTGACTCGATATTCCGCCGCGTTCTTCTCATCGTTGTGATGTTGCTCTTCGCGGCGGGCTTGGGTTCCTATTATTTTCAGCGGACCGGCGAATGGTCGCTCGCGGCGCTTCACTTCCCGCGCGTGAACAGCGCACGCGAATTCGCATGGGCTTCGCTGGGAGATGTGCTCACGTACATCTTCAACTTGCCACTCGATGTTCAAAAACGTATCGGCGCGGCGGTCATAGGCGTGCTGGTCGGAATGGCGCTCTTGTTCAGTTATTGGATCGTCCAACGTTACACCAGCATCAAAAACTGGACAGGTCAAAACGCTTCCCTTGCAATCCTCAACCTATTTCTGCTCGTCGGCGTGATCCTCCCCCCGGCGGCGAACGCAGGTTTGTATGCCACTCCGTGCTCAACGGACTTTCTAGCGTACTACGAGCAGGCAGGACAAGCCCTCGCAGACGCAATCCCTCCAGACAGCTTGGTCTACTGGAAGGGAAGCGGCAGACACATTGCCATGCTGCTATATGTAGACGATATTCGTGTCTTTCCTCCGCAGGTCACTGCCGGTGCAGGATATGTTCAAGCCGGAGACCCCGATAGGCTGCTCCGTTTCGGATTGTTCAGCCGCGAAATGGATGTGCAGTGGCGGGAATCTGCCGACTATTTTATTATTTGGAAACGCTATCCAAACATCGAATTGGACGATTTTCAGAACGACGTACGATACGAGCCTGTCCCGTTCGATATGAAAAACCTCGCTCAATGCGAGGATGTGTTGTACTTGTTTAGGAGACGTTCATGAATCTCTCCCTGGTGATCCCCGTCTACAATGAGGAGGCAAGCCTCCCCTTGTTGTACGATGCGATTGAAAAAGCATTGAAGCCTCTTAAACAGCGATGGGAAGTCATCTTTGTGGACGATGGAAGCCGCGATAAAAGCCTGGATGTGTTGAGAGCGCTTGCCGAAAAGAATCCCAATCATGTTCGTGTGCTGGTGTTCCGCCGTAACTTCGGGCAGACCTCCGCCATTTCGGCAGGCATCGACCATGCGCGAGGCGAAACGATTGTGTTGCTCGATGCCGACCTGCAAAACGATCCCGCCGATATTCCCCGGTTATTGTCAAAATTAGATGAAGGCTATGATCTCGTCAGCGGCTGGCGTAAAGACCGAAAGGATAATCGGCTCACGCGCACCATCCCGTCGAATATTGCCAACTGGTTGATCTCAACCGTGACAGGCGTGCATCTGCACGATTATGGTTGCACGCTCAAAGCCTATCACCGCGAAGTGCTGGGCGGATTCCGTTTATACGGCGAAATGCATCGCTTCATTCCTGTGTTCGCGCATTCCGTGGGTGCGCGCATCACCGAGATTCCCGTCAGCCACCACCCGCGTAAATTCGGCAGAGCAAATTACGGTTTGGATCGCACCGTGAAGGTCATCCTCGATCTGTTCACGGTGAAGTTCCTGCTCGAATATTCGCACAAGCCGATTCGCCTGTTCGGCGGCGCAGGCTCGGGTCTCATGTTGTTGGGCATGGTCGATCTCGCGTATGTTTTCATCCGCCGCACGTTTTTTGGGGTGCCTGCCTCCACTTCACCGTTGTTGTTGATCGGCGTGATGTTATTCATTCTGGGCTTTCAATCCATCCTGATGGGTCTGATCGCGGAATTGCTCGCGCGCACGTATCATGAGTCGCAACAAAAGCCGACCTACACCTTGAAGGAAATCATCGAGGCGAAAAAGAAAAAGAGATGATCGACTGGCTGTCTGTAAATCGTCATTTACTCGTCCGCCTGTTGGGAACCGTGTTGGCGGTTTTCCTGATCGTTGTGTTATTCGAAAGGGAAGGCTGGGCAGAGATTACGAGTTCGATACGGCAAATTTCCCTGCCGGTCTTTTTGCTTGCCCTTGCCTCCCTTCTGGTCTCACGGATATTCGTTATTGTGCGCTGGCACATCCTATTGCGCTCCGGTGGCGTGGCGATTCCCTTTGCACGAACCATGGAGTTGACGCTCACAGGTTTATTCGCCTCTAATTACCTGCCGACGACGATAGGCGGCGATGTAGTGCGCCTCGGCGGAGCCATGCAGCTGGGTTTTGACCGGGCGGTTTGCCTCGCCTCGATCGTTGCGGACCGCTTGCTGGGTATGGCAGGCATGGTCTTTGCCTTGCCGTTCGGGCTAATCCCCGCGTGGAATGTGCTGGGAGTTTCGAGCCTGCAAGCGGGATTCCTTCCCGCGTACCGTAAAAAACTGGCGGCTTTTCTACAGCGAACCCTGCGGTCGTTCTCTGTCTGGTTTCGCAAGCCGCTTGCCCTGTTCGTAGCCCTGCTCTGCACATGGGGGAACATGATATTCATCTTTTTGACTCTTTTCATTCTTCTGGATGGACTGGGCGAGTCGGTGTCGTTCTGGTTGATCGCGGGCATTTGGAGTCTGGCTTATTTCGTTACCCTGATCCCGATCTCCATCAACGGCTATGGCGTACAGGAACTATCCCTCACCTTCCTGTTTTCGAATGTCGCAGGGATCGGACCCGCGCCCAGCCTGGCTGTCGCGGTGTTGATTCGAATCCTCCTCCTCTTGGCGAGTTTGCCGGGGTCGGTGTTTCTTCCTTCAGCGCTTGCGGCAATGTCGCGTCAAAATGCCGATTGGCCCGACCCATAAAGGTCGTGAATTCGAAAATTTCAGTTGCAAACTCACGCTTAAACCAGGTGCTATCGATCCGTTATGAAAAAACGATCCGGTGAATACGCTGAACGCGGCGACTATCACGCCAACCTCCGCCAGGACTGGCCCTACCTGCCTGTCTACCTTGAAAAGATGAAACTCGCGCGCCAGTTGCTGGATGCGACGGATCCAAACGGAGTCATTTTCGATATGGGGTGCGGCGAAGGCATTCTGGTGGATGAGTACCGCCGGGCGGGCTACAACATCACCGGCATGGATTTGAACTACGCCTCACCATCCATTCTCCAGAAAAATTTTCTCGAATCCGGGCTCGAGGATTCCTCGGTGGACCTGATTCTCTGCCTTGATGTATTGGAACACATGCCCTTCCCCGAACAGGAACTTGCCGTCGCCGAATTTGCGCGCGTTCTCTCGCCGCAGGGCAGGGCGTTTATCAGCGTTCCGAATCTGGCGCATTTCGCCTCGCGCCTATCCTTCTTCTTCCGGGGCGAATTGATTCGAACCTCCTCCATCGAACGGCATCCCGGCGACAGACCCATCGCCGAATACATGCGGATTTTCAATAAACATTTCATTATTCGCTCGAGAAGAGGTTTGTTCCCCACCTACCCGATGATCTCCCTGCTTACAGTGCTCGCGCCGTCCAGCGTGATCGGCTTGCACCGGTTGTATAACCGCTTTTTGGCGCCTCCAAATTTATGTTTCCTCAATGTCTTCATGCTGGAGAAGCGGCTGGCATGAAGCCTGTGCGAGTCGCGCGGATCGAACGGTATTCACCATGCGTATCCTCGTTTTAAATCACGAATTTCCACCGATCGGGGGCGGCGGCGGGCGCGCCGCGGAAAGTATTTGCCGGAATCTTGCCAAAAGAGGGCATGAGATCAAAGTTCTGACCGCACACCTGAATGACTTGCCGCGCGCAGAACAACGGGACGATTACCACATCATACGGATTCCCTCCCTGCGGACCCAACCCTTTCGGGCGAGTCTGCTCTCGATGACCGCCTACGTTCTCGCGGGACTTTGGGCTGGACTCCGCCTCGTCCGCGTTTTCAAACCCGACGTGATTCACGTCCACTTTGCCGTGCCCGCCGGTGCGCTGGCGTGGATGCTCTCCAAGCTCACGCGCATTCCGTATGTGCTCACCGCCCACCTTGGCGATGTGCCCGGCGGAGTCCCCGAAAAAACCAACGATTGGTTCCGCTGGGTCTTCCCGATCACGCGTTGGATCTGGCGCGATGCGCGCGCGCGCGTTGCCGTTAGCGAATACACACGGACGCTGGCGCGCAACCACTATGCCGAGGAGATCCTTGTCATACCGAACGGCATTGAAGTGAATGCGGAAAAACCCAACTCGATCAAGGTCAACGACCCTCCTGTTGTAGTTTTCGCCGGTCGATTCATGGAACAAAAATCCCCGCTAAGAGTTGTGCAAACCTTGCACGAGATCAAGAATCTTCCATGGGCATGTACGATGATCGGTGACGGTCCGTTGATGCCCGATGTGAAACGATCCATTGCAGACAGTGGTCTGGCTGAGCGTATCGTGCTAACGGGCTGGATCGCACCCGAGGAAGTGATGAAAATCTTCGACCGCAGTGACATTCTCTTCATGCCGTCGCTTTCCGAGGGACTGCCGGTCGTCGGCGTGCAAGCGCTGGCGAAGGGACTTGCCATCGTTGCCAGCCGCGTCGGTGGTTTTGTCGACCTCGTGGACGAAGGTCGAAACGGGTATCTCGTTGAAAGCGGAAGTAAGGATGGTTTCAAAGCAAGGTTACAGGAGCTGATCGCAGATCCCGGCCGCCTGTTATCATTGCGCCAAGCCAGTTTGGAAAAAGCGAAGTCGTTTGAAATTGCCCATATCGCGGAAAAGTACGAAAAGATATTTATGGATATCCTGATGAAAGGACGAGAATGACCGGGAAGCCAGCCGTTCTCGTTACCGGCGGATGCGGATTCATCGGCGCCAACCTCGTCCGCCTGCTGATAAACAACGGACAATACCGCGTCGTCAACCTCGACGCGCTGACCTACGCCGCCAACCCGTTGTCGCTGGTTGATTTGAATGAAGATCGAGATTATGTGTTTGTGAAGGGGAATATCGCCGACCGCGATCTTGTAGCATCCCTATTTGAAAAATATCAACCTGTTGGCGTTTTCCATCTTGCGGCGGAGTCGCACGTGGATCGTTCCATCGTCAACGCGGAAGATTTCATCCAGACGAACGTGGTCGGCACCTACACCCTGCTCGAAGCGGCGCGCACATTTTGGAACAGTTTGCCCGAAGACCGGAAACGATCCTTCCGTTTTCTGCACGTTTCAACCGATGAAGTATTCGGTTCGTTGGGCGAGGATGGTTATTTCACCGAAGAGACTCCCTTCGCGCCGAACTCACCGTATTCCGCCTCGAAAGCCGCCAGCGACCATTTTGTCCGAGCCTTCCATCACACGTATGGCTTGCCAACGGTCATCACCAATTGCTCGAACAATTACGGACCGTATCAATTTCCTGAGAAGATGATTCCCTTGATGATTCTCAACGCCCTCTCGGGCAAGCCGCTCCCGGTCTACGGCGACGGCTCGAACGTGCGCGACTGGTTGTACGTGGAGGATCATTGTAGGGCGATTCAATTGGCTTTTGAGAAAGGTGTGCCCGGCGAAGTGTATTTGATCGGTGGTGGCAACGAACAGAAGAATCTCAACCTTGTGAATCAAATTTGCAGTATTCTCGATGAAGTCGCGCCACCAGAGGAAGTGCCTCAACTGCGCGAGCAGGGTTTGAAGAGTTACAAAGAGTTGATCCGCTTTGTGACGGATCGTCCGGGACACGACCATCGCTACGCGATCGATTCGTCGAAGATCCGGCGTCAATTGGGCTGGCAGGCGGAGGTCGGGTTCGAAGCGGGGTTGCGCCGGACAATCCAATGGTACTTGTCGAATCCTGAATGGGTAGATCAGGTTAGCGGCGGCGCGTACGGCGCATGGATTCAAAAGAATTACGCGTGGCGCGCGGAGAAGGAATCAAAATGAAAGGAATCATTCTGGCGGGCGGAAAAGGCACGCGCTTGTACCCGTTGACCATTGCCGCGAGCAAACAACTTTTGCCGGTCTACGACAAGCCGATGGTGTATTATCCGCTTTCGATGTTGATGCTCGCAGGGATACGAGAGATTCTGATCATCGGCGCGCCGGAGGCACTGCCCGCTTTTCGGGAGCTGTTGCAGGACGGTTCGCAATGGGGAATGAAATTTGAATATAAAGAACAAACCGAACCGCGCGGGCTTGCCGACGCGTTTTTGGTCGGGCGCGAGTTTATCGGCGACGACCCGGTCTGTTTGATCCTCGGCGATAATATTTTTTACGGCGAGGGGATGATCTCGTTGTTGCAGAAATGCGCGTCGTTGACAGAAGGCGCGATCATTTTCGGTTATCGTGTCAACGACCCGCAACGCTACGGCATAGTCGAATTCGATGCCGATGAAAACGTGCTGAGTTTGGAGGAGAAACCCGAGAATCCCAAATCGAATTTTGCCGTGCCCGGTATTTATTTCTACGATAATCAGGTGGTGACACTGGCGGAACAGGTGAAACCTTCCGCCCGCGGCGAGATCGAGATCACGGATCTAAACAAACTCTATTTGGAGCGCGGGCAGTTGAAAGTGAAAATCTTCGGTCGCGGCGTGGCATGGCTGGACGCCGGCACGCACGAATCGCTCTTGCAGGCGGCGATGTTCATCGAGGCGATCCAGAACCGGCAGGGATTGATGATCTCATGCCCGGAAGAGATTGCCTATCGAATGGGTTTCATCAACAAAGAACAACTGCAAAAACTCGGAGAGGCATTGCGCGGCAATCGTTACGGCGACTATTTGCTCGAGATCGTTGAAAAAGAGAAGTGACTCGAAAGGACAGGAGCATGGCGCGAGATTTTGATTTCAAGGAAGGCGACGGGTTTTCATTCGAGCGATTCATTTCAGCAGACGATGTAAAACAATTTGCCGAGGTGGTCGGTGATTCGAATCCCATTCACCTTGACGAAAGTTACGCTGAAAGATCATTTTTCAAGAAAAGAATCGTGCACGGCGCATTCCTCGCCGGATTGATCTCGAAGGTGCTGGGCATGGATTTTCCCGGCGAAGGCACAGTGTACATTTCGCAACACTCCTCGTTCAAGCGCCCGGTGTTCGTCGATTCTGCGGTGAAGGTGGAAGTGAAGGTGGCACGAGTGGACGCGGAGAAGCGGCGGCTGGTGTTGGACACGACGATTCTCAACTCGGACGGGAAAGCCTGCCTTGCCGGTTCAGCCGAAGTGTGGTTTCCTGAATAACGGTTGATCTGCCTGTGAAGAAGATCGCATCCATCGTCGGGGCGCGACCCCAATTCATCAAAGCCTCGGCGGTTTCGCGCGCGCTGGCGGGAAAGTTTCACGAGGTGATGATCCACACCGGTCAACATTACGACCCGGAGATGTCGGATCAGGTCTTCGCTGAACTGGACATGCGCGAACCGGACTTCAATCTTGAGATCGGTAGCGGAACACACGGAAAACAAACCGGGCTGATGCTGATCGATCTTGAAAAAACGATCTCCGAGATCGAACCGGATTGCATTTTGGTCTTTGGAGATACCAATTCCACATTGGCTGGCGCGCTGGTGGCGGCAAAAGCGGGGATTCCGCTCGCTCACGTGGAAGCAGGCTTGCGGTCGTTCAACCGAACGATGCCGGAAGAGGTCAACCGGGTGCTGACGGATCACGTCTCGGACATTTTGTTTTGCCCGACCGACGCGGCAATCCAAAATTTGAAAAACGAGGGGATCACGAATGGCGTGCACCGCGTGGGCGATGTGATGTACGATACCCTGTTGCACAACCGGGCGCTCGCCCGGAGGCGAATGTCGATCCTCCCGCAGTTGGGCGTGGAAAAAAACAAATACGCGCTGGCAACCGTTCATCGCGCCGGGAATACGGATGACCCCGCCCGCTTGAGATCCCTGTTGGATGCGCTGGGCAGTTTGCCGGTGCCCGTCGTCTTCCCGGTTCACCCGCGGACTCGCAACCTGATCAACGACCTGAAACTCGCCGTCCATTCGAACGTGTCGCTCATCCAACCGCTGGGTCCGTTGGAGATCGTGGAATTGCTCGAACATGCCGATTGCCTGTTGACGGATTCGGGCGGGATGCAGAAAGAGGCGTACCTGCTAGGCGTGCGGTGCATCACCTTACGCGAAGAGACCGAATGGGTGGAAACGGTGGAAGCAGGCTGGAACAAGCTGGCTGGGGTGGACGCGAAGAACATCCTGAATTTGTTCGAGAATTGGCGGCCCGCAGGGGAGCGCCCAGCCTTGTATGGCGACGGTCATGCGGCAGTGCAGATCTGCTCCATTCTTCAGCACGAACTGAAGTAACCAGTTTATGAACTTGCTCACTTGACAGTGGGCACTTTCTGTGCGAGAATTCAAAAACTGAATGCTCACATGACCGAAATCAAACCCCACGAATATTCCCTGCTGAACGAAATCGCCCAAGATTCGCTGGTAACCCAGGCGAATTTATCCAACCGACTTGGCATCGCCGTCGGGAGCGTCAACTGGTATATCAAGCGACTCATCCACCGCGGCTGGATCAAGGTAACGCACCTCGACCGCACGCGCCTGAAATACGATCTGACTCCCGAAGGGATGGCTGTCTTCACCCAACGCGCCTTGTACTATGCCCGTGATTCGCTCAAGGTCTACGGCGATTTTCGCAACAAGGCAAAGACCTTTGTCGGCGAACTCAGCCAAAAGGGGATCACGCAAGCCTACATCGAAGGCGACGATGAGATCGTCGATATCCTGCGCCTGACCTGCATCGAGGCTGGCATCCGCCTGCTCGATTCGCCCAATGGAGTGACGTTGAAGGTGACCGGGCAAGAGTATCGCATGGACGCAAAATCAAAATAGGGATCGATTATGGGCATACGAATCCATCCAACCGCAGAGGTTTCAGACAAAGCCGAGATCGGCGAAGGCTCGAGCATCTGGCATCACGCGCAGGTGCGCGAGGGCGTGAAGATCGGCAGGAATTCGATCATCGGCAAGGGCGTGTACGTGGATGCCGGTGTACCGATCGGCGATAACGTGAAAATCCAGAATTATGTTTCGGTTTATCATGGCGTGGCGATCGAAGACGGTGTCTTTGTCGGACCGCACGTCTGCTTCACCAACGATATGCGCCCGCGCGCGGTCAACCCGGATGGTTCGCTGAAAGCCGCTGACGATTGGATATTGAGCGAGACGCGCATCAAAAAAGGCGCGGCGCTGGGGGCGAATTCCACCATCCGTTGCGGAATCACCGTCGGCGAATGGGCGATGGTCGGCTCCGGTAGTGTGGTGACGAAGGATGTCCCTGCGCACGGGCTGGTCTTCGGCAACCCGGCGCGTCTGCGCGGGTTCGTCTGTGCGTGCGGAGAGGTTTTCGAAAAAGAATCGCAATCAGAAAACACTGTGAAGTTGAAATGCCCGAAATGCGGGCGGATGCACGAAGTTTCAACAAAGGAATGGGAGATGACTCAATGATCCACATGGCAAAGCCGCAAATGGGGGCGGAAGAAAAACAAGCAGTGATGGAAGTGTTGGATTCGGGCATCATCGCCCAAGGACCGCGCGTCAAGGCGTTCGAGGAGGGCTTTGCCGCGATGTGCGGCGTGAAGCACGCGATCGCGACCTCCTCGGGCACGACCGCCCTGCACCTCGCCATGCTCGCACATGGGATCGGCGAAGGCGACGAAGTTATCACTTCTGCGTTCACGTTCATCGCTTCATCGAACAGCGTGCTGTTCACCGGCGCGAAGCCGGTATTCGTGGATATTGACCCCCGCACCTTCAACATGGACCCGGCAAAAATCGAAGCCGCGATCACCAAAAAGACCAAAGCGATTCTGCCTGTGCATTTGTATGGTTTGTCTTGCGATATGGAACCGATCATGAAGATCGCCGAAAAGCACGGGCTTGTGGTCATCGAAGATGCGTGCCAGAGTCACGGCGCGGAATACAAAGGGAAGAAGGTCGGCTCGTTTGGGACGGGAACGTTTTCACTCTACCCTACAAAAAATATGACTTCTGCTGAAGGCGGCATGATCACGACCGATGATCCGGCGATCGACGAGAAATGCCGCGTCCTGCGCCAGCATGGGATGCGCGTCCGCTACTATCACGATATGCTCGGTTACAACTTCCGCATGACAGACATCCACGCCGCGATTGGTCTGGCGCAATTGAAAAAACTCGAGAAGTTCAATGCCCAACGGCACGCGAACGCCAAATTCTTGAACGACAACTTGAAGGGCGTGCGAACGCCATTCGTCCCCGAAGGGCAGACGCACGTCTTTCATCAATACACCGTCCGCGTTCCGAACGGCAAGCGCGACGCGCTCCGCACATACTTGAACGAGAACGGTGTCGGCTCCGAAGTATATTACCCGGTGCCGATCCACAAGCAAAGTTTTTATGTGAAGGATTTGGGTTACAAAGATAGCCTGCCCGAAACAGAACATGCAACGGAAGAAGTTTTGTCACTGCCCGTGCACCCCGCGTTGAGTCCCTCTGACCTTGAGACCATCGTCGGCGCGGTCAACGAGTTCATGGAGAAGCACGGATGAAAGTTGCGGTCATCGGCGTCGGCACGATGGGCAGGCATCATACCCGCGTATACAGCGAACTGCCCGAAGCGGAACTGGTCGCGATCTCGGATGCAGATTCATTCCGCGCTGAATCCACCGCGCAGAAATTTGGCATCCGCGCCTACACCGACCATCGTGAAATGCTTGAAAAAGAAAAGCCCGATGCGGTCTCGGTCGTTGTCCCCACCGCCATGCATGAACAGGTGGGCTTGGATGCGTTGAATGCCGGCGTGAACATCCTGATCGAAAAACCGATCGCGGCGACCATCGAAGAAGGCACGCGCCTGATTCAAAAAGCGCGCGCGATGAAAAAGCAATTGATGATCGGTCACGTGGTGCGCTTCGATCCCGCGTTGCAAGCCCTCAAACAAAAACTGGATGCAGGCGAACTCGGACGCATTTATCAGATCTTTTGCCGCCGCGCGGGTCCGTTCCCCACGCGCATTCAGGATGTGGGTGTGGTGATCGACCTCGCGCCGCACGATGTGGATATCATGCGCTTTCTCGCGGGGACGGATCCCATCCGCGTTCATTCCGAAACCGAGCAACGGATTCATACCGAGCACGAAGATCTGCTGTGGGCGTCGCTTCGTTTTCCCGACGGGGTGATCGGCGCGCTCGAGATCAACTGGCTCACACCGACGAAGATCCGCGAAGTGCTGGTGTTGGGCGAACGCGGCATGTTCCGCGCCGACGCGCTCACGCAGGACCTGTATTTTTACGAAAATTCGCTGGTCAACGATGTGCAATGGGCGACGCTCCAGACCATCAAAGGCGTGAGCGAGGGCAGTATGACGCGGTTTGCCATCCCGCGCTTCGAGCCGTTGAAAGCCGAATTGCAAGCCTTCCTCAAAGCGATTCAGGATGGACAACCGGTTCCCATCTCCGGGGAGGATGGACTCGCCGCCCTCAAAATTTCTCTCGCCCTCGTCGAATCCGGGCGAACCCATCAGGTGGTTGAAATTCAATGAACCTGAATGAACTCCGCGCACACATCGAAAAGAAGACCGCTAAACTGGCTGTCATCGGGCAGGGATATGTCGGCTTGCCGGTCGCCGCGCTGTTCGCCGATGCGGGCTTCGATGTGAAGGGCGTTGAACTCCGTGCCGACCTTGTGGAAAGAATCAACGCGGGCATCAACCCGATCGAGGGGAAGGAGCCGGGTCTGGCGGAGTTGTTGAAACGAGTCGTCGAGTCCGGGCGTTTGCGCGCGACGACGGAGTACCGCGAACTGGGCGACCGCGATATTTTTCTGATCGCCGTCGAAACCCCGGTGGACGACAACCACATCCCGCGCTACGAAGCGCTGCGTGGCGCGCTCTCGAGCCTGGCGCGTGTAATGAAGGAAGGCGCGCTGGTCATCGTCGAGTCGACGATCGCGCCGCGCACGATGCACGACCTCGTCCTGCCTTTGCTTGAGGAGCATAGCGGTAAAAAATTGAGTCAGGGTTTTTATCTTGGCAATTGCCCCGAACGTGTGATGCCCGGCAAACTGCTCAAGAATCTCAAAACCATGAGCCGCGTGGTCGGCGGGATGACCTCAGAAACCTCGGAGGCGATGATCGCGCTCTACAAAAATATCGTCGAGGCTGACCTCGACCCGGCGGATTGCATTACCGCGGAGTTGGTCAAAACGGTCGAGAACGCCTACCGCGATGTGCAGATCGCGTTTGCCAACGAGGTGGCGCTGGTCGCGGAAGCCGCGGGCGGTGATGTGTGGAAGGTGCGCGAATTGGTGAATAAAAGTCCCCAGCGGCACATGCACCTGCCCGGCGCGGGAGTTGGCGGTCACTGCATCCCGAAAGACCCGTGGCTACTTGTACACGGCGCGGAGGAAAAGGGAGTTAAGCTGCGTTTGATCCCCGCCGCGCGCGAGATCAACAATTCGATGCCTCTGCACATGGTCAAACTGTTGGAAGATGCGCTTGCGAAAGCTGGCAGGTCCATTCTCGACGCGCGCATTGCCGTGCTGGGCTATGCCTACCTCGAAGACAGCGATGATACGCGCAACAGTCCCACACGCGCATTGGTCGCCCGCCTGTATGAAATTGGCGCACAACCGATCATTCACGATCCGTGGATTCCCGAATACAACGGCGATGTATATGAAAAGGTCAAAGGCTGTGACGCGGCGGTGGTGATGGTGGCGCACAGCGCGTATAAAGAATTGGACTTGAAGAAGTTGAAGTCCGTGCTGATGTCACCGGTGCTTGTGGATGGGAGGCGGGTGTTGGATGTACAAAGCGCCCGCGCGAACGGGTTGGTTTTTCGCCGCGTGGGATCCGCGCTTTGATATTCAGAAAATTCCCATGCTAAGAAGCAACATCATCGCGAACTTTTTGGGTAAGGTCTGGCCCAGCCTGTTGGGTATTTTGCTGGTACCGGTCTATCTATATTACCTGGGTGTGGAGGCCTATGGTCTCATTGGCTTCTTCGTTTCGTTGCAGGCACTAATCAGTTTTCTCGACCTTGGTTTGAGTACAGCCACAAATCGCGAAGTGGCAATTGGCTTGAACTCCCGGGAAAAGGAGGAGCAGACGCGTGATCTCGTTCGTACACTTGAAGTGGTCTACGGATTTATTGCCCTTTTAATCGCGTTGGTTTTCTTCTTCGGCTCAGATTGGCTCGCGACGGAATGGATTAACGTTAGTGAATTATCTGTGGAAATGGTTCGTTTTGCCGCGATCATCTTCGGAATTTCGTTGGCGCTCCGCTGGCCCGTGGCTTTGTACAGCGGTATCCTGCAGGGATCGGAAAGACAGGTTCTATATAACGGTCTTTACGTGGCAATTTATACCGCGCGCGGTGTGGGTGCCGCGATTGTAGTGGCGTTGGTTTCGCGCAACATTTTGGCATTTCTCCTATGGCAACTCGTCACGGCGTTACTCGAATTGCTTGTTATGGCTCTGGCCGCATGGAGGACCCTGCAACCGGGTTCGAGTCGCGCGCCGCGCGTCGATTTTTCCTCATTGAGGCATGTCTGGAAATTCAGCGCCTCGGTTGGAGCGAATTCCCTTCTGGCAGCGCTGATCAAGCAAATGGATCGTATCCTTATAAGTAAGTTGTTGCTGCTTCAACAGGTTGGTTATTACACCACGGCAAATACCGTATACTCGGCGGTTTCCCTCGTCACTTCACCGTTCGCTTCCGCCGCGTTCCCGCGTTTCACCGCGTTAATCGCCGAGAAGAAATATTCCGATCTTGCTGACACTTATCATAAGATCTCGCAGTACGTTTCGTTTGTGGTTGCGCCGATCTGCGCGGTCTTGTTTTTCTTTTCCTATGACATTCTGTTGCTTTGGACACGCTCGGAGGAAGTAGCGGTCAACGCCGCGCCTACCTTGTCCATCCTCGCTGTGGCTGCCTTGTTCAACTCGATGATGCAACTGCCGTTCATGCTGCAACTGGCGGCGGGCATCACATGGATCAGCCTGTGGAATAATTTCATCAACCTGATCGTGTTGGCGCCGATCATGTATTTCCTGATCAGCCGATATGGGGTTGCAGGCGCGGGAATTTCCTGGGCATTGTTTAACCTGTTGTATTTCTTGGTCGTTCCTCATGTCATGCATCGCCATGTTCTGCCCAACGAGAAGGTCAGCTGGTTTCTCAAGGACACACTGTTTCTGATTTTTCTGGGGACCTTGCCTTTTGTAGTCATTCACATGGTGGGATATAAAAGCCTGGCCATGCTGTTCTTTGAGATTATGCTTAGCGGTATTTTTTATCTTGTCATTGTGTTGCTGTTTTATCCGGCTATCAGAATGGCAGTAAAAGATCTGATTCTGAGCAATCCGATCACAAGGATACTCTCGCGGAGGCGAAATGTTCTTGGGTGATTCTGCAATTGGGCGAGTGATTGATTTTGCTAAACGACGGTTGGTTTTACTCATGCCGCGTCGCCCTCGTCCCTACCCAGAATTGGCTCGTTTAAGAGAACTTTTCGACTCAAAAGGCTCTTCCCCACAAGTTCTTCTGTTAGGTGACTCAGTTGCTGAACGCGTCTCAAGATTCGATAAGGATAGACGATCTCTTGGAAATCTTTTGGCTGCGGAGTTTAAGAGCACATATCGCTTTGTCTGTATTTCACACTCTGCATATCACCTGAAGATTTTTGAGGCATTTCTCGAAACTTTACGATTAATGAAACACAAACCAAAACTTGTGATCTTGCCGGTTAATATGCGAAGTTTTTCCCCGCAATGGGATTTGGAGCCCTCGTGGCAATTTGACCGCGAGATAGAGGCGCTTAAAGAGTATGCATCCAACTCGCAGCGGGCTATCCCTGCGCTACGCGAGATGGCGGTACTGCCGGACCAGTATGAGAGATTCGATGCCACTGAGGTGCAATATCCATCTACCTCCTTCAACAGAGTCGGACAGTTTCGTCTGGTCATCAATGCGAAGCCGCAATCCAAAGAACAGTTTAATTATCGGAAGAAACAAATTTTTATATTTCACTACCTGCACAAACTTTCGACCACCCACACTAAGTTGAAATCTTTGATCAGGATCGCTAAAAAGATGAAATCGATGAACATTGGCTTGTTGGTTTACATTACGCCAGTCAATTATCAGGGTGGAAATCGATATGTCGGTAATATTTTTTCTAGCCTTTTGAAAAAAAACGTGCATGTGGTACGGCAAATCTTGAATCCATATTTAAGCAGGGAAATCCGACTAATTGACTTGAGCCAGTATCTGACATCCGATCAGTTTTTCAATATTGATGAACCAACAGAGCATTTGAATCAGCATGGGCGGGCGAAATTGGCTTCCAGAATATTCAACAGCGCGATGGAAATGATGGCTTTGAAAGGAAGTATCGTTTCATGAATGCGTTTATCAAGAAAATTGGACGGCTGATTCAACTTGCCTTTCGAGCGGTTGGGCTGGACTTGTTCCCGTACAAACCGACTCATCATTATGTGCCCGATATCTACGGGCACGCGGCGTTCAAGCAAATTCCCCTTAATGAAGAACGGGTCTTTGAGAATCTTGCTGCGCCGGTTATTCGGAGCAAACGTTCCAGCCTCTATTATGATCGCTTGCACGTGATTTTTCAAGCTCTGGCTCATCTCAAGGCACAGTTTAAAGCACATGAAAATCTTAACCTGGTGGAAGTGGGGGTGTATAAAGGCGGTACGAGTTACTTCATTGCCTCCGTTGTAAAGCACTTCAAATTACAGGCAACGCATCATGCCTTCGATACTTTTGAGGGACATGCCGCACAGGATATAGTTTCGTCTGTAGATACCGCCCATCTCCCTGCCATGTTTAACGATACCGAATTCGAAGCAGTCAAGAATTATCTTGGCGAATTTGAAAATGTGCTCGTGTTCAAAGGTCGATTTCAGGATACCTCACACGAGCTGACCCAAAAGAAGATCCAATTCGTGCATTTCGACGTGGATATCTATGAACCTACTGTTTTTGGATTGCAGTTTTTTCATGAGCGTCTTTCGAGCGGCGGCGTGATCATCGTGGATGATTATGGATTTACCACCTGTCCCGGCGTAAAAAAAGCGGTGGATGAATTCGTTGCTGTGACGCCTGGGTATTTTTCATTGTCGTTGCTCACGGGCCAATTTCTATTGGTCAAATTGGGTGATTAGGAAATCGAACATGCCAAGAACCCTCACCATCGACTCGTTCACCATATCCGACGACTCCGATTGTTTCATCATCGCCGAGATCGGACACAACCATCAGGGCGACCTGAAAAAAGCAAGGGAATTGTTCAAAGCCGCGGCGGAGTGCGGCGTGAACGCGGTCAAACTGCAAAAGCGCGATAACAAATCCCTGTTCACCAAAGCGGCATATCACAAACCCTATGAGAATGAGAACAGTTTTGGAGCCACCTACGGGGAGCACCGTGAAGCGCTCGAATTCGGGCGCGCCGAATTTGTGGAGTTGAAACAATACGCGCAGGAACTCGGTGTGATCATGTTTGCCACCGCCTTCGATATTCCCAGCGCAGATTTCCTCGCCGAACTCGATATGCCCCTGTACAAGATCGCCTCAGGCGACCTGAAAAACACGCCACTGCTGAAACATGTGGCGAGGTTCGGCAAGCCGATGATCATCAGCACCGGCGGCGCGAACATGGAGGATGTGCAACGCGCCTACGGCGCCATCATGCCGCTGAATGAACAACTGGCGATCCTGCAATGCACTTCGTCGTATCCCGCCGAACACCATGATCTTAACCTACGTGTGATCGAGACCTTCCGCGCGCAGTTCCCCGAGAACGTCATCGGTCTCTCGGACCATGAGAACGGAATCGCCATGGCGACCGCCGCCTACGTGCTGGGCGCGCGCATCGTGGAACAGCACTTCACCATCAACCATACATGGAAGGGAACGGATCAGGTCTTCTCGCTCGAACCCATCGGCATGAAGAAACTTGTGCGCGACCTGCGCCGCGTGCGTGAGGCGCTCGGCGACGGTATCAAGCGCGTCTATCCCAACGAGGTCGCGCCGATCTCCAAAATGAGTAAAAAACTGGTTGCCAGCCGCGACCTGCCCACCGGTCACATATTGACCGAAGCGGACATCGCCGTCAAATCGCCGGGCGATGGTTTGCCCCCCTATGAATTCGATACCATCCTCGGCAAAACGCTCCAACGCCCGCTTGCCGAAGACGACGATATTCTGTTCGAGGATTTGAAATGATTCCCGAAAAAATCCCAAACTGGATCGGCGGCGCGGAGCGCCCCGCCATCGCGGGTGAATGGTTCGACAAGTTGAACCCCGCGAACGGGAAACTCCTCGCGCGCGCCGCCCGCTCACGCGCCGACGATGTGACTGCCGCCGTCCAGTCGGCTCGACGCGCCTTCGAGGGTTGGTCCTCCACGCCCGCCGTCCAGCGCGGACTCATCCTCCACAAGTTGGTGGTCGCGATGCAGAATCATCAGGATGAGATCGCGCGTATCGTAGCGGCAGAAACCGGCAAGTCCGAGAAGGAAGCGTTCGGCGAAACCGGCGGAGCCATCCAGTGCGGATTGTTCTATGCGAGCGAGGGTCAGCGGCTGTATGGCCGCACAACCACGAGCGGCACGCTGAACAAATACGCGATGACCGTGCGCCAGCCCATCGGTGTTGCCGGGTTGATCATAGCCGCGAATACCCCGATCGCGAACGTGGCTTGGAAAATTTTCCCGGCGTTGATCTGCGGCAATACTGCGATACTCAAAGCCTCCGAAGACACGCCCGCCACCGCATGGATTGTCGGGAAACTCGCGAAAGAAATTGGTCTGCCCGATGGCGTGTTGAATATCGTTCACGGTTTTGGCGAGGAGGCCGGCGCGCCGCTTGTGGAAAATCCTGATGTGGGCGTGATCTCTTTTACCGGTTCCACAGAGGTCGGGCGATTCATCCAGCGCGCGGCGGGGGAACGGTTTGCGCGCATCTCGCTCGAACTCGGCGGCAAGAACGCGCTGGTGGTCTGCGACGATGCGGACTTGGAGAACGCCGCGAAATGGGTCTTGCTCTCCGCGTTCAGCAACGCCGGGCAACGCTGCGCCTCCACCAGCCGCGTGATCATCTTCGATGCGATCTATGAAAAATTCCGCGAGATGCTGATCGCGAAGACAAAGAAACTACGCGTCGGAAATTCGGATGAAGATGATTTTGGTCCGGTGATCAATGAAGGACAATTGAATGCGATGATGGATGCGGTGAAGCGCGCAAAACAGAACGGTGCGAACCTCCTTACTGGCGGCGAGCGCCTGATCGACGAGACGCATCGCGGTGGTTTCTACATGGCTCCAACCATCATTGACGGTGTTGCTCCTCACGATGAGATCTCAGAGTGCGAGTTATTCGGACCTGTCGCAATCTTGTATCGTGTAAAAGATTTTGATGAAGCTCTTGCGCTGGCGAACGATTCGCCGTATGGACTCACCGCCTCCATCCACACGAAATCCATCCACCGCGCCATGCGCTTCTGCGACAAAGTGCAAACCGGGGTGGCGGTCGTCAACGCGGGCACGTATGGCTCCGAGCCGCACATGCCCTTCGGCGGACGTAAGCAATCGGGCAATGGCTCGCGCGAACCCGGCACCGAAGCGTTGAATATCTATTCCGAGTTGAAAGACTTGTACATCAATATTGACCCGTCACAATTATGAGCGACAAACCACCTTCGATCATTGCGTTAATTCCAGCCCGCTCCGGCTCGAAGCGGGTTGCAGATAAGAACATCCGCCCGCTGGCGGGGCATCCGGTCATGGCGTACACCATCGCCGCCGCGCGCCAAAGCGGAATTTTTTCTGCGATCCTTGTTTCAACCGACTCGGAACAATACGCGGAAGTGGCGCGCAAGTACGGCGCGGAAGTTCCCTTCCTGCGTCCCGGAGAAATCTCGGGCGACGTATCACCCGATATCGAATGGGTCGAGTTCACGCTCAAACGACTCAAGGAGATGGGACGCGAATACGATTGTTTCAGCATCCTGCGTCCGACGAGTCCGTTTCGATTGCCTGAAACGATTCAACGCGCATGGAAGGAATTTCTAGCCGAAGAAGGCGTGGATTCCCTGCGCGCGGTCGAGAAATGCCGGGAACATCCTGGAAAAATGTGGGTGATCCGCGGCAAACGCATGACGCCGTTGCTGCCCATCAGCCCCGCCGAATTGCCGTGGCACAGCACGCCCTATCAGGCGTTGCCGGAAGTGTACGCGCAGAACGCCAGCCTTGAGATCGCGTATTCGCGTGTCGTGTTTCAGGGACGCACGATCGCAGGCGATGTAGTCATGCCGTTCTTGACTCAAGGCTACGAAGGCTTCGATGTCAACCGTCCGTACGATTGGGCGCTGGCGGAAGAACTTATTAAAACAGGACAGGCAAGGTTGCCTGAACTATAGAAGGAAGACATGGTCGCGATCAAAATCATTCCCTACGAAGAATTCCACCGCGTGCGCAACGCGCCGTTGGATAAATACAGAAAACTCGCGCTGATCGCGGATATGAACCGCGCCAATACGCTGGCGGAGGTCAAGCGCGCCGGGTCGGGTCACCTCGGCTCGTCGTTCAGCGCGATGGATATTGTCACGTGGTTGTATTACGAGGAGATGAACGTGCTCAAGGTCGGGTTCGACAGCCCCGAGCGCGATATTTATTTTTCATCGAAGGGTCACGATGTGCCCGGCTTGTACGCGACCATGTATTCCCTCGGCGCGTTGCCCGAGGAAAAATTTCTCAAACTTCGCCGCTACGGCGGACTCGATGGACACCCCGACCTCAACATCCCCGGCATCGAAGCCAACTCCGGGTCGCTCGGCATGGGCATCTCGAAAGGGCGCGGCATGGCGTGGGCGAAGAAACACTTTGGGCATGGCGGGCAGGTCTACGTCCTGACCGGAGACGGGGAGTGGCAGGAGGGTCAGAATTACGAAGCGCTCCACGCCGCCGTCCATCAAAGAATTGACAACCTCACCGTCGTCGTGGACAACAACAAAGTGCAGTCCGATATGCTGGTCGAAAAAATCATGAGCCTTGGCGATATCGAATCGAAATATCGCGCCTTCGGCTGGCATGTGTTGAAGATCGACGGGCATGATTATCGTCAACTCGAACGCGCGTTTGGCGAAGCGAAGAAAATAAAAGATAAACCAACGATCATCGTTGCCGATACCATCAAAGGACGCGGCATCTCGTTCATGGAACATCCCGCCGCGCTCGAAGCGGGAAAGGGACTCTATCCTTGGCATTCCGGCGCGCCCGATGACGAATCGTTTGCCAAAGGATTCGACGAACTCATCGGACGCATCAACGCTTCCCTTGCGGACCTTGGGCTTGCCTCGCTGAACCTGAAGGATATCGCCCCCGAAGAAAAACGCCCGCCCGCGGAAATGCTGGCAGGCGAGCCGCTGAGCCAAGCCGCGCAGGAAAAACTTTCAGCCAAAGTGACGGATGAGTTCGTGGCGCGCGCGTACGGACAAGCGTTAGTCGAAATCGCCGCGCGTAGAAAAGATATCGTCGTCCTTGACGCCGATCTTTCCTCCGACTGCAAAACGCGCGACTTCGAATATGCCTTTCCCGAACGCTTCATCGAGAACGGCATCGCCGAACAGGATATGGTCTCGATGGCGGGAGGTCTTGCACAAAAAGGATTACTGCCCATCGTAAACTCGTTTGCGAGTTTTCTTGCCTCGCGCGCCAACGAACAAATCTATAACAACGCCAGCGAGAAGACCAAGATCATTTATGCCCTGCATTACGCAGGGTTGATACCGGCGGGTCCTGGGAAATCGCACCAATCCCTGCGCGATATTTCATTATTCGCCGCGCTACCGAACTGCACCATCCTCCAACCCTGTAACGCGGACGAAACGCGCATGGTCGTGGAATACGCCGTTGACGAAGCCAAGGAGAATGTCGCGTTGCGATTCATCATCGGTCCCTCGCCGCGAAAAATCAAACTACCTCAGGATTACAAACTTACATTTGGGCGAGGCGTTTCCCTCACCGAAGGGAAAGATGCGATCCTCTTTGCCTATGGACCCGTGATGTTGCACGAGGCTTTGCTTGCTGGCGAACTGCTTGCCGAGCGCGGCGTGGGCTTGAGGGTTGTCAACATGCCGTGGCTCAACCGCGTGGACGCGAAGTGGCTCGAGGAAATCATCAAGCCGTATGAACTCGTGTTTGTTCTCGAAGATCATCATCCTGCCGGCGCGTTGTACGATCACATGCTCGAAGTATTAGCCGCGAGTCGAAATCATCCTCTCGCGAAGCGTCGCATGTTCCGTTTTGCGGTGGAAGGCTGGCCCGCTTGTGGGACTCCGCAGGAAGCGTTGAAACATCATCGCCTCGACGGCGCGTCGTTAGCCGAACGAATCTTGGAAGCGAGCGATTAGTTCCGTGCGTGAAGTTGATGTCGTCTACCTTTACGAGCACGCAGCGCGCGAGTTGGATGTGGCTTGCGCGGTCACGGCGCGCTTGAACCATGCCGGGGTCGGCGTCGAGATCGTCCACTGGCCCAGCGGCTTCTCCGTCGCGGTGACGCGTGTTCGTCCCCGTCTTGTCATCCTGCCGTTTTGTTACACAGAAGATAGTTATGAAGCGTTGCTGGCATACTGGCGCGAGTCCATTTTTTTCAACCTTGCGTGGGAGCAATGGTTCTACCCGGGCAATCAAAAAGCCAAGACACCGCGCGGTGAATTTGCGGTCAGGCATGTGATCCACCACGCCTGGAGCGAAACGTATAGGGATTTTCTTTCGAACAACGGACTTGCCGAAAAAAATATTTTCCTCAACGGTCAGCCCGCCTACGCGTTATACGATGAGCCGTATCGCGCCCGGTTTCCTTCCCGCGCTGAGATGGCTGCGCATTACGGGCTTGATGCCTCGCGCCGCTGGGTCTTCTTCCCCGAAAATTACAACTGGGCGTTCTACTCCGAGGCGACCATCCAGCAATTTGTTCGTGGTGGTCAATCGCTGGAAGATATTAATGAGATGCGGGAGTATTGCAAGCGTTCACTGAAAGATGTCCTGCAATGGCTTGCATTCATTGCGCAGAATGAACAAGTCGAGGTCATTCTGCGCCCTCGTCCATCCACAACCGCGAACGAATTCCAAACCTTCGTGAAAAGTATCCTGCCGGAGATTCCCGAGCGTCTGCATATTATTCAGCAGGAAAGTGTGCGTGAATGGATCATCGCCAGCGATGTGATCCTCTCCTCGCACAGCACGAGTCTCATCGAGGGCGCGGTGGCGGACAAGCCGGTGTTCATGGTCGAACCGCATCCTATTCCCTCCGCGTTAAAAGTGGGATGGCATGAATTGTTGAATCATCTCAAAACCTGTGAAGAGATACGCAGCGTATGTGCAGGACGATTTCCTCGCGAAGATACTCGTTTGAGAGACTGGGCGCGGCAAACGATGATGGGGCGCGGCGACAGCATCCATAACCTTGCTCAGTACATAATCGATATGCTCTCTGGAAGATCGGACGTGCCGCCCCCTCCCTCCCGTGAAGTTGCCACGCCTTCCTTGAAATGGATTCCACCTGTGGGGCTTTGGTCCGTGTACCGCCGCGCCAAACAGAGCATCCGCTTTCGCGCGAGTAATGGCATCGAACCCGAATTTGTGAAGGACGCGGTCTCGCGCCAAGAAGTGAATGACCGCATTGCCAGGTGGTCGCGCCTGCTTGCGGTTTCGGAGTGAATCCATGCGCGCGCTGATCACCGGTATTTCTGGTTTCGTTGGCAGTCACCTTGCCAGCCATCTTGCAGACAAGGGCTGGCAGGTGGCGGGCTATGACCTGCACCCCCCGCGCGTGGAATGTGATTTTTATCCCGGCGACCTCTCTGATGAAACGATGCTGAAAAATGCTCTCGGAAAGTCCAAGCCCGATGTTGTGTTCCATCTTGCAGGCATCTTGAAATCTGGGATCTATGAAGAACTTTACAGAGTTCACGTGTTCGGCACGGTCTCTTTGCTCGATACACTCGTGAGTTCTGGTTTGTCTCCAACGGTTGTCATTGCCAGCTCGAGCGCGGTGTATGGTTCCGGCGGACGGATACCCATCACCGAAAAAACGGACTTGAAGCCGCAAACGCATTACGCGTTGAGCAAAGCCGCGCAGGAGATGGTCGCCATGCGATATGTTCAGGTGCATGGATTGAACATGGTCTGTGTCCGCACGTTCAATTTGCTGGGACCCGGTCTCTCGGCGGAAATGGCTTGCTCCGCGTTCGCGCGGCAGATCGCCGTTGCTGAAAGATCTGGCAAACCTGCTGTTATTTCGACTGGAAGCCTCGATGCAAAACGCGATTTTGTGGATGTGCGCGACGCCGTCCGTGCGTATGAGTTGGTCGCGAAAAAAGGAAAGCCGGGCGAGGTCTACAACGTCGCTTCGGGACGCGCGGTTTCCATTGGCGAGTGCCTGTCCATTTTGTTGAAGCAGGCAAAAGTCCCGGTGGAAGCGGTGTTGGACTCCGCGAAGTTGCAAAAGAACGACGTCCCGATCCAGATCGGGAGCGCGAAGAAGTTGAGAGATGCGGCGAAGTGGGGTCCGCGTATCGGTTTGAAAAAGTCCCTTTTTGATCTGTTGAATGACTGGCGTGAACGAGTCAAGGAATTGGAGTGAACATGGATTGGCAGGGTAAACGTGTGTTGGTCACCGGTGCGGGCGGGTTCATCGCCAGCCACCTTGTGGAACGGCTTGTTGCCGAAGGAGCGCGCGTCCGTGCTTTTGTGCGCTACAACTCGCGCAACGACCCGGGTATGTTGAAATTGATTCCCGCCGATGTATTCTCGCAAGTCGAGATCATGCAGGGCGATCTGCGCGATAACGAAGCCGTGCGAAAAGCTGTGAATGGCATCGATACTGTTTTTCATCTTGGCGCGTTGATCGCCATTCCGTATTCGTATGTCAACCCGCGTGAGGTGATTGACGTGAACGTGATGGGCACGTTGAATGTGTTGATGGCGGCGCGCGATCTTGGAACGCGGCGTGTGGTGCACACTTCCACAAGCGAAGTATACGGCACAGCGCAGTATGTTCCGATCGATGAGAAACACCCGTTGCAGGGGCAATCCCCGTATTCTGCGAGCAAAATTGGAGCGGATCGAATCGCGGAAAGTTTCTATCGTTCGTTTGAGGTGCCGGTGGTGACGTTGCGTCCGTTCAACACGTTTGGTCCGCGGCAATCGGCGCGGGCAGTGATCCCCACGATTATCACGCAGGCGCTCACCAGCGATGAAGTAAAACTGGGCAGTCTCGAACCTTCGCGCGATTTCACCTTCGTCGCGGATACGGTCGAAGGTTTTCTGCGCGTCGCTTCTGCTGATAATGTGCTTGGCGAAGAGGTCAATTTGGGCAACGACAATACCATCCGCATCGGTGACCTCGCCGAAAAGATATTTTCCATCATTGGCAAGACCCCTAAGTTAATTGCCGACCCGCAACGCGTCCGCCCGGGCAAGAGCGAAGTGATGAAACTGTGGGCGTCGAATCAAAAAGCAAAAGAGTTGATGGGCTGGGAACCCCGCATTTCGCTGGATGAAGGCTTGCGCCGGACCGTCGAATGGATCAGGGACCACCTGAATTTGTACAAACCCGATGAGTACACGGTTTAACATGCGCGCTGTGATCCTTGCCGGCGGCAAAGGCACACGCCTTGCCCCGTACACCACCGTTTTGCCCAAGCCGTTAATGCCCATCGGCGACATGCCGATCCTTGAGATCGTACTGCGGCAACTCGCCCATCATGGATTCAAAGACGCAACGCTCGCCGTTGGTCACCTTGCCGAATTGCTCATGGCATATTGCGGCAATGGCGAAAAGTTCGGAATTCGCATCGGTTACTCGCGTGAAGAGGAACCGCTCGGCACGGCGGGACCGATCGCGCTCGTCCCTGATTTGAACGAAACTTTCCTTGTGATGAACGGCGACTTGCTCTCCACACTGGATTATTCCGCCATGTGGAAATATCACAAGGAGCGCGGCGCAATTGCCACGCTCGCCTCCTATCGCCGCGAGGTCAAGATCGATCTCGGCGTTATCGAATCCGAGGATGGCTGGGTGAAGGATTACATCGAAAAACCCACCTATCAGTACGCGGTCAGTACGGGTATCTATATCTTCGAGCCGGAAGTTCTTCGATACATCGAGCGTGGAAAGAAACTCGACCTGCCTGAACTGGTTCTGCACCTGATGAAGCAGGGCAAAAAAGTGAATGTCTATAACTTCGACGGCTACTGGCTCGATATCGGCCGACACGATGATTACGAGACCGCGATGGAGGAATTTACCGCGCACCGCGCCGATTTTCTACCGGGGGAGGCTCGTTGAAGACCCTTCTTTTATTCACAGCCTCCTATCCCTATGATGGCGGGGCGGAACAAACTTTTCTCGATACCGAGATCGTTCACTTGCGGCGCGAGTTTGACCGCGTGGTGTTGGTTCCGCGCAAGCGCACGGGTTCCCTGCTTTCCCTGCCCGCCTCCGTGGAAGTGGATGAAAGTTATTCCGCGAAGTTGGATGAAGTGAATCCGCTCGCCGCTTTTGCAAATATCGTTTTCTCCCGGTTGTTCTTCGCGGATATTCTCCCGCGTCCTTCATTGTTGTTGTACCCGCAGGCGATCAAGCGGCTTGCGGCGTTCGTTGTCGGCGCGCAATTGACCCGCAATTGGGTGTTGACATGGTTCGCTCGAAACAAGACAGATCCCGCCGACTGTTTGTTTTATACCTACTGGTTCGATCAGGCGGCGCTCGGTATCGGATTGGTGAAACAGAAGCGCCCGCAGGTTTGTTTGATCTCACGCGTTCATGGATACGACCTGTACGAGGAATATTATTACACCCCGCCATACTGGCCCCTTCGTCGCCTCGCGCTTTCCCTGCTTGACCGCCTCTTCCCGGACTCGGAAGCTGGTCTGCGCTATTTGAAGGATCGCTATCCTGAATTTTCCTCCCGTTACGAGACCGCGTTACTTGGAGTAACCGACCCTCGTTTTGTAAATCGCCCGTCTACAGACGGGGTGTTTCGTATTATGTCTTGCTCCATGCTGGAACCGGTCAAGCGCGTGGACTTGATCCTCGAAGGAATAAAGACCGCCGCCTTGCAACGACCACACCAAAAATTTGAATGGCAACATATTGGCAACGGCGCGAGGAGAATGGAATTGCAGAAATTGGCAGACGAAACATTCCCTCCCAATGCCAAAGGATGCCTGCCGGGCTACACCAGCAAGGAAGCCCTGATGTCGTTTTATCGCGATACCCCTGTAGATGTTTTCATCAACGCCAGCGAAACCGAGGGGACGCCGGTGGCGGTGATGGAGGCGGTCAGTTGCGGCATCCCGGTGATTGCCACCTCCGTCGGCGGGAACAAGGAGATCGTCGGAGACCGAAACGGGATCTTGCTGGGCGAGAATCCCAGCCCGCAGGATATTGCTGATTCGATCCTCAAATTGCTCGATAATCCGCTAGCAACTTTGAAGATGCGTGAAGAAAGCCGAAAGGTCTGGATGGAACGATATAATGCGGACGCCAATTATGCGGCGTTTGCTGAAACATTACGCGCGATCAGAGAGAAGGTGTAGTAAATCATGTGCGGCATTGCTGGACTCTGGAACCTCAACGGAGAGCCGATCTCGCCGGAGGAATTGAATCATTTCATCAACTCCCTCGCCCACCGCGGACCGGATGGGAGCGATACCTACATTGATTCCAAGTCGAATCTTGGGCTGGGACATCGCCGCCTTGCCATCATCGACACCTCCGATGGCGGGCGTCAGCCCATGTCCTACGCGGACGGCAGATATTGGATCGTGTTCAACGGCGAAATGTATAACTTCCTCGAGTTGAAAGAAGAACTCGAAGCGTTGGGCTATTCGTTCAAAACGGAATCCGACACTGAAGTTGTTCTCACCGCTTATCATCACTGGGGCGAGGATTGTCAGTTGAAATTCAACGGCATGTGGGCGCTGGCGATCTGGGATTCAAAGGAGCGAAAACTTTTCGTCTCGCGCGACCGTTTCGGCGTCAAGCCGATGATCTATCATTTCGATGCAAATCACTTTGCGTTCGCATCGGAGATGAAAGCCTTCCTCGCGCTGAATTGGTTCGAGCCTGAGTTCGACCCTGCCATGGTCGCGCTGGCTTTGACCAACGAACGCCTTATCGAAGGCGACGAGCGTTGCATGTTGAAGGGATTGAATCACCTGCTTGGCGGGCATTGTTTATCACTGCGACAAGGCGAAGCGCCGAAGATTCGCCGCTGGTGGAACACGCTCGATCACTTGGAAACTATCCCGCAAAAATATGAGGATCAGGTTGCGCGTTTCCGCGAACTGTTCCTCGACGCGTGCCGCATCCGCATGAGAAGCGACGTCCCGATCGGAACAGCCCTCAGCGGCGGACTCGACTCGAGTTCCATCCTGTGCGGCATGACTCACATCCGGGACACGACGGACGCCTCTGACCGTCTCGCGCATGAATGGCAGAAGGCGTTCATCATGACCTACCCCGGCGCGGTGATCGACGAACGCAAATATGCTGACGAAGTCATCAAGAAAACAGGCGTCACGCCGATCTACTGCACCGGCGCGTCAGATTTGTATCTCGACCACTTCGACGCCATCCTCTTTCAGTACGAGGAAATTTCCGATATTCATCTCGGTCCGTGGCTTGTGCATAAATTCCAGCGCGAACATAATGTGGTCGTCACGATCGACGGGCACGGCGGCGACGAACTGCTCGGCGGGTATCCGTGGCACGTGACCGCCGCGCTCAAAGACTCGGTTTCAAAACTTTCGCCGCGCCGCACGCGCGATCTCCTCAACATCATGAAGGGGCTTGAACTCTTTCCCGCGAATCAGTTTTACGTCAAAAGCGCGCAGGCGTTCTTTTCGAAAATGAAGAAAGAAAATCGCCAGCCCTGGCTTGTGCAAGCCGCGGCGGATTTCACTTCGTCCGCGTATGAACACGACATGCCGCTTATCAAAAACCGCGATGCGTTATTCAGATCGTTGTATGTGGATTTTCACTTCACTCAACTGCCGATGAACCTGCGCGACTTCGACCGGCTTTCGATGGCGCACGGAGTCGAAGTGCGCTCGCCGTTCATGGACTGGCGACTCGTCTGCTATTCGTTCTCGCTTCCTTCCACGGTGAAGATTGGTTCGGGCTTCACCAAGCGGATTCTACGGGACGCGCTGAAAGGCATCCTGCCTGAATCGATCCGTACGCGCACGCGCAAACTCGGCTTCCCGAACCTCGCCGAAGCGTGGACCTCGCCGCGTGCGCAGGAGTTCATTCAAGATATTATCGGCAGTGTTGAGTTTCAGCAGTCGGAAATTTGGAATGGAAAAAAAGTTGCGGAAGATGTATCGCTCGCGATTCAGGATCAAGATAACGACCAACTCCACCTCGCATGGATCTACGTGCAAGCCGCGCGGTTGATGCAGTTGTTCAATGAGAAGAGGAGAGTCTACGCATGATCGTCATCGTGGATTACGGCGTGGGCAACCTCGGCTCCATCAAGAACATGTTCAAGAAGGCGGGCTTCAAGGCTGAGCCGTCCTCCGACCCGGCCGTGATTCGAGATGCCGAAAAGTTGATCCTGCCCGGCGTCGGCGCGTTCGATGCGGCGATGCGAAAATTCCGCGAGACGGGGTTGGTTCCCGTCGTTGGTGAACTTGTGTTGGAAAAGAAAGTTCCTGTGCTAGGTTTATGCGTGGGCCTTCAGCTGATGACGAGAGGATCCGAAGAGGGAACTGAAGCAGGCTTGGGGTGGTTCGATGCGGAGACCGTCCGATTCAAATTCGATGCGGAGCACGCGAATCTAAAGATCCCGCACATGGGATGGAATGAGATACACGTTCGGCGGCAGCATCCATTGGTGGATGGGTTGCTTGCTGATTCGCGTTTTTATTTCGTTCACTCGTATCACGTGGTGGCGAAAGATACGGATGCGGTGCTTGCCGAGACCGAGTACGGCGTGACCATCCATTCGATTTTGGGCAAGGGTAACATTGTCGGCGCGCAGTTCCACCCGGAGAAAAGTCACAAGTTCGGTTTGCAGTTGTTGAAGAATTTTGCGGAGCGTGTGTCATGATTCGCCCGCGCGTAATTCCCTGCATGTTGTTGAAAGGCGAGGGACTGGTAAAGACGGTGAAATTCAAAGACCCGAAATACCTCGGCGACCCGATCAACATTGTGCGCATCTTCAACGACAAGGAAGTGGACGAGTTGATCTTCCTCGACATTCTCGCCACAACGGAAAACCGACGTCCGAATTTCGAGTTGTTGAAAAAGATCACGAGCGAGTGTTTTATGCCTCTGGGCTACGGCGGCGGCATCCGCGACATGGACGATGTGAGACAGTTGCTTTCGATCGGCGTGGAAAAATTCGTGTTGAACACTTCGGCTGTGGAGAATCCCTCGCTGATCCGCGCCGCGGCAGATCATGCCGGGAGTCAGGCAGTGGTCATTTCGATTGACGTGAAGAAAACGTTGTTCGGCAAATACGAGGTTTTTATCCGCGCTGGAAAGAAAGGCACGGGTCTCGACCCGGTAAAGTTTGCCGTGGATATGGAAAAGCAAGGCGCAGGAGAAATTTTTATTAATTCGATCGACCGCGACGGGACGATGCAGGGCTACGACCTCGACCTCATCCAGCGCGTGGCTGAAGCGGTGACTGTGCCGGTTGTCGCTTGCGGCGGAGCCGGGAACATCGGTCATCTGGCGGAGGCGGTGAAGGCGGGCGCGTCCGCTGCGGCGGCGGGGAGTATGTTCGTCTTCCAAGGTCCGTTGCGCGGCGTGTTGATCAGTTACCCCGCGCAGGAAGAATTGAAGAGAGTGATGCCGTAGGACGAGACGCTTTGCGTATCTCGTCCTACTATTCGTGGAGAATTAATGACTTCTGACTATCGAATCTGCACGCGTTGTTTGATGGACACCACCGATCCCGACATCGTCTTCGATGAGAACGGTGTGTGCAATCACTGCCACGACCATGACCGTTTGATGAAACAAAAAGTGGTCACGGGCAAGGCAGGCGAGGAGTATTTGCATAAACTCGTCGAGCAGATGAAGCGCGACGGGCGCGGCAAGCCGTATGACTGTCTCATCGGCGTCAGCGGCGGCGTGGACAGCACGTACGTGGCGTATCTCGTCAAGAAGATGGGTTTGCGTCCGCTGGCGGTGCACATGGATAACGGCTGGGATTCGGAACTGGCAGTCAAAAATATTGAAGAGACTCTCAAGCGCCTCGGCATTGACCTGCATACCGAAGTGTTGGATTGGGAGGAGTTCAAAAGTTTACAGGTTGCGTTCCTCAAATCGTCCACGCCCGATTCAGAAATTCCAAGCGATCATGCCATCTGGGCGGTGTTGGGTGACCTCGCGGATACACTGAAGGTGAAGTACATCGTGTCGGGCTTCAACGTGCGGACCGAAACGCACCTGCCGCGCGCCTGGTCGCAGGGGCATTTCGATTGGAAATACATCCGCAGCGTGCATCGACTTTTCGGGCGCGGCAAACTCAAGACCTTTCCGCACATTGGGTTCTTCACCTACTATCGCCGCCTGCTCACACATCGCCGCGTGGATATTTTGAACTACATCGATTTCAACAAGGCCGAAGCCATGAAAATGTTGGAACAGGAACTGGGCTGGCGGTATTACGGCGGCAAGCATTACGAGTCGATTTACACGCGCTTTTATCAAGGTTATATTTTGCCGACGAAATTTGGTTACGACAAACGGCGTTCGCATCTTTCGAGTCTGATCTGTTCGGGCGAGATCACACGCGAGGCGGCGTTGAAGGAACTCGATAAACCGACGTATCAGCCTTCGATGCAGGAGGAGGATCGCGAGTATGTGGTCAAAAAACTTGGTCTCACGGACGATGAATTCGAAGCGATCCTCAATGCGCCGAAGAAAACGTTTTGGGATTATCCGTCGTATGGGCGAGTTGTGGAAGGTCCGTGGTTGAAGGGGTTATACAACCTCGGGCGCGATTGGTATCGTGCGCGCCAAAAACGCACGCATCAGGTTGAGGCGTAAATGCGCATTGCGTACGTCAGCCTGCACTGGGCGCGCACGAAAAATTCGGGTGTGGGGAAAAAGATCCAAAGTCAACTTGAGGCATGGCGCGGCATGGGGCACGAGGCAAGGGTCTTCATGCACGCGTCCACGGGCGAGCCAGCCTCCATGTTGATCGAAGCGGAGGTCATCCCGTATGAATCGCGCGGCAAAATCCGAACCGAGTTGAATCGAATCCGCGCGGCGAGTCAACTTGTTAAAGCCGTCGAAGGGTTCAAGCCCGACATCATCTATTTGCGCTACGGGATTTATGTGTATCCCGCGCATCGCCTGATGGGAATCGCGCCTGTCATCGAAGAGATCAACACGAACGATTTGACCCAACACGAGGATTTGGGCGGACTCTATAGTTTGTATAACCGTTTCACGCGCGGACTCTTTTTGCGCCGCGTGCGCGGACTTGTGGCTGTCTCGCGCGAGTTGGAAGTTTCCCCCGCTTTTGCTGTGTACCGCAAGCCAACGCGTGTCATTGCCAACGGCATCGACCTTGACTCGTTTACGCCTTTGCCTGCGCCGTCCAACGAAACGCCGCGCTTGGTGTTCATCGGCAGCCCCGGTTACCTCTGGCACGGCGTGGACAAACTCGTGGATTTCGCGCGACGCTTTAACGATGTGCAACTCGATATTGTCGGTTATGATGCGTTGCTTGAATACGAACCGTTGCCTCCCAACCTGACCCTGCACGGTTACCTTTCATCGGAGGAGTATTTGACAGTGCTTGCCCGCGCCGACGTGGCGGTCAGTTCGCTGGCGTTGCACCGCATTCAACTGGACGAGGCTTCGACTCTCAAAAGCCGCGAATGTCTTGCGCTGGGGCTTCCGCTTGTGGTTGCGTATGCCGATACCGACCTCGACGAGGCGCGTTTCGATTTCCTGTTGAAGATTCCCAACAAAGAGGATAACATTCAGACCCACGGCGAAGCCATCCGTGAGTTCGCCTATCGCATGCGCGGCGTCCGTGCAGACCGCGCCATGCTGAAAGCCAGAATCGATCTAACCCGCAAGGAAGAGATCCGTTTGAAATTTTTCGAAGAGATCGTCAAAGATGCGAATGCCAAACACGCGTGAACTGTTTTTGCGATTGATCGCGATCGCCCTCGTCGCTTTTTTGCTCACTGCCGCCAGCATGGAGTTCTACAACATCACGTGGGGGACCGGTGAATGGCTGGGTTTGTTCTCGTTCAAATGGTTTTTGGCGTATGTTCTGTTCGAGTTGTTCTGCGTTTTCAGCCTTGAAGGCATCATCCTCGCATTGTGGCGCAATGAAAAAATGTTTTCGCTCCTGCGGCGAACCGCCCGCCTGCGAGCCAAACTCGGTGTTGTGCGCTGGGTGTTGAGTGCGGTCATTCTCATCGTGCCTTTGTGGCTTCTTCAATACACCGCGTGGGGACTGGTCCTTCACGGGTTGTATTTGCGCTTGTTGGTGTGGGCGGTGTCGGCGGTTTTGCTCGGCTTCCTGCTGACGCGTTCTGATGAAGAGGCACTGGAATGGCGCGGCTTACTATCGGCGTTGGTCATGATCTCCGGTGCGATCGTCTTTATCCTGTCACTGGGGAATGTGACAAGTTACCCGTTCTCGCTGGGATGGTCGGAGGGCAACCGCTGGTGGGATTATTCCATTTTGTTCGGGCGCGACATTTATATTTATCCTGACGATAAGCCGATTCCCGTATTGCTGGATATCGGGAGGCAGTTCATCGGCGGAATACCCTTTCTAATTCCCAACGTGACGATCTGGCAGGCGCGGCTGTGGGTGGGGTTGGTCAATGCCGTGCCGTATTTCATTCTCGGTCTCGTCGCGTTCAAATCCCCGCAATTCAAACGCTGGCAATGGATTCTCGTCGCAGTGTGGGCGATGATCTTCGTGATTCAAGGACCGATCCACCCGCCGTTGTTGTGGTGTGCAATTTTGGTAGCGTTCGCGTGGGGCAAGCCGTTATGGCTGGGGGTGCCATTGATCTTTGTGACAAGCTATTTCGCGGAAGTCAGCCGTTACACGTGGTTGTTCGCCCCCGGCATGTGGGCGGTGATGCTCGAGTTTAGCGGCGCGTCGTTGCAAGATGGTAAGCTGGGTCGCGCCGCGTGGGCACGCGCTATCTCAGTCGGCGCGGCAGGCATCCTCGGCGGATATGTCGCGCCGTTCTTTGTCCCGACGATCCTTGCCGGACTTTCCCCGGACCTTTCATCCAGCCTCGGCTCCGGCGTGACGTTGTCCGGCGTCACTTCGGAGGCGACTTCGCAGGATTTGCTTTGGTATCGCCTGTTCCCGAATGCCACCTATCCGCCGGGCATTTTGCTTGGCTTGCTCCTCGCCGTAGGACCGTTGATCGCGGTTCTTTTATACTTATCCGCGCATCGTCGTTGGATGTTGAACCTCCTGCAAAAACTTGCGATCGTCCTCCCGTTGCTCGCGTTCCTCGTGGTCGGCTTGATCATCAGCGTGAAGATCGGCGGGGGCGGCGACCTGCACAACATGGACATGTTCATCCTTGGGTTGTTGTTCACCGCCGCGCTTGCCTGGCATAACGGAGGAGGCGCATGGATCAAGGATCGCTCTGCGCCGCTGTGGGTACGAGTGGTTCTGATTCTCATGGTCGTCATCCCAGCTTATCAACCGCTGAAGTTCTTGAAACCCGACCGGGTCGCGGAAGAAGACATGATCTGGGTGATGACCCTTGCAGATATTCCGCCGCAGGGACCTTTCCCCCAATTGCTACCGTACGAAGAAGAATCAGACGAAGCGTTGTCGGATATCCGAAGCGCGATCGAAGGAGCCGCGCCGAACGGCGAGATCCTGTTCATGGACCAGCGCCAATTGCTCACGTTTCGATACATCACCGGTGTTCCGCTCGTGGCGGAATACGATAAAAAAGTTTTGATCAATCAGGCAATGAGCGCCGACGCGGCGTATTTCAAGGCGTTCTATCGAGACCTCGCCGCGCACCGTTTCTCGCTCATCGTCACCAATCCTCTCCATGAACGGATCCAAACCGAGGAAGATAATTTCGGCGAAGAGAACAACGCCTGGGTCGAGTGGGTTTCCACGCCGGTGTTGTGTTTTTACGAGGAGTTGGACACGTTGAAAAAAGTGCGGGTTCAACTGCTCGTTCCCAAAGCGGACATCTCTGCCTGCGCGCAGTATTTGGATGAATGAACATCATGCCCATTCCGTTCAATAAACCTACCCGCGTCGGCGCAGAACTTGAATATATTCAACAGGCGATCCAGTCGTCGCATCTTTCGGGCGATGGAAGTTTTACAAAAAAATCGCATGCCTTGCTCGAAGAAGCGCTTGGCGTTCCCAAAGTGTTATTGACGACCTCCGGCACGCACGCGCTGGAAATGTCCGCGCTATTGCTGGATTTGAAGGCTGGGGATGAGGTCATCGTCCCCTCCTTCACGTTCGTCTCGACGATCAACGCCTTTGCCCTGCGCGGCGCGAAACCGGTCTTTGCCGACGTGCGGGCTGATACGCTCAACCTCGACGAATCCAAACTGGAAGCCCTGATCACCCCGCGGACGCGCGCCGTCGTCGTCGTGCATTACGCCGGCGTCGGCTGTGAAATGGGTACTATCATGGAGATCGCGGACCGTCATAGCATTCCCGTGGTGGAGGATAATGCGCATGGGCTATTCGGCAAATATAAAGGAAAGAATCTCGGCACGTTCGGCGTCATGGCGACTCAAAGTTTTCACGATACGAAGAACTTCACATCCGGCGAGGGAGGCGCGCTTCTCATCAACGACGAAAAATATATCGAGGACGCCGAGATCATGCGCGAAAAAGGGACGAACCGCAGCCGCTTCTTCCGCGGGCAGGTGGATAAATACACGTGGGTGAACCTCGGTTCGAGTTATCTTCCTTCCGAAATTCTCGCCGCGCATTTATTTGCGCAACTGGAAAAGCGCGAAGAAATTCAAGCGGCGCGGAAACGAATCTGGGAAACGTACTACAAAGAATTTGCCGATTGGGCGGAGGAGAACCATGTGCAAATGCCGTTCGTCCCCGCACATTGCGAGCAGACCTATCACATGTTCTACATGCTTTTCCCCAGCCTCGAAGCGCGGACGCGAGCCATCGCCCACCTGAAAGAACGCGGCATTCAAGCCGTGTTCCATTACCTGCCCCTGCATCTCTCGCCGATGGGTGCGAAGTACGGCGGTAAAGAAGGTGATTGTCCCGTGACCGAGCGCATCACCGACCAGTTATTGCGATTGCCGTTTTATACCAACATGACCGAGGAAGAGCAAAAGACGGTGATCCATGCGTTGAAGGAATTTATTGTGTGATATGTCATTGCGAGGAGCGAAGCGACGAAGCAATCCCCTTCTCATGTTGCAAGTTCTTGAATCCAATGGTGCAATTTGAAAAAGACGTTGCAAGAATCCACAGTTATTCGCTTTTACATGCTTCTTTGGGGTTTTTTCATTGTTGGAGTATTGATTGCACTTCCGTTTAGTCAGACGACGAGTGAATGGAGGTGGGTTGCTTTCGGAGGCTTTCTTCTTAGCGCCGGAAGTTTCATAGCGACCCTAACAATGCTCTCTTCTGTTCAGGCTGAAATAAGAGAGCGATATGCCGACGCAACAAATGAGGAAAAGAAATTTTTTACAGGTTTGTTCTATTTTGCCAGAGGAGTATTTCTTCTACTAGGATTGTTTATTCTTATGCAATCTTTTGGTCGCGAAGATGTATTGGAACAAGACCTCGTGGAAATTAGCGGAAAAATTTTGAGCGTCGAAGTGGTTGGTCAAGATGATTCCAGTTTGAAGATTGTTTTCGAAAATAGTTCGAACCAATATGGAATCCGTACTTTCAAAGTTTCTGACGAGAATTTGCAACGGATTGAAAACGAACTTCAGTCAGGAGATACAGTCTTTGTTCTAATAGAAAATGATGATGTAAGAGCGGTGAACGATCAGTTCGTGCAAATCTACGGAATCCGAACTACAACCAATCAATACTTCACTCTTGACGAATATAACAGATTAGACTCGATGAATAATTTCTACGGTTATTTCTTGGGGATGTTCTTTACTGGTTCAGGGATAATTTACTTGGTCACAGGTAGAATTCAGACAAGAAAAATTGGATTAAGAAACAGACTTAAATCATGAACCTCCCCTACCTCCTCCCCCGCCTCCTCCGTCACTTCATGCCCGAGAAACTCGTGCGGGCATTATTACTGCGGAGCATCATCATCCGCCCGGGATTGGAAACGAGTAATCCCTTCGCGGCGGTGCAACGCTACGTGGATGTGCTGTCCGCGCGCGGACTTTCGTTCAAGAACAAGCGTGTGCTCGTGTTCGGCTACGGCGGTCGCTTCGACATGGGGTTCGGCTTGTTGAAAGAAGGCGCGGAGCATGTGATTCTATGCGACAAATACGCGCCGCCGGATGAGCCGCATAACCGTCAATTCTTCGGCGCGGAGCAGAAGTATTTCTTCGCCGATAAAAAGGGATTGCGTCCGCGTCCCGAATGGATGACCCTGCTCGAGGAGGATATCCGCGTTCTGGGATCACGCGGCGAGATCGCGCCAGTGGATTTTGTGTTGAGCAGTTCGGTCTACGAGCATCTCGACGATGTGGAGGGCATCACGCGCGCGCTTGCCGCGCTCACCAAGCCCGACGGTCTGCACATCCATTTTGTGGACTTGCGCGATCACTTTTTCAAATATCCGTTCGAGATGTTGCGGTTCTCCGAAAGCACGTGGAGGAATTGGTTGAACCCGTCCAGCAATCACAATCGCTATCGCTTGTGGAATTATCGTAAAGCATTCGAAGATTGTTTTGCAAATGTTGAGATCGAAATCCTCACCCGCGAAGAGGAAGCGTTTCGCAAACTTCTGCCGCACATCAAGCCCGAATTTATCAGCGGGAACATGGATGATGACACCGCCGCGACCATTCGGGTGATCGCTGCAAAACCGAAATGCTAGTACATGTCATTCTGAGCGAAGCGAAGAATCTCTGACATTGCCGAAGAGACCCTTTGCTGCCGCTCAGGGACTCAAGAATTTCATGAACCTCGTCATCACCCCTCCCTCCCGCCTCACATTCTGGCGCGTGATTCTGATCGTCACCGCCGCGTTGCCCCTGCTTTCGATATGGAACTTAATCACTCTCGCCGCGCGGCTGGGCGTGGACATTTCCGCGCGCGCCTCATGGCTGGCGGGCATCGCCGCCCTTGCGATTCTCGCGTCGCTGGCGCTGCTGGGGCTGGGAGTCAGTTTCACGAAATCGGGCGACCGGCTTTGGGGTCGAGTCGAAGCGTTGGGTCAACTTCATAAATTGCCTGGCATTGTATTCATCGTCATCGCGTTGGCAGGCTTTCCGCTAGTTGTATCAAATTCCTTTTTCAGAGACATTCTCAGCGGCGAAGCGTGGGTGCGAATGCTCGTCTTCTGGGCGTTCAGCCTCGCGGGCATGTGGGGGATAAAAATGTTTCGCAAAGAGTCCTCGTGGGCAATCGCGTTGATCGCGTTCATGTTGTGCCAATCGGTGCTGCAACTTCTCCTCATCAACATTCCATCCGTCACAGCATATCCGTTCGCGATGGGCTGGTCGGAAACGAGCCGCTATTATTATCCGTCGCTGTTCCTCTCGCAAAAAATTTACGGCGAGCAATTTGCACTGCCCATTCTTCATCCAACCCTCCACGCGTTGCTCGCGCCGCCGTATCTCTTCGACGCGCCGTTGTGGTTCCATCGTTTCTGGCAGATGTTTTTGCGGCTCGCGCTCGTTGGGTTAATCGTGCCTGCGTTGATGTCGCGCCTTTCGATTCAGGATCGCGGCACGAAGATCTTCACCGGGATGTGGATGTTCCTCTTCCTGTTGATGGGACCCCTCTATCTGCATTTGACAATCCCTGTATTGATTCTCCTCTGGGGATTTTCGCCTCAACACCTGACTCGAACTTGGCTCGCCGTCCTGTTGGCTTCCATCTGGGCTGGGACGAGCCGCATCAACTGGTACGTGATGCCCGGCATGATCGCGGCTGTGTTGTATTTGTTGGAAGTTCCGTTCGATTCATCGTTATCGCGTAACGGACGTTCTCTAACGTCTGCACATGGTATGCGCATGGAACATGTTTTGAGTTACCTGCTCAAGCCCGCGCTGTGGTTCATCGTAGGGACGGTGACCGCCTACGTTTCGATGCAAATCTACATCGCCTTTTCGGGTATTCCCGACCCCGAAAATTTTTTCACCAGTTTGTCCTCGCCGTTGTTGTGGTATCGCTTGTTTCCGAATGAATCGTACGCGTACGGTTTGCTCCCCGCCTCGGTATTCGTTTCCCTCCCGATGTGGATCGTGCTGTACGGGCAATTCCGCTCCCGCCGCGCGGATTGGCATCCCGTGAGGGTATTCTTTATCCTCTCCGCGTTGCTCGCGCTGTTCGTCGGCGGGTTGATCGTGAGCCTGAAGATCGGCGGCGGCGCGGACCTGCACAACCTCGACGCGTACTTCACCATGCTGTTGATCGTGTTTTCGTATCTGGTCTTTGCCCGCTACACTCCCGAAAAAGGGACTGCGGAATTCATTCCGCTAAAATGGGGCAACGTAATGTCCGTCATCGTCATCCCCATCCTGTTTTTGACCCAATCGAATATCGGATTCAAAACATACGACGAATCACGAACAGACGCGGTCTTGCAAAGTTTGCAGGAACACGTGGACGAGGTCAATGCGAATGGCGGAGAGATTCTCTTCATCACCCAGCGGCATCTCATTTCGATGGGCATGCTCGAACATGTGACGCTCGTTCAAGAGTACGAGCGTGAAGAGTTGATGGAAATGGCGATGTCGAACAATGAGGAATTCCTCACCCGCTTCAAACGGGATATGGAATCCCAGCGCTTTGACCTGATCGTCGTTGACCCGCTGACATTCAAAATCCTTGCGCGGCGGCGGGCGTTCTCAGAGGAGAACAATGTGTGGGTGCGCGGAATCATGCGCCCGATTTTGTGTAACTATCGTTTGGAAGAGTCCTTCCCTGAGGATGAAATTGCTTTGTATATCCCGCAGGAAGGGGAGAGAGTGTGCCCGTGAGATTGTTTTCCAGCACCACCAGCAACCGCGTCGCAAACAGGTATGGATATATCAGGGTTTGAATTCTTCCCACACTTCAGCGGGACCGTTGAAGAGAATCGGGATCGCGTTCAAGACGTTCCTGCCGAGGATGCCAAGGGATTGGTCTATCAAAAGGAATTGACCTGTAAACTTGCGATCAAGGAAAATCATCTCAAGTTTGACCGCGTCGGCGAGACTTATTTCCCCATCGTAACCTTGCACTTCATAGGCTTCACTTTGGGCTTCGACGCCCAGCCTGTCCACGTATTCGCGCGGCAACAGGGTGACGTCCGCGCCTGTGTCAATCAACATCGGCACATCAGATAACGATGCGCCAGTTGCAGGGTTACGCAGGATCACGGTTGCAACTGGCGCGGGCGGGTCGAAAATTTCAGCGTCGTACTTCGGCATGGGGTTATGCCTTGCCGACCTTCATTTTGAAGTCTGATGCCTGCTTGCGGTGGACAAGGCGCGGCGTCGGTACCCGGACGCTTTTCTTTTTCGTCGATTGTGCCTCAGGCACGATCACGTACACCTTTGCGTTTTCCGGCAGGCGCACGCCCGTCTTCAAACGGATTTTGCCTTTTTCCACGACACCTTCATACGTTGTGAGAGCCATAGTACACCTCGCTCGGAATTATAGCATCTAACGTCCCGCAGGTTTCCTTGAAAATCTCAAGCCGCATACCCAAACCTGCGGGATGGTCATCAAATTTTCTCACTTCTCCAGCACCACCAGCAACCGCGTCGCAAACAGGGATGGGAACAGGTCGAGAACTTTCTCCAGAGATTTTACAGCCGAATACATCCCCGTCGGGTAGAGTTGCGGACCGGAGTATCCGCCCGACGCGGCATAAGCCAGCGCCGAGAGACGGATGGTCTTGATGCTTTTCCACGCTGTGAGTTGGGGGCGATAATTCTTTCCAACGAAGATGCGCGTGGCGTTTCCCTGCGCGGCGTAGTAATCCAAATGTTCAGGCGACCAGCCTGCAGGTGCAAACCATTCGAACTTTTTCGTGATGGCAATCGGCTCGATGTGGAACGCGCCGTACACGAGCAGTCCCAGCAGGCTCATGCACGGTTCGAGCAGGATGACCCGTCCGCCCGGGCGGAGGACGCGGTGCAGTTCGCTCAACGCGGTGCCGGGATATTTCAGGTGATGGAACACATCGGTCAGGATCAAATCTGAAACCGTTTCATCTTCAAAAGAGAGTTGATACGCGTTTTCGATCTGGTCGATCCACGGATAAGGGAACAAATCCGTGCGGATGCAGTTCGGCAAAACATCGCGAATGCCTCCGAGACCCGAGCCTAATTCAACAACCTTTGAGTCGGGCAGGTTGCTTAATTGTCTTGCAACCATTTGATACAAGTCCTTGTACGCGGCTTGGAGCAATGGTTTGCGATTCCATAACTCGTGATTTTTATTGATGAGGTCTTGATGTAAATTAATTCCCATGATGATTTCTTTGCAAATGATTTGTAATTGTTTGAAGACCCCGAAGGGGTCAAACGATTATAGATTGAAATGCGCGCGAATCTCAACTCCGAAGGAGTGGCATAGATTTTTCAACGAATAATGTCATCCCTTCGGGTTTTATTTGCATTAAACAAATTTTATCCGCCGCGCGGCGAAGGCGATCATGCGAAACAACAACAATCCGTGTTTCCAGCGCGAGATGTTGGTCGAGCCATACGTCCGTTCGCGGTAACGGATGGGCAGGTCGATGATCTTGAGATTCAATTTTGCCGCGCCGAAGATCAGGTCATAATCGCCGAACGGGTCGAACTCGCCGAAGTACGAACGGTTCGCGGCGATGCGTTCGTAATCTGCTTTCCATAAAACCTTCGTGCCGCACAACGTATCCTTGATGGGTTGCCCCAACAGCCACGAGAACGCGAGACTGAAAAATTTGTTGCCGAAAAAATTCAACGTTTGCATCGCTTCTTTTTCCATCGGGTACACCAGCCGCACGCCGTTGATGAACTCGCCCTTGCCCGACACGAGCGCCTCGTAAAAGCGCGGCAGGTCTTCGGGCGGCACGGTCAGATCCGCGTCGAGGATCATCAACACATCGCCGGTGGCTTTGGCGAAGCCGAGCCGCACCGCGTCCGCTTTGCCGATGCCGGTTTGTTGGAGAATCAGGCTGGGGATGGAAGGATGCGTTTCCGCCTCCCGCCGGATCGCCGCGTACGTGTCATCCTTCGAATGTCCCTCGACGAAAACCAACTCGGTCTCGCGTCCCATTTGCGGAGTCCGCTCGAAGATGGATTTGATATTGCCCGCTTCATTCCGCGCGGGGACGATGACCGACACCTTCGGCTCTTGCGCGCGCTGGGGGGCTGGGCGCGCGATGACGAAGTTCGACAGCGCGAGGTGATGCAGGGGCCACAAGCGGACGAGGACTTTGTTTGCCAGCCCGCCGAACGGAAGCGGAAAAAGGATCTCCTGCGTGATCTGCACCGGCTCGAAACCGGCAAGGCGCATCAACCCGCGGATGTCTTCGCGCGTCAGCCAGTTTTGATACAGGTCTGGCGTGGCAAGCCCAAGTGCTTGCGCAACGCTCAACGGAATCTGCCAGAGGCGGCTGTAAAAGTTGAGAATGATTCGCGTGCGCGGCGTGCAAAGCCGTTTGATCTCTTGCAAAACTCGTTGCACATCCCACAGGTCGTTGACAAGGTCGGAGAGGATGATCGCATCGAACGTTTCGTTGATGGCAGAGAGATCGTGCGCGTCGGCTTCGATGAACTCAAGGTGTGGATGTTTTTGCTTCGCGCGATGGATCATCTCCGATGAAAAATCCACGCCCACGCCGCGCACGGGATTCAACGCGGCGAGCAGTCTCCCGTCAGCGCAACCGAGTTCGAGCACGCGCGAGTTAGGCGGGATGTGAAAACGATAGATCTCCGTCAGCCGCTGGTGATACCATCTTCCCATGCCGCGCCAGCCGTCGCGTTTGCGCGCGATCGCATCCCAGTGCGCGATGCGCGATTGTTGGTAGGCTGAACCGGCAGGATCGAAGGTTGCGGAAAGATTCATTATCGGTAGATTGTACAAGGGGAATTAAGGTTTGGACAGGTCGAGTCTGAACGTCATGTTTGTTGAACGCTTCACAGATGCTGGTCAAGTCCGCCAAACGAACTATGGTAATATCTTGAAAAAGGAAATCATTTGCATGGTCATTGATGAGGCGCTACAAAACAGAAAGATTCCCATCCTGCGTTTAAATCTCGTGTTGGCTTTGGCGGAGGGGTTAATCGTAATTTGGTTTTTCTTGAGAGAACCGAGTGAAAGCCAATCTGCTGTTCTTCTTGGCTTTTCTGTTTTGAGATTGATCTTGTTGCTGGCGGTGTTGGGGTTATTGCTGGTTGTTCTTTCCTTATTGGTGAATTCGTTCAGAAGGTCGTGGTGGAATAGGGGAGTGGGGCAGTGGACGTTGAACGCCATGGATCGGACATTAACATGGCAGGTGCTTCTGTTCTGGGCGGGGTTGATGTATCTCTCCTTGTTTTTATCTGAGGCTCAAATGGGGTCTCTGTCACCGTATCGTGAACGATCGCTTCCCATGCTGGCTTGGTCAGCCGCTGTGTCATTTCAGTTGATCCTCAGTGTCGTGTACTTTAAGAGTATCGGCTCGAATGTCCTTCGGCAATTTCGTGATGTGCTATTGCCGGCTTTCGTCGCGCTTGCCTTGCTGGGATTGTTCATCGTATTCGTCGCGGTGACCGGGCTGGGTTTGGACCCCGATCCGATTTACTGGCAGTGGGCGGGAGTCCCAATTCTGCTAACGCAGGTCTTGCTCGCTGTGGTCGCTGGCTTGATGGTTTATTCACTCCTAAACCGTCTAAAGATTTCCCGGTCCAGCCGACTCGATCGATTTATTTCCGTGGGTTTGTGGGCGCTCACATCTCTTCTTTGGTTGAGTCAGCCGGCGAGACCCTCCTACACTTCCCTTGCGCCCAGCCCGCCGAATTATCAGAGTTATCCGTTCGGCGATGCGATCATCTACGACATCGCCGCGCATGATTATTTGATCGGGAAACCCATACCGAGCGAGTTCGGGGTCAAACCGCTGTATTCGTTTTTTCTCGCGCTGTTGCATCTATTTGCCGGAGAAAATTACACCCTGTTGATCTCCCTTCAGATCATCGTTTTGGCTGTGGTTCCGGTTCTGGTGTATTTGCTGACAGTGTCCCTCAGCAATCGGGCTGCGGGGTTGGTTGCGGCGATTCTGGTGATCGTACGCGAACGAAACGGGATCGCGCTATCCAACGTGATCGAAGTCTCACACACCAAATTGCTTTTGAGCGATACCTTTGCCATGGGGCTGATGATCCTCCTGTTATTGTTGTTCTTTCGCTGGCTCGAAAAGCCGGAGGTACGCCGCGGCACATTAATAGCCATGGGCGGAGTTCTCAGCCTCTTGTGCCTCACGCGCGGACATCCCATCATTCTTGTGCCTCTCGTATTTTGTTTGTTCCTACTTGTGACCTCTCTTCCCCTCCGTCTGCGTCTGCAATGTGCCCTGCTGTTTGCCGTCGGCGCGGCGGTTCCCCTGATCCCTTGGTTCTGGCGAAACTATGAAGCCCATGGTGAATTTACCTTTCAAGATCCGGTCTCACGATACACGACACATATCGCCGGTCTGTACACGTTGGACCAGAAAGTTCCAGCGCGGCTCAACGGAGAAACAGATTCTGAATATTACGACCGTTTAAGCGGTCAGCCCTTGCAATTTATGCTGCAACATCCCGGTGAAGTGGCAAAGTTCGTGTCGGCTCATTATTTTCATAACTCGATCCTGAGTTACGTGTATTTGCCGCATTCCTTTCGAATCGAGAGTTTGCGCGCCTACGTGAAAACAGAACCCTTCTGGCGCGATTGGGCTGGAGAACTCCAGGTTCAGGAATGGATTTTGTTATGGTTGAATCTCGCTGTGATCGCTCTGGGATTTGGGACTTCGTGGAAGAAGCAAGGCTTCTATTCCTTAATTCCCCTGTTGGTCGGTATTGGCTATAACGTCAGCGTGTCCATCGGGAGGCTTTCCGGCTGGCGATTTATACAACCGTCTGATTGGGTCACGCTGGTTTTCTATTCCATCGGACTTGTTCAACTCTCGTTCATTCTTCGATTTGTGTTGGTTCGCCCGGCTCAAAATATCCAAACTGACGAAGAGCCTGAGTTTCAGGCGAATGAAAAGCCGGGTCGCTGGACTCCCGTGTGGGGTGTCATTGCCGCTTTCTTTCTTATCGCGTGGGCGCTCACATACGGGCACGAACTGTTTTTCTCGCGCTACCCCGCCAAATCCGCTCCACAATTGATCGATACCTTTCAGGAATTAACGGCGTCCATGCCGGACTCCCTGACCGATGAAGCGCTGAACAACTTTTTCCGGACTGATAATGCCATGATCGCTTATGGAGAAGCGTTATACCCGGCTTTTTTCGAGTCTGATGCAGGTGCATACAATCATTATTTGCTCAGTTATCAAGCCAAGCCCTACGATCGAGTCGTACTGCATCTTTCGGGTCCCCAGTCGATCGGCGTTATTCTTCCGATGCGCTCTGCGCCTGCCCGTTTTGCAGATGGGGCGGAGGTGATCGTATTGGGTTGCCGATCCGATGCGGGAATCGTAGACGCAGTGTCACTGCTTGTTGTAAGCGATCCGCCAATTCTGTACAATCGTGATCCCATGCCCGACCTGACTTGCCCTTTGCCCGAAGCGGAGTGATTTCGAGGAAAAATGAGAATAGGCGATTATCTTATCCAATGGTGGCGTATGCGGGTTGCTGCTCGCTGGATTCCAGAAGGAAGCCGGGTGTTGGATATTGGGTGCCATCAAGGTGAGTTTCTGGAAATGCTTGGGAAAAAGATCGTGTCAAGCGTGGGGATCGATCCTCTCCTTCAGCCGGGAAAGGACTCAAAAGGACATCAATTATTTTCGATGGAATTTCAACGAGATTTGCCGTTTGATGATGGTTCGTTTGATGTGGTCGTCCTTTTGGCGACCATTGAACACATGCAACATAAATCTGACGTGGCGAAAGAGTCTGGCAGGTTGTTGCGAAAAGGCGGGCGGGTGGTGATCACTGTGCCTTCCCTGCTCGTTGATAAGATACTGTCTATTTTGTTATTCTTCCACATCGTCGACGGCATGTCGTTGGAGGAACATCACGGCTTTTCACCGGACGACCTGCCTGCCATATTTCTACCGGAAGGGTTCAAGTTGGAACAGGTGAGTAGATTCCAATTTGGGCTGAATAACCTGTTTGTATTTGAACGGGTATGATACCCGAACGCTACACATAACTAAAGGTGAGCTTTGTGAAAAAACAAATTACCGTCTCCATCGTAATGCCTTGCCTGAATGAAGCGGAAACTCTCCCGGCGTGCATTGGGAAAGCCCAGCGATTTTTGCAAAGTCACCGCATTGCCGGAGAAGTCATCGTCGCTGACAATGGAAGCGCAGACGGTTCGCAATCGATAGCCGCAGCGCTGGGTGCGCGGGTCGTCGAGGTACGCGAAAAAGGATATGGCAGCGCCCTGCAGGGAGGATTTGAAGCCGCGCAAGGCAAATACATCATCATGGGCGACGCGGACGATAGCTACGATTTTTCCGACCTTGCGAAGTTTCTCGATGCGCTGGAACGTGGGTATGACTTTGTCATTGGCAACCGGTTCAAAGGCGGCATCATGCCCGGTGCCATGCCCTTCCTGCATCGCTTCGTAGGCAACCCCATTCTTAGCTGGATCGCCCGCTTATTTTTCAAAAGCGAAGTGGGCGATTTTCACTGTGGATTGCGAGGCTTTAGAAGGGAAGCACTCCCCGCTCTCAATTTACGGACCACTGGCATGGAGTTTGCCAGTGAAATGATCGTGAAAGCAACGCTGAAAAACTTGAAGATCACGGAAGTGCCCGTGATTTTATATCCAGATGGGAGATCTCGACCGCCTCACCTGCGTACGTGGGCGGATGGCTGGAGACATTTGAGATTCTTACTTCTTTATAGTCCGCGCTGGTTGTTCTTCTATCCGGGAGTACTGCTGGCGATTCTCGGCGCGTTCATATCCGCGTTCCTGATCAGCAAACCGCAAAACTTCGCCGGGGTCACCTTCGATATCAACACGCTGATGTATGCCGCCTTCCTGATCATTATGGGCGTCCAATCCATTTTGTTTTCGCTGTTCACCTATGTTTTTGGAGTTAACGCCGATTTTTTACCTATAGATGGATCAACAGAGAAACTGCTTAATTATATGAATTTGGAAAGAGGCATTGTTATGGGGTCAGCGATGATTGTGCTGGGGTTTGCCAGTTCCATCGGTGCATTCGTCTACTGGAGCCAAAATCTGTTTGGCGAAATTGACCCGAGGTTTTCGATGCGTCTGGTCATTCCCGGGGCGGTTCTCTTTACCCTCGGGTTTCAAACCCTTTTTGCCAGTTTCTTCCTGAGTATCCTGAGCACGAAACACAAATAAGCGGCGCGGCTGTTTGTGTGAGGTGCATTGCCTGTGCTGGGTTTTTCGCGGGACAACTGAATTGTAAAATGCCCGGGTTCGGTCATTGGACAAGTTTGGATGTTTGCGGAGACTTGAATTTCAGAAAGTGAACGAGCAAGCGGGATAGGTAAATCGATGTAAACACGAGCAGGGGGATCAATACAAGGATCGAACGGGGAAAGCCTTCCACCCACTCGGAAGTCCAGGCAAGATACATAAATCCTGTCAGAACGACTGTGCCAGAGAGGACGGCAAGTGCAAAGGAGCGCCAAGAGTTCGTTGTATAGAATCGAAAGACCACGAGACAGAAAAAGTAGGATGCCATGCCCACCCGCAAGGCGAAGTTCTGTGTGCGCAGGAAATCGGTAATTCCATCGCCCAGGCGAAGCAAAAAACCAAGCCGGATCATGACGAAGATCAGGATCGTATCGAGGAGGATGAATGGCAGCATGTTTGCGTTCGTTCGCAGCCAATCTCTTGCCGGACGTTCCAAATATTTGAACACAAGTATTGAAAGGGTGATCGAAACCGTAACGTGAATTGAAAAGGCGAGTCCAAATGGTATCGAAATACCCGTCATGTCCAAAAAGCGCGTAAATAACCAAAGGAAGGGGATATGCAGGATGAACATGGCATAACTAGAATCTCCCAGTGAGACCAGCCAGGGATGACTCAGCCGCTTTGATAGGGTGGTCGTATCCAAGGCGAGTGCGAGAACGATGATCAAAAATAACGGTGCCAACAACCCCGCATCCATTGAAAATTTACCGGGAAAAAATGATCCGTACTCTCGAAGAGTTATCGCAAGCAGGACGATGCCGACCGAACCCATCAAAATGATCCGATTCATCAATGGGGTGATCGGGTGACGTGCCGAATTCTTGAGATACCAAACGCCGCCCGCCAGCCCGAGCAAGAATGAGTTCAGGTGAAAGGGCGGAAAGAAATTGAGCAGGATACTTTGCTCGGGCATGAGCGTGGAGAAGAGAATTGAGTGGACAACCTGACTGATCACCCAGAACCCAAGGGAAATCCATACTACCTGTTTTACTGACAGACGTTTGACGAAGATGGCAAGAAGTGGGAATAACACATAAAAAAATACCTCCACTGATAGCGACCATGCAACAATATTGAAGGAGGATGCGTATTTGGGGAACCACGCCTGATATAAAAAGATGTTTGCCCAGATCTTTCCCGCCTTGATTCTAGACATCAAATCAAGATAATATATGCAAGTAAGCACGAAAGAAAGAATGTAAACCGGATAGATGCGCGAGAAACGGGCGAGTAGATAGTTGCGAACGTCGAATTTTGCTTCCGGGCGATAATACGCCAGCGTGATGACAAACCCCGATAAGACAAAAAAGTAATTTACGGCGGATGGTCCGGAGGTAAGCATCGGAAAGAGGCTCAAAATGCCCAATTCGCGCCCGCCGTGATACAGAACAACGGAAAGCGCGGCGAAAAAACGAGTCGTTGTCAATTGATCGAGTTTTTGATTGATCGGGGACATATTGTCAATTCTACTCTCTCTTGGAACATTCCACTGGGATGGATTACAAGGAGGAAGCGTTTTCCGTAGCCACAAAACGTACTAGGTGACATGCTCTTTTAGCAGACTTTTTCCAATTCTAAAAAGACACAACAGCAGGATGAACGCGTCCACAACGAACCGAAACCGGTTGTTTTCACCGAGATCAAACAGGTTCCCGGCAAAGGCGACGTAGAGCAGGTTGAATCCCATGAACAGGATGAGTACGTTTTTTGCATCGCCAGGGATTTTCTTTTGGCTCCACACATGGCGAATACTGCCGAAGAGGGCGCTGAGGAAGGCGAGGAGGATCAACCATCCCGTGTGGCGAAGCGACATGCTTTTCGTCCGTTCTTCGAGCGTTTCGTTCATCTGCCATTGACCGAAGAAGAGTCGATTCCATGTCGCGTCGAATGTGGGGATGCGCTGACGGTTGTAATCGAGAAAATCGTAGTCGCTTGCCGCGTGGAAAAAGATATAAAATGATTGGATGATGGAACTCAGGTAGAGACTTGGACGGGAGCGGATCACGTGCAATGCATCCTGTTGATAATACTTACCTGTTTCAACGTAAACCAGATGGTGGAAGTTTGACCGCCCGTTTGATTTTTTTGTTGTGTCTAGAAGAGGGATGCCTGTCGTAGGTGTATCAGGCAATAAGTTCAAATACGATTCGGGATCGCTGAACGAGGGATATTGGGCGAATGGTGATAACTCGCCCGCTTGGATCATGCGCCTTCGTTCCTCCTCTGGCAGGCGCAGCGTGGTTGGGTGCGAGAAATTCATCCCTGCCCATGTGCTGGCGGTAAACTCCCCGAACAGGATGTAATTCTTGAGATACCAACCCGTGACCAAAACCAGGGGAAGCAACGCCGCGAGGAAAACTTTTTTTCGATCAGGAAGCACGAAAAGAAGCGTGGAAACGATGGAGATCAGCCAGGCCAGATGAAACAGACTCCATGATAAGGCGATAAAAGCCAGCAGGGAAAAGAAAAACAATCCCCATCCAAACTTTTGCTTGAGAACGAAGTGATAAAGAGCAACCCCTGCCAGCGTCAATGCCACAGCGACAGGATAGGTGTAGAACAACCAGTGTTCGTATAACACAACAGGCGGACTGATCGTGAACAATGCGGACGCGACCAGCGAAAGCCACGCGGGCAACTCCAATGCAAGCCCAAGACGATACACCGACCATGCCAATGTCAATCCGATAAAAAAATATATCGTGTGAAAGACGACTTGGTTCGTTGATGGAAAATATTGCAAGACAAGCCCCACAAACAAATTCAACATCGGCGGCTGGCTGTGCAGATGCCACAGGCTTTGCCACAGGTGTGTTTGCAGGAGCGCCGGGTCTATCATCTGCCAGTAGTCGTTGATCGCATCAATTTGAAAGACAAAACCTGAGCGGTCGTAGATTGTGCGCGAGAAAAAGAAGGCGATCAACAACGCGGCTGGAAATAGTGTTGTTGCCAGCAGGCGGCGAATTTTTGATTCCGCCCATTGCAGGTAGACCCAACTCACAAGCCAGTGAGAGCTGGATACACCGATCCACAAGAACAAGGGCATGATTCGCGCATGATAGGGGGCAAATCCGCCTATTTTGTTTTCGGGTGTGAAAACCAGAAAGCACATCCCGACGCAAGACACAAACAACAACCAAAACATGTCGGTTTTGGTCGTTCTGTCAATCAGCCATTTTCCCATGCTGCGTGGTTCAAGGCGACGGACTTCATAAAACAGAAATAAAAGTCCTGCAAGCAAAAGTAATGTAAATCCGATGAGCGCCAAACGCGGCAGGGAATATTGCGCGAATACCACCGACCCCGTTTCGCTGGGTGAACTCAAAAAATATAACAACACAACCGCGCCTTCGGCGAGGGTGAGAGAAAGATTGATCCGTAACACGGTTCGACTCAACGGAGGCGATTTCATCTCCCGGAATGTTATCACAGCCGATTGCTCCCCTTCTCAAACTGGGTTATAATTCAGCCACTGAATTTTGAACCGAAGAATCTATGGAAACCACAAACGAAGAACTGCGCGAACTCACCCTCCTCGAAAACATCGAGAACGACCCCGATGTGAATCAGTCTACGCTGGCGACCCAACTCGGCGTCGCGGTCGGAACCGTGAACTGGCATCTCAAACGGCTCATCGCCAAGGGCGCGGTCAAGGTCAAGCGCGCCGAACGCAAAAAGTTGCGATACATCATCACGCCCGAAGGCATCGCCTTGCGCGCCCGCCTCGCGGTGGATTATGTCGAGCGCTCGTTTTCGATCTATCGAAAAACGCGCCAGCGCGTGAAGGAGCATCTTGCCAAAGTCCGCGCGGCGGGGTTTGATCGCGTGCGCATTCTCGGCAAGGGCGATGTTGTGGATGTATGCAAACTCACGTGCATCGAACAGGGCGTGGCAGTCGTGAATGACAAGAACGTGCCGACGATTCAGGTGGATGGATTCAAAGTGACTCTCAACATGGATGTGGACTCATGAAACATATCTTGATCACCGGCGGCGCGGGCTATATCGGTTCGCTCCTGACCTCCGAACTGCTTCGGCTTGGATACCGCGTTACCGTCCTCGACTCGCTTCTCTTCGGCGGTGAAGCGATTGTCCCGTTTTTGCATCATCCAAATTTTCATTTTGTGAAAACCGACGTGACCGAACCGCGTGCAGTGAAAGATTCACTCAAAGATGATTGGCAAAAACCCGACGCGGTGATTCATCTTGCCGCGATCGTGGGGTTTCCCGCCTGCCAGGCAGTGGGAAAACAAGTCGCGTGGAAGTACAACGTCGATTCGACGAAAATGGTTTTCGAGCAGGCGGCAGACTTGGGCGTGGAGCGATTCGTGTTTGCCTCCACCTACAGCAATTATGGATTGAGCGCGGATGGCAAACCGGTCACCGAGGAGTCCTCGTTGAATCCGCAATCGTTGTATGCAGAGACAAAGATCGCGGCGGAGGAATTTTTACTTAGCCAAAAAGGTTCACCGACCGCGCCGCTCTTGTTCCGCTTTGCCACGCTGTACGGACTCTCCCCGCGCACGCGCTTTGACTTGATCGTGAATCAGTTTGTGCTGGAGGCTTTCACCAAACGTGTTCTCATCATCTACCAGCGCGGCTACTCGCGCTCGTTCGTCCACATCCGCGACGTGGCGCGCGGCGTCATCATGGGACTTGAAGCCGAACAATCGAAGATCCGCGGGCAGGTCTTCAACCTCGGCACCGACAACGGCAACTATTCGAAAGACGACATTGTTGCGCTGGTGAGGAAGCGCATGCCCGAAGTGGAAGTGGAATACAAAGACCTGACCTTCGGCGGCGACATGCGCGACATCACCGTGTCGTTTGCAAAGATCAAGAGCGTCCTGGGCTTCGATACCACCCTCGATGTGGACGACGGCATCCGTGAATTGTTGTTCGCGTTGAAATCGGGAATCATCCGCAACCCCACGGATGAAAAATATCGGAACGCGCAGTTCATCGTGCAGTAGGATTAATGTTTAAAGTTGAAGGTTGAAAGAGATGACAACAGCTAAAAGGTTCGAAGAATTGGAAGTTTGGCAGAGATCCAAAGAACTGACCAACCTAATTTACAAGTGTTCCTCTGATGGAGCGTTTGCCCGCGATTTTGGTTTGCGTGACCAAATGAGACGAGCCGCGGTTTCAATCATGTCAAACATCGCGGAAGGATTTGAGAGCCAAACACAATCTATGTTTATTCAATATCTGGGGCGTGCAAAAGGTTCGGCTGGCGAAGTGCGCGCTCAGCTTTACATTGCAAAAGATCAGGGGTATCTTGCCGAAGGGGATTTTAAAAACCTGATTTCACAAGCAGAAATATGCAGTAAACAACTCGCCAGGTTTGTTCAATATCTGGAATCTCAACCCAATGCACGCCGCGTGAAAGAAGAGGAAGTAGCTTACGATGTCTGACCATAAACCTTCAAACATGCAACCTTCAACCTTTTGGAAAACCAAAAAAGTCATCGTTACCGGCGGAAGCGGCTTCCTCGGCTCGTTCGTCGTCGAGAAACTTCAACAACGCGGCGCGGCGGAGATTTTCGTTCCGCGCAGTACACAATACGATTTACGTTCCTCCGACGGCATCGCGAAGATGCTGAATGATTTCAAAGCGGACATGGTGATCCATCTCGCGGCATTGGCAGGCGGGATCGGCGCCAACATGGGAAGACCTGCCGAATTTTTCTATGACAATTTGATGATGGGTGTGCCGTTGTTGCATCAGGCGTGGCAGAAGGGAATCGAAAAGTTCGTTGCTGTCGGTTCGATCTGTTCATACCCGAAGTTCACACCCATCCCATTCAAGGAAGATGAACTTTGGAACGGCTACCCCGAAGAGACGAACGCGCCGTACGGTTTGGCGAAGAAGATGCTGCTGGTGCAATCGCAGGCATATCGCCAACAATACGGATACAACTCGATCTATTTGATGCCTGTGAATTTGTTCGGTCCGCGCGATAACTTTGATCTGCAAACATCGCACGTCATCCCCGCGTTGATTCGCAAAACCGTCGAGGCGACCGAACGCGGCGACAAGGAAATCCCTGCGTGGGGCGACGGTTCACCGACGCGCGAATTCCTCTACGTGGAAGATGCCGCCGACGGCATCGTCACCGCCGCGGAAAAATACAACGGCTCGGAGCCTGTTAATTTAGGTTCTGGTTATGAGATTTCCATCAAAGACCTCGTGGAAATGACCGCGAAGATGACGGGCTTTACAGGCAGGATTGTCTGGCAGACGGACAAGCCGAATGGTCAGCCACGCCGCGCACTCGACGTCAGCCGGGCGAAGGAATATTTCGGTTGGAGCGCGCAGGTTCCCTTTGAGGAGGGGATGCGGCGGACGATAGCGTGGTTCAAGGCAAACCGAACCGGAACGCGGACTTCAGTCCGCTAATAAACAAAACAAAAAGCGGACTGAAGTCCGCAATCCGAAACTGAAAATGACCGAACTCGCCAAACACCAACCCGCCACCATCTACATCAAACCCACCAAGGGACTTGCCGCGCTCAACCTGCGCGACCTATGGACATACCGCGAACTGGTCTTCTTCATGGTGTGGCGTGATGTGAAGGTGAAATACAAACAGACTCTGTTGGGCATGGCATGGGCGGTGATCCAGCCTGTGATGACAATGCTGGTATTTACCTTCCTCTTTGACAGAGTGGCGAAACTTCCCACCGAGGGCATTCCCTATCCCGTGTTTTCGTTCACCGCGCTGTTGCCGTGGGGCTTGTTCGTCGTCGCGCTCAATCAGGGCAGCCGCTCGCTCGTGGCGCACAACAACATGGTGACCAAGATCTATTTCCCGCGGCTCATCCTGCCGCTGTCGTCGGTCTTTGCGGGCTTGGTGGATTTCGCCATCGCGTTCGTCATTCTGATCGGGTTGATGTTTTATTTTCAAGTAACACCCGCCTGGAATTTGCTTTGGACTCTTCCGCTCTTCCTGTTACTCGCGCTCATCACCGCGCTCGGAGTCGCGCTTTGGCTCTCCGCGGTCAACGTGAAATATCGGGATGTGAACCAAGCCCTCCCGTTTCTGACCCAGTTTTGGCTGTTCGCCACGCCTGTCGCCTATTCCGCCTCGGTCGTTTCTGAAAAATGGCAGATCCTGTACTCGCTCAACCCGATGGCGGGCGTGGTGAACGGATTCCGCTGGGCATTGCTCGGCACCGGCAGCGCACCCGACATTACCTTGTGGGTCTCCGCGACAATTTCGATATTGATCTTTGTTTCAGGGTTGTTTTACTTCCGCAGCATGGAAAAAACCTTCGCGGATACGATCTAATGTGGTCTCGATACGCCCTTCGCAACAAACGCTCAGGGCTACTCGACCACCAGTCTCTAATCTCCAATTACCAATTACTTACTTTCTTATGACAGTTGCAATCAGCGTTCACAACCTCGGCAAACGTTACCAGATCGGCGCGGCAGAGACCAAGTTCCGCTACAACATGCTCCGCGACGTGCTGGCGGATACCGTCTACGCGCCGGTGCGTTTGGCGAAAGCGCTCGTCGGCAAGTCTGACCGCCGCAGCAATCAAAATTTCGTCTGGGCGTTGAAGGATGTGTCGTTTGATCTCGACGAGGGCAAAGTGCTCGGCATCGTCGGACGCAACGGCGCGGGGAAAAGCACACTGCTGAAGATTCTCTCACGCGTCACTGAGCCGACGACGGGAACTGTTTCGGTCCGTGGACGCGTCGGTTCGCTCCTCGAAGTGGGGACTGGTTTCCATCCCGAACTGACGGGACGCGAGAACATCTACATGAACGGCGCCATCCTCGGCATGAAGCGTTCGCAGATTGACCGCAACTTCGACGCCATCGTGGACTTTTCTGAAGTGGGGCAGTTCATTGATACGCCCGTCAAACGGTATTCATCGGGCATGTACTTGCGGCTGGCGTTCGCGGTCGCCGCGCATTTGGAGCCGGATATTCTCGTTGTGGATGAAGTGCTTGCCGTCGGCGATGCGGAGTTTCAACGCAAGTGCATCGGCAAGATGAACGACGTGGCGCAACAGGGACGCACGGTGTTGTTCGTCAGCCACAACATGTCCGCCATCCTGCGGCTCACACAGGAGGCGATTGTCCTCAAAAAAGGACAACTCATCAAGCGCGCCCCCACCGCCGAAGCCGTGGATTTCTACCTCTCCTCGGGGCAGGCGGAATCGGGTCAGCGGGTGTGGGAAGCGGACGAAGTCCCGGCGGCGAGCGCCCCCTTCAAGCCGGTGGCAATTCGAATTCGGGAACGAAGCGGGAAGGTCGTGGATACCGTCCGCTCGACGGAGCCGGTCATGGTCGAGTTCGAATATCAACTCGACGCGCCGGTCACAGGTTTGCGCGTGGGAATGTATCTCAACACCATGCGTGGCGAATACGTGTTCACCACGTTCGATACCGACGACGCGAAACAATTCGAGCAGTTCGGTGCGCGCCCGGCGGGACGTTACATTAGCCGTTGTGAAATCCCCGCCGATCTTTTCAACGAAGGTCGTTATTATCTCGGCGTCAACGCGAGCTCGTTCGGTGTGAAGCGCTACTTCATGGATGAGAACGCGCTCTCGTTCAACGTGGATATCTCCGGCGCGCCCGGCACGCAATGGCCCGAACTTCGGCAGGGTCCCATCCGCCCGCGTTTGAATTGGAAGATAGAGAAAATTGGTTAGCCTCGGTGGTTGAGTAGCCCGAGGCGATAGCCGAGGGCGCATCGAAACCACCAGTAAGCAGAGTGCTCTCGTAACAAAAATTTATATGTTACCTGTTGGTTTCGATACGCTCGCAAAAGCGCTCGCTACTCAACCAACGATTTATTTATGTTAAACAAAACATCTCTCCGCAATTTTCTTGGCGAACTGCCTCTCGCCGCCGAACTGGATTACGCGCTTCGGCACGCATGGCGGAACCGCGCCCGTAGAGATCACTTCAATCTTTCGCGCTTGCAAAAGTCCTTGCCGCACGCGGTCGCACAGGCAAAGCCATTCATCGAAAAAGCGCCCATCGGTAAAAATATTCTCTTCTTCGCCACGCTTCACTACTGGATCGAGCAAGCCGCATACATTTCACTTGCGCTCGCGGGACTCGGTCACAAGGTCACGCTCTTGACCCTGCCATATTCTGAATGGCACAAGGAAAAGGATAAACTGACCCAACGTCAACGCGGACTTCACACGCGGGATACCCTCTCTCCACTTTCTACCCTTCGACAACGTTCAGGGCAGGCTTTCATCCACCACGTCTCCCTGCTCGACCTTCAACCTTCGACCTTCGACCTTCCACCAGCCCTCCACGCTGACATCGAGGAAATTTCTCTGTGGGACGCGCAATACACGCTCATGCGCGAAGAAGTGGACATGAACGACCCGGGCGACAATACCCTCTACGACCTGCGCGTGAGGCGCAACACCTTCGCCGCCCGCGCCGCCCTTGAATGGATGCAGGCGCACAAGCCCGATGTCGTCCTCGTTCCCAACGGACTCATCCTCGAAATGGGCATCGTCTTCCGCGTGGCGCGTTACTTGAATATCCCCGCGGTGACGTTTGAATTCAACGATCAGCGCGAACAGATCTGGCTGGCGCAGAACACGTCCATCATGCGGCAGGATACGGATTATCTTGTGCGTGACCGTTGCTCTTTGCCGATAACCGACGAAATGTACGAACGCCTCGCTGACCTTGAGAATGCGCGCCGCGGTGCGCGAGTGTGGGGAAAATCAAAGCGGCTGTGGCAATATGTTTCTGCACAGGGCGCGGATGCCATCCGAAAGACCCTCGATCTGGATGATCGTCCCGTTGTTTTGCTCGCGGCGAACGTGCTGGGCGACAGCCTCACACTGGGACGCAACATCTTCGCCGCATCCATGAGCGAGTGGATCACGAAGACCGTCCAATATTTTGCAAAGCGGACCGATGTGCAGTTGGTCATCCGCGTTCACCCCGGCGAAAAACTCGTCCCGCAGGCGAAGTCCATGGGAACTGTCGTGCGCGAAGCGCTGCCTGAACTTCCTCGTCACATCCACGTCATAGGCGCGCTGGATAATGTCAATACCTATGATCTGATCGAGATCGCGAGTTTGGGTCTGGCTTACACAACCACCGTCGGCGTCGAAACCGCGATGAACGGCATCCCCGTCATCTCATGCGGACAGACCCACTATCGCAGTCGCGGCTTCACGATTGACCCGAACTCGTGGGAGGAATATTTTGCCGCGCTCGATAATGTATTATCTGATTTACCCGCTCATCGTTTGAGTGACGAGCAAATCGCGAAGGCATGGAATTATGCCTATCGTTTCTTCTTCGAATACCCGCGTCCGTTCCCGTGGCGCCTGATGAATTTCTGGGACGACCTTGATGTATGGCCCCTGGACAAGGTCTTGAGCGGTGAAGGCATGAATCAATTTGGCGATACGTTTAGGTTTTTGGTTGGCGAGCCGTTTACGTGGAAAAACTAGGGCATGTCACTCTGAGCCGCTGAAAGCGGCGAAGAGTCTCCTCACGGCGTGAGAGATTCTTCGCTTCGCTCAGAATGACACAAACAAAATATGACAGACACAAAACAAAAAGTCCGTGAGTTTTACGACGAGATCGGCTGGCAACAGGAAGACGACGGGAATTACCAGAACGCCCGTTACGAAGACCTGCGCCCGGTCTCGCGCGAATACATCCACAAGACGCGCCTGCGTGTGATGAACGGATTGATCCCCACGGGCAAACTCCTGCTCGATGCGGGTTCGGGTCCCGTACAATACGACGAATACTTCGAATATTCACGCGGATATGAGAAACGCGTGTGCTTGGATATTTCCATTCAAGCGCTGCGCGAGGCGCGGACACGCATCGGCGATCACGGGCTGTTTGTTGTGGGCGACCTCGCCAACCTGCCCTTCAAAGCGGACGCGTTCGACGGCGCGGTTTCGATGCACGCAATTCATCACCTTGCCCTGCCCGAGCACCCCAAAGCTTACAGGGAAATCCATCGCGTACTCGCACGCGGACGGACGGCGGCAATCGTCAACGGCTGGCATGATCCGTTCCTCAGTCGCCTCGCCGAACCGTTGATCGGTCTCATGCGTAAATTGTCGGGCAAATCTGCAAAAAAGAAAAAAGAATGGCTCAACGAAGAAGACCCCGCAGGGACGTTCGTGCAAAAGATGACACCCGAATGGCTCAAGCGCGAGATCGGTTCGAAGATGACCATCGAGATTCAACCGTGGCGGAGCATGAGCACGCGCATCCTGCGCTGGTTTGTCCGTCCGTTTGGCGGGCGTGCGTTTCTGCGTTTTGTGTTTTGGCTCGAAAGTGTGTTTCCGAAGTTTTTCGCCGAAAATGGGCAGTATCCGTTGATTGTGATTAAGAAGCAGTAGTGTCATTGCGAGCCGCCGTTCTTTGGCGGCGTGGCAATCTCGAAGTAACAGGAGATTGCTTCGTCGCAACGAGCGCTCCTCGCAATGACATAAAGGAGCATTATGGATTGGAAAAATCAAGTCGTACTCATCACCGGCGGGACGGGGTCGTTCGGCAAGAAGTTCACGCAGACCCTGCTTGACGAAAAACAGCCGAAGAAGATCATCATCTTCAGCCGCGACGAGTTGAAGCAACACGAAATGCAGGTGCATGGATTCAATCATCCGTCTCTGAGGTATTTCATCGGCGATGTGCGCGACCGCGAACGTCTCGTCCGCGCGATGCACGGCGTGGACATTGTCGTCCATGCCGCGGCATTGAAGCAGGTGCCCGCCTGTGAGTACAACCCGATGGAAGCCATCAAGACCAACATCATCGGCACGGCGAACGTGGTGGAAGCCGCGTTGGATGCGGGCGTGAAAAAGGTGATGACCATCAGCACGGATAAAGCCGTCAGCCCCGCGAATCTTTACGGCGCGACCAAGCTCGCCGCTGAAAAGTTAACCGTGCAAAGCAACGCGTATGCCGCGGGGACAGCGACCCGCTATTCGTGCGTTCGCTATGGGAATGTGGTCGGCTCGCGTGGTTCGGTGGTGCCCCTTTTCTTGAAACAGCGGGAGAGTGGCACGGTCACTGTCACGGATGAACGTATGACGCGCTTTTGGTTGTCACTGGAGCAAGGAGTCAAGTTCGTCATTGAATGCATCGAACAGATGGAAGGCGGAGAAGTGTTCGTGCCGAAGATTCCCAGCACAACGGTTGTGGATCTGGCGAAGGCGATCGTGCCGAATGCGAAAATCAATATCATCGGCATCCGCCCCGGCGAAAAACTGCACGAAGACTTGATCTCCGATGACGAAGCCCGTCATACCATCGAACTCGAAAAGATGTACGTTATCCAACCCACCGAAGCGACGTGGTTCGGCTACTCGTGGAAGGACAAAGGCAAGCCGCTCCCTGAAGGTTTCACCTACACCAGCGATAACAATACCGAATGGCTCGATGTTGACGGGATAAAAATGTTTGTTGCTCCGTTTGAAGAACTGTTCAAGCAAGGGAAGTTGGAAGGGTAAAAGTTTCACGTTCCATGTTCTTGTTGAATTTGTGACTCACATATATTCCAAAGGAGTGCAAAATGACTGCTATAACAAAATTTGAAGATTTGATTGCATGGCAGGAAGCACGGAATTTGGTGAGTATGATCTACAAAATAACATCGGACGGATTGTTTTCCAAGGATTTTGGATTGAAGGATCAAATTCAGAGAGCCGCTGTCTCTTCCATGACTAATATTGCCGAAGGGTTCGACAATGAATCCACAGCGGAGTTCGCGCGTTTTCTTGGGATGGCGCGCCGCTCCGCCGTTGAAGTGCAATCCTTACTCTATATTGCTTTGGACGCAAACTATATCAAAGATGAAACTTTCAAGACTCAATATGACCAAGCCAGAAAAGTCCAAGCCATTATTGGCGGATTGAAGAAAGGGATCTTGAAAAATCCCCGTCGCCCCGCCAAGCCATTAACGACCTCACAGCCGTAAGACGTGAAACTTGACTCGTGGAACTTGAAACCTGACGCTTGAAACGTGGAACTTGAAACATGAGACTCTTAATCACTGGCGCCAGCGGACTCCTCGGAATCAACCTCGCCCTTGAAACCAAGCGCGAGCATGATGTCATTGGCGTGGACAGGGACAAATTGAAGTCCGCTCCGTTTCGGGTGCTCCACGCGAATTTGCTGAGGTCCGGTAGTGTCAACTCCATTCTCGATTCGACAAGACCTGCCTGGTTCATCAATTGCGCCGCGTTTGCGAATTTGGAAGAATGCGAGAAACGACCCGAAGAAGCGAGGATTTTGAACGCAGAGGTCCCCGCTGAAATGGCGAACGCCTGCGCGGCGCGAAATATCAAATTCGTGCATCTCTCTACCGATGCAGTCTTCGATGGGACAAAGGAAGGCGCGTACAGCGAGGCTGACGAGCCGAATCCGTTGGGGGTTTACGCCCAGACCAAATTGGAGGGAGAGCGGGCGGTGTTGTCCGCCAATCCGCAGGCGATCGTGGCGCGCGTCAACTTCTTCGGGTGGAGTCTTAGTGGTCGGCGCAGTCTGGGCGAGTTCTTCGTCAACAACCTGAGCGAAGGCAAGAACGTCAACGGTTTTACCGATGTGATCTTCTGCCCGATGTGGGTCAATCACCTGAGCCGCATTCTCATCGAGATGCTCGAAAAAGATTTGCACGGCTTGTATCACGTGGTCGGCGCGCAGGCGATGAACAAGTATCAGTTCGGGGTGGAAGTGGCGCGCAGGTTTGGGCTGAGAGAAAGCCTCATTTCGCCGCAATCCGTCGAAACGTCGGGCCTCACCGCCAAACGTTCCCACAATTTATGGCTGTCTGTCCACAAGTTATCTACAGATTTGGGGCGCGAAATCCCCTCGTTCTCCACTGGTTTGGATGGGTTTTATACACAGTTCCAGCAGGGTTATCCACAGAAAATCAGGGGTTATCAACAAGAGAATGCGTCGCACCCCGGCTCGTAGGAATTGTCCACCCGTTTGGTGCGACGCACTTCACAAGGAGTATCCACATGAAAAACCTGCTCAAACTCGAAGAATTCTTTTTGTTCGGTCTCGCGCTTTTTCTTTATTCGGGACTGGATTATGGGTGGGGATGGTACGCCCTGTGGTTTTTTGCGCCCGACCTGAGCATGATCGGCTATTTTGCGAATCCCCGCTTCGGCGCGTGGACGTATAACCTGATTCACCATAAGGGACTTTCTGTCGCCCTGTACGCGTTGGGCGCCCTAACCTCCATCCCGTGGCTGATGTTCGCAGGGACGATTCTTCTCGGCCACTCCAACCTCGACCGCGTGTTCGGGTATGGGTTGAAACACGAAGACGCGTTCCAGAACACGCATTTGGGGAGGATTGGAAGATGAAATCCCAACGGCGTTGTGTTGAGCCTGTCGAAACAGATGAGATGATTCTAGATTTTTCGCAAGCCTGTTTCCCAATCCTGAAAGGATGGCATGATTTGCCCAAAAATAATGACACCCCTTTGGGGTTGGTAAAACATCGAACCCGAATCTATAATCCTTACACTCCTTCGGAGTTTCTGCTCGGCCACTCCAGCCTCGACCGCGTGTTCGGGTATGGATTGAAACACAAAGACGCGTTCCAGAATACGCATTTGGGGAGGATTGGGAATCAGGATGCCTTTCGATCTTCTCAAACTTAATTCAGTGCACACCCCTTTAGATATTCAGTCAATCAACGGGTTTTTGATTTCCAAAGTCTCCCGAATGACCAGTCCGTTCTGCATATCTTCGGAGTAAAGGATTTCGGCATCGGCGGCAAGCGCGCAGGCAATGACCATGCTGTCCCAAAACGAAAGAGCATACTCCTGCCGCAATTGTGATGCCTCCAGAAGTATGCTCTCGTCCATTTCGATGATGGGATACTTTTCGTACAGCGCTTCGATGAGTTGTGAAATTTGTTCTTCGGTAAAGCCAGCCTTTTTGATGAGGTTTACACAGAGTTCATTTATGACTTGCACATTTAAGATAGGCTCCGTTTGCGTGATGACTTCTTTGGCGCGAGATGATTTCTCCGCCTCGCCCGTATCCAACAATGCGTACAGCCAGACATTCGTGTCAATGAAAGCGACGGGCTTATCGGGCATAAATCTGTTCCCGCGTTATGGGGCTGAACTTCTTCACTTTGACGGGATGGGCAAGCAATGTGTCCAGGTAGTTCTTTGACTTGCCCTTGGGAGTCTCAGCCCTCAAGATGACGCGGACATTATCACGGAGTTTCCCTTTATATTTTTTGGGAATCTCGATAACACCGTTCTTGATTTTCGATTTGAATTGCACGGTAACCATGGCGCACCTCGGCTTCATTATACCGCCTTACATCGCCGGTCATTAATTCGATACGATACAATCATAATCCACTCTTTTCGGAGGACAACATGGAATTCAAAATTCAAGACCAATGGATCGGACCGAACCACCCGACATACTTCATCGCTGATATTGCCGCAAATCACGATGGAGATTTAGATCGGGCGAAGATGCTCATTAAACTCGCCAAGGAAGCAGGAGCGGACGCGGCGAAGTTCCAGCATTTCCAGGCTCCCAAGATCGTTTCGGATTACGGTTTCACTCACATGGACTCGAAAGTCAGCCATCAGGCGAAATGGAAAAAGTCTGTGACCGAGGTGTATGCGGCGGCATCTGTCTCGCAGAGTTGGACACCCATCCTGAAAGAGGAGTGTGACAAGGTTGGTATCCACTTTTTCACATCGCCGTACGACTACGACTCCATCGAACATGTGAATCCGTACATCCCTGCCTTCAAGGCGGGCTCGGGCGAAATTGACTGGATCGAAGCGCTCGAACACATGGCATCCAAGGGCAAACCGATGATCATCGCCAGCGGTGCGGCGGACATCGCCGACGTACAGCGCGCCGTCCATGCCATTCTCAAAATCAACAAGCAGTTGTGCCTGATGCAATGCAACACCAATTACACCGCCAGTCCCGAAAACTTCGACCACATCCATTTGAACGTGTTGAAGACGTATGCGGTCATGTTCCCCGACGTGGTATTGGGGCTCTCCGACCATACGCACGGCAACGCGACGGTTCTGGGCGCGGTGGCGTTGGGAGTACGGATGATCGAGCGTCACTTCACCGACAGCAACGACCGCGAAGGTCCCGACCACAAGTTTGCGATGAATCCCGACGCCTGGGCGCACATGGTGGAGGAGACGCGTCAACTCGAACGGGCGCTGGGCTCTTCCGACAAATTCATCGCGGGCAACGAACAGGAGACGAAGATTGTCCAGCGGCGTTGTCTGCGCGCGGCGCGCGACATCAAGGCAGGCGAGGTCTTCACGCGCGAGATGGTTGATGTGCTGCGTCCCGCCACGCCCGGAGCGATCAAGCCGCATGAAATCTCCAACGTGATCGGCACAAGGGCGTTGACAGATATGCCAATGGGTAAGGAATTGAGATGGACGGATCTTGGAGCCTAACTTGGTTTGAAGGTTGACAAGTTGAATGGTTGGAATGTTCGAATTTGTAAACCTTCGAACCTTCCAACCGATTTTTCCATGAAAATCATCTACTTTTCCAAAAACTACACCCCTCACGATTACCGCTTCCTGGCTTCATTGGCGAAGACGGAGCATGAGATTTTCTTTTTGCAGTTGGAGGCAAACCATCGCCAGACGGAAGACCGCCCTGTGCCTGAGAAGGTTCGGCAGATTTTGTGGGCGGGCGGGAAGCGCGAGTTCCGCTGGCGCGATGTGCCGCGTCTGGTCTTGGACCTGCGGCGGATCATTCGGGAAATCCAGCCCGACCTCATCCACGCGGGACCGATTCAGAATTGCGCGTTCATCGTCGCGTTGAGCGGGTTTCGCCGCCTGCTGACGATGTCGTGGGGGTATGACCTGATGATGGATGCGGACAAAAGCGCATGGATGCGCTGGATGACAAGATACACGCTGCAACGAAGCGCTTTCTTTACCAGCGACGCCAACGTCACCCGCGAGAAGGCGGTTGCGTTTGGGATGAACCCTGAAAATACCATTGTGTTTCCCTGGGGGGTGGACTTGCAGCATTTCACGCCTAAAACGTTCAAGCGCTCGAACGTTCGAACGTTTACTCTTTTTTGCAGCCGCACGTGGGAACCGATCTACGGTGTGGATGTGCTGGCAAAGGCGTTTGTCAAGGTGGCGAGTGTGAATCCCTATGTGAATTTGATTTTGCTGGGGAGCGGTTCGCAGGGAGGACATATCCGTCAGATATTGATGAACGGCGGGGTGATGGATCGAGTCCATTTTGGAGGGCAGGTGGGGCAACGTGATCTGCTGCGCTGGTATCACATGTCGGATATTTACATCTCGCCTTCGCACGTGGACGGTTCGTCTGTAACGCTGATGGAAGCGCTGGCAAGTGGACTTCCATGTTTGGTATCTGATATTGCGGGAAACAAAGAATGGATTCAAGATGGAGTCAATGGGTGGCTGTTCCGTGACGGGGATGTGGATGACCTGGCAGAGAAGATTTTGTTTGCGATAAAAAGGCGGAGAGAATTTAAGAGAATTGGAGAATGGGCGCGGAAGACGGCAGAGCAGAAAGCGGACTGGAAGAAGAATTTTGGTAAACTACTTGAAGCGTATGATGTCATTGCGAAGGAGCGAAGCGACTGAAGCAATCTCCTGATAAGTAGAGAACGCCTCGATAGGAGGAGATTGCTTCGCTTCGCTCGCAATGACATGGAGGTACTTATGTTGACGTTTGAGAAATTGGTCGAGGGGTTTCGGGGGTTGGGTGTGAATGAGGGCGATACACTGCTCGTCCATAGTTCGTATAAGTCGTTTGGCGAAGTGGACGACGGTCCGCAGACGGTGATCCGCGCGTTGGAAACGGCGCTCGGCGCGGAGGGAACGCTGATCATGCCGACGTTCAATTTCGATTTCAACAAGGGTGCGCCGTGGGATGTTCGGACGACCCCGTCGAAGATGGGCGTGCTGACGGAACTGGTGCGACTCGACCCGCGCGCGAAGCGGGTCTTTCATCCGTTCTATTCGTTTGCCGTTTTGGGGAAGCACGCCGAGATGCTGGGAAGTCTGCGCTACAAGAGCGCGTATGAACGCAATTCGGTGTTCGGAAAATTGCGCGACCTCGATGCGAAAATCATGGTGATCGGACTGTCGTACACGAACAGCATGACGTTCTTCCATCACATCGAGCAAATGGAAGGCGTGGATTATCGTTTCCTGAAACAGTTCACGGGTGAAGTAACGGACGAGAACGGCAACACGTACACCGATACATTCGAGATGCTGGTGCGTGATATTGATAAAGGCGTCATCACGGAAGTGGACCCGATGGGCGCGTTGATGGAGAAGGCGGGGATCGTCAAAATCCGCAAGATCGGCGAGGCGGATGTGAAGTTGATGAAGGCGAATGAAGTGTATGAATTCACCGCGCGCGAGATGAAGCGCGATCCGCATTTGTTGTATTATGTGAAGAAAGATGAATAGAGAATAGAGAGTAGTTGTGACTTACTTGCTGTAATGGTATCTCGCTTGCAGGAAGTCAATTCGATTATCGCGCACGAGATAGACAATGCGATGTTCCTGCGTCAACCTTCGCGACCAACAACCAGTGCCAAGATATTTGAGCGGTTCGGGTTTGCCAATGCCTTCAAATGGGTCACGCAAGATTGAGTCAATCAATTCGAAGGCTCGCAAAGCGAGTTTGCGGTCGGTTTCGACCCAGTAACGGAGGTCTTCGATAAATTCAAGTTGGAAGACCGCCTCACGCTTTTTCTGCTTCAAGCCCCACCTCTTGGCGCAAGTCGTCCATGCTCATGGCTTGACCTTCATTCTTCAACGCCCGCCCCAAAGCGGACAAAATCCGCTGGGCGTTTTGTGGTGAGCGCATGAGGTAAGCGGTTTCGGTCAGGCTGGCAAGTTCGTCTGCTGAAATCATGGCGACATCCTCGGAACCGCGCCGCTGAATGATCACCACTTCGCGGTCTTTGGTGACGCGGTCGAGCAGGCTGGCGAGTTGTTCGCGTGCGCTGGTGTAGGTAAATTCGATGGTCATAAGGGTCTCTCCAATCTGTACAGGAATACTGTACGACGAAAATAGAGAATTGTCAAGATAAAATAGATTCTGTTGAAAAGCCTCCGCTCCCCCTTCCCATTTGGGAAGGGGGCTGGGGGGATAGGTCAAACCTCATGTCCACAAAACCCTCTCCATCTCTTTCCTCGTCCTCATCCTACTTGCCTTGCTCTTTTACTTCGCCTACGACTCCAACGCAGGCGGATTCTCGCGAAGCGGCACCGCAACCCCAACTGCTTCGCGAACAAACATACCAACAGCGACAAATACCCCAACATTCACCCCGACCATGACCCCAACCTCAACAGCGACATTCACACCTACTGAAATTCCAACCCCTTCAGGGATTCCCACAATTGCCTGTGGTGAAGTAGAGATGCAAAGCGGACAAAGCACTGCCTACACCATATACTTGCAAAAAGATTTCTACGGATACCCCAGTGACGTTTTCGGCAAATTGCCTGTTCAAGCGGGTCGGGTAATTTTTGGGAAAAATTTAGTGACATCCAACTTTGACGCAACGCTCGACTCGGAACCATTATTCAATTTATTGTCCCCGGGCAGAATCGTGCTTCCAAGCAACGGCATGGACTCGCTCACTCCCTGTGTTATCTATTACAGTGGACTGCATGATGGAAATGTTCTCGGTGTTCAAACCACATTCGATGTGCTCGTCAATGGTCGAGTTGGCTCCTCCAATGTGACCTTTTTTCTTATCTGGGTAGGGAGCAGGGAATCGGGTCAACTTTTCAGAGTGCAAGCGGTTCGAAACACAGGCTCAGGCAATGACTCTTCAAATGAGAGTGGAAATAATGAAAATGGCGGAACGAACCCAAATCCCAGTCCAGTGCCTACACCCACTGGTTGTGGGGAAGAGGGATGTCAGGGGCCAGGCTAAAATCAATTTTCTAAAATCATGAAACCCTACCCCTCCCTCAAATCCATCCTTGCGGAATTCTTCCCTCTGCACCGCACCCTCACATCGGTGCGGACTAAAGTCCTCCCTCAGAACGTGGAAGCCCTGCGGGCTGGCGCAAGGAGTCCGCTTAAGCGGACTTTTATGAACTGAGGTAGGGATTTATCCCGTCTGAACTGAACCAATGCAGGCAAAGAAACCGTGAAAGGAATCTAACCATGACTTATTGGCGACTTCACTATCACCTCATTTGGTCAACCATGGATCGCCAACCGATTCTCACTCCAAAGGTTGAGAAAGTATTTTACGGTGTGATCTATGGGAAAGCCGAAGAATTGGATTTGAAAATCCATTCGGCTGGCAATGTAGATGACCATGCTCACGTCGTTTTATCCATCCCACCTAAAATTGCTGTTGCAGATTGCATTCGACACATCAAAGGCGCAAGCGCATTTGCCATCAATCACATGGACGGGAGCGACGGTCAATTCAAGTGGCAGGCAGGTTATGGCGCGTTGACAATTGGAGAGAGAGCGTTGGAAACGGTTATGGAATATGCCGCTAAGCAAAAGGAACATCATAAAAACAAGACAACAATTGGCGTTTATGAACGAATGGATGAAGAAGAATAAAGACTTTACTTGTGTGCTGAAGTCCTCCCTCAGTACATGGAAGCCCTTCGGGCTGATTACGCCAGTCCGCTTCAGCGGACTTTCACGAACTGAGGCAGGGCTTTAGCCCGTCCGAATAAAGGATTATGAAACCCTATACCTCCCTCAAATCCATCCTCGCGGAATTTTTCCCTCTGCACCGCACCCTCGCCTCCGATGACCAAGATAAAACCTTGGAGATCGTCGGTTCATATATGCCCGATTCATCCAATTACACCATCGAGACTTACACGCCGCTCACTCCCGTCTGGACGTGGAAAGTGCCAGAGCGATATGTAGTCCATGAGGCATATCTCGAAACGGAAGATGGCGAACGGATCGTGGACTTCAAAGACAATCCGCTTCACATTGTTTCGTATTCCTTGCCTGTTGATGAAGTATTGAGTTTCGAAGAACTCCAGCCGCATTTGTATTTCAACGAGAAACGTCCGCACACCGTTCCGTGGATTTTCAAATACTACGAACGCGATTGGGGATTCTGTTTACCCAAAAATACTTTCGATAAACTACCCCGCGACAAGAAATATCACGCGGTCATCAAGTCTGAATTTGTCACCGACCCCAAGCAGGGATTCAAAGTTGCTACGGCGGTTATTCATCCACAAGGCGGGCCCAACCCTGACGCGGGTCAGTTCCTTGTGCAGGCACATACCTGTCACCCCATGCAAGCCAATGACGACGGCGCGGGCGTGGTCAGTGCCATCGAGTTGGCGTGGCGACTCGCGGAGCATCCGCTTCCGGCTGGCTCGATGAGCATCCGCTTTTGGTTTGGACCCGAGACCATCGGCACCATCGCCTGGCTCGCGCACAACGAGTCGCTTATCCCAAATCTGCGTGGCGGGATCTTCATGGAAATGACGGGCAACAAAAATAAAATCGCCTGGCATCACACAAGACAACACAACCACCTCCTCGACCGAATTACCAATTACCAATTACGCAACACCGAACACGACGAACGTGATTTCGCCGCCGCCCCCGCCAACGATGAACGCGTCATCAACGGACCGGGCGTCAACGTGCCGTGCATCTCGCTCAACCGTTTCCCCTACGACGAGTATCACACCACCGACGACAATCTCGACATCATGCACGAAGACATGCTCGTCGGCGCGGCGCAAACTGCCGAAGAGATCATCCGCATCTACGCCAGCAACTACATCCCGAAGCGCACCTTCCGCGGTCCCGTTTTTCTCAGCGGTCACGGTCTCTGGGTCGATTGGCGCGACAACTGGGCGCTCAACCGTGCCATCGAAAAGATCATGATGCGCTTCGAAGGCGAGCACACCATCTTCGACATCGCCGAGCAGGTCGGTCTCGATTATCAAACTGTCCATGATTATGTTGAAAAATTCCGTGCGAAAGGATTTGTGACTCCGCTTCCGATTCCGTCGGAGGCTCAGGATGCGTAGGACAAATTGCCAATTTGTCCTACAATGAAATTATGAAACCAAATGTTGTCGCAATCATTCAGGGACGCATGTCCTCATCGCGTTTGCCGGGGAAGATTCTCGCGGACATTGCGGGACAGCCCATGTTGCAGCGCGTCTTCATGCGGACCTCGCGGTCTGCTTCTGTCTCCCAAACCTTATTCGCCACGACAACCGATCCCTCCGACGACCCCGTCGCCGAATACTGCGACTTTAGTGGAATCCCCTTCACGCGTGGGAATCTCTATGACGTGCTGGATCGTTACTACCAAACCGCGAGAGGAGCGAAGGCAGATGTGGTTGTACGGATTACTGCCGATTGTCCCGTGATTGACCCTGAGTTGATTGATAAAGTGGTGAACACGTTATTGGAGACTGGAGATTCGAGATTCGATTTCGTCTGCAATCGCTTGCCGCCGCCATATCAGCGCACTTACCCAATCGGTTTAGATATTGAGGCGTGTACGTTCAAAGTTTTGGAACATGCTTGGAAGAATGCCAAAGAACCGCAACACCGTGAACACGTTATGCCTTACTTTTACGAAGGGGTTGAACTTTCAGCAATCAGCCGTCAGCGGTCAGAGGGTATCTCGCCTCGCGGGTTTAGAATCGCGTTGCTGAATCACACCACAGATTTTGGGGACTATCGCTGGACGGTGGACACGCCCGAAGACTTGGAATTTATGCGCCAAGTCTACAGTCGCTTCGATGGGCGTGATGACTTTACATGGAAAGAAGTGTTGGATTTGGTTCATGATAATCCTGAGTTGACGAAGATCAATTCGGGTGTGCAGCATAAAACTTTGAAGGATATTGACAAAAGGGCATTGAAACCTTAGCAGGTTTGAACGTTCAAACGTTTCAACCTGTCAACTTGCAAACCATTCTTATGCCACTAATAACTCTCTTCTCCGCTCCCAAGCCCTTCACCGATCCGCACATCACGCTGATTCAACGCAACGCGATCAGATCATGGACTCTGCTCCCCGAAGTCGAAGTCATTCTCCTTGGTGAGGAGATTGGTCTTGCCGAAGCCGCAAAAGAATTTGGCGTGAGGCACGTCCCCAATGTGGCACGGAATGAAGCAGGCGTGCCGTTGATATCGTCCATGTTTCAACTCGCACGCGAAAACTCAAACAGTGACCTGTTCTGTATCATCAACGCGGATGTGATCCTCATGCCCGAATTCGTCGAAGCGGCGAAGCAGGTTGTGAAGTTGAAAGATAAATTTGTTTTGCTCAGCCAGCGTTGGGACTTCGACATCACAGAGTCGATAAACTTTGCCGAAGGGTGGCAGCGTCGCCTTGTAGAATCTGTCAGAAAACAGAATCAACTCCACCGTCCCGCGGGAAGCGATTTTTTCCTGTTCCCCAAGTCCTGTTACGAAGATGTTCCCGACTTTACGATCGGTCGTGCAGGCTGGGACAATTGGATGATCTACAAAGCCCGCAAGGAAGGCTGGGCTGTCATTGACTGTACACCGTCGGTAATGATCGTGCATCAGAACCACGATTACTCTCACCTGCCCGATGGCAAGCCTCATTACGAGCATCCCGATACCAACGAAAATATCCGTCTTGCGGGTGGACAGGCAAATATCCGCTACACCATTTTGGATTCAACGCATCAACTTGCCGCAGGTGGTAAACTTATCCGCCCGAAGATTTCATATCTGCATCTTATGCGTAAATTGGAATTGTTTCTTCGTGTCATATTCTTCTTTTTGCCTGAAAACATGCTCGAAAACATCGCCCGCCCAAAACGCTGGCAAAAGCGAATAAAAAAGATATTTCGATAATTCGATATTCGACCATCGAGTTTCCAATATCGAATATCGCCAACCTGACACCTGAAACCTGGAACTTGAAACCCAATGCGAAAAGGTCAAAACCCCGCCAAGTTCGTCAAAGACGTAGCCAAACCAGAACGAATAACGGTTGCGTTATTGAATTACATTCCCTTCCTGAGTGGATTCTACGCCGAGACTCTTGACGTGTTGAAAGTTTCGCTTGAGTCCATGCGCGAGGACGCGGGTCTGCCGTTCGACCTGATGGTCTTCGATAACGGTTCGTGCGCCGTAGTGCGTGACTTTCTCGTGAAAGAAAAAGAGGAAGGACGAATCCAATATTTGATTCTCTCCGAAAAAAATATGGGCAAGGGCGGTGCATGGAATGTAATGCTGGCGGGTGCGCCGGGTGAAATTATCGCCTATACCGATAGCGATGTTTTGTTTTCCCCGAAATGGCTTTCGCGTTCTGTGGAGATTCTCGAAACCTTCCCCAATGTGGGCATGGTGACCGCGCGTCCCTTCCGCACGCCGCCTGAGTTTTATGAATCGACTTTGAAGTGGGCGAGAGAAAATGCAACTTTGGAGGAAGGTCAATTCATCCCGTGGGAAACCTTCCTTGAATTCAATCTCTCACTTGGGCAGACTGAGGAAGAGAATAAAAAAGTTTATGCAGAGACTAGAGACTGGAGACTGACATATAATGGCGCGGTGGCGATGGCGGGAGCGTCACATTGGCAATTCACTGCGTACAAATCCACACTTCAGCAATTCCTGCCCTTTGACATGGACAAACCCATGGGACAGGTCCGCCAGTTGGACAAGCGCATGAACGACGCAGGCTTGCTGCGCCTGATGGTGAGCGATCCGCTGGCGATGAATATGTCCAATACGCTGGGGTATCTGCGCGGGGAGTTGAAGAATGTAGGGAGGAAGAAACCTGTCTCGTTTGGGAAGCGCGTATTGGAAGTTGGATTTATCAAGAAAATTTTACTGGCGATGTATAACAAGATATTTAGTTGGTATTACAGTTAACAGTGTCATTGCGAGGAGCCACGAAGTGGCGACGAAGCAATCTCGACTAATCTGTAATTGAGTTCTTGCAAGAATTTCGGGATTGCTTCGGGCTTCGCCTTCGCAATGACACATGAGAGTTAAATATGGGCAAGAAAGAATATTGTGTTTACATCATGACCAATTCCCGCCACACGGTTCTATACACAGGCGTGACGAATGATTTGCAACGCAGGGTTGAAGAACACAAAAGCGGAAAAGGAAGTGCGTTCACAAAGAAGTACAACGTGAACAAGTTGGTATTTTATGAATCTGGCGATGACATCAACATTGCCATTGCCCGCGAGAAACAAATCAAGGCAGGTTCCCGTAAAAAGAAAATGGACTTGATCAACAATATGAACCCTGAATGGAAAGATTTGTCGGAAGAGTTCTATGTATAAGTGTCATTGCGAAGGAGCGGAGCGACTGAAGCAATCTCAGGTTATTATGTAAACAAGCACTTTCATGAAATAACTGGATTGCTTCGCTTCGCTCGCAATGACACTGGTGCGGTAAGTGACACTGGAAAGGAAGGTTTTGCATGAACAAAAAATGGATACTTGTTATTATTGGGATCTTTATTTTGTTGTTCCTCCTCTTCCTCCTCGCGGACTCCCAAAACCTCGGTGGACTCTTCCGCACGCCAACACCAACATTAACCAATACTGCCACACCAACAAACACATCAACTCCAACCTTCACGCCTACAAATACTTCAACACCAACTTTTACATTTACACCAACTGCAACACAAACACCAACGTTCACGCCAACAAATACGCCTGTGCCGCCAACACAAAAGCCAATCGGAAATGATGATGGAAATAATAATGGTGGCGGAGAAGAAAGTTGCCCACCTGGGTTTAGCGGAACTCCACCAGATTGTTATTTGGATGGTAACGATTAATCTCAAGACTAGAATCGAACTTAATAAACAGAACCAACTCCCAGTTAAGAAAGAAGCGAAATCAATTCAGTGTCCAAACGCATCTTCATCTCTGCCGACCACGGCATGGCAATCATCTACTTCCTGCAAAGCGACGTCGTCCCGACTCTGCTTGCTGGAGGCATTGAGATCGTCGTCCTCACCGACGACGAAATCCAGTCTCAAATCTCCAGTCGCTTTGCCCGCCCTGGCCTCATCATCGAAGACCTGCGACTCAAGCAAGCCAATCACTATGCCAAAACCGTCAGCCCCCGCCTGCAATGGCTGCTCGCCTACCTGCGCCGCGTCGGCGGCTCGCGCCGCATTAACACCGAAGCCATGGACAGCCACATCTGGGAAGTCTGGGCGGAGAACTCGTGGAAGTTCCGTTTGGGCATTTGGATTCCCTCCGCGCTGATGATTCTCCTCCTGCGAAATTTTTCCTTCGCCCGCAAACTTTTGGTGCGGATGCAGAACCGCTTCACACCTGACCCCGGCCTGTACACTGACCTCTTTGACAAATACCAACCCGACATGGTGATCGCTTCGACTCCCGGCTGGCGCATGGACCGTTACCTCCTGCGTGAATCTGCCCGCCGCGGAATCCCGAACATGACCGTCATCGTCGGCTGGGACAATTCGTCGAGTTACAACGTCTCAGGTGCGGATGTACAGTGGGCGACCTGTTGGTCTGAGTTGCAAAAAGAGGAACTCGTCAAAGGCTCAGACTGGAATCCCGAGCATGTGAACATTGGCGGCATCCCCTCGTATGACGGATATTTTCGCAAGCAGTGGCTCATGCCGCGTGACGAGTATTTCAAATTGCACGGACTCGATCCCAACCGAAAGTTAATCTCGTACGCCAGTAGTTTTGTCCATTTTGCGCCGAACTATCCTAACATCGAAGCATTGGCAAAACTGGTTTCGTCCGATTCGCTGGCAGAGCCTTCGCAGTTGTTGATCCGTTTGCATCCTAGTCACTTTCAAGACAAGCCGAAAATCTTTGCCGAAGAACGCGCGCGCGTGTTTGAGTTGGAGAAGCAATATCCGCATGTGCATGTTGTTCAGCCTGTCGCGTTAGGCGGGTCACTCGGCTACTACGGCGGCGAAGACATGGACGAGAAATCGTCCATGATGGCGTATTCGGATGTGGTGGTAACGGTCTACTCAACAATGCTTGTTGAAACAGCGGTGCATGATACGCCGATGATCGCCGCAACGATTGACGCTCCGAACGGATGGAATCACCCGAAGAAGTTTTCGCTCTCGCTCAAAAAGATCGGCGACTGGCCCACACATAAAAGATTCCGTAATGCAAAGGCGGGACGCGTGGCGGAGAACGTGGACCAACTTCGGGACGCGTTGAATCTTTATTTGGCAGATCCAACCCTCGATGCGGAACAGAGGCGGAAATTCGTCGAGGATGAAATCACGTTCACCGACGGCACGTCTGGCAAACGAACCGCGGAGTTTATTTTGAAAGTTCTGGCGGCGTGAAAAGGCTCACAAATGCCTTTGGTATAATTTTCCACGTTGATGTTGAAAGGTAAAACAATTTGAATTTTCTCAAAAAGATTCCCTCCCGGGATCAGATCACTCCCGTTTATGCGGTGATCGTCACGATGATCTATTCATGGTCGATCGTGTTTTTTTTCTGGCGGCTTCCCAGCTTGTTGTTCTACTCCACGATCGGCGAAATCGGTGTGATGTTCGCCTACATGATCACAGCGGACTTTCTTGACAGCCTCATTATTCTTATTCTGTTGATCCTGCTCTGCCTGCTCCTTCCTGAAAAATTGTTTTTCAACCGGTTTTCCACAAAAGGTGTTTTCCTATCCGTCTTGATTCTGGCGGGTATTTTTTCGTACGGGCAATATTATCGCGCCGAGTCATTGGCCCTGTTGTTGCAAAAGACGCTTTTGGCGGGTCTCGTCTTTTTGATTCTTGCTTTTCTTTTGGATGAAGTTCAATTTGTGCGCCGACTGTTCGAAGGGATCGCCAATCGCGCTGTCGTTTTCCTTTACCTCTTCCTCCCGATCACCGCGCTCTCCGTGTTGACGGTTTTCCTGCGCAACCTGTTCTAAGCGAAAGCATACAATGACTGAAATCACTCGTCGAGACTTTCTCAAATCCATGGGGGCATTGGCTTCTATGGCTCTCCTCCCCGGTGTGGCATCGCGGCTGGGAGGAAACTTCAAGCAGGGAACAAATACTTCCAAGCCGAACATCGTCATCCTGCTGTTCGATGCGATGAGCGCGCGGAACCTCTCCTTGTATGGATATCCGCGGCAGACCTCCCCGAACATGGAACGGTTTGCTGAGCGCGCGACGGTTTATCATTCCCACATCTCCGGCGGAAATTATACGATCCCGGGCGTGGCATCGTTATTGACCGGCACCTATTCATGGACGAACAGGGCGATCAACCACAGCGGCGTGATGCGGCGCGACATGGTATCGCACAACCTTTTCAATGCGATCGGCTCGGATTATCAACGAATTACCTTTCCGCAAAGCGTGTGGGCGAATTTCATCGTTACGCAGTTCCTGAACGATGTCGATACATACCTGCCTCCCGGCATCTTCAGCGAATTGGACTACCTGCTCTTCGAGCATTTCCCCAACGATGCCAATATGGCGTTGCGCAGTCTGGATGATTTTGCGTTTGATATTACCCAACTCCCTGTCTCGCCGGTGATGGGTACGATCCAGCGTGCCTTGTATTCTCGAGACTCGGCGCAACTGCCTTCGTACGGATACCCCAACGGGGTTCCTCACAACGTCAACTACCCGCTTCGCTTCCGGCTTGACGAGTTGTTCGCCGGGGTGAACTCTCTCGTCAAGGATCAGGCTGGTCCTTTCATTTCGTACATTCATCTGTTCCCTCCCCACTCACCGTACCGCCCCACCCATACCTTTTTCAACCAATTCAATGATGGCTGGGCGCCGGTCGAGAAGCCGGTCCACCGGTTTTCAGACAACGCCTCCGACGGCAAGGTGAGGAACGCGCGCCGTGTCTACGACGAATACGTCGCCTCGGTGGATTTGGAACTTGGCAGGTTGCTGGATTCGTTCGAAGCGGGGGGCGTTTTCGAAAACAGTTATGTGATTCTGACCTCGGACCACGGTGAGATGTTCGAGCGCGGCGAGATCGCCCATTCCACGCCGCTTTTATACGACCCGGTGATTCACATCCCCTTGTTGATCTCCGCGCCGGGGCAAACGACCCGTGAGGATATCCACGCCCCAACCAGCGCCATCGACCTTTTGCCAACCCTCGCGAACATTGCCGGGCAGCCGATCCCTGATTGGTGCGAAGGAGCGCTGTTACCCGGTCTTGGCGGTGAGGAGGATGAAGAGCGCAGTGTCTACGCGGTGGAGGCAAAATCGAACCCTGCCTTCGGTCCGCTTAATCAGGCGACGGTAGCCATGCGTAAGGGAAATTTGAAACTCATTTACTACACCGGCTACGAAGCAGAGGAGTCTTTTGAGTTTTACGATCTGCAGAACGATGGAGAGGAATTGAAGGATTTGAATCCAGATAACCCGTCGGAGTTGAAGCGGATGAAAGACGAACTGCTCGATACACTCGACCGGGTGAATAAACCCTACACACGTTGAATCGTCGGTGCGTGCGCTATAATCGCCATCGGAGGCACTTCACATGACTGAAATCAAACCCCTCAACTGGACTCCCAAACCCGGCATTGGTCTCTCTGTTGTCCGTCGCGGCGACGGCGGCATGACCCTGACGTTTACCGATCTTTCTGACGCCACCCTCAACGACTGGCGCAGCTTTGCCATGGAACACCTGCTCGGGGCAACGGGTCGTACGCGAAACTTGTATGACCTGCGCGCCGTGAAAGAGATTCCCGAAAAAGCCATCCGCGCCGCAGTGGAAGCGAACAGCGACCCGTCTGCGCGCAACATCCGCGTGGCGGTTGTGGTGGCGGATGAAAAAGTGGCGAACGCGGTGCGCGAAGTTGCCGCGCTTGCGCTGGCGGGCACTGCCTCGGCGATGAAAATATTCACCGATATCAACGAAGCCGAAGCCTGGCTCGCCCGCCCGTTGGATCAGATACCGTAACATCCATGCTCCAGGCGGCGTCCCCGCCGCCGTCCCGCGGGGATGCTTCGCGAAGGACGGCGGCTGGAGCAATCGAATGAAATCCGACTCATTACAAGTTGGTAACTTCACGTTCAAGTGGGGAAGCAAAACCTACGTGATGGGCATCCTCAACATTACCCCCGATTCATTTTCGGGCGACGGGTTGATGTCGAATGGCGACCGCATCGAACAGTCTTTGCGGCAGGCGGAATATTTTCTCAAATACGGAGTGGACATCCTCGACATCGGCGGCGAATCGACGCGGCCCGGTTCGATGCCCGTCAACGAGGACGAGGAGATCGAACGCGTATTCCCCGTCATTTCGGAAATCCACAAAATTTTTCCCGAAGCGATCATTTCCATCGACACCTCCAAAGCCAAGGTTGCGCAGGCGGGATTTCTGGCAGGTGCGCACATCCTCAACGATGTATGGGCGCTTCGCGCCGACCCCCAGCTTGCCTCGGTTGCGGCGGCGTTTCGCGTGCCCGTGATCCTCATGCATAACCGCAGTAACCCCGCCAGTGTGGAAGTCCGTGAACGGTTGGGCAACGCGTACATCGGCGCGGAATATCAGAACCTGATCGAGGATGTGAAACGCGAACTGCTTGCGAGTGTGGAGATCGCGGTGAAGGCTGGGGTGGAGGAGACGCGTCTCATTTTGGATCCGGGCGTCGGCTTCGGAAAGACGCGTGAACAAAATCTGGAATTGATCAACAGGCTGGATGAGATCCGTGCGCTGGGGTATCCTGTACTCTTGGGCACATCCAGAAAATCGTTCATCGGCTTTACACTCGACCTGCCCGCGGACCAGAGAATCGAGGGCACCGCCGCCACAATCGCCATCGGCATCGCGCGCGGCGCAGATATCATCCGCGTGCACGACGTGAAAGAGATGACACGCGTGGCAAAAATGACAGATGCGATCGTGAAGAAATGATTGCTTAGGGGCAGGTCTCAGACCTGCCCCTCCTGGAAATAAATATGTTCAGCGATTACGGCAAAGAATTATTGCGCAGTGGAATCATCGAAGCGAAAGCGGGTCACAAAGCCGCCGCGCTTCGCTATTTGGATCGGGCCGTGTACATGAGCCACGACCACAACGTACTCGCTGAAGCATGGTTTTGGATGAGCCAGTTGTTGGAAGACAAGCTGGAGAAACGCAAAGCGTTGGAAAATTGTCTCGCGCACGATCTTAAACACGCGCGGGCTCGGCGTGCGCTGGCGATCCTCGATGGCAAACTCAAAGAAGATGAGATCGTTGATCCCGATCATTTGCCGCCTGTGCCTGAAGGCTTGCGCGCGGCGGACGCGCAACGATTCGTGTGTCCCAAATGCGGCGGGCGGATGTCGTTCTCTCCCGATGGTCAATCGCTTGTCTGCGAATATTGCTCGCGCAACCAAAAGTTCACCACCCAGCCCGGCACTGCGGATGAAAAGGATTTCATCATTGCCATGGCTACCGCCCGCGGACACGGCAAGCCGCTCAACCAACAGGTCTTCCACTGCGAGGGTTGCGGATGCGAGTTCATTTTGCCGCCGAACCAGATTTCAATCACGTGCGTGTATTGCGGTTCTCCGCATGTGGTGAACTGGGAATCGGAGGAGGGGTTACTCGCGCCGGACGGGATCATCCCGCACGCGTTCGACCAGCAGCGCGCAGTCAAATACCTGATCGAATGGGTGGAAGGGAACAAAATCAAACCAGAGAAGAAAGTGGAAGTCCCGCGCGGCGTTTATCTTCCGTTGTGGACGTTCGACCTCGGCGGTGAAATTGATTACACAGGTGAAATGCTCGAGAATCGGGATGATGGATTCGGTCAGCGCATCGGCGAGACAAGGGTAAGGCGCGTATCCGAGACGTATCCCGTCCAGATCAACGACCTGCCAATCCCCGCCGCGCGAAAACTTTCGGGCGTCTTCCAACAATTGATCCCCACTTTTGAATTGCGAGCCGTCAAACCTTATGAAGCGGGTTACCTTGCGGACTGGCCCGCCGAAGTGTACGACATCCCCATGGCAGAAGCCTCGCTGGATGCCCGTGTCCAAGCGCTTGCCCGCTACAAACGCGATCTGCCTGTGCTCATCGCACCGGTGCAACTCATTTCAACATCGTCGTCAAATATGACCGTCGAATCCTTTCGCCTGGTTCTGCTCCCCGTGTGGATGACCGAACTTCCCTTCGATCGGCGCGAGCATCTGGTGTTGATCAACGGGTGGAATGGAACAGTGAAATGCGATCTGCCCGATAAAGAGTCGGGAGGGTTGATGGAATGGCTGGGGGATTTGATCGAGGGGTAAATTCTGTTTCAACTGCGTCTTTGACCTTTTTTTCATCTTTCTTGTTCCCTGTTTCCTTGCCCCCTTGCGTCACCGTAGCGCCGTGGCGACATTTCCCTGTATACTTGCGCCATGCCCTCCACCCTCCCCATCCTGCGTGCGCGGCGGGAGCGACGACTTACCAGACAGCACGCTAGCGAATCTCGTAGGCGTAGCCTCTTCGTCAGCGCGGGGATGATCCTTTCGTTGCTTATTGCGGCGCTCATCGTTGTCACTGCGTTTGCATATGGAAATCTCACGCGCGATTTGCCCTCGATACAAACCCTCCCCATTCTCCTCAATCCTCCTAGTGGATCGCTCCTCCAGCCCACGCGCATTTACGACCGCACGAGCGAAAATATTTTGTTCACGTTTGCTCCCAATGATTCCGCGCGTCGTTACATACCCCTCAGCGATACAAACCCGCAATATCTTCCCAAATCATTAGCCGATGCCGTCATCGCGACCTCCGATCCAGACTTTTGGAATCATTCCGGTTACTCGATCGATACAATTGCCAATTACGAATTGCATCCCACCCTCGCGCAGCGCCTCGTCTCCGACCTCCTCCTCTTCAACGAGCCTCCCTCCCTCCGCCGCGCGCTGCGTGAGCGCATCCTCGCCGCGCAGGTCACGTCGCATTTCGGGCGCACGCAGATCCTCGAGTGGTATCTCAACTCGGCGCATTTCGGTCGCTATGCCTTCGGCGCGGAAAGCGCGGCGCAACTTTATTTTGGAAAATCCGCCACACAACTTTCAACGGCTGAGTCTGCCATTCTCGCGGCGGTGAGCGACTCGCCGAGTCTGAATCCTCACGACGCGCCGCAGGTCGCGCTCGAACGCGGACGCGAAACGATTCAGAAGATGTCTGCTCTCGGATTGTTATCCGACGAAGCGACCGCCAACGCGCTGGGAGAATCTCCCTTCTTTCAGACTCCGCCTCCCGCACAGCCTCAGCCTGCCGCGGCTTTCGTCAACCTGCTCCTCACCCAATTGGATTCACAATTCCCGCGCGCGCGCATCGAACGCGGCGGTTTGACCGTCATCTCAACGCTCGATTTTGATGTGCAACAGCAAGCCTCGTGTGTTACCGCATTTTATGCCGCGCGGCTCGCAGGTTTGCCCGACCCGTTGATCGAATGCGACGCGCTGCGATTTTTATCCGCGTTGCCGCCTTCGATAACGATCCCCGATTCGTCCGCGAGTGCGATCATCACCGACCCCAAAACGGGACAGATCCTTGCTGTCGTCGGCGAAACGTTTCAGGCGCAGGAAACGCCGCTCGTAGGCGCGCACAAACCCGGGTCCGCGTTGGATGCGTTCGTCTATTTGACGGGATTCACGCGCGGCTTGAGTCCCGCATCGTTGATCTGGGATATCCCCGGCAAAACCGACATCCAAAACTTCGACGGTGCGTATCACGGACCGATCCGTTTGCGCACCGCGTTGGTGAATGACTATCCCGCGCCTGCCGCGCAGGTGCTCGCGCAGATGGGTATCGAGAACGTGGATAACATCACATCGTCGTTCGGTGTGACGCGCGATGCCGATCTGTCTTTGGTGAACGCGGCGAGCGCGTATGGCGTGTTCGCGGGGCAGGGTGTGCATTTTGGACAGAACATCAGTGATGAATTTACGTCGGTGACGATTTTGAAAGTGGAGGGGAACGATGGCAGTGTGTGGCTCGATTGGACGACGCCGCAAGCAAAGCCTATTGTTACTCCTGCGCTTGCGTACCTGATGAATCATTCGTTGAGCGATGAGACCGCGCGTAAAGATTCTTCAAGCGTGTTCAATGTGGGCAGACCTGCCGCGGTGAAGTTGGGCAAGACTGATGACGCGCTCGACGCGTGGACAATCGGTTATTCACCTTCGCGCGTAGTGGCGGTGTGGGCAGGCTCGCGTGAATCTTCATCCCCCCTTCAGGGGGGAACGAGGGGGGTCGAACCGCGTATTCCTGCTGTGTTATGGAACGCGTTGATGCAAATTGCGTCGCAAAACTTGCCTGTCGAGGATTGGTCGTTGCCCGCGGGTGTTTCGGTGATCAATGTGTGCGATCCGTCGGGCATGTTGCCTACTTCCGACTGCCCGAACGTGGTGAATGAAGTGTTCCTGCAAGGCAACGAACCCGTGCAAGCCGACAATATGTATCGCAAGTATGCCGTTAACCGCGAGACAGGTTTGCTCGCGACCGTGTTTACACTGCCTCAATTGATCGAGGAGCGAGTGTATCTCGTCGTTCCGCCGGATGCGCGTTCATGGGCAGAAAGCGCGGGCTTGGAAATCCCGCCTTCATCGTATGATGTGATTCAAGCGCCGCCGTTAAACCCGGATGTGAACATTACCTTCCCTGAATTGTTTGCAGAGGTGGGCGGCGTGGTGCAAGTCAGCGGAACTGCGGCTGGAACGGATTTCGCATCGTATCGCGTGTTGATCGGGCAGGGGCTCAATCCGCAAGAGTGGATTCAGATCGGCGAAGGGAACGCGCCTGTGACCAATAGTCTACTCGCAGAGTGGAACACCGAAGGCTTGAGCGGGTTGTATGCGGTGCAATTGCAAGTGATTCGAAACGACCAGCGCGTGGACATCGCGGTGATTCAGGTGACGGTCAGGTGAGGTCATGATTGGTAATTGAGAAGTGGAGGAATAGAGGATGAGAGAATTGAAGATCAGAAACTGGAGATTTTTCAATCGCGGGTTGTTACGCAGTATTCGATACGAAATAGCAAAGGAGTTGATATGAGCAACGAATCCATGCTCGTGGTAGGAATTCTTGGTTGTACCTTCGTGCTTATGAACGCGATCTTCCTAGGTATCCTCTTTTCCACACGGCGCAAGATGGCGGCGGTGCAGGGCTGGTCCTCCACGATGGGTACAGTGCTTGCTTCGTATCTGGAACGCAGGCGTTCCGGGAATCGAGGGTCTGCAAATTACCCCGTTGTGCAGTATTCTTATAAAGCGGGCGGACAAATATATCAAGGCTCGAAGATCGCGCCGGGCATGGAAGTCGGCGGCACGGGCGCGGGAAGGGTTATCGAAAAATATCCCGAAGGCGCGCAGGTGATGGTGTTTTACGACCCGAACAACCCATCCGACGCGGTGCTGGAAAGAAAAGCGCCCGCACAATGGATCCTGTGGCTGGTGCTGGCGATTGTGGATTTTATGCTGTGCAGTATGACGATCGCTTTCGCGTTCGCGTTTTGAATCATTCCGCCGATCGTTCCCGCCTTTTATCGAGCAGCCGTTGAATGCGATGATGTTTCTCGCGCGAAAGAGGGAACAGCCACGCAAGGATGATCGTGCCGGAGAGCATCACGCCGCCCAGCGGGGAAACCAGCAAGCGGATCATGCTCAGGGTCGCATCGGTTTGCGCGAAGTGGATGGCGCCTACCGGCGGCGACGTGTACCCGGACCAGCCCAACGCCTGCAACGTCAAAAAGAGGACGAGCGCACCGGTCAATTTGCGGATGAGCGTGCGGATGCCGTAGAAAATCCCTTCGCGGCGGCGGCCCGTACGAAGTTCATCCCATTCGATCACATCGGCGAACATTGCGTCCGGCAATGTGTAGGCGGCTGAAACGCCGATGCCCGCCAGCGCAGACAGCGCGAACAGTTCCATTGTGTTGCCCGGTTGAATCAGATAAATGAGGAATGTGACGATCACCCAAAGGGTCATGCCGAACGCGTAGGCTTCGCGTTTATTCCTGACCTTCGAGACCCAAAGCCAGAACGGTACGAACAAAATGCAGACCAGCATGAGTGTGCCGAAGAAAGCCGATTCGTACGCCAGATCTACGCCGAGGATATTGATCGATGCAAGCAGGTCGCCTTGCGCCACCCAGTACAGCAGGAAATAGGGGAAAGAAACTGCCACCATATCTACTGCCGACCAGTTGAGCATGTGAATTCCCACCGCGTATCGAAACGGGATATTTTCCCATGCGGTTCGCAGGCTTTCACGGAAAGGCAGGGATTCTTGTTGCTCGGGTGTGGATGTTTCCCGGAGCAAAAGCCCGATCAAGAGCAGGGGAATCGCCCCGACCGTACCGAACAACGCGCCTACGGCAATGAATCCCTGTTGTTGCGTGCCGCCGGCTTCGATGACCATATCCACGATCGTCGGCGCGGCGATCACCATGGAGAGCGCGCCGACCAGTTGAAAGATGGAGCGGAAACTCGTCAACGAGGTGCGCTCGTCGTAATCGGGAGTCAGTTCCGGGGTCAGCGAAAGAAACGGGACAGAGACGAGGGTCGTCAACGTGTCTGAGATCATGAACGAGAGCGTCACATACGCTAATAACGCGATTTGATTGTCCCAGTGGGGCGCCGACCACAGGATGACGAAACTTAAACCAAAAGGGATGGCAAACCAAAGCAAAAACGGACGGCGCCTGCCCCAGCGCGAATGCAGGCGGTCGCTGAAGATGCCGATGATCGGGTCGTTGACCGCGTCCCAAACGATGCCGATCAACGCGCCGAAGGAAGCCAGCCGCGGTTCCAGCCCTACTACATCGGTAAGGTAGAGCGCGAGGAAGATCGAGCGCATCATGCCGATGCTGGAAATGCCCCAATCGCCCGATCCGTAGAGCAGTTTGACCCAAAAGGGCAGGCGATGACGTGATGCGTTGTTGATCATTGTATGCCAGTGCGCAAGTGTAGCATAAGTGGAAGTACACAGGTAGACACGTCCATAGCTACGCGCGTGTTTACCTGTCTACGTGTTTACGTGTCTACTTGTTCACATTCCCCCCATTGCACTCCTGTAAGCCGATATAACTGAAATGCAAAGTGAAATTCTGTAACCCTCTGCTATACTGTGTTCAACAACATCCGATAAGAGCAAACCCGTCGAAAGACGGCGACGCAAAGCCATGGATCTACAATCCCGCTCAGCGGGATCAAGATTGCCAGGTTGCCGAAGATAGAGCCCCATGTATTTTGGCGAGCCCGGCATCCTGCCGGGCTCTTTTGTTGGAACCTTATCATTCTATGTTCGATAAAGGCAAACCCGTCGAAAGGCGGGGACGCAAAGCCATGGATCTACAATCTCGCAACGCGGGATCAAGACCGCCAGGTTGCCGACGTGTGCAAAACCCGCCCGTGATATTGCCGCGTTGACTTGAGCGCCTTTGTCGAAAACGGAGAGACAAATGGCGCTCAAAAATTTCATCACCCGAAAAGTATTCAACACCGGCATTCTGCTGGTCATGCTCGCCTCCCTGGGGTTGAATCCCACCCTGGTCTATGCGGCGGGCGGCGCAGATGCAACAACCCTTCCCGTTTTCTCGGAATTTTCAACTTCAGTTCAGGATGGCCGCGCGGACCTCGCACGCGGAGTATATGTGCCGAACGTCCTCGCTATGCCCGTCGTTCAACAGCCTTATGGGTATGGATCGTTTTTATCCAACGAAGCGGGTACAGTTACTCAATTTCGTATGGCAAGCCAGTATGGAACCACCGGCTTGCTCGCTCATAATTACCTTGCCGGCGCTTCCTTTTTTGATCTGGAAGTGGGGGATGAAGTCCGCCTTGTTTATGGCGACGGCAAGGTGGAATATTTTGTCGTCTACGAGATTCTCCAATATCAAGCGTTACAACCCAACAGTCCTTACAGTTCTTTCCGAAACCTCCAAACCGATGAAGTCCTCTCTGTGGAGCAGACGTTCAAGCGCGTCTTCTTTAGCGGCGGGAATATCACCTTCCAGACCTGCATCGAAAAAGACGGCGATCTGAGTTGGGGCAGGTTGTTCGTCATTGCCATTCCCAAGATCGAATACGAACGACTGGTGATGCTGAACAACCAATAACAACCTGAATCGCGGTCAGAAGTGGAACGTGCCCGTCTATCAAGCGACGGGCATGTTTGGTTATAATCGCCTGCGATGGACTCCGCTGACCAGCCTACACTCGCAGACCGACTCAAATCCCTCGGCGTCAAAAAAGGGATTCCGCCTCTCTCGCTGGGGAAGCCTGACTCGCCCTCCATAGACGCTGTCGTCGCGGGGAGTTTTCTCCCCACCCCGCGCGGCGAGGTGTTCGTCGCTGAACAGTCCTTTTCGCACGACCACCTGTACGGCAATTCAAACTTGCTTTCCCCTTTTCCCCTTTCATTGATCTCTCAGTGGGCAAGCGATGAAAAAGTCTCCAGTCTCCCGATCTCAAGGTTTGCCTTCCTCGATACAGAAACCTCTGGTCTTTCGGGCGGCACCGGCACGTACGCGTTCCTCGTCGGTGTGGCGCGCTTCATCGAAGATCGATTCGTCTTGAGGCAGTTCTTCATGCGCGACCCTGCCGAGGAACCGGCGTTGCTCGAAGGGCTGGCAGAATTCCTCGCGCCGTGCGAAGCGCTCGTCACGTTCAACGGCAAATCCTTCGACGCGCCGCTGTTGAAAACAAGATACACGTTACACCATACGCCGTACCCGATTGCCGGTTTCGTACACCTCGACCTGCTCCCGCTGGCGCGGCGGTTGTGGCGTGACCGGCTCGAATCGCGCGCATTGAAATATCTCGAGGAGCATGTGCTCGGGTTCAAACGTTCGAGCGATGAAGTGCCGGGTTACGAGATCCCGTGGTTGTATTTCGATTATCTGCGTACCGGCGATGCGCGTCCGCTGGCGGGGGTTTTCTACCATAACGCGATGGATGTGACCGCCATGGCGGCACTTCTCGCGTACATGAACGACATGCTGGAGAATCCGTACGAGGGCAGGGTTCAGCATGGATTGGATTTCGTCGCGCTGGGCAAACTGTTCGAAGATCTCGGTTATTTGGAACAAGCCGCGCGGCTGTTCGAGCGAGGACTCGAATCTCCCATGGGCGAATCAGATTTCCACGTCGCGGTGAAGCGCTTGTCCATCCTGCAAAAAAGGCGCGGCGATTACGCGGAGGCGGTCCGGTTGTGGCTGGACGCCGCGAAGTCGGGTCACATTTATGCCCATGTGGAATTGGCGAAATATCACGAACATAAAATGCACGATGTGAAAGCCGCGCTCAAATGGACAAAGTCGGCGCGCAAACAAGCGGAACGCGCCGACCTGCCATCCTACGCGCTCAAACACTGGCTGGATGAAATTGCCCGCCGCCAAACGCGTTTGGAGCGAAAAGCCGGTTTATAATGGGGTGCTGGAGGAACGATGGAAATTAATGTATCCAAACAAACGGGCAATGTGGAAGTAACGGTCCTGCGTTTAAAAGGCGAGTTGGATGGACAGACCTATCAAGCGCTGATCGATCAGGCGAAGCAGTTATACGCGTCCGGCGCGCGATCTACTGCTCGATATGAGCGAACTGACCTACGTCAGCAGTGCGGGTCTTGTGGCGATGCATACGATTGCGTTGTTGTTGCGCGGCGAGGCAGAGTCTGAAACAGACAATGGCTGGGCTTCGATGAGGTCGGCGAAGAAAGTGGCGGATGAGAAGTTGCAGGAACACATGAAACTGCTCAATCCCCGCCCGGAAGTGCGAAGTGTGTTGGAGATGGTCGGCTTCGACCGCGCCTTCGAGATCCATTCGAACCTCGAGGACGCGGTGAAATCGTTCTAATCCATCGGGCGACGTGGAGTGATTTCCATGTCGCTTTTGATTTAATGCGGAGAGCATCATGAAACGAAGCAACCTTGGCAATCTCTTCATCATCTTTTTCGTGCTTCTCACAGTGATCGTCTGGCTGGTCTTTCCGCCGGTGAACGAAGGACAGGAAAAATTCGTCCGTCAGTACGCCGGCGAGGTGATTGGCTCTATCAACATCGTGCTTATGGCTTGTTCGCTTTTTCTCTCCACGCGTCCCAAGTGGGCGGAGAAATATTTCGGCGGGTTGGACAAGATGTACGTGACGCACCGTCACACCTCCACAGCGGCGTTATTGTTGGTCTTTGTACACGTGTTGACCGTTCCCATTACGTTGAGCGGCTGGGCGCTGGGGAATTATCTCGGCGTGGTCGCGTTCACAGGCATTGTTTCGATCGCACTAGTCAGCCTCGCGCCGCGTATCCCATTCTTGAACAAACTCACTGGCGGCACGTACGAGGGCTGGAAGAACCTCAAAAAATACATCGGCGTTTTCTTCATTCTCGCCTTCATCCACTCACTGACGATCAGCCAGCCGCTGGATGCGTTCATCGCCATCAATTTTGTGCAGGTCTTTTTCATCATCGGGGCGGTTTCCTATTTGTACACCGAACTTTTTGGAGGGTTCTTCAAAAAATATGTGTCCTACACGGTGGAGGCGGTCAACCACCCCAACGGTTCGACCACGGAAGTGGTCCTGCGCGCCAAGCGGGAGCCGATTCCCCGCCAGCGCGCGGGGCAGTTCATGTTCGTGCGCTTCCCCAAAGAGAAAAACTTGAACGAGTCGCATCCGTTCACCATCTCCAGCGCGCCGCACGAGGATGTTTTGCGCGCCACCATCAAAGCCAGCGGCGACTTCACCCGCGCTTTGTTCAAAGAGTTGAAACCCAACACGGAAGCCGTCGTCGAAGGCGCGTACGGCATGTTCGACTATAAGACGGGCGGGGGGAAACAGATCTGGATCGCCGGCGGGATCGGCGTGACGCCGTTCCTTTCGTTTGTCCGCGATATGGACGGCAACCTGAATCATGATGTTGATTTTTACTTCACCGTGCGTCATCCCGAGGAAGCGATCTTCACCGATGAGATCGAAGCCGCGGCGAAGAAAAATCCGCGCTTGAAGCCGCACATCCGTTTTTCATCCACCATGGGCTCGTTGACCATTGAACACATCGTCGAGAACGCAGGCGGCGATGTCCGCGGGCATCACGTCTACCTGTGCGGACCGCTCCCGATGGTGCAGGCGTTCGAGAAAAAATTCCTCGACTTGAACGTCCCGCGCGAGAACATTCATTTCGAAGAATTCAATTTCCGTTAGAAGGAAAATAAGGAGAGCGATATGTATCAACGATACCGTGAGCGCCGTCGCCGCCGGCGAGACTATCACTCGGATAGCGGGCGTCGCTCGCGCATGCGCCCGGAGATGCAGATCCTCATCGTGGTCATCGCCGCGCTGGTCGTGTTCATCATCCTGTCCAGCGGGGCGCGTTGATGTTGGAGGGAACGATGAGTCAAATCGATGAACTCGTAAAAATGGGCGACCGCGAAACCCTCTACGAACTGATGACCGAGGATGGCGAATGGCTCACCCGCCTCGAAGCGGCAGAGGGACTCGTCGAACTGGGCGACCGGCGCGGATATGAATTCCTCCTCACCGTCACCATGGGCGACGACGATGAAATGATCGAAGTGGCGAAAGAAATTCTCGCCTCACCTGAAACGGCGAAAATGCGGCGCGCGATCGAAGCCGAACGCGAAGGGGAATACCGCGCCCGGCTCGAGTCCGCGAAGAAGCGCTTGCAGCAGGGCGGCAAGGTCTACCGCTACAAGATGCTCCACCTGCCCGCGCACGCGTTGATGGAGGACGATCCGTTGGGCAAAGGCTTCAATGTGCGCGCGCTGGACGGCATGGGTCTCGACGGTTGGGAAGTGGTCAACATTCTTCCCGTGCGCCGCTCGCTTCTGGTCGGCAGTGTGGACGATCACTTCACCGGCGCGTATTTTTTGATGAAGAAGGAAATTCTGCCGGGCGAAAGCGCGGAACTCGATAAGTCATAAGGAGTCAACATGTGCATGATCTGTGCCGCAATCCCTGCCACCGCCGCGGTCGGCGCGAAACTCAACGCCGCCCAGTTGCATCAACCCGAAGAGAAACGCAAGCCGATCTCGAGGATCACGGGCATTGCGATCGCTCTGCTCGTTGCCGCCTCGGTTGTGTATCACACCTTGATCTGGCGCAATTGATGATCTTGATGTTGAATGTTCTTTTCAAAATCGTTTGACCAATTGATGCTTTTTGAACGCGAATGGCGCGAAATGGCGAATTTCGCTAATCTCCTGATTTATTCGTGCCATTCGTACATTTGCCGCATTCGCATTGAGGATCTCTCGATTTTGAGAAAGTCATGACAAGGGCGGGGAGGGACAGACTTGACCCCCCTCGTTTTATTGTATATACTTATTGAAAATGATTTTCAATTTCAAAAATGAGGCAGTATGACCACTGAACTCTGGCTCGATCAATTGCAGGAAAACGGCTACCGCCTGACCGCGGCGCGGCGCACCGTGGTGAATCTCGTCGCTGGCGCGAGCCGCGCCCTCACCCCGCTCGAAGTATTCGAAAAAGCGCGCAAGAAGAATCCCGCGCTGGGGTTGGTGTCGGTCTATCGCACGCTCGAAAAACTCGAAGAGTTGAATCTCATCCAGCGGGTGCACCAGCCGGGCGGATGCCAGGCGTTCATTGCCGCGAGCCGGGGGCACGAACATTTGCTGTTATGCAAAAATTGCGGCGAAGTCGCCTTCTTTGAAGGCGACGACCTCGATGGGTTGATTCAATCCATTTCGAAGAAGACCGGTTACAAAGTGAGCGAACACTGGCTGCAGTTGTTCGGCTTGTGCGCCAATTGCCAATAATTTTCCAGAGATGTTCATGAATCGCTTTTTCATCATGTTGACCATTTTCCCGCTGGTATTAACCGCCTGCGGAGGAACACCCGCCTCTTCCGCAGGGACGGTTGATCCCGTCATCCTCGCCTCCACCACGTTTTTAGCGGACATCGCGCAGAACGTCGCGGGCGAACGCGTGGAGGTTGAATCTTTACTGCCCTTCGGTGCGGAACCACATTCCTACCAACCGATCCCGCAGGATGTGACAAGGATCGCCGAAAGCGACCTGTTGATCCTCAACGGAGTCGAGTATGAAGTCTTCATCGAAGCGTTGTTGGAGAATGCGGGCGGCGAACGGATCATCGTCACAGCATCGGATGGGATCGCTCCCCGTCAAACGGAGGCACATGCCGAAGATGGAGAATCAGGCGAAAGCGCCGGAGATGAAGCGAGCGACCCGCACCTGTGGCTCGACCCGAATCTCGTCGTCACTTACGTAGAAAACATCCGCGAAGGGTTGACCCATCTCGACCCCGACGGCGCGGCGGAATTCAAATCGAATGCCGACGCGTACGCGGCAGAGTTGCAAGCCCTCGACGCGTGGATCGCCGAACAGGTTTCGCAAATCCCTGCGGAGCAAAAATTACTCGTCACCAATCACGAAGCCCTTGGTTATTTTGCTGAACGTTATGGCTTTGAGGTAGTCGGCACGGTGATCGAAAGTTTCAGTTCGGACGCGTCGCCGTCCGCGCAACAAATGGCATCCCTGATCGATCAGATCAAAGCCAGCGGCGCGCGCGCGATTTTCCTCGATGCTAGTGACAACCCCACGCTGGCGGAGCAGATCGCCGCGGAGACCGACGCGCAGGTGGTCACCGATCTGCATCTCGAATCGTTGACCGATGGTCCGCCTGCCGCGACGTATTTGGAGATGATGAAATACAATGTGACGTTGATCGTCGAGGCGTTGAAATAATGTATCCGCACACCCACCACCAAACCAACCAGCCCATCCTCGATGTAACGCACCTCAACTTTCGTTACAACGGACGCAATGCGCTCGAGGATATTACATTCCATTTGCACGAAGGCGAACGCATCGCGGTCGTCGGTCCGAACGGCGCGGGGAAGAGTACATTATTCAAAGTGGTGGCAGGCGTTTTGCAACCAACTTCCGGCGAAGTGAACATCTTCGGCACGCGCCCGAACAAACACGTGTGCATCGGTTACATTCCGCAACGCTCGCACGTGGATTGGAATTTCCCCGTCACGGTTGCCGATGTGGTGATGATGGGGCGCTCCGCGAAACTCGGTCCGTTCAACTGGCCCCGCAAAAAAGATTGGGAGTTCGTCCATCACGCGCTCGAAACGGTGGAGCTTTCCAATCTCGCTTCGCGCCAGATCAGCCAACTCTCCGGCGGACAGCAACAACGTATGTTCATCGCGCGCGCTCTCGCACAGGAATCCGAACTGATGTTGATGGATGAGCCGCTCACGGGGCTGGATACTCCCGCGCAGGAAGGTATTTTGAGTTTACTGGATCGTCTCAAGCAGGAAAAAGTCACAGTGATGGTCGCGACACATGACCTCGACCAAGCCGCGAGTCACTTCGACCGAATCATGTTGCTCAATCATCGCATCGTGGCGTTTGGGGAACCACCTGTTGTTATGCAAACGAATAATCTGATAAAAGCGTATGGTGGTCGCATGAAAGTGGACTCGGAAGGCGCAATGTTGATGGATGATTGCTGCGACGAAGAAGAAAATGACCACCTTCATTGATTGGTTGGCTGCTCCGCTTCAATACGAATTTATGCAACGCGGGATGATCGCAGCAGTACTCGTTGGCATTGTATGTGCCGTGGTCGGGACATTCGTGGTTTTGCGCGGCATGGCATTCTTCGGCGACGCGCTCGCTCACACGATATTGCCCGGCATCGCGCTTGGTTATTTGGTCAGCGGCGGCGCGCGCGAACCGCTGTTCTGGTGGGCGCTTGGCACAGCCATCGTCGCGTCGCTGGGCATCGGCGCGATCAGCAAGAATTCTCAAATTAAAGAAGATACTGCCATTGGAATCATTTTTGCAGGCATGTTCGCGTTGGGGATCGCGCTCATCTCCACCGGGCGCAGTTACGCTGTGGACTTGAGCCACTTCCTCTTTGGGGATGTGCTATCCGTTTCGACTCAAAGTTTGTGGCTAATTCTCATCTTCGGCGGACTCGTCCTCCTCGTCATTTTCGCCTTCTACAAGGAATTCACCACCATCTCGTTTGATCCCGTCCTTGCCGCCACGCTCCGCCTCCCTGTGGACTTGCTGAACAACCTTTTGCTCGTGCTGATCGCCGTCACTGTCGCCGTCTCGCTTCAAACGGTTGGAGTTGCCCTCATGGTCGCCATGCTCGTCACTCCCGCCGCGACCGCGTACCTGCTCACGAATCGTTTACCGCGTATGATGTTCCTCGCCGCGATGTTTGCGTCGCTTTCGGGTGTGATCGGATTGTATCTTTCGTATTACTTGAGTATCGCGTCCGGCGCGGCAATCGTCCTTACCGCGACGTTTTTCTTCGTGGTTGCTTTTGTGGGAAAGAGAACACGAGGGATATAATTCACTCATCGTTTCCGTTTTCAATTCAATAAGGAGAATCCAATGGCAACCCTCGAAACCAGCGTGAACATCAGCAAGCCCGTGGAACAGGTCTTTGAATACATCACCAACCTCGACAACCAAAAGAAATTAAGCCCGTACATCACCGGCGTCGAGGTGGACGGACCCGTCAAATTGGGGACGAAATACAAGATCGAGACCACCTCGATGGGGCACAAGAACACAACAACGAACGAAGTTGTTGCCTTCGAGCCGAACAAGAAATTCGGCGTGAAGACCTTTGCCGCGCCGCCCGCCTCGGATGTGACTAACACGTACATTCTCGAAGCGGATGGCAAAGGCACGAAACTTACATTGCAGATGGACGCGGTGCTTACACCCGCCGGTATGCCCAAAATGCCCGGCATGGAAGATATGATGAAGACCCAGATGAAGGCAGGTCTGGATGCCACGATGGCGGCGATGAAGAAAGCGATTGAAGGATAAATTTGATGTAAAGATAACCCTCTCGCGTGGAAACATTGTGGGAGGGTTTATCGTTAAGCGGAGGATCATCTCCATCGGTTAAAATACTGCCCATGTCCAAATCCATTGCGGCTCGCATTCTTCTTTCTTCTCTCCTCTTTCTTGTATCCTGTTCCCCTTCCACCCCTGCTCCCCTTCCAACCGAAACCCAATCCCCTTCGGCGACAGTTCCTCCCTCCGAAACCGCGCTTCCAACAGAAACGCCAACCGCATTTCCAACCCTCGCGCCTGAATTGGAGCGTCCGCAGTATGTGATTGACTTGCAGATGAATTACTCGTCCAAAGCGGCAGAGGTGAACCAGACCATCGCCTATCCCAACTGGACCGGCGAAACGCTGACGAGTATCGTCCTTGCTGTGGAACCCAACTTATGGAGCGGCGGATTCAACCTCAGGTCTCTCACCATTGACCAATCACCAATTACTAATTACGTTCTTGAGCCTTTAAGCCAGCGCCTTGAAATCCCCCTCCCTCAACCCCTGCCTCCAAGCGGAACGATCGCGATCACGATGAATTACGGGCTGATCCTCCCGCAAATGCAGGCATACAGCAACCCGAATGAGGTCCGCCCGCAGATTTATGGCTACTCCGATAAGCAGGTCAATTTTGTGGATTGGTATCCGTTCATCGTGCCGTATGTTTCAGGGCAGGGATGGGTTCTGCACAACCCGTGGTTTTACGGCGAGCATCTCGTCTACGATGTGGCGGATTTCGATGTGACGGTCACGTTCACCGACGGGACGACTCCGCAGATCGCCGCGTCGGGGGCGGAGGTGGCATCAGGATCTGAGTCCAGCCGCAAATTCGAATTGGACGCGGGGCGCACATTCGCCTTGTCCATTAGCACGGATTACAAAGTCGCCACGCAGACCGTCGGCGATGTGAAGGTCTTCGCGTATTATTTCGCGTTTTACGATGAAGAGGGCGAAGCGCTGTTGCAGACCACCGCGCAGGCATTTCAGGTGTTCAGCGAAAAGTTCGGACCGTATCGCCACAAAACGATGACGGCCGTGCAGGGCGATTTCAACGACGGCATGGAGTATTCGGCTTTTTATTTCATCAGCCGTGATTATTTCAATTTGTACAACGGCACGCCTGAAAATTATCTCGTGGCGATCGGCGCGCATGAAGTGGCGCACGCGTGGTGGTTCGATGGCGTTGCGAACGATCAGGGCATCGAGCCGTGGCTCGATGAAGCGCTTGCCACCTACAGCGAACGCATCTATTACGAAGCGATCTACCCCGATCTCGTGGATTGGTGGTGGGGCTATCGTTATTTCGAGTTTCAACAGGCGGGCGCGGTGGATACGCAGGTCTACGACGGCGGCGGACAGAGACCGTATTGGGATAAAGTGTATTTAACAGGTGCGCGATTCTTCGAGGAGTTGCGCGGGCGTGTGGGCGATGAAATTTTCTTTGCATTCCTCAGGGATTATTACACTCAATACGCGGGCAAGCGCGCGACGGCTGTTGATTTCTTCCGCGTGTTGCGCGAGCATACCGCGACGGATATTTCCGACCTGATGGCGGAGTATTTTAAAAATAATTACTAAAGCTCCAGCCGCCGTCATCGGCGGCGAGGACGCCGCCTAGAGCAGGGATATGAAAATTCCACTTCGATTGAAGTTTTTCCTCCTTTTGCTTTTTCTCTCCTCCTGCACTCTCCCGCAGCAAGGACAGACGGTTCCTCCTACCCTTGTGCTTGTTACGCAAGACCCCAACGCGCCTCCTACCCCCACGCCGTTCCAACCTGTGACGTTGACGCCGACCGCGCTCGAGTCGCCGACGTCGATTCCATCTTTTACTCCCGAACCGCCGACGAACACGCCGCCTCCGACGTTTGCTTTCACCGCGACCTCCCTGCCTCAACCGACATCGCCTCCAACTTCATCACGAACGCAATACACCCTGTTCGCTCTGCTCGATTATTACGGTCATCAACTCGCGGTGGACGAAACGATCCGGTACACGAATCAAACAGGCATTTCACTCAGCGAACTGGTGATGGCGGTCGAACCCAACCACCGCGGCGGATTCACGCTCGAAAATATTCTGCTGGGTAGCAACGCGCTCAACTACGATTTGAGCGGACACAGGCTCACCGTCTATTTACCGCAGGCGCTTGCGCCGGGGTCACAGGTCACGTTGGCGATGCGATTCCGCATTTCGATTCCGGCGAAGGTCAAAGAAGAACCGTACGGCTACGATGTGACACAGACGAACCTCACGGATTGGTTTCCGTTCGTTGTGCCGTTCGCCAACGGTGATTGGGTCTTGCATGACGATTATTATCTCGGCGAGCATCTCGTGTACGACGCCGCGGATTTCGAAGTGAACGTCCGCACCACGGAGGGAAACATCACTTTCGCCACAAGCGGAGTGAGCGAACCCAACAATGAATGGACCTGCTATCGTCTCTTTGGCGCGCGGACGTTCGCCCTCTCGGCGAGCGATCAGTTCCAATCCGTGGAGGCAACCGCAGGCGGCGCGCAGATCCGTGCGTATTATTTCCCCGGTTATGAAGCGGAAGGCGCGGCGATCCTGAACGCGGCGGTGCGCGCCATCGGTCTGTGGGAGTCGCAGTTCGCGCCGTTTCCGTATGGGAGTTTGTCCATCGTACAATCGGATTTGAACGACGGGCAGGAGTATGACGGTCTCGTTTTTTTGGCGACAAAGTTTTACGATGAGTACAATGGCTCGGCGCGCAGTAATCTCGTGGCGATCGGCGTGCATGAGATCGCGCACCAGTGGTGGTATGGACTGGTGGGGAGCGACCCCGCGTTGGAGCCGTGGCTGGATGAGGCGCTGTCGGTGTACAGCGAGGCGCTCTTTTATGAATACATCTACCCCAACTCGTATGATTGGTGGTGGAATTTCCGCGTGAATTATTTCGGTCCGTCGGGCTATGTGGATACGACCGTGTACGAAGCGCCGACCTTTCGCGCCTACGTCAACGCGGTGTATCTCAACGGCGCGAACTTCATGGAAGCGTTGCACATTCGCATGGGTGATGACGCGTTCTTTGCTTTTCTTCGAGATTACGCCTCGCGCTACGGACGCGGCCGCGCTACCGCGTATGATTTCTTCGCGGTCGCACGGCAGAACACCACGGCGGATATTTCGGATTTGATCCGTGCGTATTTTAGGGGAGGGTATTAGAATATAATCGAGCAGATAAATACAAATGAGCAAAAAACTTTCCCCCGTTCATCCCGGCGAAGTATAGTTGGAGGAATTCATCAAGCCAATGATGCTGAGCCAGAACCACATTGCCATTTGCATCGGCGTGGACGCGCGCCGTATCAATGAGATCGTGCTCGGCAAGCGCGCTGTGACTGCCGATACCGCCTTACGCCTTTCGCGCTTCTTTGGCAATTCGCCTCAATTCTGGATGGGCTTGCAGTCCCAATACGACCTCGATGTTGCCGAGGATGAATTAGGCTCACGGCTCGACCGTGAAGTCCGCCCGCTGGCAACGGCAGTGTAGATAACTTGAGCGACTTGAAAGAGTCGCTCATTCTTTTATTGTTACGTGGCAGAACACCACCGCGGATATTTCGGATTTGATTCGGGCGTATTTTAGGGGAGGGTATTAGGAAAGACTATCCTGCTCTCGTGAAACGACTATACCGCCACTCTAACGCATCTCGATTTGGGTAGTTACTCTTCAAGCTTGGCAAAATCAACTTGGTTTTATGCAATCCTTTCAAGCCATGTTGTAAGACAGGACCATCTTCCTCTTCTAGCACATCCTCGCGAATATGGATAATAAAATCAGGTGTTACGCCGATAATAAAACTGTCGTAAGCAGCGTGATGTAGTTTGCAGAGGGATAATCCATTTTGGACTGTTGATTTTCCCTCCGGTAAATTATCCGGAATGATGTGGGCAGCGTCCAATAACTCGCGATGTTTCAAGCGACAAAACGCACATTGTGATCTGTAAGCGTCAAGAACTTTCTCTCGAAAATTTCGTTGTTGTAATCTAACTTTTACTGTAGATGTCAAATAGGCGTGTCTTGCATCGGACACCTCGGCAATTTGTCGTGTAATATTTGTTGAAGAATATTCATAAGCTGGAAGCGCATCATCCACGGCAACTTTGAATGTAAGATTGCTTGGATCATCACCAATAATATAAACGGGCCAAGTGGCAAGATATTTTCCAGGCTCAATTCCGTGCAAATACACAAGGGGTCGTTTTAACTCAAGGATCTTTCTCAATCCAAGATTGTCTCGATGATTTGGGTCGGTGCCGCGATAGCGATAAAGCAGAAAGTTATCCTTTCCAAAATAATCATCGTACGGACCTTTTGGGGCGGTTGTGATTGAAAGGGGTAAGTCGAGGATTTGAGGTTTAAAAATTCCTTGTGGAGCAATCAGCGGAACGCGCTGATCTTGAAATTCAAATCCTTGTTCAAGTAATTTTCTTGGTAAGACATCCCCATGTGAATTGACCTGCTCAGTAAGCCAGTGGAATGCTGCTAGCCGAACTTGAAGGTCAATATCCATGCAGTGATTTTATACCACAACATCCCTTTCGCGTTTCTTTTCAGCTATCAAAGCCTTCATCAATCGCTTGCCCTTGTACTTCCCGCGCAGGGAATGAACGTACTTGTGGGTGATAGGAGTGAGAACAATCTGTTTTGTAGTATTCACATCAATTTGAAGATATGTCCCATCCCTGATTCCCAATTGCCTGCGAATCTTGACAGGGATGAGAATCTGTCCCTTTGAGTTGAGGATCGCTTCCATTGGGGAATTAGACCAAAAACAAAAGAGGAAGTCAAGCGGTACAAACAAATTTCTGCCTATCCACCAACGATTTCCCTACGAATACCCTAAACGCTCACCGAGAATTAAAGTTCGCCCGCGATTCTTTGGTACAATCCCGCCTCGTTTTTGGAGGCAATAACTTTCCATGGAACTTGAACATAGTTACATAAACACAAACGGGATTCGCTTGCATGTCGTCCAAGCGGGACCGAAAAGCGGAACCCCGGTCATGCTCTTGCACGGCTTTCCAGAATTTTGGTACGGGTGGAGGAAACAAATCCCCGCGTTGGTGAATGCGGGATGCCGCGTCATCGTCCCTGACCAGCGCGGCTACAACCTGAGCGACAAACCGAAAGATAAAAAAGACTACGGGGTTTCCACGCTCGTGGACGATGTGCTCTGCTTGATCAAAACGCTGGATTACGAAAAGGTGAATCTAGTCGGGCATGATTGGGGCGCGGTCATTGCGTGGGCACTGGCAATATCTCACCCTGAAAAACTGCACAGGCTGACGATCATGAACGTGCCGCATCCCGCCGTGATGCGGCGATTCCTGCGCCGCGACTTCGAGCAGATGCGCCGTTCGTGGTATGTGGGATTCTTCCAAATTCCCTGGTTGCCTGAGAAGATATTTGCTGCAAACAATTTCAGAGAGATGGTACGTGGGGTGCAAGGCACCGCAAAAAAAGGATCGTTCACCGACGTAGATATCGAGAAGTATAAAGAGGCATGGTCACAACCCGGCGCGTTGACCGGCATGTTGAATTCCTATCGAGCCATCGTGCAGCACCCGCCGAAGGTGCCTGAGGATGTGCGCGTCAAGGTCCGCACGCTGATGATGTGGGGCATGAAGGATTTTGCGCTCAGCCACCGCATGGCGCGCCCGAGCATGGATTATTGCGACGATGGGAATTTGATCCTCTTCCCCGAGTCCACGCATTGGGTGCACCTCGACGCGGCGGAGGAAGTGAATCATTATCTGATCGATTTCCTGTTGGATTCGATCACGAAGCGGGCGATTAAATGATCGTAGGGGCGGGGTTACCCCGCCCCTACGCAATTTATTGGTATGGAATTTGTTATTGCGGCGGCAGGTCGATGCAATTACCGCTGTTCAATTGGATCGAGTGGTTCGGGTTTGCCACCAGCGCGCACAACTGGGTCGCATTCGGCGGGCGGTTTGCAAGCGTATATCCCGTGAAGGGCGGGTCGCCATACTGCCCATACGTTAATTTCCATGGACCACTGCCGGGTGAACCCGCTTGTTCCGGTGGAACTGTATTGAAGAACATGTGCACATGTAAATTCGAGCCTTCGGGGAAGTTATGCACATCATAATCCACAGCGTACAGCGGTCCCTCGACGCGGATCGCAAGGATCACAACATACGGCGTTGACGGGGTTGCCGTCGATGGGATCGGAGTTTCGGTCGGAGGTTCGGTCGCGGCGAGGGTCGGTTCCACCACGATCGGCTGGGTGGCAGCGAGGCTGTCGGTGGGCGAGGCAGGTTCGGTCGCGGTCGAGCCGTTTCCGAAGAGTTGACTGACGAGGTAACCGCCTCCCACCAGAAGGCAGAGCAGAACGATAACTCCGCCGGCGATGATCGGCATCATACTACGGGACTTTGGCGCTGGCGGCGGGACCGTCGCATACGAGGAACTGGCAGGCGCGCTTTCGACCATCGTCCCTTTATACGCAGGCTGTGGACTGCTCTCCACGACGGTTCCTCTCGGAACTGCAACGGGTTCGACCGTGGTGGCTTTGCCGCCCTTCATCAGGGTCGGCGTTTCTTCCACCATCGTCGAACGCGAGGATGGTACGGGACCCGCCGCGCGATCGGCAAGCGCGTTACGGAGCGCCGCCGCCATCTGCGCGGCAGTTTGATACCGGTCGGCGGGATCCTTCGCCAGCGCTTTGTTGATGATCGCCACGAGGCTGTCTGGCACGTCGGGATTCAATTTCTTCGGGTTGGGCACCGGGTCGTTGATGTGCATCATCATCAACGTCATGGCTGAATCGGCTTCGAAGGGCGGGCGTCCGCTTACCATTTCGTACAGCGTCACGCCGAGGGAGTAAATATCGGTGCGGCGGTCCGGCTGCTCGCCTTTGATCTGTTCCGGCGACATGTACATCGCCGTGCCAACGACCGCGCCGGTAGCGGTGTGCCGCTGGCTTCCCACGATCTTGGCGATGCCGAAATCCATGAGGATGACCTGACCGAGCGTGTTCAACATCAGGTTGGCAGGTTTGATATCGCGGTGGATCATGCCGCGTTGGTGGGCGTAGTCCACCGCATCGCAGGCGCCAGCCATGTACTCCATTGCCTTGGTGGGTGAAAGATTGCGTCCGCTATCGTTGAGACGCTTGAGATGGTCTTGAAGCGTTTCGCCCGGCACGAACTCCAACACCATGTAATAGGTGTCGCCGTCGCGGTTGAAATCGTGCACTTGCACGATGCCATGATGCCGCAACTGCGCCACGCCCGAAGCTTCCTCTTCGAAGCGTTTGACGAAGTCGGGATCGGTGGAAAGGTGCGGGTGAATGACCTTGACCGCCACCACGCGCTTGAGGTTCGGGTCGGAGGCTTTGTACACCGCCGACATGCCTCCCTGACCGAGGAGTTCCTCGATCACATACCGGTTGCCAAGAGTTGTACCAACGAGATTGTTTGCCATTGCTGCTCCAACAATACTGAAAAAATAACTAAATCAGGCGGGATTAGTCAGGATGATAACACAAATTGAGGGGAGTCGAATATCTTGGTGTGGCGCGTTTTGCCAAGCAAATCGATCTGCCGCGGCAACATCTAGGGTTCGATGAGGTACAACCAGCCGTTTTCGAACGTGCATTGTGTTTTGCGCCCCGACTCGCTCAACGCCACCATGGCGATAAATCCCTTTTCGAAGATCTTGTCCGATTCGTTGAACGCCTGCACGCGCTGTTGGTAGGTGTATTGCATCTGAGAGACGACTTGATCGTATTCCGCTTTGTTCTGGTTGTATTGTGCCATCGCCTGCGGGTCATTCGCGTTGGCGGGTCGTTCCGGTTCAGGCGGCAGGATCGGCAACCTCGGCGGCGCGGTCGGGTCCACTTCACCGATGAGCGTGTCGTTGGTGTAGATGTAGAACGTGTTGCCGCGCCCGACAACGGTCAATCTGTTCGTGGCAAGGTTTTCCCAACTGAAACTTTTATCGGTGTAGCGCGCGTAGATGTCTCGATAGGTCACCACTTCACCGTTCGCCATCGTTGTGAAAATCACGTGCCCGCTTGCCACGCGCGTCATGATCACCATGTATTGGTTCAATGCCGCGCTGTTTCCATCCGAGCGCAGGACGAAGCCGCAGCCGGCGATGCTCCCAACAATGTCCCACGTGATATCGAACGAGACGACAAAATCTGTAGCAACCGTGCCGATGAAATAGTTGATGTATTCGAACTGGCGGTAGCCGGACGCGTCGAGCGTGACGGGAGGATGCACCCAGCCCAGCCTGCCCTCCGACGGGTCAACGCCGTATTTGCTCAACTCCGCCAAGCGCGGCGCGAACGCTTCAGCGGTGGCGGTCTGCTGTGCGGGCTTGGATTGGCTCTCGGCAACCGCTTGCGCGGTCTGCGCGGCGGAGTCTGCGGCTTGCCCCTGCAGGGCTTCGGCGGTTCCGGTTGCCAGCACTGAGGTGCTGATCGCGTTGGCGGTGGCATCCCCTGAAGATGGACCGGAGCCGACCCCGCAGGCGAGCGAGGCGAGCGCGAGGATGAGGAGAAAGGTCAAAAGCCGGTACGTTCGCATGACGTTAGATCACATCCTTCCGTTTTTGCAGGTATAAAATGGCGACGAAGAGGATGAGGCAGATGAGACCTTGCACAAACCAGGTGAAACCGACTTTGCCGTAATATGCGACCGTATCTTCCTTGTTTACATACATGAAGGGGAAGCCTTGGTAGAAGTTTCTCACCACGCCTTCCGCCGGTGCAACGGCGATCTGCAACTCCGCGCGTTTCGTTTCATACTCCACACGGTCTTTTTGATATTGTTCGATCTGCAATTTGTAGGCTTGCACTTCCACTTCGTAGGCTTGCAATTTGGCGAAGAACTCCGCCATGGCTACGTTATCGGATTGATTCTCCGGTTCGACCGGACGGGCAGGCTCGGGCGGCAGTGGAGCCGGTTCGACGGGCAGGGGTTCGTCCACGGCGGGAATCCAGAACGCGCCCAGCCCCGGGTGATTGCACGATTCCTCCTTGAGCATGTTGACGCCCATACAACGGCAGCCTTGCGCGAGTTTGTCCTCGATGGACATTGCCGCTTGCACTTCCTGCGGAAGTTTCCAGCACGCGTCCGCGGCGACGTCCGAACCGGGACCGGTGATGCTCATCAACGCTTCGAACGCCCAGCGTGTGGAGGTGAACGCCGTGATAAAGTCTGGCACGGGGATCAAAGCGCCGCCCAGCACGATCTGCGGCAGCATGAGGATGATCACCATCAGCGGCGCGGAACTCGCGTTGGGCGCCAGCGCGGAGGCGAACAATCCGAGCATCATGCCGGCGAGGGTGGCGAGGGTCATCGTGATGTAGATCTGCGTGAATTCTAGCGCGCCGCCGGGCATATCGAACGCGAGATAGTGGACGATGGTATATGCCGCCGCCTGATAGAACGCGAGCAACGCCGCGACCCAGACCTTCGACAGCACATACGGAAGAATTTTCAAGTTGACGAGTCGTTCGCGCCGGTAGATATCCGCTTCTTTGACGATCTCGCGCATTTGCGAGATGCCTCCCACCATTACGCCGTAGATCGTCATCAGGAACAGGGTGATCATGACGCGCGCGATATCGCCGTTCTGGAAGCTGAATGGGTCGCGTCCCATCACCGCGGAGAGCACCACGTCGAGCAGGCTCACCAGCGGCGCGGTGGCAAGCATCAAGCCGAGCGCGAATCGATCGCGTGTAAGAATCTTGATGTTCCGGGCTGAGAGCACGAAGAATTGTTTGAGCGACGAAATTTTTCTGGATGACGCTCCCGCCGATGGCTGCGGTCTTCCCCCGGCATCGCGGATGGTTGGCGCGCCTTCTGGCGAAAGTTTTCCGGCAAGCGCGCCGAGGACATATTCTTGATATGCCCGGCTTTCGCGGTAGCGTTGTGCCCACTCCGGCGCTTTACCTTTGGATTGATCGTCAAGGATGGCGTAGATCTCGTCGAACTCGATCTTGCCGGCGCGGCGGTCGCGTTCGGAGCGGTACTTGTCGAAGTATGCCAGCGCTTCATCCGGCGGACCGAACCAGGCGAGGTAACCGCCGCGTGCGAGGAAGATGACTTTGTCTGCGAGCATCACGTTCTTGGTGGCGTGCGTGATGAGGATGATCGTGCGTCCCTGGTCGGCGAGGCGGCGCATCAATTGCATGAGCGCGGTCTCGGTGCCGGGGTCGAGACCGGACGTCGGCTCGTCGAGGAAGAAGAGGCCGGGTTTGGTGAGCAGCTCGACCCCGATGGAGACGCGTTTCTGCTGTCCGCCGCTCAAGCCGCTGATCTGCACATCCTTGCGGTGGGTGAGGTCCAAATCCGCAAGCACTTCCATCACGCGCTTGTGCCGTTCCTCCGGGGAGGTGTCGCCGGGCATGCGCAATTGCGCGGCGTAGTCCAGCGCTTGATAGACCGTCAACTCCATGTGGATGATGTCTTTTTGCGGGACGAAACCGATCTCGTTGCGGATCGAATCGAAGTGGGTGTAAATGTCAATATCGTTGACGTACACTTTCGACGGTGGAGTGGCGGGGCGGTAGCCGGCTACCGCGTCGACGAACGTGGATTTGCCGCCGCCGCTTTGCCCGACGACGACGATGAATTCGCGCGGCTTGAACGCGACCGAAATGTTTTGCAGGATGTTCAGGTCTTTGCGCACCCACTTGTTCAACCCAACCACGTCCACGCGCAAGCCGTTGCTGTCGTCGTATTGCGCGAGTTGGTCCTTGCCCAGCACGAAACGATATTGCCCGATGCGGACCGTGTCGTTCGGCTTCAGCCACAACGACCCGTCCACTTTTTCGTCGTTGACGAAGACGCCGTTGGAACTGCGCAGGTCTTCGACACGATAACGTTGGCCGACCTTTTGAATTTGCGCGTGAAAGCGCGAGATGTTCGGCGAGGGCAGGACCACGTCGTTGCTTGGGTCGCGCCCGATCTGGATGAGGGTCTTTTCGCCGAAGACGATGTCGCGTTCCACTTGAGCCGCGGCTTCGGCAGGCGCTTCGTAGGTCAGCGTGACCATCACCCCGGGATCTTGGCTCCCGATGCGCAACAGGTCGCCGTGCCGCAATACGCGCGAGCCTTCGAGTGGACGCCCCTCGAAGAGAACCGGGTTCCTCGCCTCCGGCATGACGGTTAATTTGTATCCGCCGTTGCTGGCTTGTTCGAGGCGTGCGTGTTTCCCGGAAACGATCGGCGAGGCGACGACAATATCGTTGTCATCGAGCCTGCCGATGGAATAACTTGTGCGTGTGAGGGAATAACTCTTTGGGTTTTCCCCGGCGATGGTGACGATCAATTGCCGCGGACCCGAAGCGACCGGTAGCGATACTTCCTCGCCGATCGTGGTCTGCATCACGTGCGATGGCATGGATGCAACGGGCGTCGGCGGGCGCACGGCGGTTTTGCCCGGCTCCTCGGCAACCGAGGATGAATAATTCAAGGTGATCGCCTGCCCAAGCCTGATCTGGTCGCCGTGCTGGAGTTTGCGCCGCCCGATCACACGATCGCCGTTCACGAACGTTCCGTTGCTGCTGCCGAGGTCCTCGATCGCGTACGCGTCGCCCTCCAGCATCAACCGCGCGTGGCGGCGCGACACCGCCGGTGTGGAGATGACGATCTCGACGCCATCGTCGCGGCCGATAACGACCTCGGATTTGATGAGTTCGAATTCTTTCGGGGGTGTACTGCTTTGGGTGTTGACTAACGTCAACTTGAAACTGCCTGAGGATGTCACGGGTCTGTTCCTTTTCCTTGGTATCAGATGTTGGTTTGACAGACGATCGGTTCCAAAAAATATGAATATTTCCTTTCCCACCCTCAAGTCAAGCCCAAGCTGGAGATTGCGAGGATTATACGGTTGCGATAGAGGCATGTCAAGGAAACTTTTGGTGCGATGATGGTCCGGGCTTTTATGATATAACTTGAAACCAAGGTCGAATTCGATGTTATCGTTTTTTCAGAATCATCCCACGCCCGGTACGCTTCTCGATCTTCTGCGTTTGCGGGCGAGCCTGCAACCCGATGATCTTGCCTATCGTTACCTGCAGGAAAACGAAGCCGACATTGTTACCACCACGTACGCCGAACTCGACCGCCGCGCGCGCGGCATTGGCGCGTGGCTGGAGACTCACGGCGCGCGCGGCGAGCGCGTACTGCTCCTCTACCCCGCGGGCTTGGACTATATCGCCGCGTTCTTCGGGTGTTTGTACGCCGGCGCGGTGGCGGTGCCAGCCTACCCCCCGCGTTTGAACCGCCCCGTCCCGCGCATTCAAGCCATCGTGGCCGACTCGCAGGCGAAGTTTGCGTTAACCACTTCCACGATCCTCCAGAATATCGAGCAACGATTCGAACAATCGCCCGACTTGCAGGAATTAAGCTGGTTGGATACGGACCATGTTCCCGCGGGGGCTGAAGCGGACTGGCGCGATCCGAACATCGATGCGGACACGCTCGCGTTCCTGCAATACACGTCGGGCTCCACGAGTCAACCCAAGGGGGTCATGCTCACGCATGGCAACCTGATGCACAACCTCAAAGCGATCCGTCACGGCTTTCAACTTGATGGAACAGATTCGGGTTGTTTCTGGCTGCCGAGTTACCACGACATGGGTCTCATCGGCGGCATCCTCGAACCGATGTACATCGGTGGGATTTCCACATTGATGTCGCCTGTCTCGTTTTTACAAAAGCCTTTCCGCTGGCTCGACGCCATCAGCAAATACAAAGCCACCACGAGCGGCGCGCCGAATTTTGCGTATGACCTTTGCGTGGACAAGATCACCCCCGAACAACTCGAAACGCTGGATTTGCGCGCGTGGAAACTCGCCTTTTGCGGCGCCGAACCGATTCGCCCTGAAACCCTCGAGCGCTTCGCACGGACCTTCGAGCGGGTCGGCTTCCGAAAGAGTTCTTTCTACCCCTGCTTCGGCATGGCGGAAAGCACGCTCATCGTTTCGGGAGGCGAGGGTCCCGCCGAGCCGCGCACGCTGACGATTGACCGAAAGTCCCTCGAGCGCGACCTGGTTGTTGAAGCCTCTCCCGACGATTCGAATTCGTTGACTTTGGTCAACTGCGGCAAATCCATCGTTGACCAGAAAATCGTCATCGTGAATCCGTCCACGTTGAATCGGTGCGCCGAAAACGAAGTGGGCGAGATTTGGGTCGCGGGCCCCAGCGTGGCGCAGGGATATTGGCGACTGGAAGAGGAAACGCGCAACACCTTCGGCGCGCATCTTGCCGACACAGGCGAAGGTCCCTTCATGCGGACGGGCGACCTCGGCTTTTTGCAAAACGGGGAGTTGTTTGTCACGGGCCGCTTGAAAGACCTCATCATCATTCATGGAAGCAATCATTATCCGCAGGACATCGAACTGACGGTTGAGTCCTCTCACCCTGCGCTGCAGCCGAGCGCGGGCGCGGCGTTTTCCGTAACGGAGGACGGCAAAGAGCAGCTTGTCATTGTGCAGGAGGTCACGCGCGCGGGGCGGCAGGCGGACGTGAACGAAGTCGCCTCCGCGATTCGGCAGGCGGTGGCGGAGAAACACGATCTACAAGTCTTCGCCGTTGCGCTGGTCAAGCCGATGAGCATCCCCAAGACCTCCAGCGGAAAGATCCAGCGCCGCGCGACGAAGGCGGCATTCTTAAATGGCGAGTTGGAATTGGTTGGGGAGTGGAGAAAGAGTTCGCCCTCATCCCCAGCCCTTCCCCCTAAGGGGGAAGGGAGCCAGAATCCCCCTCTCCCTTTGGGAGAGGGGTTAGGGGTGAGGGATGGTTCTGCTCCTCACTCGCCACAACCGAAGCGCGGTACTGAAGCCATCCAATCCTTCCTCCTCGCGCGCATCGCATCCATGCTCGAAATGGACGCGTCCGCAATTGACCCGCGCCAGCCTTTCACGTATTACGGACTTGGCTCGGTGCAGGCGGTGAGTCTCACGGGTGATCTCGAAACGTTCCTCAACCGCAAACTCTCGCCCACACTCGCATGGGATTATCCGACCATCGAAGCGTTATCGAATTTTCTCGCGAACGATTCACAGCCCGCGAAAACTCCAGCCCCTGCAACGCCTCAACCGACGTTCAACAACCTCAACGAGCCGATTGCGATCATCGGGTTGAGTTGCCGCTTTCCGCAGGCGCCGAGTCCGCAGGCGTTTTGGGACCTGCTGCGTAACGGCGTGGACGCGGTCACCGAGGTCCCGCCCGACCGCTGGGATGTGGACGCGTTCCATTCAACGGAACCAGGCGCGGGGAAAGTCACGACGCGCTTCGGCGCGTTCCTCGATGATGTGGACTTGTTCGATCCCGCGTTCTTTGGGATTTCCCCGCGCGAAGCCGCGCGCATGGATCCGCAGCAGCGCATCCTCCTTGAGGTCAGTTGGGAGGCGCTGGAGAACGCGTTCATCCCTCCGCATTCTCTCGCAGGGACGCGCACGGGCGTGTTCGTGGGCATCAGCAGTTACGATTACTCGCGCCTGCAGTTCGACGACCCCGAAATGATTGACGCCTATGCAGGCACGGGCAACGCGCACAGCATCGCCGCGAATCGACTCTCGTACGTGTTCGATCTGCGCGGACCGAGCATGGCGGTGGACACGGCGTGTTCGTCGTCGCTGGTGTCGGTGCATCTGGCGTGTCAGAGTCTGCGAAACGGCGAGTCGGATCTAGCATTGGCGGGAGGCGTGAATTTGATCCTCACGCCAGAATTGACCATCACCTTCTCGCAGGCGCGGATGCTCGCGCCCGACGGTCGTTGCAAAACGTTTGATGCCAGCGCGGATGGTTACGTGCGCGGCGAAGGCTGCGGCATGGTCGTGTTGAAGCGCTTGTCCGATGCGCTGCGCGATGGAGACAACATCCTTGCATTGATTCGCGGTTCGGCAGTGAATCAAGATGGTCGCAGCAACGGTCTGACCGCGCCGAACGGACTCGCCCAGCAGGATGTCATCCGCACGGCGATGACGCAGGCTGGAATCGCGCCGAGTCAAATTAGTTATGTCGAAGCGCATGGCACGGGCACTCCGCTCGGCGACCCAATCGAAATGGCGTCGTTGAACGCAGTGTTGGGCGGCGATTCGAATCAACGCGTGATCGTCGGTTCGGTGAAGACGAACATCGGTCACCTTGAGTCGGCGGCGGGGATCGCGGGACTCATCAAGGTCGTGCTTGCGATGCAGAACGAAGCCATCCCGCCACATCTTCATCTAAAAGAAATCAACCCATATCTCTCGCTTGAAAACTCGCGCATTGAGATCGGGACCTACCTCCGCCCGTGGAAGCGGCGTGGCGCCGAGGCGCCACCGCGCTTCGCAGGCGTGAGCTCGTTCGGCTTCGGTGGCACGAACGCGCATATCATCCTGTCCGATGCGCCGCTTACGGATGAGAATAAAAAAGAAAATAAGTTCGAGCGACCGAGGCACATTCTTGCGCTATCTGCAAAATCGGAAAATTCTCTACAGGAATTATCTCAATCCATCAGCCACTCATTACGCAGTACGCAGTACGCAATACCCGATCTTGCTTTCACTGCCAACACGACCCGTTCACACTTCGAGCGCCGCCTCGCAGTTCAAGCCGCTTCAAAAGATGAAGCGCTCAAAGGGCTGGACGATTTCCTCAACGGAAACGAATCGCCCTTCGTTTCGACGGGTCACGCAAAACCAGGCGCGCAGCCGAAGATCGCCTTCCTCTTCACGGGTCAGGGATCGCAGTACGCGGGCATGGGCAAAGGACTGTACGAAACCCAACCCGTCTTCCGCGCCGCGCTGGACGAATGCGCGCGGCTTCTCGATCCCGTTTTGGGGCGTTCCCTGCTCGAAATCATATTTGCCGATAAAGACGATTCCACAATTCATCAAACGCAATACACCCAGCCCGCGTTGTTCGCTTTCGAATATGCATTGGCGCAGATGTGGCTCTCGTGGGGAATCAAGCCTCACGCGGTCATGGGACACAGCGTCGGCGAATACGTCGCCGCGTGCATCGCGGGCGTGTTCACTCTCGAATACGGGTTGCGCCTCATCGCCGAACGCGCCCGCCTGATGGGCGGACTTCCGCAAAACGGGACGATGGCTGCGGTCTTTGCAGATGCAAGCCGCATCGCGGACCTGTTGAAGCCGTATCAAGACAAAGTTTCCATCGCCGCCTCGAACGGACTCGACAACACGGTCGTCTCTGGCGAAGCGTCGGCTGTGCAAAGTATCGTGGACGAACTGACCAAACTCGGCATTTCCTCCAAGCCGCTGACCGTTTCGCACGCCTTCCACTCGCCGTTGATGGATTCGATCCTCGATGATTTTGAATCGTTTGCCCAAAAAGTTCAATTCTCCATTCCTCAAATTCTCCTGCTCTCGAATATCACTGGCGAGCCCATCACCCAACCTCCCGCCGCCAAATACTGGCGCGACCACATCCGCGCGGAAGTGAAATTCTCCGCAGGGATGCAGTCGCTTGCCAGTCTTGGAATCGACGCGTTCATCGAAATCGGTCCCGCGCCCGTTCTGCTCGGCATGGGAAAACGTTGTCTGCCCGAGTCGAAATCCACGTGGCTGCCTTCGCTGAGACAAAATCAGGACGAATGGCAAACCATCCTCGACAGCCTCGGCAAACTCTACGCGCAAGGCGCGGAAGTGGACTGGAAAGGATTCGACGCGGGCTGCTCGCGCAAGAAAGTCGCGCTGCCGAATTATCCGTTCGACCGTCAGCGGTATTGGCTTGATGTGAACGTGAACAAGGAAATGTCGCCACGGCGCCACGGCGACGCACGTACACAGGTAAACAAGTTAACGCCGCCGCGCGGGAATGGAAAATCACAACGTCAAGAAGAAAAAGTTGTTGAAAGAAATAATGGAAAAACGGCAAAGAATCCCCCTCTCCCTTCGGGAGAGGGGTTAGGGGTGAGGGAGAGTCGCCGCCAACAACTTACAAAATCCGACGTTGAAAACTTGATTCGGCAGCAAACCGCGCGCATCCTCGGCATGGACGCCTCGCGCCTCAGCCTCGATACTCCGCTCGATACGCTCGGACTCGATTCGCTCATGGCGATGGAACTCAAGAACTCGCTCGAGTCCAAACTCGGCGCGCAGATTTCGGTGGCGAGTCTCTTGCAGGGACCGACCATCGCGTCCCTTGCGGCGGAGGCGGTTGCAAATTTGGGATCGGACAAAACGGGAGATGACGCGCCGTTCGTCGCCGCGGGTGAGTCCTCGAACGAGAGTCCGCTTTCGTACGGTCAGCAGGCGTTGTGGTTCCTGCATCAACTCATGCCCGCCGAACTTTCGTTCAACGTGGCGGGCGCGGTGCGCATCCGCGGCGATCTCGATGTGAACGCGCTGCGGCGCGCGTTCGAACAACTGGTCGCGCGGCACGAGTCTTTGCGAAGCACATTCCACGTTGTGAACGGCGAACCGATTCGGCGCGTGCACGATTCGATGGATGGGATTTTCCGTGTGGTGGATTCGTCCGCGCTGGATGATGACACGCTTCGCGGACAACTTGCGAAAGACGCGCACGCTTCCTTCGACCTTGAGGCGGGTCCGCTCATCCGCGCCGCGCTCCATCGGACGCGGGATTCGTCGCACATCCTTCTGCTGGCGATGGATCACATCGTCACGGACTTCTGGTCCATGACCGTGCTGGCGCGCGAGTTGTTGATGCTGTACAAAGCGAACAGGGTTGCTCTCGGCGGCGTCCCCGCCGCCGAGGACGGCGGCTTGAGCGGATTGTTGCCCGCCCTACCCGCGCGTTACGCCGATTACGTGCGCTGGGAAGCGGCGATGTTCGAAAGCGAACGCGGCGAAAAGCATTGGGAATATTGGCGCGAGGCGTTGGGAAATCAACTCCCCGCTTTGAACCTGCCCACTGACCGTCCGCGCGCGCCGATGCAGACCTATCGCGGCGATTCGGAACATCTCTTCATGGATGCCGAACTGTACGAAAAGCTGAAAACCCTCGCGCAGGAAAACGGCGCGACGATGTTCATGACCCTGCTCGCCGCGTTCCAGACGCTGCTGCATCGCTATTCAAATCAAAATGAATTTTTGGTCGGCTCGGTCACCGCGGGACGAAGCCATGCCGAGTTGTCGAATCTCGTCGGTTACTTCATCAACCCGATTGCGCTCAAGGCGGCTTTTTCGGGCAGCCCGTCGTTCAACGAAATTCTCCAGCGGGTGAAGCAAACGACGCTCGGCGCGTTCGAGCATCAGGACTATCCGCCCGCGCTGCTGGCGAAGCGGCTCGGCGTCCAGCGCGACCCCAGCCGACCGCCGCTCTTCGAGACGATGTTCATCCTGCAAAAGGCGCACGAAGCGGACGTGCAGACGCTCAGCCCGTTCGCACTGGGGCTGGACGGCGCGCGCATGGAAGTGGGCGGCCTCGTCCTCGAATCCATCGCGCTCGGCGGCGAACCCGCCCAGTTCGACATGACCATGATGATGTCCGAACTGAACGATGGTCTTGCCGCCGCGCTTCAATACAACGTGGATTTGTTCGACGCCGAAACCATCCAGCGCATGTTGAAGCACTTTCATTCGCTGCTGCGCGGGATCGCGGCTGACCCGACGAAGACCGTTTCAACGTATTCGCTGCTGGACGATTCGGAAAAACAAACGATTCTCCTTGACTGGAATCAGACGCAAGCCGATTACCCGCGCGATCTTTGCGTTCACGAATTGATCGAAGCACAGGTAAAGCGGACTCCCGACGCCGTCGCCGTTCAATTTGAAAACCAGAGTTTGACGTACAAGGAATTGAACGAACGCGCGGACAAAGTCGCCAAAGCCCTGACCGCGCAAGGCGTGAAGCCTAACGCGCTGGTCGGCTTGTTCGTGAGTCGTTCGGTTGAAATGCTCGCCGGTCTGCTTGGCGTGTTGAAGGCGGGCGGCGCGTACCTGCCGCTCGACCCGTCCTTCCCTGCGGAGCGGCTCGCGTTCATGTTGGCTGATTCGAATGTTTCGGTCGTTTTGACCTTGAGCCACTTGTTACCTGAGATGCCTGAACACAACGCGCAGATCATTTGTTTGGACGCACTCGATGAAGTGAAAACCAAGCGCGGCAAAAAAGCGAAAGCCTCCGCCAATGACCTTGCTTACGTTATCTACACCTCTGGCTCGACGGGCAAGCCGAAGGGCGTGCAGATTCATCACCGCGCGGTGGTGAACTTCCTTTGCTCGATGCAAAAGGATTTGGGAATCAACGCCGACGACTCTCTGCTCGCAGTGACGACGCTTTCGTTCGACATTGCCGTTCTCGAATTGTTACTGCCTTTGACAGTCGGCGCGAAAGTTGTGATCGCAAATTCCGAAGTCGCGGCGGACGGCGCGCTGCTGGCAAAGTCGCTGGACGAGTCGCGCATCACCTTCATGCAAGCCACGCCCGCGAGTTGGCGTCTGCTGCTCGAAGCGGGCTGGACGGGAAAGCCCGATTTGAAAATCCTGTGCGGCGGCGAGGCGTTGACGAACGATCTGGCAGAGAAATTGCTCCAGCGCGGCGCGCAGTTGTGGAATGTGTACGGTCCCACCGAGACGACGATCTGGTCAACGATTTATCGGGTGGATTCGATTCAATCGGGAATTTCGAACACGGTTCCCATCGGCAGGCCGATTGCCAACACACAGATTTACATTTTGGATTCAAACTTGCAGCCTGTACCCGTCGGCGTGATCGGCGATTTGTACATCGGCGGGGACGGCGTCAGCCGCGGATATTTGAATCGGCCTGAATTGACTGCCGAAAGATTCATCCCTCAACCCTTCACCCATCTCCCAGAGGGAGAGGGGACGGGGGTGAGGGAGCTCATTTACAAAACAGGCGATCTGGCGCGCTATCTCCCCGATGGCAGCATCGAGTTCTTTGGCCGCAGCGACCAGCAGGTGAAAGTGCGCGGCTATCGCATCGAGACGGGCGAGATCGAGGTCGCGTTGGCGAGTCATCCATCCGTGAAGCAGGCGGTGGTCGTCGCGTGGAAGGAACGCTCGTCGGAGGCGAGTCTCGTCGCTTACGTGGTGCCAGCCGAAATCGAGAAAGCTCGCGTTGAGCCTAGTCGAAACGAAGCGGACGCGAGCCAATTGCGAGAGTTCCTGCGCGCAAAACTTCCCGAGTACATGGTTCCGTCTTTGTTCGTAAATCTCGAATCATTGCCTTTGACCCCGAACGGCAAGGTGGATCGCAAAGCCCTGCCCGCGCCGACGCAGTCGCGCGCGGACCTGCGCGCGCAATACGTCGCGCCGCGCACACCATTGGAGTTGCAACTTGCCGAAGTCTGCGCGCAGGTGCTGGGCTTGAGCGTGGAGCAGGTGGGCGTGAACGACAATTTCTTCGACCTCGGCGGACATTCCCTGCTCGGCACGCGGCTGGTGTTTTTACTGCGCGAGAAATTTGGTTTGCAAGCCGCGGACCTACCTCTGCGCGCGTTGTTCGAGAACCCGACGGTGGCGAATCTCGCGTTGACCATCGAGCGCGCGCGGCGCGGCGAACGCATGACGCGGGCGCGCAGTGATTTCATCCAGCGCGGGCAGTTGAGTTTGGAGGCGTTGAACGCCGAAGCCAAACTCGATGCGGACATCACTGCGGGCGGCTTGAAATATCAACACGCCGAGCCGAAAAAGATTCTGCTCACGGGCGCGACGGGATTCGTCGGCGCGTTCCTCTTGAAGGACCTGCTCACGATGACCTCGGCGGAAATTTACTGCCTGCTGCGCGCCGACGATCTTGAGCAAGGCTTGAAAAGATTGAAGCGCAATCTGGATTCGTATCAGTTGTGGGACGAATCGCTGGCGCATCGAATCAAACCCGTGCTGGGCGATCTCGGCTCGCCGCGGCTTGGACTGAGCGAAGAAACATTCGGCGAACTTGCGAATCAAATTGACGTCATCATTCACAACGGCGCGATGGTCAACTTTGTGTATCCGTATCAAGCGCACAAAGCCGCGAACGTGCTCGGCACGCAGGAAATTTTACGGCTGGCGTGCCGCGTGAAATTGAAGCCCGTGCATCATGTGTCCACGCTTTCGATCTTGTATTCGGGCGGCGTCAACGACGGCCGCGTGTTCCGCGAAGACGCGAACCTCGACGAGGTCGGCGCGCCGTTCGGCGGCTACGCCCAAAGCAAATGGGTCGCGGAAAAACTCGTCATGCAGGCAATGGAGCGCGGCATCCCGTGCGCCGTCTATCGCCCGGGCCTCGTGTCGGGTCACAGCGTGACCGGCGCGTGGAACACCGACAACCTCATCTCCAGCATGACGCGCGCCTGCGTGCTGCTCGGCAGTGTGCCGAACCTCGACGTGATGGTCAACATCGTGCCGGTGGATTTCGTCAGCGCGGCGATTGTGCAACTTTCAAAGGACGCGCAAAACTTCGGCATGATCTTCCACCTCGACAACCCCGAACCGCTTCACTTCCGACATTTGGCGGGGTGGCTCGCCTCGCAGGGACTCCAAGCCCGGACCGTTTCGTTCGACGAGTGGCGCGAGGAACTGTTCAGCCAAATCCCGCACATGCCCTCCGACGAGTGGGCGCTGTACCTGCCCCTGCTCGAAGAAGTGGACGAGTCGCAGGTGTTCATGCCGGAGTTCGACCTCACCAACACGCTCACCCGCCTGAACGGGAGCGGCGTCGTCTGCCATCCCGTCAACGACGCGCTGTTCTCCGCGTATTTGAATTACTTCATCCCGCGCGGCTTCCTCGAAAAATCAAAAACAACGTGACCTCAACAAAGTGGTTCGTTTGTCCGCAGCCCGACCCTGCGGCTGAGACGCGGCTGTTCATTTTTCCCTACGCGGGAGGCAGTCCTGCCGCGTTCGGCAAGTGGACGGCGGGAAACATCGAAACCCACATCGCCCATTATCCGGGGCGGGGATCGAGATTCAACGAACCCGCGATAAAACGGCTGGACCTTCTGGTGGAAAATCTCTCGCGCGAGAATCAGCCGTTGCTGGACAAACCCTTCGCGTTGTTCGGTCACAGCATGGGAGGATTGATCGCCTTCGAACTGGCACGGTCTTTACGACGCTTGAGCCTGCCTCGCCCCACCCGGCTTTTTATTTCCGCCTGCGCCGCGCCGCAATTCCCCGACCCGAATCCGCCGATTCACGCGCTGCCCGACGACGAGTTTCTCGAAGCGCTGAAAAAATTCAACGGCATCCCCGCCGAAATTTTGAATCAACCCGAGGCGTTGACGCTCCTCCTCCCCATCCTCCGCGCGGACTTTGAAGCCGTTGAAACGTATCGCTTCGATTCAAATGAACCTCCGCTCGATATTCCCATCACCGCCTTCGGCGGGCTGGACGATGAGCGCGTCCGCCGCGAACGAATCGAAGGGTGGGCAAGCCGGACCGGGTCCCGCTTTGAAGCGCACTTTTTCCCCGGCGGTCATTTCTTTATCAACGATGCAAAGGAAGAGATCATGCAATCCATCGCCGCAGAAATCATCCGTTAGCCTGCAATACTCGCCCAATCGAATCACCATGAAGTCCCGGAGCCTCCCATGCGCTTAAAAAACGAACGGTTTTTTGTCTGGTTCAACAAACTATTTTTCTCTTTATTCTATTTGCGGCATCAGGGAAAATCAACGGTAGTGGTGAATGCGAAAGATGGAGCGCGCTTCCGCGTGCGGGTGAACACGTCCGATCGGCTGATGATCTGGGAAATCTGGAATGCAAAGGCGTATGATGATAAGCAGTTTCCCATCGGCGAGAGCGATACTGTTGTGGATATTGGCGCGCACATCGGCGCGTTTTCTGTGCGCGCGGCAGGGCTGGCTCATCGCGGGCATGTCTATGCGTATGAACCCTCCAGTGATAATTTCGACATGCTCACCGCGAACCGCCTGTTAAATAATCTGGATAACCTGTATATCGAAAAGAGCGCGATATCCGGCAGGCAGGGTCAAATGACACTCTACACGCCTGCGGGCAATCCGATCATGGGTTCGTTGTTGCAGGCAACGAGCGCTCATGCTGAAACGGTCAACGTGACGACGATCACCGACATCATCGCAACACAGCACATCGAGCGGATTGATCTGTTGAAAATGGATGTGGAAGGGGCGGAGTACGATATCCTGTTCAATTGTCCGAGTGAAACGCTTGCGAAAATTCAACAAGTGGTCATGGAATATCATGAATTCGATGACGAGAAACGAAACCGCCTCGATCTGGCGCGCTTGCTGGAGGCGCATGGTTTTCATGTCGTTGTGGAGAAAGGCATGTTTCCACAACCTCATTGGTTCGGGACCGGTATCAGCAGGATCGGAATCATCAAAGCGTGGCGGGATTGATCCCAGCGTTCACAGCGGGAACCATACCCATGACACAGGACACATGGCTTACCCCTCCGGTGGATGTTCAACCGGACTCCCGTCGTGTGGATGTCTGGCGCGTCTTTCTGGACTTGAAGCCCGATTCAGTCCAGCGGATGGAATCCACCCTTTCAGCGGACGAATCTCAGCGCGCCTCCCGTTTCCACTTCGATAAAGATCGGCGCCGCTACATCGCTGCCCATGCCAGCCTGCGCGAAGTCCTTGCGCGTTATCTGCGATGCAAACCTCACGATTTGAAATTTTCCGCGAATGAATATGGCAAGCCGTTTCTTCCTGAACACAACGTTGAATTCAATCTTTCACATTCTGGCGATTACGCGCTGATTGCCGTCGCGCGCGGACGAAAGGTCGGGGTTGACATCGAGTTGATTCGTGGGGACATCGAACTTGAGAACCTAGCCAGCCGATATTTTTCGCCGCGCGAAGTGTCTGAATTGATGACCCTGCCTTCCGAACAACGGACGCGCGGCTTCTTCCATTGCTGGACTCGCAAGGAGGCGTACATCAAAGCTCAGGGAATGGGCTTGTCCCTGCCGCTGGATAGTTTCGATGTGTCGCTTGGCGAACCAGCCGCCCTCCGCGCGACGCGCCCCGACGCGGACGACGCCGCGCGCTGGTCATTGCGTTCGCTGGGGGTCGAATCGAATTACGCCGCCGCATTGGCTGTGGAAGGCGATGAATTGGAAGTTCGGTGTTGGGATTGCGACGATGATATCTCAAGCAAATAGTCGTGGAAGAACTCCGAAGGAGTGACAAGGTTATAGAAAGCGACAGAAAAATTATCGAACCCCGAAGGGGTGATAATTCTCATGCCATCCCTTCGGGATTATTTTTTGAATTCGGCTTTGATTCTAGAATCTTTCCATCCCTTCGGGATTTGCGGATGCACTTGCAAATGATTATTCGGTGACCGAATCGGAAGCCAGACAAGCAAGCGCGGTATTCCCTTTTTCATACAACCGATAGAGATTATTTTCAGGGACAATGCAATAGGTTTCGATCAACGTCGAGGCGGCGTAGAATTTATCGCTCAATGACGCGAGATAAACAGGACGTTCGGGGAACGAATCTTCGATGACGTTCAACACGAGTTGAGAATCGAAAGTGAACGGGTCGTGGGTGGGCCAGCCAAGGATGGCAACATCCGGGCGCAGTTTTTCCACTTTGTGGAAGTAACGCAGGATGAAATATTCATCCGTGTCTGTGTACCATTCGGCGATCACAACGGCATTCGGAGCCAGGTTCGTGATGGTTTCATGCCCAAAGTTGTAGGCGTTGAAGTCGCCGCGCTTGTTGGGGTCAATGTAGTAGGCGAAGCCGTCGCGGAGACCGGTCCCGATCTGCGGAATGCCGAGGAGCGAATCGCCCGCTCCGTTTTGCTGAGCAAGTTGTGGGACGAGCCGGTAAAAGGGCGGAGTCAGCAGAATGGCGAGAAACAGGACGAAGGTCAGAATGAAGCGTGGATTCCTCCGCAGAGTCGCGAGCAGATGATTCGCGCCGACCGCCATCAGAATCGCAAAGAACACGTACGAAGTCAGAAAGAATGCGAATTGGTCGGTCACTCGATACACGACCCCGAAAAGCATGAACACGATGAAAAATCCAAAGACTTTGCGGAGCCGGAGCTCGGTATTGGCAAAGGCTCGGCGAATGCCGAGGATGCCCAGAACGATTCCGAGCGGACCGAATTGAAATGCGAGGAATGCGGCGTAGGTCAGCAGGCTGTTACCCAAAATGATCGGTGAAAGAAAGTCGAGGCGGTTGAGGAAGGTCGAGCCGAGCGCGGGTCCCACCGTTTCATTGATGGATAGACTCGCGGAGACGCGTATGAATTGAATGATATAGAGTGAAAAACCAAACAGGAAGCCGAGTATGACAGAAGCCGCCCTCTTCAAGTTTTCGATTTCGAAACGCGGATATTGTTTTGAAAGAAGAACGTAAAGACCGAACGCAGGAACAGCCAAAAATGCGAGGATGTGATTGGATGCCGCCAGCCCAAGAAAGAAGGCGCCGGTGAACAGGTATTTTCCTTGTTTATCTCGATCATATTCATCGAACAACACGTAACTGACGAGAAGCAGGAAGATGAACAACGTGTACACTTCGGAGGTGGAAGAGTGCCACCATAACGTATGCGAAACTGCCAGCGCGAAGGCGGCATAACCGGAAGCCGCCATCGAATCCGTAAGTCGGTGGGCGACGATGAACACCAACGTTACGCTCGCGGCTCCAAAGATCGCCGAAATGAGGTTGACCAGCCACAGTGCATTGACGAATGAAAAGGCTTTGACCAGCGCGTATCCCAGCACGATGTAGAGGGGATGATCCCACGCCGCCACTCCAACTTTTGAAAAGAGGTATGGGTCCGATGAAAAATTTTCGGCCGGCATCTCTGCCAGCACGAACGATTCCCCGGTAATGGCTTCGGTTTGCAGTTTAACCCCGTCGCCCCATGCCAGCGACGGGGAGAGGGTAAAAACGTAAAAACTGGTCGTCAACAGGAAGACCAGCACGGCGGTCAAGTTCGTCTTTCGCATGGGCTTGATTCAATGTGCGGTATCGTACTTGCCCACGATCAACACAGCGTTACTCCCCCCGAAAGCAAATGAATTGCTCATAATGTTTTTCAATGGCAGGCTGCGCCTGCCTTCGGTCACATAATCGAGATCGCACTCCGGGTCGGGGACTTTGTAGTTGATGGTCGGCGGCACGACCTGGTCGCGCAATGAAAGGATGCAACCGATCATCTCGAGCGCGCCGCTGCCCGCGATGGAATGACCGAACGCGGCTTTGTTCCCCACCACCGGGATTTCATACGCCCGCTCGCCGAACACTTCCTTGATGGCGTTCGTTTCGTTCTTATCGTTCCACTCGGTGCCGGTGGCGTGCGCGTTGATGTAATCAACGTCTGCGATGGTCATGCCGGCATCGTTCAAGGCGCGGCGCATGGCGAGGGCGGGTCCTTTTTGCGAGGGTTGTGTAAGATGATGACTGTCTGCCGACGATCCGTAGCCTTTAAGTTCGGCAAGGATGGGGATTCCGCGCTTCAACGCGTGACTCTCCGCTTCGATCACAAGGATGCCTGCCCCTTCTCCCAAGACCATTCCATCCCTGTCGGCGCTGAACGGGCGGCACGCTTCCGCCGGGTTATCGTCCCGAGTGGAGACTGCCCGCAGCGCCATCCACGCTTCGACGACACCGGGCGAGAATGGGCAGTCCGCCGCGCCGGTGACAGCCACCTGCAGGCTTCCGTTGCGGATCATGTTGAAGGCGTTGCCGATGGTGTGCGCGGCGGTCGAGCAAGCCGCGTCCACGTTGACGAGCGGTCCTTGAAAACCGTACTTGATCGAAATGTTCGAGCCGGGTCCGATGTTCATCGAGACCGGGATCGTGTACGGGCTGAGGCGGTCGCTTTTATAGAAGTGCATGAAGTACGGGTCAGCCGCGCTGTAGCCCCCGATGGAACTGCCGACCATTACCCCAACCTCCTCGCGGTTCACATCTCCGTTTTCGAGTTTGGATTGTTTGATCGCCTGTTCCGCCGCGACCAATCCCAATTGCGATGAGCGGCTCATCCGCCGGATATCTTTGATGTCGAAATACTTGTTTTCGTCATACTCCCAAACGACACCACCGATCTTCGTGTGCATACCGGAAAAGATCCCGCCCTCGAGCGATCCAACCCCCGATCTGCCCGCCAGCAACCCTTCCCAAAATTCCTGCACATTGCAACCGAGCGGACTGGCAATGCCCATCCCGGTGATCACGACTCGTTCAGCCTTTCCGGTCATGCCATGCTCCTTTTTGTTTATTGTTGAACCGGGACAGCAACTGATTCCGTAAAAACTTCCTGACTAAAGTCAGGAAATTCTAACATGATTATCGCATTACAATTGAAAGATGAACCGCCCGTTTGTGTTCATCAACGTTGCCATGACCGCCGATGGCAAGATCGATACGGCGGCGCGCAAAGGCGCGGCGATCTCCTCGCCGCGCGACAAGGAACGCGTGGATCAACTCCGCGCCGGCTCGGACGCGGTGATGGTGGGCGGCAGGACACTGCTCGACGAAGACCCAAAGTTGACCGTGAAATCCGAATCGTTGCGCGCCGAACGTGCAGCGCGCGGACTTCCGGCGAACCCGATGAAGGTTGGCGTCGTTTCGGAGGCGAATGTCGAACCTCATTCAAAATTCTTACGCGAAGGGCAGGCGCGGGTCGTAATATTCACCACGAACCGTACATCTAAAGTCAAACTTGACTTGCTCCGTTCGCAAGGCGTGGAAGTGTTCGTCCATGCGGGCGCGCGTGTGGATTTGACCCATATGATGCAAACGCTCGCCGAAGGTGGCGTGAAGCGTTTGATGGTGGAAGGCGGCGCGACCCTCAATTTCGAACTGCTTCAGCTTGGGCTGGTGGATGAAGTCTACGCGTTCGTTGCGCCGATGATCTTCGGGGGCGAATCCGCTCCCACGCTTGCGGCAGGCACAGGTTTGCCGCGAAGCGGAGGCGATGCCGTCCCGATGAAATTAACGGCGGTGGAAACATGGGACGATGGCGGAGTCTTGTTAAAATATTCGATAGCGAGGTCGGTATGATCACAAATTTGCATGAAAAATTCGACGTGTTGCTTCAAGCCGAAGGCGAACACGAATGTGAGGGGATCGGCAAAGACAAGGTGTGTGTGCGCATCGTCGCGATGGCAGAATTGCCAACGCGTTTCGGCGATTTTCACATCGTCGCGTTCGAGAACAATCGCGATGGCAAGGAACACGTCGCCATCGTGAAGGGTGATGTGATCGGCGCACAGGATGTGCCTGTGCGTTTACATTCCGAATGTCTGACCGGCGATGCGCTCGGCTCACTGCGCTGTGATTGCCGCGACCAGCTCGAAGCGTCGTTGATCGCGATCGGGCAGATGGAACGCGGCATGGTGTTGTATCTCCGTCAGGAGGGGCGCGGCATCGGGTTGATCAACAAGATCCGCGCGTATAGTTTGCAGGATCAAGGGCTCGACACCGTGGAGGCAAATCACGCGCTCGGTTTCCGCGACGACGAGCGCGATTACGCAGTGGCGGCGCACATGCTCATGTCGCTCAAGATTCAATCGGTGCGGCTCATCACTAACAACCCGAAAAAGATCCAGCAACTCATCGATTACGGGATCCATGTTACCGATCGCATTCCGCACATCATGGAGCCGAACGAATACAACCGTTTTTATCTCGAAACCAAAGCCGCCAAGTCGGGGCATCTCATTGACTTCCACGGCAAGGAACATTTGCCCGAACAAAGCGACCGCCCGTTCATCAAAGGCATGAGCGAACTACCCGTGGATGTTTATAGTGAATAGAACGATCGTCATTACCGGTGCAACCGGCGCGCTCGGTCGCAAGACCGCGCACGCGTTTGCCGCGCGCGGACACTCGCTGGCGTTGCTCGATTTCGACCAGACCAGATTGGATTCCCTCGTACGCGATTTGAACCTGCCCAGCGAACGACTCTTCACCTCCATCGTTGACCTGCGCGATGCGGGTGCGGTTCACTCCGCCGTTGAGGCTGTGTCTGCCAAATTCGGCACAGTCCACGGGCTGTTTCATCTCGTCGGCGGCTGGCTCGGCGGCAAGACGATCCCTGAGACTTCGGAAGACGACCTCACCTCGATGCTAGGACAGCATGTGTGGACGACGTTCCATTTGTTCCGCTCGTTCATGCCGTTGCTCGAAAAAAGCAAATGGGGACGCGTGATCACGGTCTCGCCGTCCACGGTTTCCAATCCGTTACCGAAGCGAGGGGTTTACACCGCCGCCAAAGCCGCGCAGGAAAATCTGGTGTTGACCCTTGCCGCTGAACTCAAAGAGTCCAACGTGACCGCGAACATCATTCAAGTCAAAGCGATTGACGTTGACAACAAAGGCACGGGTACCACCCCCGAGGAGATCGTCGCAGCGATGTTATACCTGTTCTCAGATGAAGCGGCGAAGGTCAACGGCGCGAGAATCCCCTTGTATTAAACGAAACTCCCGAAACCTGAAAGGCTTCGGGAGTTTTTTTGTTGATCGTTGTTTACGGCTCGCGGATGGCGAACCGGTCAACACTTTTGTTAATTTGATTCCCCGGTTAAGGAACGTAGTAGGATGAAATCGCGCCGTCTATAATATCTAGAACGGATTGATCGGCACTATCGGACCACCAAAGCGTCCACATCAGCCACGTCTTTTTATCGCTTCCGCGCACTTCAAAGAACGTGACTCCTGAATATCCGCCGCCTCTTGATTTCCATTCAAATCGTTCAGAACCGTCCTGCATAATTTGGTCGCTGCTAATGCGAATATCGCCGTTGTTGGTTCCGGTACTGCTGTAGTATGTATTCAGGATATCCAAAGCGGCGCCCTGGCTCACCGAATTGTTTACCGCATTATCTGCGAATAGCACGAGGCTTTCGATAAAGGCTGTTTCATCCGGCGAGCCAAACGTGTCACGGTAGGCTACCGCGTCGCTATAAATCTCTCGACCCAGATCTTCGTGTTCATAGGTCCAATTACCGGGCAGGTCGAACGCGAGCAAATTGTTCTGATCGACAAAGGTTACCAAATCATCACTTGGAGTCGGTGGTTCCGTTGCTGGAGGCGGCGGCTGGGTCGCTTGTTGTTGCTGCGGTGGATTGGTAGGCGGCTGGGCGGGCTGCGAGGGAGTGTCACCGCCGCCGCCGAGGGCGCAGGCAAGCCCAACGATCAAAACGAACGAGGTCAAGAAGAGCAGGGGTTTGAATGTTTTCATCGAATCCTCCAATTCGGGTATGCGGTAAGTATACGCAACGGGCGCCTAAAAAGCAACCATTTGCCGGCGTCACTTTTGTGGTACATTCGTTCCGCCATGTCGCTTTTTGCCATTTCCATTTTATTGATCAGCGCCGTGCTTCATACCGCGTGGAACCTGCTCATCAAACAAGCCGAGGACAAATACATCGTCACTTTTTGGATGGTGACGTTCGGCGGATTGTTCGCGCTGGTTGCCTTGTTCTTCACCGGTCTGCCTCCGCGTGAGATGTGGAAGTTTGCCATCGTCAGCGTGTGTATCGAAGTGGTGTATTTCATCGCCCTCTCCTATGCGTATCACGACAACGACTTTTCACTGGTGTATCCGGTGGCGCGCGGCGCGGCGCCGGCTTTCCTTGCCGTGTGGTCGTTCGTATTTTTACAGGAGCGGCTGACGAGCGGCGGGCTGATCGGGCTCGCCCTCATCATCGGCGGTTTGACGATCATCGGCGTCAACACGTTGACGCAGGCGCATGTGACCCGCGTCCACTTCAAAGGCGTTGCCGTCGCGATGTTCATCGCGTTGTTGATCTCGGTCTATTCCGCGATCGACGGCACGGCGGTGAAAAACGGGTATGCCATGCCCTACGTGATGACCATGTTCGCGCTCGTGCCGTTCGTCATCTCCCCGTTCATTTTTCGACAGTACGCGTGGTCGCGCGTCAGGGAGGTTCTGGTCAAACAACCGATCCGTGTGCCGATGGCGGGCGTGCTGGGTGTGCTGGCGTATTTAATGGCGGTCTTTGCGTATTCGATTGCCCCGCTCAGTTACGCCGGCGCGGTGAGGGAGGTCGGCGTGGTGTTCGGCGCGTTGACAGGCTGGTGGCTGTTGAAGGAACGTTTGGGTATCGTGCGCGTGCTTGGCGCGTTCGTCATCTTCACCGGAATCCTGATGATCGCGCTGTACGGGTGAGAAATTAAAACAACCCCATGATCCAGACAATGAATGGCGCGACAGCAAGCGCAGGCAGCATATTCCCCACGCGGATCTTTTTGATTTCCAGCAGGCTGCTGATCGCCAAACCCAACAAAATAACGCCGCCCGCCGCGGTCAGTTCGTTCATCATGGACGGGGTCACAATCGCGTCGAGTTGCGCGGCGAGCAGGCTGATGCCTCCCTGATAGACGAGGATCACAATCACGGAAAACATCACGCCCATGCCCAATGTGGAGGCGAACGCCATCGCCGCAAAGCCGTCCAGCACGGATTTGACAGCCAGCAGGTTGTAATCGCCGGTCAACCCGTCTTGGATGGAACCGAGGATCGTCATCGGTCCCACGCAGAACAACAGCGACGCGGTGAGAAATCCGCGCACGAATTTGTTCGAGCCGTCGTCCGTTTCTTTGGAGAACCGCTGTTCGAGAACCTTTCCCAAATTTTGCAGACCGTCTTCGATCTTCATCCATTCGCCGAGCAGTGTGCCGATCAGCAGCGCGCCGAGCACGATGAGCGGATTCTCTGTGTCGGTGAACATTTGCAATCCCATCGCCGCGGTGAAGAGCCCCATGCCCGCGATGACGGTGGCTTTCAATTTTTCGGGGATGCGCGCGCCGAAGATCAAACCGATCATTCCGCCGATGAGTACCGTTGCGATGTTGAGGAAGGTGCCGGTCATAATTTTCCGTGTAGGGGCGGGGTCGCCCCGCTCATGTTTTTGCCAGCGTCGTTTGATTCCCCGCGGCTTTGTTCTCTAACAATTCCAACACAAAACACAGCGACGATAAACGATTCAAATACCGCTGCAGGTCGGGGTTCGAAACCTCCTGCTCGTCGTGCAGTTCCACCACGCGGCGTTCGGCGCGGCGGATGACGGCGCGCGCCAGCGACAACGCCGCGCCCGCCGGCGAATCGCCGGGCAGGATGAATTCCTTCGGCATTTCGACGACTTCGCTCAGCGCGTCGGTTTGTTGTTCGAGCCATTCCACGCGTGAGGAGTTGATGAAATGAAATTTCTCCGCGTTCTCCGGCGTTGCTGCCACTTCAGCCATTAACTTGTACAGGTCGCGTTGCGCTTCGAGAATGATCGGCGCGGAACGCGGGTCGAGGCATTGCGCGCGCGCCAGCCCCAGCGCGGCGGAGGATTCGTCCAGCGTGCCGACGGCTTCGATGCGCGCGTGATACTTCGTCACGCGTCCCTCGCCGAGCAGGTTGGTGGTGCCGTCGTCGCCTTTCGAGGTGTAAAAACTCATGGCGGCATTATAACCGCTTATAATCGGGCAAATGCTTACCGAATACCACATCGAAATCATGTTCGAATCGCTGGGCGACCATCTCGGCGCGCGTCCGCTCGGCGTGATCACCGACGCCAATATCGATCAGGATAGTTTCGGCGGGCAGTTCTTTCACGATGAATTTCATTTCGACAATAACGCTTTTGCGAAAACCTACGCCTACATCGAAAAACAACGGGGACGGGTGATCGAATCGCTCCACAAAAAGGATGCATTATCTGCCTGGCAGGCATTCGGGCGGTTGACTCACACCGTGCAGGATTTTTACGCCCATTCGAATTATGTCACCTTGTGGTTGAATCGCTTCGACCGGAAGACGCCTCCTCCGCCGGGGGAAATTGATCCGGTTCACCCGGATCTGATCCACAGCCCCGATTTGCGCTCCGGCAAAACGTACCCTCCGCTGGAATGGCTGTACTATGTGAAGCGGCTCCGCCGCTTTGTGCTTCCGCTTATCCCGCGCGATTCGCACGCGTGGATGAACCTCGACTCGCCCGAACAGGGTTTCAAATTCGACTACGCCATGCAAGCCGCCATCAAACGCACGCGCATCGAATACGAGAAAACGCTGAAGGGTTTGTCAAAGGAATTGATTGGGTTGTTTGTAGGTTCGTAGGGCGGGGTCCTCTCGCCCTATATTTATTGTGTGTTCACAGGGCGGGGAGACCCCGCCCCTACAAGACCATGCCGAAACGAAAATTTTCCGAAAACACATCCACAACCTCGTTCGGGTCGCCGGGGCGCGAAGGGCACGACGCGTCCGCGTTTTACCGAACCCGCCTATACGGCGACCAGCCTCAAGCGGAGTCCGAAGCGTATGTCGAGAATCCGATTGAGACTCTTGATGTCATCTTCAACCATTCATCCGAGGAGATGAAAGAGTTACCCGATAATTCGGTGCATCTCATGGTCACATCGCCGCCGTACAATGTGGGCAAGGAATACGATGAAGACCTGACGCTGGAAGAATATCTCGCGTTCCTGCGCCGCGTATGGAGCGAGGTCTATCGCGTGCTTGTCCCCGGCGGGCGCGCGTGCGTGAACGTTGCCAATCTGGGACGCAAACCGTACATCCCGATGAACGGATTGATCGCGCGCGAGATGATCGATCTGGGGTTTCTCATGCGCGGCGAAATCATTTGGGATAAATCGTCGAGCGCAAGCACCTCCACGGCGTGGGGTTCGTGGCAATCGGCGTCGAACCCGACGCTGCGCGACACGCACGAATATATCCTCGTGTTTTCCAAAGGGACGTTCAAGCGCGAAAAGATCGAGGGACGTGACAGCACGATCACAAAAGAAGAATTTTTGGAATTCACAAAATCGGTGTGGGACTTTTTCTCCGAGTCGGCGAAGAAGGTGGGGCACCCCGCGCCGTTCCCGGTGGAGTTGCCGTATCGGTTGATTCAACTGTACACATACTCGAATGAAGTTGTGCTCGATCCTTTCATGGGAAGCGGGCAGACGGCGCTCGCCGCGTTGAAGGCAGGGCGTAGGTATGTTGGGTATGAGTTGAACGAGGAATATTTAGAGTTGGCGAAGAGAAGAATTGAAAACTTTAATAAGGAAAAAGAATCCGTATGATTGATCCCTCCAAACTTTCTTTGTTCATCTTTGCCGCAATTGCATTGCTCCTCGTGCCGGGACCTGCCGTGCTGTACATCACCGCGCGCAGCGCCAGCCAGGGACGCACCGCCGGGCTGGTCTCGGTTCTTGCCATCGAGACGGCGAATTTCATTCAGGCGGTTGCGGCGGCGTTGGGACTTTCAGCGATTTTGATATCATCCGCGCTGGCGTTCGACGTGGTGAAGTTTCTCGGCGCGGGGTATTTGATCTACCTCGGCATACGCAAATTGTTGTCGTCTGAAAATGGGGCGGAGGAGGAAATCAAACAGGAGAGTCTCTCGCGCATCTACTGGCAGGGACTTGTCATCAACCTGCTCAACCCGAAGACCGCATTGTTCTTCCTTGCCTTCCTGCCGCAGTTCGTTGACCCGACGCGCGGGAATGTGATTTCTCAAAGCCTTCTTCTCGGTATGATCTTTGTAGGACTGGCGATCGTCACCGACAGTATCTATGCCTTGGTCGTCAGTTCCTTCGCGGACAAATTGCGCGGCAACCAGCGCTTCCAAACCGGTGGGCGGTATTTTGCCGGGCTGGTGTATGTGGGCTTGGGAATCACCACTGCATTGACAGGGGCGAGGAAGTAATATTTGCTTCTGCTATAATCTTTGTCAATGTGATCGAAAGTGTTTGATAAGAAAAGTGCTGAATTATACGAAGGAACAAATGAAACCAAAACTACCTCACATCCTGTTTCTCTTTACCTCTGTCTCCCTCGCCTGCAACCTCTCCGCGGGTGAACCAACACAACCGGCGAGTGAAGCGACCGCGCCGCCGGTTGCCACTTCCGTTGCGGAGCCTACGTCAACTCCTTTGCCGCCAACTGCCACGGTCGCGCCGCCGGCCAATCTCTCCGAGTTCGTGGCGGATGTGCGCGTGACCGCGTTCGATGATTTCAGCGCGGTGGATGGATGGACAACGTATAACCCCGGCACCGGCATTTTGCAAGATGGCGTTTTCCAGATCACTGGTCAGGAGGACTGGAGTTCCGGGCTCGTCAGGCATACTACTTTTGGTGAAGGGCAGGGCATAGTTTTGGAATTCAAATACGATAAGGGATCGAAGTTCGAGTTCATCCTCGAGGCAGGGGAATATCAGACCGATTCCTACCGACGGTTCGGCGTGTTCGGCTTCGACTATCCACAAGCCAACCTCACGCAGGGACCGAACGAACTGGGGCACAAAATTTTGCAGGGCAACTTCCAACCGCGCCCGGACACGTGGTACAACTTCATGGCGGGGATCGGCTTCGACGGAAATTTCATCGCATTGATGTGGCAGCCCGCCGACCCATCCGATTACATCATTTACAAAGAGACCATCGGCGAAAAATGGGACGGTCTCACGTGGACGTTCACCGCGAAAGCGGCGGATACCGGGATGACGTTGTATCTCGATAACTTCGCCGAGATTTCCTTCAGCGCGATTAAATGATCTTACAGCAATTATCTCAGCCACAGAGCGCACTGAGAACGCCGAGCCATTTAATCTTTTCTCAAAACTTTGTGCTCTCTGTGGCTTGGCAGAACCCATCATCGTTGATTCCGTCTTTACCCGATACCATCCAATCTGACACGTGTCACGTGGCACTTGGAACTCTCTGCTATAATCCTCCCCATGACAATCAAAACACAACTTAACGATTCCATGAAAGACGCCATGAAAAGCGGCGACGAGGTCCGTAAGCGCACGGTGCGGATGGTGCTTGCCGCGGTCAAACAGGCGGAAGTGGATAAGCGCGTTGAACTCGACGACATGGCGGTGATGAACTTGATCCAAAAGGAGGTCAAGAACCGCCGCGAGTCATTGGAGGAAGCGAAGAAAGCGAATCGTTCCGATCTGATCGAAGCCAACGAAGCCGAGATCAAAGTGCTCGAAGCCTTTTTGCCGAAAGCCATGCCTGCCGAAGAACTGCGCGCGCTTGTGCAAGCCGCCATCGCAGAAACCGGCGCTTCCAGCCCCGGCGATATGGGCAAGGTAATGAAAACCGTGATGCCCAAAGTAGCGGGGCGCGCGCCGAACGATATGGTCAGCGCGGCGGTGAAGGAATTGCTGCAACCGAAGTAAATGGCTACGCCTTCTTTCACCACGGAGACACGAAGACCCGGAGATTTTTTAAACGATCATCTCGGCGTCTCCGTTGTAATTTTCAAACTGACATGGGGACGATAATCCCTGCGCGGCATCGGCAGACCCCCCCGCGCATCCGTGTACTGCAAACCATTCTGCTCCTGCTGGTGAGCGCGATTTCATACATCGCGCTGATCCTGCCTGAATGGTTGAGCCCGACGACGACGACACTACAAGCGGGGGACGTTTCACCGAACGACTTTCAAGCGCCGCGCACGCTTCAATACGAAAGCAAGGTCCGCACGGAGGAGGCGCGTCTTGCCGCCGAGAAGGCTGTCGCGCCTGTGTATGCCGCCCCCAACCCGGCGATCGCGCGCCAGCAGATCGAGCGCTTGCGCGCCGCGCTGCAGTTCATCAGTCTCGTGCGCGAGGATGATGATTCCACGCGGCTCGAAAAAGAAGAGGATATTGCCGCGCTGAGCGATGTGACCTTGCAGCCGGAAACGATCACGCAGATCCTGATCCTGAGTTCGGTGCGCTGGGAGGCGGTGCAACAAGAATCGTTCGATGTGCTGGAGCAGGTGATGCGGCGGAGCATCCGCGAAGAGGATGTGGAAACGGTGCGCCGCAGTGTGCCTCCGCTGGTGAGTCTTTCGATGAACGAGCGCGAAGCCAATATCGTGGCAGAACTGGTGACTGCGTTCGTCGCGCCGAACAGTGCGTACAACGCCGAATTGACGGAAGCCGCCCGCCAGTCGGCGCGTGAAGCGGTGACTCCCATCGTCGTGGAATATAAAACGGGGCAGATCATCGTCCTGCGCGGGCAGATCGTCACACCGGCGCAACTCGAAGCACTCGAACAGTTCCGTTTGATCCGGGCGGAGAACGCGTGGCAGGGATATGCCGGCGCGGGCGCGCTCGTGTTGGGCATCGCCGCGTACATCCGCCTGTATTTTTCGCGGCGCCGCATGCAGTTCCTGTTCGACGGGCGCAGTCTGACGGTGATCGCGTTGATCTTCGTCGTGTTCATCGTGAGCGCGCGGCTCAGCATTCCGGACCGCACCGTCGTGCCGTATGCCTTCCCTTTGGCGGCGATGGGATTGTTGATCGCAACGTTGTTCGGCGTGGAGGTGGGCATTGTGTTTTCGGTGGCGATGTCCATCCTCGCGCCGTATGGCTTGCCGAACACGCTCGACCTGCTGCCTTATTATCTCGTTTCATCCTTGATCGGCGTGCTGGTGCTTGGCGCGGCGCGGCGCGTGTGGACGTTCTTCCGCGCGGGCATTGCGATCGCGATTTCCGGCGTGGTGGTGCTGATCGCGTTCCGCATCCCGTTCACGCCGACCGATGGGGCTGGTTTGCTCGAGCTTTCCGGCGCGGCGATCTTCAGCGGGCTGGCATCGTCGAGCATCGCGTTGTTGTCGCAGTATTTCCTTGCCCAGACTCTCGGTCTCACCACCGCGCTGCAACTCATCGAGATCTCGCGCCCCGATTCGCCGTTGTTGCAATTCTTTTTGCGCAACGCGCCGGGCACCTATCAGCATAGTTTACAGGTGGCGAACCTTGCCGAGCAGGGTGCCGAACTCATCGGCGCGGACGCGCTGCTCACGCGCGTCGGGGCGATGTTCCACGATGTGGGCAAAGCCATGAACCCGATGTTCTTCATCGAGAACCAGCCGCAGGGCGAAGTGAACACGCATGAAGATATGGAACCCGCCGAGGCGGCGAAGACGATCATCGCGCACGTGAACGACGGCGTGGCGCTGGCGCGTCAACACCGCCTGCCGCGCCGCATCGATGATTTCATCCTCGAACATCACGGTACGATGATCACGCGCTATCAATACAACCAAGCCGTCGAAGCTGCGGGCGGCGACGCGTCGAAAGTGGACGTGGATAAATTCCGCTACCCCGGTCCGCGACCGCGTTCGCGCGAGACTGCCTTGCTCATGCTCGCCGACGGCGCGGAGGCACGCGCCCGCGCTGAACGCCCGCAGGACGAAGAGACTCTCCGCAAGGTGGTGATGGCCACGATCGAGTCTGCGCAGAAGCAGGGTCAACTCGACAACACGCAGCTCACTTTGCGCGATCTTGGTCTCATCGCCGACGCCTTCGTGACGATCCTGCGCGGCACGCATCACCCGCGTGTATCGTACCCGCAGGATGAATCCGCGGCGACGAATGTGCTTACCGCGCCGAGGAAATAAATTGCTCAAGCCGCCGTCCACGGCGGCGGGGACGCCGCCTAGAGCATGGAATAATGATCAACATCGAATCTAAATTTGATTTCCCGACAGAACTCCTCGAACGCGCGGCGCGCGCAGCGTTGACCCATCAACGGCGATCGCCTGATGCGGATTTATCCATTGTGCTGACGGACGACGCGCGGCTGAAGCAACTCAATCGGGATTATCTCGGAATCGACGCGCCGACGGACGTGCTCTCCTTCCCCGCCTCCGAATCGAACGGGTCGGAAACCGACCCGGAAACTGGTTCGCCCTACCTCGGCGATATCCTCATCTCGATTCCCCGCGCGAAGGCGCAGGCAAAAGCCGCTGGTCACGCGCTTGAATCGGAAGTGCAACTGCTTGTGGTGCATGGCGTGTTACATTTGCTCGGTCACGACCATGCTAAGGCGAAAGAGAAAAATAAGATGTGGCGGGCGCAGGGCGAAATCCTGGAATCGCTTGGGCTGGGTGAGATTCAAATCCGTGAGGAATAAATACGCGGTAGGCAATACGGAATATTTCGTACCTCCTACTGCGTTTTACGTAACCTTGAAATCATGAGCCTCAAAACCTTCATCCTTTCCCGTATTACCGCCATCGGTCACGCCCTGCACGGATGGGGGTATGTCTTGCGGACCCAGCACAACGCGTGGATTCATTCCCTTGTTGCGACGATGGTCATCCTGCTCGGCTTTTGGCTGCAGATTCCTCCGCGCGATTGGGCTGTGCTGGTGCTGGCGATCGCGATGGTGTTCACTGCCGAGTTCATCAATACCGCCATCGAAGCGGTCGTGGATCTGGCAAGCCCGCAGAAACATCCGCTGGCGAAGGTCGGCAAGGATGTGGGCGCGGGCGCGGTGCTCGTGGCGGCGCTGGCGGCAATATTGATCGGGCTGCTGATCCTCGGTCCGCCGTTGTGGGCGAAACTTGGCTCACTGATTACTGGTAACTGATTACTGGAGACCAGAGACTGGAGATGATTATGGCGCTATCTTTTCAATTCGGCACGGTCGGTTCACCGATTGGCACGCCCAAAAAGCCGGGCGGGTCGGTGGGCGCGATCCAGTTCAGCAAATCCATCGGCTTGACCGCGTTCGAGCTGGGCTGGGTGCAGTCTGTGCGCGTGTCGGAGGAAACTTGCGCGGCGATCAAGCAAACCGCAAGTGAGGAAGGCGTTTCGCTGAGTGTGCACGCTCCATACTTCTTCAACTTGAACGCGACCGACGAGGAGTGGCCCAAATCGCGCAAACGTCTCATGGACGCGGCGCACTACGGCAACCTCGCCGGCGCGACCGATATTATTTTCCATCCCGGCTCATACTTTGAACGTCCGCCTGAGGAGGTGTTGAAAGTTGCCATTCCGCGTTTGAAGAGCTGCGCAGACGAACTTCGGAAGAAAGGCAACCCGGTTATCCTGCGTCCCGAAACGATGGGCAAGTCTGCAATGTTAGGCTCGCTGGAAGATACGTTGGAGATGAGCAAAGCGATTCAAGGCGTGCAGCCTTGTCTGGATTTCGCGCACCTGCACGCGCGTCCCGGCGATGGGACGATGAACACCGTCAAAGAGTGGACCAAACTGCTCGAAGCGTATCGAGCCGCACTGGGGAAGGACGCGTTGAAGAATCTCCACATCCATTTGTCGGGAATCGAATATGGTCCGAAAGGCGAGAAGAATCACCTTGCGTTGAAAGAGTCTGACCTGAAGATCAATTTTCTGTTCGAGGTGTTGAAGGAGTTCGGCTGTGCGGGGCGCATTTTGTGCGAAAGCCCGATCATGGAAGAGGACGCGCTGAACATGCGCAAGGCGTGGATGAAGGTGAGCGGGGAGAAGGGGTGAGGTTGAATCGCTTTGTACCGACAACTTATTACTTCAAATAAGCCGCCGTCTTTTTCTTAACCAGAAGATAACTCCTGTTGCCAATATCACTGCAAATGCGGCTCCCGTTACAGTGTATTGGGAATTGCTCGTGTTCTCTGGAACATATTTATGATTCGGTTTACACGAAGTTTCATGACCTTTTATTGAGCGTGCCATCTCACGAACATCGTAAGTGTATTTTTGATTATCACGTGTCTCTACATACAAAAGACCATTGGACTTATCAATATGCTGATCTTTAAGCCACATGTAATGGCTGACACTAAATGAAATAGCATTAGTGTCCTTTACAACATCTTTTACCTTGTATTGAGCAACTTCTACCCCATTCTTGTAAAACGCAAACGCTAAACCGTTGAAACTCGGTTCTCCATTTTCGAATTCAATGGAATTCCAAGGTCCCAAACGTATTAAATGTTCACCGTCTGGAAAGAGGTAGACCGAGTAGCTATACCAGTCCACAGTCCAGATGGGTCTGTTGGATCCATTGTTCTTATATAATCCAGAACAGGGATATTTGATTCGCAGAGAATCATCGGCTTGTTCCGTTCCATTTATCCAAGGCTCATCAGAGTCGTAAATAACAGTTGGATAGTAGGGAGGTCCATTGGGCGATAATTCCCCAGTTCGAGTAGTCTCTTCGGGGGGAACGAGCATGACAAAGATATATTTTTTATCTGCGGTAAAAATTGCAAAGTCAAAAGGTGGCACTGCACTGTCAGCATTTGCTTGACTCGGCAATAATGCCATTGTAATAATGATCAATGTAACAGAGAAAAGCAATTTTTTGATGTTCATGCTTGCTCCTTCCTGTTTATTATATTGCTATTCTCTCCACTTTGAACGGCGTCCCATCAACTTTTTCCTCGTCAAACTCCCGCGCCGCGAGGTGACCGGCGAACACCGCCTGTGCGATGATGTTTGGCGCTTCGGCATCGCCGATGATTCGCAATGAATTTATTTTTCCCGCATCAAGTGCGGATCTGAGAGGTTGATATAGGTGATCATTCGGCCTTCTGTCACTAATCAATACCACCCCATCCCGCGGCAACTCAACTTCTTCTCCTGAAATCGTATTCGACAACTTCACAAAATCTGTTCCGATTTCATTCACCACATTCTGCACAAACAACTTCACACCGAGTTTCGTCAACTTGGATTGAATCCGTTCCTGCTCCAGCGTGAATTGACTCCAATACGAAACCAGCGGCGCAGGTGTGACGAGCGAAACTTTGCATCCGTTTATCGCGAGTAACTCTGCCAAAACGCCGCCCATGTAGTAGTGGTCGTCATCGTAGATCACCCAATTACCACTTGCTAACTTACTAATTACGCCCTCCTCCATCAAGTCGTCGGGAGTCAACACATTCCCCAACTCATATCCCGCGATCGGTTTCCACAACGTTCTGCCCACGCCGTCGCGCCGCCACGTCGCGCCAGTGGCAAGGATGACATTCTGCGCGCCCGATTCGAGAATCTCCTCCGCGGTCATCGGGCTGGACGGGTAGATCGCCACGTTTTTCATCTTTTTCAATTGAGTCAATCGCCAATCTATCACGCGGCGCCACTCGTTCAAGCCGGGTAATGCCGATTCACGCAAGACGCGCCCGCCGAGTTCCTTGCGCGCCTCGAGCAATGTGACTTGATACCCCCGCTGACCCAACGCCCGCGCACATTCCAGCCCCGCAGGTCCCGCGCCGACGATCATCACTTCCTTGTCGCTTTTCTTGGGAGAAATAATTTCAGGATGCCAGCCGCGCTTCCATTCTTCGCCCATGGTGGGATTCTGCGTACAGCGGATCGGCACAAAACGCGTATCGCCCGTCACGCAGATGTTGCAGCCGATACACTCGCGGATGTCTTCGACGCGCCCCTCTTTGATCTTGTTCGGCAGAAACGGGTCGGCAATGGATGGTCTCGCCGCGCCGATGAGGTCCATGATGCCGCGCCGGATCGCGGAGACCATCGAATCGGGTGACGTGTACCGTCCCACTCCCACAACCGGTTTCGTGGTCAACTTTTTCACGAACGAAATATATTTTTCCTGATGTCCCTCTTTGCCAAAACGGGATGGAATCGAATCGTTCGCCCAGCCGCTGACATTCACATCCCACAGGTCGGGTAGTTCGGCGAGCATCGCCACCACATCATGTCCCTCGCCTTGATGGGTGATGCCGTCCTCGCCGAGCAATTCATCCACAGCGAAGCGCACCGCCACCGCGCATTTGTCGCCGACGGCCTCTTTTGTATCCTCGATCAACTCGCGCAGAAAACGCACGCGGTTTTCCAAACTCCCGCCATACTCATCGGCGCGGTCGTTATGACTTTTCTGAATAAACTGCATTGCCGCGGTCATGCCGTGCCCCGCATAGCAATAGACGATATCGAAGCCCGCGCGTTTGGCGCGCAACGCGGCGTCACGATGCCATTTCCGCACGTTGCGAATATCTTCCTTGTCCATGCGGCGCGATTGCACAGGCTCATACCCCGACCCGCCCAACGTTCCCATCGAGCGCGGCGCGAGCGGCGGCACGCGCGAATACAAATTCACCGCGTCGATTCCGTTGTATGAAAGTTCGATCCCCGCCAGCGCGCCGTGACGATGCACCGCCTCCGTCATTAATTGCCATGTGGGAATGTCTTCATCGCTCCAAATGCGCCCTTCGAAAAACGGCGAGAGATCGCTCGAATGATGGATCTCCGTCTCTTCGGTGCACACGACTCCCCAGCCTCCCTCCGCTTTCATGCCGCGCATCGCCGCCATCCCTTGCGGCATGCGGTGGCCGAATCCGTTGCAGTGGGGCACCTGATAAAAACGGTTGGGGGCAGTCACAGGTCCGATTCGAAGCGGGGTGAAGAGGATGTCGTAAGGGTTGGTCATGTGGAGTCTCCGGAGGGCGTAAACAGGTAAACACGTGAACAGGTAAACACGTAGACACGTACGCAAGTCATGTGCACGTGTATGCCCAGTTTACCTGTGTACTTGTTTACTTGTCTACGTTTTTAGAATCGTTGGGATGACTTCCAACATCTCGCTTCGCACGCGACGGAAAACTGCCATCCGCTCTTCGAGCGTCCCCTCCGCTTTTGCCGGGTCCACAAAACTGTGATGGACGCGTTTGCCCGCTTTGCCGGGCCAGACCGGACATTCCTCCGCCGCCGAATCGCAGACCGTGACGACGAGATCGAAATCTTTGGAGGGCAGATCGTTGATGTGTTTCGATTCGCCTGAATGTGAAATGCCGATCTCGCGCAATGCCTCGATTGCCAGTTCATGGACGTAGCCTGCCGGCTTTGTGCCGGCAGAAAACGCCCGCCACTCAGGGTAGCGGGCATTGACGATGGCTTCCGCCATTTGTGAACGGCACGAGTTGCCGGTGCAGAGGAAGAGGACGGTTTTCATTCGTTCTTGTGTGCGTGCCAGAACTCATCGTCGGTGGATTTCACTTCGCGCATCTCGCCGGTGGCAATGAATACGGTGCGCTCGCAGATGTTCGTTACACGGTCGGCGACGCGTTCGAGGTTGTGCGCCACCCACAACAGCCAGTTCGCGCGCTCCATCGTTTTCGGGTCTTGAATGACGAAGGTCATCAGTTCGCGGTAGATCTGGTTGTAGAGCGCGTCCACTTCGTCGTCCTCCATCGGAATGGACTTTGCGACTTCGACATCCTCGGTGACGAATGCCGTGAGCGCGCGGTGCAGCATATCCGCGCCTTTTTCAGCCATGCGCGGCACGTCGATCAGAGGTTTGAGCAGGGGTTCATCGCCCATGCGGATGTTGATGTTGGCGATGCCTTTGGCATAATCGCCCATGCGTTCGAGTTCCGAGATGATCTCGAACGTGGACGCCAGCAGACGCAGATCGTGCGCCATGGGCTGCTGCGTGGCGATCAGGATCATCAGCTTGTTTTCGATCTCGAAGCGTTTCTTGTTGATCTCCGAATCGTCGTCGATCAATTTTTGCGCGGCTTTCACATCGCGTTTTTTCAGGTCGTCCACCGAACGATGGATCGCCTGTTCGACCATACTGCCGAGCACGAGCACCTCATCCTTCACGTGCTGGATTTCAGTTTCGAAAGTTTTCCTAGCCATACGACCTCACTTCTTCGCTGGATTATAATTCCAAGGTAGACAAGGAAACAGGTAAACAAGTAAACACGTGTGTACTTGTCTACGTGTCTACCTGTGTATCTCTACTAGTGTACTTTACCCAAACCTGCCCGTTACATAATCCTCAGTCCGCTTGTCTTTGGGATTGGTAAAGATTTTATTCGTATCGTCGAATTCAATGACCGTACCGGAGCGCTCGCCTTCGCCGGAGAGCATCATCATGGCGGTGTAATCGGAGGCGCGCGCGGCTTGTTGCATGTTGTGCGTCACAATGACAATCGTGTAGTTCTTCTTGAGTTCCTGCATCAACTCCTCGATCTTCAACGTCGCGATGGGGTCGAGCGCGGAGGCGGGCTCGTCCATCAGAATCACTTCGGGCTTGATCGAGATGGCGCGTGCGATGCACAGGCGCTGTTGTTGACCTCCCGAAAGAGACAACCCCGATTGTTGAAGTTTATCTTTCACTTCGTCCCACAACGCGGCTTGGCGCAATGAATTTTCCACGAGTTCGTTCATATTCCCTTTGTAGCCGTGGATGCGAGCCGTCCACGCGATATTTTCGTAAATGGATTTCGGGAATGGGTTCGGCTTTTGGAAGACCATGCCGATTCGATAACGGACTTCGACCGGGTCCACGTCTTTGGCGTAGATGTCCTCGCCGTCGAACATGACCTGACCCTTGATGGAGGTGCCGGCAAACAGTTCGTTCATGCGGTTGAAGGCGCGCAACAGGGTGGATTTTCCGCAACCCGAAGGACCGATGATGGCAGTGATCTTGTTGCGCTCCACCTTCATGTTCACGCCCGTCACGGCTTTGAAGTTTCCATAGTAAATATCGAGGTCGCGCGTTTCGAGAACGTATTGTTCGTTGTTCGAGGTATTGGTCGAAATCATGCTTTAGTATCTCCTGCTGAAGCGGTTGCGTAAAATGATCGCGGAGGCGTTCAGGCTCAACAACAAAATCAAAAGTACGAGAATGGATGCCGCGGCAAGGCTTTTGAATTCCTCCTGCGGGCGCGACGTCCATTGATAGATTTGGATCGGAAGCGTGGTGAATTTCGAGAACGGCGAATCCGGGTCGAAACTGATCGCGGTGGATGCGCCCACGACGACCAACGGCGCGGTCTCGCCGATGGCGCGCGATACGGCGAGGATGGTGCCGGTCAAAATACCCGGCATCGCGTTCGGTAACACATGCGACCACACGGTCTGCCACTTCGTCGCGCCGACGCCGAAACTCGCGTTGCGAATCGAGCGCGGCACCGCGCGGATCGCCTCCTGCGCGTTGATGATGATGATGGGCAGCACAAGCAAACCGAGAGTAAGCCCCGCCGACAGCACGGTTCGTCCGTTCGCTGTAGTTGGATCCACCAGCCCGAACACCTCTCCGCTCGTCAGCGGCTCCAGCGCGCGGACGAAGATCGCGAGACCCAGAATCCCGTACACAATGGAAGGCACACCCGCGAGGTTGTTGATGTTGGTTTGAATGATGCGGTTCAACCAGTTGTCCGACGCGTACTCTTCAAGATAAATGGCGGCTCCGACTCCGATGGGAAAGGCAAGCAAAACAGTGAAAAGAATCGTCCATAGCGAACCGAGGATGGCAGTGCGGACTCCCGCTGTCAGCGGCTCGCTGGTTTGGGGGCGCGTAACGAAATCGGTCGTCAACCATGAGACGAAATCCAATTCTGCTTTCGGAAAGTCATTTGCCACGGTCTCACGAATTTCATCGGCTTGGGTGAGCGAGGTCCACAAATCCCACACCTCGACCACTTTGGGTCTGACGATCCGTTCGACAACGAGTTGAAACACTTCCTCGCGTGTGCGTTCGGCAAACGGTTTTTCGTTTTCCAGTTTGTTGTATGCGCCGCGCGATAGTTCCGATTGAAGGAGCGCGACCAATTGTTCTTTGCTTTGGTCCTCAACGGCGGTGTTATCCACGATGAGGGTGTCGGGGTCAACTCTGGCTTCGTAGGCAACATACCCGAACGCGCTGTTGATCACATTGAGCATGAGCGCGATCAAGGCAAGAATGCCGACGATCGTGGAGGCTTGAAAGAAGACGTGCCAGGTCGAGCCTCTGCGGTTGCGCGCATCGAGGTTGTCGGAAAATTCCGCGACGACGGCTTTTTCTTTCATTCGTACACCTCTCTGAAGCGGCGCACGATCGCCTGGCTGATGATGTTGAGCACCAGCGTGGTGAAAAATAGGAATAACCCAAGCGCAAAAATGCTGTTGTAGTCGATCGAGTCGTAGCTCAAATCGCCGCCTGAAATGCGGACGATGTGCCCGGTGATCGTCTCCGCTCCGACGAACGGACTGAACGTGAAGTTGGGTCCCGCGCCCGCCGCGACCGCGACGATCATCGTCTCGCCGATGGCGCGCGAGATGCCGACGATGACGGCGGCGGCGATGCCCGAAAGCGCGGCGGGGACGACGATCTGTGTCGCCACCTCTAATTTGGTCGCGCCCATGCCATATGCGGCTTCGCGCAGGGAACGCGGCACCGCGCTGAGCGCGTCCTCCGTCATGGACGTGATCAGCGGCAGGATGAGAATCCCCATCACCAGTCCGGCGGAAGCGGTGTTGTAGATCTGCACCACATCGCTGCCGAAGATTTGGCGCAGGAGGGGAGTCATAAAAGTGAGGGCGAAGTAGCCATACACGATGGTTGGGATCCCAGCCAGCACTTCAAGGATGGGTTTGAGAGTCGAGCGAACTTTCGGTGTGGCATATTCGCTCAAGAACACCGCCACGCTCATGCCCAATGGGATGGCGATCGCCATCGCGATCGTTGTTGTCATCAGTGTGGAGGTCAGCAGGGGCCAGATGCCGAACTTGCCGATGTGCGGTTTCCACTCGGTTGTGGTGATGGTGGCAAGGATATTTACCTCGGGCATCTGAAAGAAGAGTAACGCCTCTTTTCCGAGTTCGTACACGATGCCAATTGTGGTAAAGATGGAGAAAAAACCGCTGAAGAATAACAATCCCTGTACGATCGTTTCCCCCAACCGAGGCTTGCGGCGCAGATTAAAAGAAGAATTTTTCGTCGTTATATCAGCCATGCAAACGCATCCTCTCGTAAAGCATTTCCCTATTTTACAATAAATTACCTTCCCTCCTCCGCGCGGAGGAGGGAAGGCTTGCATAGTTCGTGTTTTCGAGCCGATTACATATCCAGTGCGGCGAGCCAGGCGTCGAGATTTTTCTGCGCCGCTTCCTCGCTCACGGGGAAGTAACCCACATCGAGGATTTCATCTTCGACGTTGGTAATGTAGAAGTAAATGAACGAAGCCACCTGCGGCTTCTCCTGCATGATCTCGGCTGTGGAGTAGATGAAGAGCGGGCGCGAGATGGGATATTCGCCAGATTCGGCAGTTTCCTCGGTTGGAGCAACACCGTTCACTGAAAGCGGTGTGAGGGTGGAAGCATTTTCCTGATAGTAGGCGTAACCGAAGTAACCGATGGCATAGGGCGAACCTTGAACGCCTTGAACCAAAACGTTATCGTCCTCCGAGAATTGTGTGCCGGCCGATTCGAGGATGGCGGCTTCGCCGGTATCGCCCAACACTTCCTCCATCACGGCTTCGACGAAATAATCGAAGGTGCCGGAATCGGTGCCGGGAGAGAAGCGCAGGATCGGTTCCGCGGGCCATTCGGGACGCACATCCGACCAAAGTGTGGCTGTCGAGTAGATCAGCGCCAGTTCTTCCAACGTGATGTCGGTAACGAAGTCGTTTTCTGTGCTGACGACAACCGCCAGAGCATCGATGCCAACATAAAATTCCACCGGTTCGCGGCCGATACTGCGGCACGATTCCACTTCGGTATCGCGGATGGCGCGGGAAGAGTTGGCGATGTCGGTTTCACCGGAGACGCAGAAGCGCTCAATACCGGCGCCGGAACCGATGGAGTCAACGGTCAGGTTGCCGGTAAAGCCTTCCTCTTCAAAGCGTTGTTTCATGCGCTCGGTGAGCGGGAACACGGTGGATGAACCGGCTGTGACGATATCGCCTGATACAGCATCCGGCAGATACATCGCCATCGGGTCTTCTTCGGGAGCCGCGGTCGGGCCCACGATGGGAGCTTCAGTCGCCGGGGATTCGGTCTTGGCGGCGGGACTGCACGCGGCGAGCGCGAGACTGGCGACCACAAGTACGAACAGGAACGAACGAACAAACTTGGTCATTTCTTTTCTCCTTTTGATTTTTATCACGATGGAATGATAACAACTGCCGTTTAAGGGCAAGAGAAGAACGGGTTAACATCTTGTTAAGAAAAATTCACGGATGGACGAAACACGATGATGGGTTTTTGTAGCTGTTGGTTCCCTGCCCTTTAAACGTTAGAGCAGGCTGGTTGACCTCGCCTTGTACGCAACATGGATATGGCGATATTTATGGCGATCCGTCCACAGGTACTTTCTTCCTCTTGATGGATCAGACAGGCTGCTGAATAATCTTAATTATCGGGGTGCAAAACAATTTAAATAAATCACCCATCCTCCAGTAAATGCCAGAGCACGTTATACCTCTGCCGAAAGTCATTTTCGCCAGAGTGAAAAAGAGCATGCTCAATGGTCTTTGTGGCTAAGCAAGAGTCACTTATGCAGGAGGGCTATTTCACAAAAGAAATAACCCCCAAGGTGGATGGGATCTTATTCTGGCATATCGGGAGGCGTTATTTGTCTTAACTCACTGCCGGTTCCAATGCTTCGGTGATCCATGCAGTAACTTCAGCGGGCGCTGGGATGCGCCCTGTGGAAACAACTTTCTCGTTGATGACCAGACCCGGTGTAGCGAGGATGTTGTACATCATGATGTCTTTGTAGTCCGTTAGTTTGATGACCTCAGCCTTCAGAGCCATCTGATCCAAGACATTGCGGACGATCTGTTCCAAACGTTTGCAGTTGGCGCACCCGGAACCAAGTACTTTGATGGTGAGCATGGTGAACTCCTTGTGTAGTAACCACTTGCGTCGCTACTACAAAATCATATTGAACAAATACCCTGTGAGAATGATGCCAATGGTCAACGTCACAATGAAAATGGCAATGAGCCGAGGTTTAAGCACACGACGGAGGATGATCACCTCAGGCAGGCTCAAGCCAACAACCGCCATCATAAAAGCCAGAACTGTACCTAGCGCTGCGCCTTTTTCGATCAATGCGCCGGCGATGGGCAAAATGCCGGCTGCATTCGAGTACAAGGGCACACCGAGCACAACTGCGGCGGGGACGGACCACCATGCGTTTTTGCCCATGATATCCACCAGTGCGCTTTCAGGCACGTAACCGTGAATCCCTGCGCCTACGGCAATTCCGATGATGACATACAACCAGACCTTGCCGACAATTTCTTTTGTGCTTAGCCACGCATTGGCAAACCGTTCTGACCACGTTGGTTTGTAGGCAGGACCTTGAACCCGGTTGGGTTTGACCTGCCAAACCAACTCATCCACTTGGTTTTCCAGTTTCATCCGCCCAATACTGATACCAGCCATGATGGCAATCGTGATGCCGCTCAACATATATAAAGCCGCCACCTTCCAACCGAACAAGCCGAATAACATGACCAATGCGACTTCGTTGATCATCGGCGCGGCAATCAGGAATGAGAATGTGACGCCCAGTGGGATACCGGCTTCCACAAACCCGATAAAGAGGGGAACGGCAGAACAGGAACAGAATGGCGTCACGACTCCCAGCAACGCGGCGAGCAGGTTACCAAGTCCCTCGCGTTTGCCGCCCAACCAGGCGCGCGTCTGCTCGGGGCTGAAGAACGAGCGCAGGAGGGTGATGAGGAAGATCATCCCACCGAGGAGCAGGATGATCTTGGGAACATCGTAGAGGAAGTAGGCGAGTGATTCGCCCAATCGTGAATCATCTGCCAAGCCCAGCAGACCATACGTCAGCCAGTTCGCAAGTGGCTGGATCAGGTTGTAAGCGGCAAGCCAAATAATGGCTGAAAGGAAAAATATGAAAGCGATTTGTTTGGTTGAACGCGCATTGGAGTTCTCAGTGATCGTGGTCATTGCTGGTCCTTATCCGGGATAACCGGTTAGACAGATTTCGAGCTGACATCCATGTTGCACTTCGGGCATGGACAATCGGCTCTGGCATGTCTGTGTTTGGGTGATTTTTGGGGAGTGCGTGTTACCGAAACCAGCGAATCCAGCACCGTGAACAACTCTGGCTTTGCAACACGATAATATAGATTGAGTCCATCCCTGCGCGATTCGACGAGTTTTGCCTGCCTCAGAACCATCAAATGTTGAGAGATGTATGCCTGCCTCAAGTTCAATGCGGCTTCCATATGGCAAACACATTGCTCGCCATCCCGCAATCCATCGAGAATTGCAAGACGCGTGGAGTGCGCTATCGCTTTTAATAGATTGCTCTGTGCGGTATATGCATCCATGTTCCGTGTCTATATTCAGGAATTTGAATACAGTGTACGGCGGGGAATAACCCGTGTCAAAGGTAAGGTATCACCATAGTTTCATGATGAACATCATCAATCTTTTCCCCTCGAGATTCATGTGGATCTACTCAAAATTTCTCTGCCCCAGGCCATTGAAAATGATTGCCCGCCATTACGCTTAGGATGGCGGGCAACTTCTCGGGCAGTGAACCAACTATGGCGGATAAGAAACCAACCGCCGCAGAATCAGTTCAGTTTTTATGCCCAGCCTGAATTTTAGAAGACGAACCGCGGCGCATGGTTGCTTGAGCATAATACTTTCTTTGAAACCAGAACGCCACGTTGACCAACCCGATCATGACCGGCACTTCGATCAACGGACCGATCACGGCGGCAAATGCCGCGCCGGATCGAATGCCGAAAACCGCCACCGCCACCGCAATTGCCAACTCGAAGTTGTTGCTCGCCGCCGTAAAAGACAACGTAGTAGTCTTGGAATAATCGGCGCCTACGGCTCTGCCCATGAAGAACGATATCATGAACATTACCACGAAATAGACCAACAATGGGATTGCGATGCGCACGACATCGAGCGGCAATTCCACGATCACATCGCCTTTGAGCGAGAACATCACCACGATGGTAAATAGCAACGCGATCAAAGTCATCGGGCTGATTTTGGGTACGAAGACTTTGTGATACCAATCCTTGCCACGGGCGCGGACGAGGAAAAAGCGTGTCAGAAACCCTGCAATGAACGGGATGCCGAGATAGATAAACACGCTCTTTGCGATCTCGCCGATCGTGATATCCACGATGGAGCCGGTCAACCCGAACCAGCTCGGCAGAACAGTGATGAACACATACGCGTACACGCTGTAGAACAGCACTTGAAAGACGCTGTTGAACGCGACCAGTCCCGCCGCATATTCGCTGTCGCCTTTCGCCAGTTCGTTCCAAACGATGACCATGGCGATACAGCGTGCCAAACCGATCAGGATGAGTCCCGTCATGTATTCGGGATAGCCGCGCAAAAAGAAGATCGCAAGCACGAACATCAACACGGGACCGATCACCCAGTTTTGAACGAGCGAGAGTCCCAGGATCTTCCAGTTACGAAAAACATCGCCCAGTTCTTCATACCGCACTTTTGCCAATGGCGGATACATCATAAGAATCAACCCAAGTGCGATTGGAATGTTCGTGGTGCCAATGGACACGGCTGTATTGAAGTGTTCCACTGTCATGGGGAACAGAAAACCGACGCTCACACCAACTGCCATGGCAAGGAAAATCCATAAGGTCAGAAAGCGGTCGAGCGAGGAAAGTTTTTTGGTTGATCTGCTATCGTCTGTCACGGAAACCTCCATATTGAGAATGAACATCACGAAGTTCGATCATCACTTTTCGATATTTGACCACTTGCATAAGTGCCTTTTGCTCAGCCGCAGAGTCCACAGAGACCTTTGACCCCGCGCCTGCGTTTGGGGCAGGTGGAAACGCTCCTGTTCCCTGTGTTCTCTATCGCGAAAATGACTTTCGCCAGAGGTCTATCATCGCGTACAGCATTGACAAGCGCCGCTGCCCTTCGCCGCCTTGGTTTAATTCTAAACAGCGGACGAATATGGAACAGTTACGATTTTACTGAATTACCGGGCTTTCCTTCCTGTTGATGAGTTGCCTGCCATCACGCTGAGAGTGGCGTGCGGTGTCTCACAAAAGAGACCAAACAAGGAGGGAAAGAAATCAATCCCTGCGGAAGAGCGTCATTTTCTTTGATTCTTCCGACAGTGTTGTTCCAAAGGTTGATTCGTCCCACTGCCACGTGTTCAAGTCCGTGATGGCGCGATAGGCGGTGAGATCCAATTGCAGCGGCGTGACGGAGACGAAACCTTCCGCCAGCGCGCCCACATCCGTGCCGCGTTCGGGCACGCCGGTCGGCGCGTCGCCGCCGATCCAGTAATACGATTTGCCGCGCGGGTCGGTGCGCTCGTCGAGACGGCTGTGATAGACGCGCAGTCCCTGCCGCGTCAGCGCGATGCCGCGGATCTTTTCATCGGGGAGGAACGGCACGTTCACGTTGAGCAGAATCTCGTGCGCGAGACCGTTCTCGATCACCTGCCGGACGATCTTCGAAGCCGCGCGCGCCGCGGGCGCAAAGTCAATGTCGCCGAGATGTCCGTCCACGGTTTCGAGCGAAATGGCAATACCGGGTGCCCCGGCGATCACCGCTTCCATCGCGGCCGTGACCGTCCCCGAATAGGTGACATCATGTCCGAGGTTGGCGCCCGCGTTGATTCCCGAAACGACGAGGTCAATCGGTTCTTTGAAAAAACCGAGTGTGGCGAGCGCCACACAATCGGACGGCGCGCCGTCGCTGGCGAATGCCTGCGTGCCGTCCGCGAGGCGGACTTCTTTGACGCGCAGCGCGCGATCCAGCGTTTTGACGTGACCGCCTCCGGACCAGTTTCGGTCTGGCGCAAGCACCGAAACTTTCCCCAGCCGGCGCATTTCCTGCGTGAGAGCCAGCAAGCCCGGCGCGAGAACCCCGTCGTCGTTCGTAACGAGGATGTGTTTCATCTTCCTATTTGCCTTTGTTCAAGAACCGCTGTCGCTTTTGCGCCGCGTCTATTGTAAAGACAACGAGCAGTAAAACGATCATGCTTGTAAGAAATACGGTTTCCATGTCTATCTCCAATGATTATTTCCAGTCTCGGTTATGCAGGGTTGGCAAGCCGGGTGAACGCGCTCCCAACGTAGTTTGCCGCCCAACTGCCGAGGATGCGGGCGGAGTTCCATTCTTTTTTCTTGCGCTGTCGCACGGTTCCGCTTAGCAACGCTTTCTTTAATTCGCGGGCGGTGTGCCCGTCGAACTCCGTCATGCCGAGACCGATGGCTTGAATGACGTGCGCGTCGCTGCTGGCGGTTTGGGCAAGGTTCAGCCGGTTGGCAAGGATGCGGGCGTACTTGTTGCTGGTCTTGTCCAGCGTGGTGGCGTTGAACGTTTCGATGCCGATCAAGACGCGAGCCGCGTCCGGGCAGCGCATGGCTTTCAAGATGGAATAGGCGCTCAGGCTCTTCACCCCGAACACCTCCGCCATGGGGTGCGGCGCGATGCAGTACCCGCCCAGTTCGCCTACTTTTACGAGCGTTTCGATCAATGACAGACCGCGTTTCACCTTTTGTGTGATTTCAAGGGCAAGCAGGTCGCCTTCGGCGGTTGTGATCTCGATGCCGGGGATGACCTCCACGCCATAGTTTGGCGCGAGCTCCATCGCTTTGAGCGAACCGGTAATTTCATCGTGGTCGGTGATGGCGATCACATCCAGCCCGGTCTGCTGCGCGCGTTTCAACACGGCAGGCACGGAGGCTGTGCCGTCAAAACTGTAAATGGTGTGGATGTGCAGGTCGGCGAGTCCCATGAATTCTCCTTTTGATACACTGGGAGTGTATCAGGGCAGATTTAAGGGCAAGTCAAGACCGCTTTAAGAGTCGGTTAACGTTTTAAACGGCACAAGAGCCGGGGAGGAGACCCGGCTCTTGTGCGCTGAGGAGAGAATGAAACTATTTCCTGATTGTTGGCGGCTGCTTTGCGACCCTCACCTGCTGGCACAGGTAGGCGCGCCGCTTTCGCGATGTATCAATGACGAAGACAGCGATGAGTGTGGTCAGTGTGCCAACCAGGAATATTTCCATGCGCACAGGATAGCACGGAGTCTCCAACTTGTGCTTTACAGCGGCTTTGCCGATGCAAAACAATTATGCAATTGATTAAACTAACGGAATCGAAAAGGTAAACGTACTTCCGCGCCCTTCGACGCTCTGCGCCCAAATTTTTCCATTGTGTGCTTCGACGATGTGTTTGGCGATGGACAAGCCCAAGCCTGTGCCGCTCCCCGCGCGGGATTTGTCCACGCGATAAAATCGCTCGAAGATTCTTGTGACATCCTCTTCGGGGATTCCGATTCCTGTATCCCGCACCGCGAATCGGACTTCGCCTAAACCTGCTTCGGCATGGAGAGTCACTTCGCCGCCCGCGCGCGTGAACTTGACGGCGTTGTGAATCAGATTGACCAACACCTGTTCGAGACGCTGTGAATCGATTCTCACTTTCGGCAGGTCGTCTGCACTCTCCACGCGCAGACTCAATCCCGCGCGCTCGGCTTGCAGTTGCATCCGCTTGCAGGCGGAGAAAAGCAGATCGGAGGGCGAGACAGGTTGAAGGTCGAGCGCGAGGCGGCCCGATTCGATGCGCGAGAGTTCGAGGAGTTCGGTCACCATCTGAGTCAACGCATCCACCTCGGTTTGGATCTGGTCAATGAATTTTCGCGCCGCGGGAGGGTCATCCAATGCGCCGTCTTGCAATGTTTCGGTGAGGGCTTTGAGCGAGGCGAGCGGCGTGCGGAGTTCGTGCGAGAGGTTGCTGATGAAATCGCGCCGCACGGTTTCGAGGCGGCGGATGCGCGTGAGGTCCTGCACGAGGAGCAGGCTTCCGCTCGCGTGCGAGTCGGGGATGACGATGAGTTGCAGGTATTGATGGCGATTGGGCAGTTCGACCGATTCGCTTTGCAGTTCGCCCGTTTCCTGACAGCGCCGCCACGCTTCGACGAGCTGGTGATGACGGATTACTTCCGTAAGGCTGTGATGAATCGGGTTCGCCGATTGAAACAGTTTTCCCGCGGCGGGATTCGCAAATTGCACAATGCCGTCCGCGTCGGCGATCAACACACCGTCGGTCATCTGGTCGAGGACGGTGGCGAGGCGGGCGCGCTCGGAATCCAATGCGGCGTATTGCGTATTGCGTACGGTGACGATCGAGGAAATGGAGCTTGCTAGATTTTCGAGTTCTTTAATCGGTGGATTGAAGTGCTGGTCACGAACTTGTTTTGCAAATTCATTTGTCGCGCGGCGTAGATTGTAGTATCGCCACGCGAACCACGCGGCGAGGAGGAGAGCAAGGATCAGGATAATGAAGCGGTAATCCATAAATTCTCAGCCGCGGATCTCACTGATCATCACGGATTTTTCATATCGCATCTGTGTAAATCTGTGTAGTCCGTGGCAAGGGTTTTCAATCGCCAATCGTCAATCGTAAATCGTCAATCTAAAATCGTAAATCGTAAATCGCTCACAGCGTCTCAGTACCACTTTCGATGACGTAACAACCGGCGTTGGTCGGATGATCCTCCACGAGTTTATCACTTTCCACCTTCCGAATCAGCCAGAGGATGAGCAAGTCGCCGCCCGCGGCTGTGGTGAACAACAAGCCGAAAGCCAGAAGCAAGCCATTCCCATTGAGGAGGCTCGCGATCGCTGGAAGCAATCCCAGCAGGATGCATGGCATTGCCGCGCCGATCCGGTAAGGGTTGACTTTCAACGGCACCAGGCAGTGGGCGTAGGGTGTAAACGTTCGGGCTTGAAACCCAAACTTGATAGCGCTGAACGGCAATCTGCCGAAGAGCATCCACGTGAATCCGTGGATCAGTTCGTGGACGACAATGCCGAGAAAGAATACGATCAGGAATATGAAAAAGTTGGCGAAGAGGTCGTCGAAGCCCGCCGCGAATCGGGTCGTTCCCCAGCGATAGATGTACACCAAGGCGAGCGCCATCGCGATCGGAACGGCAAACAACAGACTATACACGCCGGCTTTCTCCATCGGCATCGAAAGGTCGGTTTTATTCAGCGTGTTCATACATTGAGTCTGCTCGTTTCACCCCTCAAACCGATACCCTCCGCCTCTTACAGTGACGATTCGCGTCGGGTTGCTGGAATCCTCTTCGATCTTCTGTCTCAGCCAGCGGACGTGCACATCCACCGTGCGGCTGTCGCCGATGTAATCCCAACCCCAAACGCGTTCGAGGATGAATTCGCGTGAGAGCATTTGTCCGCGGTGCTCCGCAAAGAACAGGAGTAATTGATATTCCTGAGGTTTAAGAGCCAGCGGCTTGCCGTCCAGCGTGACTTCCTGCCGGGTGAGGTTGATGACGAGATTTCCAAATTTTAACGTTTCGTGCTTTTTCTCCGGTGCCGATTTTCCGAGTTCCTCTTGTAGAAGTCTCGTACGCCGCAACTGCGCTTTGACGCGCGCCATCAGTTCGCGCATCGAGAACGGTTTGGTCAGGTAATCGTCCGCGCCTACCTCGAGACCCACGACGCGGTCGATCTCGTCATCGCGGGCGGTGAGCATGAGGATGGGGACGATCATCTCCTTGCGGAGGATGCGCGCTACCTCGAACCCGTCCACTTCGGGGAGCATGATATCGAGGATGATCAGGTCGGGTTTCAGTTTGCGCGCCGATTCGAGCGCCAGCCGCCCGTCCCCCACGGCTTCGACGGTGAAGCCGTCTTTCTTGAGGTTATAGGTGAGGGTATCGCGTAGCGCGGGCTCATCTTCGACGACGAGAATGGTTTCGGGCATGCGTTAACAATACCATGAAAGATTTTCGGCGCGGTTAATGGCTTGTTAATGGATTCGTCGGTTTGGTTTGTATGGTCTTCTCAAAATCGCTTGACGAGTTCACGGTTTGGGGAGCGATCTTAACGCGAATGCCGCGAACGAAGCGAAAAGCGCGAATTTTTAAACCTTTTCGCGAAATTCGCCCATTTTGCGTAATTCGCGTTAAAAATCCCGGACTTTGAGAAAGCCATGGTTTGGTTTGAGAGTGCAATGGTATTTTTATGCGTCACACTGTAAAATTCACGCCAACATCCACATCCAACCCATCATGGCAAAAGAGTTCACCTTCAACTGGCAATGGGATATCGAGTCTTCCCCCGAGGCGATCTGGCCGCTGGCGGCAGATACCAACCGCTTCAACCGCGACACGGGTCAGCCGGAGGTGGAGTTGCTCAGCAACGTCAAGGGGACGAAATTGGCGCGTATGAAACTCCCCATCATCCGCGTGGAATGGGAGGAGGAGCCGTTCGAGTGGACGTACCCGTACTCGTTCGGAATCGTGCGCCGCTACCGGAAAGGTCCGCTCGATGAAATGCGCATCAACGCGCGGTTCGACCCGTTGCCCGAAGGCGGCACGCGTATTACCTATCGGTCCATCCTTGTCACGAGCAACATCCTTACACAGATTGGTATTCCGTTTGGTATCGGGGTCATCGCAAAGAATCGCTTCGAGCGCGCCTTCCGTAAATATGATGAGATCGTCCGTCGCGGCGGGGCGCTCATCGAGATGCCGCGTCAGCGCAGGTTAAGCGCGGGTGGGCGAAACAGGTTCAAATCGCAGAGCGAAGCGGTCATCGGTCAGGGCACACATCCTGAACTGATAAATCGTCTCGAGGAATATTTCGATCACGCCGACGACTTGTCCATCCAGCGCATTCGCCCGTACGCGCTTGCCGACCATTGGAAAACGAATCGGCGCGCGGTGCTCGAAATGTTTTTACGTGCCACGCGCGCGGGCATCGTGGATATGTCGTGGGATTTGCTTTGCCCGTCGTGCCGCGGCATCACGGAGGGACACAGCAATCTCGCCGACGTGCGCGGCGATTCGCATTGCAACACCTGCCAGATCGATTTCCGCACGAACTTCGACCACAACATCGAAGTGGTCTTCCGCCCGAACGCGTCGGTGAGGGCGGTCGATTTCGCCGCGGCGTTCTGTGTGGGAAGCCCGCAGTTGCAACCGCACGTGGTGTTGTCGCAAAGTTTGTCGCCGCTGCGTTCACTGCCTGTGGATGTGCAACTCGAGCCGGGTCGTTATTCGATGCGCGCTTCGACAGCAAGCGGTTCCGCCTCAGTGTTTGCGGATGCGGGCGGCGCGCCGAAAACGGACTTGCGCGTGACTCAATACGGCTGGCCCCCCGAGGAGCATCGCGTCTCGCTTCATTCCACTCTCAACCTGATCAACGCCACCGAAACGGACTCGACCTTTCAGCTGGAGCGCACCGCATGGGGCGACCAAGCCGCCACCGCCGCAGACGTGACCGCGTTGCAGGTGTTCCGCGATCTGTTTGCCACCGAAGTGATCCGCCCCGGCGAGGAGATCTCGGTCGGTTCGATCACCTTGATGTTCACCGACTTGCGCGAGTCCACGCGGTTGTATCGCAGGATCGGCGATGCTCCGGCCTTCGGACGCGTGCGCGAGCATTTTCAAGTGTTGGAAGATTCGATCAAAGAGGAAGGCGGCGCGATCGTCAAAACGATGGGCGATTCGGTGATGGCGGCCTTCCGTCATCCCATTTCCGCGTTGCGCGCGATGTGGAAGGCGCAGGTAAAGATCATGGAACGCGGCGAGCCGATGCTGTGGCTCAAGGCGGGGATACACAAAGGCCCGTGCATCGTCGTCAACTTGAACGAGCGTTTGGATTATTTCGGTTCGACGGTGAACATCGCCGCGCGCCTGCCGGGTTTTTCACAAGGCGGCGAGTTGATCTTCTCCGAGATCGTTCATGAAGACCCCGAAGTGCAGGAGTTCCTTGCGCAAAACCTCAAGCCCGACGTGTTGAGCCGTTTTTCGGACAACGTGAAAGGATTCGACGAGCCGTTTACGATGTGGAGGCTGCGCGTCTAAAAGTTTGCAGGTTGGCAAGTTGAAACGTTCTAACCTTCAACCTTACCAACTTTTCAACGCTTCTTGATTTGCAACACTTCGATTTGAGTGAGAGGGGAAAACCAATGTGGATTAATCCAACAAGCGTTCGAGAATTTCCTGTGGCACCTGTGAACGGAATTGAGGATAGTTTTCGAGAATGCGGGCGATATCCGCCAGATCTTTTTGACGTTTACTGCCCCTGCGTTCGGAATCCATCACCGCCCAAATCTTTCCCTGTAGAACGTCCTCCATGCTGGCAACAGGCAATTCCATGCCCAGCACGGAGCGCACAGACGCGCGTTGAACGAATTCGCCGTATCGTTTGTCCGTTTGGATTTGCACCCGAACATCCGAATCAGGGATTGTCACATTTAAACTATGGGGGAAGCGCTTGAGGGTGAAGTGTTGGTCGAGAAGCGCATCCACCTTTTCAATTTGATCCACAGCAACCGCCAGATCCAAATCGAGGCTGACCAGCGGCTCGACATACGCGTTGACAGCCTGCCCGCCGATCACACAAAACCGAACATCGTGTTTTTTGAGAAGTTCGATCAGGTTTTCAAGCAGGTTGGAATGATCCATGGCGACTGTTTTCCAGAAGTCAAAGGCTTGCATGTTGTCTCGCTTGTTTGTATTCTACCATGCTCGTTCAAGGTATTCGACGAACCGTTTACGATGTGGAGGCTGAGGGTTTAAAAGTTTGCAGGTTGGCAAGTTGAAACGTTCAAACCTTCAAACTTACCGACCTTTCAACGCTTCTTGATTTGCAACACTTCATTTTGATTGAACGGGGATTTTAGTTCAGCCGAATCCAACGCCATCACCCTGCTTTGAGCAAAGAACGCGAAAGCGAAATTGGTTTCGTCACCCGCATGCTTGCCGGGGATGGGCATCAGCCGCGCGGTGAGAGGTTTATCGAGGCGCAACGCCAGCGCGGACAAGTCAAGCAGCAATGGCACAAGTTGCTCCGCGGTTGTATCTCCCGATAATGGTATCGTATCCAAGCCAGTTCCACACACAGCCGAATAAAGCAACGCGTCTTTGATGGTGAGTGTCCCTTCGGCGGCACGCCGTGCAAGGACAGAATCTTCCAGTACTGGTTGCATGAATCCGCTGAAGCCGGTGTGAGGGAAGTCCGCGCGGTCAATGGCTTCGGTGAGGATTGCCGCGGCGGCGAGCGAACCGTGCAATCCGATTTTTGGGACGCCCATTTTTTCAACCGCGTTGCCGAGCGAGTGTGCATCGTCGGGGAAGGGGGCAAGGGAGAAATCAATCCCTAGAAACTTTGGAGAAGTAGCGACTAGAGAATTGGAGACTTTGGCGAGTTTCTTTCCGTGCGTCTCGATCTCGCCGACTAAATTATTTCTCCCCTCTTCAATGCTTTTTGCATTTTCAAACGCGCTGACCGCCAGATCCGCGGACTCGGTTGCGATGGCGAAAGCAGGCTTATCCTTGTCGTGGTACGCGGCGGGGAAGAACGGCGCGCCCGCAGGGACGTTTGCCAGCGCGGCGAATTGCAGGTTGGCGAACCCGTTCGGCTCGATCGGCGCGCACTTGACGATCGCCTCCGCGCAGGCGCGGACGGCGGCGAGGTGGATGCCGCGAGTTTTATCCGCCATCAAGCCGCCGAAGAAAACGTTTTTCGAGACGAAGATCGCGTCGGGAATCAATTCATAACTGCGCGGGGACTCGGGCAGCGCGGGTCCCAGCGAAACATATCCGATGTTGAGCGCTTCGGCGATTCCCGCGATCTGACTCGTCAACTCCAGCAATTTGTTGATGTGCTCATCGCCCAGCAATTTCGGGAACGGAATCGTCGCCAGCCGCACGGTCTGCACTTCGTATCCCGCTGCCTCATACGCAGACTTGGCGTCCGCGAGAAACTTCCCCGCCTTTTGCAGGATTTTCTCCTCCAGCGGATATTTTGGATTGCAGAAGTAGGTGATCGAGCGGATTTTCATTTCGCCTCGTAGAAACGTTTCAACGTTCAAACGCTTGTCTTGAGCTAGTCGAAGGGTTCGAACGCTGTCTCACCACCTCGAACATCAGCACCGATCCCGCCACGCCTGCATTCAGAGACTCGACATTCCCCGCCATCGGAATGCTGATTCTCTCATTTGCCAGCTTGCGCGCCTGCTCGCTTGCGCCCTCCGCTTCGCCTCCGACGATCAATGCCAATGGTTTGCGAAGGTCTGTTTCCCAGCAAGATTTTCCATCCATGTCTGCAAGATAAATTTGCAGAGGGTGCGTCGCACTTGAAAGGTGAGTTTTTTTCTGTTGCGTAAGGTGTGACGCACTTAAGAGTTCGCGAATCTCCTCCCAACCCATTTCCCGGATCGGCACACGGAAGTGCGCGCCCATCCCTGCCCTCACAACTTTCGGCGCGAAGGCGTCCGTCGTTTCGGGAGGGAGGAGCACAGCCTGCACACCTGTCGCCGCGGCGGAACGGAGCAGGGTGCCGAGGTTGCCGGGGTCGCGGATCTGGTCGGGGATGAGGACAAAATTCAGGTAATCAGTAATTGGTAATTGGGAGAATTGGAGAATTGCGAGGATTCCCTGTGGGGTTTCGGTTTCACTCAGAGACTTCATCAAGTCTGTTGAAATTTCCTCAACCTCAACCCCTTTTGATTTGAGACTTGAGACCTGAGACTTGCCTCTCTCGCTTAGTGATTTGTCAAACAAAACAATCTCAAATCTCCAGTCTCTGTTTGCCGCTTCTTCAACTAGTCTCACACCCTCCACAACAAACATCCCCGCCTCGCGGCGTTCCTTCGCGCGTCCCATCAGGGCGCGGACAAGTTTTATTTTTGCATTTTGACTTGAGGTGATCACGGTTTATCCGCCCGCTTGGTTTTCCATGATTTGATAAATATATCCACAGTCGCTTGATCGAACAACACCAATTTCACAATCTTGAGATTGGATGAATTGCCTTCAAAATATTTTTCCATCGCAGAAAAAATAATCCCCGCCGCGCGGTCTTTGGGAAAACCGAAGATGCCTGTCGAGATCGCGGGCAAGGCAATGGATTCGCATTTCAACTCGTCTGCCAAGCGCAGAGAACCTGTCACAGCATCTGATAATTTTTTATCCTCATCACCATCGCCCCACACGGGACCCACCGCGTGGATGACAAATTTCGCTGGGAGGAGTCCGCCCGAAGTCCACGCGGGACACGAGTGTGAGACGGGTCCGTGCCGGCGAATCCAGTCATCCGATTCGTTTTGAATCGCCGCGCCGCCTTTTTTCGAGATCGCCCACGCGACCCCGCCTCCGTGCTGCAGATGTTCGTTCGCCGCGTTGACGATGGCACCCACATCTTCCGTTGTGATGTCGCCTTGCACGATTTGGATTGTTTGACCTGAGGGAAGAACGCGCTCGACCAAAACGGTGTTCATGCAAATATTGTACCCCCGTTAACTCAACGCGAATATCGCAAAAAAAACGAATGACGCGAAATATTTTTATACGCGTCATTCGCAAATTGTCGTAATTTGGGTTAAAAAAATCGGTCGGGATTTTGTCCCGACCGAAAATTTATTTCGCTTTTGCAACCACAGCCGCAAAAGTCTGCGGGTCGCGTACGGCAATGTCTGCCAGCATCTTGCGGTTGAGATCGATGTTCGCTTTCTTGAGCATCGCCACCAGCTTGCTGTACGTGGTTCCGTTCAACCGTGCCGCGGCGTTGATGCGTGCGATCCACAACTTGCGCAGGTCGCGCTTGCGCACGCGGCGATCACGCGTCGCGTACCACAGGCTTTTGAGCATTGCCTCGTTGGCTCGCTTGAACAGGCGGTTCTTTGCGCCGCGCTGTCCCTTCGTGATCTTCAAAACTTTCTTATGACGTTTGTGCCCCTGAGGGCCGCCTTTCACTCTCATGTTCTACACTCCTGCAAACTCGCGGGCGTCGGCGCGTTGTTCGCGCGCCAGTTGCGTACACCCGAAAGCCGCAACTAAAAATTTGGATACGATCTTGATAGGGGCGAGTCTCAGACTCGCCCCTACTACTACATATTCGGCGCAAGGCGCTTGATGCGCTTGACGATCTTGCGACCCTTCACATCGTGCATCTCTGACAACTGCGCTTTCGTGCGCTTGGATGTGTTTCTGCGCAAGTGGCTCTTGCCGCCTTTGGTGCGCACAAGTTTGCCCGAACCTGTCAGGCGAAAACGCTTCGAGGTTGCCTTATGGGTCTTGAGTTTGATCTTGCCAGCCTTAGCTTTGCGAGGCATTCGCGATATCTCCTTTCAAAAATTTGCAATAAAAACCGCGGACAAGACTTTCGCCCGCGGACTTTTTCCAGGTCTGCGGACTTAAGTCCGCGCTTCGGACGCTTCTTTCTCAGGGGAGGCTTGCTCCGTCTTCTCTTTCTTTTTCGCGCCGCCCTTGCTGGGTGCCAGCACCACGAGCATCGTCCGCCCTTCCATTTGAGGCGCCGCTTCCACCACGCTCACATCCGCGAGCGATGCGGCGATCTCCTTCAGGTCTTCCAGCGCGATCTCGGGGTAATCCATCTCGCGTCCGCGGAATTTGATCGTTACACGGACTTTGTTGCCCGCTAATAACCAGCGGCGGGCATCGTCCACTTTGAAACCGCGGTGTGCTTCATTTGTTTTGGGTCGCAGGCGGATTTCCTTAACTTCGATCTTCGTCTGCGATTTTTTGGCTTCGCGTTCCTTCTTGGCGCGTTCATAAATGAACTTGCCAAAATCCATCACGCGGCAAACTGGGGGAGTGGCGTTGGGCGAAACTTCGACAACATCCAACTCGGCATCGCGGGCGATCTGTAAAGCCTGTTTCATCGAAACCACCCCCACGTTTTCACCGTTGGGACCGATCAAACGGACTTCGGGAACCCGAATGCCTTCATTGACTCGAAAATCTGTAGCGCTGATATGCTTCTCCTATTACATGAAAATCCAGCCATCGGCTGGTTTTGAGTGGGCGAATGATACCACGCCCGTCGGGGAATCGTCAATAAAACGTAGACTTCATCCGCGAACTTTTCGGTAGAATCCTCAGTTAACTGTCGAGGAGGTGAACCATGAAAACCAAACCCTTTTTCACGTCGATTCTCACGTTGGCGCTCCTGACTGCCGCAACGTGGGGAGGCTACGCCCTCGGGCGCTTCGCACCGGACCCGGAACCGCTTTCTGCTACCGTTCCGATTCCTCCGCTTACGCCTCTCTACCTGCCGGCGCAAACCCAGAACGGGATCACCGCATCTCTCGAATCCTATTACGCGGATGCATCACGGCTGTACTTCGTCATCCACATCGAAGGCGTCGAAGGGCTCTTCCTCGACAGCCCCTCGCTTCATGACTCAAAGGATCAAGAAATCAACACAGCCTATGGGGTGGGTAACTTCGACAATGATCCATCTGCCTTTTTTGTGGATTTCACCCCCGCCGAATCGTTGCAAATTGAGCGACTGAACGGACAGTTATCCTTTGCCGTTAATTCCTCAGGGGTGAATTCGGCGCCGGAAACATTCTCCTTCGACTTGAACATTCCCGTTCACCCCGCTCGTATGTATGACCTCAAGCAGACCGTCAGTACAAACGGCGTGGAGATGTTATTAGACCGCGTGGTCATTACGCCTGCCTATACCCAAGCCTACCTGTGCTACACCAAACCCACTTCCGCCGACTGGATGATCGGGCAGTACGCGCGCCTGCAAATCAACGAGAAATCATCAGGTCTGTCCGAATACGCGCTCCTTTTTGACTCGGATTTCGGCGACATTGGCAAAGGCGGCGACCCTGATTGGACTCCGCCGGTGGACAATGGACGATGCGTGAAGATCGGCTTTCCGATAGGAGACGCGAACCCAGAAACCCTCATGCTCACAATACCCGCGCTGGAACAATCCACGCCTGAGGTCATTCCGGATGCCGAACTTGTAAAGGCATACGAAATCCTCCGAGCGCAAGGCATCGACATGGAATGGCACATCATAGATCACGGCGCCTACCCTGAATACAAAAAACTTCCGGCGGGCATGAGCGAACAGGAGGCATATCAAATGTTTCTCCGGGCGCTTGGCTATTTCCACGATGGTCCTTGGGTCATTGCCGTTGACTTGCGACCATAACCCGTAAAATAGAGCGTGGGCGATCAAGCACATCTGCCGCTTGCGCTCCGGGTTCACTTTGTTATTCTGAAAACAAGTTCTCGACGCAGTGCAACTGCGTCGAGGCAGGCGCCGCGATTTGCCGGGCAAATTGAACTGTCGCCTGAACTGTCGTGAAGTACTGATTCGGGTAAGCGTGATGTTCAGGAGATTTTGCATGAAGCCGACATCGATTCGAAAAGTTTTCTCTGTCTTGTTGATCCTGGTGTTAATTGCAATCGGGGTAATTTATCTTGTCGTCCCTTCGCTGTCGTTTGGCGGCTTTTCCACATCCTATCAAGATTTTCCGGAGCCCGCGCCCATGCCGACAGGCGAAGCGGAGGAAACGGTGGAAGTACCGGGCTTGATCGAGGCGTTCGATATCAGCCCGGATGGCGGGAAGATCGCCATCGCCACCTCGAAGGAATTGATATTGTATGATCTCGAAACCTTGGAGGAAGTTCACAACCTGCCGTTGAAAGGGCAGGTCTATCGTGTACGATTCTCTCCCGATGGAAGCAAACTGGCGGCTAGCGCTATCATCCTCAAATATCTCGAAACCGGACCTCTGCACGTGACCGTCTGGGATATGAATTCGTGGAACATCCTCTACGAATACGAAAGCGAATCAGAAAGCGCTGTCGCTGAAGGTGCGTTGGCGTGGTCGCCGAAGAATGAACATATCGCGTTTTCGATCCCCGAACGCGGCTTATCTGTCGTTGATGTGGAAAGCGGTAATGAAGTCGCTTCCTTGGAGGATTTTCTTGTTCCCCCCTTCGATCTCTCGTGGTCGCCCGATGGCTCGCGCCTGATCTCCACCGGCGATCTCGGTTACGGCTTGCGCCGCTGGCGCGTGGATACAAATCAATGGGTGCGTTTGTGGGATAAGGATCTGCAACCCGCTCAGCAGGTGGCGTGGTCGCCGGATGGAAAACGCATCGCCTCCGGACATTTCGGCGGCGCGGTCTGCATTTGGAATGCGCGGAACAATCGCTGCGAAGGATTCATCAGGGCGCACTTCAATTCGGTGGACGCGTTGGACTGGTCGCCAAACAGCGATCAGATTGCCACGGCGAGCGGTGCGATACGCCTGTGGAATGCCGATACGGGCGAAATGTCGTCCGCATTTGGTTTTTATGATGGCGTCATTTATAAAGAACTGCGATGGTTTGATCCAGACACCATTGCTACACTAGAGACCAGTTACACTAAAAATCTACCTTCCATCATCCGCTTTTGGGATGTTGCCACTGGGGATGTGAAACTGGCGTTTCGAGGATGGGATAACGTCGAAAGCGCGAGCGCCGGCGGCGTGATGCTCGTATTGGAGGATGTGCAGATCTCCAGCGACCGCACTGTTCTGCAAGTGTCGCTTCGGTTCGACACGCCGGAACATTCTGTCGCCGGACAGTGGAATGTGACCATGACCGATTCACAGGGCAGGATTTATCCGCTGACGGACATCACGCCTCAGGCAATGGACATGAGCATGGCGCGCGTCTACCAGACCGTTCCCTTGCCGGCGGGTGAACGCATCACTCTGGACTTGGTGAGTTTTCCGCCGCCGCTGGCAAGGATGCCGCTCATGCTTGATCTTTCGGCAAACCCCGGCAAGTTCACTTTCGATCCCCGCGCCTTGGAGATCGGCGAATCGTTGACGCTCAACAGGGAAATTCAGGCGAATGGTTATCTTTTGCGTCTGACCGGCGCTCGGAAACCCACCGCAAATGAATTGCTCTTCGAGTTCGATGCGCAGGGCTACCTGAACGGTGTGATGTTATTCTCGCCTTCGGCTGGCGGAGCATCTACGAATCTTCTTCAAAATAATAAGATCGTCGCCTCGCTGTCGTTCTCCGAAATGCCCAACGAACCGATTGAGATTGACGTGACGAAGATCTTCTACGACGCCTTCGGTTCGTGGGCTTTGGAGTTTGAGGTTGTCAACTCCATGTTCGCTGACCTGCCCGCCTCCGCCGCCGCGCCAACTCCCACATCCGCGCCTGAACCGAAATTCATGTCGCAGGCTCCGATCTTTTTGGAGGCGCAGGCATTGACCGAAAAATTCAATCAATCCATCCTCCAAGGTCCGAGTTGGGTGCGCGTGGTCAGCGAGATCGTCACCGAAAATCTCCAGCCGGGGCAGGATTATCCGCCGCCGTATTATCGCGAGGAGCAATGGTTCGAGGTTGACGCCGAAGGCTGGGTGACGCGGAATGTTGTTATCCATTGGAGCGAGGGTGAGGATATTCTTCAGCAAAGTATCTCCGTTGGCAGCCACACTGTGAATCTGGCTACTGGTGAAGCGATGGAATTCCCCATGTATCGCCTCTCGCTGGATTGGATTCTGCTGGATTTGGATTACGCATCGGAGAATGGCGAGTATGTCACGCGCGAGGAAACCGCCTGCGAAGACGGCTCGCCCTGTCTGTTGATTTCGATGTGTTATAACATGTGCGATTTTGGTCGGCGTGTCTGGATCAATATGGAGACCGGCCAGCAAGTTAAAGTTCAATCGTTCGTGGAAAACCCCGATGGGACGGAGAACATCCTATACACGCAAACCTTTCTACCTGTCGAACAGATGGATATTCCACCGCCGGAGATTTTAGATCTTTTTGAGAAAGCGTTATTCCCAGTCCCGTAGGATAAAACACCCTGCTTTTCTATTTGAATCTAAACTGGAGAGTCAAAAGACTCTCCAGTTTTCTATTGTCCACTGTCTATCGTCAATGGTCAGTACTCACAGCTCCTTCGCCCTCCTCGCGATCCGATCCTTAACCCGCGCAAGGAACTCGCCCAGCGGGATGTTATTCTGCTGGCTTCCGTCCCGCACGCGCAGGGATACCTGCTCCGCTTTCATCTCGTTGTCGCCGACCACGAGCATGTACGGCACTTTCATCAACTGCGCCGAGCGGATCTTGGCGTTCATGCGTTGCGCGCTGACGTCCGCGTGGGCGCGGATGCCGTGTTCGCGCAATTGGCGCGCAATGTTTTCCGCGTACTCGTTTTGATTGTCCGTGATCGAGATGACGCGAACTTGTTCGGGCGAAAGCCACACGGGGAAGTTGCCGCCGTAATGCTCGAGCAGGAAGCCGATCAAACGCTCGTGCGTGGAGAGCGGCGCGCGGTGAATGCACAGCGGCACTTCCTCCTGTCCGTCCTTGTTGATGTATTTCAGGTCGAAGCGGGCGGGCTGGGCAAAGTCCACTTGATTCGTGGCGAGCGAAAACTCTCGCCCGATCACGCTCCAGATCTGCACGTCAATTTTCGGACCGTAGAACGCGGCTTCGTCCTCGGCTTCCACATACGGGACGCCGCCATTCTGCATGGCGCGGCGCACCATGTCTTCCGTTTTCAGCCACAGGCGTTCGTTATCCACGTATTTTTTGCCGAGCCCTGCCTTGCTGTGGAGAGATAATCGCATCACGTACTTCTCGATACCGAACAACTCGAAGTATTTGAGATACAGGTCGACCACGCCGAGGAACTCCTGCTCGAACTGATCCTCCGTCACGTACATGTGCGCGTCGTTCATCTGCAAGGACCGAACGCGCATCAAACCGAACAACTCGCCAGATTTTTCATAACGATACACTGTCCCGTATTCCGCGAGGCGGAGCGGCAGGTCGCGGTACGAACGTCCCTTCGATGCAAAAATTTTATGGTGCATCGGGCAGTTCATCGGTTTGACGTAATACTTCACGCCCTCGAGTTCCATTGGCGGATACATGGACTCTGCGTAGTAAGGCAGATGCCCCGAACGAATGAAGAGATCCTCCTTCGTCAGGTTCGGCGTGCGGACGCGTACATAGCCTGCCTTGTCTTCCATCTCTTTGGCGAGTTTTTCCAACTCTTCGATCATCACTCCGCCGTTCGGCAGGAACAATGGCAAGCCGGGCCCGATCTCATCTTCGAACATGAAGATTTCGAGTTCCTTGCCGAGCTTGCGATGATCTCGCTTCTTCGCCTCTTCGAGTTGGTGCAGGTATTCTTCGAGTTGTTTTTTGCTCTCCCACGCCGTGCCGTAGACGCGCTGCAATTGCTTGTTCTTCTCGTCGCCGCGCCAATACGCGCCCGCAATGGACATCAACTTGAACGCGTCCTGCTTGATCTCCTTCGTGTTCGCCACGTGCGGACCGCGGCACAAGTCCACGAACGTGTCGTGCTGGTAGATCGAGATCTCGGGCTTCTCCTTCAGCGGATTCCCGTACTCATCGAAGCCGCCTTTTTCGAGTCCCTCGATCAACTCCAGTTTGTACGGTTGATCTTTGAAGATTTGGCGCGCTTCCTCGGCGGAGACCACTCTCTTCTTGAACTCATGTTTGCCCTGCACGATCTGGCGCATCCGCTTTTCGATGGCTTCCAAATCTTCGGGTGTGAGGTTGCGCGGCAGGTCGAAATCGTAATAGAACCCGTTCTCCACCGGCGGACCGATCGAGATCTTCCCGTCGGGGAACATCTCCAGCACCGCCTGCGCCATGACGTGCGCGGCAGAGTGGCGAATCTTGTAAAGATTCGACTCTTCGTATTTTTCCTGAACTTGTTGCGACATGTTCGCTTCCTTTCTTTGATTCCCCTCTCCCTTTGGGAGAGGGTAGGGTGAGGGCGAATTAAAAATAAAACTCGCCCAAACACGGGGCGAGAATTTGATTCACGCGGTTCCACCCGAATTGTCCCGAGCATGGCGAGGGAACTCCTCGCGCTCGAAACATCTCTTGGACTGATAACGAAGTCACCCGTTTCACTTACTCGCTGACAACTAATTGCTGATCGCTGAAAGCTTTCTGTATCACGCTCGCGAGCGGTTTTCTGCGGAGTTCCCTTGAAGAGACTCTCAATCTTCGTTCTCTTCTCCCTGTCAGGGACTTGACCACATACTCGTCTCGGTCATCGCATTTCGATTTTACTTGTTTACGTATCTATCTGTCTACGAACCCAGTGGGCGAGATAGGGCTCGAACCTACGACCTCTGCTATGTCAAAGCAGTGCTCTAACCAACTGAGCTACCCGCCCGAAGGATTGACATTATAACGAGGGTGGGAGGAATTGACAATCCCATGCGGTATAATCCCAACCGCAATGGCAAGAAGAAAATCCCCTGAAGATTTATCTGTAGAAGAATTACGCCGCTTGTTGATCGAGAAACGGCGCGGTGCGCGGCGTGAACGGCTGGAGCACTTTAAAAGAACGGGTCGCGTTGTGAATGTGGAGCCGGACGCGCTGGTTTCGTCTGCACCGGAGGTGGAAACGCTCGAGGAAACCGGCGACCAGCCTCCCGTCCCGGAATCGAAGCGCCGAAAGGTGATGGACCGAGTCCTGTTGGCGGTGGAAGTCCTCGCGGTGGTCGGACTCGTCGGAGTCCTCATCAGCGGATTTGGAGTCTTGCGCGATCTCAATCAAGAGGTCGCATCCGCTTTTGCGCAGGAAGAGTTGACGCCGACGCCGCTGGTGATGGCGGTTGTGCTTCCGTCGGGACATACACCGCCCGATGCGCAGGGAAATACGCGCCCAAACATCGAGGAGATTCCCGAGCATTTGCGCCCGATGGTGCAGTCGCTTGAGAATTTGCCGATTCCCACGCCCGCGCCGGATCAGGCGATTCGTTTGCAGATTCCCGCGCTCGGTGTCGATGCACCCGTCGTGCTGGGGGATGGCTGGGAGCAACTCAAAAAGGGAGTCGGGCAGAATTTGGCTTCGGCGAATCCCGGCGAAAACGGGAATGTGATTCTCTCGGCGCACAACGATGTGTATGGCGAGTTGTTCCGCTATCTGGATAAACTGGTGCCCGGCGATCAGATCATCGTGTACACTCAGCAGAGACAATATGTGTACGTTGTGGATCGCACCGCGATCGTCGAACCGACGGCCGTGGAAGTGATGGCAAGTACCGGCAGCCCGACCGTGACGTTGATCTCGTGTTATCCGTATCTGGTCAACGACGAACGGATTGTCGTATTTGGACGGTTGCAGAACTAATTCTTTGATGTGCTGGTCGAGTAGACAGCGGTGCTTGTCCGCTGTCGTACACTTGCACCGAGCGCAAGTGCGGTGTCGAGACCACAGTAGTGAGTAAGCAAAATATTTTTCGTAACGGAAATTTCTGGTCTCGATACGGGCTGGAAAAACCATCCAGCCCTACTCGACCACCACATGAAACAATGAGGAGTATCGAATGGCAAAGAAAAACAAACAACGATCTACCGTAGTGAGCGTGACTTCTTCATCGAGTCGCACCGAATTCAATCCTGATTACTCGTACGTTAAAAAGGATTTGAAGCGCATCGGGGCACTCGCAGGATTCTTTATCGTCGTGCTGGTCGCGCTCTCGTTCTTTTTGAAATAGGTTCGTGGGGCAGATTGTCAATCTGCCAAATGGAGATTTTATGTCGCGCATGTTTGTCCCCGGCCCCGTTGATGTAGCCGCCGAAGTGTTGCAAGCGCAGACCGCGCCGATGCTTCCGCATCGAAGCAAGGAATTCGAAGCCATCTATCGCCGCGCCTCCGAAAAATCGCAAGGTCTCTTTTACACAAAATACCGCGTCTTTCTCACGGCTTCCTCTGGAACCGGCTTGCAGGAAGCCGCGATTCGCAACTTCGTCAATAAGCGCGTGCTTTCGATTGTCAACGGCGCGTTTGCGGATCGCTGGTACGAGGTCGCGGTTTCCAACGGAAAAGAAGTGGAAAAACTTTCCTTCGACTGGGACAAGCCCGCTTCACCCGACGTGGTGGCTGATGCCGTCCTGCGCGGCGGAGTCGAAGCCCTGACGGTCGTACACAACGAGACTTCAACAGGCTTACAGAATCCTGTGAAAGAAATCGCTGAAGCGGTTCGTGCGGTTTCACCCGACACGTTGATCTTCGTGGATGCGGTTTCATCCCTCGGCGGCGCAAGAATCGAAATGGACGCGTGGGGACTCGACATGGTGCTCACCTCGTCGCAGAAATGTCTTGCGCTTCCGCCCGGTCTCGCGTTGGGAGCGGTTTCTGACCGGGCGATGGAAAAAGCCAAGTCGGTGGAGAATCGCGGGTGGTACTTTGACCTCGTCCGCATGGAGAAGCATCGCTTGAAAGATTCATCGCCTGCCACACCGGCGATGTCCCTCATTTTCGCACTTGATTTTCAGTTGGATCGCATCTTTGCCGAGGGACTCGACAATCGCTTTGCGCGTCACTCCGCGATGGCGGAGCGCGTACAAGGGTGGGCAGATGCGCATGATCTTTCCATGTACGCGCCTGAAGGTTATCGCTCCCAAACGGTGACCACGATCAAGAACGAACGCGGAATCAACGTCTCGGACTTGAACGCCTTCCTCAAACAGCGCGAGATGCGAATCGCAGGCGGCTATGGTCCCATCAAGGAATCCACCTTCCGCATCGCGCACATGGGCGAGACTCAAATGGCGGATATTGAGAAATTACTTGCCGCGATGGAAGAATATCTGAAGAAAAGTTGAATGTTGCAGGTTGGAAAGTAAAAGGTAGAGAGTCTGGTAGGTTTTGGTTTCTTGCCCAGACTCTTTTTTATTTATAATCAAATCACATGGATCTAAGATCAGCAACCTTTGACCTTCAACTTGAAACTATGACCTACGGCGGCGATGCGATGGGACGCTTGCCTGATGGCCGCGCGGTCTTTGTCCCGTTCGGTCTGGCAGGCGAACGCGTCCGCGTGAGAGTGACGGAGGAAAAGAAAAACTTCGCCCGCGGGGAAATTGTTGAAATACTCGAATCATCCAGAGATAGAATTCAAGCCAAATGCAAACACTTCTTCTCCCCTCTTCCTGTGGGAGATCGCGAAGCACCCCGTAGGGGTGGGCCGGGGGTAAGGCCGTGTGGAGGATGTCATTATCAACATCTTCCCTACAAAAAACAACTTGAGATCAAAGCTGAAATCCTGATCGACCAATTGAGACGCATCGGCAAAATAGAGAATCCATCTGTTCAGCCAATGGTCGAGTGTCCGACTCCGTGGAATTACCGCAATCACATTCAATTCTCTTTGGACGAAAATGGAAAATTGGGATTCATTTCCCCTCTCCCCGCGGGAGAGGGGTTAGGCGCCGCGCTGAGCTTGCCGAAGCGGGTGAGGGCGATCACCGAATGTCACCTCCCTGAACCCGCCATCGACGATTTCTGGCATCAACTCGAATTCGAGCCTGAAACAAATCTCGAACGCGTATCACTGCGTACGGGAAAAGATGATGATCTGATGCTCGTTCTCGAATCGGATTCGCCTGAACCACCCGAATTGGAGATCGAAGCGGAGATTTCCGTCGCGCATGTGTATGAGGGAAATACTGTTGTCATCGCAGGGAACGATCACATCTTCATCCGCGTGCTTGACCGCGATTTCAAAGTATCCGCCGCGTCGTTCTTTCAGGTGAATACGGTCATGGCAGGGAAGATGATCGAACATCTGTTTACGTGTCTACCCGTTTCCCTGTCCACGACATTGCTCGACCTCTATTGCGGCGTTGGTCTTTTCAGCGCGTTCTTCGCTCCCAAGTGCGGACGTGTGATCGGCGTTGAATCCTCCGCATCTGCTTGCGAAGACTTTGTCGTCAATCTTGACGAATTTGACAACGTGGAACTGTATGAAGGTACAGCAGAGGAAATTTTGCCGGGTCTGGTGGGACAAATTGCCGATTTGTCCTACGTGATCGTCGACCCGCCGCGTGCAGGGATCGAACGTCATGCGTTGGATGCCATCGTCCGATTGAAGCCTCAGAAAATCGCGTATGTTTCGTGCGATCCGTCCACCTTGGCGCGCGACGCGGCGCGATTGGTCCATGGCGGTTACAAACTAAAAAACGTGACACCTTTCGATTTATTCCCGCAGACCTATCACATCGAATCCATTTCTTTGTTTGAAAGATGAAACCAAAGATCGTTGCTCTTGGCGACTCGGCAATACTCATTCACCTAGGGGATGAAATTGACCTCGCGACGAACCAACAAGTTCATGCGCTTGCCGATCAAATTGAAATGTCTTCGATCAACGGAATCATTGAAGCCGTCCCTGCCTACGCCACTCTGCTCGTGCATTACGACCCGTTGATCCTGTCCTTCACGCAGATCAAAGATCACCTGCGTGCGAAACTCTCTCAAGCGGAGGAAACAATCTCACGCCAGCCGCGGCGAGTCGAAATCCCGGTGCGATACGGCGGGGAACACGGCATAGACCTCGAAGCGGTTGCGAGCCATCTTCACCTCGGCGTCGAGGAGGTCATTCGAATCCACAGCGAAAAGATCTATACGGTTTTCATGATGGGATTCGCGCCGGGCTACCCGTACATGGGCAAGCTCGCTGACGCGCTCGTGCTGCCGCGGCTCGAAACGCCGCGCGCGCGCGTCCCGGCTGGGACGGTCGCCATTGCCGGTTCGCAAACGGGAATCTACTCCGTTGAGTCGCCGGGCGGCTGGAATTTGATCGGTTGGACACCCTTGAAACTTTTCGACCCCAAATCTGATTCGCCATTCTTGTTTGCGCCGGGCGATGAAGTAAAGTTTGTGCCCGTTCCATCGGCAGTTTAACTGCCGATGGAATATAAAATAAAGTGAAATTTGTTGAGGAGAAATAACCGTCCCGCAGGTTTTGGAGAACCAACATCGTCCTGCGATCAAACCTGCGGGACGTTCTTAATCATGTCTCTCGAAATTCTTGAAGTCAACGGGCTGGCAACCATTCAAGACGCGGGCCGCATAGGTTGGAGACGATTCGGCGTGCCTGCATCGGGACCGATGGATGCGTTCGCGTTCCATGCCGCGAACGCGCTTGCAGGCAATAGCTCAAATCACGCCCTCATTGAGGTCGGTCTGGGTGACATCACATTGCGCGCCCTGCACGATTGCGTGATTGCGGTTGCTGGCGCCGGATACAGCCTCTCTATTTATCTCTGGGATTTTCCGCTGTGGAGTTCGTACTACGTGCGCGCGGGCTGGACGATTCGACTCAACAAACTGGACTCCGGCATGTGGGCATATCTCGCCATCGCCGGCGGCGTTCAGACGCACCTTGCACTTGATTCGGCTTCGACCAACCTGCGCGCCCGCTTCGGCGGACTCGACGGCAGGCGATTACAAGCCGGCGATGTGTTGCGATCCGGTGATTCGTCACGTCCGTTGAGCGATCTCGCCGCGCGGACATTGCCCGAATCGGCGCGTCCGGTTTACGGTGACCATCCTATTCTCGATATCATCCCGGGTCCGCAGGAAAAATACTTCACCGATGAAAGCGTGGAAACATTTTTTTCAAGTGAGTATTCCGTAAGCCAGACCTCCGATAGAATGGGTTACCGCCTCGAAGGCGCGGCGTTGACTCAGCGAAGCCAAGCGGAACTGATCTCCGAAGGGATGACGACAGGCGCGATCCAAGTCCCTGCGAGTGGACAGCCCATCGTAATGATGGCGGACTCGCCGACAACGGGCGGGTATCCCAAGATCGGCACAACTGCCAGTGCAGATTTACCTTTGCTCGCGCAATGCGCGCCGGGCAAAAGTAAAATCAGATTTCGAGAGACAACCGTTGCAAAGGCGCAGAAGAAATATCGAGAGTTGATGGCTAGGTTGGGAGGGATTGTCGATGAATAATGTTCCGTTGGTCGAGTAGGCGGCGGGCTTCGTTGAGTCTTTGGTATGCGACAATGCCCCCGCCGCCGTACCGAGACCAAAGATTTGCGAGAGACGGCTTGAAACAAGAATTCATTTACGGCGTGGTGGCCTCGGTACGGGCTTCGCCCTACCCGACCACCGAGGAATAGATTAAACATGACCATAGATCTCAACTGCGACATGGGCGAGAACGTCGGCAACGATGAACTCATCATGCCGCTCGTTACATCCGCGAACATCGCTTGCGGATACCACGCCGGCAATGCGAAGACCATGCGCGAGACGGTTCGTTTGGCAAAAAAATTCGCGGTGAATATCGGCGCGCACCCGAGTTGGTTCGATCTTGAGGGATTCGGTCGCCGCGAGATGTCGCTGACGGCGGATGAAGTGGAAGCGTTGATCCTCGATCAAGTCAGCGCGTTAGCCGCGATCGCGGAAGCCGAAGGCGTGGAGCTGCGTCACGTCAAGCCGCACGGGGCGTTATACAATCAGGCGGCGAAAGATCGTCCGCTGGCGGAGGCGATCGCACGGGCGGTGAAAACGTTCGATGGCGAATTAATTTTGGTTGGGCTGGCAGGCTCAAGGTTGATCGAAGCGGGGGTCGAGGCCGGGTTGAACGTTGCCAACGAAGGATTCCCTGACCGCAGATACAACCCGGATGGAACTTTAGTCTCGCGTAAAGAAGCGCATGCGATCATCGAGTCGCCTGAGGAGGTTGCGCGTCATGCGGTGGAGTTGATCCAAAATGGGATTTTATTCGAGGGGAATCGCGTTCGGGTGGAAACGCTTTGCCTGCATGGCGATCATCCTCGTGTGGTCGAAAATGCGAGATTGATCCGGGAGATTTACGGGAACGGGATCGGGCTTTAAAGCGCGAGGGAATGCGGACCACAGGCGGACTCGTGAAAGGAACCTTTTTTTCCTGCCGATTTGTGCTATAGTTGCGACCGTACTCACGGCTGGGTCTGGGCCGAAGGATTCTCAAGTTCCGTTGGCAGATCTATCTTACAAGTCCGAGCCGTACGAGTGGCGAAATTATGGCTACCATCTTAATTGTTGACGCCAACCCCGCTGACCGCCGGGTATACATTGCGTTGCTTGGTAATTTTGGTCATCGCCTGTTGGAAGCCGAGGATGGGGTTCGGGCTTTGGAATTGGCGCACATGGAACTGCCCGATCTGATCATCACCGACATTCTGATGCCGCACATGGATGGGTTTACGCTGGTGCGCCGCCTTCGAGCGGAACCGCTTTTACGGGGAATACCGGTCGTTTTTCAAACCTCCAATTACGATGAAACGGAAATTCACACGCTGGCGCGAGCCAGTGGAGTGGTGCACATCCTTCGCAAGCCGGTCGAGCCGCAAGCCATTTTACGGGCAGTGAACGACTCGCTGAAGAGTCCCATTACCCCGGCGAGACTACCTCAAACCGGACAACTCCAGCGCGAACATCTGCAATTGCTCGCGGATAAACTCTACGAAAAGATCTCGGAGCTGGAGTATGCCAACGAACGGTTGCGCAGTCTCTCGCTCGTCGATGGATTGACGGGTCTGCATAACCGCCGCGGTTTCATGATTCTCTCGACGAACATGTTGAAATTTGCGCGGCGTGCCGGCTACTCCTCCTCCCTGATCTATATCGACCTCGACAGCCTGAAGCACATCAATGATACGTTCGGTCATGCGGCCGGGGATGCCGCTCTGACCAGTTTTGCCCGGATCCTCACGAAAACGTTCCGAGAATCAGATACCATCGGGCGCCTGGGCGGAGATGAGTTCGTGGTTCTGATCCTCGACGCGAGCGACAGCGACCTAGCCAGCATGCAAGCGCGCCTGCAAAAGCACCTGGATGCTTACAACCAGCAGACCGAACCGGAACAATCGTTGTCCTTCAGTATGGGAAGTATCCGGGTGGATGCCGCCTCGAAAATTTCGATGGAGGAATTCCTTGCGCAGGCAGACGAGGCAATGTACAAGCACAAACAAAGCAGAAAACGCGCGAAGCAGGTGTAACGTTCGGGAATTCGTGCGGCTTGAAAATGTGAAATTGATTTGCACATAATCGTAGGGGCGGACCGATGTGTCCGCCCCTACTGGATCGCTTGTTCCTCGGTGGCAAGCGTTTGCGCGATACCGATGCGTGTGTTGGGGATGAACCGAATTCCCGATAGCAGGATGATGAGTACGATTCTCGCCAACGCGGCTCCGATCAAAATCAAACTCCCTTTGGTCACGATACAGATTACGAGGATAAAGAACTACAGTTGCGCGAAAAACCATCTATCAGCCTGCAGGACGAAGGAGTTTTCCACAGTGAGGGCAAATCTGTAGTTCTTGTGATTTATTCTGAAGTTCTGATGCGAATCCTGATGATATGATGCCTGCAGGAAGTGCAAATAAGCCAATTCCCAATAGGGAAATAAGGCTACCAACGAATTTCCCTAATACGGTTATCGGATATATATCACCGTACCCGACAGTTGTTAGGGTGACTACACCCCACCACATAGCGGCTGGAATACTTGAGAATTTGTCTGGTTGGGCGTCATGTTCTAAATAAAAGAGAAGGCTTGAAGCTACTATAAGTAAAATCGCTCCTGAAAGGAGAGTTATACTCAGTTCCTCTTTTTTGGAAATGACAACCTTCTGTATTAATGAAAGTGATTTACTGTATCGCCACATTTTCATCAATCGAAACAAACGAAATAGTCGCATGACCCGAATCATTCGCAAATCCATGCCCCAAATCGGTATATAAAAAGGCAAAATTGCTATTAGGTCAATCATCATGAATGGGGATAGCGCAAAACGCAAACGCCCTTCTATCGGTCTAGAATATTTGGGATCCTCGGTGCAACTCCATATCCTGAATATATACTCGATTGTAAATAGCCCAACTGAAGTCGCCTCAAATATATTGAAAAGGAATTTGAAGCCAGAATATAAATTTGCATCGGTTTCAAGGATCGCTGCTACGACATTAAGTAAAATAAGAATTAACATTACGATATTGAAATACCTACTGGAATCTTCAGAGTCGTAGGATGAATCAACCATATCAAATATTTTCTTTTTTATTGTTGTCTTCATGATATTTTCCTTGAACTGTGCCTTGATACTCGACCTCGCTTAATATCTACTTACTTCCTCACCCTTTTCGTTATAAAGAGTAGCCGGATCACTTTCACTATTATTCCATATGTTCTGATCAAAACCGCACTTAAATCCGGGTTCTAGAGTAGTGCCTGCCCAGACTCTCAACACTTCCCCAGGCTGGATAATTCCTGAAAGCAAACACCTTTGATTTCCACGTTCTGAAACAAGAATCCATCCACGTAAATCTTGGGGAGCGGTTCCATCATTTCGTAAATCAACATACTCATCTCTTTTGTTGACATTAATTATTATTACTCCACTTGTTGTATCCTCACTTGAAGGGGATGTAGTAACTTTTTGTTCCGTACTAGTAGGTATAAGCGTCGGGCTTAGAGTAGAGTTTGGTGCTAACGCGCTTGTTGGAGTTAATGTGATTGTTGGTTCGAGACTCGATTTCTTAATAGGATTTGTTGTCTTTGTAAGAGGTGGTGTATTGCTCGGGAGCGGATTCAAGAAAATCTGTGTTTCATTAGCCTGGAACTCGCTTTGACATGCATTAACGAAAACAGCCATAATGAAAACAAGAAAATATAACCGCATAAGTTTCATCATAACTGCCCTTTCTATGTTTCAGTCAAGTTCTAACTAAGATTCTGCCAATACGATAATCTTATCTTCTAGATTAAACATAACCTTCTCTGATTTTTTTGGATTGGTGTGCACGCCATACGATTTACTTGTATCTTCTGCTTCTGATTTTATTCGGTACCCCAGTGCCGTTTCCCCGCGGCGGCGCGCCGCCTCGACCACCGTGTAAAAGTTAACGGGTTCTCCAATTGTTACGTAATCGCTGATGGGTTTGAGGTAGATCTCCGCGCCTTCGGGGTCGAAGATGTCTGTGAACACGTCGAATAATTCGCCGTTCTCCGAAAGTTGAGCCATCATCAAACTGATGAGGTGTTCGCTGACGATGAAATCGTCCACCTGCGTGGCTTCGGCGAGTTCGCGGTTGCGCAGGTCGAGCATTTCGCTGACGATGGAGAACGGCGTTTCATCCTTCTCCGCCATGTCGCGCAGGTGCAACAAGGTGACGAGAGTCTTCGCGTCCGCCTCCTGCGGCTCCATCGTGCTGTATGCCAGTACAATGACGTGGTCGTATTCTTCCACGCCGAGCGAATTCAACAGGTCGCGGTCGGTGGTTTCGCCTTCCATCACGTTCAGTTTTTGATTCTTTAACTTTCCCCACTGCGCACGGACTTGTTTGCCGATATTGTAAATATCAGCCACCACGGTCACCTGCGAACCTTTCGGCACGTAGTTATCGAGTTCGTGCACGATGGTCGTGCCGCTTCTGTTCCATCCGAGGATGAGGCATTTCTCCGGCTTGGGTTTTTGGGGTTTCCTGCCGGAGCGGATGGCGGCTTCGTTGATCTGGATCAAGCCGGGATCCGAGAGACGAATCGTATCGTCGTCCGCGGAGAGGGCGAAGATCTGGTCGTCCGCTTCGATGCGCGCGTCCATACGCGGGTTGAGATGAATCTTTCCATCCGCTTTGCGAATGCCCATCACGGCTGAGTCTTCGAAGGCGAGCAGTGCGTCGCCGAAGGTCTTGCCCGCCAGCGCAGGCTCATGTTTGAAATAGATCTCGTCGCCGCCGAAATTCATCAGTTCGGTATACACCACCGAAAGTCCCGATTGACGCGAGGATTGCGCGACGACGCGCGCGATCAGGTCGCCGGTGAGGATGGCTTGCACCTTGTCCTTTTCGCCGACGAGTTTCAACACATCCATGTTCTTGGCGTGGCGGATCTGCGTGATGATGTGATACGGTTCGGCGCGGCGCGCGGGGTTGTTGGTGATCGCCAGCGCGGTTTTGATCACATCGGTGTCGGGGTCTTCGTTTTCGGGCGGCAGGATGATGATGGCTTTCGCCTCATGCGGACTCGCGATCTCGAGGTCGTTCGGGTCGATGGGACTCCCGCTGCGGCAGATGATACGCGTCTTTCCTTTGACCTCGACCCGTTCGCGAATCTCATCTTCCATCTCCACTTTGTCTTTGTCCGCTAGCACGACGATGCGCGCGTTGCGCTGGTTCTCGTTGGCGGTCATCAGTTCATTTAATATGGTGAAGACCTGCGCCGACCAGCCCAGCACCAGCGTGTGGTTCGTTTCGAGCACCTGCGAACGCCCCTTGCGCAGGCGTTCCATCTGCCCTTCGATGGCGTTGTTCAGCACGCCGATCAACGCGCTGACGATGAAAATGCCGCCCAGTGTGACCAGCAGCATCACCACGCGAAACCCTGTGCCGGTGTCTCCACCCATCGTCCCCGAATCGAGCGTGCGCATCAGGCTTTGCCACGCGGCTTCCATGAACGAGAGTCGCCCGGTTTCGCCTTCCTGCACAAAACCAGTCAGCGAAATGATCGCGCCTGCCACCAACACAACTGCCAGCGAGAGCACGAACAACATACCGATCATCGCGGGCGTGCCGCGCGACATCAAATTATCGAACCTGTATCGAAATTTTTGCCGAAATGTAGGTCTCATATGATCTCCACGATGTAATGATGCAGGCGATTATAAGACTATTTAGATTTGTTACCTTCCCCCGAAAGTATTTCGAGGCTACGCGGCCAAGCTCGCGCTTTTCAACACCTTCAACGCCCGCAATGTGACCCATTCATTCGGTTGCTTCATCTTCCCGAATCTCATCCACGTCTTGCCGTCGTAATTGTATTCGAGCATCCAGCGCCCTTGCCCATCCTGCTTCGAGCGGATGTGCTCCATCGTGTTTCTCAATCGTTTATCCTTGCCGAATCCCAACGCGACCAACGCTTCCGCGATCTGCAAAATATCCGCGACGTAAAAGACGGGGAAACCGAACTTCCACCAATTGCCGCTCGGTTTTTCACCCCAACCGTTGGGATAATCTGCTGTGGATGGATCCACGCTGAAAAAGAATTCCACACCGTGACGGATCGCCCGCTCGGTCAACCCGCTTCGTTTCTCGACGGGCAGTTTGCCCAGCGCTAGTAAAACTTTGACCCCGCCCCACGCGCACGGCAGTTTGTTGTTCGCCCCGCACGCGAAAGTGGGTCCGCACTTGCCAGCAAAATACCGTACCTCCGCATGTTTATCCTTCATCGGCGCGACTCCCTCGCCGGTGACCGTGCGCGCCATCCATTCGTACGCCGAATCCATGCGATTATCTTCGTTTCCCAACTCCATCAATGACCAAAGCATGTTCCCTTGCAGGCAATCGGCTGTCCCGGAGGGGGAATTGTTCGTCATTGCGGAGAGTTGCCCGCCGGGGCTAAGGGCATGATCGAGATAATACTTGCAAGCCAGCCGGATGCGCTTATCCTCTTTCACCGACGCGCCCAGTTGCGCCAGCAGGATCAACGCCCACACCGTGGACTTGTACTTCGGTCCATAGCCCGTCCCCGGTCTCATCCAAAATCCCTCCTCATCCATCTTGGACAGGATGTGCGCGATCGGTCCCTCTTTGTGAGCCAACGTACGGGCAGATTTCAATTTCTTGTCGTCAGGGGAAAGGTCAATCAGGTCTCGCATTGCGAGATAACGCACGCCGGGGTTTTCGGATTCAATTAACCACGTGGTGGAGTCGCTTCGCAACTGGTTCTTCCAAGACATGAGTGTCTCCTTTCAGAACCGAATGTCCGCATATCTGGTATTAGCATAGCACCCTGCTGCATGAATACCCCTAACAATCGTCTTGTTTTGAGGCGGAGTAACTTCCTGTTTGTTTCCCCTCACCCCCTTCCATGGGCACAAACTGGAGGAACGCATATTCCCCGGTGGTTTCTCAAAATGTGAGCAGATCGCCATCAGCAGGAATCAACACCTGCTCCAGCAGTTTTTCCTCTTCAAGAAACTTTCTCAGATCCTCTCGGGTCTCGACGCAATGATTGACCGCTTCCATATGAACAGCGACAATACGAGCAGATGATGAAGCAGAGCGGCACACGCCAGCGACATCCTCTGACGTCATGGTGATGGGTCCGCCTGTGAGGAACCTTGTACCGCCAGCATTGACCACGATAACGTCAGGCTTGTGCTTCTGCAATGCATCGGTTACTTCCGGGCATAAAATGGTGTCGCCTGCGACATACAGGCTGGGTTCGCCCTCTGCGGTAATGACAAAGCCCGAAACGGCACCCATTTTCTTGCCGATTTCCCCGCTCCCATGCCTGCCGGCGGTGCGATGTAGTGTAATCCCTTGCCAGATGTGTTCGCTTTGAATCGATGTGACGTTCTTGAACCCATCTGCACGTATACGGGCTTCATCCTCCGGCTGGCAAAATATTCGAATGTCTTTGCTGAGAAGTGCTTTTGCATGCGCATCCCAATGATCTTGATGTCTATGAGAGATAAGCACGGCTGAAATCCGGCTCAGAACCTTTGTCAACTCTTCTGCGCTGAGCGGCAGTTCCACCATTGGGATACGCTTGTTACTGGCGGCACCTCCAATGGGGTTCATGCTTTCAGCGGGGCTCAACATGGGGTCGACCAAGAGCTCGGCGCCCTTCAATTTCAATATGAACGTGGCGTGTCTGAGAAAATGGATTTGCATGGTCACCCTACCGTTTGAGAGTAGAATTCCGTGAACCCACACTCGTTGCACGCAAATGCGACCAGCGCTTTGCGGTCCTTCGACAACGGCTTTCCTGAAAACATCTTCGAGAGGTCGGGTCCCGAATCGTCATCCGGCGCGAAGACGTATAGGTATTGATTCCGCGCGGAGTATTCGTTGTACTTCATGATCCTGCCTTGCGTCATCGCACCGTTGCATTTGGGACAGGTTTTGGGTTCGGGCATTATTTATATCTCCTATTTTGTTATTGTACTTGCATCCTCTCCCACTCACCCAACTTCGCATCCATCTCTTTTTGCACGCGTTCATACTCTGTTCCCAGTTTGGCGGCTTCGGCGGGCTTCACGAACGGACTCTCCAACTGCGTGGACAAATTCGCCAGCGTCGCTTCGAGTTCGGAGATGGCGTTTTCGAGTTCCTGCAATTGGGCAACGCGGCGGCGTTCCTCTTTGTTGGAAGACGATTTGCGTTCGCGTGTAGGGGCGGACGGCCGTCCGCCCCTACTGATATTTTCAATTTCACGCGCAGCTTGTTTCTCGCGTTCCTCTTTCATTTGAGAGTACGTTCCGTTGAACGTTGTCATCTGCGATTCGTCAGGATCGATCTCCCAAATTTGAGTCGCAAGCGCGTCAACCAAATAACGATCGTGTGTGACGAGCAAAATCGTCCCTTTGTATGAATCCAACACAGATTGCAGAATTTCCTGTGAGGGAATATCCAAATGATTCGTCGGTTCGTCGAGCAACAATAAATTTGTGTCTTGCAAGGCGAGTTTGGCGAGGGCGAGTCGTCCGCGTTCGCCGCCGGAGAGCATGGATACGAGCTTGAACACATCATCGCCGGAGAAGAGATATTTGCCAAGATAATCACGCGCTTGATACGGGAGCATTCCCGACGCCGCGATGATCTCATCCAGCACGGTTTTCTCCGGGTCGAGTCCCTCGTGTGCCTGCGCGAAATAGCCGACGTGTAGACTCGCGCCGAGGATCACCTCACCAGCCAAAGGGGCGAGAGAACCGAGTATCGTCTTCAAAAATGTTGATTTGCCCGCGCCGTTCGGTCCGATCAACGCCGCGCAATCCAAACGTCTCAATTCAATGTCGGGCGCCGCGAAAAGAAATTTTTCGGGGATGCTGTCTTCGGCGGGATAGCCCACCTTTAAATTCTTCGTGCGAATCACCAGGTCGCCCGAACGATTCGTCGAGCGCAGATGCAAATGCAGATCAGGTGTGACGCGTTGCGGAGGTCTCAGCGCGCGCACGCGTTGCTCGGCTTCCTCCACGCCATACGTGGACGTGGGCGTGAACTGCGCAATGTCTGTTTGACTCCAGTTCGTGTTCAACGCGGCTTCCAAGCCAATGCGCTCGATGGCAAACAACGTGCGCGTGAGGCGTTTCAACCTGCCCTTGGCTTGCAATGTGTTCTGCCCCGAAATATTTTTCTTGATGTATTCGACTTCCTTGAGCAGTTTTTCTTTTTCGCTTTCAAAAATTTCAAAGCGATGGTTCCAGCGGATCTCGCGCTCGTTCAAATAGGTTGTGTAATTGCCGCGATAATATTCCGAGCCGCTGATCGCCATTTCGAGCAGCGCGTTGCAGGCGTGATCCAAAAAATAACGGTCATGCGAAACGATGACCGCCGCGCCTTCCCATTGCGTGAGATAACTTTCGAGCCACTCGACGGCTTTGATGTCGAGATGATTCGTCGGCTCATCAAGCAACAGCAGATCTGGATTCGACAACAACAGACGCGCGAGATGTGCGCGTGTGCGTTGTCCGCCCGACAGATGATCGAGCGACATGTGAAAATCGGATTCGTCGAACCCCAAGCCTGTGAGCACTTGCTTGATGCGGATGGGATACATATATCCGCCGCGTTCTTCGAACGTGTGTTGCACGCTTCCATAGCGGACCAATGCCTGCTCCCGCTTCGTGGGGTCTGACATCTCGCCTTCGAGTTTTTCCAACTCGCTTTGCATTCGAATCAGATCGGCGAAAGGCTCGAGACACACATCCCACAACACGCCTTGCAATTCAAAATCCGCTTCCTGTGAGAGGTAGCCGATGCGGAGATTCTTGGCGCGTGTGACTTTTCCACCTGAGGGTTCTTCCTGCCCGATGAGGATGCGCAACAGGGTCGTCTTGCCGATGCCGTTCGGTCCCACAATGGCAAGCCGCGCGCCCTTTGCAACGGAGAAGGTGACGCCAGAAAAGATATCTTCCGCGCCGAAGGATTTGGAGAGGGAACTAACAGTAATCAGTGACATAGTGAGCAGTAATCAGTTTGAACACCCCGAATTATAAAACAAGCGAGCGGACATAGAGTCCGCTCCTGAGGTATGTTGTTCCGAAGCCTGTTATGCCACAGCCAATGCTTTTTCCACTTCCGCTGGGATGTGAATAAAAATGAAGTGGCTGGTGTGATACAAATAATCTTCCCTACTTTCATCAATCACGCGAATCAGATCATCCCTTTCGGCTTGTTCATCAGGAATGCCTTCGTAGACTTTTCTCGTGATTAAGGAGGCTTCGTAATCTGTGTTATTGATATAGGGCGCGAATTGTTTTACATTCATATCATCTGCGAAGTTTTTCAATTCGCAACACGCGTTTCAACTCAATCAACTCAGGGTCGCCCGTGAGCAAAATTGCGTCTTTTTGTTGAGCAGTGACTGCCGCAAATGCAGCTGCATAGGAAAGGATATGCGCCATTTTTAAACGCGCCGCGGCAAGAACCATATCATCATCTACAGAAAGGATCTCGATGGGGAGGAGGGACAAATCCTTCAACACCGAATCGGCTTCTTTGGGATTGCGTAATTTCCCAATGCGGTAATACACTTCACCAACATTGATGATCGAAATAAAAAGGCGCGCAGTACCTTCCTGCGCGCCTTCGATCACTTTGCGCACGCGGGATGCGGCGGGTTCCTCTCCCTGCAGGAAAGCGATTACTGCCCACGCATCCAGCACAAAGTCACTACTCATTCTCGATCTCTCGCTTGTGCTCTTCTTCCAGCGCTTTCAGCATGTTATGCGCTGCATATTTTCCGTGCAGTTTCTCAACGAGACCTTTTGCAACGGGATCAAGGACAATCTTGCCGTCCACAACCCGGACTTGAAATTGGTCGCCATTCTTCAGTCGCATGGACTCGCGTATGATTTTCGGGATGACCAATTGACCTTTGGAGGATAGTCGAAGTAACATCTGATCTCCTTTCTTACGAATTCTTTTGGATTGTAAGACGGACAGTTGCTGTTGTCAAGAACTCACTTCTCCTCATCGCTCGTGTCAATGTGACCCGGTTTCTCCTTGCCTAATTCCAACGAGCGTTGATATGCCGCCCAGACGGCGCGCGAAATGGCAGTGCGGAATCCTGCCTTCTCGAGATAATACAATGCCTCGGCGGAGGTCCCACCGGGGGAGGTCACCTGGTTGCGTAACGTCGCAGGGTGACGAGCCGCTTGCTGGTAGAACGAAGCGGAGCCTTTGATCGTTTGTAAGACGAGTTGCTCGGCGATGCGGCGGGGGAATCCCATGTGCACGCCGGCGTCTATCAGCGCTTCGGTGAAGAGGAACACATACGCGGGACCTGAACCCGAAAGCGCGGTTGCCATGTCGAGGTAACTTTCGTCTTCCACGAAAACTTCATCGCCGAGCGCGCCGAGGATGGCGCGTGCCATTTCTTGTTGTTCTTCGGTCACTTCTTTGGATGAAGTCCACACGGTGATGCCTTCCCCGATCTGACCGGGCGTGTTGGGCATCGAGCGAACGACCGATTTATGTTTCAAGCCCGTGCTGATCTTCTTGATATTCGCGCCCGCGATGATGGATAGCACCAACGCGTCTGAACGGATGCCTTTGAGTCCCTTCATCACTTCGCTGAGGCGCTGCGGCTTGACCGACAGCACAACCACATTCGCGTGTGATGCGGCGGAGGTGTTGTCTGTGGTTGTTTTTATTCCGTATTTCTTCTGTAGCTCTGTACCGCGTTCCACACGCGGACCCGCCGCGGTGATGTTCTCAGGTTTGGCAAGTTTCTTGTGCAACAACCCTGCGATCATGGCTTCCGCCATCACGCCGGGTCCGATGAATGCAATTTTCTTTTTGAGCATAGGTGCCTCCATAATAGTTTGATTATAAACAAAAGCCCCCACCCAGCCTCCCCCAAATACGACGATGAAAATTTTTCATACGGCTTCAAAGTATGAATCGTCGTATTTGGGGGAGGTGCCCGAAGGGCGGAGGGGGTAAACAAAATGAGCGGATGATTTCATCCGCTCATCAATTACCATTTACCAATTACGGTTTTAGGTATAAGCCATTTGTTCCACGCGTTGCTTCTTCACCTTCTTCAGTAACTTTGCGGCGATCATGTTATCGCGTCGGTTCTGCGCGGCGCGGATGATCAACTTCATGAACTTGTGATGGTTGTACACTTTGTCGTTCATCAGCGAGAAATCGGCGGAACCGGGTTCCTCGGGCGCGTAGAAGATGCCGCAGTTCGGGTTGATCTCGAGCATGTAGAGCGTGCCGTCCGCCGCCATGCGATAGTCACAACGCGCGTAGCCGTTCCCTTGCATCGCTTTGAACAGGCGCGCGGTCTGTTCACGCAAAGTCTTCTCGATACGTTTATCGTTCACCGGCGCAACCGACATCTTCTCGTAATCTTTCCACTTCATATCGTAATGTTTGAACGACTCGCCTTCCGGGAAGATGAACTCGACTGGCTTGAACGTAATGGGGTTGTTCGGGTCATCGGGATTTTCAGCGATGAGACAGGTGAACTCGCGCCCTTCGATGAATTCCTCAAGCAGTGCGCGGCCGAACTGTTCGATCTCGCGTCCCACCTGCACTTTGAGTTGGTCCACGTTCTCGCAGCGTGAATCGCGCGTGATGCCGACGCTCGCGTACCCGTGAGGCGGTTTCACCAGCACCGGGAAGCGTAAGCGTTTCGCAACGCGTTCCACATCTTCGACGCGGTCCACCATCACCCAATTCGGCGCAGGGACGTTTGATTTCTTGGCGTAGGCTTTCATTTCCTGCCGCGAAGGATCGAAGAAGGTTGAATCCGCGCCGGTGAATGCCACGCCGAGTTTTTCCATGATCGATACGAGTCCGATGCCCGATAGCGGGTCATCGGCTGTGCCATCCACAAGGTTCACAAACACATCCACGCCTTCGTTCATCAGTTCGCGGATCTGTTTTTCAACACCCTTCGGGTGCATCGGATGATGTTTCCATTTGAATCCGTTCATATGCGGGGACGGATCGTACGGCTTATCGTTCGGATCATCCGGTATGCTTGATAGAACACAGATATACATGTCGAGTCCTTTTCCTTTCGCGATCGATCAAGATGTTTTACTACATCATATGGCGTTATCTTGATCGTGTTATGTGATTCGTCATCATTTTGTTTAGTGTTCGATGATCGATTCGAATTTGATTCGTTGAATCAAATGATGATGAACTATAACGATACAGATTGTATATCTATTATTCGATTTATGTAAAGGGTTTTGAAGCATGAATTTGTTTAAAAAATTGTAAGTAAATCATCATGTTTCAACATGAGAAACCATTGATAAACAATACGAAGTGATGTATTATTCAAGTCCGCCGCATTCAACACGTCATCAAAACAAAAATCGCCGCGCGATTCGCGCGGCGATCCTCTTGTATAAAGGATTTACCTACTTATCTCCAAAACTGCGGAAGATATTCTTTGTATTCCATTAAATAACGATCCAATACCTTTTTTGCAACATCGATGTCGGTGATCACAGGATCGAGCAATAAACATTGCAGTGCTTTCTGGTGATTTCCTTCCACGGCGGCGTCCACACATAATTGTGCTACGGAAACTTCTCTGCGGCATAATTCAGCAACGGGTTCGGGCAACGCGCCAACATGGATGGGATGAATCCCTGCGCCGTTCACCTGGACCGGTGTTTCAACGATTGCCCCGTAGGGTAAATTGCCAATTTGCCCTGCGTTCGGAAGATTCGCCGCGAGGTGATAGTGACTCCCTGCGCCCGCCATGGTTTCGATCATTTCGAGCGCGCCTTCGCTGTCGGTATCGATCAAGCCTGCGATGGTCGCTTTTCCATTTGCCATTTCATTCAGGCGATGCAATTCGAATTCGCGCACGTTGGTAAACAATTCCCAATCGTAGAGGCGGATGTTGTATCGCTCCCAAGGTTTGGTTTGCGAGTCGCTCATCCACGGAAGGTATTCGCACAAGTGGGTATCGCCGGGGACGGGGAATAAGCCGAAGGCGGAGAAAACGTCGCGGGTCAGCGGTTCAAACCCCCCGTCCAATTCATAGAAGCGTTTTTTGAATAATGGGTATAAATCCTCACCCGTGCGTTTGTCGTGAATGGAGAGAATCCACGTGAAGTGATTCAATCCCGCCGCGCGGATGTCTACGAGCGGAACGATCTGCTCGCGCACGCGATGTTGAAGCGGGTGTTGATCCACCGCCGCATGAACCCCGGTCAATCCTTCTGGTATTTCAATTCCGAGATCCTTCGCCAGTGCAACACCGACCATCACATACCCCGCATAGATTTGATGACACAGACCAACCGCTTTGATCTTGGTGTATCGATTGACTGCATCGCAAATGCGGATCATCGGGTTCGTGAAATTCACGAGCCACGCGTTGGGGCAAGCCTGTTCCATAGCGCGCGCGATCTGCATGATCGGACCGATGTTGCGAGCCGCATGGGCGAAACCGCCGGGTCCGCCGTTTTCGGCATAAGGCTGGCGAACGCCGTATTCGAGCGGAATCTCGAAATCACGTTTCCACAAATTTTCACGCGCGCCGACCTCGATGGCGTTGACCACGAAGTTTGAATCGATCAACGCATCCCGATGATGGGTGTGTGCGGTGACCGTGAATTGCGAATGCCATTCGCGATTGAATCGGTTTGCGAGTCGTTGAACGATATCGAGACTTTCTGCATTGCGATCCACCAGCGCAAGCGACGAACCCTTGAGTCGCTGCGAGCGCATGATGGCGGAGAGCGTGTTTTCGCCAAAGGACGCCGAACCTGCGCCGATGACGGTGATCTTGGTGGGGAGGGTCATAATTGTCTCCAATGTTGGTTCGTCCCGCAGGCTTGGCAGATCCTTCGCTCAGGACAAGCCCGCGGGACGTTTCGTGTAATTTGGATAACAACCATTATAATTCGCGCATTCGCGGATCGGTTTTCTTGTTCATGGAATAACCCGATTGAGTTCACCATTGAGTTCCCTTTCCCCCGATCGACAAAACTTTGACGATGCCGCACGGCAGGCAGACATCCTGCAACGCGTCATCGCCTCGATCAACAGCGGCCTTGCGCTCGAGCCGTTGTTATCCAACATTCTTGAAAGCGCTATCACGCTGATCAAAGCCACGCATGGAACAATCGGGCTGGTCGTCGACCGAAGCGAAGGACCGGCGATCAAAACCGTCGCCGTGCACAACATGCCTGCGGAGGAAATGGGCGCGGAGATGCTCCCCGGGGTGGGTCTGGCGGGGCATGTTTTGAAAACGGGGATGACGATCCGCCTCGACCGCTATGGCGACCTGAATCAACCGACCCTGCCGGAGTTAGCCAACCATTCGGTGATCGGCGTTCCGATCCGCTGGGGCGACGAAATGATCGGCTTCTTCGGGCTGGGCAATGAATCGCCGAACCGCTTCAGCGAACGCGACGCCGAGACGCTCGAACTCTTTGCGCAATACGCGGCGATCGCCATCAACAATGCGAATTTGTTCGAAGCCAGCCAGCACGCGCTCGATGAGATGCGCATGTTATATGAAACAAGCCAACGGATTGGTCTATCGGTGGACGTGGATGAAGTGATCGACGCGTATCTCGATCAGGTTGCGGCGGGCGGGGAATATGTGTGCAATATCTGCCTCTATGAGTTTGATGCGCGTGGTCAGCGTGTGGCGGTGTTGGTCAAAGGACGTTGGTCTCCTCAGACGGGATCGCAACGATTGGAAGAACGCCTGCCCTATGAATATGATGAACTTGATCCCGTGTTGGATGCGGGCCAGACGATTTCGATTTCAGACGTGCGGACCGACTCGCGAGTTTCGCGATCTTTGCGCGAGATCCAGGAAGGGTCCGGGCGGCTGGCGCTGGCGATGATTCCGCTGATGGTGCGAGGTCAACGGATCGGGCTGGTGGTGTTGAGTCACGCGGGTGTGCATCGCTGGAGTGAAGATAGTTTGCGCCCGTTCCGCGCGACTGCCGCGCAACTGGCGATCGCGATTGACCATCGTATGCAACAGAACCTGTTGTATGAACGCGGCCAGCAATTGGCGGTCCTGCATGAACGGCAGAGGCTGGCGCGTGAATTGCACGATTCGGTCACGCAGTTGATCTTCAGTTCGACGTTGATCGCGCAGTCCATTTCGACCGCGTGGAAGCGCGACCCGCGCGAAGGAGAAAAAAGGGTGGAACGCCTGCTCGAGTTGAGCCAGACCGCCCTGCGCGAGATGCGCTCGTTGCTGTTCGAGTTGCGTCCGGGCGAAGAAGTGCAGGGGGGTGATATTCCCGTCACCCTCACAGGCGTCGAACGCATCCGTCATTACGGTTTGTTGGGCGCGTTGCGATTGCTTGCGGAAGATTTTTCACACGAAGGCATCAAAGTGCGGGTGGAGGCGGACGAGGCTGGGTTAAAATATTTCGGAGCAGAAACCGTGAAACGGTCCGGTGAAGAGGCGAGGCTAGAAGAGAGTCTCTATCGCATCGCGCAAGAGTCGCTGAATAATGCGTCAAAACATGCGCGCGCGCGCCAGTCGGTCATCCGCATCGGATTCGATGTTCCGGACTTGATCCGTTTTTCGGCGAGCGACGATGGCATCGGCTTCGATCCTGATTCGCGGGGAAGCGGCTTCGGGATGAAGACGATGCGCGAACGCGCCGAGGCGATCCACGCGACTCTGCGCGTCGAATCGACGCCCGGGGCTGGCACCCTCGTTGAAGTTTTGATCCCCCTCAAGGAGACCCGTGTATGAAACCGATCCGCGTGTTGATCGTGGACGATCATGTGATCGTGCGTGAAGGATTGCAAATTTTATTGAGCGAAGAGCCGGGCTTTGACGTGGTGGGCATGGCGGGTGAAAGCGATTCGGCGCTGGCATTAGCCAAAAAACACAAACCCGACGTGGTGTTGATGGATCTGGTGATGCCCGGCTTGGATGGGATCGAAACCACGCGGCAGATCTTGTCTGCTGTTCCATCGACGCATGTGCTGGTGTTGACCACGTTTGCCGACGACCAGCGCGTGCGCGACGCGATCCAAGCGGGAGCTATTGGCTATTTATTGAAGGATGTGTTGAAGCCTGAGTTGTTAAATGCGATCCGTTCTGCCGCGGCGGGCAAACCTGCCCTACACCCCGAAGCGCAACAACTGTTGATGAAGCAGGTGAGCGGCAGGGATGCCGCTCCGCACGACAGCCTGACCGCGCGGGAGTTCAACATTTTGAAGTTGATCGCCGAGGGGAAAAGCAACAAGGAGATCGCGCTGGCGTTGCATTTAACCGAAGGGACGATCAAAGGTTATGTCAGTACGATCTTCGATAAGTTGAATGTGGAGGACCGCACTCAAGCCGCGCTGTACGCGGTGAAGCATGGGCTGGTGAAACAGGGGTAAATAAAAATCTGTGATAGTGCGATAGAGAAGATTTGGAGAGTGGGTAATTACAACAACTTCTTGAACTCTTCGATGGTCAGCCCTGCATCCTTGATAATTCCGCCCATGGTGAAGGCATTGATCGGATTATTACGCGGAATGATGATTATGCGGTCGTCTTTAACCATGGATGTATGTTTCCCTTCGCGTATCACGCGAAACCCCGCTTTCTCAAAGGCTTTTACGGCGCGTTGGTGTTGAACTCCCGCCAATTTTGGCATAGTTAAACTGGTATCTCGACCATGCGGGTCTGCTTGCCTTTGAGCGTAATTTCAACGGTCTCGAGATATGTCTTGATCGCATCTTTTATGTTTTCAATGGCTTCCTGTTCCGTTGCTCCCTGAGACCAGCACCCAGGCAAGCCAGGAACCCAAACAGCAAAACCTTCTTCTGTTTCTTCGAGTCGGATTTTGTATTTCATGTTCAAATCTCCTTGCATGTTCGCAATTATAACCCTCAATTTCCTCCCTCCTAACTTTAGTTAGCCTCCCCGACAAACCAATTTCTTTTCCTTTCCTTTCCCCGGGCGGTGTGATTTGGAGAGGCTTTCCTCTATGATTGGATGTGTATAAAAGTGGATCGTGCGCCAGCCCATGGCGCGTTGATTGTTTTGTATTGGAATACAAAGCAATTATTTTGCAGAGGAGAAAAGATTATGCCATCGAAACAGTTCAATTCATTCTTCCGGGTGGTGATGGTGGGAGTGCTGGCGTTCTTGAGCGCCTGCGGGGGCGGAGCCGAACCCACAGGGACGCCGCCGTCTGAAGTTACCGGCAACGCGGCGATCGCGAAGAACGCAAGTTATTCCAGTCCCATCGCCATCAGCGACGACGACGCGCTGCTGGTCGTCGCGAACACATTGAACGGAACGGTCTCGCTCATTAATGTGGCGGGCGATGCAAACGCCAAACTGACGGAGATTCAAACCGGTGAAGAACCGCGTTCCGTGGTCATTACCCCCGATAAGAAATTCGCCTACGTGACCAACCAAGCCAGCGCGACCGTGTCGGTAATTGATCTTGCCTCCCAAAGCAAAGTGGCAGACATCCCCGTCGGGGTTGAACCGTACGGCATCGCCCTCACGCCGGATGCCGCGCGCGCGTACGTGGCAAACTCCGCGTCGAACACGGTTTCGATTATTGATACGGCAAGCAGAACTGTCGTTGCCACGATCAACATCCCCGGCGTGCAGCCGCGCGGCGTGGCGATCACCAACAACAACGGCGGGGCCGGTCAACAATTCGTCTATGTGACTCAATTCCTTTCACAGCCCACTGCCTCCGGCGGACCGGGTCTCGATCAGGGCAGTGAAGGCAAAGTTTTCGTACTTTCCACTACGGATGATTCGCAGATCCAAGGCGTGATCACACTTGCCGCACATGATACAGGCTTCGCCGCGGATCGCACCGCGTTCGGCGGCACAGCGGCTGATCCGACCTTCGCCTATCCGAATCAATTGCAGTCCATCGTGTTGAAGAACGGACGCGGCTATCTGCCGAACGTCGCCGCGTCGCCGGAAGGACCTGTGAAATTCAATGTGGATACACAGGCGTTCCTCTCCGTGTTCGATGTGGCGGGTAAGACCGAACTACCGGGCGGCACGATCAACCTTCATGCCGCAGTAAAGGCGCAAACATTCACACCGAAGTTGTTCGTCGCAAATCCGTGGGCGGTTGCGTTCAAGCACAACTCCAACGACGGTTATGTTGTTTCTTCGGCGAGCGATGTGCTCGTGAAGATCGCGCTCGACGGCAACGGCGTTCCGAGCGTTGTGTCCGTTCCCGCCGAGGGCGACACGACCAAGGTCGCGTTGATCGAAGTGCACAAGAACCCGCGCGGGATCGTGATCAACAACGCGGACACGCGCGCCTACGTCTACAACTTCATCTCGAAGGACGTTTCAGTGGTGGACTTAACCGCTTCACCCGAAGTGGAGACTGGTCGCATCCAATCCGCCGATTTACCCGCCCCCGGCTCTGACGCCGCCAAATTCCTCGCAGGGAATGAACTCTTCCATTCCTCGCGCGGCGAATTCGACGAAGGCGTCGCCGAGCGCATGTCGAATGAAGGCTGGCAGGCGTGTTCGAGCTGCCACCCCGACGGGTTGAGCGACGGCGTGATCTGGGCGTTTGCCTCCGGTCCGCGCAAGAGCATTCCGTTGAACGGGATGTTCGCTCTCACCAATCCCACCGGCAATCAGCGCGTGTTGAATTATTCCGCCGTGTTCGATGAACTCGAAGACTTCGAGTTGAACATTCGCGGCGTCTCCGGCGGACAAGGCTTGATCGTGTTGCAAGGGACGACTGATCCGGACCCGAACGTCAAGGCGTTCGATCCGCCTAACGCAGGCAGAGTCCAACTGCACGTGGGAGGATTCGGCGCGTGGGATGCCATCGTCGCGTGGACGCAGTTCAAGACCCCGTCGCCAGTGTCGCCTCATCGCGGTGTTGATCCCAATAGTGAACTCGGACAGCAAATCGCATTGGGTCGTCAGTTGTTCACGCAGGCAAATTGCCAGGCGTGCCACGGCGGACCGAAGTGGTCTACGCCGCAAGTGGATTACGCGCGCGTATCACCGTTCCCTGAAACGGTCACGGTGGGCGCGCCGCCTGAACCACCCGTTGGACAACTCTCACGGTTCCTGCAAATCGTTGGCACGTTTGATCCCGCCAACCCGCTCGAAAAGAACGCGAACAACGCGCAAGCGCTTGGACAGTTGGGCTACAACCCGCCGTCACTGTTGAGCATCTATGCCTTCCCGCCGTACTTCCACAACGGCTCGTGCCTCACGCTCGCGTGTGTGCTTGAAAACCAGACGCACCGCGAAGCCGGCGGCGTGACCGGCTTGCTCGACGACCCGGCGAACCGCGAAGCGCTCTTGCAGTTCCTGCTCTCGATCGATGCAAAGACGGAGCCGGTCAATCCGTAGTAATTATGTCTCTGCTCTCGGCGGCGTCCTCGCCGCCGAGGACGGCGGCTTGAGCAAAAGGAAGATAGAATGAAAATGTTTTTTAGAAAACACATTGTTGCGATTTTGCTGGCGTTCAGCCTGCTCCTCGCCGCTTGCGGAGGAGCGACTCCTCCCAGCGGGGCGTTCGCGGGCAAAGTGGACGGCTCGGATGCGTTCATAGCGGTTGTCCTGCATACCGATGGGACAGTGACTGCCTACGTGTGTGACGGCCTTGCCGTCGCTGAGTGGTTCAAAGGCAACGCGAACGGAAACTCGCTCGACCTGACCAACGCGGACGGAGCGACTCTCAATGCAACCACTGCCGCGGATTCGTTCAGCGGAACGTTTACACCTGTTGGTGGATCCGCGTTGAACTTTAGCGTTTCGGTGGTGACCGAGCCTGAAGGCTTGTGGCGGTTGGATGAAACCGTTGACGGCGTGGACTACGTGACTGGCTGGGTGGTGCTGCCCGATGGCGATGTGCGCGGCTTGACGCGCGGCGGCGGTACCACTCAGCCCCCTGCAAGTTCAGATCCAAAATCGGTCAAAGGCACTACTTGGGTTGATCCAGCCCCTCAGCCATAAGACCAACAGGAGAATCACAATGACTAAATTTCTGAAAACAAAAGTTTTTTCCATCCTGGTGATGGCGAGCCTGCTCCTTGCCGCGTGCAGGGGAGCGGAAGCGACCTCCACACAACCGCCCGCGGCGACAGAGGGGATTGCCACCCAGCCTCCCGCGCCGACTGGACCAACGTTCAACATTGTTGGCACTGTCAACCGTGATGCGACACAAGCCGCACAGAGTCCATCATTGTCGCTGGATAATGCCAATAATCTGCTCATCGCATGGGCTGAAAATTCTTCGGGCGGCGTGCGACAAATTTTTGCGAGCCGTTTGATCGGAGAAGATGCATTCGCTCCGCTTGGCGCGTCCGCCAACATCCACACCAACGTAATCGCCGATGAACCCACCGTCACCATCGCCGGTGAAAACCGTGCCGTGCCGTGGATGGCATGGTCGGAGCCAAGCCCCGGTTTTGGAAATGTTTCGCAGATCTTTGCCAGCCGCTTCAATGCGGACACCGGCCTGTGGCAACAAGCGGGAGAAGACCGCGGCGGCGGGGAAGCCAGCCTGAATATCGCGACGGATCGAGCCGGAACGGATCCATTCATTGTGGGCGGTTCGACCGAATTGGGCGCGCCGCCTGTCCCATGGGTGGCTTGGGAGGAAGTTTCCGATGTGAATCCCTCCTCCGTGCAAATTTTCGTAGCGCGCGGTGAAAAAGACGATACAGCCATCGGCGGATTCAAATGGATCACGGTTGGAGAAGTGAAAGCGGACGGCGAGCAGACTCTCAACGTGGACCGTTTCCGCATCTCTCTTCATCCGACGGTCGTGTTCGCCGAAACCGCAAACTCTGTCCCGTGGGTGACGTGGCACGAAACCGGACGCGACCGCCCCAGCCGCATTTTCACGGCGCGCGGCGTTGCCGACCCCAACACCCCCGGCGGATTCAAATGGATCAACGTCCCTGCTTGCCCGCCGGAGGATGAAACGAAATGCGCGTTGAACATCAACCCGTTGAACGACGCCAAAGATGCTTCGATGGCGGCGGGAAGCACCATCCCCGGCGAAAGCACTGTGCCGTGGATCGCGTGGCCCGAGATCGGGCAGAACGGCAAGTGGCAGGTGTTCGTCTCACGGTTGGACACATCCACGCGCAACAGTTTCATTCAGGTCGGCGGCAGCCTCAACGTTGACCCGAACCACGATGCCCGCACGCCGATCATTGTCTTCGTTGGCAACGTGCCTTATGTTGCATGGCTTGAAGATGATGGCACCGGCAAGTTCGAAGTTCAGTTGCGCCACCTCGCCTCCGATCCTCAAACGGGAACGTGGGCATTGGATACACCCGCCAACGGATTCAACCTCGACGCGTCGCTCTCTAATTTCAATTTGGCTGCGGTTGCGTCGGCAGATACCCTCTTCCTCGCGTGGGGCGAAGGCGATCCCGCCTCGTCCGCGTCGCAGATGGTCATCGGCGCGTTCAAACCGTAAATAATGCAGACCTGACAGGTTTCATCGTGACCTATGCCCGTCACGACGCGTACGAATCAGAGGTTTCCCGATAAAACAACGCGTTGTGAAAACCTGTCAGGTCTTTTTCAATGAGAATGCACCCGCCCGAATCGCGCATCCTGATCGTGGACGATGCCCAGTCTGTGCGCGAGGGTCTACGCTGGCTCATCGAGGATGAAACAGGTCTCACGGTTGTCGGCGACGCGCCCACAGGTTTGGATGCGATCAAGCAGGCGATGGAATTGAAGCCCGATCTGGTCATCCTCGATATTGAGTTAACCGACACCGATGGGTTTGCCGTGACCCGCCAATTAAAAGCCCTGCCGGACCCTCCGCGCGTTATCTTGCTATCTGTTCACGGAGATGATGTGTACAAGCAACGCGGTATGGATGCCGGTTGCGATGCCTACGTGGAAAAAGGCTCGGGCTGGACTCAATTGCTTTCGGTGTTGAGAAAAGTCATTGCTGATAATCCCCGATAATGCGGTTGTAGGGGCGGGATAACCCCGCCCCTGCATTTTTATTTGGAAATATTCACTTCTGCGGTCATTCCCCACAATAACCCGTCGAGTTGTTCATCCAATTCAATCGTCACCTTGAACACCACATCACCGCCGACCGAGTCAGCGATGGGGGAGACGGCAATTACTTTCCCTTCGATATTTTGATTCAGCGCTTCCACGAATACATTTGCTGAATCTCCGACGCTTACTTTCATAATGTCGCGTTCGCTCAAATCGGTCGTTTCGACGTGCAAGTTATTCAAAGTTGCAAGCGTGAGAGCAACCTGCCCTTGTTGAATGAATTCACCTTGAGCAACGTCAACCGAAGCAATGACTCCGTCATACGGCGCGGCGAGTACCGTCTGCGCGAGCGCCGCTTGAGCGATCTCCAGCGCGGCTTGCGCCTGCCGGACCTGAATATCTGCGATCTCGATGTATTCCTTCGGAAGTTGCGTCCAGAAGATCTTTCCGTTGCGGCGTTCTTTCACGCGCCCATAGCGTTGAAGTTCCGCGTTGACCTGCGCGGAGCGGAGCGCGGCTTCCGCCGCGGCGGCGTTGAATTGCAAGTCGAGCGCGTCCAGCATAATCAGCGCATCGCCCGCCTTCACCGGATCGCCCTCCTTCACTAACACTTCCTTGACCATCCCCGAGGTAACGAAACCCAATTCAGAAACCTGCGCAGGGACGAAAACAGCCGAGGCGACAACCGATTCCTGCGCTGACGATGAAGCGAAAACATTTCGCGCAGGAAGAACACCCACTGCAAGCGCAACGATCAATACGATATAAATTACAAAACGAGTTCGATTCATTTTACTCGCCCGTCTGGATTTCAACGTCTGCGCTCATGCCCCAAAGCAAACCTTCCGGTTGTTGGTCGAGGGTGAGAGTCACGGTGAAGACCACTTCACCGCCGAGCGTCGAACCGATGCGGTCGATGTCTGCCACACTGCCGGCAAATTCATCGTTCAACGCTTCGATGAAGATCGTTGCGGGCTGCCCGACCTGGATTTTCGTCACATCGAGCTCGCTGAGGTCGGTAGTTTCGACTTGAAAACTCGAAAGATCGCCCAGCACGATCACCGCCTGCCCGGGCACCACGACCTCAGCAGGGGCAATGTCCACTGAAACGATGATTCCATCGAACGGCGCGGTGAGCGTGGACTGCGCCGCGAGGGTCGCATTTGCGGAGTCGAGCAATGCCTGCGCCCGCTCGACTTCGGCATTGGCTTCATCCAAATGGACTTGATCCGTTTTTTGACGCATCAAGAACCGGACTTGCGCCTGCGCCGCCGCTAGATTCGCCTCCGCCTCCCGGACTCTTGCCTCCAGAATTGTCGTGTCGAGCCTAACCAGCGTTTGCCCTGCGGTGACGGTATCTCCGACCTTCACATCCACCGATGTGACGCGCCCGACAGACGAAAATGACAGCCGCGCGTCGTTGACCGGGACGATCACAGCCGAGGCGGTCACACTGCTGGCATTGTCCCCGTTGTTATCGGTTGGCGATGTATTGCCGCCATCCAACACGATCGTCGGAATGGCAGTCGGCGCGTTGTTCCCGGCGCATGCGTTCAAAAACGATGCGATCAGGGCAAGCGCGATAATAATTATTTTCTTCATTCTGCTGCCCTAGGTCCTTCCGTTGACTTTGCTGTCTTTCACGATCAAGCCGTCTTCCAACGTGACGACGCGCTTGGCATAACTGATGACGCGTGGATCATGGGTTGCGAACACGAACGTGACACCGGTTTCCTTATTGAGGCGCTGCATGATGTCCATGACCTGCTTGCCGTTCTCGGTATCGAGGTTCGCGGTCGGCTCGTCGGCGAGGATCAGTTTGGGGTTGGTGGCAAGCGCACGGGCGACCGCGACGCGTTGTTGCTGTCCGCCGGAGAGTTGGTCGGGGCGGTGATGGGCGCGGTCGGTGAGTCCCACCGCTTCCAGCATTTCATTGACGCGTTTCTTGCGGTCGGCGGGTTTTGTGCCGTTCAACAAAAGAGGCATCTCGATATTTTCGTATGCGGTCAGCGTTGGGATGAGCGCGAAGAACTGGAACACGAAACCGATGGCGTTCTTGCGCAGATCGGCGCGCTGGTTACGGTTGAGATGCGTTGCATCCTGCCCGTTGATCGAAACGCCTCCGCTGGTGGGCTGGTCGAGCAAGCCGATGAGTTGCAGAAGTGTGGTCTTGCCCGAACCGGACGGTCCGACCAGCGCGGTGAATTCCCCGTTCTCGATGGCGAGATTCACGCCGCGCAACGCGCGGGTCTCCACTTCGCCGATCTTATAAATTCGTGTGGCATCTGTAATTTTCGTAACTTCCATTTTAGTCTCCTAATATTGGCTTGCTCACAGCGCCGTCCTCGGCGAGAGCAAGCTAGTTTCCTAATCCATGCAATGCTTCGACCGGTTCCATGCGCGCGGCGAGGCGGGCGGGATACAGCGAAGCGACGAGTGTAACAATGTAGGCAACGACTGCCAGATAGATCGTATTTCCCGGTGTGAGGTGTGCATAGATGCGGTCTTCAAAAAGCACGCCGGTGATACCGTAATTGCCGATGTAAATTCCGTAGACGGTGAAATACGCGACCATCGCGCCGCCGATGATCAAGCCGAGGATCACGCCGCCGGTGGCGAGCAAGGCGGCTTCGGCAAGGAACTGCGCCATGATGCCGCTTCCCTTCATGCCGATGGCGGCAAGGATGCCGATCTCGCGCGTCCGTTCAAAGACCGCCATGACCAATGTGTTGGTCACAACTGTGGCGGTGATTCCCAGCACGATCAAATACAACACCACGAAGAACGCGTTGGCAAAATCCTCGAACAAGACGACGAATTCGTTTTGTTCCTGCCATGTGAGTACCTGAAAGTCCGGTGATTGAAGCGCCGCCGCAACCGGCTCGGCTTGTTCGTTTCCCTGTAACATCACAAAGATGGTGCTGGCGTGATTTTCGGTCACGGTGAAGGTTTGCGCTTTGGCGAGCGGCATCAACACGTTGAACTCGTCGAAGCCGGGCGTCCGTGTGGTGTAAATGCCGCGCACCGTGAACAATTGCTCGTCCACATCGCCGTTGGAAGTGGTGACCAGCAGGTTGATTCGATCCCCGACGGTGAGATTCAATTTGTCGGCGAGGATATTCCCGATCAAAACTCCCTCGCGGTCATCCGCTTGGATGAATTCACCGGCGATCATTCCCTCGCGGAAGGGCTGGTTCGCCATAGACGGGGGATCGATACCGAGGATCTGCACGCCCTTCGATTCATCACGGATGGTGAGAATCGCGTTGGCGTTCAAGCGGGGCGTCGCTTCAACCACCTGCGGCAGTGATTTGATCTGCTGGACCATTGTATTAGGGTCGGCGATCAGGTCTTCCCACTTGAGGCTGACCTTGCCTTCCTCGTACGATGCCGGGCGGATTTGCAGGTGTCCGCTTTGCAGGCGGATGGTGTTATTCAACGCACCGCGCATTTCACCTTCCAGCACCGAGACCATGAGGAGCAATAATGCCACGCCTCCGCCGACCGCCAACGCGGAAAGGAAAGAGCGGGTTTTGTTACGCCCGAGGTTGCGATAAGCAAGTTTGAATAGATTCATAATATTTACCTGTTCCAGACCTGACAGGTTTTACAAGACACGCGACAGTCCGACTCGTTCGCGTGGATAAAGTCGCGAAACGGCAAGTATTTCGCGGAAACCTGGCGGGTCTATGATTTACACGTGGTGCAGCGCCTCGGAAGGCTCGCGGCGCGCGGCGATCAGCGCGGGGATAAGCGCGGCGAGCGCGGCAATGGTGAGTACGATCGCGGCGCGCGTGAACAACTTGTTGACTCCCAGCGTAGGGTACACCTTTCCGCTGATCAGCGCCATGTACTCGGTGATGCCGGCGAACTGGCTGTAATCCATGCCGACCTGCCCGAGGCTGAGGTTGATTCCCAAGCCCATGAGGATGCCCGCGACCACGCCGACCACGCCGATCAAGGCGCCTTCGAGGATGAAGGTCGCCGCGATCTGACGCGGTTTGAGTCCCATCGCGCCCAGCAGACCGATCTCGCGCGTCCGTTCGTAGATCGCCATAAGCAACAGGTTCAAAATGCCGATGCCCGCGATCACCACGATGATGACGCTGAAGATATCCATGACCGCGTTCTTTTGACCGATCGCGTTTCCAAGTTCGGGGTAATTTTGCGCCCACGATTCGACTTCGTATCCGGGCAGGGCGGGTCTCAGCGCCGCGATGACTGCCTCCTCGGGACCGACAGCCTTCAATGTAATTTGCACTTCAGTGGATTGATCGCGCAAGCCTAATAAATTTTGCGCTTCAGTCAACGATATGTAAACCGAACCCTTTTCAAAGGATGGGAGACCGACATCGTATATCCCGATCACGGTCATGGTACGCTGGCGGTTTTGCTTGTTGATGTCACTACCGACCACTGTGACGCGGTCGCCGACGTGGAGGGACAGCGCATCCGCCAAACCCTGCCCGATCAATACGACATCTTCATCGTTGGTTTGCAAGAATCGTCCGTCCACGATGTGTTCCGCGATCAAGCTGACCGGCGCCTCGGCATCCGGCTCGATGCCGATGATCTTGAGCGGGAACGCGCCCTCGCGATTGCTGACCAGTCCGCCCGTCTGGATTCGACGCGAGGCGGCGATCACCTCCGGCTGTGCCAGCGCGGCTTGGACGACCGCCGCATCGTCCTTTAAAGGAAGGAGCGGGTTGCTGTCCACTTTTTCACGGTAGCCCTCGGCGTGGACCTGCACATTACCGCCGAGCACACGCACGGCATTGCCGGCAATGGCTTGATTGAATCCGTCTAACAGTCCGTCGTAGAACATCATCAAGGCAAGCGAGAGCCCCATTGCCAGCACGATGATGACCGTGCGGCGGCGGTGCCTCCAGATGTTGCGCCATGCGAGGCGCAGGTATAAAAGCATGGTGGATTCCTTTCTCTAGAAGTGCTTTTCGAATTCCGATTCTGTTTTTCGTAAACCGTATTCCATCACGTACAGCATCTTGTCGATCTTTTCCTGTGTCTTCGGCGAGCGCACCCATTTCATGATATCTTTTTGCTTCATGCCTTCGTTGATGATGTAGGTGCTGATGGCGTTGCTCCATGTTTCCATGACCATCACGGCAAGGTCCACATCCACGCTGGGGTCCACTTCGCCGTTCCGGATGGCTTGCTGGATCATGGCTCGTAATGCTTGCGAGGTTCTCTCGCGGAGGTCGGCAAACCTCGATCCATAATACAACCCCTCCCCGAACATCACGCGGCTGACCGCTTGCGTGAGCAAGGGGTGGGAGGTGTTGAACTCCATGCCGGTCTTGATCATCCAGCGAAAGTACTGGAACGTATCCATATTTTTGGCTGGCGGCCGTTTGTCTTTGAAGAAATCCTCTTTTTCCTTTGCGATCAGTTCCAGCAGGTAATCGAAAATATCGTATTTATCCTCAAAGTATTGATAGAAACTCCCCTTGGCGATGCCGCTATTCGCAACGATGCGGTTCGTGGAAGCGTTCTCCAAGCCATATTCTGCGAATTCCTCAATCGCCGCGTGGACGATCACCCGGCGTTTTTCTTCGGGGAGATTCAGGAAGGTGGGTTTGGGCATACAAAATGTGACCTCCAAGTCATATGACTAGCAGGTCACATTATAGGACGATTCCTCCCCGTGTCAATATGGAGATGAGAGGAAATGGGTCAAAAAATGGTCAGGACAAAGTTCACGCTTCTCTTCGGACTTCAACTTGCGCCGCCCGAACGAAGCCAAACCTCTCCCCGATCATTTTCATCATCAACCCCGCCCGCCAAAACGCGACCGCCGCCATGCCGTGGGCGAGTACCGCGAACAGCGGAGGTTTTTGAAACGTGTAATACGTCCAACATTCGCGCGTGGTGCCCCATAGTTCGAGATAATATCCGAGGCTTGAGCCCGCGATGAAGGTAAGCAAAGCGAAGCGTTGATTAGTCGGCGTGAGAATTAGGAGAATGCAGAGAATTGTTGCAAGCCATGTGTAGGGTTTGTCGAATGTTGGGAAAACAAAGACCAGCATCAACGCCATAAAAGAGGCGAAGGTGAACCAGTAAAGGACAGAGATCAGAGATTGGAGAGGAGATGAATTGTTAGTCGCTCGATTAAGAACCCAATCCAGGACTCGGGTGATTCGGTGTATCGAAAGGGATGCAATGGGCCACGCGGGGATGATCCACAGCGGCGGGCGTTCGGCCGTGTAATAATGCCAGAGATTCGTTTGTGTACCCCAACTTTCGATTGCCAGCCCGCCGCAGATGCCGACAAAGACAATGAGCAGGTCGGTTTTGAGGTTTGCCCGCGCGATGATGGTGACCGACATGAAAGCGAAGATGCCGAGCAGGAGCCAGTCCATGTACCGCCACCATGCGCCGGACCAATCGACGTATTTGAGATATTCCTCCGCAAGGGGCCGCCAGATGTAGACGATGAGGAAAATAGTGACGAAGAACCCGCCCAATAAGATACTACTGTCGCGGGTCCAAAATTGTTTGAGGGTGTGCCGTAATTCGGACATGAAGGGGATTATAGCAGGGAGGTTTAACTGGAGGTTTAACTGGATGTTTACTTAAAAACTCACCTTACGCAGTCACAACTCCGAAGGAGTGAAATGATTTTGGATTTACGACGAATAGGCGTGTCAATCCCGAAGGGGTGTCATAGAATTGCGTGAAATCATGTCATCCCTTCGGGATTGAAGTGGGTAACATGAGTTAAAAATCACCAATAGGTTACGAGTCATCTTGCCTTTTTCCGGGGCTTCATCTACAATGGGCAGGCGGGGAAAGTGAATCGGTTTTGGATCGTTTGTGACTTACCTAGGAGGTGCTTCGCGTTCGTGTAAACCGAAATTCACAACCTGTCCAAGCCTTTGAGGCATGATTTTGCACACAAAATTTTAGCAACATTCATATGAGGAGAATAGCATGAACAAGTTTTTGTCCAGGATTTTCTCGGCCACTTTGACTTTTACACTGATTGTAAGCACACTTTATATTACCAGCCCTGTGTTAGCTGATAACGTTCCACAATCTCTTCCATTCAGCCAGAGTTGGTCCAACACGGGGCTGATAACAACCACTGATGATTGGTCTGGTGTATCGGGAATCATCGGTTATCGCGGTGACAATCTCGTTTCCTCGACCAATGTTGATCCCCAGACGGTGCTCGCAGATGGAAGCGCTACGCCTGATGTCAATGCAAATCAGACAAATCCTAATACGTTTACAACGGGCGGGGTTTCGGAATTCGAAATTGCCGATCCAGTTGTGGCATTGCAAGGTTCGGGAACTGCAGATGCCCCTCATATTGTCATCTATCTTGATACGACAGGACAATCCAACATCAATATTTCCTACAATGTCCGCGATATTGACGGTTCGGCAGATAACTCCACGCAGCAAGTTGCGTTGCAATATCGAGTTGGCAACAGCGGCAACTATACCAATATCCCTGCCGGGTATATCGCAGACGCAACGACGGGCGGGGCGGCAACTCTCGTTACTCCTATCAATGTGACTTTACCAGCGGCAGTAGATAACCAATCAGATGTTCAAATACGCATCATTACTACCGACGCGGCAGGAAGTGATGAATGGATCGGCATTGATGATATTTCGATTACGGTGGCTGGCGGATCCACTGATCCCTCCGGCGTCGGCTCAGCCAGCCCATCCACCGTCGCGCCCGGTGATCCGACACTGCTCACGGTGACGGTTACCCCCGGGACGAATCCCGCCAGCACAGGGTTGACTGTTAGTTGCGACCTTTCAGCCATTGGTGGCAATGCAACGCAAGCGTTCCTGGACGATGGATTGAACGGCGATGTGACGGCAGGCGACAATATCTTCTCCTTCGCGGCTACTGTTGACAGCGGAACAAGCGAAGGCGCGAAGAATCTTCCCTGCACGATCACAGATGCCGAAGCGCGCGCCGGAAACGCTTCGATTGCATTGACCGTGCAAGAGCCGGTGGCGATCGTGATCAATGAAATTCTTGCAGACCCGGATGCTGCCTTTGGCGATGCGAACGGCGATGGCATTCTCAACACTACGCAGGATGAATTTGTGGAGATCGTCAACAACGAGCCTTCGAGTTTGAACATCGGCGGCTGGACGCTGAGCGACGGCTTTGGCGTGAGACATACCTTCCCTGCCAACACTGTAATCCCAGCCAGTTGTTCGATCGTGGTTTTTGCAGGCGGCGCACCGACCGGTACGTTTGGACACAGCCTTGTGCAGGTATCCTCCACAGGGCAACTAGGACTCAACAATACAGGCGATACGGTCATCCTCAACAATGGGACCGTCAATGTGGCGAGTTACACATATGGCCCCGAAGGCGGCGACGATCAATCCCTGACGCGCGACCCAGATGTCACTGGAGCGGATCCGCTCGTCAAACATTCAACAGCGACCGGATCGGGCGGAGCGTTACAGTCCCCCGGCACAAAGATTGACGGTACTCAGTTCCCCGGCTGCCCGGCAGAAAAGAAGATCCACGAAGTGCAGGGCAATGGAGCGTCGAGCCCGCTGGTTGGGCAAACCGTCATTGTCACCGGTATTGTCGTTGGCGATTTTCAAGACGGGCTTAACGGCACGAACGGCGATTTCAACGGCTTCCATGTTCAGGAAGAAGACGCCGATGCGGATGCAGACCCTCTCACCTCCGAAGGCATCTTTGTATTCGATGGCAGTTCGCCGGCTGTCAATGTGGCGATCGGCGACCTTGTGCGAGTGCAAGGCGTGGTTTCAGAATTCAACGGATTGACCGAGATCACATCGTTCACAGGCGTTTCCGTGCTGAACAGCGGCAATCCGCTTCCAACCGCCGCGGCGCTGTCGTTGCCTGTGACGGCTGTTTCAGATTTCGAATCCTACGAGGGGATGCGCGTCACCTTCCCGCAGGCGCTCGTCATTTCCGAATATTTCAATTTCGACCGCTTCGGCGAGATCGTGTTGACCTCCGAACGTCATCTCACGCCCACTGCCGAGTTCGAACCCGGGTCGCCCCAGTATGCGCAAGCAGTGCAGGATTTCCTGCTGGATAAGATCACGCTCGACGACGGGCGCTCGACTCAGAACCCGGACCCGGCCATTCATCCCAATGGCGGCATATTCGACCTCACAAATTTGTTCAGCGGCGGCGATACCGTGGCGAACGTGACCGGCATCATGGACTTTGCGTTCGGTTTGTATCGCATCCAGCCGACGCAGGGCGCGGATTACGTTGACGCCAATCCCCGTCCGGCGCAACCGGATGACGTCGGCGGAACGTTGAAGGTCGCCAGTTTCAACGTACTGAATTACTTCACCACGCTGGATAACAGCGGACCGATCTGCGGACCTCTTGCCAATCAGGATTGCCGCGGCGCGGACGACGCGAACGAATTCACCCGCCAACGCGACAAGATCATCGCCGCGCTCGCAGCCATTGACGCGGACATCGTCGGCTTGATCGAGATCGAAAACCATCCCGGCGATGTACCCACTGCCGACCTCGTGAACGGACTCAACGACGTAATGGGCGCGGGAACGTACGACTACATTGCCACCGGCGCGATCGGCTCCGACGCCATTCGGGTCGCCTTCATTTACAAACCCGCGAGCGTGACCCCGGTGGGCGCCTATGCAGTCCTCGACGCCTCGGTGGACCCGCGTTTCAACGACGATAAAAACCGTCCAACGCTGGCTCAAACGTTTATGGAAAATTCCACATCGGAAAAGTTTACTGTCGCAGTCAATCACCTCAAATCCAAAGGTTCCGATTGCAACGATGTTAACGATCCCGACATCGGCGATGGCTCTGGCAACTGTAACCTGACGCGCAAAGCCGCCGCAGAAGCCATGGTGGACTGGCTTGCCGCCGACCCCACCGGCAGCGGCGACCCGGATTTCCTCATCATTGGCGATCTCAATTCCTATGACAAAGAGGAACCGATTGATGTGCTGCTGGCTGGCGGTTATGTTGACCTGATCTACCAATTCCACGGCGAGGATGCCTACACCTATGTCTTCGACGGGCAAATCGGTTATCTCGATTACGCGCTGGCAAATTCGATCCTGTTCGAGCAGGTAACCGGAGTGGCTGAATGGCACGTCAACGCGGACGAGGCGGATTTGATCGACTATGACACCAGTTTCAAAGGTCCGAATCAGGATGCGATCTACGCGCCCGACGCCTACCGTTCCTCCGATCATGATCCGGTCATCGTAGGGTTGAACCTGCTTCCACAATGCAATGGACAGAACGCAACCGTCTATGTGGATGAGAACGGCATGATCGTGGGTGGTCCCTACAATGGGCAGGTGTATCACGGCACACTGGTTGGCACACAAAGCGATGATGTGATCGTTGGCACCGATGGTCATGACAAGATCCTCGCCTTGGGCGGAAACGATACGATCTGTGCGCGTGGAGCAAGCGATGTGGTCTTTGGCAGTACAGGCAACGACACGGTCTTTGGCGGCTCAGGCAACGATGCGATCTTTGGTGGTTCGGGCAATGACGTGATCGAAGGCGAGAATGGTAACGATACCGTCTTTGGTGAGTCGGGCAATGATTTGATCAATGGCGGCGTTGGAACGGACGTGGTGGACGGCGGGCAGGATGCTGACACTGTGTCCGGCGGGGATGAGAACGATGTGGTTCGAGGCGGAGCCGGCAACGACGCTCTCGATGGCGGTTCAGGCAGTGACGTGTGCAATGGCGGTTCCGGCACCGATTCAGCCTCTGCCTGTGAGGTGAAAATCTCGATACCATAACCAAAAGACAGTCAGACTTTCCCGGCTTTGGTTATTTGCAAGTGGTAGTTGAGATAGGAAAGCCTTCTGAGTACAGTTGTGGTTGAGAGACCCTTCCAGACTCAGAAGGCTTTCTGCGGTTTTGAAACCGCAAATGGATCTCTCAACCCATGAGGAAACTGACCTTGGATCTTTGCACGGTTGCTCTTTTTTACCGAAACCGTTGAGTAGAACGAGATTAAGAAATGCTCATGAAAACGTCGCTGAATCGTTTGTTTCTCGTAGGAGATGCGTCCAGCATCATGGGCGGGCACGTGATACATTTGCGTCTGTAAGGCGGTTTCTCTTCTCCTCTTGAGCAACATTGAAAGAGCCGGGTTTGGAGCCCCGGCTCTTTCAAATTAAGTGTTGTTTGATCTTCCTCACCACCGCGGACACGTCCCTCCCAACCTCATCATTCCTAAAGCGGACAATCCTCAACCCCAACTCACGTAGCGCTTTCTCCCGCCGTTCATCTTCCTCTTTCTGTAGATCGTGGATATCCCCATCTACTTCCACAACCAGCCCCGCCTTGTCGAAGACCCCGTGTGATCTTTACGGGGTGACAGTAAAAGTCAACGATGAATCCTTGAATAACCTGTTGTCGTCTAAACCGAACTCCCAACTTCTTCGCGCGGACTTCCTGCCACAGCAATTTCTCAGCAGGAGTCATCTCACGACGTAGTTCTTTGGCACGTTGAAGTTTTTCTTTGGTGACTTTTTGATTCGTGACGATATTTTTGATGGGCATGGCGGGATTCTATTCAGGGTAACCGAAGTTGCCTAACAGAAAGGCCAGCGGCATGAAAGAAGCTGAGGATCAAGTCAGGTCTGCGGCGCAGGCGAGCAAAGCCAAGGTTTAGCATGACACGAATAGCCTCTTTTGTT
>JBFMDB010000003.1:0-212460 GCA_040753755.1 Chloroflexota bacterium
GCATGGCTTCAAAACTATCGCCGTATTCTGGTTCGCTATGACCGTTTTCTGGAGAATTACCTCGCTTTCGTTCATCTGGCTTGCATCGTTATTTTTGTCAAAAACTATTTTTGAGATGTGTTCTACTAGCCCGATATTTCCCAATCCTACCCAAAAAAACCTGACAAGACAAGTCGAAAATGATATTGCCATGCGAACCAGAGTTTCGGTGAACATGCAAAACAGCACCAAATGGAGGAAAAACATCAATGTACACGGTCTGGCAGGCGTTGTACGATGTACCCGTCCATGATCGACATCACGACCACTTCGTTCGGTCTGCTCATTGCGTACCTCCTGCCGGGGCTGGCGACGTTGTTCGGCTTGTCGTATTGGGTTCCCGAACTGCGCAGTCTCTTCAACGCGTTCCTGAGCGGCGAGTCGAATTTGGGGTTGTTCCTGCTCGTGGCGATGGCGTCCATTGTGGCGAGTCTGCAGGTCACGCTCATCCGCTGGTACATCTTCGAGGAACATCTCTGCCGCAAGCACCGCCTCACGCCGAAAGATTTCGAGGGTCTGCGCGCGGCGGGCAGGTTCGGCGCGTTCGGGGCGGCTGTCGACGCGCACTATCGTTACCATCAATTCTGGGGGAGCATGACCGTGGCGCTTCCGATCCTGTTTGCGGGCTGGGCGCGCCAGCATGAAATATTTTCGAACCTTTGGCAGGGGATCCTGTTACTGGTCGTTTTTCTCGCGCTTGAATGGCTCACCGGAATGGGAGCCTATCAGGCGTACGTCAATTATGTGAACCGCGCGAAGCACATCATGAAAGGAGGCTGACATGCCGAACGGCTGGGGAAGTGGCACGCACGTGAAATTGGAGGAAGTGGAGGGCATCGGTCCACTGTATGCCAGACGATTGAGGAAGGCTGGCGTCCGGTCACTGCACACACTGCTCAAAAAAGGCGCCAAGCCCGGCGACAGGAAAGAGATCGCCAAATCCGCGAGCCTTTCGAGCAAACAAGTGCTCGAATGGGTCAACCGCGCCGACCTCTTCCGTGTGAAGGGCATCGGAAGTGAATACTCCGACCTGCTCGAACAAGCGGGCGTGGATACCGCGCTGGAACTGGCGAAACGCAAACCGACCGCCCTGTACGACACGCTTGCCAAGGTGAACGAATCAAAGAAACTCGTCCGCCGCCTGCCGACCGAGAAACAGGTCAGCGCGTGGGTCAAGAACGCCAGAAAACTGCCGCGCGTGATCGAATACTAGACGCTTAACCCTCATCTGAGCGGATTCGGATTCTTGCTTCGCGACTCAAAACAAAACCCGCCGGTTCGTTCCGACGGGTGAATTTGATTCTCCGTGAGCGGCGGGTTCACACCTTTTGGATCACGATACCGCCGAAGCGGTGCTCGTCCGCGTAGCAGTGAATGCCGAGGATGTAACAGTCGTGGCTGTCGTAGGGTTCGTCCGTGTCGGCGTATTTTGCCATGTATCCACCGGAGATGCTCACGTTGTAGAACTTGAGCAGGCGGCCATCGTCCGAGCGCGCCTGCGCGGCGCAGTCCCTGCACACGTAGCGCGGATACCGCTCCGAGCGCTCAACAGGTCTGTGGCAGATGGGGCAGGTTTGCATGGGCTTATCAAAATCGGCGATCACTTTTTGTAAGGCAAGATCTCCATATCAAGAACATCACTCAACGATTCGAATTCAGGGTCCTTGTGCACGAGGGTTGCCTTATGTTGCGCGGCAATGGCGGCGACCACGGCATCTGCAAGCGACAGGCTATGTGTCGCTTTGATGCGGGCGGCGTTCAAAAGAAAAGATTCATCTGCATCCCAAATGATTGTTGCATCAAGTTTTTTGATCAACGCATAGCGGGTCACTGCCTCTTCTTCGCCTAGTTCGCGCTGTGAAATGTAAACAACTTCGAGGATCGTAAGCCAAGGGAGGATGACGTTCTGCTTCAGGAGAATATTCCGCACGCGTTCGGCGCCCTCTTCTTGTTCGATGAATGCGATGATCGCGGAAGTATCCAGGACGAACGATTTGTCAGCCATTCTCTTTTTTTCTATACTTAGCGCGGTCTTCCATAAGTTTGCGCGATAAGCCCTGTCCTTTTCCGCGCCCGTATAATGCCGCCACCGGATCGGAAGGAACTGGAATCACCCGAATGGTCTGACCATCATCCACCCAGACCAATTGATCCCCATCCTTAATATTGTATTTTGCGCGGATCGCCGCGGGGACAACCGTCTGCCCGCGCCGCGATACGATGGTTTCCATAGCCATGTGACCTCCTGCCTGTAAGACACTTTTCTATTTTACAAGACGAATGGTAAAAATGCAAGCCGCTCTGTTCAACCCGATTTGCTATATACCGTACCGAGCGTGACAAGTCTCTGGCCGATGCGGCAGGTTTGCATGGGCTACGCGAGTCTCTTTTTCAGTTCTTGCAGGTGGGCTTGAATATCGGGGTTGAAATCAAATTTGCCAGCATGTGGCAGGGCGTCGTTTAATATCCGTTCGAATTCTTCCGCGTTTATTCGCTGGGTCTGAATCAGAAAAACAAGATCTTCTAGATCCCGATCACTGCCTCGGTCTATTTTGCTGAGCGCAATGCTGTAAGGATCAAAAACGTAAACGTTAACCATCCCGAACTGACCGACATGGATGCCCCGGTTTTCGTTTCCCTCCGGTAGTGGTACGAATCGATCGAGTGGAACGGGTTCTGTATCCAGCCCCAGTTCACTTGCGACTTTGTCGATGACAATTTGAAAATCGTTCTTTTGAATATCGTCTCCGACATAATCAATGTCGAGAGTCTCGCGCGTGCTACCGAGGAGGATCAAAGCACTGCCGCCGATCAGTTGAAGGGTTGCTTCTTTGTGATAGCGCGTTCCCAGGCGTTCGAAAAAATCCTGAATGGTTTGCCGGGATACCGGTTTCATTTGAACTTTTCCGCATATTTGACGAGTCGTTCCGCGCTGTGTTCATAGGTTTCAAGCCAGTTAATGTGTTGTCCGCTCATGATTTGATGGCGCTTTGCCAGATTGGCAAGAATCTCGTCTGGGTCATCACCCAACAAGACGCCTAATTTGCTGGAAAATAGATCAGGCAATCGTTTTTGCTTTCCGTAGATTTTTAACAGTTGCTCTCGATATTTTTTTTGCAGGAGAAAAGCGGCGGTGTAGTAGAAGCGAAGAAATAACTGGCTCGGTTGAGACGACATCGTAAGGTCTGCTTTCCTCACTTCACTGAAGAATTCAGGATGACGCAGGAGTAAAGGTATCAATGCCATGCGAATACGCGCCTCCTTGCTCTGTGCCAGCGATTGAATGAGAGTCGTGGTCTCGAGTAGAGGAGCAGGAGAAATTTGTTCCCCGATCAAAAAGGGAACATCCCGCGCCCACAATTCAGAAACCAATTGATCTTCAGTGACCTGAAAAGCGACCGTCATGTTCTTTGCTTTTCCTTTTCGTTACGCTGAACGAATAGTTTCCATGCACCGCTTCGCCAGCGTCGCGGCGACGTCCATGCGATACTCGGCACTGCCGAAGTCATCCGTCGCTTCGTGGAACGCGTTGCGCGCCGCGGTTACCGCATCATCGGAGGACGTCCCATCCATGGCGAGCATGGGACTTTTGCCGTAACCGCCGACCGCCATCCGCGTCCGCCCGGATGCCCAGCGCGCCGCAGCCACGCACACGATGGGCTTGTCGGACGGAGTCCGCGCGACATACTCGAACGCGAATTTGACATTGAGCGGTGCGGTGATCCTTGTGATCAATTTGCCTTGCAGTTGCTCTCTCAAGGGTAATACTTCGCCAATCCCCACATTGTTCGTCTTTGCGATCAATTCTCCACTCTCTAATTCTCTGATCTCTATTTTTGCATCCATCGCCAGCAACACGGCTGCAAAGGTAGACCTGCCATCACACGCGACGAGAGTCCCTGCCACGGTTGCCATGTTGCGGATGTTGATCGGCGCCTCAAGTTTGAGCGCGCGTTTCAGCGCTTCGGGGCAAAGGTCCGATTCGAGGAGCGATTGCAGCGTCAGCGCCGCGCCGAGTTGGAGATCATTACCCTTTTTAGCGAGCGTGTCCAAGCCGAGGAGTTGCAGGTCGACGGCTTCGACCGGGTCAGCCGTCCCGTGGGAAAGAAGCGTTCCGCCTCCGAGCGGGACTGCGCCGGGGTGGGTCAATAATTTCAACGCTTTTTCCAGCGTCTTCGGGCGGTGATAGGCAGTGATCATGAGAGTCTCCGTGATGAATCCAATTATACGTTTATTCCGGATACACCTTCCAACCGAGTTCGTTCAAGCGCGACATATCGAATTGTTCCGGCGGAATATCCATCAACAACGCGTTGGCTTCTGCCAGCAATTCGCCGGTCTGCGCGTCGTAGATCCCAGCCCACGATTCAACCGATCGCGTTCTCGTTTTGCCTGCCTTGCCGACGATCTTGAGCGGTTTACCGATGGGCACGTTGCGCCGATATTTGATCTCGAGTTTCGCGGTGAACAGAAAACGCGGATTCTGCGGATCACTACCCATGTGGGCGCGGCTCGCCAGTTCGTCGAGCATCGATGCGACGATGCCTCCGTGCAACACCCCGGGATAACCCTGGAAATGTTCTGGCGCGGTGTAGGATGTTTCGACCATGCCGGGTTCGGTCTCGTAGATGTGCAGGTGCAAACCGACCGGGTTTTCGAGCCCGCAGATGAAACACATGCGTGAGTTGGCTTGTTTGATGTTCATGTTGAAACTCTCGATAGGTCACGAGTGATGTAACGGCGCGACAGCGTTGACGTAGTGCAACTCCGTCAAGGATTTGTTTTCTGAAACCTTCGAGATGCTCTCTTTTTTCTCTGCGGTCTCTGTGGCTGCTTCATTATATTCGATGTAACCAAACCGAATCCGATTCGAGTTTACGAGATTCGATTTTGCGGCTAAGATTACTGCATGCAATTTGGAAACTTCCATGGCTTGCAAACCGCCGTGCTCGAAAATCGTTTCTTCCGCATCGAAAGCCTCGCTGGGGCGGGTCCGCGCATCGTACGGCTGATCCCCCAATGGACGGGCGAGAACCTGTTCGCAGAAACTCCGCAATTCACCCTGAATGCAACCTACGGTGAATATCGTTATTACGGCGGGCATCGTCTTTTGACCGCACCTGAAAGCCTGTCGAAGAGTTATGTGCCGGACGATATCGGCGCAACTGTAAAAGAAGTGACCGGCGGTTATCGCATTGCAGGCGCGTTGGAGGCTGGCACTGAATTACGCAAGTCCGTTTCAGTGCAAGTCGGTTCCGAACAACCCTTCGTCATCGTCAAGCACCGCATCGAAAACTTCGGGAAATCCACGATCAAACTTGCGCCATGGGCGATCACAATGCTCAGACCCAACGGCACCGCCATTCTCCCTCAACAGGTGGGCAACGTGGACGATAACGGTCTTGCTCCAAACCGCCGTTTCGCCCTTTGGTCCTACTCGCGTTGGGACGATACGCGCCTTAAACTAAAGGACGAATTCATCACGGTGAAAGCCGATTCCACGCCGAACCCCTTCAAACTCGGCTATTTCAATCCGCATGGCTGGCTCGGTTACGTGTACGACGATGTGATGTTCGTGAAACGTTTTGGCGTGCGCCGCGGTGAGGAGTACACGGATTTCGGAAGCAATTGTGAGGTGTACACCGACGCGCGCTCGCTGGAACTCGAAACGCTCGGTCCGCTGGTGGAACTGGCGCCGAAAATGGATGTGGTCCACACCGAGACGTGGGAGGTGTACGACACGAACAACCTGCCGAGGGAACTGCTCGGAAAACGCTCGTTGAATGAAATCCTTGCGTAATATTTTCAGGAGTTCGCGTTGAAAACCGTGGTGATCGTTTCCGCCAGCGCCGAATGGGTGGGCGTCAAGCCGTTATTTCCCGATGCAAAGATCGAAGCGTTTCCCTACGGCGAATGTTTCACTGCGCATGTCGCGGGCCGCGCGATTCAATTCTTTCACAGCGGCTGGGGCAAGATCGCTTCTGCCGCCGCTATGCAATACCTTATCGATCATCACAAGCCCGATCTCATCGTCAACCTCGGCACGTGCGGTGGATTTGAAGGCGTCGTCGATCGGGGCGACGTGATCCTTGTCGAACGAACCATCGTTTACGATATTGTGGAATTGATGGGCGATCTCGACATCTCGAATTATTACGCGTCCTCTCTTGATTTGAGTTGGCTCGCCAGTCCTCTGCCGCATCCCGCCCGCCGCGCGCTCATCGCCTCCGCCGATAGCGACCTGCCGCCGGGAAAGATTCCGGCGCTCAAAACGAAGGGTGCCGTCGCCGCGGATTGGGAGTCCGCTGCGCTGGCGTGGGTGGCGCGCAAGAACAATGCGCGCTTGTTGATCCTGCGCGCCGTCAGCGACATCGTCAACGAAAAAGAGGGGGAAGCCTACGATAACATCGAGATCTTCAACGAACGCGCGAAAGACATCATGAAGGCGCTGGTTGCCCAACTGCCGGATTGGTTGAACGCGGTCAGGCTATAACTCCATCTCCATCAGAATGTCCTCGTCATCGTTTGGATTGGGAATCGGAATTTCGGTAAACCCGAGCTTTTTGTAAAATTCAACGGCGCGTTTTTGATATGCAGGGTGTGTTTCCAACCTTATATGCCGATAACCCGCGCCTCGCGCGAACGCGAGCAATGCCTGTATCATTTGATAACCGAGCCTTTTGCCTTGATGTTCCTGCAACAACCATAACCGTTTGAGTTCGCAAATACCCTCCGCGTATCGTCGTATCGCGCCGGTGCAAATGATTTCACCGCGATCCGTCATCACGAGGAATATCCCGCCATTCTCGAAATAATTCGCTTGAATATCGTCCATATCGCTCAATTCGCCGCGCGATTCAAAATCGGCGATGGCTTCCTCCAGAGGTCTGGTCTCGTGGAATATTTCATGCGCGACGCGATAGATCAGGCGTTTGGCGGTCATCCACTCGTCGGGTTCGATGCGGCGAATTTCGATCATGAGCAGTCGGCATTATAATTCCTGCATCCATGAACCCCAAAACTGAGCAGGAACTTCAGATCGAAAAGCAAAATTTCCGCTATGTGCTGATAGACGGCGCGGGCGTAAGTATCTCGAATGTAGCCTCGCCGTTCCTGCCGGTGTTTCTCACGCGTCTCGGCGCGACCAATTTTCAGGTGAGCTTGCTCACTTCGATGCCCGGAGTCACCGGGTTATTGCTGGCGTTCTTCGTCGGACGCTTCCTGCAAACGCGGAAGAATATCGTGCCGTGGTACAGTCTCTCGCGCTTGATGGTGATCATGTGTTTCGCGTTGACCGGCGCGTTGACCTTTTTGCTCCCCTCCGAATTTGTCATAGTCGCCACGCTGGCGATCTGGGCGTTCGCCACACTTCCGCAGACCGCGCTGGCGGTCGCGTTCTCGGTCGTGATGAACGCAGTTGCCGGACCGGACGGGCGTTACGCGTTGCTCAGCCGCCGCTGGGCGATCTTCGGTTTCACCGGCGTGGTGGGCACTTTCATCGTTACGCGCCTGATCGATCTGCTCGATTTCCCGATCAACTATGCCGTGATGTTCATCGTGTTGTCCTTCGGCGGTTTTGTCAGTTTCTATTTTTCGAGGCGCATCGAACTACCGGACCAGACCACTCCGCCTCCTCTTTCAAACAAAGATTCAACTCCTGTCAGCGCGAGAGATTACGTTGCCTTGCTCAAGAAAAATCCCGCTTTTGTATCGTTCGCCTCAAAGCGATTCGTGTATTATTCAGCGCTCGTGCTGGGTTTGCCCCTCGTGCCTTTGTATCTCGTCCGGGAAGTCGGCGCAACGGATGGTCAGATCGGCGCGGTCTCGATGGCAATGACGCTTGTGATGCTGGTGGGTTATTTCGTCTGGCCCCGCGTCTCGCGTCAGCGCGGCGGGAGGTTTGTCCTGCTTGCCACAACATTTGGAATGATGCTCTATCCCGCACTCACCGCGTCGACCACCCAGATCGAACTGATCATCCTGTTTGCAGGAATTTCCGGCTTCTTTCAGGGTGGGCTCGATCTCGTCTTCTTCGATGAACTGATGAAGACCGTTCCACCGGAGCATGGCGCGACGTTCGTGGCGCTGGCGCAATCCATGCAGTACTTGTCTACGATCTTTGCTCCTCTATTGGGGACTTGGCTGGCAGGGCTTATCGGCCTCGACGGCGCGTTGTGGTCGAGTGCGGTTCTTCGTTTGATCGGCTTCCTTTTATTCCTAAGAAAAGACTCGTAGGTCTTTCGCGTTCGCGTCACGGTGTCTTGGTGTTGGGGACAAGCGTTGCGCCGAGCAAGCGCGCTAGTTCGAGCGCGTACAGGTCGTGCGATTCCCGCGCCTGCTCCATGCCGGAGTTGAGCGTGGCTGTGTCCGCGCCGCCGACGAATGCGATCAAAGTATCGATCACTGCGTTCATGTGCTTGAGTTGGTGTGCCTTGAGAGTGTTGAGACAGGCGGGAGGCGAAACATCCTCCGCCGCGCGGCGAATTCTTTGCAGGTTGATGATGGCATCGCCGAGTTGTTCGCGCGGCAGGTTTGCCGCGAGCGCGGAGGTGTCGTCGAACTCGCGCTGTAAGTCGTTGATGGGCTTGACCGATTCTCCCAAGGCGAAGCCGGTACAGGGATCCGGTGTGAGCGTGATGGTCGCAGTCGGCGCTCCGCTGGTGGTACTTCCGCATGCGGAGAGGGCTAGGGAAAATCCAACCAAGAGGAGCAGGTGAAATCTATTCATACGGTCTCCAAATTAAATGATACGAGGGACGGCACATGCCGTCCCTCGCTGGTCCATGCCTTGCTTGATTTTACTTCTTCACCAGAATAAACGTGCCAGTGAATTCGGTTGTAAGCACATTGTGCGATGACGCGCTCGATGTACTCATCTTGTACAGTTCGACAGCCGCATCAGTGGAGAGGACCTTCAATAGATCGGCGATATTCATGGATTGGGTGATCTCGACCCACTGCCCGTTATTCCAACGCAGTACCGCGTAGATGGAGTTATCTGCAAGCGGGAAGTTCATCTCGACACCGGAAGTGTTTGGCAGTGTTTGCAGAGCCTGACCATTCGCAAGGACTTGCACATCCAATCCCTCGATGAAAGTTGTTCCGTTCGGCAATGCGCCGGGCAATCCGTTCGCAGCGATTCGATTGATGACCGCTTGATAGTCGCACAAGTTGTGGAACTTGACGATCACGCCGAATGCACTGACGGTTGTGTCGCATTCCAGATCGATCAATTCGCCGCCGGTGACGAGGATGAGCGCGCCGCCGCTGCCGGTTTCAATGGGCGGCGCGGCTTTGTCGTAATCAATATACACATTAAAGGTGATCGAGGAGGTGTTGCCCTCGCTGTCGGTTGCCGTGCATGTGACCGTTGTGTTGTCTGGTGGGAACAGACTGCCGGGTGCCGGACTGCACGTAGCAACGCCTGAACCGTCGACGATATCGAAGGTGGTAGGAGGCGCGTAGTTGAGTACTACACCGAATTTATTCGCCGTTACGATGTTGATATCAGCTACTGGGGATATGACCGGGGCGGTCGTGTCTTGGACCGTCACATTAAAACTTCCGCTCGAAGTGTTACCGTTCGCGTCGCTGACCGAGCAATTCACCGACGTTGTGCCGAGCGGGAAGGTACTGCCAGAGGGCGGCACACATGTGACGGAAATTGAACCGTCCACAATGTCTATCGCTGTAGCGGAGAAGGTCGCGATTGCGCCGGCTGGGCTTGTTGCTTCCAAGGTGATATCGGCGGGTAAGGTCAATACCGGCGGAGTTGTATCTACCACGGTGACATTAAATCCTCCGCTGGCGGTGTTGTCTGCATCATCTTGAGCCGTGCAAGTGACCGTTGTCGTACCGAGCGGGAAGGTACTGCCGGAGGCAGGTGAGCACCCGAAGATCAATGAGGCGTCGAGATTGTCGCTGGCGGCGGCGGAATAGGTCACAACGGCTCCCGAAGGACCTGTTGCTTCAGCGGTAATGTTCGATGGCAGATTCAAAGTAGGAGGCGTTGTATCGATGTTGATCCCGTTTTGCGTGTCGGAAGATGTGTTCCCTGCGAGGTCCTGGCACGTTCCTGTGGCGGATTGATTCGCGCCTTCGGAGCTGATCGTCTGTGTGACCGTCGAGGAGACTACGCCCGAGAGCGCGTCGGTGCAAGACCATGTGACAGTCACGCTTCCGTTGTTCCAGCCGTTGCCATTCGGCGGTGTGCGACTCAAAAGTGTGATCGTGGGAGGCGTCTTATCGATATTGATGTTGGTGATTGTCACATTGGAACTTACGTTACCTGCAACGTCGGTGCAATTGCCGGTTGCGGATTGACCCATCCCATCTGCCGATAGGATGATTGGCGAAGTGCAAAATGCAATACCTGAGTTGGCGTCTGTGCCGGAGAAAGTGACGGTGACATCGGTATTGTTCCAACCAGAGGCGTTCGCGGCCGGTGACCGCGTTGCCGAGGCGGTCGGATTTGTCGCATCGCGATAAACGGTGACCGAGCCTGATGACGATAAAGTTCCGTCTGCGGAGGTTGCGTTACACGTAAACGTCTGGCCCGACGATGAAGTGTTCCCGGTGACGACAAAGTATCCGAAAAAGGGACCGGTGCATCCCGATGTGGAACTAACGCGCGACTCAGGTTCGGTCACATTAAAGGTCAGGAAAATGATCCCCTGGCACCACCCATTTGTTCCCCAATCGGTACAAGTGACTACCGGGGTGATCGCAGGGCCGGTAACATCCTGTCCGCCGGGGAAGTAGGGTCCGAGGCCGTTGTTGTCGAAGGTGGGCATCGTGATGAAATTCAGCGTGCCGTTTAGTACTTCGATCCCGTATCGCTCATTGTCATTGAAACTTCCGCCAGTGACGTTGACGATCGTCGATCCGTCGCCCATCACCAACACCCCGGAGCCGAGAGCGTTGCCAACACCGGAAGGATTTGTCCCGTTGCTGTCAGCGCCGACATTGTTCAGGGTTACCGAGGTTGTGGCATTGATGAGGATTCCGTTTCCATCATTGTCGTCCGAGGTGACGTTGGTGAGATTTACAATCGGCGCGGTCAGTGTGGCTCCGTTGTAGTTCGTGCCGCCCGGTCCTTGCGCATCTTCAAAGTCGGTGCCGTTGATGGTGATGGTGCCGGTGTTCGTCGAGGCGATGAACCCCGGATTGTTATTATCGCCTTCGAAGTCACTGTTGTTCGTGAGGTTGATATTCCCGCTTTGTGAAATCAAATTGGCGGTGTTGCCGTTTTCTTGGTTTTGCACATCCGTATCGTTTAGGTTGATGTTGCCGCTCGTCGTGGTGACGTTGAGTCCGTTACCGTCGCTTTGGCTGTCAACATCTACGTTCGTGAGATTGACCGTTCCCCCGGTGGTGGTGATGTCGATGCCGTCCCCGTCGTCTCCATCGGTGACATCCACATTATTAAATGTGACTGTCCCGTTGCCGCCAACCACACGGATCGCGTCTGCATCGGTTTGGTCATCGACAAGCACATTTGTGAGCGACACGTTCCCGCTGGTCGTGGTTAGATTCAAGGCATAATCGTCATCGCCGTCGGTAACATCCGTATCGGTTATGGTTATTCCGCCCGTGGTTGTCGATACCAGGATGCTTTCACTATTATCGGCGTCGTCCACGAGGATATCGTCAAGTGTTACCGTCCCGGTGGTCGTGTATACCGCGATACTGGGATTGCTTGCCGATGTATTTCCGTCCACAGTCATGTTTAAAATTGTTACATTGCCTACCCATGGATTTCCCGCCGTGCCCACCCGTATGTAGTTGGTGCCAAAATTCGTTTGACCGGTAAATGTAGCGGCGCCGCCGTTCGACCCGTTCCATCCGCCCATCAAAGTGATATTCGTTGTTCTGAGTGTCGCAAAGTCTCCCGTGCCAAGACTGCCCGCCGCATCGGTCAATGTGAATGCCCCGTTGCCGGGGTTCGAAGTGAAATAAATAATGCTCGTAGCTGGCGAGTCGTAAATACTGGTATTCGCCCTCATATCTGCCAGCAGGTTTACGATCCCGTTCGCGCCGGTAAAATTCCGGCAACCAGCCCCACCCGGTAAAGTGTTATTGGGGCACCACATCGGGTCGTCTTCCAAAATGACATCGAGTGCCTCCTGCGATGCCAGCGAGATGGGATTCCCATTCTCATCCAGAACCACGATTTCGGTATTCTCGGGTAGTTTGTCGAGAATCTCGAGTACCTCCGTTTCTTCCTCGATTGGAAGTTGTTCCTCACTGGTAGGTGATTCAATTACGCTGACAGGTGTCTCCGTTGGCGCCGGTGTTGGTTCAACAACCGTCGGCTCGACGGGGGGTTCGGTCGGTTCCTCGGTGGGAGGAGGAGGTGGCGTGCTATCATCAGCCAGCGCGACGTTGACATTGAGCAGGCTGATAAGGACTGCAACGATGAGAAAAAGAGACCAGACGAAATGACGATTAGTGCGTAACATGCTTCGCCTCCATGCCTTTCAAATTCGATAAGTTGCCCGCATGACGCCAGCATCCCCCATTAGTTACATTTCATACTTGTGAACAGGTTACACACCTCGTCTCATGTAAAAAAAGCGCCTACCGAACCGTTTACCTTCGTGTAGGCACTAACATCGAGAAATCCATTTGCACTAGCTTTTTGCCCTTGCTAAAGCCTCCTTGATTTGTTCTGTGTGCGATCCTAAATGGAAGTTCGGTTGGAGTATGGCAGAACCAAAGCGGTAGTAACTTCCCTTGTTACCCGTAACAAATTCATCGGGGATTAACGCCGCGAATTGAAGGACTTCCTCCACGACACGGTGGAGCGCTTCGAGCATCGACCGGATTGACGGATTTGCCCTCACCGTTGATTCTACCTGCGCGTTGATGTTATTCCCAGCGCCGTCGAATTGTGCTTCATTGCCATCCATCACGCTGGCAAGGAAAACCGAGTTTAAGCGTTCGTTGTGAATCAAGTGTGCCACAACTTCGAGCGCGCTCCATTCATTCGGGTCGGGTCGCTTCATGGCTTGTTCATCAGTGAAACCTTCAAAACATTTTTCCAATTCAGCCAGAGCAGGTTCGATCAACGCCCTCGCCTGCTTGACCAGCTCAGCGGGGTTCGACGGAACATCAACCATCGGGCGTTTGCTCAGTTCCATCAGCACGGATTTCTGTTCAGGTCCTCGATAGAACACGACTTCGATCGTGTCGCCGCCTTTTTTACCTTCGATAGCAGTGGGCAATGTGTTGAAATCGCTTGTTATGGGTTTGCCTGCCATCCCTACAAGGACATCATCCTTCTGCAAACCGGCTCTTTCCGCGCCCATGCCTGCTACCAGACCATCGAGTCTTAACCCCTCCCGCACGGGGACACCCAGTGCGATCGCCTGTTCCGCGGTGAAATCGCCGGGGACGATTCCCAGCATGGGACGGTTCGCGATGCGCAGATCAATTCCCGTCTCTAACACCGACTTGAGATTCTCCAAACTCTCCATCCAGTTTTCGCGGAAGGTCTCGCCCATCTTGGTCCATGATTTGTCATCGGGAATTTCGTGATCCATACGGACGAGCACACCGCCATCTTTCTCAGCGAAATTGACAGTGACTTCGGTGGGGGCGGGGTCAATACTTGAATACCACCGGAACTTCACTCGCTTGTTTTCCTCCAGTTCGAGGTAATGCCCGCTGGAATAAAAATCGGCGCGCCACCACAGGTACATCCGTCCTTTCGGGTGCGGCGAGACGGTTGCCACGTCACACAGCCACTCGCGCATGGATGTGGAATTGGTGAACGCGCGATACGCCGCCTTCAACGGCGCGTTGACGAACGTTTCGGTAGATACGGTTGCCATGGTTTTCTCCTCAACTCAAAATGATGTTCATTGTAATTCAGGAGGATGGAGGATACACCCTACTGGAGGAGGGAAAATAAAAAGCCGCGATGTTGTCCGCGGCTTTGTCTAGAATTGAATGCTGGTTAATTGCTGGCTGTCCAAATCATAGTGACCGCCTCTGGCGTAACAGTGACAGACTTTAGTGTACTGTTCGAGTTTTTCGATCCAAGATTGGCGATTTTGTTGGCAATGGTTGTATTCCATAGATCGAGGCGGTTCTGTTCGATGGTAAAACCGTCGAATTGGGCATCGGAAATCGTGGAAGTGAGTTGCCCGTTGCTCACGCCCAGATCGAGACGGAAGGAAAGTGTGGCGATCTTGGTTGGGTCGTTCAACCGTTCGCGCGTCCCCGAAACAAAGATGTAGCCTGACTGAAGCGAGACTGTCAATTCTTTGACGAGCGGATCGGCTACGGACGCGGTAATTGCCTCCTGCAATTCCTGTTGTGTGATGACCGTTACCACGACCACTGAGCCGTCATCGTTGTGCGAAATGTTTCTCTCGCAAGCGCTGAGGAAGAGGGTGAGGACGAACAGAAAAGTGAAAAGACCATTTATCGTTTTCATGCGGTTTCCTTTGCATTTGAATGCAGTATCGGTTTATTCTGTAAAGTATATGCATTTTGGAGGTAAAAAATCTGTAAAATTAATTTGCGAAAAATAACGGATATCACTCGATATCCGTTATTTTTATTATCCTTCGCTCCAAGCCCTTCTAACTCAACCTATTCATCCAAGTTTCGTGGCCTGCGGGCGAATATTCGTTTCAACTTTCTCCTTGGGTTCAGGCTGTTGCATTCCACTCATACCCTACGGAAGTGGGATCGCCTCAAAATTGTCAAACGTTATTGTGATAGGAAAATCGTCCCAGCTGCCGGCGTACACCCCAACCTTGCCCTCCGGAATGGTGTTATCGGCAATGCTAACCAATTCTCGCCCATTTACTGATAAAGTTATTTGGTTGTCGATGCAGCTTGCAGAAATATGATTGGTTCCCTGGCTGATGGTGGGTGATTCTTCCCAATCCATCAGATCCTTCCATTCAGCGTTTTCTCGAAGCGAGATCTTATAATAGCCTCGGTCGTTTCGATACGCGATTCTAAGCGCATAATAGTTGTCATTATCTTTTAAACGGCACACCACACCCGCATTGTTTTCACTTACGCTCAAATCGAACATTACATCCACCTCAATTTGAACATCAGCATAGCGATACTCTCTCCAGATTTTGTAGATGGTATCTGCGATTTCTATGGTGACTTGATAAGTCCCCTGTGAATATTCAGCGCTGGCGTTACCGTTGCTAGATTCGCCATTTTTCCAACCGCTCGCAGGATCGGAAAAATCATCCATAAAATATACGTCTATCAGACTCTCGGTAGGTACGGCAGTGGCAGTAGGAAACTCGTAAACAAACGGTTTGCGCGCTTTAATCGGCACCCAGGCTACGTCAATTATTTTCGCCTCATCGAATGTGAGCTGTTGGGGATTCCCTGTGCTGCCATGGTTCACCATCACCTCAGAATATTCTCCCATATTGGCATAGTAGACGATACGTTCCCCGTCCGGCGCATAGGAAGGCGAGAAGTTGTTGTAGGAATCGCGCGTGCGCTGTCCGATGAGCGAAACATCGATGAGTGCCTCTCCGATCGTATAAGTAACAAGCCCCCCCTCCGGTGCTAGTGAGGAAAACCCAACCGCTTTACTATTCGGCGACCAGGTAATATCAATTATCCATTTCAACCCCGACGACCTATCGACCGGATTCGTTGCATCCGAGTTTACGATATACAATAAGTCGTTGCCGTTGGATTTGGAAATATACGCTATTTTTGAATTGTCCGGAGACCAAATCGGATTTGTGTCGTCCAAGTCGTTGTCGGTGATTTGAAACTTGTCCGTCCCGTTTGATTTAATGGTGAAGACATCGTAATCGCCTTGTTCTGTGGATGAGTAAGCGATGTGTTCGCCATCCGGAGACCACGCTGGTGAGATATTATATAAGCCGTCTCTTGTCAACTGTTTTATTTTTGATCCATCGCTATCCATAAGAAAAATTTGTTTACCGCTCTCGATTTCCCCGACAAAAGCAATTTGCCGGCTATCTGGCGACCAAGCTGGTTCTGAGTAACTGCTAGCATCTTCTTCTGCATTTGTTAATTTTGTAAAGTTACTGCCGTTTGCTCCAACAAGATAAAGATCGCAATAGCTTCCATGGCAAGCTGTAAATATTAATTTTTGACCATCAGGAGACCAATGCAAACTTTTTTCTTCAAGGTTGTTGTCGGTAACCTGAAGAAAAAAACTCCTGTCAAGTGAAAGAATATAAATTTCGTTTTTCCCGCTCACGTCTGATATATAGGAAACGAGATCGATCTCGCCTTCTGCTAGAGGCGTTGGTGTGGGACCGGTAATGTTTGATATTGTTGAACAGCCTAGAGCTAGGACGATCGAGATCGCAAGAAGTAAAAATCGATTTGATGTAGATGCCATGACGCCCTCAAGATGTTTTATTGACCAGCTTGTGAATATTTCTTGTTCCGTAAACCAATCAACTCAAAATCATTATACTCAAGGTACGCAGGAAGGGGGATTGTAAGTTCATGAACTTACTTTATCATTTCCCCAGCCTCGCCCGCTCCTCCTCGATCACGCTTTCCTCCAACTTCTTGAACAACGGACCCGGCTGATTCAACTTCTGTCCCGGCTTCAATTCGCTGGGTTTCCACACGTAGGGCGGGATGGCATCCCGCCCTACGGGGCGATACCTCAACCCGTTATGTGTTCCAAGCGAGTCTTTGATTTCTTCAACGTATTGTTCTCCAAACAGCGGAGTCTCATACCCAAAGAATCCATGCAGCTTCTCTGACGTGAACGGCAGGAAAGGGGAGAAAAGAATCTTGAGCGAATCAATCGCTTTGAGCGCGGTGAAGATCGTCAGCGCGGCGGAGGCTTTGTCGGTTTTGATGGCTGTCCACGGCGCGTTGACATCGAGATATTGATTCACCGCGGTGGCGAGTTTCATCGTCTCGCCCAGCGCGGAACGCAGGCGCACGGCTTCGAGTTCCGCGCCGACGGCGGCGAATCCGTTCGAGATGAGGGCGAGCAGGTCGAGGTCCGCGGGGCGAAGCGTGGTTTCATCTACATTTGGAACATGTCCATCCCAATGTTTGTAGCAAAACGCGAGCACGCGATTCGCGAGGTTGCCCCACGTCGCCACCAGTTCGTTGTTGTTGCGCGCCACAAACTCCGCCCAATCCCAATCGCTGTCTTTTGTTTCGGGCATGTTGACCGTGAGGTAATAACGGATCGCATCGGGATCGTAGCGCGTCAACGCGTCCCGTCCTCCCACCGCCCAATTGCGCGAGCCGCTGATCTTTTTGCCTTCAAGATTCATAAATTGATTCGCAGGCACATCGTGCGGAAGTGTCAGCGGCTTTTCCTCATGCGCAAAAAATTTCATGAACTGACTTCCCGCGCCCATGAGTTGCGCGGGCCACCACGCGGCATGGAAAAAGATATTATCTTTGCCGATGAAGTAAAACTGTTTCGCGTTTGGATTCAGCCACCATTCACGCCACGCCTCCTTCTCGTGAGTGAGTTGACTCCATTCGATGGCGGCGGAGAGGTAGCCGATGACCGCTTCGAACCAGACGTAGATTCGTTTGCCCGCTTCCGTCCAACCCTCTACCGGAATATCCACGCCCCAATCGAGGTCGCGCGTGATCGGGCGCGGTTTGAGTCCCTCGGCTTCGATCTTGCGCAGTGACTCGCCGATGACCGTGTCGCGCCAATACGATTGGCGTTTTTCGAGAAAGTCTTTTACGTTCGGTTCGAGTTTTGAGAGGTCGAGGTAGAAATGTTCGGTCTCGCGCAGTTCGAGCGCGCCGCCTTCTTTGGAACGTGGATTGATTAATTTTTCTGGCTCCAACACGTTTCCACAATTGTCACATTGGTCAGAGCGCGCGCCTTCGTAACCGCAGATGTAACACGTCCCTTCCACATAGCGGTCGGGTAGGAATCGTTTGAGCGACGGCGAATACCATTGCATGGATTTGTCGGTGTATAGGTATCCATTTTCTTTCAATGCAAGGAAGATGGCTTGCGTTACCTTGAAATGATTTTCGGTGTGAGTTGTTGTGAACAAGTCGTATGTGATGCCATAGCCCTGAAACAATTCAAGAAAACTGTTGTGGTATTTTTTATACACTTCTTCGACGGGCTTGCCCTCCTTGTCCGCCGCAAGCGTGACGGGCGTACCGTGCGAGTCGGTGCCACTGACCATGAGCACCTTGTTACCCTTCAAACGATGGTAGCGCGCGACGATGTCACCGGGCAGGTGTGATCCGGTGATGTTGCCGACGTGGATTTCGGCGTTGGCGTAGGGCCAGGCAATGGCGATCAGGATGTTTTCGGGCATTCGTGCCTCCAGGATTATCCGTCATTGCGAGCGAAACGAAGCAATCTCCTCGCAAGGTTCATGATGTGGTTCCACGAGATTGCTTCGCTCGCTGCCGCTCGCTCGCAATGACATGGCTGCTAGAAACAAAAAGGCTGTCCTAAAACTGGACAGCCCGTTACTTGCTAGACGCGATGATCTAACGCGCTCTCCATTCGGTTTGGAATCGCATTTCCATAGGCATCGAAGTTTTTCTGATCAGTCTCGCATTCATGATGCTATTTTACAACAATTTCTTCAAAACCGAAAACGGCGAATCGTCCGTGTGCTGGCTGTGACCGCAATCCTTCACGTTGAGGTCTTGTCCGCACTCGATGCACAAACCCTTGCACTCGAGGTCATGCAGTGGGTTGATCGGCACTTCAAGCAGGGCATACTCACGCAACATCGGCGCGAGGTCAATTTGCATATTGTCGGGTAGCATCAGCCCGGACTCGCTGACCGACTGCTTGTTGAACGCGAAAAGTTCGGTGATTTCCCAATCCAGCCGCTGGGAGAATGTTTTCAAACATCGCGCACATTCGAGCGGGGTATCTGCGGAAAAATGTCCCTGCACGATCAAACCCTGCGGGGTGCGTCCGATCTGAACCGACCCAAACAGGTTGGACACTTCGAGGTCATCAAGTTTTGCTTGATCGAATTCAAAAGGAATCTCGTGGCTGTAGCCGACTTCCTCGTGGACAATAAAGCCGACATTGATGCGGAATGGTTTGCGGGGATTGGACATGGCTGCATGTGTTATAGCGTTATGGACGCAGTTCAACTACGGCCACCACGGGATCAAGACTAGATTTTTCTATCAACTATAAACTTCGCCAGATCTTCGAGCGCGTCCTTCTCCGGGGAGGCTGGGGCAATCTCCAGTGAGGCGAGCGCGCGGCTGACAGCATTCCGCGCCTCTTCGAACGATTGCTCGACTGCGCGGCTTTGGCGAACCGCGTCTACAAGACGCTGCACGCGGGCGGTATCTTTCCATCCGCCTTCGGGGAGCGACATGATATCGTCGTCGAAGCGATTGGCTTCGGCAAAGTAAATTGCAGGGAGCGTTACCAAACCGTTCAGTAGATCTGAGCCGATTGGTTTTCCCACCGTAGATTGATCCCCGGTGAAATCGAGGATGTCGTCCACGATCTGGAAAGCCATGCCGACCTCATATCCAAACGCTTTCATGGCAGAGCGCACTTCTTCCTCTTCGGTTGCTACCATGGATGCCGCCAGCGCAGACATTTCGAACAAGGACGCGGTCTTCGCATAAATTCGGTTGTAATAATTGTTCCGGTCGATCACGCCGCGGGCTGAAAACATCTGTGTCAATTCGCCGTTAACGATGATCGCCAGAGTATCGGCGAAGAGTTTCATCAACGGCAGGTAATCGGTTTCTGCCGCGAGTTTTGCGGCGCGGGCGAACAGGAAGTCGCCGGTCAGCACGGTCGCAGCAGGTGACCAGCGCGCGTTCAAGGTGGGCATACCACGACGCAGCAGCGCGCCGTCGATCAAATCGTCATGGACGAGCGTCGCGGTGTGAAGCAGTTCCACGGAGGCTCCTAAGGTGATCAGCTTTTCTTCGGGCGCACCAAGCATATTTCCGACGAGCAAGCCGAGGGTCGGTCTGATCCGTTTCCCTCCCGCAGACAACAAATGCTCCAGCGCGGACTTTAAATCCGGGTGTTGTCCATCGCCAGCCTGTTCGCGCATCCGCTGTTCGACGAATCCGAGTTGGTCTTGCACCGAGGTGAAGAAGGTAGTTGTGCTCACGGTTGCGCCTCCCATCCGAACAGGCGATTCGCGTTTGCCGTTGTGACACTTGCAATCGTTTCGCGTGTTGTGCGATGGACTTCAGCAATTTTATCAGCAATAAGCCTCACATTCGCAGGCTCGTTTCGCCCTCCGCGATGGGGGACAGGGGTTTGATACGGCGAATCGGTTTCGATCAGAATTCGCTCCCGCGGTAGTTGGCGGACAAGTTCGCGTTGCGAATCGTTTTTCTTGTAGGTAATGGGACCAGTGATGCCGATGAAAAAATTCATCGCCATCGCGCGTCGCGCCGAATCGAGATTCCCGTTGAACGAGTGAAAGACGCCGGGGTGGGATTTCAGCGCGGTCAGTTTTTCGCGCCACGCTTCAAGAATGTTCAGCAGGTCATTCGTTGCATCGCCGGTTTCCGCATCGTTCTCCTCCCGCAGGTGGAGGATAACGGGTTTGTTGACTTGATGCGCAAGTTCGAGGTGGGGGAGGAGGTTTTGGCGTTGTACCATTCGCCTTTCGGGTTCTTTTACCCAGTAATAATCAAGCCCGATCTCGCCAATGGCAACAACTTTAGGATGTTCGGCGAGTTTGCAAATTTCGTCAAAATTCTTTGCGTTGAAATTTTGCATGTCGGCGGGATGAAATCCCACCGCGGCAAAAACGTTCGGATACGTTTCCGCCAATCTCACCGCGTGCCGGCTGGTTTCCAGATCCATGCCCGGCGTCAGCATTTTTTCGACACCCGCTTCTGCCGCATGTTGAATCACAGCATCAATGTCCCCGGCAAATTGTTCGAGATACAGGTGGCAATGCGTGTCTGTGAGCATATTCAGACTTTGTTTGTGAAAATTATAACATATAAAAGACTTTAGCTACGGATTACAGGATGATGACGGACTTTTTAATTACCTGCTCTACGAGTGAATAAGACGAAAAACCGACTCTCAAAACGAGCCAATCTTAAATCGTACCAATCAGTGAAATGATTATAGATTTACGACGAATGGGCGTGTCAACCCCGATGGGGGTGTCATAGAATTACGTGAAAGCATGTCATCCCTTCGGGATTTGACGGTGATTTGGGCAATTTTCTATCATCCTACCATCCCTTCGGGATTGAAGTGCGTAACATGAGTTATTAAGTCTTCTTTTTGTTTGCGTGACCAATTTCGGTTTATTTTCCGCGTGCAATCATATGTTTCCACTTGCTAACGAAATCTTGAGGCGTGCGACAGGCATGAAGGTTTATCCCCGAAGGTCGCAAGGTTGCCTCCCTAGAGCAAGGCGCAAATCAATTAATCTCTTTGGGCAGCCATTGTTTTTTGATGGGCGGCAGGGTTCCGTCCGTGTCTGTGAATTGGTAGTGATGTGCCAATAGGCGGGTGTTCCAGATCTGACCGGATTTCTCCAGCACTTCGGGGTCGGCGGCGAGAGCGGCGATTCCACGCCCGACAAAGCGCGGCGATTCAATATAGGCGGTCTTTTTTGTTCCAATCCGTTTCGCCAGCATTTCGGTCTTCACCGTGCCAGGCCAAATGGCGACCACTGCCACGCCTTCATCGCGTAGTTCGTGCGCCATGTCCAATGCCATCCGATCCACGGCTGCTTTGCTGACCCCATACGCTACGTTGGATGTGTATTTTTGGCCAGCGGCAAATGAGATGTTGGCGATCAACCCGGCGTGCTGAGGGATCATCAACTGCGCCGCATACACACTGGCGATATAGTGCGCCCGCACGCCCACGGCAAACATCGTATCCCAAAACTGCGGCGGCATTTTCCAGAATTTGGATTGGAAGCCCGGCTCACCGCGCTGCATGGCCTGATAGCCCGCCCACACATTGTTGACCAAAATATCCAACCGACCCTGTTCGCGCCGGACTTGGTCAAACAGCGCTTCAATGTCTTGATCGCGGCTATGGTCACAACGCACTGCGAATCCAGTCCCACCGAGTTTGGTGACCGCCTGGGCAGTCGCATGGATGGTGCCGGGCAGTGGGACAGTGGCGGTGGTTTTGTCTTCGGTCCGGCCTGTCACATAGACTACCGCGCCGCACTCGCCCAACGCTTCTGCTATACCTTTTCCAATGCCGCGTGAGGCACCAGTGACAACGGCGACCTTGCCTTGTAATGTATTACTGGGTTTCTTTGATTTTGCCATGCTGAAAGACTCCATGAAAGAAATGAGTAGACGGCGACCCGAGTCGCCGTCTACTCAATCATATGAGCGCCGTTGTTTTTTGTCAATCAAGCGAGCAGTTGAAGGGTCCTTCTGCAGGTGGCGATTACATCTGGTTTGCCATAGCCTGATGATAATCTAGATTAGGATCCCTCACGAGCATTTCTATTTTATCCCTGCGATCTTCAAACCATCGTCCAAAATTGCCTTCACTTTGTCCCCATGTGTCGTTTCGCAGTAGACGCGCATGATCGGCTCCGTGCCGCTAAAGCGGATTAACAGCCAGCCGCCGTCTTCGAGTTTGAATTGAAAGCCGTCCACGGTGACCAGTTCGGTCACTTTCAAGCCGCCGATGGTTTTAGGGTTTGCGTTGAGGATCGTTTGCTCGCGCGTCTTGCGATCACCGGAAAATGGAGTATCCACCCGGTCGTAAAAATGTTCGCCGACCTTGTCAAACAACATCTTAAGTAATTCCGTCGGTTTCTTCCCGGTCTGCACCATGAAATCGAGGAAATATAAACCTGCGAGAATTCCATCGCGTTCGGGCACGTTATTTCTGAAAGCATAGCCGCCGCTTTCTTCGCCGCCGATGAGCGCGTTCGTTTCGATCATCTTCGGTGCAACGTATTTGAATCCCACTCCGGTTTCATGCACGGGCACATCATACAGTTTGCCGAGTTTATTGAGCATTGTCGTTGTCGAAAGAGTCTTTACAATATCGCCTCGCTCGCCTCGGACTTCGAGCAGATACAAAGCGAGCAACGCGTACACGCGCAATTGATTGATGAACTCGCCATTCTCATCGCCGATACCACAGCGATCCGAATCGCCATCGGTGATGAGCAACACATCCGCCTTGTTCGCAACCGTCGCCTTGAGTCCCACATCGATGTTCGGGCGGATCGGTTCAGGGCGTTTCATTTCAGGGAACGACGGATTCCGTTCATTGTGAATTTCGATCACTTTCGTCTTGCCGCCCGCCAGCAGGCGCGTGAACCAGCCCGCGCCGTTGCCCCACATCGCATCCACCATCACGGTGAATCCCGCATCCTTGATCTTTTGAATATCCACGAGTTTGTGAAGGTTCTTGATGTATCCCTCGGACGCGTCGAAGACAACGACTTTCCCATCGCGTTTCGCCTCCTCGATGGAAACCCGCTTCGCCTCCGACGGGGAATCTGGAATCAGCGCTTCGATTCGCTTCAAGCCTTCGGGGTCTATCGCTCCGCCGTTCGGGTCGCGGACTTTGAAGCCGTTGTCGGTTGGCGGGTTATGCGACGCGGTGATGTTGACCGCGCCGCAGGCTTTCTTTTCCACCACCGCAAATGCGATGACCGGCGTCGGAGTTGCGCCGTCAGTCAAGTACACATTCAAACCATTGCCCACCAAAACCTCGGCAACTGCCGCGGCAAAATTCTCCGAATGGAATCGTTTATCATACCCAACGACAACCCATTTGCCGCCGAATCCCTTTTCAACGAGGTACGATGCGAATCCCTGCGCGGCGCGGCGGACGTTGTCGAACGTGTAATCTTCGGCGATGACCCCGCGCCAACCGTCCGTGCCGAATGAAATTTTATACGTCATGAGAAACTCCCTGAAGAGGATGTGTTGCGCGAGATTATAACAAGGATTGGAACCGCGTCCCCTTTTGCAGACAGTCTCGACAAAAATCCTCCGCTCGCCTATACTCCGACCATCTTCTTTACGGAGGACGCGATGACGAAATATCTGGTGGTGGTGGCTGGGAACATTGGCGTGGGGAAGACCTCACTCACCGAACGGATCGGTTCGCGCCTCGGCTGGTGGACCGGCTACGAGTCTGTGGCAGATAACCCTTACCTTGCCGACTTTTACAGCGACATGCGTTCATGGTCGTTTCACTTGCAAGTCTTTTTTCTGGGCCACCGCGCCGACCAGTATCTCGAAGCCGCGCACGATCCGCGTTCGGCGATCCTTGACCGGAGCATTTACGAAGATTTCCATATTTTCGCGCGCGCCTTGCATCACATGGGCGATTTTGCCGAGCGCGATTATCTCGCCTATCGCAGATTGTTCGAGCTGGTGGTGGGGAGCATGCCGCGCCCCAATTTGCTCATTTATCTAAAAGCGCCTGTGAATGTGTTGATGGACCGCATCCGACGCCGCGCGCGGGGCATGGAATCTGGCATCACGCCGGAATATCTCTCCCTCCTCGATTCATTCTATGACGAGTGGTTGGGCGCATTTGACATGTGCCCGGTGCTGACAATTCGAACCGACGACCTCGATTATGTCCACCACCCCAAGCATTTAGATACCGTCGTCGAGCGGATCCAGAATAAACTTTCCGGCAAGGAAGTGGTCGAATTCTGAGATTGGGGAAACTCGGATTCGATTGCAGTGTTTGTGCTTTCGTGCGATAATGTCACCATGCTCGATCAGGATACAAAAACCACCAAGTTATCCGCAGGTTTGCTCAAAGGGGTGCCTCTCTTCTCGGATCTTCCGCAGGAAGAGTTGAAACTTTTGATCACTGCGCTCGACCGTGTCTACTTGAAATCGGGTGAGATCTTGTTCCGCGAGGGAGAGCCTGCAGAGCACCTGTATATCGTGGCTCAGGGTCAACTCGAGATCAACATGGCTTCTGGGACCGATAATGAACTAGTGCTAAACGTAGTCAACCAAGGATCGTATATCGGTGAGATGGGAATCATCATGCCCGGAGGGCGGCGTACTGCCGGTGCCCGCGCGCGCGGCGATGTGATGTTGCTTAGCGTCAGCCGACTGCAATTTCAAGAGTTGTTGCACCGCCACCCGGAGCTGGCGAATGCGATGGTAAGTGTGCTAAGCGAGCGCCTCGATAACACGAATGTGCAAACCTTCCGCGATCTCACCGAGAAGAACCGCCAGTTGCAGACCGCGTACGATGAACTCAAAGCCGCGCAAGTGCAGTTGATCGAAAAGGAACGCCTCGAACGGGAACTTCAGGTTGCCGCGGAAATCCAGATGTCCATTCTCCCGGATGTGTTGCCCGCGCCGGACGGATACGATTTCGGCGGGCGCATTTTGCCAGCCCGGCAAGTAGGCGGCGATTTCTACGATGTGTTCGATCTCGGTGACGACAAGATCGGCGTGCTGATCGGCGATGTCGCTGACAAAGGCGTGCCATCCGCAATTTTCATGGCGCGAGCGCATGCCCTCATCATCGCCGAAGCGGATAGCGCCACCTCGCCCGGCGAAGTGCTGCGTCTGGTCAATACTCACATCACCCGCTTGGAAAAGTCTACTCAATTTGTTACCGCACTGTTCGGGGTTTTGGATACGAAGACCGGTCACTTCTCGTATGCGCGAGCAGGGCACGAGCCGCCGCTTCTGGTCGGCACACACGGCGATGTACACCGCCTGCCGCATGAGCCGGGCATGGCTCTCGGCTTGTGGGAAGATATCACACTGGATGAGAATAGTTTCCATCTTGCACCGGGTTCGTTGCTCGTTTTATACACAGACGGAATGACCGATTGCCGCAACCCCACTGGTCAACCCTTTGGTTTGGAACGTATCAAAGAGACGATGAAAGGATTGCGTACGCGTTCTGCCCAATCTGCCTGCGATCACCTTTTGGAAACGCTCACAAGTTACCAGAACGGCGCAAAGCAGGATGATGATGTGACGCTGGTCGCCATTCACGCTAGTTGACATTAGACTGGACCGAAGTCCGGTCTATTTTTTTTAAGCTTTTTCAAGCGCTTGCCTGATATCTTCGATCAAGTCATCTTTATTTTCAATTCCTACCGACAGTCTCACCAGCGCGGGGTCGACCTCCAACTGCGAGCCGGCTACAGACAGGTGCGTCATCGCGGCGGGAACTTCGATCAGCGATTCAACCCCGCCGAGCGATTCGGCGAGCGCGAAGATCTTTGTCGCTTCTACAACTCGAATCGCGGCTTCCTTCCCGCCTTTGACGATGAACGAGATCATCCCGCCGCCGTTCTTCATCTGGCTCTTTGCGATTCTTTGCTGAGGGTGGCTTTTGTGCAACGGGTAAAACAACTTTTCCACTTTTGGATGTTCTTCCAGAAACTCGATGATTGCCAGCGCGTTTTCGTAATGCCTGTCCATGCGGAGGGGGAGGGTTTTGAGTCCGCGCAGGACGAGGAAGCAATCCATCGGACCCGGCACAGCGCCGACCGCATTTTGCAGGAAGTAAAGTCTATCTGCAAGTTCTTTGTCTTTGACGACCACCGCGCCGCCGACAACATCCGAGTGACCGCCGAGATATTTGGTCATCGAATGGACGACAATATCCGCGCCGAGCTCAAGCGGACGTTGAAGATATGGTGTTGCAAATGTGTTGTCCACAACGAGCAGAGGTTCGTTTGGATGCGCATGCACGATCTCAGCAACAGCGCGAATATCGGTGATCCGTAAATATGGATTTGTTGGCGTCTCCAGCCAGACGAGGCGCGTGGAGGGGGTCAACGCTTCGGCGACCGATTCGGGGTCGGTGGTGTCGGCAAACGTAAAGTCGAGGTTGAAGCGGCGGAGGATTTTGTCGAAGAGGCGGAACGTGCCCCCGTACACATCGTTGCCTGCCAGCACATGCGCGTCCGCGCTCAACAATCGCAGTACCGTGTCGGTTGCGGCGAGGCCCGATGCAAAGGCGAGTCCGTAACTCCCGCCTTCGAGCGCGGCGAGGCAATCCTGCAGCGCCTTGCGCGTAGGGTTCATCGTACGCGAGTATTCATAACCCTGCCGCGGTTTCCCAACCCCATCCTGCATGTAGGTGGACGTAAAATACACGGGCGTCATTACCGCGCCGTTGTTTGGGTCGGGTTCCTGCCCCGCATGGATGGCAAGAGTTTCAAATTTCATGGATGCTCCTTGTAAATATCTTGTGCGAGGTGTCGTCTGAATTGCTGTTGCACAAATCGATTATACGAGGAAACATGACAAAAACCATTTTAGCAGTTCTGGCGCATCCCGACGATGAAACGTTCGGCTTGGGCGGCACGCTCGCATTGTATGCGCAGCGTGGTTACAACACATATTACGTCTGCGCCACTCGCGGGGAAGTAGGCGCGGCAGACGAAGAATTCATGAAAGGCTACAAAGATACTGCGGAAATGCGCACGGATGAATTGATGCGCGCCGCGAAAATGCTGGGTTTGAAAAAAGTGTTCTTTTTAGGATATCGCGATTCGGGAATGCCCGGATCGGAAGATAACAAACATCCAAACGCACAGGTCGCTCATTCTATCGAAGAAGTGGCGGGGCGGGTCGTCAAATATATCCGCGAACTCAAGCCCGACGTGGTCATCACATTCGACCCGATCGGCGGGTACAAACATCCCGACCATATTCACATACAACGCGCGACCACGCTCGCCTTCGAAAAAGCGGAAGACGCTTCTTTCCACCCCGAGGCTGGCGCGCCGTTCAAGCCGCGCGCGTTGTACTATCAGGTCTTTCCGCGTGCCTTCCTCAAATGGATGGTGCGGCTCCTGCCGTTTTTCGGAAAAGACCCGCGCAAGTGGGGGCGTAACGGCGATATTGACCTCACCGACCTCGTCGCTGATTTTCCAATTCACGTCACGTTGGATATTCGTTCCGTTGCTCATGTGAAACGCGAAGCGAGCGCGCAGCACGCGTCGCAGGGCGGAGGGCAAATGCGCCGCGGACTCATGGGACTCGTTTTCAGGTTCCTCGGCGAGCGGGAGGATTTTATGCGCGCCTACCCGCCGGTCAATGGACAGTATCGCATCGCTCGCGATTTGTTTGATGGACTATAAAATCATACCCCAGAGGGGTTGTTGAGGTAGAAAAAATGTTCTATAATTCTTCGGTTGATCCGATTTTACAAAAGGAGAATTATCATGTCTAAACGTAATGTGGTCCATGTCGAGATCCCCGCCGCAGACCAAGCCGCGGCGGCGAAGTTCTATCAGGAACTGTTCGGGTGGAAGATCACCGCAATGCCTGAAATGAACTATACAATGTGGGATACGCAAGACGGCTCTGTCGGCGGAGGGTTTCCCTCTGTTTCGGAGGAAAACCCGGCGGGTCAGGTCACTGTTTACATTGACAGCGACGATATCGAAGCCGACCTCAAGAAGGTCGAGCGGCTTGGCGGGAAGGTGGTGCATCCGAAAGCGGAGATCCCCGGCTTTGGCTGGTATGGAGTTTTTCAAGATCCGACGGGTAATGTGCTGGCGCTCTACACCAGCATGAATCCGAAATAGGCAAATAAAAAAAGAGAGACTGCAATTACAGCCTCTCTTTTTTATTCTCTTGTTGCGGTTTCTATTGCCTCGTCTATGGACATTTTCCTGCCTGTATCCCACTGTTTGTTGAACCCCGTATCGCCCAGCAATTCCCGTAGTACAGACACTTCTTTTTCATATTCACCCTGCTCGGACTGCGTCATCACAGAGTCAATCGCCTCGCGAAGCGCGCCCGCCGCGCCGAGCAGTGAAGCTGCGCGTTCCGGTTCTTCTTTTCTCGCCAGAATGTAGGCGATGCACTCCAATTCATGCGCCACAGCCGCGCGATGACCCAAATCCTTCCACTTTGACAATAAATCTCTGTAGATTGCCAGCGGCTCATCGAGTTCACCGTGCTGGCGGAGGACATGAGCAAGCTCGCTCTGGCTCGAATAGGCGATGCGTTTGTTCCCCAGCCGCCTCGCGGTTTCCGCGCTTCTACCGAAAGCCGCGCGGGCAGTTTCGATATCGCCCAAAAATGCGGCGATATGTCCCATCCCAATATCCATGAACGAGGAAGCCCATATAAAACCCGCTTTGCGGGCGAGATCTGCGGCTTCATCAATGGCGGCTTTCGCCGATTGAAGATCGCGGCGGCTCAAGAATTCCAATTGCGCGCGCGTGGAGAGAGAGAACGATAACTCCGCTGCAAGCCCGTGATCGCGAGCGATTTTTTCCGCTTTTTCCGCCGCGGCGAATGCGCTGGGGAAATCTCCAAGGAAACTGGATGTCAATGCCTTTGTGCCGTATGCCCGCGCAACTGTGGCGAAGTCGTTCGACATTGCGCATAACGCAATCGCTTGTTCCGAAGCGGCGCGTCCCTCTTTGTGATCGCCCAACGTAACACACAACCATCCCAATAAACTGTATAAACGCCCGCGCTCCGGATCAAAACCCGATACGGTTTTGGTCTTCTCCAAAACGGCATTGCACCATGTGCGCGCTTCAATGTTATAGTCGCGTATCACCCAAAACCCTCCCGCGCCGTATGCCAACTTCAAGGCTTTCTCCGGATGGCTTGAGGTTGCCCACTCCAATGCGGCGCGCAGGTTGTCGTGTTCGGCTTCGATCTGATTCAGTAATTCAACATCTTCCGTCCCGAACATGTGCAGCGGGGAATATTTCGTAACGCCCAACATGAAATCCAAATGGCGGTCGCGCGCGGCAACCGCCTCGCCCGATTCGACAAGTTTTTCCATCGCGTACTGACGGATCGTTTCGAGGAAGCGATAGCGGGATTTGCCGTCCCGTTCCTCGACGATGACCAGCGATTTGTTGACCAACCCCGACAACCCCTCCAACGCTTCGTCCGCGCCGACAACTGATTCAGCCGCCTCGAACGTCCACCCGCCTGAGAAGACGGACAGTCCGCGCAAGGCGCGCTGTTCCGTTTCGTTGAGCAGGTGATAACTCCAATCGATTAACGCACGCAAGGTTTGCTGGCGCGGCAGGGCGGTGCGAACTCCGCCAGTAAGAAGTTTAAATCTATCGTCGAGACGCGCTGCGATCTGTTCGGGTGTGAGCAGTTTTACGCGCGCCGCGGCCAACTCGATGGCGAGCGGAATCCCGTCTAGACGGGAGCAGATTTGGGCGATGAAAGAGGCGTTCTCGTCCGTGATGTGAAAACGCGGCTCGGCTTTCGTCGCGCGTTCGACGAAAAGCCGCGTCGCTTCGTCATCTTTCAATGATGGTACGCGGTAGACCGTTTCGCCGTCCACGCCGAGCGCTTCGCGGCTGGAGGCGATGATCTTAAGTTGCGGACATTCGTGCAAAAGTTGATCCGCCGCCTGCGCGCTGGCTTCGACGAGATGCTCGCAGTTATCGAGGATGAGAAGCAGTTCCTTCTCGCGCAGATATTCGATAACCAGCTGAAGGAGCGGGATGTTTTGCACTTCGCGAACCTCGAACACGGACGCGATCGCAGGGATGATGAACGCGGGGTCGCTGATCGGTGCGAGTTCCACCAGCCACACGCCATTTTTGAAATTGGCAAGTTGCTCAGCGCCGACCTGAATGGACAAGCGCGTCTTGCCCGTGCCGCCCGGACCGATGAGCGTAAGCAGTTTTACCGATGCGAGTTTTTCGCATGCTTCTTTCAACTCGCGCTCGCGACCGATAAACGATGTAAGTTGTTGAGGTAAATTGTTCGTTGCGGTGGGGATCGAATTGAGCGGAGGAAATTCTTTTTGCAGGCCGGGCGCAACGACCTGATGAATTTTTTCCGTGTGTACAACTCCTTTGAGATAATGCTCGCCTAAATCAAGGAACGAAACATCAGCCGACAAATGCTCGCTTGCCACTTGAGCGACAACATCCGAAATTAATATCTGCCCGCCATGCCCCGCCGACATGATACGCGCCGCGCGATTCAGGGTTTGACCAAAGTAATCGCCTTCGCGCAATTCCGCTTCGCCGGTGTGGAGCCCCATGCGGGATCTGAGTGGGAGATTGGAGATTTGAGACTGGAGTTTGTGTTGCGATGCGATAGCCGCGTTGATGGCGTCGAGGGCAGTAGTAAAGACCGCGTGGATGCCATCACCAGTTGTTTTAATGACATGCCCTTGATTCGATTCGACTGCCTCCTTCAGAATCGAATCATGCTTCGCCAGCGCGGATTTCATCGCTTCGGGATGTCCCTCCCAAAGTTTGGTCGAACCTTCGATATCGGTGAAGAGGAAGGTGACAGTGCCAGACGGGAGTTCACGCATGATTTACCTCCACTGCTAACTGGATCGCCTGTTCCATCGTCATGGACCTGCCTTCCGCCCAGAGCGCGTTGAACTCCGCTTCGAGTAGCATGGCGCGGAGCCGACTCATGAATTGCGTCTCTTCCGCTTCTTCTTCATCCGTGCGTTTATGACCCGTCACCTCGCGGATTGCCTCCGCCGCGCCGAACAATTTCGCGGCGCGTTGGGGTTCTTCCTCCACGATTGCGATCATCGCAAAACATTCCAATTGATGCGCCACGGATGGACGATTGCCGTAATCTTGAAAAACCTTGATGGTTTCCCGATAAGTCTGTTTGGCTTCGGTGTAATTGCCCATGGCACGTTGCGTGTGCGCGACCTCGGAAGACGCTACCGCGAGCATGCCTTTATGACCGATATGCTTGAATATCCTGAGTCCTTCCTCAAAGTACCCCTGGGCGCGCTCGAAACGACCCTGAAATCGCGCGCCCATCCCCAGCCCTAAATTGAGGAAACCAAATTGAATAGATAAGGTTCCTTCTTTCATGCTAGCCTGAGCCAAGCCCACATACTTTTCACCCTCTTGAAAATTGCCGCTTATCGTTTCCCAGCGTGCCAGATTGCTATAAGCCATCCATATCCCAGGGTCATATTTGAGCTCTCTGAAAATTTCAAGCCCCTCTATTGCGGCGGCAGGGGTGTCGTCGGCTTTGATCGTAGCGGATATGTTCGCATACATTTCCAGACCCATGCCTACCAGGTGTTTATCGCCAAGTTCGCGGGCGATTGCGATGGCTTCCTGTAGGATACTGCGCGAGGACATGACTTCATTCTCGCCTTGCAAGAGCATCCCCAGGCTAAAACAGCCATGGACATATATTTCTTTTCGAAGGCGGTTCGCCTCACCTTCAACGGGCGGCAAGGCGCGAAACTTCTCCATTGCAGTTTTGAGTATGGTGATTCCTTCTAGCTGTCCTCCCATCATGCTCATACTCGCCGCCATATTCGCGGCAAGTTCCAATGTATCTTGAACATGGTTTTGCAAACCCCATTCAAATGCCGCCCGCAGGTTTTCCACTTCCGCTTGCTGGGATATTAATCTCTGCGTTAACGCTTCTGTTGCGAAGTAAGTGACGCCCCATAAGTCGTTCGTACTATTTTTATAGTGGATGAAGTGCCGATCGCGCGCCGCCGCGGCTTGCTTCGCTTCGAATAACTTTTCTCTCGCGTATTGCTTGATCGTCTCCAATAGTAAATAGCGCATTTCCCCTTTGTGCTCTTCGGTTACGACCAATGATTTGTTAACCAGCCCTTCGAGATGCTCCAGTGCATTTGGATCATCGGAGACAGATTCAAGCGCGTCCAACGTCCAGCCGCCGACAAAGACGGATGCAATGCGCAGTAGATTCTTTTCTTCTTCGGAGAGTAAGTCGTAGCTCCAATCGATCAACGCGCGCAGAGTCTGTTGACGCGGCAGGGCGGTGCGGCTTCCGCCCACAAGCAAACGGAAGAGGTCATCGAGGCGCGCTGCGATCTGTTCTGCTGAAAGCAACTTCGTCCGCGCGGCGGCGAGTTCTATCGCCAAAGGAATGCCGTCGAGACGGTGGCAGATTTGGGCGACGGCTGAAGCGTTTGAATCGGTGAGGGAAAATTTTGAGTTGGCGGCGCGGGCACGGTCCGCGAAGAGGCTGGTCGATTCGGAATCCGCAAGAGAAGGAGTGCGATACGCCACTTCGCCCGCGATGCCCAAAGCTTCACGACTGCTGGCAAGGATTTTCAATCCCGCGCATTGATGCAAAAGTTCGTCAGCAAGTTTTGCACAAGCGGCGATGAGATGCTCGCAGTTATCGAGAATGAGCAGGAGCGTTTTATCTCGCAGATAACCCATGACCAGATTCTTCAGTGGGTTGAACGGCAGTTCCTGCAGCCCAAACACCTGCGCCAATGCAGGTATGATCTGCGACTCGTCGCTGAGTGGCGCGAGCTCAATGTGCCATACACCATTCGGAAATTTTGGGAGCAGTTGCATACCTGTTTCAATCGAAAGACGGGTCTTGCCTGTGCCGCCCGAACCTGTCAGTGTAACGAGACGGTGATTACTTAATTCGTGCTTGACCTCCGCGATTTCCTTTTCGCGCCCGATGAAACTTGTCAATTGAGTGGGTAGATTGTGACGATATACATCCAGCGTTTTTAGCGGAGGAAAGTCCGATGGAAGGTTTGGCGCGACTAATTGAAAAATGCGCTTGGGGCGGATGAGATCTTTGAGGCGGTACTCACCTAAGTCGCGCAATTCGATATTCGGCGGTAGGTCGTCGCGGATGAGTTCTTCAGAGGTGAGCGAGACCAGCACTTGCCCGCCGTGCCCAGCCGACATGATGCGCTGAGTCAATGCCAGGGTGGCATAGCCTGAATACGTATTTTCTTTCGACTCAATATCCACTTGCGCCGCGCCTGTATTAATTCCCATCCGCACTTTGATCGGTGCGGATGACCATTCTTCGTTATGCAGGTTTCTTTGTGCATCCAGCGCGGCCTGCAAAGCATCATTTGCGTCGTGAAAAGATGCCGAAAACGAATCGCCGACGATTTGAAGGACAAATCCGTTGTGTGATTCGATTGCTTGTTTCAAAATCTCATGATGCCGCGCCAGAAGGGTAGGCATCTCGTCAGGATATTCCTGCGCAAGTTTTGTCGAGCCTTCGATGTCGGTGAAGAGGAAGGTGACGGTGCCGGTTGGAAGCGCGCTCATGTAATCCTCAGGCTGATCTATCCGCGGCCTTGCAATAATTCAAGTTTCAAACGCATTTTTACATCGTTGTCGTTGAAGAGCGTCCCGTGATATTGCTGAACGGGATGGATCTCTGTTTGAGGAAGCACCGCGCTGGCTTCGGGGACAGTACTATCGCCGTTGGGGTGTACGATGATCGACGCTTTTTTGAACACACCGTAACTATCCCGCTGAACTTGAAGTTCCATGGCGGTTTTGAGTCCATAGCCAAAGATGGATAAGGTAGGAACGCTGGACTTCATCCCCAGTTCGCGGCGAAATTCGCGCGCCGCGCGGAGCAGGGGACGATACGCGGTTTTGACCCAATTCTCATCTTCGATAAAGTTGATCGAAGTTCCGTTCTGGTCGACCGCGCAGGGATAGAGCGGGAGGATCTGATAACAACTGGGGAAGGTCTCGATGATCTCGGTCAACTTTTTTCCCATCAAGCCAAAAGGCAGCAGATCCACGCCGGTGAGCAGGTTGGCGGCGATCTTCGGCACGCCTTGATGAGGTCCGCCGATCAACATGAGCCGCCCGACCTTCTTTTTCCCTCCCAACATTTCCACGTAGTAACGACTCACCAATGTGCCGAGGCTGTGGGCGATGATGGTGATCGGTCCCTGCACCTTCCAACCATCGATGAATTTTGCAAGATCGCGAGCAGACTGACGAACATCCTGCCGCCAGTCATAGGCGAATTCGATAAAATTCCTTTCGCGCTCGTATCCTAATTCTTCCACGAGATAATTACCCAGCAGGTTGTATTGATCGATGGAGATCAGATTAGGCACGACGACCATTTCGTTCAGGATGCCTTTGGGTTGCAGGCGGGTATCGCCTTCGGTGAAGCGGAATACTTCGGGGTGCTTCAACAAGTAGTTGACATTGGGCCACACCATCTCATTTCCCAACCATAACTGGGAGCCCATCGTCCCCGGGACAAAGATGACCGGGGTTAAGCCAACAGGTCCGCGGAGGCTGAGCCCTTCTGCCGCGGTCAATTCTTCGGCGGTGAATCCGCTTTTGAAAACGATGCGGGTCGGACCGATCTGGAAGGTATCGCCGTTCTGCAAGCGATGTTGTTCGAATCGTACGCCGTCGACGATCGTTCCGTTCGTGCTATTGAGGTCGCGCAAAATGAAATCACCGCCCTTGCGTTCGATACGGGCGTGATTCCTCGATATTTTCTGATATTCCAGAACGAGGTCATTGTCCGTCGTTCGACCTATGGAGTATGAATCATCGACGAGTAGCATTTCCCATGTCCGATCGGGAGCGTGGATGACCAGCCGCGGCAGGGAGGTTTCGTTCAGCGACATCGGCACGGTCATTTGATTCAGGGTCGCCTCGAATTCGCTTTCCGAATCGATCATCGTCGCTTCTTCGCGAACTTCCTCGGTGGGCGGGAAATATTTAAGGGAAATACCGCTGATCTCAAACGACTCTCCCGCTTGAAGATTTGCTTCCTTGACTCGTTGACCCTTGACCACGACCCCGTTCGAGGAGTTCAAGTCAGCGACCTCGATTCCATCGTCAGTGCAGCTGATTTGTGCGTGGCTGCGCGATACCCGGCTTTCGGCAAGGACGATATCATTCGTGGTTGCCCGTCCGAGCGTGATCAGCGGTTTGTTGAGAATAAATTCCTGCAGCACCCCATCGGGCTTGCTCAGGATCAATTTTCCATACTCTGCCACGGTTGCCTCCTCGTGCTTGGGAATTATTGACTTGGTTCAGTAATTCGAAAACTGTTGAATACCACTTCAAACCCTTGCGCTTCCAGAGCGTTGGCAATGATGCCGCTATACCCAGCGTTGAAATCCGTATCATTTACTTCGCCGACTTGTTCGCTGTTCACATAGAACCGCAAGGTATTTCCTGAGCAGTCTGCCCGCAGGCGATTGGTTTGATTGCCCCGGCGAATAGCGTTGTTTTCCCTCCAGCCAACTAGGGGTTGAAAAGCTCCGTCTTTGAATTTCCCAATCGCATATGTGCCGTTATTCTGAACGACAAAATAATAAAAGTCCTGGTCATCTTGGATTCGGCAAAGCAGTCCGTAATAACCGATCGAACTGGTAACAGGCGCGGCATCTACGTACAGGCTAACATCACGATCCTGTCTGTCCGTTTTTGCCCACGGAGCGGCATTGACCTCAAACACGGAAATGTGATAACCATCTGATTGGTAACTGTATTTTGCCTGAGAGTTTTGGATCGTGGGCCAGCCGCTTTTGGAATCGGTAAAATCATCAAAGAGGAGGGTGATGGGCTGGGTATTTCCGGCAACGGTCGGAGTTTGGTTTTGGAAAAAGCCCGGAAGCCACAGCCCTGCCCACGCGCCGAGCAAAACGATCGCTCCACATGCGGTGATGAGCGCCAGCCCCAAACTTGCCGCGGTGGCGGTCTGCAATTTTCCGCGCGATGGATTGGAAGTGGGCATTTGCTTTGAAGGTTGGACCGCGTCCGCTTTGGGCGAATCAACTGAACGGTCCGTTTTGAGGCGTGAGGTTGATCCCGCAACCTCGAGCACAGATTCGTCCTCAACATCCACTTCCGTCGGAACATCGTTGCCGGATGAATGTGATAACAAGACAGGTTTGATTGCCCTTTGAAGCGATTGAGGGATGTCTTGTAACTCGCGCACCAGTTCGGACGCGCTAGTAAAACGCAAATTCCGATCTTTTGCCAGCGCTTTGTTTAGGATCGGTTCTATTTCTACGGGCAGGTCAGGACGAAACGATCGAATCGATGGCAGGGGTTCGGTGAGATGTTTCAACGCCACGCTCATCGGCGTCTTTGCGCGGAACGGACCGCGACCCGTGAGCATCTCGAACAGGATCACGCCCAACGAGTAGATGTCGCTTCGCCCATCGAGGTCGGCATCCGCGCGTACTTGTTCGGGACTCATGTAGGATGGCGTTCCGATGACCGCGCTTCCCGTTAGGTCGGATGTGGCTGTTGAAAAGTGCGCGATCCCAAAATCGGAAACCGCCGGGTTTCCGAAATTATCGAACAAAATGTTGCCCGGTTTCAGGTCGCGGTGCACGATTCCCTGCGAGTGAACGGCATCCAGCGCGGGAGCAATTTGCGAAAGGAGTTGAATCGAGTCTCGAAGTGTGAAAACTGCTTTTTTGATTTTCTCTGCCAGCGTTCCACCCGGCATGTAGCGCATCACCAAATACAGTTGACCATCGTGCTCGCCAAAATCATAGACTGGCACGATCGCTGGATGTTCGATCCTTGCGATCAATCGCGCTTCACGTTCGAAGCGTTCTCTAAACCCCAAATTTTGCTCGAGATTCCCGGATACCAACTTGATGGCTACATTGCGGCGGAAGTTCGGATCGTGCGCCAGATAGACCGCCGCCATTCCCCCGCGGCCGATCTCCGATTGAATTTCATATCTTGCGATATTTTTTTGCGCCATGTTCGCTGATTTTATCATGGACAGAATTCGATTCAGCCCCCGCGTTTGCCTCGTGCTTTCCCTTTATGCACCCCAGCGCTGGATGAAATCCTCAGGCTCGACACCAAGCGCATCTGCAATGCGGTTGATGTAGTTGAAATAGGCAATGACTTGCGTCGTGTCGTGGATGGCGCGGTCGTCCAATCCGTGCGAGCGGAGGATCTCCAAATCGTCCGAACACATTTGTGATGGCGTCAACGTCAATTTCGCGGCGAATTGACACAACGCTTTATCCTGTTTCGAGAGTGGGGTAGTCCGCCAATCTTTCGCTATCGCATGGACGAAGGCGTCTGCTTCCCCGGCTGGCATGATCTTTCCGACCTCAACACGGAGGTCATGCGCATGGGATTGTGTTCAGTAATGGCAGTGATTCTCGAACGAGACGACCACTGCCAGCATCTCGCGCTGCACGCGTGAAAGCGGCGACGCGCTCATCATGGCGGTGATGTAAAACGCGATACTGTCACGCATCATGCGCGCGTTCAGTGACATGATGTGAACGATATGCCAGACTCGCCCGGCGCGTTTGATCGCCGCGTCGAACTGCTCCTTCAACAGACCAGTCGCTTCTTCAACAGGGATTTGTTTGATCCATGGCATGTTACTTTTTCTTCGGCAAGAAGTCGAATGGTGGGCGTTGATTCATTTTGACCAGATTTGCCCTCGATTCGCTTGCATGGATAACTGTTATCGAACCTGTATCGCAACTCAGCCGTTGAAAATGATCGAGGGGCATCCCTAGAAAGTGCGCCACTGCCATGCGGATCGGGTCGGCATGAAAGACAACTGCAACGATATCTTTTGGCTTGTTGTGTTTTTGGATGATCCTTTCCAGCGCGTTTGCGCACCGTGTCTGCGCCTCGATAAACGACTCTCCGTTGGGAAACCTGAATCTCGATGGCGCATTCTGCACGATCTTCCAAATTTTCGTGAGCCCCAACACCCGCCATGATCTGCCCTGCCATTTGCCGATATCGGTATCCATCAAGTCTGGCTCTTGGACGATCTTCAATTTGTGAGGCTCGGCGATCGGCGCCGCCGTTTCCATCGCCCTTTCCAGCGGACTCGAATACACCGCTTTGAGCGGGACATCTATCAGCGCATCAGCCAACGCTTGAGCCTGTTTTTGTCCCTTTTCGTTTAGATGCACACCGGGCAGTCGTCCCGCCATTTTGTGCGATTTCACAAAGTCGTTTTCGCCGTGACGGATGAGGAGCAATATTGGCATTATCTGATTTTCCGTTTCATATCTTGAATCTGTTCCTCGCTCATGGCGGGAAGATTTTCCACTTTTGTGATTCCCAGCGCTTTCCGCTGCGCCTCACGCCACATTTCGAGCCGCGCGGACACTTGCGCTTCATACCCTTCTTGTGACGGGGAATAAAAATACGTTCCCAACAATCTCTTCGGCAGATACTGTTGTGGCGTGAAATGACCTTCATGCTCGTGCGGATACACATAATCCTTGCCGTGGCCCATCGCCGCGGCATCGCGATTTCCATCCATGAGGTGGCGCGGCACAGAGACTTGCCCCTCCTCTTCGATCTTCTTCATTGCAGAGAAATATGCGCCGGCGCTATTTGATTTCGGCGCGGTGGCGAGGTATAACGTCGCTTCGACGATGGGGTAGATGCCTTCGGGTAAGCCGATGAAGTCGAAAGCCTGCGCCGCGGACGATGCGACGACAAGTCCCATCGGGTCTGCCAAGCCGATATCTTCGCCAGCGAGAATGATCAATCGGCGAATGATGAAACGCGGATCTTCGCCGGCGTAGATCATTTTGGCGAGCCAGTATAACGCCGCGTCGGGGTCGCTCCCGCGCACGGACTTGATGAACGCGCTGATCGTATCGTAGTGCGCATCGCCGTCTTTGTCGTACAAAACCGCCCGACGTTGAATGGATTCTTGCGCAACATCGAGGGTGATGTGGATGACCCCGTCCTTATCTGGTTGCGTGGATTCAACGGCAAGTTCAATAGCGTTCAACGCGTTACGCGCATCGCCGCTGGCGGTTTCGATCAGGTGATTGCGAGCATTAGAATCGAGTTTGATGTTTTTATTTCCATAGCCGCGTTCTTTGTCTGTGAGGGCGCGATCGATGAGTTTGCCTGTCTCTTCCTGATTTAGATTCCGCAATTGAAAAACGCGCGAGCGTGAGATCAACGCTTTGATGACCTCAAAATATGGATTCTCGGTCGTTGCGCCGATGAGAGTGACGACTCCTGCCTCGACGTGGGGGAGGAGCGCGTCCTGTTGGGCTTTGTTCCAGCGGTGGACTTCGTCTACGAAGAGGATTGTCCGTTCGTTGTGCAGGCGCCGGCGTTCGAGGGCTTCGTCAATGATGACGCGCAAGTCCGCTTTGCCTGCGAGAATCGCGGAGATAGTGACGAAATGACTCTTAGTTGTGTTGGCAATGACTTGGGCAAGTGTGGTCTTGCCTGTCCCCGGCGGTCCCCACAAAATAATGGAGGAGAACATCCGATCCGATTCGATCGCTCGGCGCAGGAGTTTGCCTTCGCCGACGATGTGTTCCTGCCCGATGTACTCTTCCAGCGTGCGCGGACGCATTCGCGCAGCGAGCGGCGCTTCGCTTTTCATTCGTTCCTGCATAGCGTGGTCGAAGAGGTCGGGCATAGCGGGGATTATAAAGGAGAAAAGACCTCACAGGTCTTCAAGACCTGTGAGGTCTACATCGCTAACTAAGTTGAATCAACTGTCCCGTCAGAATGAAGCGACTGCCGTTGCCTTGTCTGCGAAGGTTTCGATGAACATATCGAACCCCGCCATTTCGAAGGCCGCGCGCGCCTCCGGCGACAAGTTGAGAAGTTTCAAGTGCGGAGATTTATACGTCCCGGTGCTGATGCCTTTTCGCACGTCTTCTTCGCTCATGGCGGAGGAAGGATCGAGCGCGCGGAGTTGGTTGAAAACATTGTGGAACGCGCGCAGCCCGGCGCTGCTGACGAATTTGGTGTGCGATAGGTCAACCAGGATGTGTCTCACGCCGCTCTTGATCAACTCATTCGCCCGCGCTTGAAATTGCTCATGTGTGCCTGCGTCAATGTTGCCGTCCACGTGCATCACGGCGACCGGGACGCGGCCGTTTTCAGTGAAGACTTTGATTTCCATGTGCCTCTCCTCTTGCCTACAGTTGTGTGAGTTGATTATATCCCCATGGCGAAAGTTGAAAAGGGTTGACCTAGCGTTTACGCGTTCGGGGTTTCGGGCAAACCCTGCTGATGGGAACGGTTGACGATATAAATCCCCGCCAGCGCGATGACTCCGCCGATCCCCTGCCAGATGGTGGGAATCTCTCCGAGCAGCGGAATGGCGAGCAGTGTTGTGACCACGGGTTGCAGAATCATCGTCGGCGCAACGATAGAAGCGGGCAGATGACCGAGCGCGTAGGCGAGCGCCATATAGCCGATCAGTTGCGACACAACTGCCGATGACAGAAACACAAGCCATGTACCCGAGTCGTAACCAGTGAAAGCATTGCCCAACGATAGATTAACAATGAACAGCGATAGGCTAGCGCCTACTCCAACCAGCCAGATGTGTATCACTGAATCAAAACGTGCGCGGCTTTTTTCTGTGAAAAGATAGTAGCCGCCGTAAAAGAAACCAGTGAAAATTGCCATCACATCCCCCAGACCGAAGCGCGGGTGCAAAATGAAATCGGTGCCGAGGATGAGCGCGGCGCCTGCCAGAGTGATCGCCAATCCGCGCCAAAATTCCCGGCTTAATTTTTGTTTGAAGATCAGCCACGTTCCGAGCGCCACCCAAAGTGGGGCGGTATTTCCCAAAAGCGTCGCGTTCGCGGCAGTTGTGTAGGATAATGCGGAGGTCCACAAGGCAAGGTCGAGCGCAGTGAAAACCCCGGCAAGAAGCGGGAAGAAAGTGGCTTTCGATATCGTCGCTGGATTCATCTTTGCCCGCGAGATGAAGAATGGCAGCAACAAAAAGATGGAAAAGAAGAGGCGATAGAACGCGGTGATGGGTCCCGGCGCATCAGCCCAGCGCACGAACATCGCCGAAAAACTTAATGCCAGCACGCCCACGCCCAGCGCGGTATAGGCAAGCAATGATTTATTTTGACTCATGGAGATCTAAACCTGTAAACGATCTAACGCGGATGGAATTTCCGAAAGCGATGAAACGCTCGCGTCAGGCTGCACTTCAATTTGTTTTGCCCCTCGTACGCCGCCGCTGCGCCTTTTGATCCAGATCGTCGAAAGCCCGGCGTTCTTCGCGCCGCGAATGTCTGCATCGAGGTTGTCTCCGACCATCACCGCTTCGGAGGGGAGAAAAGTCCAGCGGGAGAGCGCCAGCTCAAAGATGCGTGGATGCGGTTTGCGGTAACTGCATGCCGCTGAGGTGAGCGCGAAATCGAAGAATCGTCCGATCCCAAATTTATACAGGAGTTGTTGTACATCCTTGTCGTCGCCGGCGTTGGATATCAATCCCATTCGGTAACCATCTTCTTGAATTCTTTTCAAGGTGGAGACAGCGTCTTCCTCCAGCACCCAATTCAATTGTGTGATCGCAAAGAGGCGGTCGAGCGCGGTACGAAGCACATCGTCCGGAACTTCACCATAACCCTTGTCGGTCAACACATCGCGCAGTACGAATGAATAGGTGGTTTCGAGCAGATCCTTTTCGCGCTGCCTGAAGTACTCATCGAGCCTGCGCCGAAATTCCACCGGGAACGTGGAAAGGTTGAGTTCCAAACCTTGCTCGCGCAGATAGAGGGTCAGCGCCTCGTCGCCGCGTGCGTTGACGGGCTGGGTGGCATCGCGCTCGTGCATAAGCGTCCCACCGAGATCGAAGATGACCGCGCGAAGGATATTGGAAGGCATGAGGAATTACTTGATCGTCCTTACTGGGCAATAACTCAGGCAACGCGCCGCGAGATTGCACAAGCGGTGATCGGCTCCGGTAATCGCTGGGTTCGTCATTGTGGAGCGATTCTAATTGATTTTTGCAGGTTCTTGTGCTGGGGGTCTTTGAGGCAGGGTTGTGACCAGGACTTTGTCCACGCGGCGTCCATCCATGTCGATCACTTCGAAGCGCAAACCATGCCACTCGAAATGGTCCGCGGATTGAGGAACGCGTCCCAAAGACATCATCACGAAGCCGGATAAAGTTTCGTACTCGTCTTCATGCGGGAGTACATGGAGTTTGAAGATCTCTTTGAACTCGTCCACTTCGAGCATTCCATCCAATAACCACGAACCATCCTGCCTCTGGGTTGCCTGCGGCTCTTCGAGTTCGATCTGCCCGACGATCTCTTCGAGAACGTCGTTGATGGTAAGCAAGCCCTGCAAGCCGCCGAATTCATCGATCACCAGGAGAATCTCGGTTCCTTTTTCCTTGAAAATTTCCAATGCCCGCGATGCGAACATGGTTTCGGGGATGAAGAACGCCGGTTTCAGCATATCTTTCAACCTGATCTCTTCCCCGCTCAGACTCCGGACGAGCAGGTCGCGCGCTTTGACGATTCCCAGAATCATATCCAGCGTTCCCTGCCGTACAGGGAAGCGGGAATATTCACTTTCGCTGATCTTCTTGCGGATTTCTTCGAGTGAATCATTCACATCGAGGTAAACGACATCCGTCCGCGGCGTCATCAACGAGTACACGCGCTGGTCGCCGAGGCTGAACACGCCTTCCACCATATCGTGCTCGGCTTCTTCGAATATGCCGGCTTGTGTTCCCTGGTCGATCATCAATTGAATTTCCTCTTCTGTGACGGGAGGCTCCGTGCCGGGTTTAACTCCCAAAGATTTGAGAATAAAATCCGTGATGCGGCCCAACAGCCAGACAAACGGTGAAAAAATTTTTGAAATCACCATCATCGGAGTGGCGAGTAAGGAAGCGATCCGCTCTGGGTTGTGCAAGGCGATCCGTTTGGGCACGAGTTCACCCAAAATGATCGAAAAGAACGTGATGGTGACGACGACAATTCCCAGCGCGAGCGATTCGGCAAACTCAGCCAACTGCGGGATGCGCATCAACAATGCGGCTAGCGGTTCCGCCAGAGTCGCGCCTCCCACCGCGCCGACAAACACGCCAACAAGTGTGATGCCGATCTGAACGGTTGCGAGGAACAGATTGGGGTTTTGAATTAGGTCCAGCGCGGTCTTTGCGCCTTTGTCGCCTTCATTGAGACGTTGTTGCAAGCGCGCCTTGCGCGACGACGCGACTGACATTTCTGAGAGAACAAAGACCGCGTTGAGCAGAATGACGAAAACGATAATTAATATATCAGTGGTTATAGACATTGAATTTTTCTGTTTTCTCGAGAATCGAACAAAACCGCAGGCGAACGCCAACAGCATGCCGGTGTGGATTTGGATGAAGGACGATCTATTGGGATTCCTGACATGATTCCGAGAGGCTTTCCAGCGCCTCGTAATTGTACTATGAATACAGCGCGTCATTCGACGCGGATACCTGCCCCGGCTTCGACGCGCCCGACCACCCAGGCGGGCTGGTCCAACTCACCCGCACGGGCGATAAAGGAGACTATCTTCTCCTGCGGAACGCCGAGCAACAACCCGCCGCTCGTTTGCGGATCGAACAACAGCATTTGATTTTCTTCGTCTATCGAATCGGCAAACTTTACCCGTGACTCGAAGTGCGATTTATTGTCGAACGCGCCTCCGGCGAAGCAACCTTTCTCGGCATACTTCCGGGCGCAGGAAATAAATGGTATCTTATCGAATTCAAAATACAAGGAGGCGTTTGAAGCCTCCGCCATCTCCAGTCCGTGACCCAACAAACTGTAACCTGTGATATCTGTCCCACCGTGCAGACCAAACTCCACGGCAAGTTGACTCGCGCCTTTGTTCAAACGTTTCATCCAATTGACTGCTTCCTGCACATCCTTCGCGTCCGCCAGTTCGCGTTTGAGCGCGGTGGTTGTGACCCCGAACCCTAGCGGCTTTGTCAGCACGAGGGCGTCGCCGACTTTCAGTCCACCTTTGCTCAACATTTTTCGCGGTTCAACGAAACCGATAACCACGAGTCCATATTTCGGTTCTTTGTCTTTCACCGTATGTCCGCCCGCGATGACCACTCCCGCTTCGCGCGCTTTCTCTGCGCCGCCGCGAATGATCTCGCTGGAGATTTCGTTCGGCAGATTATCCGGCAACGCGGCAACATTTAACGCAAGGAAGGGTTTACCGCCCATCGCGTACACGTCGGACATGCTGTTCGCCGCGGCGATGGAACCGTAATCATACGCGTCGTCGACCACCGGTGTGAAGAAATCGGTTGTAACGACGAGCGCGCGGTCTTCATCCAAACGCCAAACTGCCGCGTCATCCGGATCGCGCAGACCAACCAAAAGGTCCGGATAAGAGGCGGCCTCGAAGAGGTCTTTGACAGGACGCAGTACCTGCGTCAGCGCGTCAGCGCTTAATTTGGACGCTCAACCCGCACACGTCGAAAGTGTCGTGAGGCGAATTTCGCGTCCCGTTTGAGGGATGGGCATCGTGTTTCCAAACAAGGGACGGAGTATCACTCCGTCCCTTTCGGCGATCGCTATGGGGATGTCGGCGTATTTGGCAGCGGCAGGATGAACTGGTTGTCGGTTGGAATGAAAATAGTTTGCACGCCCGGCGAAAGTTTCAAAATGTATTGATATTGAAGCAGTTGCGGATTATTTTCGAGCGCTTGCGCCAACAACTCCAACGCTTGCGCCTCTGCCTGCGCTTCGATCAGGCGCGCTTCAGCCGCGCCTTTCGCCGCGATCACCGCCGCATCCGCCTGACCTTGCGCGATCTGCCGCGCTTGCTCAGCTTCCTGTCTTTTCGATTCGACGACGAATTGCGCTTGCAGCGCTTGTTGTTCGGCGATCTGCTTCTGCTCGATGGATTGGGCGTATTCCTCGGTAAAGGTAATGTCGCGTAAAACGAAATCGACCAGCACGAGTCCGTTATCAGCAAGCACCACCCGCAGGTCCTCGGTGATCTGGTCGCTCATCTCGAAACGCTTGGAACTGAGCACTTCATCCACGCGGTACTGCGAGACCGAATCGCGGATGATGCCGCGGGCTTGGGGCAGAATCAGATCGTCGATGTAACGCCTCTGCCATTCCTTGTGGATCGAGACCACTTCCTCCTTGTCGAGTTGGAAAATAACGGACGAATCCACAAAGATGCGTTGTCCATCGGAGGTACGCGCCTCAACGGTGATCAATCCTTGCGTTTCCCCTTCGCTTGCAGTGCGCGCCATCGTGAACGTCTGGATCGAAATGGGGTATCGTTCCACGCGTTCCACAAATGGAAAGATCCAATGCAGTCCGGCTTGAAGCGGATCCGGGCGAATACCGCCCTCGCCAAAGATCGTAACGACCACGCCAACCTCGGTAGGTTCGATGAACACCAATCCTGCGCCTGCCAGCGTCAGCACAATTGCCAACACGAGCATGCCGATCGCGAGCGAACTCAAGCCTTTGGCATTCTGGTTGCGGCTTGCGCGAATCACTGCCATGATGCCCACGCCAAAAACGATGAGCCACGTGAAGCCCGCCAGTGTCTTTATGAAATCTGCAATATTCATGGGTTCCTCCAGTTATAAGTTGAAATAATTATACCGCCATGATACGATGGCGATGTGCAGACCGGTAAAGGACAGATTAACGAGTTGTTTTTGTTGGATGGACTTCGCCACGTGCGAATCTCGTGTCCCGCGGAATTGATCCCCTCGCCGGGGCAATACCTGCTCGCCAGCAACGATTCCAGCGCGCCTTTGCCTGTTCCGCTCTTTTATACGGATTCGGCGCCGGGAGGTTTTATTGCGGTACCGCCCCTGAATTCGTGGATCCCCGGCACGGATATTCATCTACGCGGTCCGCTGGGACGCGGGTTTGCGGTTCCGGTATCTGCCCGAAAGGTTGGTCTTGCGGCATACGGCGATTCATTTTCGCGTTTACGAGGATTGATTCTGCCGGTGTTGAAGCAGGGAGCGAGCGTCGTAGTTGTGGCTGATTTTCAAGTGGAACAACTTCCCGATGAAGTCGAGGTCCAGCCATTGTCGTCGTTAGGAGAGGTCGTCGCTTGGGCTGACTACGCCGCGCTCGATGTAAGCCGCGAGAATCTGCCGGGGTTGATGGAAAAATTGCGGGGACTGAATCAGGCTTCCATGCCGAACGATGCGCAAATATTTATCGACACTCCTGTTCCGTGCGGCGGACTTGCGGTGTGCGGTGTGTGCGCGGTCACAACCATGTCTGGTTGGAAAATGGCGTGCAAAGATGGACCCGTTTTCGGCTTGATGGATATCTAGTGCCAAATGCGGAATGAAGTTGTTGTTCTGCCGGGGAGGTTTTGAAAATTGACGGTAATTTCGATGAGGACGAGTTCCCCCGCTTTGACATTACTGAAATCGAACGAGAATTGACCAATGCCGAATTGATTCGTGGTAAACGTGAAGTTTTTCGTTGTGGCATCTGGAAACCGTACGGTGGCAATGCCGTTCGCGTTTGCGACGGGTTGGAGTGTCTGAGTTTGAACAACGATCGAAACGGTTTGTGAGCCGTTCGATTGCGTGATGGATCTAGCCACGAACGCGCGCGCGCGGATCGAGAGCACCGCGTCGATGGTCGCGTCTTGCGGAATGATCGAATTGAGTTGGGCGCGGTCTTCACCCGCTGTGTGGAAATAGATCGTGCCGAGATCAGAGATCGTTACGCGCGATTGAAATCCATTCGTCCGCCATTCAAAACGCGCATAATCAAAATATTGCATGAACACCCCGGCGTTTTCTTCGGCAGGGGCGAGCGGGTCGCCGAATTGCGCAGTGCCTCCATTCTTTTTGTAAAAATCGAGGAAGGCATAACAGACGGGAATACCTGCAAATGCTTCACACGCAAACGGATTCTTTGCATCCAGCGGCGTGGCAGGTTGATGGAGCGCGCGTCCGATCGGCGTCAACGCGACCGCGCCTGAGGTGGTCAGTTCGAACCGCGCCCGTTGAAAATACTGCACGGTTTTTCCGTCGCGCGAAACGAATTGTTCGGTGAGCGGGTAACCGTACACAAGATTTGGATCGCGGACGTTTTCGTAAAACTTGAGAAATTCCCCTCGTACATTGTGACCGGTTTCGGGAAAGAATTTCATATCCGCTGACTGGGCGTGGACAGAACCCAACTGTGTCAGCAGAAAGGTCAATGCGATGGTCAGAACAAAAAATCTACGCATCACCGTCATTATATTACGCCTTGAGCAGTGCTTCAACGATTCGTTCCGCCGCGCGGCCGTCGCCATACGGATTCGCCGCCTTCGCCATGGATGCATACGCGGACGCGTCATCTAGTAGGCGCGTCGCTTCATCTACGATTCGAGATGTTTCTGTGCCGACAAGTTTTAATATCCCTGCATCGATTCCTTCCGGGCGTTCGGTCGTCTCGCGCATGACCAGTACTGGGATTCCAAATGTCGGCGCTTCCTCTTGAATGCCGCCCGAATCGGTGAGAATCAAGGTCGCGTGTTTCATCAAATGCACGAGCGGAAGATAATCGAGGGGCGGCAAAAGTGTGACCCGCTTTATACCCTTCAATATGCGATTGACCGGTTCCTGTACATTCGGATTGAGGTGGACAGGGTAAACGATTTCAACCTCTTCACGGATCGCGAGTTTTTTAATGGCATTGCAAATATTCTGAATCGGCTGACCAAAATTTTCGCGGCGATGGGCGGTAACTAAAATCAGCCGTTTGGCAGCCGATTCTCCGAACCCTAACTCTCCAGCCTTTCGTTTATTGATCCTCAACTTGCCAAGCAGTTCCACGATCTCCCTTGGTTCCTCCCGGCTCGCTACAAACTCCAACGCGTCGATGACCGAGTTGCCGGTCACGTGAATTTTTTCTGGCTCGATGCCCTCGCGCAAAAGATTTCCCTTCGACCAATCGGTGGGAGCGAAATGCAGATCTGCAGTGACGGTGGCAAGGCGGCGATTGATCTCTTCAGGGAAAGGATGCCACTTGTTATGCGTCCGTAAACCCGCTTCTACATGACCAAATTTGATCTTGCGATAAAAAGCCAGCAGAGAGGTGGTCAACACGGTCGTGGTATCACCGACAGCGAGTACCCAGTTTGGTTTGAATTCTTCGAGGATTGGATCGAGGTGTGTGAAGATCCCTGCACTGATCTGCGCCAGCGACTGTCCTTCGCGCATCAGGTCGAGATCGTACTCCGGCACGATGTCGAACAACTCCAATGCTTGATCGAGCATTTGGCGGTGTTGTGCGGTGACACATACACGCGCTTCGACCTCCGCTGTTTTTTTGAGTAAACGGACGATGGGCGCCATTTTGATGGCTTCCGGACGGGTGCCGAAGACGGATAAGATTCGGATGGCCATGGGAAAAATTGATGAAAGTAAACAGGTCAACAGGTAAACAAGTAACCCGTGGGTCCTTTGTCTACTTGTTAGTTATGTACCCGTCAACGTGTATATGTGTTCGCTCCAAGTCGATGGAGGATAAAACCGGCGGCTTGCCAGGTTTGTGAAGCCCATGCGTTGACCGTGTCAAGGATCGTCCGAGCTGTCGTCTTGGTTGCGAGGTTGACAGGATTGATATCGCGAAACTGAGAATGGTTGACAAGTAACAGAATCACATCCGCGTCTTTGATCGCGGAATCAATATCGGGCGCGGTCTCGATTCCATCGAGTTTTGCATTTGGAGCAAAAGGCTCCCACGCTTTGACATGCGCGCCTTCTTTCTGCAAAAGATGAACCACTTCGATCGCCGGGCTTTCACGCAAATCGTCAACATCAGGTTTGTAGGCTAGACCAAGCGCGGCGATTTTTTTCGCTTTTAGGATGCTCCCGGCGGCATCCTCGCCGCCGGGGCGATGCCCTGAACCTGCCGAAGGGACGGCATTTTGAGCCAATGATTGTTTGACCTTTTCCACAACGAAATGAGGTTGGTCGTCGTTCACTTTGCGCGCTTGGTAGATCAGAGACGAAAGTTCCGGCGCGGCTTCGACGAAAAACCACGGGTCCACGCTGATGCAGTGACCGCCGACGCCGGGTCCTGGGCTGAGGATGTTGATGCGCGGGTGCAAGTTGGCGAGGCGGATGGCTTCCCACACGTCCACGCCGAACTTTTCGGCGAGGCGTGCGAACTCATTGGCGATGGCGATGTTCACATCGCGCGTGGTGTTTTCCATGATCTTGACCATCTCGGCGGTGGTCGCGTCCGTTTCGTGAATCTCACCCTTCACGAAGGTCGCGTACAGGTCGCGTCCGGCGCGCGCAGATTCGGGGGTGACCCCACCGATGACACGGGCATTATCAACAAGTTCGCGCAAGATCTGTCCGGGCAAAACGCGTTCAGGTGAATAGCACAGGTGAAAATCTTTCCCCGCTTGAAGGTGGGCGCGCGCTAAAATCGGCGCGACCAATTCGACCGTAGTACGAGGCGGCGAAGTCGATTCGAGGATGACAAGATTGCCTTTCCGTAACACGGGCAGGATGGCTTCCGTGGCGGACATCACTGCGCTCATATCTGCCAATTTATATTTCTGTCCGTTGTATTCGCCGAACTTATCATGCCGAAACGGAGTCGGCACCGAGATGATGAACGCGTCGGCTTCGACGGGCTGGCTGGATACGGTCAGTCTGCCGGACCGGATGGCTTCATTTACCACCACGTGTAATCCCGGCTCGTGGATGTGGATTTTACCTGCTTGCAAAGATTCGACGACGGTGGGGTTGATGTCCACGCCGTGAACTTTAAAGCCGTGTGCGGCAAAGGTCGCGGCGGTTGGCAGTCCGATATAACCGAGTCCGAGAACACAGAGTTTGTCGAATTTCACTTGAACTCCTTGAGTATTGTTTGCCGCTTTATTATACAGCCCTACCCGGATCGGAAATACGCAACTTTACCGGCGTGCGACACGTAAATCGAATTGAAACGGCCGGTCTTGTTGTATAATGAAACGGAGGAGCCATGGAATTCCTGCTTGACCCGAATGTTGCTTATTTGCTCTTATTAGGAGGGGTGGTCCTTACGTTGATGGCTGTCGCCACGCCGGGTACGGGGTTCTTCGAAGTCGGCGCGTTCTTCTGCCTTGCCCTCGCAGGGTACGCGATCTACAATCTTTCATTCAATCTTTGGGCGTTGATCGTGATCGGCCTGAGTATCGTACCGTTCGTGTACGCGGTACAGAAACCCAAACGGGAATGGATGCTAGCATTGTCCATTTTGTTGCTTGTCGTCGGTTCGGTATTCATGTTTGCACGGGAGGGCGGTTTACCGGCGGTGAATCCGTTGGTGGCTGTGACCGCCTCGGCGTTGACAGCCGGGTTTTTGTGGATCGCGGCGCGCAAAACAATGGAAGCCGCGTTCACACGACCGGCACACGACCTCGACGCTTTGATCGGGCAGATCGGGGAAGCAGTGACGGATATCCACGAAGAGGGAAGCGTGCAGGTCGGCGGGGAATTGTGGTCGGCTAGGAGCGGAACATCGATCAAAGAGGGAAACAAGGTGCGCGTGGTTCGCCGGGATGGATTTGTTATCGTCGTAGAAAAACAGGAATAAAATATCAAAAAGGAGTAATGATCATGGAAATTGCCGCCAGTAGTGCCGTTTGTTTGTTTGGTGCGATTCTCGTAATTGGTTTTGTTTTCTTTGCCAACGCCATACGGATCGTGCCGGAATACCAACGACTTGTGGTGTTCCGATTGGGTCGCAGTATCGGTCCGAAGGGGCCGGGCATTGTGTTGCTGATCCCGGTCATCGATCGCGCGGTGAAAGCAGACCTGCGCGAACAAGTACGCGAAGTGCCGCAACAGACTTCGATCACCAAGGACAATGCGCCGATCTCGATCGACTTCCTGTGGTATTTCAAGGTCATGGAACCAAGCCAGTCGGTATTACAAGTGACCAACTTTGAACAAGCCGCCGCAGGTATCGCCGCAACAACCTTACGCGCCGTGATCGGCGGCATCCCGTTGGACGACGTACTTTCGCAACGCGAACACATCAACACCATGCTCCGCACCCGGCTCGATGAAGTGACTGAGCGCTGGGGTGTGAAAGTGACCAATGTGGAAATTCGCGAGATCATACCGCCGCGTGATGTTCAGGACGCCATGAACCGGCAAATGACGGCAGAGCGCGTCCGTCGCGCGCTCGTCACCGAATCGATGGGCGATCAGGAAGCGGCAAAGAACCGGGCGGAAGGCACCAAGCAAGCCGCCATTTTGCAGGCGCAAGGCGAGCGCGAATCCAATATTTTACGCGCAGAAGGTGACAAGACCGCCCAGTTGCTGCGTGCCGAAGGTTTCGCGCAAGCCCTCGAACAGATTTTTAGCGCCGCCAAATCGGTCGACCAGAAGACGATGACTCTGCAATATTTCGAAACGCTCAAATCCATCGGCGCAAGCCCCTCCACGAAATTCATCTTCCCGATGGAATTCACGAGCATGTTGGATAACTTCTTGGGGAAGAAGTAGACTCTTTACCGGTACACAAGCAGAGAAGTAGAAAGCGGAATCATATTCCACTTTCTACTTTTTTGTTTGATAAAATTTGACCCGTATGGAGATCCTTCCCGCGACCCTCCTTGATCTGACCTCCCTGCGCCGTCTCGAACATGCCTGTTTCGATATCGACGCGTGGTCGCTGTTGGATTTGGTCGCTGTGCTTTCATGGCAGAATGTGATTCGACTCAAGGCGATCGAGGACAATCAGATGATCGGATTCGTGGCAGGTGAAACGCGTCATTCGCAAGGGGAGGCGTGGATCGCCACGATTGCGGTCGATCCACGCTTTCAGCGGCGCGGCATCGGGCGGGCGTTGTTGCGCGCGTGCGAAGCACAGTTCAAATCCCATACGGTCAAACTCACCGTCCGTGTTTCTAACCAACGCGCGATCGCGCTGTACGAGCGCGAGGGTTATCGCACCTCCGATATCTGGCGGCGATACTACAAGGATGGAGAAGACGGGCTGGTGATGGAGAAAAATTTGTAACTCAATTTCGCCGTTTGAGTTTACAATTGCCCCGTTGCATTTATGACCGAATCGCTTCCCCCGCCTGTGTGGATCAATTCAGACGTTTCGTTCCAAAAGATGTTGTTGGATGTATCGTCGCAACGACGAATCGCGGTGGATACCGAATCCAACAGTTTGCATGCGTATCGCGAGCGCGTGTGCCTGATCCAATTCTCCACGCCGCGGCACGATTACGTCGTCGACCCGTTCGCGCTCACCGGCCTCGAAGCGCTTGCTCCGGTCTTCAAGAATCCAAATATCGAAAAGATCTTCCATGCATCGGAATACGACCTGATCTGTTTACGCCGGGACTACGGCTTTGAATTTGCGAACCTGTTCGACACGATGCAGGCGGCACGCGTACTGGGTTACCCCGCCGTGGGTTTGGATACTTTGCTGGCAGAAAAATTCCAGTTGAAGATGGATAAACGCCATCAAAAAGCGAACTGGGGCGCAAGACCGCTCAGTTCGGCACAGATCGATTATGCGCGACAGGATACGCATTATCTGTTCGACTTGCGCAATCTGTTGGAAGCGGAGTTGCGCGAAAAGGACCGCTGGGAATTGGCACTCGAAGATTTTACCCGCGCCTGCAAAGTGGAAGACTCGAAAGAAAAACTGAACGGCTCTTCATGGAAACGTTTCGGAGGTCGAAAAGATGTGAACGAGCGCGAGTTAACCATCCTCTCTGAATTGTGCCACAGCCGCGATCGCATCGCCGAGAAACTGGACCGTCCGCCGTTCAAGGTGATCGACGACAATCTCTTGCTTGAGGTCGCCAAAAAACTTCCCGAAAAAGACGTTGACCTAGCAGGTATCGGACTTAGTCCAAAACAGATCCGCTTGTGGGGCGGCGAAATTCTCGCCGCGGCAAAGCGCGGGTTGGCGGCTCCGCTGGTGAAACTGGAGCAGTCAAAACGTCCAAGCGACGCGGTGTTGAGGCGTTTGGAAAAATTGAAAGCGTGGCGAAAAAAGGTCGCTTTGGAATTGAAAGTCGAATCGGATATCATCCTGCCGAAGAGTTACCTCGGCGCTTTTGCAGAAAATCCGCCGAAGAATCTGCGCGAACTTGAAACGGCGATGGTCGATTCGCCTTGGCGATTCAAAAGATACGGCACACAAATCCTGGGGTTGTTCGGAGGCTGAGATGCGGATCAATTTTCACGGCGCGGCGCACACGGTGACGGGGAGTCAGCATTTGCTGGAGATCAACGGGCATCGCCTCCTTCTCGATTGCGGTTTGTATCAAGGGCGCCGCGAGGAAACATATTCCCGAAATTGGAAGTTCGCCTATGATGCGCGGAAAGTGGATGCGGTGATTCTCTCGCATGCGCACATCGATCACTGCGGCAATTTGCCCAACCTAGTCGACGATGGTTACGAAGGACCCGTGTACGCCACGCGCGCCACAGCCGATCTTGCCACCTTGATGATGGCTGACTCGGGCCGCATTCAAGAATCCGATGCGGAATTCGTCAACAGGAAAAAACTTGCGCGTGGCGAGCCGCCGATCGAGCCGCTTTATACCGAAGCAGACGCACGCCGCGCGGCTGACCTGCTCCGCGGTGTCGATTATGGTCAATCGTTCGAGCCGATTCCCGGTGTGGTTGCGCGCTTTTTTGAGGCGGGTCACATTCTCGGTTCGGCATCCGTTTCGTTGGAGATCGAGGAAAAGGGAAGGAGAATCCGCTTTTGGTTTTCAGGAGATATCGGGCGTTTTGGCTTGCCGCTCCTGCGCGACCCGATCCTGCCTGACCCGGTGGACTTTCTGCTGATGGAATGCACGTACGGTGATAAAAAACACAACGATCCAACCGCCGCGTACGAAGAGTTCCGCAATGTTGTAAAACGGACCGTCAAGCGGAACGGGAAGGTCATCATCCCTGCGTTTGCCGTAGGCCGCACACAGGAACTTGTCTATCACTTGAACATGATGATGCACGATGGCGATGTGCCGCGCGTGCCTGTCTTTGTGGATAGCCCGCTGGCGGTCAATGCTTCGGATGTGTTCCGCCGCCATCCGGAAATCTTCGATTCGGAAACGAGAAAATTCGTCGACGAAGCCCGCCACCCCGCGCTCGATTTCAAAATGCTCACGTACATCCGTTCCGTCGAAGAATCAAAAGCGCTGAACAAGCGGAGCGAGCCGATGGTGATCATCTCCGCTTCGGGTATGGCAGAGACCGGGCGAATCTTGCATCATTTGCGGAACAACATCGAAGACCCACGGAATACGGTTTGCATCGTATCGTGGCAGGCTCCCTACACGTTAGGGCGGCGACTCGCCGACCGGGAAAAGCAGGTTAAAATTTTCGGCGAGCCGTACACGGTCAACGCGGAGATCACGACGATCGGCGGGCTTTCCGGTCATGCCGGGCAGGATCTGCTCGTGAAGTATGCAACGAGCGTGAAAAAAACCGTAAAAAAGACTTTTCTTGTGCATGGCGAGGAAAGACAGGCAACGACATTGATCCGCCATTTGAACAATGAGGAGATGCACGATGTCTATTATCCCGAACTCCATTCAAGCGTCGAAATCTAAGTTATAATCTCGCACGCTTGTTGGGCAAGATAATTTCGTCCAAGAGATTGGGAAGGTGCCAGAGTGGTTGAATGGGACGGTCTCGAAAACCGTTGTGGGACTTGTTTCCACCGAGGGTTCGAATCCCTCCCTTCCCGCACTATAGACCTAACGGGATTCCGAAACCTGTTAGGTCTTAATTTCTATCGGTGGTAAGATTCTGAAAATGAAACTCAACCTCGCACTCGCACAGATCGCCACCAAACTGGGGGATGTGGAATCGAATCTCGAAAAGCATCTCGATTTGATCAAACAGGCGAAAAAGCAAAAAGCGGAATTGGTCGTCTTCCCTGAACTTTCGCTCACCGGGTATGTTTTGCAGGATCTGGTCGCGTCGGTGGCACACCGCCCTACAGAGGGCGATCCGGTATTTCGGCATCTTCTACAGGCTTCGAAAGACCTCGACCTTGTGATTGGGTTCGTGGACGAAGACTCGCGCCATCGATTCTTCATCGCCTCTGCCTATCTCTCCGGCGGACGCGTCCTGCACGTACATCACAAGGTTTACCTCCCAACCTACGGGCTCTTCGACGAAGGACGCTTCTTCGCGTGGGGGGATGCTGTGCGCGCCTTCGATACGCGCTTCGGACGGGTCGGCATGTTGATCTGTGAAGATTTCTGGCACGCTTCGCCGCCGTATTTGCTTTGGCTCGACGGCGCCGACTTGATGCTGTTTTCCTCCGCTTCTCCGGGACGCGGACTGATTGACAAGGAAAAACTCGAATCTGCGCGCTGGGTGGAACGGGTGAATAAAGCCTATGCCAGTATGTTCACTTCGTTTGTCGTTCACTGTAACCGCGTCGGCTTCGAGGACGGATTACTTTTCTGGGGTGGGGCAACGGTCAACGATCCGAATGGGGAGTTGCTTGCACAAGGTCCGTATTTTGAAGAAGCCCTCACCGTTTGCAACCTCGACCTGAATCAATTGCGGCGCACACGCGCCCGTCTTCCACTGCTACGGGATGAGCGCACTGCACTCGTTCAAAAAGAAATGAGCCGAATTCTTTCGGCACATTAATAATTTCCCATCATGCAAATCGACCTCTCTATCAACACGGATGTTGCGCGGCAAATCCTCACGGGCTTCGTCAAAAGTGAAGTGACTCGCGTGGGCTACGCGCGCGCAGTGATCGGTCTTTCAGGCGGGATCGACTCGGCGCTGTCGTGCGTGCTGGCAGTCGAAGCGCTCGGACGCGAAAATGTGCTTGCCGTGCGTATGCCTTATAAATCGTCGAACCCTGACTCGCTGGCTCACGCCGAGTTATTGATCGAGCAACTGAAGATACCCAGCAAGACCATCGAGATCACAGAAATGGTCGAGCCGCTCTTTGACAAAGACGCAAATATCACAAAACTTCGCAAGGGAAACATCATGGCGCGTGAGCGCATGATCGTCCTCTACGATCAATCTGAAGTATTCAAGGGATTGGTGATCGGCACGAGCAACAAGACCGAAATCCTGCTAGGCTACAGCACGCAGTTCGGCGATTCGGCGTCGGCGATCAATCCCATCGGTGACCTGTACAAGACTCAGATCAGGCAACTGGCACGTGCGTTGAATATCCCTGCCCCGGTCCTCGACAAGGCGCCATCAGCGGACTTGTGGGAAGGGCAGACCGACGAATGCGAACTCGGCTTTACTTATGAAAAAGTAGATCAACTTTTATATCTTCTCATCGACCAGCGCTACAGTCCGCACGAATGTGTGGAAGCGGGCTTCGACGAGAAATTCGTGAACGTTGTCGTGAAACGAATCCAGCGCACGCAATACAAACGCATGCAGCCTCCGATTGCAAAATTGAGCAACCGAACCATCGGCTACGACTTTTTGTATTTGCGGGATTGGGGAACCTGATGGCGTTTCATTTTCCACCTGCGCTCACACATCGGAAATATTTATATCTTTGGCTGGGCTTGCTGATCTCAATGGCAGGTTCGCAAATGCAGTTCGCCGCCATCCATTGGCACATCCGCGAGTTGACCGGCGAACCAGACCCACTTGCGTTGGGCGGCATCGGCTTGGTGCGGATTCTGCCGGTGGTGGTCTTTTCTTTTCTGGGTGGGGCAGTGGCAGATAATTACAACCGCCGTAAAATCCTTTTTTTCACGCAATCAACTCTCGCGATACAAGCCATGCTGCTCGCGTATCTAACGTTCACCGGCGTCGTCGAGATCTGGCACATTTATTTGCTGACGGCGATCCAGGCTTCTGCTGCGGCGTTCGATCTGCCCGCGCGGCAAGCGATGGTTCCGAATCTCGTTTCACGCGAGCATTTGCCGTCCGCATTTAGTATGAATTCGATTGCCTTCAACACAGGCGCAATTCTCGGACCATTGTTGTTCGGGTTTGTCCCAGAAGGCGGGCAGGGACTTGCCTATCTCTTCAATTCGATTTCATTTCTGGCGGTGCTTGCCGCATTGTTCCTGATGGGGCAAGTGCATCAGGATGTGAACAAGGCGGGTGGTATCAGTTTGAAATCGATGGGAGACGGTGTTCGGTTTATATTTTCGAAGCCGCTGATCCTTTCGACCATGATCATGGATTTCATTGCGACCTTTTTTGCTTCTGCCAATACAATGTTGCCGATAGTTGCGCGCGATATATTGTCGGTCGGGAAAAGCGGATATTCATGGTTAGTCTCGTCACAGGCGATCGGTTCGGTGCTGGCTGGGATGGTCGTATCGCAGATTCGAGAACTTCGCCGTCAGGGTCCGCTCTTCATCGCTTCGGTGACGTTGTTCGGGTTGGCTACCGTTTGGTTTGGCTTGAGTCGAACCTTTATTCCGGCTGTGTCGGCACTTTTGCTCATCGGCGCGTCGGACGCGGTCAGCACCGTGATCCGCAACACGATTCGGCAATTGCAGACGCCCGATCACATCCGAGGCAGGATGACTAGTGTGAACCAGCTTTTCTTTTTGGGAGGTCCCCAACTAGGGGAGGTGGAAGCGGGTTTGGTTGCCTCCTTGTTTGGCGTACCGTTCGCCATCGTCAGCGGCGGGATCGGGTGTATCGCGGGGATGTTCCTGATCATTATGAAATGGCCTCAACTGGTTTCGTATAACGGAGACGAGTCAAATCTGGCGTCCGTGCCAGCCGTTTGACGTTCGCCTTGCGATTTCCATACGTTCTTCCTGTTTAACCCATTTGGGTGTTGACTCGCAATTTGAATGGGGCTATACTGCGGGCAACGAGGTACACATCCTATGCGAGCAGATGCAGACAAGGATTTACAACACTAACCCGAAAGCACGCGCGTGTTCGCGTGCTTTTTTATTCCCACCTTTGAAAGGAGATTTAAGATGGATTATGGAATGATCGGCAAACGCGAGAAAGCCAAACGGTACGCGGAGGAACGTCATCGCTTCCTCTTCAACAAGTTCGAAATCACCTTTCACGGCGATAACAACAACCATCGCGTCTCATTTGAAAACGGGGTTTACGCCTGTGATTGCGAGTTTTTTGTGACACACCACCGTTGCGCTCACACCATGGCAGTCGAAATCCTGCTTAAGGATATGGTGCCGGAGACGGTCGAACCGTAACAGACAAGTAAATCAAATAATACCGCCCTCCAAATCGGAGGGCGGTTTTGTTATTAACAGACCTATCCGATACGCACCGCTGGTCTGAATGATGAAGGATTTTGGTTTAAGAAACCGTGGGACGACTTGCAGCCTGAAAATTTAATGAGAGTATTTTGAAATCATTCAATTTCGATTACAATTTTCGCATCATGAAAAACATCTCCCGGCGCGAATTTCTGAAACTTGGCGGGCTGAGCCTTGCCGGTCTTGCCTTTTCTCCGTCCTTCGAATATCCGTTTAACTTTGACGACAGCGATCTTGTGCGCGTTGCCACCGATTCGGTGAGCGTGTATAAAGAGCCGACCGACGAGAGTTCGATCGTGTCTACATGGTACCGCGATGAACTGATCCATGTGTACGGCGAGGTGACTGTCAAAGAGCCGGCGCATAACCCGGTCTGGTATCGCGTTTGGGGAGGGTATGTTCACCGGGCGCGGTTGCAGGAAGTGAAAGTGATTTTGAACAAGACTCTTCCTGCCATCGACGGTGGAATTCCACGCCTTGTCGAAATGACCGTCCCGTTCACTCAGCCTTGGCGGACAAGCCAGGCATTTGGATGGCAAAAACTCGGATTTCGCCTGTATTATGGTTCGATCCACTGGGTCGAGGCAATCGAAGCAGGACCTACCGGCGATCCGTGGTATCGAATTTACGATGATCTGACCGGTTACCCGTACTTCATCAATCCCGCACACGTGAGACCGATTCCACTGGAGGATTTGACGGCGATCACCCCTGATGTACCTGTTGAGAAAAAACGCATAGAAGTCAACCTGACAACCCAGACCTTGCTGGCGTTTGAATATGATAAACAGGTACTGAAAACGACCATCAGTTCCGGTATCCCGAACGGTCCGCGCGACGCGAACGGGCTTTCGACGAAAACCCCGAACGGTGAATTCCGCATCATCGACAAGATGCCGAACAAACACATGGGCAACGGGAATTTGTTCGCCGACTTCACCGATTACGAATTGCCCGGCGTGCCGTGGACAACTTTCTTTACTGCGCAAGGTCACGCCTTCCATGGAACCTATTGGCATCAAAACTTTGGTGTTCCAATGAGCCGCGGTTGCATCAACATGCGCACCGAGGAGGCGATGTGGTTATTCCGCTGGGCAAAACCGGACCATCAGCTAGGCAAGACTTATAATCGCGGTTTTGGCACGTTGGTGCGGATTTATTATTAACCCATGCCTGAGTTGATTTGGCGGGATAAACAACTTGCAGTCCCTGCGCCAGCTTCGTTGGTGACCGATTCGATTATCTATCCCGGTGGACGTGGGTATCGAAAAGGAAATGTCGCGAATCGACTACTCTTAGGGGATAATCTTGCGGTGATGACTGCCCTTCTTCCAAAGTATGAAAGCCGCATCAATCTCATCTATGCTGACCCTCCCTTTTTCACCAACAAAAAATTTTCGGCGCGGATTGGTCGCGGGGAAGACTCGCGCAAGCCGAAGCAATGGAAACTTGCGGAGGGCTATCACGATGCCTGGAATGACCTTGATTCATATCTCGACTTTTTATACCAACGCCTCTCCCTGATGTACCGCCTGCTCGCGCCGAATGGGACTCTGTACCTCCACCTCGATTGGCATGCGGACTCGTACGCGCGCCTTCTACTCGATGAAATATTCGGACGCGATCATTTCCTTAATGAGATCGTTTGGGCGTATCACGGACCTTCTCCCATCCGCCGCGCCTTCAATCGCAAACACGATACCATCCTCTCGTATTTCAAAGGAAGCGATTACGCGTTCAATGCGGACGCCGTCCGTGAACCGTATAACCAAAATACTGTGAATACTTTCAAATCCTCGCGTAAAGCAGGCTTTGGAAAAATCCCAAATCTTGAACGCGGAAAAGTGCCTGAGGATTGGTGGTATTTCCCCGTCATTGCGCGATTACATAACGAACGGACGGGGTATCCCACACAGAAGCCGGAAGCCCTGCTTGAACGCATCGTGCTTGCATCGTCAAACCCCGGTGACTTGGTGGCTGATTTTTTCTGCGGCTCCGGTACGACTCCGCGCGTTGCGGCGAGACACGGGAGGAAGTTCATCGCCTGTGACGAATCCTTTCGCGCGGTTCATACTGCTCGAAAGAGGCTTGTCGGTGCGGGAAAGTCTTTTTCGCTGGAACGCGACGTGAAATTTGAGTTTCCAGCAATGCCCGTACCATCGACCACAAAGATAGAACTGTCCAAAGATTCAGTAGCGTTAGAGACGAACCTTGATTTAGATTACTGGGAAGTTGACCCAAGTTGGGATGGGAACACGTTCAAGAGCGCGGCGCAGGCGTCCCGTCCGGTGCGAAGCGGGAAAATCCCTCGTGAATTGAAAATAAAAATCGGACACCGCGTTTGCGTCCGATTGGTGACAGCTAAGGGAAAGCAATATCAATTACACGTCTAGCCGATAGCCCACGCCCCGGATGGTTTTGAGGAATTTGGGATTATCCGGATCAACTTCGATGGCGCGGCGCAGCCACGAGATATGCACGTCGAGCGTGCGCGTGTCGCCGGTGTAGTTGGTCTCCCACACTTTTTTGAAGAGCGATTCGCGTTCGACGACTTCACCGTGCTTGTCCATGAGAATGTGGAGGAGGGTGATGAGACGCGGTGTAAGTTTGGTGTTCTTGCCGAGCGAGCGCACGCGGCGATGTTCTACGTCCAGGCGGATCGGACCAACGCTGATGAGATTGTTGCCATCGCCGGGCATCAATGCCTTGACGCGGTTGACTAGTTTTTGCACGGTGAACGGAAGCGCCAGCACTGCATCCGCGAGAGTCTTGTCCACCGATTTTTCCTTTTTCAAGATCAGGATAATTGGAACTTTTTGATCCTTCTTGCGAAGCGACATGCAGATGCGCACACCGGTACTTCGCAACGATGCGGCATTCACCACAACGACAGACGGGTTGACCTGTTTGAGTTTAGCGGCCGCTGAACTTCCGTTTTGATACGAACGAATATCAAATCCCTTCTTTTGCAAATCGTTTGCAAAAGAAGGGATTTCTGCGTGTCGTCCTTCAACAAGGAGTAGTGTGGTCTTTTTCATGACGGATGCGCAACCGCGTGCAAACTCAAACCATATCCTGCAAGAGCAACGGCATTATACCCTAATCTTAACAAAAGTTATCTTGCAGTGTCGTTTGGGTTTTTAAGGTAGCGCCGATTAAACTACAAATCGAGAATCCTATCAAGATGCAAATTGTATAATTCAAACCAATGGAGGATTAATGGCGCCTGAGCCTCGTTGCTTGACGATGGTGTGTGCATGTGGTACTATCGGCGGACTTCGATGCGGGGTGGAGCAGTGGCAGCTCGTCGGGCTCATAACCCGAAGGTCGCAGGTTCAAGTCCTGCCCCCGCTACTAACAAAGACCATGATGAACTCATGGTCTTTGAGTTTAATAAGTTTTTTCCTGCGCGCGTTCATTTCGTGTCGCCCGTCACCATTCACAGCCCGGTGCGGTGCTGATATTGGCAGAAATGCCAACGCGTTTGTACATTGTGACGTTCGTAAACGGTTCACCGAGAATCCCATCATGGATCGCCCACGAGCGAAGTCGAATGCTGTTCGCCGCTTTGGAGGAACGAAACGGATTCGAATCATCCAAGTGCGGACGGAGCGCGCCTCCTTCCGCAAAACCGGCGTGGATCTGATTCATCAATTTTCTGCCCATCTGGTAGCTGAAACCGTAGCGCTCGAAGATGACCGCGTTGTGGTAATACAACGGTTCGATGTAATACATATCGTGCCCAAGATATGTGATGAATTCCTCGAAGGATCGAATCGCCTGACTGAGGGCGCGCAAGCCGCGTCGGATCTGACCCGGTGCGAGTCCCGCTTCCATGGCGGATCGTTCAGCGACCAGATTCCTCTTCCGTATCCCAAAGTGAGTTGGGCTTCCATCGGGCATTTTATCCACATCGAAGCGCGGCGAAGCGGGGTCATTCAGAATGTAGAGTAGGATGAAAATTTGCCCGTTCATCGAATCCGCGAGATGGGCGTAGAGAATCGGGTCCGGAAAGCCGACTTGGTGGTAGAGCATCATTTCCACGTCGCTGGATCCTTCCGCAAAGCGGAATCGCAAAAGATCATGGTTTTGAGTTAAGTCCCCGAGGTGGTATTTTTCGATCAACTCATGCGGAATATATCGGGAATAGGTTGCCCGCTTTTCCGCTTCAGGGAGTTTGTTGATTCCGCCTATGGTGGATGGCTTCACATTGACCAGGCTCTTTCCTCTTACTTCTTTCGTCGCGGAGGAATGATGAAAGAAATAGGATGAGTTTTATCTTACGCGTGTCTGGCGTTCCGCGCTGCGGGCTTCGTCTCGTTTGGCGATCGTCGCCCGTTTGTCATACGCTTTCTTGCCCTTGGCGAGGGCGATCTCGATCTTGGCGCGACCGTTCTTGAGGTAGACACGCGTCGGCACGACCGTCATGCCTTTGATGCGGACATTGTTCCACAATTCGCGAATCTGTTTTTTGTGGAGCAATAGTTTACGTCTGCGTTTCGGATCGTGATTGAAACGGTTGGCTTGCTCGTACGGAGCGATGTGCGCTTCGACCAACCAGGCTTGCTCGCCGTTTTCGATATCTACATACGACTCCTGGATGCTGATCTGTCCCGCGCGGATGGATTTGATCTCGCTTCCTTGCAGGACGAGTCCCGCCTCGAATCGTTCGAGTAAAAAATATTCAAATCCAGCTTTGCGGTTCGACGCAACGACCTTCACGTTTTCGTTCATGATTTTATGTTACCACATTCACCGAGAGGTACACTCCTGCAAAGTATCCTTTTTTTCGGTTACGATTAAGCGATGTTCGATATTCAAAAACACTTCCTGCTCGACCCGTCGATCGTGTTTCTCAATCACGGATCGTTCGGCGCGGCCCCCAAACCGGTCTTCCGCGAGTATCAACGTTGGCAGGCAGAATTGGAGAAACAGCCCGTTGAGTTTTTGGGGAGGCGTATCACCGCGCTGATGGCTGAGTCTCGTTCAATTCTCGCAAACTACGTTGGCACACATGCAGACAATCTCGTATACACCCAGAATGCAACGATTGCACTCAATATCATTGCACGCTCGCTAGACTTGAAAACAGGTGATGAAGTTCTGGCTACGGCGCACGAATACGGCGCGATTGACCGCATGTGGCGGTTCCTTGCCAAAGAACTTGGGTTCAAATACATCAACCAAAAAACATCGATTCCCATTCCCGCCAAGGAAAAGTTCACCGAAGAGTTTTGGGCGGGCGTAACGCCGAACACACGCGTCGTTTGTGTGAGCCAGATCACATCGTCTACGGCGTTGATTCTTCCGGTGGAGGAAATCGTCACACGGGCGCGCGAAGCGGGCATCCTCACCATCGTAGACGGTGCGCACGTGCCCGGTCAAATTCCGCTTCGCCTCGATTCGCTCGGTCCAGATTTTTACGCCGGCAACCTGCACAAATGGCTGTGCGCGCCGAAGGGAGCTGGTTTTCTGTACGCGCGACCAGAAGCGCAGAAGTTGGTCAAACCGCTCGTGGTTTCTTGGGGGTACGATTCGGAGATGCCGGGAAGTTCTGTTTTTGTGGATCATCACGAATGGTGGGGCACTCGCGACATGGCGGCGTTCTTGGCAGTTCCCGCCGCAATCGAATTTCAGGAAAAACATGAATGGGAGCGAGTGCGCGAGGCATGTTATCAACTCGCGAAAGACTGCCAGAGTCGGATTTGCGAATTGACCGGGCTTTCTCCGCTTCATTCACCGGGTGGCGACTGGTTCCGCCAAATGTTTACCGCTCCGTTGCCTGCGGATACCGATGTGACATCCTTGAAGAATCGCCTGTACAATGACTTCAAGATCGAGGTGCCGGTTCACGAATGGAATGGGAACAAATTGATTCGCGTGTCCGTTCAAGGGTATAACACACAGGAAGATTTGGATGCTCTTTGCCATACGCTTTCGCTTCTGTTGTGATATTGCGGCAGGTATCGTATCGTTTGCGTAGGATAATCGTAGGTCATTGACTGAAATGCTGGCAACGGATTTGACTATAATCCAGCTCCATCACGCCTGTCCGAGTCTCTCCCACGAAAATCAACAATCGAGGTATGCATGAGTTTCAAAAGCAGATCGAAAAATTTCATCTCGATCGCCGTTTTATTCCTTGCGGCATGTGCGGGTCAGCCTGCGACTGAACCAGCCAGCGAATTGGACGTGGACGCGATCCTCACTTCAAGCGTTGGAACGTTCGCGGCGGCTGTGTTCGAAACACAAACATCGCAGGCGCTCTCGGTGAGTCAGACACCTACTGCGATCAATCAACCGACAAACACATCGATAATTCTCGCATCTCCACTTCCGTCCTCCACACAAGCATTTATCTTCAACCCGGTTGTTCCGGCGGTAAGTTTGTCGCCATCGCCGACCGGAACGCTATTCACCCCAACTCCCAACCCGTCCACGCTGGCGTTCGGGTGCAACAATCTGTTGTTGATCAGCGATGTCACTGTCCCTGCCGGGAGTGTCATGAAACCGAAGGAAACATTTACGAAAACGTGGAAAGTTGCAAATACCGGGACCTGCGACTGGGCGTTGCAATACCGTCTTGTCTTCGTCGGTGGAAATCAAATGGAGGGTGACCCATCAGGTCTTGGAAAAGTCATCGAACCGCAAAAGTGGACGCAAATTTCGATTGAACTCGTTGCGCCGAAACAGCCGGGAAATTACACCGGCAATTGGAGGTTTGGCACTCAAACAGGTAATGCTTTTGGCTCAACGCTGACGGTCTCCATTGTGGTCGCTTCGCCGACGAATACGCCGGTTCCTGCCACCGATACGTCTGCCCCTGCCGCCTCTACGGAAACTCCAACCTCAACAGCCACCCCGACCGAGACACCTCCAACGCCATAAATCAAATCGAACTTGCCCTTCCTCTGTGAGTATAATTTGAGGAGGAATTCAACCTTGCGATGGATATTTCACTTGCTCTCGGCGGCGGCGGATCGAAGGGAAACGCGCACATCGGTGTTTTGCGGCGGCTTGAACAGGAAGGGTTTCGAATCCGCGCGGTTGCTGGGACCAGTTTCGGCGGAATCGTCGCTGTCTTTTATGCATTGGGATATTCGCCGGAGCAGATCGAAGAGACTTTCGTTGGGTTCGATCAATCGTCGTTGTATGGCAGGCTTCCACACGATGAACCGTCCTTCTTGGGACTCGCCGGCGGTTTTAAGTGGCTGGAAGGTCACCTCGGCGATAAAACATTCGAAGATGTAAAAATTCCCTGCGCGCTCACCGCGGTGGACTTGAACTCCGGAAGTGAGATCATCCTTTCCGAGGGTCCGCTGTTGGATGCGATCCTCGCGACGATTGCGATTCCCGGTATTTTTCCGGCTCAACGTATCCGCGATTGGGAACTGGTGGACGGCGGTACTTTGGACCCGGTTCCTGTCGCATCGGCGCGCGCCCTCGCGCCGAAGTTACCTGTGGTCGCGGTGTCGCTGAGTGTGCCGATGGGTGAACCTGCACAATCGTGGAGTATTCCCGTCTTGAATCTCTTCCCTTTATCGATCACCCAAAGGCTGAGCCGGTTGCGTTACGCGCAAGCTGTGGATGTCATCCTGCGTTCGTTGGACATCATGATGCGCGCCATGACAGAATATCGGCTCGCGATCGATAAGCCCGAGATCGTCATCCGCCCCCGGGTTGCCGATATCGAAACCTTGTCGAAAGTGGATGTGCGGGAAGTGGCAAAGCGGGGTGAACGAGCAGTAGAAGAAATCTTGCCGGATTTGAAGACATTGTTCGCGTGGCAAAATCGGCTTGCGCGTTCAGTGAGGTTCTGGAAATGATCATGGAACAAAAAAGCATCGCACTTGCCCTCGGCGGCGGCGGCATCAAGGGACTTTCCCACATCGGGGTCTTGCGGCGGCTCGAACACCACAGATTTCTGGTCCGCGCGGTCAGCGGCACGAGCATCGGCGCGCTCGTCGGCGCGTTTTATGCGTTGGGGTATGGCGTCGATGAGATCGAGAGAATATTCACCGATTTCAAACAAACCAAACTCTATGGACAAATGCGCGGGCAGGCGCCGTCCTTTCTGGGGCTTGCCGGTCTGACCCGGCGTTTGAATGAACTGATCGGGAATTGCACATTCGCCGATGTGAAAATACCGTTTGCCGTCACTGCGGTGTGGGTGGAATACGGCAGAGTGGTTACGTTGCGCGAGGGTTCGCTCGTTGATGCCCTGCTTGCCTCGATGGCTTTGCCGGGTGTGTTTCCGATGAAAACGATCAATCGCATGGGACTCGTCGATGGCGGTATGTTGAATGCGGTTCCGGTTCAGGCGGCGCGTTCGCTCGTTGATGGGCGTTATCCGGTTGTCGCAATTCCACTCACCCAGCCGTTGGGAGTCCCCGCCACCATGCAGCGGATTTACCTCCCCAAATTCGTTCCGGACTGGCTTGCCAACGCGATCAAAGGATTAAGGTTTGTGCAGGCGTTGGATGTTTTCTTTCTCTCACAGGATATGATGATGCGCGCGCTGACAAAATTTCACCTCGAAAAAGAATCCCCCGATCTCATAATCCGTCCGGCGGTGGCGCACCTGAATACTCTCCAGCCGGCGGAGGCGCGGTATTTGATCGAACAAGGGGAACTGGCGGTGGAGGATTCTTTGCAACAATTGCTGAATCTCTTCGAAAAAGACTACCCTGCACATGAAGAATGAACAATCACGATGACTCGCGACTTGAGAAAATACGCTAAACAGACCAATGTTCGCCTCGGCGCAGGAGCGTTCTTATTGTTGTATGTTGTCGGGATTGCGTTGATCTATGCCATTTACGGTGCAGGCGCGGCGATGATGGCATTCCTTTGTCTGCTGGGCGCGCTGGTACCTGTCGTCTTGATCTTTTTATCACTTGCTCTCCTGGATTGGATACAAAAACGTGCAAACCCTGATTGAGACCGAACTCGTCGAATTCGATGGCTGGACCTTGCGCGTGTTGCCATCCGCGAACCCCAAAAGATTGATGTTGCTGATCCACGGTTTTACCGGCGACGAGAACTCGATGTGGGTCTTCGCGCAGGGATTGCCTTCACATTACAGGATGATCGCCCCGCGGGCGCCTCACTCCACCGAGTCGGGTGGATACACATGGCGGCCTCTCCACCGCCTCGACTTTGGCAAACCCAGCCTCGACCAACTCCGCCCGCCTGCTGAAGCGTTGATACGCCTCGTGGACGCGTACCAAGCCTCCACTGGGATTGATGCGAGTGTCTTCGATCTGATGGGGTTCAGTCAAGGCGCGGTGATGTGCAACGTGTTGTCGTTCCTGTTTCCGCACCGAATCCGCAAAGCCGGTATCCTCGCGGGTTTTGTCCCCAGCGGGTTGGAGGAATTGATTCCGAATCATCCGTTGGAAGGCAAGGAATTTTTTGTCACACACGGCACAAAGGACGAAACTGTGACGATTGACCGCGCCCGCGATTCGATCCGGTTGCTCGAAGATGCCGGCGCACGCGTGACGTATTGCGAGGATGAAGTCGGTCATAAGGTGAGCGTGAAATGCCTGACTGCGCTTAAGAATTTCTTCGCAACTTGATGGTAAGGATGGTAGGAAAGATGTGGTGGCAGTTGCACTGCCGCCTTGGCGCAGTACAACTGCGTCAAGAACCAATGGGGTAAGTTGCCTTGGGGATTAATCATCTCTAATCTGCCTGTTGACGGCATATTCCTTTGTGTGTATCCTTGTTGAAACGGTGAATCAAACGAATGACTCGAAAAATTTCACGGCGTGATTTTCTCAAACTGACTGGCGCGGGCTTGGGTGCCTTGGCGTTCATGCCGGGCAAGGGAATCAATTTAGGTCAACTTTTTGATGGACTTGCAAGACCCAAGCGCCTGCCGCAATTTCCCGCGAGTGAGATCATCGGGCGGACGGTTGACCCGGACATTGATCTGCGCAACCGCCCGACGAACGACCCGGGGTTGAATACATCGATCGCGAAACTTCCAGCGGATACCCTCGTGGAATGGAATCGTGAAGTGATCGGGAATGTGATCGGCGGTTTGAATAACCAGCGCTATGTTGAAACCCCACAGGGTTATATTTATGCCTCTGTGCTTCAACCCACGCGGAACCTTCCGAACACACCCATCGACGCGGTGCCTGCCGGTCAGCCGGGCTTTTGGGCAGAGGTAACAGTCCCGTATGTGGACCTCGCGCATGAAGGTGCGGTCGCTTCCCCGTGGATGCAGGATCACATTCTCTATAACTTCCCTCCGCGGTTGTATTATGGTCAGGTGGTTTGGATTGACCAGATACGCACAAACAATGGATTTGTTGAATATCGTTGGAATGAAGATTTCGGACATGGTTATGGTTACGGAATGGGAAACGGCAATGAGGTATTCTGGGCAGATGGCGCCGGGTTTAAAGTTTTGACTGAAGAGGATGTAGCCCCGATCAGCCCGGAAGTTGACCCGAACGATAAACGCATCGAAGTTGATCTCGATTTTCAGACGTTATCCTGCTATGAAGGTAGCACCGAAGTATATTTCTGCCGCGTATCCAGCGGTTTGAAAAATATTTTTGACACCACGACCGGCGAAACCAATAACAAACTCGCCACGCCGGTAGGCAACCTGTTCACCCATTGGAAGATCGTTTCATTGAACATGACGGCTGGCACGTTTCAATCGGGTTATTCCACACCGGCGGTGCCGTGGTCTACGATGATCAGCGGAGACGGTATCGCCATTCACGGCGCTTTCTGGCATAACGCGTTTGGCGAGAAGCGCTCTCACGGCTGTATCAACGTTACGCCTGAGGATGCCAAATGGATTTTCCGGTGGACGACCCCCTACGTTTCGCTCGCGCAATCCGAAATTCGCGTTTCCCTTCCTGACCACGGGACGATCGTGATCACCTCGGAAGTTAACTTGTAAATGTTCGCATTGACGAACCGACAGATTCCTCGTTGGACGCTGATGAACGCTGATTTCGCTGATTTATATAGAAAATCTACATTTTCAGCGTGAATTATCGTCCCGATAATGGAAGAGTCAGGTAAACAAATGTTCACATCGAATGGAGTAGCATGGATTTCACACAGATCACCGTAGGGCTCGCGTTTTTAGCGGGACTGGCATCGTTCCTCTCGCCGTGCGTCTTTTCGCTCGTCCCGGCGTATGTCGGCTATTTGGGCGGGCGCGCCGTAGGCGGCGAAGCGACGGAGAGTAATCGTTTTACTACTTTCACGCATGGGCTGGCATTCGTTCTCGGTTTTAGTGTTGTCTTTGTGACTTTGGGAGTTGCCACTTCGGCATTTGGCAGGTTATTGTTCGACCTGCGATTTGTGCTTACCAAGATCGGTGGATTCATTGTTGTCATCTTCGGTTTGCACATGATCGGCGTGTTTCGCATTCCGTTTCTGGAATACGATACACGCGTCCAGCAATTGCCCGATCGAAAATTAGGTTACCTCTCATCCGCGCTCATGGGTGTTTTCTTTTCTGCGGGTTGGTCCCCGTGCGTCGGACCGGTGCTCGGCGCGATCCTCACACTGGTTCTGAACGGCGGGTCGGTATCGCAAGGCGTTTCGTTATTGAGCGCGTATTCAGCCGGGCTCGGCATCCCGTTTTTACTTGCCGCACTTGGCGTCGGTTGGGTTTCACTCACCTTGCGAAAATACGGCAAGGTCATGCGCTACGTGGAAGTAGCCATGGGCATCGTCCTCATCATCGTCGGTGTGATGTTGTTTACCGGCATCTTCGAACGCATTGCCGCGGCGGGTCAATTCTTCTGGATCGATTTTGGTTTGTAGAAATTTCATATCATGATCACTGTCACACTCTACTTCCGCAAAGACGACGAGCATAGCCGCGCGGCGAAAGCCGATCTCCTGTCCTTGAACGAAAAATTCCCCCACCGCCTCGTGGAGGTGGACGTCGATTCAGACTCTGCTCTGCAAAAAAATTACGGAGCCAACGCACCGGTTATTGAGGTCGGACCGTATAGTTTGAAACATCCCTTCGACAGGCAGAAGTTAAGCATGACCCTCGGTGCCGCGTCGGATCGACGGGGACAACTGGACCGGCTTGGGCGCGAAGACCACCACGACCGCCTCCGCCGCGGACAGACGATCAGCGCCGGCGACCGCCTCATGTATTGGTTCTCGCGTCATTACCTCGCCGTGTTGAACGTCTTCATCCTGCTCTATTTTGGTTTGCCTATCCTTGCGCCGGCACTGATGAAAGCCGGCGCGCCGATTCCTGCCAGCGTGATCTACACGGTGTATAAACCCCTATGCCATCAGTTCGGGTTTCGGTCGTTCTTTCTATTCGGCGAACAGCCGTATTATCCGTTGGAAGAGGCGGGGATTACAGGAGTCAAAACCTTTGAAGAAGCCACAGGGATCCAAAACCTGCACGATGCCGCTAGCATTACTCGCTTCGACGCGCGCCAGTACATCGGCAATGAAGAAGTGGGTTACAAGATGGCATTGTGTGAACGCGACATCGCGATCTACGGCGCGATCTTTCTCTTCGGGTTGGTCTACGCCGCCAGCGGACGGCGGCTCAAACCGATGCATTGGATGGTCTGGCTGTTGATCGGTTTGGGTCCCATCGGCTTGGACGGTTTCTCTCAACTCTTTAGCCAGATCGAATGGGAGTGGCTTGCAAACATTCTTCCGTATCGTGAAAGCACACCGTTCCTGCGCGTGCTCACCGGCGGACTCTTCGGGTTTGCCACGGCGTGGTTTGCCTACCCCAACATGGAAGAGTCCATGGCGGAGTCGCGCCAATTCTTCATCAAGAAATTCGCCTCCATCGAACAGAACAAAACATGACCCATGTCCTTAGTCGATGAGGGACTGGATTCGAACATGTCGTTTGTCAGCAAGGACGGACTCCGTTATTTTCAATTCGAAACGCTCAAGACGCGTCACGCGGTTTTCACGCGTCACGGCGGTGTAAGCCCTGAGCCGTGGGGCTCCTTGAACGTCGGCGGAACCGTGGGCGACGACCTCGACCGTGTGAAAAGGAATCGCCAATTGTCGTTCCGCGCGATGGGACGCGCGCCGGAGTCTGCATTCGAGGTTTGGCAGGTGCACAGCGCGGACGTGGTCTGCGCCCGCGCGCCGCGACCTGAACACGAATCCCTGCGGCAGGCGGATGTGATTCTCACCGACCGACCTAACGTCAGTCTTTTCATGCGGTTTGCCGATTGTGTGCCGATCCTCGTACACGACCCCCGTAACGGCGTAATTGGCATTGCACATTCAGGCTGGATGGGAACCCTGCGCGATGTGGCTGGTTCGATGGTGAGCGCGATGAAGAGGGAATACCATTCCAACCCTGCCGACATCGTCGCCTGCATCGGTCCCTCCATCGGACCCGACCATTACGAGATCGGCGCGGATGTGATTTTGCAAGTCATGCAAAAATTTGGGGACGATTCGGATCAAGTATTGCGATCCATCAACGGCAAAATTCATTTCGATCTGTGGAAAACCAACGAGATTTTGCTCGAACGCGCAGGCGTTGGCAAAATCGAAGTTTCTGGTATATGCACCGCCTGCCACACCGATGACTGGTTCTCACACCGCGCAGAAAAAGCGCGCACCGGCCGTTTCGGCGCGTTGATCTCTTTGTAGTGAATCCCCTCTCCCTTTGGGAGAGGGCAAGGGTGAGGGGAAACGCGAAGATTATAATAACCCTATGCCCGACATCGTTTCTTCCATCCGCGCAAAATATCTTTTCACCCTCGATCAGATCGCAATCGCAGCGCGCAAGAGCGGGCGCGACCCGAATCAAATTCGCGTCGTCGTCGTTACCAAATCACAACCGCTCGAGATCGTGCAAGCCGCCATCGAAGCGGGCGTGCGCATCCTCGGCGAAAATTATCCTGAAGAAGGTGTCACGAAAATTCAATCCCTCGCCGCGCAAAGTGGTGTAGAATGGCATATGATCGGTCACGTGCAGAGCCGCAAAGCCCGCCTCGTGGCTGAACATTTCGCACTTTTACACTCCCTCGATAGCCTCAAACTCGCGCAGCGCCTCGACCGTTTCGCCGCTGAAACGGATCGCTCTTTGCCTGTCCTGCTCGAATTCAACGTGGGAGGCGAAGCAAGCAAATCAGGCTGGGACGCATCGGATGAATCGACATGGGACGCGCTCCTGCCGGAGGCATCAGCAATTCTGAACCTGCCGCACTTGCACGTGCAGGGTTTGATGACCATGCCGCCCTTGGGAACCGACGCCGAAGACTCCCGTCGATTCTTTCGCCGATTGCGTCTGCTGCGCGAATTTCTAGCGACTCAACTCCCCGGCGGAGAATGGCGCGAACTCTCCATGGGCACCAGCGCGGACTACGCCGTGGCAGTGGAGGAAGGCGCGACCCTCGTCCGCGTAGGGACGGCTATCGTTGGCGAACGCAGGCAGACGTAAATGATGTGAAGCGGGAGGGTATCCGCTTCCAGTGAATATGGCGGGATGACATCCCGCCCCGCTAAAGCCTCAACCTAAAGAAGGAAGCGTAATGCTCATCGTTGCCCAAATTATCAATGCACTAGCCCAAATCCTTGTTTTGTTGGTGTTCGTTTCCGTCATCCTATCGTATTTCATGGATCCGTATCACCCGGTGCGGCGCGGGGTTGATAATATTGTCGAGCCGATGCTCCTGCCGATCCGTCGTATCATGCCAACGATCGGCATGTTCGACTTCAGCCCGCTGGTGTTGATCCTGCTCATCCAGTTCGGGGCGCGATTCTTGATCACACTTCTCCTTTCGCTTTGAGGTGCTCATGGCTGACAGAAAGTTAAAAATGCACGATGGGAAAAGAGGCTCGGCGCTTGCCGTGCGGGTGACGCCGCGCGCCAGCCGAAACGAGATCGTGGAGGTGTTGCACGACGGCACCATCAAAGTGCGCATCGCCGCGCCTCCCGCAGATAACGAGGCGAACCAGGCGCTCGTGGAATATCTTGCTGAAATTCTCGGTGTGCCGAAATCGCGGTTGGATATTGTTGCAGGCGCGTCGGGGCGGGACAAATTGATCGCCGTGCTCGATATGGACGTGGAGACCGCCCACTCGCGCATCGTGGCACATTTGGGATAGCTTCGTATAGCAAAAAATCGAGCATCAAGGGGGGTATAATGGGTTTTGGAGGTGCTCGCAAAATCGTACCGGAGGGCGGCAACGTATGGGGTGGTTCGGTGTTTTTATGAATGTCTCTGCCATCGGTGGCTTTGAAAATCCGAGCATCTACGCTTACGAATTAGGAGTATGAGATGCTCGGAAATGAAAAAAGGAGGCAAAAACGTCATTTTTTTGAAGAAACTCAATTTGAACCTTAAGTTTCTTCGAAATAGAGAACAAAACTGAATTTTAGGAAGAGTAAGAAATAAACAATCCCTCACAGAGGGACTGAAACCCATAACGTGGCGGAGAATTTCGTTGCCCCCAAGGTGTAAGAAATAAACAATCCCTCACAGAGGGACTGAAACGAAGGTCCCATTGTGCCCACCCCACAGTGCATAGGCATCTGTAAGAAATAAACAATCCCTCACAGAGGGACTGAAACTCGTCACAATAGTTACAACGATGGCCTCCAGCACTTTGTAAGAAATAAACAATCCCTCACAGAGGGACTGAAACGCAAGATCTTCCGCTTCAGCCCAGTAGAACCAGGCTTCGGTAAGAAATAAACAATCCCTCACAGAGGGACTGAAACGGCGAATTTGCCGCTGAACTTGGCTGCAAGAGTTATACCGGTAAGAAATAAACAATCCCTCACAGAGGGACTGAAACTCCATCCAGTTTTTTTCATATAGAACCGAACAACCTTAGTAAGAAATAAACAATCCCTCACAGAGGGACTGAAACGTAGAGTAGGAAGTTTTGCTCGAAGGTTGGTGCAGGAGTAAGAAATAAACAATCCCTCACAGAGGGACTGAAACATATTTTCATCCACTCATCATGTTTACACATATTTACCTCGGGTAAGAAATAAACAATCCCTCACAGAGGGACTGAAACAATCAGGATGTAAACGATTGGATTTTTCATTTCGAATCGAAGTAAGAAATAAACAATCCCTTGCATCCCGCGCGCGCGTGGCGGGACAATGAGGGACCGAACAGAAAAAAGTAGAGCGGGATATTATCCCGCTCTACAAAAAGAGGTCATGCCTGATCAGACATGACCTCTTTTGATTAAACTCCGAACCGCAGTTTTATTGCGGCGGTCCGTACAAATTTCGATAGGTGTTGAAGATCTCGTAAATGAAGCGGATGTAATTCCTCGTTTCTTCAAAACGGACGACTTCCAAAAACAAATCGGGGTCATTGCCGGCGAGTTGATTCCAGACGATAGCGTTACCGGGTCCGCCGTTGTAGGCGGCGAGCGCTGCGTATATGCTTCCGCCGAGTTGATCGCGATTCTTATCCATGTAATACGCGCCGTATCTCACGCTCACGATGGGACGATACAAGTCCGCCTCCTCGTAACCGGGGGGCCAGCCGAGCTCACCCGCGATCTGGGCGCCGGTAGGTGCAATGACCTGCATCAGTCCATGCGCGCCCGCGGTGGATTTGACAAATCCCTCGAATAAACTTTCCTGCCGTATCACGCTGAACATAAAGAGCGGGTCGAGCCCGAAGTTTTGCGCCTGCTCGATGATCAGATCGTGATAATACAAGCCGTATCGCACATGGTTGAAATACGGCGGCGCGGTCAACGATGCCGATTGACTCTCATACCCTGCGAGCGTGAGCACCTCGCGCGCCGCGAAGATCGCCGAACGGTACAATCCGATCTCAAGCAAGTGATTTGCAAGGCGGAAACTATCGGCGGGATCGTTGCTCACCGATTCGCGCAGCGACTCGAATTCCAACCGCGCTTCGTCGTACATGCCAAGTTCCCATAACTCGGTGCCGCGCACGAAACGCGGGTCTTGTGCAAGCGCACCGGGATTCGTGAGGTCGGTTTCCACGGGGAGTTCGAATGTGATGCGCATCCACGCTTCGGCGTCTTTTCTTTCCTGCGCGAGGTCAATATCGAGGTTGGTCGCGGGCGGCGGTTGAAAGGGAGCGTTGCCCAACAACATATCGCGGGCGCGGATACTGTAGTAGTTCGTGGGGTCGATTGCCTGCCCCTGTTGCCACGACTCTTGCGCGCCGGCGGAATCCCCGAGTATGGACTGAGTCTTGCCGATCCAAAAATAGGCGCGGGCGCGGTCTGAGGGGTTGGTGGAGAGGAGCAGGTCGCGCTGGAAAGTTGTCAGTGCGCCTTGATAATCACTTAGGCGATAGCGCGAAATGCCCGCCAAAAACAACGCGAGTGGAACTTGATCGCTCGCAGAATATTCATTCGCGACTCGGTCCCAGATCTGCGCCGCTTCTTCGAGGCGGTTATCGCGCTCGGTGATACGCGCGGCGATGAATAGAAATTCCGGTGCGGAGGATGAATCCGGTACGGCGGCGACGAAATCGGTCAGCGTTTTTGCCCCCGCTTGGTAATCTCCTTTAACGAGCCATTCGAGATTCGACTTGGCTTGCCATGCCTCCGTCCAGCGCGGGTGAGCGGGAAAGGTTTGGATGAATTGGGACAGAGCTTCGAGCGCCTCGTCGGTGCGTTGCAATTCGCGCAGGGTGAGCGCGCGATAATATTGTGCTGTGCCGTCGGTCGCTTGAGCCTGGGTCGAGGCGATGTAACGGTCAAATGCGGCGAGCGCAACGTCGTACTGCGCGGCGAAGTAATCCACCAGCCCGCGGTCAAGTTCGTCCACCGGCATGTTTGCATCCACCAATTCAATGAGCGCGAGATACGAAAAATACGACAGCGGATAATTTTCCACCGTGTGTAAAAAACGCGTGTAGGCTTGATCGGTCTGACCGAGTTCGAGGTGCGCGTTGCCGGCGAGATAATCCATTTGGGCACGGATGTAATCGTTGGTTGTTGAAGCGAAGATCTGATCGTAGGCGGTCAACGCGCCGGCGTAATCGCCGAAGTCCGCGCGGGCTTGGGCGATCTTGATGCGGAGAGTCAAGCCGTCGTCGAGGCGCGAAGCGTTCAGTGCGGCGGTGTAGGCGTTGATCGCGCCGGTGTAATCCTTGATGGCGTTGAGCGCGTCGCCGCGATATTCCTGCACGTATGCATCCAGCACACCGGGAATGCGCGTCGAATAGGTGTTGTATGCGTCCGCCGCCAGTTGATGATCGCCGAGCGCCGCATGCGCTTGTCCGATCAAAAAGTATGCGCGCGCCGCATAGGTCGAATTGGGATATTCGTTTGTGAGCGTGGTGAGTGTTTGAAGCGCAAGGTCGTATCGTCCGTCGGCGAGTTCGGTGCGGCTCAGTCCCCACAACGCGGCGGCTTGGAGCGATTTGTCGTTCGAATCGTTATAGGCGGATAAATATTGTTCGCGCGCCGAATCGAAATCTCCGTTGAACAACGCCTCATCGCCCGTTTCGATTCGCGCGACAGGGACGGGTGTGGGGAACGGCGTCGGCGTGATCGTCGGGGAGGGGGTGAGAGTCGGTCCGCCGGGTGTGATGGTTGGAGTTTGAGTCGGGTTGGGGTTTGCCGAGGGCAGAATCTGGCACGCGAGTGTGATGAAAAGGACGCCCAGCCAGATCCGTTTGTTTATTTGATACATGAAAACTTTATACTGGATGAAATTTCATATGTCAATGTTTCTCTTGTCCTTGCGAGGAGGAGCATAGCGACGACGAAGCAATCTCGGCGGTGCATTCAAACAATTGTTGGGATGATTACACGGGATTGCTTCGCCGCTCCCGTTGGTCGCTCCTCGCAATGACATATGCTAGGAAAGGATTTCCACAGTCATTCCCAATTTCATTCTGCCCTCATTGAGCGGAATGGCGTTCTGCCCAAAGATCGCGCCGAGTTTTTGTTTGCGGTATTTGCCCAACGTCTTCAGCGGTTCTTTGCTCCGTTCGAGCGTTTCTTTATCAATCGTTGTCACTTCGCAGCGTGCGCACGGCTTGACGATGGCTATCATAACGTCACCAATGCGGATTTGGTTCCACGTGTCTTCTGCGAACGGGTCACAGCCTTTGACGACGATGTTCGGGCGGAAGCGATTCATGGGAATCGGCGATTCAATCCGCGAATTTAGGTCTTGAAGCGATTCTTCCGATGTGACCAGAATCGGATAACCGTCCGCGAAGCCGGTGTGGTCGTCTTCGCTCACCGCATATTCGCGGCTGACGAGTCTTTTGTACCCGTCTGCGATGCGAACCAGTCTTACAGGCGCGCCGAGCCAATCGGAAAACCATCCCGCGGCTTCCTCGCCCTGGTCAACAGCCTGCACGGCTTTGCTTTTCCAGATATTGACGGGTACAGCCGTTCCCGATCGTCGGATCGCCACTTGCATGGAGTCAAAATTTGACGCAGAGAGCGTCAGCGCGTCGTCGTTCAACGCAGGTGTAACCAGCGCAAGTTTTGCATATTCGCGCTGTGTGAGAAACCCGCCTTCGGGCGTCACGACCATCATGCGGCGGTCGTGCTCCAGCCCCATGCGTTCGACGTTCCACGATTCGACTTCATGTCCGCGGCAGGCTTTGATGGGATAGTAGATGAGGGAGGAGAGTGTAATCATGATGATTGGTAATAAAGCCGCAGAGGACGCGGAGATTCTGAGATTTTTCTCGATAGGCTCAGTGTTCTCTTTGGCAAAGAAGATTTTTCATCTTCTTAAGTTGTTCCTATAATTTTTTCATAGGCCAGTTTTGAGATTTTTGCCATGCATGTGTGTGCCTCGTCTTCGTTATCTTCAGGGAAGCCGCACGTCATGATCGAAATGGCATAGGGCTTGCGGTTTTCGGGGTAGACGATGCCGGTATCGTGATAGAACTCGCCTGTCCAGCCGGTCTTGTGTGCGACTTTCACAGATCTCGGAATCAGTGCTGGAATGCTTTCGTTGAATTCTTGTCCGAGCATGATTCCGATCATCTCATCGGATGCTCCTTTTGATACGACCCTTTCTTCGGCGATGACCCGCATAGTTTGCGTGAGTCCGCGGGCGGTGGCGCGGTTGTTGACGCCACGCTGAAATGCCGCGTTATCCTCCACGCCGCGCAGGATCGTGACTCCCTGAATCCCCAGCGATTCAATCAACGCGTTGACATTTTCTGCGCCAACTTTTTCAAGCAAGATGTTCGTGGCGAGATTGCTACTCCGCACGATCATCAGCCGAGTCAACTCGCGAACGGATTCGGTTTGACCGATCCGACCGTATAGCGATGAATCCGAATCGTCTCTTACATCCAGCGAAAACGAACTTCCGTCTGCGATGCTGGTGAACGAGTTGTGGACAGGTATCTGATCCTCCATGGATAGGATCCCCTGCTCAGCTTGATGGAAGACCTCCATCATCACATGCACTTTGATCGTGCTGGCTGGGTGAAAGGGCTCGTCCGCGCGGAAGTTGAGCTCCCGCCCGGTGTGCAGATCGTGAACGGACAGCGCGATGGTCTTGCCCTTGAATTGCGCGATGAACGCTTCAATAGAAAACATAAGCCGCAATTGTACTTCATTGCGAACTGGTAACCCTGCTTCCCCCAAGTCAAATTTTTTGAACCGTAATGCCCGCGAAAGGCGCGAATTTAACTCTCTTTGCGCTCTTCGCGCACTTTGCGGCAAGGAAGATTTTCTATCCGCCTTCGTACTTGAACGAGACCTTGACCTTGGCGCGGTAGGCGGTGACCTTGCCGTCGTCAATGACCATGTCTAATTCGACGACTTCAGCGATGCGCAACTCGCGCAGGGACTTCGCCGCGCGCTCCACGGCTGTCATCGCGGCTTTCTCCCACGATTCTGTGCTCGTGCCGACCAACTCGATGATCTTGTATACGCTGTCTGACATGGGAATTCTCCTTTGAGTAATTTGGTCAATCGTAAATCGTCAATCAAAAATCGTCAATTGCTTTACCATCGCTCCCAATGCACAACTTCCTCTAGCGACCTTCGTCCACCTTTCTTTGGCTTGGAAGTGAGTTTCGCCTCATCCGCGGGGTAGCCGAACGAAAGCGCGATGCGTAAATGCCAATCGGGAGGGAAACCTAAAATTTGGCGCGCCAACTCCGGTTCATAGATCGAAGCGAGGCACGAGCCGACACCCAGTTCCCATGCGGCGAGTTGCATATACGCCGCGGCTTGACCGGCGTCGAACAAATCCTGAAACTTCCCCTCGGGGTTCGGCGTGACGATGGCAACTCCCAGCGCCGCGCCCGCGAGGTGACCGGCGTACGTCCCCAACTTTGAAAGGTCTCCGAGGATGGATTTGTCGCGGATGGCGATGAATTGCCAGCCCTGCTCGTTCTTCGATGATTGCGACCTGCGACCCGCGTTGAGGATGGCGCGTATCACATCATCGGGCAAAGGCTTGTCTTGAAATTTCCTCACCGCGCGTTTTAGTCGAATTGCATCAGATACATTCATATTAACACCTCGATTGGTCAACTGTCAACTCACCTTACGCAGTCACAACTCCGAAGGAGTGAAATGATTATAGATTCACGACGAATGGTCGTGTCAACCCCGAAGGGGTGTCATAGAATTGCGTGAAATCATGTCATCCCTTCGGGATTTGACGGTGATTTGGGCTAATTTCTATCATCCTACCATCCCTTCGGGATTGAAGTGCTTAACATGAGCTGTTAACTATCAACTGCCAACCATCAACTGATTTCCTCTCCGAGTATAATCCATCCAATGGACGAACCGTTACCGTTCAAACCGTTCGGCATTTCATCGCTTTTGCTGATTCTTTTCGGCTGGGGCGGTTTATCTGCCGTACTTTATTTTTCCGTGCCGTTGGTCTGGTTTCGATGGGGCTTCTTCGCACTGTTGATCCTCGCGCTCACCGGCACGGTCCTTCCCATTGTCTATTTTTTTCATCGCCGATTTCCAGCCCACCCGCCCGCTGAACCCAACGTGATCGTGCGCCAAGCGGTATGGTTCGGCGTGTACGGCGCAACTCTTGCATGGCTGCAACTCGGGCGACTCGTCACCGTGTACGTCATTCTCGGTCTCGCGGGGGGTCTCATCGCCATCGAATATTTCATCCGCTTGCGCGAACGCGCGCGCTGGAAGCCCCCCGTCGTTTCCGATGACCAGTCTTCGTGATCTCCCCTCGATCGATGAATTACTAAAATATGCGGATCATCTCGTCGCGAGATTTGGCCGCCCTCTGACGCTGGACGCGCTTCGATTGACTCTGGACGAAACCCGCGCACGCATCAAGCAGGCTGGGGAAACTGATCTGCCCTCCTTCGACTCGATCCTCGCCTCAGCCGAATCCCATCTGTCGGCATGGACGCGTCCTTCGCTCGCGCCGGTCGTCAACGCGACCGGCGTGATTCTCCACACGAACCTCGGACGCGCGCCCTTATCGCAATCCGCCATCGAAGCGATGAACGGGGTCGCCGCGAATTACTCTAACCTCGAGTTTGACTTGGCGACCGGCAAGCGCGGTTCGCGGCTCGTCCACGCGGAAGCGGTTTTGCAGAAGTTGCTTGGCGTCGAGTCGGCATTGGTGGTCAACAACAATGCATCGGCGGTTTTGCTCGTGCTTTCTACCTTGGCGAATAAAAAGCGCGTGGTCATTCCGCGCTCGCAGCTTGTGGAGATCGGCGGCGGCTTTCGTGTGCCGGATGTGATGAAACAGTCAGGCGCAAAACTGGTCGAGATCGGCACGACGAACAAAGTCCGACTCTCCGATTACAAAGACGCGCTCGACGAAACGACCTCGCTGGTCATGCGCGCGCACCGCAGTAATTTCAAGATCGTCGGCTTCACCGAAGAACCCGAACTCGCAAAAATTGTAGATGTTGCTCACAAATCAAATATTCCTGTTGTAGATGATCTTGGCTCCGGCGCGTTGGTAGACACTGCGAAATATGGCCTTGCCCACGAACCGACCGTGCAAGAGTCGCTTGAGGCTGGAGTTGATATTGTCTGTTTCTCAGGTGACAAACTGCTCGGCGGACCTCAGGCTGGAATCATCGTCGGCAAAAAGGAGTTGATCGAGAAAATCAAAAAACATCCGCTGGCGCGGGCGGTGCGGGCGGATAAAATTTCGTTGGCGGGCGTCACCGCGACGTTGATGCACTATCTCAAAGACGAGGCGGAGCGCGAAATCCCCGTCTTGCGGATGATTTCGCTTACGGCGGAGCAGGTCAAGGTCCGCGCGGAGGCGTGGAGGAGCGCGTTGGGGCGGGGGGAGGTGGTGAAATCCGAATCCACGGTCGGCGGCGGGAGTCTGCCGGAAGAATCCATGCCGACGTTTGTCCTATCTCTGCGAGTCAAAAGCCCCGATACATTTTTGGCAAGGCTGCGCGAAGCAAATCCGCCCGTCATAGCGCGAACGGAAAATGAAAAAGTGTTGCTCGATCCGCGCACAGTGTCCGATGATGTTGTGCTGTTGAGTGTTTTGAAAGAGGTGTTGAGTGCTTACCATTGAAGTTCCCATCAAAGATGCGAAGAATCCACCCAAACTTAATTTCCCTGATCGTTGTGTGAATTGCGGAAAACCAAAGCGCGCGATTATGCCGTTGAAGTTGAATATGGGTGTCGAAAAACGCGGGCAGGGTGTGCTGATGGATTTCCCTGTGCCGTTGTGCGAGGAATGCGAGAAAAAAGAACGCCGCGTGACGTATGTCACCCTTGTTCCGTTTGTACTTGCGGGGTTTATCGTTGGCGTTATTGCGTTTATCCCTGCGCTGCTGATTGCTCCCGAAGGAACGACGCCCGATACGCTTAACTTTCCATTTGTATTTGGTGGATTCGTCGGTATAGTTGTTGGAGCGATTGGCGGGACGGTTGTTGAATTTGTTTTGAAACTTTTATTTACTCCAATGTATGGGCAATTGCTGTTGAAACGCCCGCTGACGATTCTCAGCCTCTTCAACGACTCGGAAGATGTGATAGGTCTTTCGGCAAAATTTACCGAGAAGAAGAAATCATTGAAAATGACATTCGAAAATGACGAAATGGGAAAAGAGTTCCAGCGATTAAATTCTTAACGCGAATGACGCAAATGTACGAATTTCGCGAATGGAGGAGAAATGCCCGAACAGGTCATTATCGAAAAGGAATTGTCGTACCTGATTATGCAGGTTGCGTTTGAGGTGCATAATGAACTAGGTCCCGGTTACCCCGAATCGATTTATGAGGAGGCGATGAATCGCGAATTGACTCGCCGCGGCGTTCAGTTGGAACGGCAAAAAGATGTTGAGGTTTTCTTCAAAGGGGAGAAAATCGGCTCGTTCCAATTGGATAATATTGCGAACGGTCGGGTCATCCTTGAATACAAAGCGGTTGGCGAAATCGCGCGAATTCACAAGCAACAAGCCTTGTCTTACCTAAAGGCGACAGGACTTGAACTTGCAATCGTTATCAACTTTGGAGCGGAGCGCGTGCAATCCAGTCGTGTCGTAAACACAAAGGGGAAGGCTAAACTTCCACCGGGCATCCCGCGTCCGCGCAATATTCTTTCCGATCTCGAATAAAGTATTCGTGCCATTCGCTCATTCGAATAATTCGCGTTAAAAAAAATAGGAGACTCATGAAATCAGACATTGACGCCCTCATGCAAGCCCGCAATCTCGACGCGCTGGTCGTTTTCGGCAATGCCGAGCACAACCCGCCCATGTACTATTTCACCGGCGGCGGACACGTGAGCCACGCGGCGATCATCAAGAAACGCGGCGAAGAGCCGGTCTACTTCCATTCGGATATGGAGCGCGACGAAGCCGCCAGGAGCGGTTTGAAGCGTATTCCGTACAGCAAATACGATTATGATGCGCTGCTCGCGAAGGCGAACAGGGATGTTTTGCTGGCAAGCGCCATGCGCTGCGAATTGATGTTCAGGGATGCCGGCGCGACTTCCGGGCGCGTCGGTGTGTACGGTACGTATGATCTAGGTTCAATTTTTGGAATGTTGAGCCATTTGGAGAAATTACTGCCAGGTCTCAAATTTGTGGGCGAGCCGCGCGAAGATTCGCTCTTCATGCGCGCGATGGAGACCAAAGATGAAGCCGAAGTGGAACGCATCCGCCGCATGGGAAAGATTACCACGACCGTCGTGGACAAGGTTCGGGACTATTTGACTTCCTGCGATGTCCGCGAAGACGAGGTGTTATTGAAGGAAGACGGCGCGCCGTTGACGGTAGGGGATGTACATTCCAAAATCCGCTTGTGGGTTTCGGAGCAGGGCGCGGAATTGCCGTCGGGTTTCATCTTCGCCATCGGGCGCGACGCGGGGGTTCCGCACTCCGCAGGCAACCCGTCGGATCTGATGCGCCTCGGGCAGACCATCGTGTTCGATATTTATCCCGCCGAAGCGGGCGGCGGATATTATTACGATTTCACGCGCACGTGGAGTTTGGGCTACGCAACTCCTGAGGCGCAGGAATTGTACGATCAGGTCAAGGAGATTTTCGATACACTGATGGATAACTTCGATTTGAACGCGCCGTTCAAGGATTATCATCGTATGACGTGCGAATTTTACGAATCGAAGGGACATCAAACTCCGCTCAGTTCCAAATCGCCGGTGGACGGGTACGTGCATAGTTTGGGGCACGGGGTGGGGCTGAACATTCACGAACGCCCTTTCAGCGGCTTGACCGCCAGCGACGACCAGCGGCTTGCGCCCGGCGTGGTCGTTACCTCCGAGCCGGGGCTGTATTATCCGGAAAAGGGGATGGGCGTGCGGATCGAAGATACGCTCTGGGTGCGCCCGGATGGCGTGATGGAAAAACTTGCCGAATATCCGTACGACTTCGTCCTGCCGATGAAAAAGTGGAAGAAGTAATGCCGTTTCGTCCGCAGTTCAACTGCGGACGAAACCATTCGCCATGATTCACCTTCGATCCATTTCAGTTCGTGAATTCAACCATATCGACCATGAGGCGTTTCCATTCACGTTGGAAATTGTCAAATCACTGAGAGAAATTCAGTTCAATTCACCGGTCACCTTCTTTGTCGGTGAAAACGGATCGGGCAAATCAACCATTCTTGAGACAATTGCCTGCGCCGTCGAAGCGATCACGGTCGGAAGTGAAAGCGTAAAAACGGATAAATCCCTCGCGCCTCTTCGCAAACTTGCTCAATACTTCCGCCTTGCGTGGAGGAAGCGCACACGCAAAGGCTTCTTTCTGCGGGCGGAGGATTTCTTCGGGTATGTCAAGTCCATGCGGCAGGCGAAGGAAGAATTTCAACAGGACTTGGAAAATGTAAAAGAGGAATACAAAGGGCGGTCCAAATACGCCGAGGCGTTGGCGAGCATGCCGTATCAAGGTCAACTGGCGGACATGCAGCGCCGATACGGGGACGGGCTCGACTCGTATTCACACGGCGAATCGTTCCTGACGCTTTTCCAATCCCGCTTCGTCGCCGACGGGTTGTACCTGCTCGATGAACCCGAAGCCGCGCTCTCGCCCATGCGCCAATTAACATTCCTTGCCGCGCTCAAACAAATGGTGCAGGAAAACTCGCAGTTCATCATCGCCACACATTCGCCGATCCTGCTCGCGTTTCCCGATTCGCAGATTCTCCAATTTGCCAACGGCGCGATTCGCGCAGTACAATATCATCAACTGGAACATGTTCAACTCACAAAGGATTTCTTGAACAGCCCCGACTCTTTTTTACGGCATTTGTAAAACAGGCCATAGTCGGCTGACCGTAGACCACTGAAGTAACTTGTATCTCGTCACTTACTGTCATCGTCCGTGGTTTATGGTCGAACACAATTCAACATCAATCATGTCCTCTCTTCCTCCCGCCCGCATCCTTGCCATCGAATCATCCTGCGATGAAACAGCCTGCGCCGTCGTCGAAAACGGACGCGCGCTTCTCGCTTCGACCGTCGCTTCGCAAATGGACATCCACGCGCGCTATGGCGGTGTGTTTCCCGAAGTTGCCTCGCGCCAGCATGTGTTGAGCGTCATACCGGTTGTCCAGCAGGCGCTTGCCAAATCGGATCTCTTGCTCAAAGATATGGACGCGGTCGCGGTCACGCGCGGTCCCGGGTTGGCGGGGTCGCTCGTGGTGGGTGTGAACATGGCAAAAGGGCTTTCCCTCGCTCTAGACCTTCCGCTGGTCGGCGTCAATCATCTTGAGGGGCATGTGTACTCGGCATGGATCTATAACGCGGGCGAAGCGATTCCTCCCGAACCGCAATTTCCGTTGATGGCGCTGCTCGTCTCCGGCGGACACACCGAACTGAATCTGATGACCGATCATTTGACGTACAAACGCCTCGGTTCCACGCTGGACGATGCGGCTGGCGAGGCTTTCGATAAAGTGGGCCGCCTCCTCGGGCTTCCGTTCCCCGGCGGACCCGCCATTCAAAAAGCGGCGGAGGGCGGCGACCCGACTCGCTTCAAATTCACACGCGCAAAATTAGATAATCCCTACGATTTCTCGTTCAGCGGACTCAAAACGGCTGTCTTGTACGAAGTCAACGCGTTGAAGAAAACAAGCGAAGACCTTCCCGTCGCTGATTTAGCCGCGTCGTTTCAAGCAACGGCAGTTGACATTCTTTTCAACAAGACCATGCAAGCCGCGCGCGATTTCAACGCGAAGGAAATTTTAGTCGCCGGCGGAGTCTCTGCCAACCGCGCCTTGCGAACCGCGTTTCAATCTCAAACGGAATTCAAGGTCAATATCCCCGCCTTTTCATTATGTACCGATAATGCCGCCATGATCGCTGCGGCGGGATATTATCGTTACGCGTTGGGTCATGTTTCTACGATGGACATGGATGTCCAACCGACGTGGACTCTTTCTTGAAAAAGACCTGACAGGTTTCTAAAACCTGTCAGGTCTTATAAATTAAAAACCCAAACCGCCTTTGGCTTGCCCGAGCCGCAGGCGGTTTGTTAAGGAGAATGCACTCATGATTATATTCTTCGAGTTTAGCGTAACCTGAACAAGAATTAAATTGGGGATGAGAGTTTCGACAGGATTTCTTCGAGCGAAATCGGTCCCTCGCGTAGAATTTTGATTTCATCGCTTGTGCAATCAACCACTGTGGAAGGGATTCCGCCGGGAGTCTTTCCTCCATCAACGATCAATTCGATGCGCCCGTTGAGCTGCGCGAACACTTCTTCCGCCGTGGATGGGCTCGGCTGTCCCGAAATGTTCGCGGAGGTGACTGCCATCGGTCCCGCCGCGCGGAGCAGAGCGCGCGCAACTTCGTGGTCTGGCACGCGCACGCCGACGGTGGAGGTGGCGGAGACGGCTTGAGGGAGAGCCGGCTGTTTGGGGATGACGCAGGTCACAGGTCCGGGAAAGAAGCGGGCGGCGATTCGGCGCGCGATGTCCGGGATATCCGCTCCCACTTGATCCATATCTTCCGCATCCGCAATGAGAACCGGGATCGCTTTTTCGATGGGGCGGTCTTTTGCCGTGTAAATTGATTCGACAGCCTTTCCGTCGAACGCGAGCGCGCCGACGCCGTATACGGTGTCGGTGGGGAAGGCGACTAGTCCGCCGTTGTTCAATACATTGAGGGCGCGCTGGATAGCGTCAGGCGAATCGGCGGAAACGATGATCGTGTTCATGTTTGAATTTCGAGCAGACGGTCGCGGCCCGCAAGGTCTCGATGCAGCGCGCTGTGTGCGTTTGGAAAATGCCGCCGGGCAAGCTGCATGGCTTGTTTTCCAAGAGACGATTCGATTTCAAGAAGAATCAATGCGTTTGGCGCAAGCCATGGAGGAACGACGTTTATTAGTTTGCGAATGATGCGGAGTCCGTCTTCGCCTCCGTCCAAAGCGGTTGTCGGTTCGCGCTTGTAGATTGGGAGGTGCTCGAGAGTCTTTGTTGGGATGTAAGGCAGGTTGGCGCAAACCAAGTCGAAGGTCAAAGGTCGCAGGTCTGACTTTTGACCTTCGACTTTCGACTCGGGAAGAAGATCGCATTCTGAAAATTCAATTTTGCTCTGTACGCCGTGTTTCTCTGCGTTCCGGGCTGCTACTTGCAATGCCTTCGAAGAAATATCGGTGGCGAGGATGTTTGCCTTTGGAATGTTGACTGCTAGCAAAACTGCAATCGTGCCTGAGCCCGTGCCGATGTCTGCGACATTCGTTTTGGTCGGATTTTTTTGCAGCCACGCGATGGCTTTTTCCACGAGCAGTTCGGTTTCCGGTCGCGGGATCAAAACATCGGGCGTGACTTCGAACTCCAAGCCGAAAAATTCCCAGCGCCCAAGCACATACGGGAAAGGTTCGCCTCTCTCCAGCCGCGCAAGCGATTCGTTGAGTTGAACATGTTGTTCGCTCGTGAGCGTCAATTCGTGATGAGCCAATATCCAAGAGCGCGGGCGGTCTGCGATGCGGGCTAACAGAACGGACGCGTCGAGAGCAGGGGTATCGCTGACCGAGACGAGACGGTTTGAAATGTCGGAAAGAAGCGAAGGGGAATCTATCACGTCTTGATATCTTTCCTCTTTCTTCTTTCGTCTCATCATGAAAGAGGAAAGAAGAAAGAACGCTTGACTATTTTGCTTTTATCGCCAGCAGCGACAAATACTCGAACGCGATATTCGAAGCCAGAATCGCCGTGATGTCGCCATGGTCGAAAGGCGGCGAAACTTCAACAAGGTCGAAGCCGATGAGATTCAAGCCGTGAAGCCCGCGCACGAGTTGCAGCAATTGGTAACTCGTCAGCCCGCCGACTTCGGGCGTGCCTGTGCCGGGCGCAAAGGCAGGGTCTGCGGAGTCAATGTCAACGGTGACGTACGTCGGTCCTTTCATGCGCTGGTGAACTTCTTTGAGAATTTCAGGCACGCCCTTTTCCATCACTTCGTGGATGGTGATTGTGCGCGCGCCGAGATTTTTCGCGTCGGCGTAATCGTTCTCCCCGCTGAGCGGACCGCGTATGCCGATTTGCACATATTCGCCTTCGCGGATCAATCCCTCTTGAAGCGCGTATCGAAACGGCGTGCCGTGACTGTATTTCACATCTTCAAATTCTGATTCCCACGTGTCAATGTGCGCGTCAATGTGGACGAGTGAGACGGGTCCGTATTTCTTGGCGTGGGCGCGCAAAAGGGGAAGCGTTATCGAATGATCCCCGCCGAGTGTGACGAGGGTTGTACCTGTGTTGATGATATCGCTGGCTGTATAGGTGATGCCGGCCATCGTGTGTTCGATGGAAGTAGGCACGACCGACACGTCGCCGTAATCCACGGCTTTCAGTTTTTTGAGCGGCGTAACGTTCAAGGTTGAGTTGTGTCCCCAAATCATCAGCGACGCTTCGCGAATCTTTCGCGGACCGAAACGCGTCCCGGTCCGATACGAGGTCCCGCTATCGAAAGGCACACCCATGATCGCGACATCCACACCCTGTATTTCGCGCGAAACTGGGAGTCGCATGAACGAGGTTATGCCCATGAATGGTTGCAAGCCTGCGCCGAAGGCGGGATTGGTATTCATGTTCAATCATTCCTCGTCGTCGAATCCGCTGGTTGCCAAACGATCCGCCTCGTCGCGCGTGGATAACTCCTCGATGAACTGGTCGATCGCTCCGTCCATCACGGCGGGCAAATTGTAATTCGACAAGCCGATGCGGTGATCGGTGACCCGGTTTTGCGGATAATTGTACGTGCGGATTTTTTCCGAACGCTCGCCGCTTCCCACCTGCGAACGCCGGTTCGATTCGATCTCGGCGCGGCGTTTTTCTTCCGCAATTTCATACAAGCGCGCCCGTAAAATACTCAAAGCGCGTAATTTATTTTGCAATTGCGAACGTTCGTCCTGACAGGTGACGACAATGCCCGTCGGCTTGTGAGTCAAACGAACGGCGGTTGAATTTTTCTGCACATTTTGTCCACCCGCGCCGGACGAACGATACACTTCGATCTCAATATCCGATTCGGGAATGTCGATTTCCACCTCATCCACCTCTGCCATCACTGCAACGGTCGCCGTGGAGGTGTGGATGCGGCCCTGTGCTTCTGTCGCTGGCACGCGTTGTACGCGATGAACCCCTGATTCGTATTTCAGTTTCGAGTATGCGCCTTTGCCTTTGAGTTCAAAGATGATTTCCTTGTAACCGCCGACGCCGATCGCGTTTTCAGACAAGATCTCGGTCTTCCATCGTTTGCCATCCGCATAGCGCGTATACATGCGGAACAGATCCGCGGCGAAGATGGCGGCTTCATCACCGCCCGCGCCCGCGCGGATCTCGACGATCACGTTCTTGTCGTCGCGCGGGTCCTTCGGCACGAGCATCGCTTTGATTTCTTTTTCAAGGTTATCGATTTTCGGGGTCAACTCGGCAATATCGGACTGTGCCAACGCCACCAAGTCCGCATCTTTTTCGGACTCGAGGATCGATTTCGCCTCCTCCAGACTTTTCACCGCCCGACGATATTCCCGCGCCTTCTCGACGATGGGCTCCAAGTCGACGCGCTCCTTGTTCAGTTCCGCGGCGCGTTGATAGTTTGCTCCTACTTCAAGTAATTCATTTCCGATTTGTTGATAACGTTCTTCAATACCTTTTAATTTATCGAGCATATTTACCTTGTCGTATAAAAATTATTGTTGATCGGAATCCCGAGAACTTGGTTTAAGGGCACGTTTCCGGGAAAGGCTTGACCGCCTTTGTGAGAAGAGGTTCGCCGATATGGGCATCAAAACTCGTATCTTCCAGCAATTCAAAATCGGCGCCAAAATATTCGTTGAAAACGACTCGAAATGTGTTTACGGAACTGATCTGCGGGTACAAAAGTTCGCTTTTGACATTCGGCAGATAGAACGCGCTGAGGTTATTAAATCGACGCTCGGGGATGACGTGGCCATGATCGCCCTGGATGATGATCACCGGTGGTGTCGTACTATTCTGCAAGATTGTTTGCAAAATATCCGATACTCTGGAATTGAGGAATTGTACATTATTGATGTAACCGATACGAGTCAATTCCGGGTCGGAGGGAGTCCCCTCCTCGGAAGTGTAGTATCGAGGATCTGAATTGAGCGAACCATCCGATAAAAAAATGAACGGGTAGTGTGGAGCCAGAATGTGAGCATAAACAAATTTGGGACCCTTCAAACTTACCGTGTTCGGTAATTCTTCCAGCGTGAAATTAACCCGTTCGTAAAGGTCGTTATACCTTGTGGTGCCGAATTTCGAATTTTCGACATAAGGTCCCAACGCAGTGTTCTGAAGAAACAAATATTCGAACTGTGTCAGGTAGGGGACGAACATCGTACGCAGCGCCGAGTTGTTGTTTGGTGCCAGGAAATAATCGGCATCCGTCCATTCGTTCCACTCGTAGCCCGTTTCAAAACTGATGATCGTGTACCCTAATTTCTCCAACTCTGAACGAACGCGGTTGTGAATCAAGAAGTTCGAAAGCAGCGGAACGGATGAATTATCCTCGCCGGCGAACGGTAAAAAGTCATGCAAATACTCCATATTGAATATCGATGGCATGGAGAGCAAAGTGGAACGGTAATTACTTGTACTGCACGCAACTACATAGAACCCCATCTGTTCAAGTGATTGCAGGAATTGAGAATTATCGTATCCCATGGCTTCCAACGTGTCAGCCCGGCTGTATCCATCCAGAAGAATGTAATAAATATCAGGATGTTCTACCAGTCCGGATTCCTCGCTTGGCATCCTCAATGCGGTTTCAATTGGATCTTGACTCGCGTTTATCTGCTCGTGCGAGGATTGTGCTGTGGGGAAGCGGGCGACAAGGCCGGAAAAGATCTCAAAAAATGGAAACAATAATAAAACCATGGCGGTAACATTTAATCCAGCATTCCAAGCGGAAAAATCTCTGTGAGCTTTCGCTATCGCATAGAATGATAGACAGAAGATGGCGAAATATACGATGGATAACGAGATATCGATGAATGTCCCTTGTTCGGGTTCAAATCGTTCGAGGAGCCAGCGGGCGACATGACCGTATGAAAAAAATAAAAGGAGGATGACAGCCGTCCCTAAATATGCTTTTGCCTGCTCTTTAAGCAATCCATATAAGATGCCTGTGGCTAAGCCGGTAAAAAGTATCGAAGCAAGGAGAGGTCGAATGACAACGATACTATCCACCTCCTGACTATTTGTAGACAGCAGGGCGAGGCTGGGATAAGTTGAAAATAGAAAAATATAAAATGGTGTACCCAGCCAGGAGACTTTTCTCTCAACCATATTCAGGGGTTGACGAACAGGGAGAGAATGATCGATAGAACTAAAATAACGGATAACCCGAAAAACAACAACTGCAGCGTTCGAACGCGCGATTTGTCACGGGAGTTGGTAGGTTTATCGTTTTTCTTCGCTCTCTTATTTGCCATCTTCCACTCTCAAATTTAGATGTTTGTAAAACGCGGTAGCCATCGCTTTTTCAAGCTCCTCGACCGTCACGGGCTTCAGAATATAGGAGTCCGCGCCTAATGCAAGCGCTTTGTCGATCGTTTCGTCCGTGGACTCGGAGGAGAGCATCACGATGGGGAGTTCTTTGGATTCCGGTCGCCGGCGTAAAAACTCGACCATGTCTAACCCGGTCACTTCCGGCATGTTCAAATCGAGAATGATCAAGTCGGGGTTCTTCCCAGTGACGATCGTCTTCGCCGCCGCGCGGATGCTGTTAAACGCGGTGACGCGGCAATCGAGCAGTTCGAGCATCAACCCGACCGCGCGGGTCATCTCCTCATCGTCGTCTACGACCCAGATTTCTCTCATTCCAAATTCGCCTTGATGGATTGCGCCGCGCCGTCGGGCACAACTGTCAGCAGTTCCTCAATGGAGGCGGCTCTAATCTTATCCACAGACCCGAAATGTTTCAAGAGGGCTTTTCGACGGGCGGGACCGATGCCGGGAATCGAATCCAGGATCGAAGCCATGCCGAGTTTCTGCCGTTTCTTGCGGTGCGCGGTGATCCCGTAACGGTGTGCCTCATCTCGAATCCGCTGAACCAGATATAACGCTTGAGAATGACGCGGCAACATCAGCGAATCCGATTTATGCGGGAAGAAGATCTCCTCCTGCTGTTTTGCCAAGCCAACGATCGGAATTTTTCCTATTAACTCGAATTTCTCGAGGACTTCGACGGCGCGTCCTAACTGACCTTTGCCTCCATCGATGATGATGAGGTCGGGCAGAACGGAGAAGGACGCGTCTTTCTTCGTCCCAACCTGCGCGGTCGCATCTTGTGCCGACCGCCACCTGCGGAAGCGCCTCGTCAGCATTTCCTCCATGGAGGCGAAATCGTCCGGTGCGCCCACCACTGATTCGATGTTGAATTTTCGATACGACTTTTTATCGGGTACGCCTTGTGCAAATACCACCATCGCACCGACGATGGCTGTCCCTTGCGTGTTCGAGATATCGTAACATTCTATTCGGTTGGGCGGCTCGTTCAAATTCAGGGCTTGTTGCAATTCGGCTAACGCCTGTTCTTGTTTGTGGGTATCAGCCTGCCACTGCGCGCGGAGGGCAGTGAGAGTTTCGGTGGCGTTCTCGGCAGCCATCTTCACCAACTCTTGCGGTTGCCCTTCTTTGGGTACGAAGAATTCCATCTTTTCACCGCCGCGCTTCGACCTCAGCCATTCACCGATGATCTTTGCTTCTTCGATTTCCTGTGGAAGCATGACTTGTTGCGGGATGTTCGCCGCTTCGGTATAGAACTGCGTGATGAATTGCTCCATCACTTCAGCGTCGGCTGTGTCTTCTGTGCCCTCCAAAATGAAATATTCGCGCCCGATCAACTTGCCGCCCCGTATGAAAAAGACTTGCACGCAGGCTTCACCGTCGCTGCGCGCCATGGCAAGCACATCCGAATCCTTGTAGTCTGTGGCGAACACGATCTTTTGCCGTTCGATGATGGAACGGATCGCTTTGAGTTGGTCGCGGATCGCCGCCGCCTTTTCAAAGCGCATTTCATCGGAGGCTGTTTGCATGTCTTTCTGCAGTCGTGAAACAATGCCTTCACTGTGACCGCTGAGAAAGTCCATCAAGTCCGAGATCATTTGGCGGTAGGAGGCTTGAGACGCCGCGCCGATGCACGGGGCGATGCACAGTTTGATGTCGTAGTAAAGACACGCCCGCTTGTCCAAGCCGGTGATCTCGCGGTCGCAGGTCAAATACGGAAATATCTTCCTCAGCACATCCAGCGTCTGATAGACAGCCCACGCCGACGTGTACGGACCGAAATAACGCGAGCCGTCTTCGATCATTTGCCGCGTGACGGTGACTTTGGGGAACGCCTCAGCCCAATGGATTTTGATGTATGGGTATCGCTTGTCATCCTTAAGGCGCACGTTGAACTTCGGACGATGCTTTTTGATGAGGTTCATCTCGAGGATGAGCGCCTCGAGTTCCGACCCAACGACGATCCATTCGATGTCGGTTATTTCACGCACGAGCCGGCGCGTTTTGTTGTCGTGGCTGGCGTCTGCATGAAAATAGGAGCGGACGCGATTCTTGAGGTTGATCGCCTTGCCGACATAGATAATTTTCCCCTCGGCGTTTTTCATCAAATAACAACCGGGCTTAGTAGGGAGAGTCGAGAGTATTCCCTGTAGTTTTTCCGAGATTTCCATTGCGGGCAATTTTACTTCATCCCCTTGTTTGCAGAACGAGAGTCGAAAATATATCTCCCGCTAAAAGTGATTTACTTTCCCGATGGCGGGATTCGTTCGGGTCCGATGAAGATCGGCATGTCCACCAGATACCAACCATATTCGTAAGCCAGGTCGGCACCGCATTCACCTTCGAGGGGTTCAACCAACCCATTCCCGTCCGTATCCGCGCCTCGAACTAAATTAACCCCAAGGACCGACAATTCATTGACGATCGGTTCCATATCCGATCCGAAGGGCATCTCGGTCAGTTGAAGCGCCAGCGGCAGGATCTGCTCGGTCCATGTTTCCATATTCTTGACGCACGTTTGAATATTTTCGCTATATAAGCGTATATTCGGCGTGGAGTCTGCCGCGTCGGCGACTTCCTTCGTGTTGACCGTAGTAGCCTGAAGATACCCAAGACGATCTCCATTGGGAAGGCTTCCGTATCCATCGCCGTCGTTCTCGTTGAAGACGCCGTCACCGTCATAATCGCGATATTGCTCGCTCAGTCCTCCGACAATGAGATTGATCACTTCCTCCGTTCGTTTACGCAAAGATGCCTCATCATTATTTTCGTAGGCGCTCACCAATCCGATGAAATTAGGTTCGATCACATTTCCGTTGATCGCAATATTGATGTAACTTCCGCTGTAATAATAAAGCCCCTGCATCAATGCTAGTTGTCCGGGGGTTTCTGGATAGGCAACTAAAACCTCGCGTGCTTGGGCAAGCGCTTCGGGCGGGAATACGGATGAGAACACCACTTCGGAGGATGGTTCTGTGATTGCAACACCGTCTGCCTCGTTGGTGATAAATACCTCATCGAACAAGCCAAAAAAATTCTGCCTGCTCGTGTCGGTGATCTCGAGCACGCCGACGTTTGCATCGGTAAAGCGGACCTGTCCAATATTCCGAATATCGCCGGTCGGATTATTCCGCAACCATACTTCGTAATGTCTGCCTTCTTCGGGGCGCGCCACGTTGTTCAGGAGGATTGTCGCCCGGTCCATTACATTATCGAAATCGGTGAAGCGCAGTCTTCCCACAGGTATGTCTGGGTCCACTGCTTGTGGAGTTTCGGTCACACCTACCGTCGGCGGGCGGAAAAATTGAAAAAGCAGGACAGCCAGACCGATCGCGATGGCGATCTCGATCCCGATGCGGAAGCGACGGAGTAGTGAGGTCTCTTGGGCAGGTCTGGGTCGTGTTGATTCAGCGGCGGCTTTACGTGCAAGTTGGGCGATGTGAATGGTCCCCGGCGAAATCGTCTGCCCGTTGAATACGGCGAGAAATTCGTTTGCCAGTTCGCCGGCGCTGTCGTAGCGCATGGATGGGTCTTTGGCAAGCGTTCGGTCCAGCAATGCTTGCAGGTCGGATGAGATTCCGTCGATCGTTGGAGGCGGCTCGTTGATGTGCTTCATCAACATGCCGAAGGTGGTATCTGCCTGAAACGGTACGCCGCCAGCCAGCATTTCGTAAAGCATGATGCCCAGTGAATAAATGTCGGTGCGTTTATCCACTTTTTCGCCGCGCGATTGTTCCGGGCTCATGTAGGCAGGTGTGCCTGAAACAGAACCAGTGGTGGTGTGCATCGTCGAGTCGAGGAGGCGCACCAAGCCAAAATCGGTGAGCACAGGTTCCACGTCGGTAGGAAGCGGTGCGTCCATGCGGATCTCATCCGAAGGGGAGCGAAGCAGCACGTTGGCGGGTTTGATGTCGCGGTGAACGATGCCTTTGCTGTGGGCGTAATCCAGCGCGCTGGCAATAGACTTCAATAATCCCGCCACGATACCGATGGGCAAGCGTTGTTTCTTTTCATGGAGCGTTTTGAGGTATGCCGCGAGCGACGGTCCCGGAATGTACTCCATGACGAGGCACGGCGTTTCATCTTCAACTTTGTAATCGAGCATTTGAACGATGTTGGGGTGCTTAAGTTCGGCAACGACTTCCGCTTCGCGTTGGAAGCGGCTGAGTTGTTCCGGGTCCCGTTCCATCAAGCCGCGCATGACTTTGATAGCGACTTGTCCGAAAGACTTGTGGTTGCCCTTGTAGACTTCCGCCATTCCCCCGCGGGCTACGAGTTTTTCGATGTGGACCTTGCCGAGCGTTTTACCAGCCCAGTCTGCCATGCAGAAAATTATAACCTAGAACGACTCTGCCCCGTGTATAATGCCATGACTTTATCATTTGAGGTTACATGAGCGATTCACTTGAAGCGCAAATGGGTTCGATTCTCCGTGCGCGCGGGTTAAAGATTGCGTTCGCCGAGTCTTGCACTGGGGGTTTGCTCGGCAACCGGGTGACCAACGTGCCGGGATCGTCGGAATATTTTCTGGGGAGTCTGGTTGCGTACGCATACGAAGCGAAAGCAAACCTGTTGGGCGTCTCGTGGGATACCTTGAACACTCACGGTGCGGTCAGCCAGGAAACCGTATTGGAAATGGCGCGCGGTGCGCAACGAGGTTTTCAAGCGGACATTGCCGTTTCGATCTCAGGGATAGCGGGTCCGGGCGGTGGGACTCCCACCAAGCCTGTGGGAACCGTCTGGCTTGCGCTCGTTGCGCCGGAGGGCGAGTGGACGCGCCAGTTCCATTTCTCAGGGTCGCGCAAGGAAATAAAATCCGCGTCGGCTGACGCGGCTTTGCAGTTGGTGTTGGATTATTTACAAAGGAATTTGTAGCGGAAAACATGTCCTGAGTTCATCGAAGGATGTCATTTCGAGACTATGCCTGCGCGAAGGTATCGATCAGCAATTTGAAATTCCCACCGACGGGGTAAAGAATCGGACAGGTGCATCCTCGTTTTTTGTATTCTTCCACCTTGGCTTTTGCCTCGGTCGGCGTCCCCGAGGCGGTGATGTTGTGCACTAACTCGTCTGGCACCAGATGTTTGGCTTTGTTGATCTGTTCTTTTGTAGCGGGCCACCCCAAAATCGACTGGATTCCCGTGATGACATCTTGAGAAACGCGGGAGGCTTTGGCGATGTGCGGTTGTTGCGCGAGATACTGGCAGAGCAGTTCCTTGGTGTAGTCGATCGCTTTATCGTGATCCTCGTCTACCGAGCACACGATCAGTTGTGGGCGGTCGAAGTTTTGCATTTTGCGCCCGGATTTTTTCAAGCCTTTTTCCAGCAATTCAAGCGCGTTATCGTTGTAATCCGGCGGGACGCAGTAATTCAACACGACTCCGTCCGCGATTTCGCCTGTCATTTCCATCATTGCGTCGCCTGTCGCGCCGATCATGATCGGCACGTTACGCGGTTCGCGGCGACCATGCACCACATCCAGTTCGATGCCGTCCACGTGATGGAATTCGCCGTGAAAAGTCACGCGTTCCATGTTCAACAATTTTCGGAGGACTTCGATGGTCTCGCGCATAGCCAGAAGGGGTTTCCTCCGTTCGATCCCCACATTCTTCGCAAGCGGATCCCACCAAGCGCCTATGCCGCAGATGATGCGATTCGGGGCGAGGTCATCGAGGGTGAGCAGAGTCGCCGCCAGCAGACCGATATTGCGCGTCCAATTGTTGATCACGCCCGACCCGACTTTGATCCGCTGGGTCACTGCCGCGTACGCTGCCATGGGCACGATCGCGTCGCGGACCAACCGAGATTCCGCTTGCCAGACGGCTTCGAACCCTTTTTCTTCCGCGTACCTCACATAATCGAGTCCATCGCGCAAATCGTGTGAGTCTTGCAAGTAGAGGGCTACACGTTCAGTCATGGTATTCTCCTCGCTTTTTTGGAAGATGTCTGCCCCGATTATACGCCCGCTAAAACGATATTGTGTTCTCCAGATTCTTGATCAGTTCGAAATCTTCGGGGACGTCCAGATCCAGCCCGAGCGAGGGTAAATCTACGATCTCGAGCCGCGCCCCTGCGCTTTTTGCCCGTTCGCAGTGATGTTGGAACGAGTTCTCCCCGAAATCATATTCGATCAACCCCGCGGGCGAAATGACCAACGCGTTCGTCCCGCGTTTATGCCTGTCTGGCGCAACGACAACCACCGGCGGTTTCACTGCGCGATCCAACAAAATGCGGATATCTTCACCTGTCACCAAGGGCAGGTCTGCCGGTAAGACCAAAACACCGCGCGTGGCATACAACTGTGCAACGACCGTCGCACGTTTGAGCGCGGTGTTCAAATGCGGCTGACCATCCTCCTGCACCGTCCGGGCACCGTGATTGCGGGCGATGTTCAACGCATTGGGGTCACGGCTGACCACGAGCACCTCATCAACCTCTTTCAAACCCGAAAGGGTTTCGAGCGTGTGCTCCAGCAATGCGCGGTTCAATTCAGTTCTTTTATCTTCAGATAATGTTCCAGCCAAACGGGACTTCCCCCGCCGCAACGGTTTTACAGGGACGATCGCCCAGAGAGTCATACAGCAACTCCAATGAAGTTTAAGACTTCGCTTGCCAATCGGTTTCGATCTACATGACTCTTCATCAAGGTATTGGTTACGAATACCTGCATATTCAAACCCCTAACACTTTCAATAAGTTGCGAATCCACGTTGTCAATGACAAAATGGGTTGCCACTCCTCGATAGTGGTTCGCCACTGCCAACGCCGAAGGCTCGATTCCCAGTTCGTTATACATCTTTGCCGCAGGTCCTTTCACCGTTTCGCCTCCAATAATGGGGGAGATGGCTACCACGCGTTTCCCTTCTCCCAGCGGAAGAGGGGTAGGGGTGAGGGAGAAAACCTTCAATATCGGATCCACGCTCACCCACGGATTCGACGGGCAAATGACGATCGCATCCGCCGATTGGATCGCCTCTCGCGCCCCCGGAACTGGTTCAGCCTCCTCGACCCCTTCAAACCTGAAGCCTTTCACTTTCGGCTCACACCTGCGGTGAACGAAATACTCTTGAAAAGCCAGTTCGCCTTCGTTCGTATCAACTATCGTCCTCACAGGCTGGTCAGACATTGGCAGGATCGTATGTTGGATTCCCCAAGCCTTGCAGAAATCTCTAGTGATTTGGCTGAGTAAATCGCCTTCTTTCAGCCGCCGCGTCCGTTCGAGGTGAGTCCCCAAATCGCGATCTCCAAGTTTGAACCAATCGGGTCCCCCAAGCTTTGAAACGTTTTCGATCATATTCCACGATTCATCCACGCGCCCCCAACCCGTTTCGGGATTTGCCAACCCTGCCAGCGTGTAGCAGACTGTATCCAGATCGGGACAAATGTACAAGCCGTAATGTTCAAAGTCATCGCCAGTGTTGACGATGACGGTGAGTTCCACAGGTTTCAAGATTTGGGCAAGTCCGTACGCGAACTTCGCACCGCCGACTCCACCTGCAAAGGCAACGATTTTCATCTGACTAGAAACTCAACACCTTTAAATAGTAATGCAGCAGAAATAGCCAACCTGATTGCCAGTGGGAGATAATTCCACCATTTGAATTTACGTGGCATGAGGCTGGGCGGTAAACTCTCATTTCCTAATATTTTTCGCGATAATGCATATGCCGGTTGCCAGTATCCCGTGAGGGCGGGAAAACTAAGATAGGCCGCAAAACAGATTAACACGTAACCAACATTTCCAGACCAAATAGTAAGCCCGACACCTATTGCGTACCATATTACAAGAACACATCCAAGCCTGAAAATCTCTCTATTTCCTGTGCTGTTTTTCGCATATTGTTCTTGCCATTTCTTTTCCTCTTCGTTCATTTGATCACCTCCTAATAATTATTGAATCTAGAGGCTTTCTTTCCCTTGCATCAGGGATTGCCTCTGGATACCCAAGAAAAAACATCCCTTGAGGTTCCCATGTTTTCGGCAATTCCAAAACTTCTTGAATAGTTTCTTGTGCAAACAAGACCCAACATGCCCAAACTCCGCCGAGACCCTCCGCGTGCGCGGCGAGCAGGAGTTGCAACCCCGCCGCGGCGACCGATTGCACAGTCATCCTGAATTCCGCTTTCATGCGTCTTTTATCGGGATACGAATCTATCTCGCTCGCGTCGAGGCAGAGGAGGATGGCAACGGGCGCGGTTGTAATGCGATCTTTAGATCGCTTGAGTTGCGTTTGGATCGTTTCTGCGGGAACGCCATCGCTCTCGAGGTCGCGTTGAAAATCAACGGCCATCGCCTCCGCTAGTTGTATTCTCGTGTTGGGTGCTTTCAGCACCACGAATCGCCACGGTTGACGGTGATGAGCGGAGGGGGCAAACGCCGCGGTGGTGAGAATGGTCTCGATGACCGAATCGGGCACAGGGTCCGGTTTGAAGCGGCGGATCGAGCGGCGCGTCCGCAGGAAGTTGTGCAGTTCAGTCGTGGTCGTGGACATGAGTCGGCTTGATCTTGTAGATGACCCGCGTTTGACTCTCGCGAGGTTTCCAGGGTTTGTCGTCATATCGGCGCGAGAGCATGTCAATGTGTTCGAGCCCGCCTTCGTATGTAACACCAACCACTTCGCCTCGTATGCCGATGTAACGATAACGGTCGTTGGGGTCTTGAATGGTCATTGCAACTTTTGGGCGCGCCTTCATGTTTTTATCTTTGAGCCGTCCTTCGGCTGTGTTGATGAGAATATGTTCATCATCGGCGCTGAACCAAACGGGCGTGACTTGCGGAGAACCGTCGGGCATGAGGGTGGCGAGATAGAGATATGCTTTTGAGTCGTTGCTGATGAGGTCTTGATATTTGGTGGGGATGGTCATGTGATTCCTTGCCTGTTGTGGCGCAATGAGTGTATCAATTGCAAATAAGAATCGTGTTAGCGTTTCTTTGTTGTTTCAGCAGTTCAACTGCTGAAACAACATACTGTTATCGAAACAAATCTTGCTCCTTCGGTCGAATCAATTCTTTCAGTGACGCCTCGCGCAACGGATATGGAAACCCACGCACATGCACAACCGGTATTCCCTCTGCGGCTTGTCCCATCATCAGGGACGCGGCGGCGGCGAGTTCGTCAGCAACGCCCACTTGAGTTACCTGTAATTTATACCCGAAGAGATCGGGTTTGCCGCGCAAATCCTCAAGCCCCGGGATTCCCGCGATGCCGATCGCAACACCGACGGTGCCATTTCGCCAAGCGCGTCCGTGCGAGTCTATGATGAGGATGCCGACTCGCTTTCCACTTTTGGATTGGATTTCTGCACGCGTCGCTTCCGCGCTTCGGTCTGGTTCGGCGGGGAGGAGGAGTACCCAATCTTCAGGCCTCACCCCCGACCCTTCTCCTAAAAGGTGCGGGGAGTTGACGTTCGAATGATCTATCCCCGCGTTCGCGCAGACGAAGCCGAGTTTATGTTCAACGATGATCGCGCCGACGCGCGTCCGCAAAACTTCATTGCTTTCTTGCAGGATCAATTCAACGACGCGCGCGTCTTTTTCAGTTTGTTTTGCCAGTTCGATGGCTCGAGGTGAAGGAGTGACTGTTGTTAGATTCACCGTCCGCCCTTCGGCTTTGGAAACGATTTTTTGTGCGAAGACAAATATGTCATCGTCTTGAAGGGCAATTTTATTTTCTTGCAGGGCATTAAGAACAATATCCGCCAGGTTGTCGCCGTGGCGGATGAGGGGAATGCCGAGGAGGGGGGTGAGGGTGAGAGGCATGGTTGGGCATGTAATTTGTAATTTGCAATTTGCAATTTGCAATTTGCAATTACAAATTACCAATTACTGTTTGTTTACTGCTCCTGTGATCTTGATTCCGGCGTGTGTCGAGCCATATTGTTTGTTGATGTGGATCAACACGCTGGTAAGCCCTTCGAGCACGACGGAGTTCTCGATGGGACCGGCGTCCCAGCCTGTCAGCCCGGCGGCTTCGACGAGTTTCAACACTTCGGAACGGGCATCCTTGCTGGTGCCTGTGACGAGCACGTCACAATCCACAAATTCATCTTTCAACAAATGTTCATGGGAAATATTTTGGAACGCGGCAACTACTTCCACACCCTCGCCGACGACTTCCTTCGCTTCCTGGGCGGCGGAACCTGCAGGGGGCATTTGCACCTTTGTTACTTTCGGGGGTACGAGTGGGACGGTTACATCAATGAGAATTTTTCCCTTGAGCACATCTTTCACGCTTTCAAGCGTTTCACGATGTGCGGCGTATGGCACGGTCAACACAACGATATCCGCAAGTTGCGCGGCTTCCTTGTTCGATGTACCGACAACCGAGGTATCGCCCTCCGCTAGTTCCATGATTTCTGAGGCGGCGGTCACGGCTCGCTCGGAGGAACGCGAGCCGATCAGTACTTTGTACCCTGCCTTCGCCCAGCGATACGCGAGACCCTTGCCTTCTTTGCCTGTTCCGCCTAGTACACCAATGGTCAATAAAAGCGGTTCTTTGATTTCGTCAGTCGTCATTTCACAGTACCTTCGCAACTTCCTTTTGATATCGTTCCCAGACCTTCGGCGCGATCTCACGCGCTTTGGCTGTGATTTCTTTTTCGTCGAGGGTGAGAAGTTCCCGGTCTTTCATCAAAACTTTTCCTGCAACAATGGTGGAAGTCACCATGCTTTGTTGAAAACCGAAAATGATGTGCCACGGCAGGTTGCCTGAGGTCATTGGGGTGTTGGGGTGATAATCAACAAAGATCATATCTGCAAACGCACCTTCGCTCAATTGCCCAATGGTTGCAGATTTGAAGAAGATATTTGCCAACGCGGAATTATTGTAAATCGCCATTTGTGTCACATCATACCCGCCCATGCGGCGCGGGTCACGGTGATGGACTTTGTGAAGCAAATACGCGGCTTTCCATTCTTCCCACATGGCGTTCGAAAAGCCGTCGTTACCGAGACAAACTTTGATCCCTAGCCGGAGCATCGATTCGATCTGCGCGACGCCGACGCCGTTGTTCATGTTCGAGCGCGGCTGATGCGTGAGCCATGTCCGCGTTTCGGCGAGGATCTCCATTTCACGCGCGTCGAAGTGGACTCCATGCGCGGTGATGGTGTTGGGTCCGAGGATGCCGTGTTTTTGCAGGCGGTCAACCACGCGCATTCCTGATTTGTTTATGCTGTCGTATTCGTCCGCTTCGTGTTCGGCTGTGTGGACGTGAAATCCGAATCCATCGGGGATGGCTTGGCGGCACAAATCGAGTGACGCGTCAGAAAGCGTAAGGCTGGCGTGCAGGCCGAACGTCCCAGCGAGAAGCGGGCTTTTCGTCTTCTTGATGAAGCGGACATTCTCTTGAATCCCCGCTTTCATTTTCGATTCGCCGTCGCGGTCGGTCACTTCATAACATAGGACCGCGCGCAGACCGGCTTTTTCCACCTCTTCAGCGATGATGTCGAGCGAGCCGGGGATCGTATTGGGCGAGGCGTGATGATCGATGAGGGTGGTCGTGCCGTGTTTGACCGCGTCCAAGAGGCAGGGGAGGACGGAATATTGGATGCTTTCCGCGTCGAGCGACCGGTCGAGGGGCCACCACAACTTATGCAGGATCTCAGGAAAATCTTTCGGCGCGGGACCGGGGATCGCCATACCGCGCGCGTAAGCACCGTAGAAATGTGTGTGCGCGCAGATGTTGCCCGGCATTACGTATTGTCCGCGCGCGTCGAGTTTTTCCTCGCCCTGATATTTTTTCAGCATGTCATTGCTTTTACCGATCTCTTTGATGCGGTCTTTCTCGATGAGTATGGCATGATCATCGAGAATACGGTTTTCTGCTTCCCACGTAATGAGTTTCGCGTTGGTGATCAACATGTCAGCCTAATCCGAATTGGTTGGGGTGCGGAAGGTGAACCCCGTTCGCGCCGATCTCTTGAACGGCAAGGAAGGATGCTTCACGCACTTCTGGGTCTTCACCATACACACCGGCATAGAGCGCGCCGATGATGCCTTCATTTGCCACCGGTTTGAGATAGGGTAATGCGGCAAGCCGCTCTTCGGTTGTTCCGAATCGAAACGCGGTTGCTAACACGTCCGCAGCAGAACCGCCGCGCGGAATTCCCATACCCTGCTTGCCGGCAAATTCGATGAGCCATGGTGTCTCGGATGGTATGGGTAATTTCTGAGGCACGCGCGGGTCGGGTTTCGATTTTTGTTCGATGTATTGCGTGGCAAGATTGCGGACAACCCACTGTTCATCCTCCACTTGCATCTTTTGCAGGAGTTCCGTTGCCCACGGCTGTTCGATGCGCGATAGACCATGCACCACAGCCCGCCTGACCATGATGTCGGTCATACCGGCGCCTTCACGGAGCATGGCGTATCCTTCCGCCGGGTCGTTTGCCAATGCCTCGGCGGCAGCTTTCCGCAGGTCTTCATCGCCCTGTAACAATGCGCGACCGACCGCTTCAAGTGCTTTTTCTGTTCCGATCGCTACAAGTGCGAGACAACACGCCCGGCGCACCGCACCGGACGGGGCTTGCAATACTTCTTCGAGTGCGTCTACCGCTTTCGTATCGCGGATGCCTCCGCTCCCCAGCGCGGCGAGCGGAACCAACTCAAACGACCTGGAACTCAACAGTTGACGGAATAGTGTAGCGGTGCCGGGGTCGCCGCTCGCAACGAATGCCGCCATTGCCTGTCCGCGCAAACCGAGCGGTTGACCTTCTGCTTGCAGGACCTGCAACAAACTTGCAAAGGCTTTTCCGCGCCACGCGGCTTCTTTCGGGGCGTCGCGCAACCAATGTGCTACGGTGAACAGCGCGTTGTGAAGAGGAAGTTCTGATTCTTTCAATAGAATATCTGCAATCGTTGAGACGTCGCCGCGTGCCGCAAGGTAATGCATTGAAACCGTTTTGCCGTTCCATTCTGCTTGGGCATAAAGCGTTTGATCAGCATCGTTGTCCCCGATGGCTTGACCCGCAAGGTAGCCTTTCAACACGGAATGTAAGAATCGCATCTTGTTGCTTGGGTGCGAGATCAGCAAACCACTGTCCACCATTTTGCCGAGGAGGCCGCTCGTGGGGAGTCCTTCACCGGCTTTCGATTTTTTGATGCGGATCTTTTGCGATTCGGTGACAGGCGCTTTTTCGCCTTCCTCTGTTTTGGTCTCGCTCTCAGCGCTTTGGATCGGTTTATCCTCCACTATATCGTACTGTTTTACCCACGTCCGCGCGGTGCGAGGATCGAAGACCGGCTGTGCAGTGAGGATGACCTGCATTGCCAGCAATTCCAGCGCGGCCACCGGGGTTCCGCTCGGGGCAACGCGCCGCACGTGAGTGGCGATGGCATCCAATACGCGCGGACCCAAACTGTCCCCGGCGTATGCACCCCACACTTTGAGAGTCAGTTCGAAGGGCGTCAGACCGTGGTTGTCCGTCATCACCCAAGAATTGATCAGTAATGGATCCACTTGCGCGGGTCCCGTTTGCGCCCACGATTCCAACGCGACCGTCTGCGACCACAACTCGCCCCACTGTTGAATAAAGCGTACAGTCGTTCGCGGTCCCCAGCCGATCAACGCCAACGGATTGAATCCCAAACCGATCAAACCGTTCAATTGATTGGGGCAACCGGTCGTAACGATTCTTACTTTTGGATAGGAGTGCAGGAGGGATTTGAACCAAGCAGTCACTGCTTGTTGGGTTTGTGGGTCGGCTTCGTCGAACCCGTCGATTAACAATAACGCCTGCCCGTTTTGCAGGGTGCGTTGGATGAAACCCGGCAATCTGCTCAGATCGAACAAGGGCGCAAATTCCGATGCGGCATTGTGGAGTACGTTGATGGGATCTTTCGCTGCGTCATGCGGAAGTGGCAAGTCGGCGATGTGATACAGATAAGGGACAGCCGCATCTTCTGAACTCGGGTCGAGCCGGACCTTGAGATTCGCCGCCAGCGACGCGAGGTGCGCCAACGCGACTGTTTTGCCCGCGCCTGCCGCGCCGGTGACCACAATGTTCGCGCCGCCTGAGATCGCTTCGACCATGGAAAGCGTCGGCGCACCATACAAGCCTGCAAGATGAGGCCAGGCTGGCATGTATGGCAGGGTTTGTGAAATGATATCCTCTTGGAGACCGATCACGCCCGGTTCGACGCGCGCCGGCGGTGCGATCAACCTGGGTTCTTGGAGAATTTCGTCTAATGCAAAAAGTGATGCCGCGAGGTGCATCCCCTGTGCGCGGCGCAGTGTGATGCGGCGATGATTGTCTTCGAGTCCGCTGGTGCGTTTAACTTTGGCGGCTTCGCTCCGTTCTTTCGCATTTTCGCGGATCTGCGCCCACAGTGGACGTGCGCGCCCGAGTAACACCCAGACGAGGATACCGACGAAAAAGCCGATAAAAAATGAAGTGGGGTCAATGTGCGGCATCGGCGTGACCGTGAAATGGAAGAGATCTAGTTTCCATACAAGATTCTTCCGCAGGTGGGACAATTGAAAAATTGCGTCGTGGAACGGGCCTGTTGTTGTTGAGCCGGAGTGAGTGATGCACCGCAAGCCGCACACGCCGAATCATGGATGACTGCGACGGCAAGCCCGCGTTTACGTTCACGCAACTGATCGTAGATTTGCACCGAGGGTTGAGGGAGGTCGCTCATGACAGCCTTGCGTTCCGATGAGAGTCGTTCGATTTCTTTTTGGAGCGATTCGCTTTCCTGCACGAGGTCGCCGTGTTGGACCGCGAGGTTGGCGCGTGTCGCCTCAAGTTCAGCCTTCGCCGCCTGATATTCCTTTTCAGTTGTTTCGAATGTCATCATCGCTTCGAGTTCGCGGTTTTCGAGAGTTGCAAGGTGCCGTTTCAGCGAAGCGACATCGTTTTGAAGGTCTTGCAGTTCCTTCGGGTTATGAACCTTGCCTCCGTACAGGCTCGCTTCGGCTTGTTCGATCTTGACGCGTTGTTTTTCGAAGTCGGCTTCCGTAGATTTGAGGTCGCGTTCCGCCGATTTGTTGCGGCTTTCGGCTGCGGCAAAATTCTCGCTGGCGGTACGAATCGCGCTGTCGTTTTGAAGCGTTTCTTGAATCGTTTTCAGACGCGCCCGGATCTGATCGATCTGGCTGTCAACTTGTTGAAGGCGATACAGTCCCAGCGCCGCGCTCATGCGCTGATTATATACGACCTTTACTGTGAAGTGGAGAGGTTGTAAAAATTGTATACCGTTTGCGATAACTGGGCGAATAACGCGGAGACCGGTTCCCAAATGGTTTGCACCGGGTGATAGGCGAAAATGACCAGCACGTAATTACCGCCGGGCGTATACACGATTCCCGAATCGCTTATGTTTTTGATCACTCCTGAACTAGGTTCGGTGATCCATCCGTGCTTGTGTGCGACCGGTGTGCCTTCGGGAACGCCCGCTTCGATCAGTACACCGATCTTATTCGCCGAGAGGAAATTTATCAGTTGTTGACAGTTTTGGCTGTTAAACTGACCGGGGAAAGTTGCCACCAACGCGCCGCCGCCCTCTGTCGCGCACTGGTAGATATCCGTCAGCAACATGCCGGCATCGGAAGGAGTTGTCTGATTGAACGGGTCCGGGTCGGTGAACACATCGGTTCGTTGGTTGGCTGGCGTTTCGATCTTTTCCAGAAGCGGGCATGGAAATTCCGCACTACAAAAAAATCCCGCGAGAAATGTGTTTTGCAAACCGATCTTCCGCATGTCTTCCGTCACGATGAGCGGACCCCTAAATTGATCGAGGTTTTCCATCAATCGGTCAGCGGGTGGATTCTCCGACAAACGAATCATATCCAACAGCAACGTGGCAGATGGTTCATCCAACGCGGCTGAACCGTATTTGATGAAATACGAGACCATGATGGGAATCTTTACCGTGCTGGACGCCGTGAATGAAACGTCTGGGTTTACTGAGATCAGTTGACCTTGATCCATCGCGAAATGGATTTCCTGACCGGTTTGCAGATCGAAGAGATAAAGGCCGAGCACGCCGTCGAACTTGGCGACCGTCACATTTTGTTGAAGCAGGATCTCGAGGTCAGCGAACGTTGGACGCGCCGCAGGGCTGCGTTGGTAGGAAAGGACAACTGTGCGGTTCGTGGGAGAGCGCAAGGTATCTTCGATCAGTCGCACCGCGCGGTCGATGTCGAGGACGATGCCCGATTCGCCCGGGGTGAAAGTTGTTCCGCCGGGGACAGGTTGCGCCGGTGTGGGAGGCTGATCGTAGCGTGCCGAAATCTCATCGCGCAGGTAGGAGACCAATTGGTCTTCGTCGATGTCTGCGATAAGGACAATATCCACCGGGTCGGGTTCACGGTTCCACAGGTAATTCCAAAATCCACCCCAGAAAGATCCGCCAGTACGTTCGAGGTCAGCGGCGGCGATCATGGTATCCATATCCAATTGAAAGCCGACTACAGATGGATCCACATGGATCGTCGCGTCGCCGTATATAATTTCCACCGGCGATGAATAGACTTGAAGAACCCGCTCGGAAGCAATCCGAGGGTCCACGCCGCCCACTTCCACGCCTGCGATCGTCATGCCGATGGGATAGTTATTTCGTTGACGGCTGTAACCGATCAAGGATATGACAACAAGCACGAGCGCGATCGAAAGCAATCCAATGGAAATCCCTCGCAATACAGGGATCGAACTTCTGTTTCTCACACTACCTCCGGATGAACGCAAAAAAAGTATAACATACTCATTTCAAGTGATTGTGCTAGAATAAATTCCGCCTGCGCGGTCTGGCAGGAAAATCCACTTGCAGGATCGAACGATGTTGAGATCTTCCTTGATCTATCTTTCCAAAGCCGCTTGGGCGAAACGAACGATCACCCGTTGGGGCTTTGCATGGAGAGCCGCTTCGCGCTTTGTGGCGGGCGAAACGATCGAAGATGCGATTCGCGTGGTACGCGAGTTGAACGCAAAAAACATCACCGCCACGCTCGATCAATTGGGAGAACACACCTCGAGCGCCGAGGAGGCAAACGCAGCAGCGGACGCGATCGTCCATGTTTTACACAAGATAGATAAAGCCGGGGTTAAAGCCAACGTTTCCATCAAATTGACCCAGATCGGCATGGGGTTGGACGATGAAACGTGTCGTCAAAACCTTGTGCGTATTCTGGAACAGGGAAAGAAAAGCAATAATTTCATCCGTATCGATATGGAAGACACGCCGTACACCGACACGACCATCAGCATGTATCGTTCCATGCTCGAAAGGGGATTTACACAGGATCATGTCGGGGTTGTGCAACAAGCATATCTCTTTCGCGCCGAAGCCGATACACGCGCCTTGCTTGAAAAACGGACGCGTATTCGGCTGGTGAAGGGGGCATATAACGAACCTCCCGAAAAAGCCTTTCCGAAAAAAGCGGACACCGACTCGAACTTTGACCTGCTCGCGAAGATCATGCTCGACGCCGCTGTTGGATTCGAAAATTACACCGTGAGCGCGGATGGACGTACACCTCCCTATGTGGCGATTGCCTCCCACGATGATAAGCGCATTGGCTTTGCAAAAAAACACGCCGAAAAGATCGGCTTGCCAAAACAAGCGCTTGAATTTCAAATGCTCTACGGCATCCGCCGTGATTTGCAGGAATCGCTGGTGAAGGAGGGATATCCCGTACGTGTGTATGTTCCTTTTGGCACGCAATGGTATCCATATTTCATGCGCCGCCTCGCCGAACGCCCCGCGAACATTTGGTTTTTCGTCTCCAATTTTCTTCGAAAATAAACATGGCGAAGATTGCTCTCGTCACCGGCGGCGCGCATAGACTGGGGAATACTTTCGCTCTGACTCTTGCGCGTTTGGGATATGATATCGTTCTGCATTTCAACTCTGCCTTGGATGAAGCGCGTCAAACTCAGGGTGAAATTGAATCGCTCAATCGACGCGTTACCCTCGCCCCAGCCGATCTCACGGACCCTGCCCAAATCCATTCGGTAGTCTCCAATCTCCAGTCTCTATCTGTTCTCGTCAACTCCGCCGCTTTCATGCCCAGCGGAAACGTTGACACGCTTTCACTTGAAACTTGGAACACCACCCTCGACTTGAACCTCCGCGCGCCGTTTTTGCTCGCGCAGGAAGTTTCTAAAAAAATGACCGAAGGCGGACTCATCGTCAACATCACGGATGTAGGCGCGCAAAAAGCATGGAGTCGTTACCCGTCGTACACGGTGAGCAAAGCCGCGCTCGAATCGCTGACGAAAATCCTTGCCCGCGCACTCGCTCCGAAGATACGCGTTAATGCCATTGCCCCGGGCTTCGTCCTGCAATCGGACATCGTCCCTGCCGAAGAGTGGGAACGATTGATCAATCGGGTTCCGCTCAAACGTCCAGCACGAAGCGAGGAGGTGGCATCCGCTCTCGAATTTTTAATCAAGAACGAGTATATTACCGGTCAAACCATCGTGGTGGATGGGGGGTATTCGTTAGTCTGAGATCTCTGGTGGTCGAGTAATCCCGCATGCTTATCGCGGACGCATCGAGACCACCTGGTTTCATGAAAACAATTCATTTGCATGTTGTGCAGTGGTTTCGACGGCTTGCACTCAACCACCAAGGTACGAGGAGAATGTTATGTCAGAAATCAACGAACTTGCCGATAAACTGAAATCTGAAGGCGAAAAATTTTATTCTATCTTCGCAGGCTTGAGCGATGACCAGTGGCAAACCGAAATCTACACTGAAGGCGAAACATGGACGATTCGCAACTTGCTTTCACATTTTGTCACCTCCGAGCGTGGACTGGTGAAACTGTTCGAGCGCATCCGCACCACAGGTGAGGGCTCATCGGAAGATTTTTCGATTGACCGCTACAACGCTGCACAACAACAAAGGACGAAAGATTTGCCTGCACGTGATTTGCTCGAACAATACAAGGAAGTTCGCTCGAACTCCGTCGCGTGGGTTTCAGATTTGAAAGAAGAGGAACTTGAGATCGAAGGGCGTCATCCGTTCTTGGGAATGACCAAGATCCGTGACATGATAAAAATGCTTTACATTCACAACCAGAATCATTATCGAGATATGAAGAGAGCGTTGAAATAAACGAGGAAACACGTAATCAGGTAAACACGCAGACAAGAGATACGCAGTACGCAATACAAATTATCTCGTATCACGTACTGCGTATGATGAGAATAAGCGCCCATGAACCTACCTCCCTTCAAACTCGAACGCTACTTCGCCAAATACGAGTTCAATACTGAATATCTGTTGTGCTCCTCGGATTGTGAAGCCATGCCCATTGCTGAGTTGCTCGCCATGGAGGACGGTTCGGCGGAGAAGTTTCTGCAAACATGGCTGGGCTACACCGAATCGCAGGGGCATCCTGACCTGCGGAAAGAGATCGCAAAAATCTACGAAACGATTCAGCCGGACGAGATTTTGGTTCACACCGGCGCGGAGGAGGCGATCTTCCTCTTCATGCTTGCCGCGTTGAACGATGGCGATCATGTCATTGTTCATGCGCCGCATTATCAATCCCTGAGCGAGATCGCAAAAGGGATGGGATGCAACGTCAGCCCGTGGCTCGCGCGGGAGGAAATCGACTGGTCGCTGGATTTGGATGAACTGGGTCAATTGATGCGCTCAACCACCAAAGCCATCGTCATCAACACGCCGCACAACCCGACGGGGTATCTCATGTCGAAGTCCGATTTTGAAGCGGTGAACGCGTTTGCCAAAGAAAACAACCTGTTGTTGTTCTGCGACGAGGTCTACCGCGAATCGGAGTACGATCCGTTCCTGCGTCTCCCCGCCGGTGCGGATATGGGTGAGCACGCCGTCTCGCTCGGGGTGACCTCCAAAACCTACGGCTTGGCAGGTCTGCGAATCGGATGGATTGCCACGAAGAACAGAACCATTTACGAGAAAATGGCTGGACTGAAAGATTACACAACGATCTGCAATTCAGCGCCGAGCGAATTCCTCGCCGAGGTGGCGTTGCGGAATCGTCAACATCTTATCGCGCGCAACGTTGGGATTATCAAAAGTAATCTTGAAGTCGTTGACGATCTTTTTACTCGTCACTCGAACTTGTTTGAATGGGTTCGTCCCACGGCTGGCTCGATGGGTTTCCCCAAACTCCTCAAAGGCGACGTGGAAGATTTTTGCGATGATCTCGTAAAGAAATCAGGTGTGTTGCTTTTGCCGGGTTCCATGTATGAGGACTCTCGTAATCACTTCCGCATTGGGCTTGGAAGAAAGAGTCTGCCGCAGGCGGTCGAGAGGTTGGAGAGCCATTTAATCAAAAACTAGCGACCATCTTTCATCTCTCCTCGATCCAAATCGTAAATCGTAAATCGTAAATCTGAAATCATAAATCATAAATCTTTATTCTCCAACTCTCATGCTATCTCCTCGTTTTCTCCGCCCTCTCCACCTCATCCTCGCCGCGCTAACATATATCTTTGGCGCGAGCATCGCCGATTACCTCGGCAATCTTTTCCTCGCGGGTTCGTTTTGGTTGGGCTTGTTTGCAATCCTCCTCGCACAAGCGACGATGAGCCTCCTCGCCGAAGTGTTTCGTCTCGATGTTGAACCCCTCCTCGAAAATGAGACTCGCTCCAAACGACAGATACTCCGCAACAATATTCTTTACACAGCCTTGGCGTGCATCGTTGTGTTCGCATTGACCGCGTACATTCTCTTTGCAAACAACGCCTTGCCTCTTTCTTCTTTCTTCTTTCTATTGCTTTCTGTTTTGATCGTCGTCGTTTACTCCATTCCCCCGTTTCGCTTTGGCAACCGCGGCGCGGGAGAATTTCTCCTCGCCGTTCACCTCGCGTATGTAATTCCTTCCATCGCGTTCACACTTCAAGCAGGCGAACCGCATCGATTCCTGGTGGTTGCCATGCCGTTGACGCTCCTCGCTTTTTCATATTTCATCGTGAGGAACTTTCAATCCTTTGCACAAGACCAAAAACTGAATCGCGTCACTTTCCTCACGCGCCTCGGCTGGGAACGCGTCGTGCCGCTGCATCACCTGTTTGTTTTACTCGCGTATTTGCTCTTCGCCTTGTCGTCCATTTTCGGTTTGTCGCTATCGCAGACCTGGCCACTTTTCCTGACGCTTCCCTTTGCCCTCCTTCAGATTTTCCTCCTGCGCAACATCAGTCTCGGTGCCAAACCCAATTGGACTCTCCTCCACGCCACCGCACTCGCCGTCTTCGGGCTTACCACATACTTTTTGACTCTCACCTTTTGGCTGCGCTGACTCAACACGTGACACGTGGAACTTGACACCCGACATTCTCGCTCATGCCCGAATTTCTGACTCTCCTTCCTCCTGACGAAGCGCGCGACCTCCTGCTCTCGCATCTCCCCGCCGGGACAGTTGATTCTGAATCTGTCAACGTTACCGCCTCCTTGAATCGGACCCTCGCGGAAGACATCCACGCGCCGCATCCGTTGCCAGAATTTCAACGCACCACGGTTGACGGTTATGCCGTCCGTGCGCGGGATACATTCGGCGCGTCCGATTCACAGCCTGCATACCTAACTCTTATCGGCGAAGTGCCGATGGGCGATGTGCCAGCGTTCGAAATTGGATCCGGTCAAAGCGCGTTGATTCACACCGGCGGTATGCTGCCCCCCGGCGCGGATGCGGTGGTGATGCTGGAATACACACAACAAGTAGGGGCAGGTCTCAGACCTGCCCCTACCGGGCAAAACGAAATCGAAATCTTCCGCGCGGCTGCGGAGGGCGAAGGCGTTATCCGCGTGGGGGAGGATGTGGCTGAAGGTCAGTTGATCCTGCCGAAAGGGCGCGTGATGCGTCCTGCTGAGATCGGCGGATTGCTCGCGCTGGGGATTACGTCTCTGCGCGTAGCCAGAATGGTGAAGGTGGGCATCCTGTCAACGGGCGATGAAATTATCCCGCCGGAACAATCCGCCAAGCCCGGTCAGGTGCGCGATATTAACTCGTATACCTTGTCCGCGTTGATCGAAAAAAACGGGGGAGATGCAAAACGCTATGGGATCGTCCGCGACCAGTTCGACTTGTTGAAAGACGCGGCGGCGAAGGCGTTATCTGAATGTGACGCATTGATCGTCACCGCAGGGTCGTCTGCCTCCACGCGCGACATGACCGCCGATGTGATCCGCTCGTTGGGCGAACCGGGCGTGCTCGTGCATGGAATCAACACGCGCCCCGGCAAGCCGACGATTTTGGGCGTGTGCAGCGGTAAAGCGGTGATCGGACTGCCCGGCAACCCCGTCAGCGCGCTGGTGAACGGATATTTGTTTGTCGTTCCAGTGATCGAAAAATTGTTGGGGGCATTACCGAAACCGAAACCGACCGTTCCGGCGCGCCTCACGGTGAATTTACCCTCGCAAGCGGGCCGTGAAGATTGGTGGCCCGTACGATTAATCGAAAATCGAAAATCGCAAATCGAAAATTGGGAGGCTGAACCTATCTTCGGAAAATCAAATTTGATCTTTACTCTTGCAAACGCGGACGGCTTGTTGCGAATCCCGCCGGACGCCACCGGGTTGAGCGCCGGGGAGATCGTGGAAGTGCTGCTCCTCTAAATCGCAAAAGCCGCGTTTTAAGGCGCGGCTTTTGTTCGAGAATAATTTCGAAACCTCAGCGCCGTATCAACCCCATTGCCCAGATCATCACGACCGCGCCTCCTACCGCCACCAGAAAGCCTGTGACCGTAAAGCCGATGGGAACCGGCATGCCCAGCGTGTTCATGATTCCCGCGCCGATAAACGCACCGAGAATACCGACCACGATGTTCGCCACCGCGCCCATCCTGCGGTTCTTGCCGGTGATGATGCTGGCGATCCACCCCGCCAGCGCGCCGAAAATCAACCATGCGATGAAAGTAATCATGTGCGCCTCCGAAAAAAACGATTTACGAAACTATTTTAAACTGTAAATGGCAATTTTTCCAAATCCACATTCCCGCCGCTGAGAATGACGCCTACTTTCAATCCAGTCAAATCAACTTCCTTTTCCCACAACACGCCGACCGCCACTGCGGCAGACGGCTCGATGACGATCTTCGCGCGCTCCCAAATGAATTTCATCGAGTCCACAATTCCCCGCTCGCTCACGGTGACGATCCGCTCGACGCGCGATTGAATGATCGAAAACGTCAATTCGCTCAGTGACGTCAGTAATCCATCCGCGATCGTCTTCGGGTTTTCAGAGGGCAACACTTCTCCCGCTTGTAATGAACGAAACGCGTCGTCCGCCGTTTCGGGTTCGCCCGCAAGTACGCGGATGCCGCGTTTGAGTTCTGTCGCCGCGATGGACGTGCCGCTCAACAGTCCGCCGCCGCCCACCGGCGCGATGATCACATCCAGATCGGGCACATCCGCCAACAGTTCGAGTGCGGCAGTTCCCTGTCCCGCGATGACGCGCTCGTTGTCATACGGATGGATGAACGCCGCGCCGGTGGTTTCCATCACCTGACGGAGAGTCGCTTCACGCGCCCGTAAAGTTGGTTCGCAGTAGGTGATTTGACCTCCATACCCGGCGACCGCGTCCTTCTTCACCTGCGGCGCATTCTCCGGCATGACGATGTGCGCCGCGATGCCGCGCATCCGCGCCGCGAGCGCCAGCGCCTGCGCGTGATTTCCCGAAGAATGTGTGCATACTCCGTGTGCGGCTTCTTCATCGCTCAACGAAAAGACTGCGTTGCACGCGCCGCGAAATTTGAACGCGCCGACCTTTTGGAAATTTTCACATTTTAGAAACACCTCTGCGCCGACGAGTTGGTCGAGGCTTGTGTTGGTCAGCACGAGGGTGCGATGTGAGTATGGCTGAATCCGTTCTGCGGCGTTGCGGATGTCTTGAAGGGTGGGAGTCATGTTATTTCCTTTGCAGGTATTATAATTCGTCGGCGCATAAAAAACGCGGGGCGACAGGCTTGTCGCCCCTGCGTACAAAATTAATATTGATGTTTGGAGTCTCCCATGACCAACTGGATCGAAAAAGACAAAAAGCAATTGCATCCTGTGTATCATCCCAAGTCACACGCCAACCCGCTGGTGATCAAGCGCGGCGAAGGCGTCTGGCTCTTTACCACCGACGGGCAGAAGATTCTCGACGGCATGGCGGGACTGTGGAATGTCAACGCGGGGTATGGGCGCGAAGAACTTGCCAAAGCCGCCTATGACCAGATGAATGAACTGGCGTTCACCTCCAATTTTGCGGGGATGACGAATCTGCCATCCATTCAATTGGCAGATAAACTTTCAGGTTTTGCCTACGAGGGATTGAATACAACCTTCTTCACATCGGGCGGATCCGAGGCGAACGACTCAGCCTTCAAAACCGCGCGTTATTACTGGAAACGCAAAGGCAAGCCGACGAAATACAAAGTCATCGCGCGCAAAGGCTCGTATCACGGTGTGACCCTCGCCGCGACATTTGCCACAGGACTTGAGAAATACCAAACCATGTTCGGTCCCGCTGTAGACGGATTCGTTCACATCCCCGCGCCGAATCCATATCGCTTCGAGGGCGAGATGAAGCCGGGCGAGACGGTCGGTCAAGCCGCGGCGCGAGCACTCGAAGAAGAGATCCTGCGCGAAGGCGCGGATACGGTCGCGGCGTTCATCGCCGAACCGATTATGGGGGTCGGCGGCGTGATCGTCCCGCCTGATGACTACTTCCCGCTCGTCCGCCAGATTTGCGACAAGTATGAAGTGTTGTTCATTGCCGACGAAGTCATCACTGGCTTTGGGCGCACGGGAGAATGGTTCGCGCTCAAGCATTGGAATGTGAAGCCCGATATTCTTTCATTCGCCAAAGCCATCACCAGTGGATACGCCCAGCTCGGCGGCATTCAACTCTCAGATGAAATCCGCGAGACGATGGAATCGGCGGCGGAGTCCGAGGCGTATATGCACGGCTTCACGTATTCGGGTCACGCCATGGCGTGCGCGGTCGGCTTGAAGAATCTCGAAATCATGGAGAAGGAAAACTATCCCGCCCGCGCAAAGGAACTCGGCAACCGTCTGCTTGCAGGGTTGAAGACCCTCTCCGAATTTTCGTTTGTCGGCGATGTGCGTGGACTTGGTCTCGTCTGCGGCGTGGAGATTGTCTCCGATAAAAACGCGAAAACTGTTGACCCTGCGATGGCGATGAAAATCTTCAAAGCGGCGCAGGAACGCGGACTGCGGACTCGTCCGCTGGGGAATACGCTGGCGTTTGCGCCTCCGCTGATGATCAACGAAGAGGAAGTGGACGAGATTGTCAAGCGGCTGGGCGCGGCGATGGATGGGGTGATGTGACCCCCACCCCCAGCCCCTCCCCGACATGCGGGGAGGGGAGTAGAGTGAAATGAAAAACGACTTTCCGCGTCTCATTGTTTCTCCTGAAATTCGCCGCAAGATGGTTGAGATTGCGCGGGAATTTCGAAAGGAGCCAACGAAGGGCGAAGCCATTCTTTGGAACGCTTTGCGCGGAAAGAAACTGGACGGAATCAAGTTTCGCCGCCAGCAGCCTATTGGCTACTTTATCGTTGACTTCTATACATCGCCGTATCGTTTGGTCGTTGAAGTGGATGGTCCAATTCATGATCATCAAAGAGACGCAGATCAAGCCAGGCAGGATATTCTGGAAGAATTGGGATTGAACGTTCTGAGAATCAAGACCGAAGTTGTTGAAAAAGATTTAGCGGCTACTCTTGACATGATTCGTAAAAGAATTCAGGAAATAAAACAACGCATCCCCTCCCCCCTTGTGGGGGAGGGACAGGGAGGGGGATAATGTCCGTCTACCTCCACGACATTCCCCTCTCCCAAGCCCAAGCCCGCCTCAAGCAGGCGCTTCAAAACGCGGACCTGTGGCGGGCGCTTGGACCCGAAACCATCCCCCTCGATGAGAACGCGCTGGGGCGCGTCACCGCCGAGCCGATTTGGGCGAAGATTTCGTCGCCGCATTACCACGCCTCTGCCATGGACGGATTCGCGGTGCGGGCGGAAGATACGAGCGGGGCGCAGCCGACGACGCCGATTCAGTTATCAGTAAACAGTGGTCAGTCATCAGTGGGCAGTGGGCAGGCGCAATACGTGGATACAGGCGACCCGCTGCCCGAATGGGCAAACGCGGTCATTCCCATCGAAAACACCGAGCCGCTGGACGAGAACGGACAAATCACCTCCGCCATCCGTCAGCCTGCCTCCATTCGCATCCGCGCCGCCGTCGCGCCGTGGAGTCACGTCCGCCCGCTGGGGGAGGATATCGTCGCCACGCAACTGGTTCTCCCTGCGGGACACGTCCTCAAGCCAGCAGACCTCGGCGCCATCGCCGCGGCGGGACATCAGCAGGTGGTCGTTGCCCGCAAGCCGAAGGTGGCAATTTTACCCACAGGGACGGAACTCGTCCCCATCGGTTCGAAACTCAAGGCGGGCGACATCCTCGAATACAACTCGCTGGTCATCGCCGCGCAGATCAGGCAAATGGGCGGCGAACCAACCCGTTACCCCATCACCAAAGACGACTTCGACCTCATCTGTGAGCGCGTCGCCGAAGCCGCACAAACGCACGACCTGGTTTTGCTCAACGCGGGTTCTTCTGCGGGCGCGGAGGATTTCTCGGCGAGGGTGGTCGAAAAACTCGGCACGCTTCTTGTTCATGGCGTTGCCGTCCGCCCCGGGCATCCCGTCATACTTGGTTTACTCAATCGTCAATCGAAAATCGTAAATCGTAAATCACCCAACCTGAAACCTGAAACTTGGAACGTGACACCGATCATCGGCGTCCCCGGTTACCCCGTCTCCGCCGCGCTGACGATAGACATCTTCGTCGAGCCGCTCATGGCGGTCTGGTTGGGGCGGCGTCCGCTGGAGTTGCCCATCGAAGAAGCCACCCTCACGCGCAAGATCGTCTCACCTGCGGGCGATGATGATTTTGTCCGCGTTGTCGTTGGCAAAGTAGGGGAAAAACTTCTCGCCGCGCCGCTCTCGCGCGGAGCGGGAGTCATCACCTCTCTGGTCCAAGCGGATGGACTGGCATTGATACCAAGGGGTATACAAGGAATCGAAGCAGGCGAATCAATTCAGGTGAGGCTCTACCGGAGCAAAGCCGAAATCGAAAAGACGATTCTCTGCATCGGGTCACATGATCTCACGCTCGATCTGTTGGCGCAGTTTTTATCCGAACACGATCGAAGGTTGGTCTCTGCGAATGTAGGCTCACAAAGCGGTTTGGTTGCTTTGGGGCGCGGCGAAGCGCACCTTGCAGGCTCCCATCTCCTTGATCCAGACACGGGTGCGTACAATATTTCGCACATACGGCAGTACATGCCGAATACTCCGGTCAGGGTTATCGCCTTGGTCAGGCGCGAACAAGGTCTGATTGTCCAGCGCGGTAACCCAAAAGGGATTACAGATTTGAGAAGCCTGATGGATCCCAACGTACGATTTGTGAATCGCCAACGCGGTGCTGGTACACGTGTCCTATTGGATTACCATTTGAAATCGATGACAATATCGCCCGACTCCATTGTTGGCTACCATCAGGAAGAGTATACTCACCTGACTGTTGCGGCTTCGGTGGCTTCGGGTCGTGTCGATTGCGGACTTGGAATCGCCGCCGCCGCGCAAGCGCTCGATCTGGATTTTATTCCGCTCTTTCAAGAACGTTATGATCTGGTGATCCCGAAAAAATTTACCGCAGACAATTTACTTGCGCCTCTTTTCGGACTTTTGGCTGACACAACTTTTCGTGAGGCTGTTTCGCAGCTGACAGGATACGACGTGACCGTGATGGGCGCGATCATTTTGGAGGATGAATGACCGAAGCACTTATTGTGGATGATAACCGCCAAACCGCCGACGCCTTGCATCAAATGCTGGATGTGTTGGGCGTGAAAGCGCGTGTCGCCTACGGTTCCAGCGCCGCGATCGCTGTGTTGGGAAGCGGATTCACACCCAGCCTGATCTGCCTCGACATCAACATGCCCGGCGTGGACGGCATCGAAATATTGTTATATCTTCGGCGCGAACCTCGGCTTGTGCCGATTCCTGTTATCGTGATCACCTCCGATGACCAGCCGGAAACGCGGCGCAAAGTGATGAGCGGCGGCGCGACCGAGATGATCATCAAACCCGCCACCATCGATGCATTGGAAGCCGCGTTGAAAAAAGCCAAGTTGCTGTTGTAAGATTCGAACACAAAAATTCGCTTGGGCATCGCTGCCAATTTGGCGGCGATTTTTAATTTTGTTTTTGTCCTTTGACTAGCGGGTATAATGGGCGAAAACTAGGATGTGTCCATGCCGATCTCTGCCGGTATTCCCGCGCCTGATTTTGAACTGCTCGACGATACGAATACTTTGATAAAACTTTCCGATTTTAGAGGAAAGAATGTTGTGCTGTATTTTTATCCGGCGGATGACACGCCGGGTTGCACCAAGGAAGCATGTAATTTTCGCGACAATTACTCGGCGTATGAGAATGCGGGGGTTGTCGTTTTGGGTGTCAGCCCGGATACAGTCGAATCACACGTGAAGTTCAAAAAGAAATTTCAACTCCCGTTTCCATTGCTGGCAGACGAGGGTCATAAAATCTGCGATCTGTATCAGGTGTGGGAACCGAAAACTTTTCTAGGAAAATCCTACGAAGGAGTCCTGCGTACAACGTTCGTGATTGACGGCAACGGAACCATCGCCAAGGTGTTCGAGAAAGTGCGCCCTTCGGAGCATAGCGCCGAGGTGCTATCTGCGTTGGGAGCTGCCGGGTAGGCGGATCAACTTTCCCGGTGCGCGACGCGGGCTTTCATCTTGTGAAATTTGTGACAAGCGTCGGAAAATATGATAAACTTAGGCGGCTCTGATCTGGGTTACCCCTCATCAGATTTTTGTTTCAGGAGAAACGTATGCGACATTTCATCGTTGTGGGAATTTTGGTCATCCTTGTCACCGCACTTTTGATCGTGGGGTTGGATGCGGCGCAGCTGATGCCCATCGAGGCAAGCGCACAGGCGATTCCTATCGATTGGATGTGGAAGGTTATGGAAATTGCCATGGCCTTTTTATTTGCATTGATCGTTGTGCCGATGTTCTATAGCCTGGTTGTTTTTCGCCGCCGCAAAGGGGAGACCGGCGACGGCGTGCACGTGGAGGGGAATACAACGCTCGAACTTCTTTGGTCGGCTGTCCCTTTGGTTGTTGTCGTCATTTTTTCGATCTTAGGCGGCGGTAACCTGGCGGATACGCTTCGCCGCGATCCGAATGCGATGGTGGTAAAGGTTACCGGTATTCAATGGTCATGGCGGTTTGAGTATCCAGCCGATCCCGAGACCGGTTTGGCAGTGATCTCCGATGAATTACACCTGCCTGTGGGTCAGCAGGTCTTGTTGCGGATGACTTCCTCGGATGTCATTCATTCGTTCTGGGTGCCTGAGTTCCGCGTCAAACAAGACTTGGTGCCGGGTCGCTTCACCGAGTTGACGATTACTCCCACACAAGAAGGGGATTACAAAGTCCGATGTGCAGAATTGTGCGGCACTTCACATTACAGCATGGAAAAGCCCGTCATCGTCTCCTCGCTGGATGATTACAATGCATGGATCGCTGTAAAATTAGAAGAGGCAAAAGAAGCCGCGGCGACCCCCGAAGGTCTGGGTCAGTTGCTCGTCGCACAGAACGGATGCGCTGCGTGTCACTCGGTTAACGGTGCGGCGAACATCGGTCCAACCTGGTTCAACCTCTTTGGCTCTGAAGTGGAACTGGCAGATGGTTCTGTTGTAACAGCGGACGAATCATTTATTGCCGAGTCAATCAAGAATCCGCAGGCGAAGATTGTGGCAGGGTTTGAAACGCAACAGATGCCTCAATACACATTCACCGACGAACAGATTTCAGCGATCGTCGCATATATCAAGACTTTGAAATAGGCAGGTGGAGGTTTGATGAATAGTAATCCATTGCGTAAGGCGTTCTTATTTCTACTCGTGTTCGGCGTGGTGGGATACGGCGCCGGGCTTGGTTTGGACGCGCTCGTTACACAGACTTTGAATTTCAGTGGCTCGGTTGCGTCCGCGTTTTCCCTGTTGCTCAGCTTTACAGCGTTCTTTTTCGGTTTGTATGGCTATCGCGGCATCACGCGCGGGCTTGTCTTCCAAGTCGCTGGCACATTGATCGGTGCGTTGTTTGTCACGCTGGTGCGATTGCTGATGGGTTTGGATGCCATTGGCGCATTTCTCTTTACTGAGCCTGCGTGGGTGTTCGGTGCGCTCGTAGGCGTGGTGTCATTCCTATTCGGTGTCGGCGTGATGGACGACTGGGTTAAGTGGGCTAAGGGAATGGACACACCGGAACATCACGAAGATGAACCGGGCTGGCAAAAATATTTCAGCGTTTCGCTCGATCACAAAGTCATCGGTATTCAATACACGATCACCGCCCTGTTCCTTATCACGATAGGCGGAACGTTCGCGCTCATCTTCCGCACCGAGCTCGCCGCGTCGCAGTTGCAATTCCTCACCACCACGTTCCGTTTGTTCAACCAAACCGGTCCGCAGTTTTACAACACGCTCATGTCTCTGCACGGCATGATCATGATCGTTTCGATCCTGCTGGGTATTTCGGGCATCATCAACTACGCGGTGCCTTTGTTGGTCGGTGCGCATGATATGGCGTTCCCGCGCATGAACGCATTCGCCTATTGGGTGGCAGTGCCAGCGTCGGTTCTTTTGTTGATGGCTCTCGTTCTCGGTGGGTTCGATACAGGCTGGACAGGTTATCCTCCGCTTTCGGCGCGCGCTCCTGTTGGTGTACAGATGTTCTTCCTCGGCGTGTTCACTGCCGGATGGTCGTCCATTCTTGGCGCGCTGAATGTGATCGCCACGATTCTGCGGATGCGCGCCAAAGGCATGACCGCGATGCGGCTTCCGATCTTCGTGTGGGCTTCTCTGGCAACCTCCATCATTGCCTTGACCGCGACTCAGTTGATCGGTCTGTCCTTTCAATTGGTCATGTTCCAGCGTTTGTTTGGCATGGGTTTCTTCGATGCTGCAAAAGGCGGTAACCCCGTTTTGTTCCAACACTTGTTTTGGTTTTACTCACACCCAGCGGTGTACGTGTTCGTTCTGCCCGGCCTCGGCGTGATTTCAGAGCTTTTGCCGGTATTCGTCCGCAAACCGCTGTTCGGTTATCGCTGGATCGCGATGTCTTCGTTAGGTATTGCGCTGGTTGGTTTTGTCGTGTGGGCGCATCACATGTTCACCTCCGGCATGAACGAATATTTACGCGTGCCGTTCATGTACAGCACGATGCTTGTTGCCGTGCCGACGGGCGTTAAATTTTTCTCGTGGGTGGCAACTATCTGGGGAGGCAAGATCGAAACCCCCACGCCCATGTTGTTCGTTCTGGGAGCGATCGTCGTCTTTTTGTTGGGCGGCGTGACCGGTCCTCCGAACGCGATGGTCGCGCTCGACCTCCATTTGCATGACACCTACTGGGTTGTCGGACACTTCCACGACACCATCTTCGGCGGATTCGTTTTCCCGTTCTTTGCCGCGATCTATTACTGGTTCCCCAAAGCGACCGGCCGCCGCATGAACGAGTTCTGGGGCAAGGTGCACTTCTGGCTGATGACTCCTTCGTTCCTCACGCTGACCTTCGGCATGATGTACATCGGCCTGCGCGGGATGCGCCGCCGCATCGCGGACTATGACGCGGCGCTCGGCTTCGATACGACGCACCTCATCCTGACGATCTGCGGATTCCTTATTGCGCTCTCGGTGTTGATCTTCTTCATCAATTTCTTTTACAGCATCAAGAAGGGCGAACCTGCCCCCGGAAATGTGTGGAATTCGCGCTCGCCGGAATGGCTGGTCCCTTCGCCGATGCCGGCGCACAATTACGAAGTTCCGTTCGAAGTCGTTGGTGAGCCGTATGATTACGGTTTACCGGGCTCGAAATACGTTGAGTTCGCGGCGAAAAAAGCCGGTAAACATTAATCAAAGGGCAGGGCTTCGTTACATGACTCACAAACAAGATCATCCTAATTTGCTCTCGCAAGGCGTATTTATCTTTGTATACCTTGCTGTGCTCACCTTGCTCGAGTTCTTCATTGCCGTTACGTTCAATTCGGTGGTGATACTCGTTGCGGTGGCGCTTGTCAAAGCCGCGTTGGTTCTTTACTATTATATGCACGTCTATAAATTGAACGAGGACCCGGATGCAGCCGGCGACCACAATTCGTACACCTACAAGGCTGGCACCAACCGAATGGGCTTGTGGCTGTTTTTGGTCTCGGATTCATTTGTATTCGGCGGTTTGATGGTAATGCGCCTGAACTTGCTAGGCATGACCCGCCCGGATCTCAATCAGAACCTTGGGTTGTTCGTCACTGCTGTGCTTCTCATTTCATCTTTCTTCATGAATCGCGGTGAAACGCAACTTCACAACGGCAACCGCAAGGGATTCCTTCAGAACACGATGATCACCATCGCCCTTGGGTTGTTCTTTTTACTCGGCGTGGTGATCGTCGAGTGGCACACCATCGCCCCGATTGCCGAGGCGGTTCTCCACTTTTTCGGTGAACCGGCGGGGGCGGAACCGTTGAAGCCTACCTCCGGTGTGGCAGGCGCAGCGTTCTTCATGATGACCGGCATGCATGCATTCCACGTGTTAACCGGGTTGATCTTCCTCGCCATTGTGTGGGTGAACGGCAAGCGTGGTCTGTACGACGAGAAGCAATATCCTGTCGAAGCTGCGGCGGTATATTGGCACTTCGTAGACGTGGTGTGGATCTTTTTCTACCCGGCGCTATATTTGATCGGAACTGCGATCTAACGGCGAAACCTTGATGGATAAAATGACGGGGCGACCAATTCATGGTCGCCCCGTTTTCCGTCTGATGAAAATGGAGTTCGTTCATGGATAGAAAAACCCTGAACATTGCGGCTTTTTCGCTTTTGTTGATCGGGTTGGTGGCTGGAACTGTTTTCCTGCTAACCAAGCCCGACCTGCCGCGCGGCACAACATACGGCGAGCCTTTTCCGCCCGCGGCAGATTTCACATTGACCCGCGCGAATGGCGAAGTTTTTCAATTGAACGCCTTTCGCGGGAATTTCATCCTGCTTTTCTTCGGATACACCTCCTGCCCCGATGTTTGCCCAACCACTCTTGCCGAATTAAACCTTGCTCTTGCAAAACTGGAACCCGAGGATGCGGCTCAGGTCAAAGTGGTTTTCGTGACGGTCGACCCGGAACGCGATACGCCCGAACGAACGCAAGAGTACGTGGATAATTTCAACCAGACCTTCATCGGTTTGAGTGGAACGGAATCGGAATTAGCGCCGGTCTGGAAAAGTTTCGGAATTTTTCGCGCAATCGCGGATGGCTCCTCGGCCACTGGTTACCTTGTCGACCATACCGCGCGCGTCACATTGATTGACCGGGACGGGAAATTGCGAATCTCCTTTCCGTACGATGCGTCTGTGGAGGATATCGTCCACGATTTGAAATTGATGTTGGAAGAATAAGATGAACAATAGACAAATTTACACCAAACGAATTTTACTCTCGCTTCTTATTGGTCTACTCTTCGGCGTTGCCATTACAGAAATCCCAATATTTCTTCTGCACAAAACCGCGCGCGCGCCGAAAGAGATCGTGCTCACGATCCCCAAGGGAACGGCTGAACAAGTGGCGCGCGGCGAACAACCCCCATCCATTCCGCAGAACATGACGTTCGTTGTCGGCGATATTTTAACGGTCAAAAATGAAGATGCTGTGGATCACAAACTTGGCGAACTGTGGGTTCCCGCCAATAGTTCAGCAAGTTTGTTTCTCGATCAGGCGGCGGACCTTTTATACGAATGTTCGTTCCAGCCAGACAGGATTTTTGGGATCGATGTGCGTAAACCTCTGACATTAACCACGCATCTCGGCGGGATTTTGGGACCCGGCATTTCCTTGGGAATCCTGATCGCGTTGTACAGCCTTATCCTGCCAACGAAGAAAAAAGAACATGCCCCTGCGTAGAATGTTCAGCCGCAAGTGGTTTTTTACGACGCTTCTCGTTTTTGCTGGCACGCTCATCCTCCTCCGGCTCGGAATCTGGCAGTTGGATCGCCTTGAGGCGCGGAGGGCGGACAATGCCCATTACGTCGAGATGCTGTCCGTGCCGCCGCTCGATCTGAACAATGAATCTCCTCAATCGGTGACTGCGATGGAATATCGAAAGGTGATTGTCTCGGGAGTGTATGATTTCGAAAATCAGATCGCCGTGCGGAATCAATACCACGATGGGCAACCCGGTTACCATTTGTTCACCCCGCTTCAAACCGGCGGGCTGGCTGTTCTCGTGAACCGCGGCTGGATCCCCGCCGACCGAAACTCCTCCTCCGAAGATTGGCGCAAGTACGATGAGCCGGGCGAAGTAAAAGTCACTGGTGAGATTCGCTTGGGGGAGGGCAAACCAGCCTTCGGCGGCGTGGCAGACGCGTTGCCTGCCGACGGGTCACGACTCAAAATCTGGAATAATGCCGACGTCGCACGAATCGCAGAACAGATGCCTTATCCGATATTGCGGATTTACATCCAACCTGAAACCGATCCCAATGACGTAGCGCCGCCAATTCCCTCCGCCTCTGAACTCGAGTTGACAGAAGGCTCGCATTTTGGGTATGCTTTGCAATGGTTTACGTTTGCCGCCATTCTATTCATCGGCTATCCCTTCTTTTTGCGCAAGCAGGATGTAGGAACCAAATGAAATACTCGCTTCGTTCGTCTTTTTCGCGTCACGTTTTGGTGTTATTTGTCTCTGTCCTCGCGTTGACCTTTGCCGGGCGCATCGTAACCCTTTCCGGTGCGGCGGAATTTTGCATGGGCTGGCCCCTGTGTGTGCCGAGCGCACCGCTGGGCTGGCTCAAACTTGCGCATCTTTCGCTTGCAGGTGTCGCATCATTATTGGTGATCGCCGTATTCCGCAAAGCGTGGCGCGAACAACGCGAGCACCGCATATTATTACCGCTGACAACAATTCTCGCTGTGATGTTTTTTGGGCAGGCACTGGTGGGGGCGCAATTGGTTTCGCAATCCGCGCGGCACTTGTTGGTTTTGCATGAACTGACCACCGTTGCTCTGTGGATTTCACTTGCCTTGCTCGTTTATGCCTCAGGCGTATTGGTATCTGACGAGAATACCGCTGCCGCAATTAATCGCCGGCAACGCGCGAAGGATTTCTTCGCTTTATCCAAGCCGCTGATCGTCGGATTGTTGCTCATCACAACCTATGGCGGGCTTGTAATCGGGATGAAGGCATGGCCCTCGTTTTCGCTCACCATGTGGACGCTGCTGGGCGGCGCGCTGGCGGCTGGAGGTTCGAGCGCATTGAACCAATACATTGACCGCGAGTTGGACAGGCTGATGCAGCGAACAGCGAAACGCCCCTTGGCGGATGGGCGCTTGACCGATGCCGAAGGTCTCGCGTTCGGTTTGGGTTTGTCGCTCGTCAGTTATTACATTCTTGCGTGTTTCGTCAATGATCTAGCCGCTTTGCTGTCGCTGGCGGGAATCGTTTATTACGTGATCGTCTATAGTTTATGGCTGAAAAAAGCGACGGTGCAAAATATCGTCATTGGCGGAGGGGCGGGGGCGATTCCTCCCATGGTCGGCTATGCCGCTGCCACCGGTCAACTCGATTGGACGGCGTGGATACTCTTCGCCATTATTTTCATGTGGACGCCGCCGCACTTTTGGGCGCTTGCCATTGTCCGCATGAAAGATTATGAACATGCCGGCGTGCCGATGATGCCGGTTGTGCGTGGCGAACTGGAAACGCGCAGACAGATCTTCGTTTACACGATCGAATTGGTGATCGTCACTCTGTTATTGCCCATCCTCAACTTAGCGGGGACTTTTTATCTGGTTTCGTCGCTTGTGCTGGGCGGAGCGTTGCTCTATGCCGCGTGGATGGTCTGGAGAAAAGGCGGCAACAAACTTGCATGGCGCATGTATAAGTGGTCGAGCAGTTACCTTGTGTTCATCTTCGTGGCGATCATGATCGATTCTGTGCTGTAGATCTACTTCACGCTTTCTTCTGGAAAGACACAGGCATCGTCAATGCGATCGGTGACATCCTCGAATTGGTGAACTGTTTCAGGCAGGGAGAAATATTGATGGTTGGGTAAAATCTCAAGGCCCGCCGAAAAATAGTGATTGAAAATAATGCGAAACGTATTTACCGGCGTTACATCCTGCGGAATGGCATTGGGATTCACGCCGGGCAGGTGATACGCGTTCAGGATGGTGTAGCGCTCATAGAAGCAGGGAGGTGTGGATGTCTGAGCATCAAGGAATATGCCAGGTCCGTGGTCGCCCTGCAGGATAATGATCGGCGGCGTTGATGAATTTTTCAGTATTGAGTCAACTGCTTGAATGGTCTGATCGTTGACATGGGTCAGTTGATCGAGATACCCCTGCTGATATTTCGAGGGTGGTGTTATAAGGTACCGATTATCCGCTATCGTGAAGGGATAATTCGGGTCGATCGGATTCCCCTCAGTGTCAAACACAAATGGTGGGTGCGGCGAGACGATATGCACAAGAGTGAATTTCGGTGAATCGAGTTGCGGAATTTCGCTGAGTTGCTCGAAGCCATACGAAACGATTCGCCTGTGGACGTCGTAACTTGGGATGGAAACCCCAAAGTCTTGTAAAAAACCAAAAAGCGACAAGTTTGTGTTCTGGAAGAAGAACTCCTCGAATTCGTTCAGAAAGATCGGATAGGGCTGTTTATAAACATCGGCATCGTTTATTGTAGTGAAACTCCAGCCGCTTGCGACTACAACGGTTTGATAGCCTTGACTTTCAAGGAAGCGCCGCGTTTCACTGTACCAAAAGGTCCCTTCAATAGGCCACCACAGAATCGAATCGTGCATCACCTGTTCTACGCTGTCCAAATACTGCATGTTGAGCGAAGAACCAACAGAATGGATGGTGCGCGTGTAATTGGAGCGACTCGCTCCCGGTACGACAAATCCTCTCTCTTCCAGCGCGGAGATAAATTCCGAATTGTCGAAGCCGTGCAGTTTTGCCAACATTTCGCTCCCGCCGTAAGCGTCGAGCACGATGTAATAAATATCGGGCTTGGGTTCGATTGCCGCATCGGATGCCGTGATCTCGATCCGTGCCGCCATGGATTTGTTCCTGTCCCATCCTACACTGTTGACAAAGAGAATGTATTCGGCGAAAAAGTAAACGGCAAGCACAAGCGCAAGCATGGAAGATGCAACATAAAGTTGCGAAACCGCGAATTGTCTGCGCACGATTGCCAGAATCCCCCACGCAGATACGATTAGTAAAAGGACAAGAAAGAACAGTTCTTGTGTGTAGATCACCCCTAGGACAGCAAATGTTGCAAGCATTCCTGCGGACAGGTGGTCGCGGGATAATAGATACGATAGGATGGCGGAAATAATAAAGAATATGATACAGACGAGCAGGGTTCTCCAAATGCTGAACGGTTCGGCGTGAATTCTGACGTTTTCACGCGTCATGTATGCCGCAATAGGCGCGATCAATGCAAACAGTAGGCTGTGCAGGTAGTAGCGGAGATTCTTCATAAAGTTGGAGAATTGAACGAAATTCGGTTTCTGAAACTACGGCGTTATTGTACATCATTCCCGAACGCGCTCTACGCTGTGGCGTGCGTACTTGCATGTTAAAATCAGTGCATGAAGCTAAAACGTGAAACGGCAAAATCGATCACGCGGAGCGATTGGTCGTCTCTGGTGTTATTTCTTGCGATCGCTCTAGGCACATTCATTCGATTCAACCCGACACTGCTGGCGGGGTTTGCGATCAACGATGGCGGGATGTTCGCCGTAATGGTGGATGATCTCAGAGCCAATAACTTCCTTCTACCCTTGTTCAGTACCTATAACGATATCGATATGCCTTTCGCGTACCCGCCTTTGGGTTTCTATATGGGTGCGCTCGCAATGGACTTGTTCGGTATTGATTCCGCGCAGGTTGTTCGTTGGGTGCCTGCTTTTTTTGCATCGCTTGCCATTCCCGCTTTTTATATTCTAGCCTTGCGCATTCTGAAAGACAAGAATCTTGCCTCCATTGCGACATTGTTCTATGCTTTCATCCCCCGTGCTTTTTCGTGGCTGATCATGGGCGGCGGGCTAACTCGAAGCCCGGGACAATTCTTCTTGATCCTCGCACTTGCAGTTCTGATTCGGCTGTATGAAGACAAACGGCGAACAGATATCCTTCTCGCAGGCTTATTTAGCGGCTTGGCTGTTTTGAGTCACCCCGCGGCCGCGGTACACGTATTCATCTCCGCGATCTGGCTATGGATCATGCTGTCCCGAAAACGATCTGCTTTCATTCACTCCATTCTTGTTGGAGCGATCGTCTTGATCCTCACCATGCCGTGGTGGCTAACTGTGATTCATAACCATGGCATCGACGTCTTACTCAATGCCGCGTCCACGGGAGGCAAAACTTCTGCGATTTTCAATCTGCTGTTCTTCACCTTCACAGATGAACTCTACGCGACGGCCATCGCGGTCTTGGGCTTGCTGGGATTAACACATCGCCTCATCCGCAGGGATTATCTGCTTCCGTTGTGGTTGGCGATTCCCTTCATCGTAGCGGGACGCGGTGCCGCCAACCTGGCTGTGATTCCGCTGGCGATGCTCGCGGCGATCGGGTATGTAAACGTTGTCCTACCGGCGTTACAGCCCGCCCCGGCGAACGAAGCGCAAGTTTCATCGGTCGAGCGCGACGTCTTCCTCGCTCTATTGTTGTATCTGGTTTTTTCAACAACCCAATTCAGTGTGCAACTTTCCTCGGCGACGTTGTATCCGGCGGACAGAGCGGCGATGGAGTGGGTGAGGCGCGAGACATCTTCCGACTCAAGATTTCTCGTATTAACCGGGACAACATCCGTTGCGTGCGATTCGGTTTTGGAGTGGTTCCCCGCGCTCAGCGGGAGAAAGAGCGTTTACACCGTGCAAGGCACCGAATGGATAAAAGGCGCGGGGTTCAACGATTACGTCAGTTCGACGTATGATGTCCAGGAATGTTATTTGGATGGCGATGTGGCATGCCTTGATGGGGAAATCAGCCGTGCTGACTACGATTATATTTATGCTTCCAAAGTTCTTCGGGCGGATAACTGTATGCCATTTGCGTCTGCGAACAGTTTTGCGTTTTTTCTAGATAGCATGAAGTCAGACTCAGGCTTTGATGTGGTGTTCGAAACAAACGAGGTCTTGATCTCCCGCCAGAGGTGAATCATTTGCGCGCGATAATGATTGCGACCGCGTCTTCATAGCGAATCGTCCAACCGGAGTCGCTGGCGAGATTCTGCGCAAGAGGTGATTGCGGAGATATGATTATCCAGTCAATATAGTATTTTCCCAGCAAATCGTGCGCGTCATTTCTGGCGAGAAGAATGGTTTCGTAGTCGCGCATGAGCGGCTCGCCGTAGAAATCGCTTTGGCTGTCAACAAAGACCAAATCGCGGGGCCACGTTCGATAAAGCAGATAGCCTCCCCAATTGAATTCGTTGAACATATTGCCCTCGGGTGGATTTTTAATTAGCCAATTCGTCGCACTCACTGGGAAGACTTGCGGGCTGAAATGAAATATCGGTTTGTTTTGCGATCGCTGATAACTGAAGAATCCGATGGCAAGCGCGATGAGGACGATCGGAAATTGATACCTGGAGTTCGGTGAGGAAAAAACCGCAAAGCGCTGTTCGAAATTTGCCCAGCGGGTATTTTTGTTCAGCGTTTTTGCGATCAATTCTGTAAGAACAGGGGCGGATGCAACGGCGAAGAGTGGAATGTTTCGGGTCATGAGAAAGGACATGAAGCCTAACCCTGCTAGTAAAAATATGTGACTTGCCGATATCGTCCTCCAATGTGCGAGAAGAAATATCGCGCTCAGGAACAGTAGAATGGCGAAAGGTGCAATGGATGGGTCGGAGAAATCCGGCGGCATGGTCTCCACAGTGCGGCTGAGGATGAACATGCTGCGATTGTTTAGCACTGCTTCCCAGTTGCGCCAAAGATCGGGCGTGGCTATTGATGCTGCAAGAGAAAGTACCCCCACAAGCAACAGTTTTCTGACTGTTTCGCCATTGGCTTGGTTTCGCCATCGATCCCACAGCCAACCTGCGATATACGCGGCAAGTGCAAGGAAGCCGAAGATGAATCCACCATGCAGGTTCGCCCAGAATAGCATGATCAGCGGAAAGATGTAAATTCCCACCGGTCTACCAACCCGGATTTCCTCAAGGTTGTGAATCCAGAGCGCAAGCAACAAAAAGGTAATCACATGCGGACGTGGAAGCCAGTGAAGACTTGTGGCCGCGGTAGCTAACAAGGTGACGAATAGTGCTACCAGAGGCATTCCATTTCTGTGTATCGAATATTGAAAGACTGCAAGGATTGATGCGCTAACGATGATCGCTGCGAGTAGGATAACCCCGTCCAATCCCAGCAATCGATGCGCAAGCGCAAGCGCAACCTGTGACAACCATTCATACGGCGGGCGGGATTCGCCGCTCAGCGTTTGCGAAAAAAGGTCGCGAGTGGGAACGATGCGATTTTCGAGCATGTAATTTCCGAGAGTGATATGCCTGCCGAGGTCGCTGTCGATGCTGAGCATTTGCGCACCGGAAGCCAACACGCTGACGAACACAGCAAAGAAGACTACATCCGATATCTGAACTGCGGGTTTCTTCATGAGCTGATTTTAAATCAAAAAGCGATGGCTTTGAAACGCCATCGCTTCTGAATTATTCTCCGAGATAGTCACGCAACTTGCGGCGGATGGTCGGGTGGCGCAAACGACTCAATGCCTGCGCTTCGATCTGGCGTACGCGTTCGCGTGTTACGCCCATCTTGCGTCCGACTTCTTCCAGAGTATATGCTTGTCCGTCGAGCAGTCCATATCGCAATTGCAGAATACGGACTTCGCGCGGCGGTAACCCATTCAACACTTCGCCCAGGTGCTCCTTGAGCAAGTTGTAGGTTGCGGTGTCATCGGGCGGAGGAGCCTCGTCATCTTCGATGAAATCGCCTAACACCGAATCTTCCTCGTCATCGGTGGGAGTTTCCAGCGAAAGCGGACGTCGCGCCACTTGGATCATGTTTTCCACTTTTTTAGGCGGCACATCCAGCGCTTCGGCGAGTTCTTCCACGCTGGGTTCGCGCCCGAGGCGTTGCGTGAGTTGGTGTTGCACGCGCAGGAGTTTGTTGATCTGGTCGCCCATGTGGACGGGAACGCGGATCGTGCGTCCCTGGTCGGCGATGGCGCGCGTAACTGCCTGCCGAATCCACCATGTGGCGTAGGTCGAGAATTTGTGCCCGCGCCGATAATCGAATTTCTTGGTGGCGCGGATCAAGCCAATATTGCCTTCTTGAATCAAGTCAAGGAAAGGGACGCCGCGCCCCATATATTTCTTGGCGACAGAAATCACCAAACGTGAGTTGGCGGTGATCAGATGCTCGCGAGCTGCCCAGCCGTCCTCGATCAACTTGCGCAGGTCGGCGCGGCGGCGCGGGGTGGCGTTGCCTTTTGCCAGTTCCTCGCGCGACATGCGCCCGCGTTCGATGCGCTGGGCGAGTTTCACTTCCTCTTCTGCGGTGAGCAGGGGAACGCGGCTGACCTCTTTGAGGTACAAGCCGATCGTATCGTCGGTGTCTATATTGGCAAGGTAATCGTCGAGGGCGAGGTCGATCTCAGGTTCGGCTTCCGCGGCTTCCACAGCGACGAGTTCATCTTCGGTGGGTTCGGCGGTTGTCGCGTCCTCCACAAAGGGAATACCCGCGCTCAACAAAGCCGAAAACGCTTCTTCGAGTTGTTCCACATCTTGTTCGGCTTCGGGGAAGAAGTGAAGAATATCGTCGAGGGTGACGTAGGATTTTTGCCTACCCAGCTCGATCAAACGCGCAATCGCGGGAAATTCTTCCTCTTCGTCGGATACCATCAAAATCTTATCTACATCCATTCAGTGTTTGTCCGCTTTCTCTTATATTCAGAATACACATTTTTCAAGCGAAATTCAAGCCCCTTGCATTGCTCTTTCATAGACGCTTCAACAACCAAAATGTTACGGCTGGGGGGTGGAAGTGGCTGGGGTTGGCGTGCCAGCCTCGGGCGTCGGAGTGGGAAGCGGGGTTTCGGTCGCGGTGGGGCTGGGTGTCGGCGTCTCCAAATAGGGCGGGTTGGTCAAAAGCCCAAGGAGCCCGTCAACCGAAAATTTATCAACGATCACTACATCGCCTGCCGGGCTGAGTATGTAATATTCACTTTCTGTTGGGGTGATAACACCGATTTGCGCTATTCGTTCCACATCGCCAAATGTGACAATGAGGGTATATTCAGGATCGTTCAAGCCGACAATATCGAGGTCGAGGTCGGGGATGGTGTCTTCGATGCGCAGTGTGGTGATCTGACTCGCCGCCGCTTCAGCCGCCGCCGAATCTGCCGAGGCTTCGAGCGGCTGTATCAACTCCCATGCGCCATCGGCGTTTTTAGCCACTTCGACAACTTCCCCGTTCTTCGACTCGATGCGGATGCCGGTGGGAATGCCATCCTCCGCGTTGAAGAGGTACGTCACAACATCCTCTGGCTCGAACGTGACCGTAATGTCTGCGGGCTCCTCGCGATTGTTGATGAAATAGTATGCACCCACTGCCACTAGAAGCAGTAGCAAGTATCCAATTGTTGAACGGCGCATGGTTTTATCCCTGCCTGCGGCGCTGTACCCAGGTGACCACGCCCAAGGCAACGAAAACTCCGGGAATCACCAGCCCCACCACGAGCATCAACATGAAGATTCGTAACTGGGAGGCGGGGAGGAAGATCCGCGAAACCGGTTGTTTGGGTGTGATATTCGCAATATCCTCCTGCTCTGCCGCCCAGTCCACGGAATTGGCGAACAGGTCGCCGTTGCCGTATGAATCGAAGAGTTGATCGCCCGCAAACTGCGAAGTTCCAAAGACGACGACGCGGCCGCCCGTGGTCAGGTTTTCACCTGCCGCGGCGAGTGCAAGAGGACCAACTAACTCCGTCGTTTCATCGTAGCTGGGGGGCCAGCCCTCGTCAGTGAGGCTGTTGAAATCCCTTTCCCCCCACGAACGTTCCGTGGTTGAAACGAGTTGATTGAGTTGCACTCCCTCTTTGCCGGGGGTCAGGCTGAGGCTGCGTGTAAGGGGGAACAGGGTTTCGAGATTGACGATCTGACTCGTGATCGGGTGCGAAGGATCATATGATTCAGAAAAACCAACACCCAGGGTGGGGTCTGAACTTGCAAGGTCGATCACGAAGTCGTTGTTGATGGTGATGCCCCAATCTTCTGCAAGCATTTCTGCAAGCGGATCTGCCGCCTCGCCAAAGTCTGTCAATACAACTGGGTCAGCCATTACCAGCAAAGCTCCGCCTGCGTTCAGGTAGGCGCGCAGCAGTTCGACTTCATTTTCTGAAATAGGTTGCAAAGGTCCTGCAATGACGATCAAGTCCGCGTCTTCTGGCACTTTGTTTTCAGCAAGCAGACTTAATTGCTGGACAGCGTAGTTCTTGTTCTTCAGTGTGGTGCTGGCTCGGGTGAGGGCGGAGTTATCATCATTGACGCGCTCGGGATCGCGTTCGCCATGACCGGTGAGGAAGTAGATGACACGTTCCTCCGGGTTGATAAGGCGGATCATCGCCTTCAGAATCTCGGTTTCAGTTGCCGTAGTAGCGGTCTCGGAGCGTTCGCCCATTTCCAGGAGCACTTTTCCATCGCCAGTGATGCCTGCTTCGCGTGCCCGTTGGGGATCGCGGTTGGGGTCAACGAACTCGTATTCGAACTTTCCGTTGCTGCTGGCTTTGATGTTTCCAAACAGTTGTTCAGCCGACTCTGTACTTCGATTTTGGGTGAAGAATGCCGTGGCGGTGACCTTTTCCGGCACTGCATCAAGCGCGGCGATCAATTCCGGCGCGAGGGTGTTTGCCTGATCCTCGGTCATGTCGGCTACTTGGTAGGGATTGTCGAACGCAAGGAAGTTTACGATGACAAGTGTCGTGACAAATGCCAGCACGGCGATAATGGTATTGCCGCCATATTTCGCCTGTCGCCCGGTTATGAATTTTTGAATCCTTGCTGGTTCGAGGAAAGCGTACACACCAATGCCGATGATGGTTAACCCAAAGCTGATCCACAAGGCATTGATAAGCCGTTCCGGGGTTTCGAGCGGGGGAAGCAATTGAAGGGTGATAATGCCCTGCACTGCGGCAAGCAAAGCAGTGGAAATACAAGCCAATAGTGCGATGATCAAGGCGACGAATGTGTATTTTCGCCACGCAGGTTGATTGGATTTCTTCTTCATCATCTCCATCTCCGAACTTCGATCGCCACCGTACCTGAAAACAGACCGATCGCAATGAGACTCATAAAATACACGAGATCTTCAAGGTAGATGTTACCCTGATTGATCGCCCCTCCGAAATGCGAATTCAATACCATGTAATTGAAGAAATCTCCGCCAACGGGGAGCAGGCTCGCAGGGATGCCCACCAGCCACCACAGGAAGATAAACAATCCCAGGGTTGTGATAAACGCCGTGACCTGATTGCTGAAGATCGCAGAGATTCCCACGCCTAATGCGATCAAAGCGCCGCTCAGGAGGATCAATGCCAGGTAGGATGATAGGAGCAATTTCCAGTCGAGGGCGGGCGACACTTGAGAATTCAGAATAATCGGGTATAACGCTGTCACAAGGATTAGCGTGAGCACGAACAAGAAACTGCCCAGCCACTTTCCGGCGACCAGTTCAAAGTCCCGGACGGGAGCCGTCAGCAAGAGTTCGATCGTCCCAGTGCGGGTCTCGTCTGCCAAAACGCGCATCGTCAAGGCGGGTATCGAGAGCAGGAGCAGGAAACCAAACAAGTTGTTGAGGTCGTTGATCGCTGGTACAAATCCGGTGCCAAATCCGCCTTGTTGATTTGCCGCAAGCAACATCAAGGCGAAATAGCCACCAACCAAGAACAACAAAGCCACCGCAACTACGTAAGCGATGGGGCTAATAAAGTAATGATCGTATTCGCGTTTTGCGATTGTCCAAATGTTACGCATGTGTTTCCCTCACGATGATTTTTTCCCGGAAGAAGTGTCGCGGGTGAGTTCGAGGAAGATCTCTTCGAGGCTCATACCGACCGAGCGCATTTCCAAAAGATCATACCCGCCTTGCACGACGGTCTTGGCAACTTGCGGGCGGACATCCTGCCCGGCGGAGAATTCGAATTCGAATGTGCCGTCCTCTTTTGATTCGACATCCTTCACGCCTTTGATCTTTTTCAGTTTTGCCCCCAGATCATCCGATTCGCCGCGCACGCGCAAGATGACGCGCTGCGCACCGACCAGTCTCGATTGCAGATTCTCGGGCGTGTCCTCCGCAACGATCTTACCTTTATTGATGATTAGCACACGGTCGCAGATCTGTTGCGCTTCCGAGAGAATATGTGTGGAGAACAACACCGTGCGGTCTTTGCCGATCTCGCGAATCACTTCGCGGATCTCCACCACCTGACTCGGGTCGAGACCGATGGTCGGCTCGTCGAGAATCAGCACTTCAGGACGATGGAGCAGCGCTTGCGCCAAGCCGATGCGCTGGCGCATCCCTTTTGAAAATGTGCCGATGAAACTATTGGCGCGTCCTTCAAGGTTGACCGATTCCAGTGTTTCGAGCGCGCGTTCATCAGCCTCGGGTATATGCCTTAACTCACCCATGAATTTCAAATATTCAAAGGCTGTCATTTCATTGTACAAGGGAACGGTCTCCGGCAAATAACCCACACGCCTACGAACTTCCAGCGATTCCTCCACTACATCATAGCCGGCCACGTTTATCGTTCCATCTGTTGGAGGCATATACCCTGTGAGGATTCGCATTGTGGTGGTCTTACCGGCTCCGTTGGGACCAAGGAATCCGACGATCTCACCTTGATTGGCGTGGAAGCTAATATTGTTGAGGGCGCGGCGCGCTCCATAGTCTTTGACGAGACCGCTGACTTGGATCATTGGCTCTCCTTCATGAGGGGATGGGTTGCTTACAAACAAAAGGCACGCCTAGCCGGTTGGGCTGCCGTGCCGATGTGTTCATCGTGAATTACTATACAAAAATCCAAAACCGATGTCAAGCGGGTGGTGAAGTTCTAACCAAACGCTAATTTTCACCGCAAGAAGAAATACCACACACCGATCGCGCCGAGCGCGCAGATTGTCAGAACGAATAACCCAGCGATTGCCAGCATCAATCCATTGGATGTGTCTGGCGCGATGGCGGGCGAGCCGGTCAATGGTGCGTATGAAGCGCGGCGTGAGGTGTCAGCCTGCGGAAGGGTATCCCTCGAAAACATCGCTTGGGCGGTCTGGTCCGGAAGGTTCACCGCGCCTTCCAAAAAATCTGGCATACCGTTTTGGTTCCTGTCCAGGGAGGACATGGCGTGTTCGTATTTTGCGCGGGCTTCTGCCGGCAGTTCGTCGAGGTTGTTATAGGTTCTCCCGTCCACGATGAATTTTGTCTGACCAGCCACACTGATGGTTTGATTTCCCTCGAAAATATCCGGCGTGCCGTTATTGTTTTTGTCTGCAAGGACGGTCTTGATATCGCTCATCGCTCCGCTGAAATTTTCAACATTGAATTCCTTGAAGCCGCGCATTGCCTCCTCGTAATTCCTCCGCACATCCTCGGGCATTTCGTCCACGCTGTGATAGGTTTTGCCGTCAATCACGATTTTTCTCGCGCTCATCTCAGCCTCCGATTCCATTGGCTGATTTTATCATTTGCTGTACACTTCATGGAACGGAGATGTCATGACCGAACTGTTATATCAAACCGACGGTTATCTTCAAGAATTCGATGCCGGGGTTGTGACGGTGCTGACCGAAGACCGGGCGGTGATCCTTGACCGCACTGCGTTTTATCCCGGCGGGGGAGGGCAGCCCTGCGACCTCGGCTCGTTGACGATTGCCGGTCTGATGTACCCGGTGGATAAAGTGAAAAAGCAGGGAGCAGATGTTCTGCATTTTCTCGGCGGGAACGCGCCGATGCCCTCTGCAGGCGCCGCTTCACACGGAACATTGGACTGGACGCGGCGACACAAACTGATGCGCACCCACACCGCGTTGCACGTGTTGTGCGGCACGGTGTTTCGCGATTACGGCGCGCTTGTCACGGGCGGCGACATGGAACCATTAAAGGGGCGGATGGATTTTGAGTTTGAAACGATGCGTGGCGACCTCGTGCGCGAAATCGAGGTTGCGGTCAATAAAGAGGTGAAAGAGGCGCGGGATATCCGAGTCAAGTTCCTGCCGCGGGAAGAAGCGTTCCAAATCCCCGATTTGATACGCACGAAGATCAATCTGCTCCCCGAAGGGATCGCGCAAGTGCGAACGGTTGAGATCGTTGGTCTCGATCTCCAAGCCGACGGCGGTACTCACGTCCGCAACACGAGGGAGGTTGGGACGATCCGCGTGACGGACTATAAAAGCAAAGGTGCGATCAACAAACGTATTTACATCGAGATCGAGTGATATGATGTTGACAGTCGTATTAATGGCAGTGAATGGTATACTGCGGGTGCATGAAAAATCAAACCCTGTTCGACGACAATTACAAAGGAGAATGTGATGAAAACCAAACTACCCATATTGCTGGCAGTGCTGGCATTGATCGTATCGACGCTGGCTTGCTCCTTCGGCGGCGGTGAACCGACCTTGAGCAATTCGCGTACCGCGTTCGACTCGGACGGAGTCAATACCACCTCCACATTCGGGCTGTTCGATACAGTCTATGTAGTGAGCGACCTCGATAACGGAGTTGCCGGCAATCGGGTTTCCTCCGACTGGTACGCGGAAACTGTTGACGGCGTTGACCCGAACTTCTTCATCGACACGGTCGAATACACGGTTGTTGACGAGTCGTTCAATGGCACGGTCCATTTCTTCTTCGAGCCGCCCGACGGAGGCTGGCCCACCGGCACATACCGCGTAGAGGTATTCTTCAACGGTGTTCCCACTGCAACCGTCCGTTTTACCATTCAATAAAGAGCACTAGAGTTGAACAAAAACGCGCTCCGTTTGGAGCGCGTTTTTAATCCTTGGCGTAGGACAAAATGCCGTGTTGTCCTACGATAGAAGAACCTGTCCGCAATACTCGCATTTATCCATGCCGAGTTCGAGCGTGCCGCCGCAGTTCGGGCATTGGATCGTTTCCACTTTGATGGGGAAGCCTGCCGCTTTGAACGCGGCTTCGTTGTCTGCCAGATCGGCGCGCAGGCGTTTGAGCCGCGCGAGGTACGCGTCGCCAGTCACTTCGCCTGATTTGCGTAGACGCTCCACGTCTGCAATAGACTCCTTCAACATACGGCGTTCAGCTTCCAGCGATTCCTTGCTCTTATCCTGGAACGATACTTTCAATTCAGGTTTTTTCGGTATGGACGCGAGGATCGCCGCGATGATCAGGATCGCCGCCGAGACAATAATTCCAACGATCAGCGGGGTGTATTGAAATCCCGGTATCGAATTGAAATTGACCTTGTTCACTTGCACGTTGGTGTAATCCGCGATCACAACATAGCGTTCGCCGTTCAACCTGCCCACGTCGATGCGCGTGATGCCTGTGCTGTGATTCTCCAGATTATTGCGTGAGCCATCACCCGTGAACACCGCCACGGTTCCGCTGTCGTCGCCGAGCACGGCCTCCTCGGTGCCGTCGCCATTCACATCGATACCTGAAATTTCGGTGACTTTGTCCGAAAGCGAGCCTGTCCACATCGGATCCACTACGCCGTTCTGAATCGAATATGCCCACACACCGCCATCCTTGCCGCCGACGACAAATTCGCGCGACGATGGCTCGCCGTTCAATTCCACTTCGCGGATTTCCGATACCGCCTGACCCATTCCTTGCGTGTAAAGTTGACTACCATCCGTGGCGGAATATACGACGAACGCGCCGAACTCGCCGCCCGTCAGGATTTCACTATTCCCATCGCTGTTGAAATCGAACGCACGCATCCTTCGCAGGGACTCCTGACTCGTGCTCCAGACGACTCCTCCATCCTGATCCAAAACCGCCAGTGATCCATCATGTGACGCGGCGGAAAGATGAATCTGCCCGTTGATGCGCGCATCATCGAGTCCACGGATTTCCTCGCCCCCGACCTGATATTCCCACAGTGGTTGTCCGCTCAGGCTCAAAGAGAGGAGTCTGCCGCTTGTGTCGCCTAAAACAATTTGAGGTCCGCTGGAGAAGCGGAGCACAGCCACGCGCGCGGGGTTGCCAATGCTCAGGCTCTGCGCGAGCGTGGAGACTTGTCCGTTATCGATCAAATCCACTGAATAACCGAGATCGCCGAGATAATACACGACCACGTCTTCGCGATTGTCGCCGTTCACATCGCCGAGGGTGGTCTTTGGGAATTGATAGTCCTTGCTGAATAAGATATTTCCACTGCCGTCAAAGATCGTCACATTTCCTGTGTTTTGGATGAAGAGTTCGTCGTTATCATCGCCCATCAGGTTAATCACCTTCATGCTTTCGGCAGTGGAGTAAGGTTGTGACCAGACCACATCGCCCTCGAATTTTTCCGCCTTTGCAAAACCGCCGAACGAGAACAGTGCGGCGACTGCCATGACAAGGCAAATCAGAACAAACGCGACAACGAACGGGATGACTTTGCGACTCATTTATGCCGCCTTTCTTTGCAGGAGGGTGTATGCAGATTTGAGAACCTGTAAAATGTTTTCGTGATCCACATCTTCGAACGGTGAGTTGGCAACGAATGAGATCATGCCGCCTTCGGTGCTTAGCTGGCTGATGGTGAATTTGCCGATGTTCAAGCCTTGTTTGAACTCGTTGCTGGTTTTGGCAATTTTGTATACTTCGGGGTTGGGAACGATACGCACTTTCAGATCCTGCGCGGTGCCTTTGAATTTTTCGGGCTTGCTCTTCATCTTGCCGCTGATGCGGCTTCGCTTCCAGTAGGATTTTCGTTTCTTCGATTTTTGAATCCCAGAAACACGCAAGACGTTGCCATCGTAGAGTTTTGCCTTGAGCGCCAGCCACTCATCGCGGAAGTATTCGGTTTCGCGGCTTTGAGCGTCTTTGGATGTGCGTGCCACCTTGGTGGGGAGCAGGGAACCCGTCAGGTCGAGGTGACCTAGAAAAGTGGAACCCGGCTTGAGGTCGTCGCGAAGCGTGTATAAGATGTCGCGCGTACCGTTGTAACGAGTCGAGAAATCGTAGGAGTCGCTTTTCCGCAAGCCGCGTGCCATCACGATCGCCGCGATCCACAGCGCAACTCCGCCGCCCGTGAAAACGTATGAAAAATAACCAAACAAAAGCAGGATGCCGTCTACGAGCATCAAGCCGACGCCGGCAAAGAAAATCATGAGGGGAACCCAGCGCCATTTATCGCCCGCCTTTTCGGTTTTCTGCACGTCAAGCCGAAGTTTGTTCATCCCCTGAATGATGGAGGTGGGTTTATCGGCGAGCGAGATGTAGACAGGGAGGAGTTGTTTTTTGCCGAGCGAATTGGTTTCGGTGACGCGTTTGCGCGCCGTGTTCAGCAAATAAAAGAACACGATCAGCACAACGATGAGCAGAATTCCGCCGCCGCAAACGATTGCCTCCATAATGCTCCTTTGTAATATCCGCTTATAATCTCAACATGCCTCGCGTGCTCTACACTGCTTTCGACATCGTGCCCAGCCCGAAAGGCGCGTCCACACATATTTTGCATAACATTCGCGGGCTAGTCAATGGGCAATTTGATGTTCATTTGCTTACACCGAACGATGGCGTGCTTCCAACCGAGGAAGTGGTCGAAGGGGCGCGAGTCACGCGTATTTTGCAGGACCTCTCACAAAATTTTCTGGCGCGCGCAACACATTTTGGAAAGGCGGTTTTCAATCACCTCTTGTTGCATGCGGAGTACGATATTGTCCACTTTCGGAACATCTGGGAAGGGCTTGCCATCGCGCAAAACAAAAAACGTTTCGGCTACAAAACACTTTTCGAAGTCAACGGACTGCCCTCCATTGAACTCAAATATCACTATCCCGGGCTTGACTCGGATTTGCTGACCAAAATCAAGGAACAGGAGATCGCGACTCTGCATCTCTCGGATGCGATCATCTGCCCTTCGAATGTGACACGCGACTACATCGCCTCGCTCGGACTCCCATTGAAGCCGATCACAGTCATCCCAAACGGAGTCAGCCCTTCGGACTTTTCCGCCTCGCCATTGCCGCCGCGGAACGGACGAATCCCGATTCTGCTTTACATCGGCACCCTCGCCGATTGGCAGGGACTTGAGGTGGTCATCAAAGCCTTGCCGAAGATTCTCGAGCAAAGACAAGTTCAACTCAAAATCGTCGGGCGCGGACGTTCGCGGCAGAGGAAATTCCTAGCCAAGCAAATTCGTAAACTAGGGGTGGAAGGAAGTGTGATCGTCCAGCCCGCTGTGCCGCATCACGAAATTCCCGCGTTGATCGCCGATGCGGATATTTGCGTCGCGCCGCTGGGTTTCAATGACCGCAATGTGACGCAAGGCGCGTGCCCGATCAAGGTACTGGAATATATGGCAGGCGGGCGTCCATTGCTGGCATCGAATTTGCCCATCGTGCGTGAACTCGCGCGCGAAGACGTGGATGCATTATTGTTTTCTCCCAACGACTCCGACGACTTTGCGCAACAGGCATTGACCTTGCTCGATGATTTTGAATTGTCCAAGCGCCTCGCTGACTCTGCCTCCGGGCGCGCGCTGACGAAATTCACGTGGCATGAATCACAGAAGAAACTGTTGAAGGTATACGAGAAATTGCTTTCGGCGTGATTACGGGTTTTCGTCAGGGATCAGCGGAAACAGCGCCATGATTTCATCGGGAATCGGAAGCGGTCTGCCTGTTGTCAGGTTGACGAAAAACCACAAGGTTTGTCCGCGGGCGATTACTTTGTTATCGGATGTTCGTATGAATTCATATTTGCGGAGCGCTCGCGAGAGTTTCTCCTCCGCGATCCATGTGCGAACTTCGATTTCTTCTCCGAGAAATGCAGGTGCAAGATATTCAATGCGATGTTCGCGCGCATACCAACCTGTGTTTTCGGGTTGTTTGAATTCTGGAATTGCCTGCGGATGCTTGGTGGCGGCATCCTGCATCCATTGGATATAGATCACGTTGTTGACATGACCATACTCGTCAATCGCGCTTTGAGGGACCGTGAAGGTGAAAGAAAAAAGAGGCAGGGGCGGCATGCACCAAGTTTACCGCGTCTGATCGGCGTTTCGCCACCAGTAAAATGTCGCCAAAAGCCCCGCCATCGAAGCGATGAATACGATGACGTAACTGTGCGCGCCAAGAAATTCTTCGCGGGATCCTGCCGCTCCGCTAAACAACCCTGCAACCGACCATGGGAACCAATCACCCCAGCCTGTTATGATGGCAACCTGCGCTGCGGCGACGATGAGGACTGTGAATCCAATTGCCGCCATTTCTCCGCGCCCAACACTTGCAACGAACGCGATGAATGTCAGCATCGCAATGGTGAGTAAACCTGAAAAGGCGACATCGCCGAACGCGCTTCCAAGCAGTTCAACCGACCAACCTGGAATCGAAACGAGAGTCCCGACAACCAACCCAACGAAAAACACAAGCAAGACCAAGACAAATGTCCATACGGCGGTGACGATGAATTTTGCGGCGATAATCGATTCGCGCGGGGTGGGAACTGCAAGAAACTCCTTGGTGGTCCGGTCGGTGAACTCGCGCCCGAAAACCCAAGCCGTGATGATGGAAAATACGATCGTTCCGCCGACTGCCACCGCTTGGGCGAGTACATTGAAGAAGGTTTGCCAGTCTGCAGTTCCCACCATCAATTGCGCTTTGGCACTGATCAACCCCATGGACTTCGCGGCTTCGGGATCTTTCAGGATGATCATGAACAAACCATCCATCAACGGCGCGAGGCAGAATCCGAGCGCTGTGAGGAGTGGTACCTTCGAGCGGCGGGCTTTGAGAGTTTCTGCCCAGATTGCGGAAATCAAGTTTGTCACCGTGAGAGGTCGTCCTTTGGCGACGATGCAGCCTCCGACTCACGAGGTGCTCCTCGCAATGACATGTCGTTCGTCAAGCGTAAAAAATAATCTTCCAAATTTTCGTGTTCCACAGCCAGCCGCGTGGGCGGCGCGCCCGCGTTGACAAGCATGTGCGCGATGTTGTCGGGGTTTTCGATCGCATATTCATCTTCAAGCACGACGGTCTTATCTTTCAACATAAATTTGTATCCCGCGCTCTGCAAACTGATCTGCACGGCTTCGAGATTGCGCGCTTGTATTTCGAGTCTCTGGGTGCGTATTTTTTCGAGTTTGTCGGCGTCGAGTTCTTCGATCAAGCGTCCCTTGTGGATGATGCCGATGCGCGTCGCAAGCCTGTCCACTTCGGTCAGGATGTGGCTGGACATGAAGATCGTCACGCCTTTTTCGTTCGCAAGCGTTCGTAACAGTTCGCGAATTTCAACCACACCCGCAGGGTCGAGTCCGTTGGCGGGTTCGTCGAGGATCAACAATTCGGGTTCATGCAACAAAGCGCGCGCCAGCCCGAGGCGTTGTAGATTTCCCGACGAAAGAGTGCCAGCCTTCCTGTCCGCGTACGAAGCGAGCGCGAGTCGTTCGATCACGTTATCCACTGCATCCGCGTGTTGGATTCCTTGCAGACGCCGCGCCACGTCCAAATTCTCGCGCACGGTCAATTCGGGATATGCAGTTGGAGTCTCGACGAGATGCCCGACTCTCGCCCACGGACCGCGTCCGTTCGGACCGACAGCCTGCCCCAACACTTTTACATTTCCCGCGCTTGGGCGGAGCATGCCAAGCAGCGCGCGTATTGTCGTCGTTTTACCAGCGCCGTTGAGCCCGAGAAAACCGTAGATCTCGCCCGCGCCGACGCGGAGATCGATCGCGTCCACCGCGCGCACATCGCCGAACGATTTCGTGAGTTGATTTGTTTCGATGGCGGGTTCAGGCATGTCCCCAAGTGTACACTAAACCTCATGCATAGGTGACTCTTGCGTCGCCGCAGAGTTCCACAGGGACCTTTGAGAAAAGTTCTTAACCTCATTTTCTCTGTGCTCTCTGCGGCAAAAAGGGACTCTCGCAAGAGGTCAAGAAATAGATTAACTCGTCAACGTTTTGATCTTGCTGATGAAATCATCCATATCAAAGGGTTTGGTGATGTAATCCGTTGCGCCGACGCGTTTGGCTCTCTCTTTGCTTTCAAGATCGTCCTTCGCGCTGACGATGACGATGGGAACCTTTGCGAATTTTGGATCCCTACGAAGGAGTTCACATAATTCAAAACCCGTCAGGTCTGGCATCATTAGATCGAGAGTGATCAGGTCGGGATTCACAGAGTGCGCGGTTTCGATCGCCTTCAGGCTGTCGTTGACAGTCGTCGGCTGGTGACCTTCCATGCTCACCAGCATTTGCATGAGATTGGTGATGGTCACGTCGTCATCTACGATGAGAATTTTCGGCATGAGGTTATCTTACAAGCGATGGTAGAAAAAGGCAAGCCGACAAAGGTGTGAGTCTCTTTGCAAATCTGCCAACGCTTACGCTTGTTTGACGACGCCGAAGGGGTCAAATGGTTCTAGACTTGCGATGGATTTGATTCAACCACGAAGAGGTGTCATTTCATAATAACAATGCCATCCCTTCGGGATTGTGAAAAGGGGAAGCGAGTTTCTAATTGATTTTGGCTTTCTCGCGGTCTTTTTGTGTTTTGATCTCTCCCGCCAAATACGCTTTGATCATTGCCTGTACGCACGCGTCATCGAAGTGCGAGCCTGAATCTTTTTGCATTCGGTTGAGCACATCCTCCACATCGAGAGCGCCGCGGTAAGGGCGGTCGGACGTGAGCGCGTCGAACACGTCGGAGACGGCGACGATTCTTCCGAACAGGGAAATCTGATCCCCCTTCAAGTGGTTGGGGTAGCCCGTGCCATCCATGTGTTCGTGGTGCTCCGCAAGGGCAGGGATTTCGTTCCGCAATAGCCGCACATTCTTCATGATTCCCGCGCCGATGGCGGGATGCTGCTTCATGGTGTTGATCTCATCTTCGGTCAGGTGTCCGGGCTTGCTGAGAATGGTGTCGGGGATGCCGATCTTGCCGATGTCGTGAAGCAGCGCGCCGATTCGCAATTGATGAAGCGTTTCGGGAGGGAGATTCATTTGTTTGCCGATGGCGACCGAAAATTCGCTGACGCGCTGCGAATGTCCGTTCGTGTATGGGTCTTTTGCGTCAATCGATGCCACCATGGCTTGAATCGTATCGAGGAAGAGTTCGTTCGCGTCGCCGTAGAGCTTGGCGATCTGGAACACCGTCGCGGCTTGGGTTGCAAGAGTTTGCAGGAGATTGGCATCCTCATTGGTAAAAACGCCGTCCTCGCGGTTGATGGCTTCGATGCCGCCGATGATCTGCGGTTGTGCGGACCCAAGTTCCTGTCCGAGTAGAACCGCTTGCGTAATCAGCGGGACGGCGATCAGGGATGTTGTCGTGACACCTGTGATCGGTTCTGCGTCTTTGAAATGCCGCTCATCTTCGTGAACATTCGGCACAAAAATGATGTCGCCGCTTTCGATGGCGGCGCCGATGATTCCCTGTCCGCGCGGGACGCGCAAAACAGGAACCTTCGCTTCGCTTGATGAGATGTGCAAAACAATATCGTTCTTCTCTTCGTCAATTAAAAACAACGATGCGTGTTCCGCGCGGAGCAGATCGCGGGCATAACGGACGATGAGGTGGAGAACCCGGTCGCGGTCGAGGTTCGAGCCGATGATCCCGATGATGTCGATCAACGCTTCGAGGCGCGCCGTCCGTTGCTGGCTGGCTTCCAAGAGCATGGCTTTTTCGATCTCGGATGCCATGCGCGCGCCGAGCATTTGCACGATCTGTAACGGGGTGTGGGAGTAGTTGAAGACTTGTACGACGCCAATGGGCTTGCCGCGCAAGAGCAGGGGAGTGGAGATGACATTGCGCAGACCCTCTGAACTGCGCGATACTTTTTGCCAGCGTGGGTCGTGTGCGAGGTCTTCGATCACGAGCGGATCTTGTTGACTCATAGTCGCGCCCGCGATGCCTGCATTTGTTTTGATGCGCCTGCCAACTAAACTTTTGTCGCTGTTGGGTCCCCGAATGACTTTGAAGACGAGTTCATCTTTTTCTGAATCAAGCAAGTAGAGCGTGCCCGCGTTGCCGCCGCAGACCTCGATCATGAGGTCGAGCATTTGGTTGAGGAGATCATCCAGCTCGGTGTTGCTGGCGATCTGATTCGCGCGGGTGAGAATATTGTAGAGTTGTGAAGTTTCGTCGTTTGGCTGTTTGCGCTTGCTTGCTTTTGCCATGAGGCGATTATACGACTTTTACCCCCTCCGTCCCTCGGACACCTCCCCCAAATCCGACCGGGGTTCGTCGGATTTGGGGGAGGCAGGGTGTGGGGGTCACCCCGCCAACAACGAATCCACCGCGTCAGCCAACTCCCTCAAATTGCTGACTTTCAGCACATTGTTGCACAACAGCGCGTACTTGGGATTATCGCCGCGCTACTTTTCCGCCACCTGCCGCGCGGGTGATCTTTGTGCGCTGTATTTGCGCGCAGGCACTTTCTCCATTAAGCGGATCAGGGAGCGCAAGGCTTCATTGACCGATTGCGAATCGGAAAAATACTCGCGTACGTCGGGGGCGAGCAAAACAGAACCTTCCGTGAGGGCATAATGATTAACTGTTGTTGTTCCATCTTTTTGATGGACGCGGACGGTATAGCCTTTTTCCAATGGACGATGGAACTTCCCGCGCTCGGCTTTGCTGAAATCGTATTCGGCGCGCATTTCACTATTTTTCTTTTTCTTGTTAGTTGTTTTCATAAGCTTTTCTCTCGGCATTTGTTGCTTTTCTGCAACTGATCAATCGAATTCTTTCTTCTCGTTCGGTATGCACAACGACTAACAGGCGACCTTGAGCCGAAACTCCCATGGAAATATACCGTTCTTCGCGCTTCGAATGGTCGGGGTCGAACACGGTGGCGATCATCGGGTCGTTGAAGATGGTCGCTCCTTCCTCAAAGCTGACGCCGTGTTTGCTCATGTTGTCTTTGGCTTTTTCATCGTCCCATTCGAATTCGATGTTTTCCATATCGCATATCCTCCCAAATTATACTCCTGTAAAATGATCGCTGGTTGTTGTCACCCCGCCAGCAACGAATCCACCGCCTCTGCCAATTCCCTCAAATTACTGACCTTCAACACGTTGTTGCATAGCGGCGCGTACTTGGGCATGTCGCTGTCACCGTGCCACAAGTAGGGAGGTTCAGGATTCAGCCAAATCGTACGCGCAGCGCGGCGGCTCATGGTGGAGAAAATATCGAGGCGCGGATCGTAGTAGTTGTTGCGTCCATCGCCGACGATAATGAGGGTCGTCTGCCCGTTGAGCGTATCCATGTATTCGTTCTGAAAATCATTGAGTGACCAGCCGAGGTCGGTGTTGTACGATCCGCTGGGCATGCGCCACAGAACGGAAGCAATCGCTTCGTCCGCGTTGGAACCGCTGAAATCCTCTGAAATGGACTCGAGATGGTCTATGAACGCGAAGGCGTGCGTCTTGCGGACTTGTCCCTGCAAGGCAAATAGAAAACTCAACATCAACTCGGAGCAAAAGCGCATCGAAGTGCTGATGTCGCAAATGACCACGATCTTCGGTTTGCGCACGCGGTCTTTGTGTTTGATCTCCATCGGCACGCCGTGATATTTCAAGTTCGCGCGGATGGTCGCCTTCGGGTCAAGTTGTCCGCTTTTGGCGCGCTTCTGCCGCAACGCGATTCTTGTGCGCAGCATTGCGGCGAGCCGCTTCACTTCGTTTTGTAAAACTTTTTTATCGGCATCGCTCAGCGCGTGGAATGGGCGGTTGATCAAGTCGTCCATGCGTTCGCCGCGGGGTCGTTCGCTCATGTTCTCGGCGATGCGTTCGCCCGTAAATTGATCGATCTGCTCGCGCATCCCCTGCAAATTTTGTTGGATCATCTCGCGCATCTGATCGATGCGGTCGCGGCTCATGCCCATCTGCTGGAGTTGTTCCATCAACTCTTTCAACGCCTCGCGGACTTCGGGGAACGCAAGCGCGCGCATCATCCGCTGCGCCATCCAATTTTGATAACGGAGGTCGTCCACTTGATTCAATCCGACCATTTGACCCAGCGCTTCCAGCTCCGCACGGGACAGTTGCTCGCCGTTCATCAGCCTTTGCATCCGCTGACGCAGATTCTCCGCGAACTGCCGCAACGCGTCTGCCAGCATCTGCGCCTCTTCGGGAGTCAAGTCATCGGATGGATTTCCGCCCATCATCGGCGGTGTCCCTGTGCCGAAGAACAACGGGAATAATTTATCGAATACGGGAATATCTTTCAGGTCTTTGATGAGCGTGGCGCGTAACGACAAACGAAACTCCTCGCGGTCTTGAATCCCCATGATGTCCACCGCGGAGAACGCCTCGGCAGACTCCGCCAGCGACACGCGCACCCCGCTCGCGCGCAGGGCTGAAATCAATTGGAGGATGCGGGATTCCATTTCATGTTCTCCGTAGGGGCGAGGTCATCTCGCCCTGGGCGGGGAAACCCCGCCCCTACGCAACAAATCAATTATTTGTGAATCTTCCAAAATCATCCATCGGTTTCTGTTTGGGCGGAGGCGGGGGATTGATATATTGCCGCTTCGCCTTTTGCAGATCTGCTTCATGCTTCAACAAAACGGATATCGTATCTTCCAACACGTCCTTATCCAAATTGGACGCGTTCAACGCCACAAGTGCATTCGCCCAATCCAATGTCTCGCTGATGGACGGCGACTTCCGCATATCGGCTTTGCGGAGGCGTTGCACGAATTCAACGGCTTGCTGTGCAAGCTTTGGGTTCAGATCTGGGACTTTGAGGCGCACAACTGCCAGTTCTTCCTGCAATGTCGGATAATCAATGAAAAGGTACAGGCATCGCCGCTTCAACGCTTCGGATAACTCACGCGTGTTGTTTGATGTAAGAATTACAAACGGTCTGTGCTTCGCGGTTAGTGTCCCTAACTCAGGCACAGAGACTTGAAAATCACTCAACACTTCGAGCAGGAAGGCTTCGAACTCGGCGTCGGCGCGGTCAATTTCATCAATCAACAATACGGAAGGTTGCTCGCTCAATATCGCTTTCAACAATGGACGCTGCAAAAGGAATCTTTCCGAGAAGAAAACATCTTCTTCCTGAGCGAGTTTGTCAGCAGCTTCACTCAATGATTCTGCCTTGCCGAGAGTGTCGTTCAATTTATCGCGCAGGAGTTGCGTGTACAGCAATTGTTTGGAATATTCCCACTCATACAGCGCTTTGGATTCATCGAGTCCCTCGTAACATTGCAAGCGGATCAATTCGCGTCCCGTCGCGCCTGCGATGGCTTTGGCAAGTTCCGTTTTCCCCACGCCTGCGGGACCTTCGGTGAGGAGCGGCTTGCCCAGTTTCTGCGCAAGATACACGATCGTCGAAATTTCGTCCGAGGCGATATATCTTTGTTTGTTCAACTCAGACTTGACAGAGTTGGTTGAGTCAAAAAGGTTAGTCATTGTTCTCCCAGAGATTTTTCAACGGTTCGATCTGCTTCCAGCCATCCCCCTTGTTCACACTTTGCACTTTTAAATCAGTGAAATAATCGTCCAGCACGGCGGCGCGTTCCTGTACCAGCGGCGGGACGCAATAATCCACTTCCTCCCATATCGCCACGCCGTCTGCTTGCCAGCGGGCTTTGTCGAGTCTCGTTTGAAGCGCCTGCCCAAACGGGCGCATCGCGCGGATCTCGCCTGAGTCAAGCCATTTGCGCAGGTCGTTCATTTTCGATTGGATCGGTTTGGCTGTGACCAAGTAATAAGCCATACGAACCTTCCTTTCGATTACGCTTTCAATCCAAGCTTTCGATAGACTTCCAAATTTGCCGTCAATTCCTGTTCTGGCTTGAACTTGCTGATAACGAATTCTCTCGCACTTTTGCCAAGCGACTCGCGTTTCTCACGATCATCTAACAATTCGAGAATATTTTTTGCCAGCATGTTTGCGTCATTGACGTTGACAAGCATACCATTCTTTCCATCCTCTATAATATCTTTTGTCCCGCCAGCGGGCGTGGCGATGACGGCTCTTTCGCACGCCATCGCTTCAAGGATCGCGTTTGGCATCCCATCGTGCAGGGACGGGTGAACGAAGACATCCATCAGCGAGTAATACGCGGGCAGATCGCCGGGCGGGATGTACCCTGTGACGATGATCTTTGATTCGGGAATAGATTCACGCATCTCATCGAAGGTTTGGTGGTCTTCGCCGTGGCGAACCTCACCGACGATGAGAAGGGTGGTCGGTTGCCTTTTGTTTGCTTGCGCGTAAGCAGGGAGGAGGGTCTTGAGTCCTTTTTTCTCGCGCAATTCACCAACAAAGCCTAGCACTGGTAGGCTTGATTGAATGCCAAGCGATTCTAACAACGCCGCATTCTTTTCCATCGGCTTGAAATGATCTGCATCCACTCCGTTGGGAATCAAAACGACCTCACGATCAAAAAATGCTTTCGCTTTGCGAATCGACTCTTTCGCGTTGGCGGTGACCATGTTCGCGTTTTGCAGCGCGAACATTGAGTGCGAGAATCGGGATGGGTCGAACGCGGCGCGGTCCACGTCGTTGCCGCGGATGGAAACAACGCTCGGAACATTCAAATATCTTCCAGCGAGTGTTGCGACGAATCCCGCTTGTGTGAGGAAGTAGGCGTGAAGCACATCGAATGGATCGCGCGCATGTTCTTCGGTGATGAGATCGAACCAGTGGACGAGCGTATCGTCCACGCGTTTGTGTGCGCCGAAGCGCGTGACGGAGGCTCTGTCAGTGGTGTGAGTCCGCTTATCGGAGGGGAGCAGACTTCCCGTCGGGGAAAAAACGCGTACCTCATGTCCCGCAAAAGTCAACAGGCGCGCGAGTCGTTCGGAGGAGATTGCCAGCCCGCCGATGTCGGGTGTATACTTTTCAGTGAGGAGAGCGATTTTCATATTTCTTTGTGTAATGCGCGCCGCAGGTCTAACGCGCATCGGCGTAAGAGAACGCCGACTTTGCAAATTTAGGAGAGCAATATTCATGGCAGACAAATCCGCTGAGCAATGTGAAATGGTGATCGGTTATCTGGTGCCGCATCGGTGCGATAATCCCGCGTTGGGGAAGTGTATCAAATGCGGGCGCGGATTTTGCGACGAGCATACGAACAATACGCGCGGAGGTCGTGTGTGTCTCGCGTGCCAGCAAGGACTCGATATGCCTGTCGCTCTGCCCATCGCCGCCGCGACGTTCACCGCCGCCGATCTCACTACGTTCAATCAAGCCAGCGCGTGGGACGATGACGACCGCGCGGATATGTTTTCGGATTTAAGTTGACAAGAAGTGTCATTGCGAGCCGCCGAGCCTTAAACGGCGAGTGCGGCGTGGCAATCTCCCCTTTACACGAGATTGCTTCGTCGCAAAGAACGCTCCTCGCAATGACACAGGTTAGTACGGTCCGATCGTTTCCCAAATCTTTTTATTCTCAACCATAAAATCATCACAGCGCTGACAGGGCTTGAGCGCAGGCGGGTGCATGTTCAAGCGGATCTGGCGATATGCCGCGCCTTCCCAAATTTCCTTGAAGGATTGTTTGCGAACATCGCCGAGAGGTTGGATCTGTTCGCGTGTCATGCAGCAGACGTAAACCAGCCCGTTGAAGTCAATGAGACTGTGAGTCCACGGCGCGTAACAGGGACGCGTGTTGTAGTAGCCGAAGGCGTATCGTCCAGCGCGTCCTAACTTGACTTCGGTATCATCTTTTCCAAATGGAAACGCATCCTCGTCCGCGATGTTGATGCCCAGTTCTTGGGCGCGCCTCTCGATGACAGGCGCGATCTCGGAGTTGTACAGCGCGATGTCTTTCTTCCGCATCGAGAGATGCTCGCCGCAGCGATCGTCCACAGGGATCAAGTTGATTCCATCCGCGCCGAGTTCGTGAGCCAAATCGGGAAGTGTGGCAAGCGTTTGATAATTAGAACGCCCGACTACCGTGTTGATACGGACGGTCAATTTGCCTTTGTGTGAATATTTGTTGAAGAGTGAAACCGCTCGCGTGGTTTGCTTGAACGAACCTTCGACGCCGCGAATCTTTTCGTGCATCTTGCGGAGGGGCGAATCGATCGAAACATTCACGCCGCGCAGACCCGCCTCGATGAGTCGCTTGGCTTTGACCTTGTCAATTAGCGTGCCGTTGGTCGTGAGCGTGACGCGCATTCCGAGTTGAGTCGCGTGTTCGACAAGGTCAGGCAGTTGCGGACGAAGCATCGGCTCGCCGCCTGAGAAATGTATCTTCTTGCATCCGAGTTCTGCCAATTCGGAAATGATCTCACGGAAGCGATCCATAGAGATGGGTGGTTCGCGCGTCTCGCGCCAGTGCTTGCACATCTCGCACTTGAGGTTGCATCCGTAGTTGACTTTGATTTTGACGTAAATGGGCTTGTAGGCGCGGGCATGAAGCACTGCTTCGCGCATTTCGTCTTTTTCTTCGGCGATCTGGGGGAGGTTGTACATGAGTTACCCGGTCAATTGTAACACCGCGCTTTCACCGCCTAAACAACGGATGCTTCTCATTGACCTGCAACAAGTCCCACAAATTGCCATACAGATCCTCGAACACCGCGACCAGTCCATACGGTTGCTCTTTCGGCTCCCTGACAAACTTGATTCCTTTGGAAACCATTTCGTTATAGTCTCTCCAGAAATCATCGGTGTTGAGGAAGAGAAATACCCTCCCGCCTGTTTGATTCCCGATGAAAGGTTCCTGTTCTGGCTTGGACGCTTTCGCCAGAAGCAGTGTTGTCCCCGTTGAGTTGGGCGGAGCGACCACCACCCAGCGTTTATCCTGGTCAGGCTGGTACGAATCTTCGACGAGCGTGAAGTGAAGTTTCTCGGTGTAAAACGCGATGGCTTCATCGTAGTCTCTAACGACGAGAGCGATGTGGATGATGGATTGTTTCAAGTTGCCTTTATCGCCCGAAGATTGGCAAAAATTCCTCGGTCAAGGATATTATTAAGCATTCGCTACTCAATTGTTACCGAGTTGTTCAGCCAGCCCAATGAGAATTCCTTCTGGTCCGCGGATGTAGCAGAGTTTATAAGAGTCCTCGTATTGAACTACTTCACCGACGAGCTGCGCGCCGCGCGTGTGAAGCCTGGTGAGCGTCTCGTCGATTTCGTCCACGGTGAACATGACGCGTAGGTAGCCGAGAGCGTTTACCGGGGCTGTCCGGTGATCGGCGACTATAGGCGGGGTGAGAAATCGGGAGAGCTCAAGGCGGCTATGGCCATCGGGGGTGACCATCATCGCGATCTCGACCCGCTGATAGCCCAGCCCGGTGACGCGCCCAGCCCATTCTCCTTCGATTATGGCTCGCCCTTCCATCTTCAGGCCAAGTTCGGTGAAAAAAGAGATGGCCTCATCGAGGGATTCTACAACGATGCCTAAATTGTCCATTCGTAGTAATTTGTTTTTTATCATAGATTTTTCTCTGGAGCCTAGAGGCTGTATAATTTCTTATATACTGCATTATATATCGTCCCAAATAATCCAACAACAAATCATAGGATATCCACCTCTCATGCGCCTCAAAGCAGATTTACTTCTATTCATGGTCGCCATCATCTGGGGGACGGGATTCGTCACTCAGGGAGTGGCGGCGCGGTATCAGGTTGCATACCTGTTCAACGGCGTGAGTTTCATGCTCGCCGCGCTGATTTTGATTCCGTTTACCCCGAAAGGGGCTCGCGGGATGAGGGTCACGAAAGACCAATGGAAGTGGATGCTCATCGCGGGCGCGATTCTGTTCTTCGCCACAGCCTTCCAACAGGTGGGGCTGTTCTACACCAAGATCGCCAACGCGGGTTTCCTCACCAGCCTGTACGTGGTGTTCACTCCGTTTTTGTTGTGGGTGATGTTCCGCGAGAAAACGCACTGGGTGGACGTGCTGGCGGTCGTGCTAGCGGGAGTGGGGGCGTTTTTCCTGTCCACGGGAGGCAAGTTTGAGGTCCAAAGAGGTGACGCGCTCGAAGTCATCGGCTCCACGTTTTGGGCATTGCACGTTGTCGTGCTTGGCAGGTTCGCGTCCAAATTCGAGTCCGTTTCGTTCGCGGCGGGCCATTTCTTCATCAGTGGATTTCTCAACTTCATCTGCGGACTCTTCGTCGAAGACCTCTCACCACTGACGGCTCTTCCGCTCATCGGCGCGATTCTTTTCCGCGCTTCGATCTCGATCGGGATTGGATACACTCTGCAAGTGTGGGGCCAAAAACACACGCCTCCCACCGACGCCGCGCTGATTCTCAGCCTTGAAGCGGTCTTCGCCGCCCTTGCGGGCTGGCTCGTGCTGAGACAAACGCTACAGCCGATTCAAGTTTTTGGTTGTGTCGTCATCTTCGTTGCAGTTTTGATATCGCAAATTAAAAGTTGGAAGTCAGGTAAAATTGAAATACCATATCCTTGAACGCGCTCAAAGACTTTGCCACAGAGAACTCAGAGTTCTCCGAGAAAAATCTCAAAATCTCTGCCGTCTCGCACCGACGTGCTCGCGGCACGGACGGTGTGCGCGCTGTGGCTAAACAAGATGCAACAAGATCTGCTCGAGGCTAGATGACGGCAAAAGTTATTCTGAATCCATACTCGAATCGCTGGAACTCGCAGAAACGCTGGGCGGAAGCTGAAGCCGCGCTCAATGCCGCAGGCGTGAAATTCGACCTGGCTGTCTCGGAGCGTAAAGGTCAGCTCATCGAACTTGCCGCACAAGCCGCGCGTGATAAATTTTCGCCGATCATCGTCGCGGGCGGGGACGGTTCGGTGGGCGATGTCGCAAATGGTTTGATGCAAGCCGCCCCTGCGAATGAAGCGATTGGTCCGCTGGGGATCATGCCGACGGGTTCCGCGAACGACATCGCTTTCGCGCTCGGTCTGCCGACCGATCTCAACGATGCTGCGCGCGTCATTGCAAGCGGAAAGACCCGCGCGATGGACCTCGGCAAGTTCAACGGCAAGTATTTTGTCAACAATTCAGGCGCGGGGCTCGAGCCGTACGTTACCATCAAGCACGAAAAAATCCATTGGATCAAAGGCATCGCCCGTTATCTCGTCGCGGCGGTGCAGAGCATCCTGGACAAACCCGAATGGACGGGAAAAATCAAATGGGACGATGGCGAATACGTTGGAAAATTTTCGTTCATCTCGATCGGCAACGGACGACGCACTGGCGGATTTTTCATGACGCCTCACGCGAATCCTTTCGACGGGAAGTTGACTCTCGCCTTCGGCTATCGCGCCACCCGCCTCGGACTCTTCCAAGCCCTGCCGCGTGCGTTCAATGAGGATAAAGGCAGTTATGTTGAACTCGAAGGGATGCGCGAAGTGCACACGACGAAAATTTTCCTTCATCTCGAATCACCCTCTCCCGCCCACACCGACGGCGAACTACTCCCTGATTGGATTCGAGATTTTGAATACGAAATTCTGCCGAAGAAGTTGAATGTGCTGGTGGTGTGAGAAACTCGGTGGTCGAGTAGCCCCGAAGGGGCGTATCGGGACCACATGCCGTAAAGGACTCTTGTAACAAAATAACTTTTGAACATTCTGGTCTCGATACGCCTTCGCAAAGAACGCTCAGGCAACTCGACCAGCGGAAAATTTTATGAGCGATCTATCATTCAAACCTCTCAAACGAAACTTGTGGACCGACCTCGAAGAACTCTTCGGCTCTCACGGTGCGTGCGGCGGATGCTGGTGCATGCACTGGAAACTGCGCGGCAAAGCCTACGATGAAGCAAAAGGCTATGAGACGCGGCAGATGCACAAATCCATCGTGGATTCGGGAACGGTCACAGGATTGCTTGCTTATTTGCACGGCGAGGTGGTGGGGTGGGTGGCTGTGGAGCCGCGTTCTGCGTATGAACGATTGGCTCACTCGAAAGTTCTCAAACCTGTGGATGAACAGGAAGTGTGGTCTGTACCGTGTTTTTTCGTGGCGAAGAAATTCCGCAAGCAGGGAATCAATGTCGAACTGTTGAATGCCGCAGTGGACTTTGTGAAAAAAAAAGGCGGAAGGATCGTGGAGGGCTATCCCACAGAGACAAGCAAGGAAATGCCCGCGCCGTTTGCCTTCACCGGGACAGCCTCCGCGTTCGTCAAGGCTGGTTTCAAAGAGGTCGCGCGAAATTCTCCCACGCGCCCGATCTTTCGGTTTGTGATTGAATGACAGCGTTGTATCACCCTGAAGGAGCGTTGGCTGCGACCGAAGGGTCTCGATTGATGTGGAGGCGATACTTCGCTTTTCTCCGCTCAGGATGACACCCTTCAAGAAAAATCAATAATGGCTTTCCAAGATATTCGCAAAACACGCAAAGGGTTGAGCGGCGAAGAGATTCGTCTTCTCTTTTTGATTCTGATTGGGATCCTCGTTTTGCTCGCAATCAATCTTACCCTTGCCCGCATTTTGCCCGGAGGCGAATGGTTGTATCTTCGCTGGAACGGCGCGCGTGCGTTTCTTTTTGAGCAAGTTGGTCCATACAGCACGACAATTGCCGAACGTGTCCAGCAATTGGTTTATGGGCGCAATGCGTTTTCAAGCGAATACGGCTATGTGTTGAACGATCCATTTTTTATCGTTTTACTTTACACCCCCCTTGCGCTAATCTCCGATTTCTCCCTTGCCCGCGGAATCTGGATGCTGTCCGCTGAAGCCGCGCTGGTTGCTTCTGTGGTATTCGCGATTCGCCTTTCCGAATGGGAACCGCCGCGCTGGCTTTATACTTCTCTCGTTGTCTTCGGACTGATTGGCTTTTACAGTCTACAGTCCCTAATCTCTACCTCCTCTGCTATCTTTCTCCTATTTCTTTACCTTTCCATCCTGCTCGCTCTCCGTTCCTTCAACGATGAACTCGCCGGCGCGCTGTTGCTTCTCACAGCCTATCAATGGGAAGTGGGTGCGCTGTTCTTTTTGTTTATCATGGTAGCCGTTATCGCAAATAAACGCTGGAAAGTGTTCAGTGGTTTTGGGATGACGCTGTTTGTGTTGCTCGTCGTTTCGTTCCTTGCCTACCCGGGCTGGGGACTCCCGTACATCCGCGCGGTTCTTTCTGATTGGTATGATCGAGTTAATTTGAATCTCAATTCGTATTTGTCGTTATGGTTTTTCGATTCGCAATTGCCGATCGCTTCGGTTGTAGCGCTCGCGCTCGGCGTCCTCGTTTTTCTTGAATGGCTCGGCGCGTTACGCTCGAATTTTCGTCGTATCGTGTGGACGGCATCGCTTTCGCTGGCGGTCACACCGTTGATGGGTTTTGCGATCTTCGAATCAGACTTTGTTGTTTTGACACTGCCGCTGGTCCTCGTCATTGCGCTCGTTTGGGAACGGTGGCATCGCCGCCGCGTCCTTGCCGGCATGGTGGTATTGAGCTTCGCCTTCGCGGCACCTTTCATTTTTTATGTACCCCAAATTCTTACAGCAAAACGCGGCTACGCCGATATTCTAACCCTCGTTCCTCCCATCGCGACGATCGTTGCCCTCTACTGGATGCGCTGGCAGGTTGTCCGCGCGTCGCGCCCATGGCTCGAACAAGTGGGAGTTCGTCCATGAACCGACGTCAATACGCGATTCTGTTCGCCGTCGGTTTGCTAGTCCCGTTCATTATTTCACGCTTTCAAGACCTGCCGGGCTACATGGACGCCGATTATTATTTCGCGGGCGGCATTCAACTCGCGCAAGGCAAGGGCTTCACCGAACCATACATTTGGAATTACCTTAGCGACCCTCAAGGACTCCCGAATCCATCACATACATATTGGATGCCGCTTGCGTCTATCGTTTCCGCGCTGGGGATGTGGCTCACCGGGCTTACAACCTACGCGGCTGGACGCGCGCCGTTCATCCTCCTTTCCGCCTGTGTGCCGGTTATTGTGGCGACGCTTGCCTTCAAAGTTTCGCATCGCCCGCGTTTCGCTTTTGTGGCTGGTTTGCTCTCGATCTTCTCGATGTATTACGCGCCTTTCATGCCTGTTCCTGATAATTATGCGTTGTGCATGATCCTCGGCGCAACATTTCTTCTCATTGCCCCGCGCGGTGAGCGATGGATTCCTCTCACGCTCGGTGTGCTGGCTGGTTTCCTCACCCTCGCGCGGAGTGACGGGTTGCTCTGGCTCGGGCTGGCAGTTCTGACCATGATTTGGAAGAGTCCGCTCTTCCTCCCGAAGAGGAAAATTAAATACGCCGACCCGGAACCTAAAAGTGTGCTGATTCGCCGATTATTGCTCTCATGGTTTTTGGTTGGTTTTGGGTACATCCTCGTCATGGGTTTCTGGCATTATCGCAATTACACGTTGTTTGAGTCCTTCCTTGCCCCCGGTGGCGGACGATTACTCTGGCTCGAAAACTACAACCAAACATTTATTTATCCGCCGGACGCGTTGACCCGCGAAGGATTCCTACAAGCAGGTTGGCAAGCCGCTTTGCAAGACCGCATCGCCGCATTTCAATCGAATCTTGGCAATGCTTTCGCCGCGCAAGGCGAGATATTCCTGCTTCCATTCGTCCTGCTTGGCTTAAAGCAATTGCGAATCAATTTACGCGCGCGCATCGCAATAACAGGATGGCTTATTTTATTTATTGCGATGACGATCGTATTTCCGTTCGCCGGCTCGCGCGGAAGTTTTTTTCACGCGGGCGCTGCATTCCAGCCGATGTGGTGGGTTGCCGCGCCGATCGGGGTGGATGCCGTCCTGCATTGGCTGCGGCAGCGCGGCAAATTCATGGATAGACACGCGCTGCCGGTATTTCTAACCGCCCTCGTCTTGCTTGCTGTAACGATGACGATTTATCTCGTCAATTTCCGCGTTGTTGCGAACGGATGGGCGCAGGACGATGCCATTTACCCGTCGGTGGAGAAAATGCTTCAGGAGAAGGGGATCAGACCGAACGATGTGGTGATCGTCCGTAACCCTCCGGGCTATTTCATCGCTTCGAATCGACCTGCGGTTGCATTGCCATTCGGCGACGAGTCTACGATCCTCGCGGTGGCTGAAAAGTTCAACGGTAAATATCTGGTGCTGGAACAGGGCGGCACTTTCGATGCAATTCAAGACCTATACGATGAACCGGATGAGAATCCAGGGTTTACATTTTTAGGAGAAGTGGATGGAGCGCGCCTCTACCGCATCGAATCCGCGCGTTGATCGGAAAATCCAGATTGCGATGGTCGCGCTGTTCGCAGTGTTGTTATACCTGCTGATGAGTGGGGCAATATATCGAATCGGTTTCCCGCTGGACGACACGTGGATTCATTTGACATACGCACGAAATTTTGCCGAGCATGGCGAATGGGCGTTTCGACTCGGAGAAAAATCGGCTGGTTCTACCGCACCGCTCTGGACGTTTCTCCTCTCGCTAGGCTATTTCCTCAACCTCGCACCCTACGCGTGGATATATATCCTCGGCTGGGTCGTGCTGACCGCGCTTGGGATTTCCGCGGAAACTGTAGCGCGTAAACTTGTTGAGTCATATAAATCGAAAATCGCATGGGTTGGTCTCTTTTTTGTCCTTGCTTGGCATCTCACATGGTCCGCGGTCTCCGGTATGGAAACTCTTTTGCACGGATTGTTAGCCTTTATTGTTCTTGCCGCATTAATTACAGGCTCGCGTCGCTACCTTGCTCTCGGAGTGCTTGTGGGTATCAGTGTCTGGGTGCGTCCGGATGGTGTCACGTTGCTAGGTCCTCTCTTTTTTACTGCACTGCTTGCCGAGAATTCATGGTCGCCTCGCGGAAGAGCACTCATAAAAATCGTATTTGGATTCGGGGCGTTGTTTCTCTTTTATTTGCTGTTCAATCTGGCATTGTCGGGCAACCCGATGCCGAATACGTACTATGCCAAACAAGCAGAATATGAGGCGTTTTGGCTGTCGAAAACTCAGGTGGAGCGATTCGTTGATTATCTCTTGCCAGTTCTCGCCAGCCCCTCCCTTGTGTTAATTCCCGGTGCGGGGCTTTGGTTGATAAAAATGATCCGTTTGCGCAACTGGGGCGCGCTTGCCGGTGCGATTTGGTTTTTCGGTTATGTTGGAATTTACTTCATGCGATTACCAGCCTATCAACATGGCAGGTACATGATCCCCGCGTTGCCGATTTTGTATTTGTGGGGAATGCTCGGTTTTTTAGAGTATATTTCTGCGACCAAGTCAAATCCGCGGCTTGTATTTTTATGGCAGAGTCTACTGGCAATTCTTTGCCTCGCTTTTACTTTTATCGGCGCGCGGCAATATGCGCTAGATGTGAAATGGATCGAAACCGAGATGGTGGAAACCGCCGAATGGATTGGACAAAACCTCCCGGTTGACGCGGTACTAGCCGTCCATGATATTGGAGCATTGGGGTATTTCGTTTCGAATCCGTTGATCGATATGGCGGGGCTGGTGAATCCAGAGATCGTTCCGTTCATTCGTGATGAGGAGCGGCTGGCGGAATATCTCGATGCACGTTCCGCCGACTATTTGGTCACCTTGCCGAATTTTTACCCCAACCTCACGTCCGAAAATGAAGCGGTCTTCATTGCCGGCGATGGCGGAATTTCGATAGATGGTGAGGAACACATGGTCGTTTATCGTTGGAGTTCGCCCTAACACGAAACTGATATGTATATGCAAACTTTGATTAATTGCCCGCAAGTTTCACCTGTGCTATACTCTCCAATAGTATGAATATGGGAACTGGTTGCTGATGAATGAAATCACCCTGATCGTTGCAGACGATCATCCTCTCTTTCGTCAAGGGGTCGTGGACGCGCTTTCTCTGGAGAGGGATTTTCGCGTGCTTGCCCAAGCCTCGGATGGCGATGAAGCCCTCGAACAAATCGTTTCGTTAAAACCGAACGTGGCAATTCTCGATGTGAATATGCCGGGCTTGAACGGTCAACAGTTGACGCATCGAATATCCACCGAACACATGCCGACGCGGGTTGTGTTGCTTACCGGCTACGATGATATCGAGCAGGCGATCCATGCCATGCTTGCCGGCGCAGGAGGTTATTGCGCGAAAGATATCGAGCCGGAGGTATTGGCTCGTACGGTGCGTGCGGTGGTGGAGGGAAAATTTGCCGTCGGCGGGAATGTCTTCAACCGTCGTGAACTCGACCATTGGATCGATGAACAAATGGAAGGTGCGCGCCGTTCGTACAGCGAACCCGGCGCCCCATTTCACCCCTTGTCTGACAGGGAAATGGAAGTGCTTGCTTGTGTCGTGCGTGGAATGAGTAACAAGGAAATTGCAGGATTGCTCGGTATCAGCCACCAGACCGTTAAAAACCATGTCACTTCCATACTGCGCAAGTTTGGTGTCGAGGATCGAACGCAGGCGGTTGTGTATGCGCTCAAACGGGGGTGGGTCAAACTGCAATTCGAGCAGACAAAGGATTAGGAGGATTACATGGTGGCAGACTTGGAAACCTCGTCAGGTGAATTGAACCTCGAAAGCGAGCTCGAGGAAACACAGCGGGCATTACGCGAGATCACGTTGATGATCGAGCAAAGTCAGGGAGAGGTGTCGAAACTTTCACAGCGCAACGCGGCAATCACGACTCATTTACAGCAAGTACAGGGTCAGCTGGATAAAATGCCTCAACAAGAGATCCGCACAGCGTATGATTCTGCGCTGGATGCACAACAGAGGCTGTTCGTGATGCGGGGACAACTGGAAAAACTGCAAAGCGAGAAAGCCCACCTCGAACGCTTCAAAGCGACCTTGGAACGTGCGCGTGCCGTGGCTGGCGGAGGCGGCTCCGCGGCGACTTCCGGCGGCGCAAAAGGCGCGATGGCGAGCGTCGAAATGCTCGTCAACGCACAAGAGACCGAACGCCAGCGTCTTTCCCGCCAGATGCACGACGGACCTGCACAGGCGTTGTCCAATTTCATCCTGCAGGCAGAGATCGCCATGCGCTTAATGGAAGTGGACGCGAACCAAGCGCGCGACGAGTTGAACAACCTAAAAACGTCTGCGATGGGCACCTTTCAAAAAGTCCGCAATTTCATTTTTGAATTGCGACCCATGATGCTCGATGATCTGGGATTAGCGCCGACCATTCGACGTTATGCCGATGCCATCAAAGAACAGACCGGCATGGAGGTAAGCGTCACCATCACGGGCAATGAGAGAAGGCTTCAACCTTATCTTGAAGTCATGTTGTTTCGGGCGATCCAGGAATTGCTTGGTAACGCCGCGCGTCACGGTCAGGCGACCCAGGTAAAAATCATGCTAGATATGGGGGAGGATCGTGTCCGCGTCAGTGTGGATGATAATGGCAAAGGCTTCGACGCCGATTCTTATTTGCAAAGCAATAGTCTCGGGTTGAAATTGATCCGTGAACGGGCTGAAATGTTAGGCGGTAATTTCGAAATGGATAGCGCGCCCGGTAAAGGCGCGAGAATTTCTTTCGCTGTCTCCGCACGGTCCTGAGATAGGTTGCAAAGCCGTAAGGATAAGATAACAGGATTGTAAGCGTTTTACGGGGTGTAGGTCTTGAAATTCGCGGCATGCTGTGTAAAATACGATGTAGAAACTGAGAATGGTTCTCAGTAATAACAAACCCTTATTAGAAAGGAATTACTGCCATGTTATTCGCTCCCAAAGAAAAAGGTCAAGGCTTGGTCGAGTATGCCATCATCCTCGCCCTCGTCGCCATCGTCGTGATCGCGGTCATGCGATTGCTCGGGCCCAAAGTCGGCAACACCTTCAGCACCATTAACGATTCGCTGCCGTAGCCCAATCCTGCAACCTCCTATAAGGACTCTGCCGAAAGGCAGAGTCCTACTTTTTTACTAATTTGACATTTTTGTTTTTTGGTTATGCTGTATAATATTTGAGCGTAGAAAACAAACCCTTGACAGGCAGGACGTCAAGAGAGGAGAATAACTTATGCGTCGCGGACGTCTGTTAATTTTTCTGGTACTGATCGTGGTGGTTGGCTTGGGTGTGTTGTTTGCTGTTCTGACCTTACTAGCCCCTCAAAGCCCAACAACGCCAGCCCAATCCGCAAATCTTGTGGAAATCTATTACGCCGCACAAACGATTCCGCAAGGTGAGGAAATCACTCAGGAATTGCTTGGCAAATTTTCCATCCCTGCCGAAAACGTTGCTGAGGTCATGTTTACAGCCGGTGAGGAAGCCAATCTGGTCGGAAAAATTGCCCGCCTGACCCTCGAACCCGGCGTCGTGATCACCTCGTCCATGGTCGGCGACGAAGTGGACATTACCGGTCCTGCTCATGCCGTCCAAATTCCCATCGGCATGGTTGCCGTGACCATCCCCGCGAATCGTTTATCCACCGATGGTTACGCCGCGAATGACGGCGCAAAGGTCAATGTAATTGCCTGCTTGAATTTTGTGGATATCGATCCAAGTTTTCAAACGATCCTTCCCAATTACACATCTGTTGTAACCGGCACTGGCTTTTTACCGGAAGCACTGCCTGTGCTTTCGGCGGCTGCCGTTTCAGGTGGTGCGGGCGCTGTTCAAGGTAGAGTTGAACTGGATCCCACACTCCAGCAACCGTTCTATGCTGTACCGTCTGAGCCGCAACGACCGCGCATGGCTTGTCAGATGATCCTGCAAGATGTGCAAGTTATGAAGCTCGGAAACTTTTCTTTAGCGCCTGCGTCTGCCGAAGCCAACGCAACGCCGTCCCCGGCGCAAGCCCAACAGCAGAGCGCTCCGGATATCGTTACGCTCATCGTGAATCCGCAAGACTCGATTGCATTGAATTTCTTCGTATATAGCAACTCGATCCTGACGTTGACGCTCCGCAACCCCAACGATACCTCGCGCTTGGATGCACAAGCGGAAACTTTATCCAGCCTGCTTGCCCGTTATGGAATCTCCCTTCCGTCGAAACTTCCGTATGGCACCCAACCACGGGTGGATATCCTGGCTCCGCCGGCATTACCGAACGATCCACAGCCGCAACAGTAATTTAAAATCGATAGATTTGATGAGGTTATTTCTGCATGGCTCCGGGTGACAAAATTCGTGTCCTAATCGTGGACGATGTATCAGAAACGCGGGAGAACGTGCGCAAACTCTTGCAATTCGAGTCGGATGTTGAAGTTGTCGGAGTTGCGCGAACCGGTAAGGAGGCGATTCAGGCGTCCACTGAGTTCGACCCGGATGTTGTGCTGATGGACATCAATATGCCCGATATGGACGGTATCGCCGCCACAGAAGCCATTCGAGCGAAACATCCGGCTGTGCAGGTTGTGATCCTTTCCGTCCAGAGCGATCAGAATTACATGCGCCGTGCGATGCTGGCTGGCGCGCGAGATTTCCTTACCAAGCCGCCGATGGGCGATGAGTTGATCTCGGCGATTCGACGCGCGGGGGCGATGGCGCAAGGTGAACGGTCGAAGAATGCTATCGTTCAGCCTGTAGCGGCAATGGGCGGCGTGCCGGGAGCAAGTTTCGGTTTTGGTCCCAAAGGCAGGATTGTTACCGTCTACAGCCCGAAGGGCGGGGCAGGGTGCACAACACTTGCCGTGAATCTCGCCATCACGCTTCATAACGACGACACGCGCGTCGCGCTTGTGGATGCGAATCTTCAATTCGGCGATGTGGCGGTGTTCGTCAATGAGCAAGGAAAAAATACGATCGCCGACCTCGCTCCGCGAGCCGAAGAGTTGGACCCTGAGATCGTTGAAGAGGTGATGCTCAAACATTCGGCGTCTGGGCTTCACATTCTTGCCGCTCCGAGCCGCCCTGAGTATGCAGATAAGATCTCCAGCGGTCAGTTGTCTAAAGTACTTGAATACCTCCGGCAGATGTATGCCTATGTGATCGTGGATACGTCGGCATATCTTACAGAAAATACACTGGCGGCGATCGATGTCAGCGATTTGATCATTTTAGTGACTACGCAGGATATACCGTCCATCAAGAATTGCCGACTCTTCCTGGACCTGATGCAGACCATGGGCGTGGAACGGGATAGAATCCTGTTCGTTATGAACCGTTTTGACCGCCGCATCAATATTACTCCCGATCGGGTTGCGGAAAACCTGAAACAAGAAATCTCTTCGGTGATCCCGCTCGATGAGCAGACTGTAGTGAAAGCTGTAAATCGAGGTGTTCCGTTTGTGTTGGAGGGTAAAAATCAACCAGCGGGACGCGGCATCCTCTCACTGGCAGAAAGTGTGCGTGCGCGTGTGGCTGCCCTCGAGTCGGGTGGCGAAGCGGATCGTGTCGGCAGACGATAAGTTGTTATAAAAGTCAGGAGATCCAATGTCTCTATTAAAACGAATTGAACAAGGGCAGGGTGGGGGATCGGCGAGCGGTTCCGGCGGACAATCAGGCGGCGGCAATCAAGGCGGAGGAGGAGACGGATCGCGTCTATCCTCATTACAAGCGCGCAGGGTTAATGCCCCAATCACCTCGCCGCAAGCCGGTTCGTATTTTGACCTAAAAACTCGCGTGCAGAACAAACTTCTCTCCGAACTCGATCCGTCCATGGATATCTCGCGGACGGACGATGTAAGGAAGACGATTCAGGATTTGTTCGAGCAAATCCTAGCCGAGGAGAATATCGTTCTTTCTCGACCCGAGCGGGCGCGTTTGTTCGAGCAGATCACCGCCGAGATCCTAGGCTTCGGTCCATTGCAACCCCTGCTTGAAGATGAGACCATCACCGAAGTAATGGTAAATGGCGCGAAGAATCTTTATATCGAACGGAAAGGGAAGATCCACCGGGTGCCGGTGACGTTCGAAAACAACGATCACGTGATGCGCATTATCGACCGCATTGTGGCGCCGTTGGGAAGGCGAATCGATGAATCGAGTCCGTATGTGGATGCGCGGTTGCCGGATGGTTCCCGCGTGAACGCCGTCATCCCTCCCATTTCCCTCGTCGGACCCGTTCTGACCATTCGTAAATTTGCCCGCAACCCGATCACTGTCGATCAATTGATCCAGTTCGGATCCGTCACTGCGGAAGCCATTCAATTCCTAAAAGCCTGTGTGGAAGCCCGGCTGAACGTCGTCATTTCCGGCGGTACCGGCTCCGGCAAAACCACGCTGTTGAATATCCTGTCAAGTTTTATTCCGGCCGATGAGCGCATCCTCACCATTGAGAACGCGGCTGAGTTGCAGTTGCGTCAGGAACATGTGGTGACGTTGGAGTCGCGCCCGCCTAACATCGAAGGGCGCGGCGAGATCACCATCCGGCAGTTGGTGATTAATGCCTTGCGTATGCGTCCCGATCGGATCGTCGTGGGTGAGATTCGCGACGAAGCGGCGCTCGATATGTTGCAGGCAATGAATACCGGCCATGACGGCTCGATGACAACATTACACTCCAACAGTCCCCGCGATTCACTTTCTCGTCTCGAGACCATGACGTTGATGGCAGGTATGGACCTGCCTGCACGCGCCATCCGTGAACAGATTACTTCAGCGGTTGATGTGATCTGCCATCAGGAGCGTATGCGCGACGGAACGCGCAAAGTGACCAACATCACCGAGGTCAGCGGCATGGAAGGCGAAGTGATCACCATGACGGATATTTTCGTGTTCGAGCAAACCGGTATCGAGAACGGTCAGATCGTAGGGCGGCTGCGACCCACCGGGTTACGCCCCAAGTTCATGGATAAGATCGAGGCGGCTGGCATCAACCTGCCTCCCTCCATCTTTGGCATCGGTGACAGGCGCCGGTATTAATCGAACGTGAGCAGGTAAGCGACCATGTCATCCCTTGCTATACTCGCTATCGGAGGCAGTATCCTCCTGGTTTTGCTGATAATCGGGGCGGTCGTCACCGTGATCAGCGAACGTTCCCTCGTGGAAGAGCGCTTGGGGAAATTCCTCGAGGATGAAAGACCAAGCGGAGCGAACGCCGAAGCGGGAAGTTCCATCGTCACAGAGTGGTTGAACCGCAGGGTAACTCGATCTTCGTGGGGCGACCGCGCTGCGCGGGAACTTGCGCGCGCCGATATGAAATTAAAGGTTGCGGAATATTATGCCCTGATCTTCATTTCCACGATCACTCTTGCCGTGTTGGGCTATCTGCTCCAGCCGAGCAATGGAGAAATCTCGGCGATCATCGGCGGCGTGGTTGGGTTCTTTGTTCCCCGGTTCTACGTCAAACGCAGGCAAGCTCAACGATTGATCCGGTTCAACGATCAGTTGTCCGATATGCTCAACCTGATGGTCAATGGATTGCGCGCCGGTTATTCAACAGTGCAGGCGATGGAGGCGGTCAGCCGGGAACTTCCCGCGCCGATCTCCGACGAATTCCGGCGGCTTGTGCAGGAAATGCAAATTGGCATCCCTATGGAAAAAGCGCTGGATAACCTGTTGAGGCGTATCCCCAGCGACGATCTCGATTTCGTGATCACGGCTATCAATGTCCAGCGGGAGGTGGGTGGAAATCTCTCCGAAATTCTCGATACGATCTCGTTCACCATCCGCGAACGGGTTCGCATCAAAGGCGAGATCCGCGTGTTGACCGCTTCGGTGAGAACATCTGGAACGGTATTATCCTTGATCCCCGTCTTCCTCAGCCTTGCGCTTTGGTTCGTCAGCCCGGAATATATCAGCAGTTTCTTCGATGACAGCACCGGCATCCCACAGCCCTTGTGCGGAATCGTCGCGGTCGTGACCATCGTCGGTATGATCGCCTCCGGATATTTCATCATGATGAAGATCGCGGATATCGAGGTGTAACATGGGTTTGATCCTATTTGTCTTTTTGATCCTTGTGGTTGTGATCGCCGTGATAATCGTTGCGCGACAAAGAGCGAACGCGCAAAGTGCAGATCAAGATCCGCTGCAAGAGCGGCTCGCAGAATTCATTCAACGCGGCGACGATGTGCAATCGCTGGAACAGATCGAAATGTCGCAGCCGTTTACCGAACGGGTGTTGATCCCGGCGGTACGGAGATTGGGTGAATTTTCGGCACGCTTCACGCCTCAAAAATTGATTCAGGATACCGCTCGCCAGCTTGAACTGGCAGGTCATCCCTGGCCCATCGACGCGCCGACCTTTCTCGCCATCCGCTTCATTCTGGCAGTGGTTATGGGTGCGCTGGCAATCGGGTTAGTGGCAACCTCGCCTGCCTCGAACCCGACCGATAATTTCCTGTACATCGGCGGCGCAATCTTTGGCGGATTTTTCATTCCTCACCTTATGCTTACCAGCCGCATCACGCGACGCCAAAGCGAAATTCGGAAAGCGATGCCGGACGCGCTCGATCTGCTAACAATTTGCGTGGAGGCTGGTCTCGGTTTCGACGCGGCGATGTCGCGGGTGAGCGAGAAATGGGAGAACGAACTATCACTGGCGTTCGCTCGAACGATTCGTGAAGTGCAACTTGGCAAGACCCGCCGTGAAGCCTTGCGCGACATGGCTGACCGCCTCGGCATACCGGAGATGTCCAGTTTCGTCGCCGCGATCATTCAAAGCGAGATGCTCGGTGTGAGTATGGCGCGCGTGCTGCGCATTCAGTCGGATCAAATGCGGGTGAAGCGCCGCCAGCGCGCGGAAGAAGCGGCGCACAAAGCGCCGGTGAAGATGATCATCCCTATGGCGTTGCTGATCTTCCCCTCCATCATGATCATCATTCTCACGCCGGCCGCGATGCAAATTATTGCTGTGTTGTAAAAGGACCTGACGAAACCACCGTTGCTGTGAAACGAATTCCGTGGTCGTATCGTCTCTACCGATTGACCTGGAACGGGTTGGATCTGTTATTTCCGCCCGTCTGTGGCGGATGTGGTACACCCGGCTCGCGCTGGTGCGCTGATTGTAGAAAACGCGTGCCGCACATCCGCAAACCCTTCTGTGAAAAATGCGGTATTCCAACACGTAGTGTTGACCTTTGTGATAAATGTATTTCGAGTCCGCCCGTGTACCGCGCCTTGCGTTCGTGGGCGGTTTTTGATTCGCCGGTGCAGAACGCGTTGCATACCATTAAATATCGGCGCAATATCGGGCTTGCCGATGAGATCGCGGTCCATGCCACAGACTTCGTCCGTTCGTTGAATTGGAACGTGCAGGCGTTGATCCCTGCGCCGTTAGGCAAGGCTCGTTTGAAAGAGCGGGGATATAATCAAGTTGCACTTGTTGCGCGTCCGCTTGCCTATGAACTCGGAATCGAGTACGCGCCACACGCGTTAATGAAGGTTCGCGAGACGCGTTCGCAGGTTGGTTTGAACATCTCCCAACGGAAGGAAAATGTCCGCGAGGCGTATCAAGCCGACCCGTCGGTTGTGAAGCGGAAGTCCGTCCTGTTGATGGATGATGTTGCGACAACCGGCTCCACCATTTCTGCCTGCGCCGACGCATTGCTGTCGGCAGGCGCTTCGGAGGTTTACGCGCTGACGATCGCGCGCGCACTTTCACATCATGATCTGAATCGCGTTTGACAAAGGCGCGATTGCACGATCGATAAAAAAATTTCAGGAGGTTCTGCCATGGCGAACAAGATCGATATTCAGGCTCGGAACATGCGTTTGACCGATAACACCCGCGACTACGTTGAAAAAAAAGCCGCCAAGCTCGAACGGTACCTTCAGGAAATTGACGAGATACACATCGAACTGACGCACGAGAAATCTGCCCGGCAGGCGAACGACCGGCAGGTGGCGCAAATGACTGTGCGCGGCAAGGGTTTCCTCTTGCGGACGGAGGAACGGGCGGATGAACTGCATGCGGCGTTCGATGCGGCGCTGGATAAGATGCAGCGGCAGATCGATCGTTACAAAGGAAAACATTACCGCGGGCGCGGCGATGGACGGTCTGCGGCGGAGGTGTACGAAGAGGAAATGCCGGTGGATGAGACCGGCGAACTTCTTCCGTTGATCGCGAAGCGCAAGAAATTCATCGTATTGCCGATGGATGAAGCCGAGGCGGTCGAGCAGATGCGCCTGCTGGGGCACGACAACTTTTTCATCTTCTTCAACGCGGAGAAGAATTCGATCCAGGTGTTGTACCGCCGGCGCAACGGCTCGTATGGCTTGATCGAACCGATCGTCGGATAACGCGGCGCCGAAAAATTCATCAGCCCGGCAGTTTCTGTCGGGCTGAATGTTCAAGGAGCGAGCATGGAGTTCGAGGATGAGTTGAATGAAAAAAATATAAGCAATATCAATATAGAAACCGCGACCCGCATCATCCGAGAGTTGATCGCAGCCGTCGGTGAAGACCCCGAGCGTGAAGGATTGAAGAACACACCCGACCGCGTAGCGCGTATGTACACCGAATTATTGAGCGGCTACACAGCCGAGCCGGAGCGTATCGTGAACGGCGCGCTGTTCGACATCAACTACGATGAAATGGTCATCGTGCGCGACATCGAATTTTACAGTTTGTGCGAGCATCATATGCTTCCATTCATCGGGCGCGCGCATGTGGCTTACATCCCTGCGGGCAAGGTGATCGGCTTGTCGAAGATTCCCCGCATTGTGGATATGTACGCGCGCCGATTGCAGATTCAGGAACGCATGACTCGCCAGATCGCAGATTTCGTTCAAACCACTCTACAGCCTCAAGGAGTAGCAGTCGTCGTCGAAGCGATGCACATGTGCGCGATGATGCGCGGCGTGAAGAAACACGACGCGCGCATGACAACGTCGGCGATGCATGGGTCGTTCCGCGCGAACATGGCGACGCGGCAGGAATTTCTGGATAACATCAGCCGCGGATCGAAACCAGTACAATTCTGACGCTGCGAATCGCGCGCAGGGCGGTCTGTTTCACACTCTTCAAACCAATATACCTCGACGCGTCTCCATCCAAAATTCACGGCGGAGGCGCGTCGCTGTTTCTTGGATTAATTCTCTTGTGATCGGATTCGGGAATTCGGGATAAATCTCCGCCAGCGGCACAACGACGAACGCCTGCTCCAGCCAGTGACCGCCGACGACTTGATCGTCGAAAAGGATGATGTCGATGTCGATCGTCCGCGGGGAGTACTTGTCGCCTGAGCGTTTGCGTCCAAGGCTTTTTTCGATGGGATGAACTACCATTGATTTGAGTTGCTCTTGCGGCAGTTTGGTTTTGTAGGACAGGCAGGCGTTTAAATAATTTCCTCCAGAACCGCCAACAGGCTCCGACTCCCACACGCTGGAAATTTTTAGAATCGCTCCGTACTGCGATAGCAATTGCACCGCCTTGGGCAAATTGACCTCCGGCGCAATGTTCGACCCCAGACTCAAATACGCGAGATGAGATTCATTCATCGCGGCTTCGTTCGATCTCCACGCCGACCGATTCCGAAAAACGCACTGCGCCGGGCTTTTCCACACGTACGATGACCTTCGCAACTTTAGGTTCGTCCAGGCAGATTTCCGCAAGGTCGCCCGCCAGCGCTTCCACTGTCTGGCGCGCCACGTTTTCGGCGTGCGCGATCAATTTTTTTGCCATCGCGCTGTAGTCCACAGTGGCGCGGATGCTGTCCGATTTGGCGGCGCGGCGGGTGTCGGTGAACAGCGTCACGTTGATGACGATATTTTGGGGTCGCCGGCGCTCGCGTTCGGTCACCCCGATGACGCCGCGTGCGACGAGGTTGGTGATGAAGATTTTATCCATAATGTAAGTTCCTTAGTTGTGTGTAGAGCGAAATCGTCTCTCGCTCTACACCAAATGCCTGCCTCCGTCCACGTGGAGGATCTCACCGGTGATGAACGCAGGGGAGGTGAGCAGGAACAACAACGCCTGTTCCACTTCATCCTCCTTCGCCCAGCGTTTCATCGGAATGTTTTTGGTTATCTCAGGCGAGACATTTCCATCTGCAGGTGGAAGAATTGCGCCTAATGCCAACCCGTTGACGGTGATTCTCGGCGCGAGCGCAGCCGCCATGGATTTTGTCATCGCCGCCAGTGCGGCCTTGCTCACGGTGTAGGGAAAATGGTCCGCGCCGGGGCGCATGGCGCGCCAATCGAGGATGTTGACGATACGCGCGCCTTCGTCCGCCTGGCGCGCAAAGGCTTGACTGAGCAAAAAAGGCGCGGTCAGGTTGAGGGCGAGGTGCTTTTCCCAAGCTTCGTGTGTTGTTGAATCGAAAGTGAGAGGCTCAAAGATCGCCGCGCTGTTGACGAGGCAATGCAAAGGCGTGGATCCGTTGATGAGCGGAATCAGTCGTCCCGCTTCGGATGAATCGCTCAAGTCCGCTCGAAAGATCCACGCGCGTTGACCGAGTCTCACGATCTCATCTCGTAACGATTTGGCGTCTGCCTCGGAGTGCGCGTGGTGAATCACGATATCCGCTCCCGCGCGGGCGCATGCTAGCGCGAACATCCGCCCGAGACGGCGAGCCGCGCCGGTGACCAGAACAGATTTGCCTTTCAAGGGGCGATCGCTCATGGCGGAGATTGTAATCCAGATTGATATTCGTCCTTGACGCAGTTCAACTGCGTCAAGGACGAATTGCGTTTTGATAACTTTCTGTAACTTGACGCTCCTGTTTGGCGGTGATATATTTTCATCGCAAGCCGATCCTTCCTTATCAAGAAAGGTGAACCCATGGCGACGAATCAGGCATCAACCATTTATACAGGGGATATTGCCGAGCAACACATCGACCCAACCAAAGAATACACTAACGAAAATCAAGAGATCAGTTTTTCAAAAGAGCAGCATGCCATCTGGGCGGATCTGTACGCAGGCGTTCATCAGCCGTATCTGGTGGAACACATCTGCAATGAATGGAAGAAGGGAATGGAGATGTTGCAGCTCGACCCGCTCGGCATTTCGACTGTTGCCCATCTGAATGGGAACATCACGCCGCGCACGGGCTGGCGCATCGAACGGACGGTGGTGCGTTATACACTTGCCGACGATTGGTATAAAAAATTCGCCCAACGCGTGTTCCTCATCACCGATTATTTGCGCACGCGCGACCAGATGGAGTTCACGCCCGAACCCGACATGTTCCACGACATCTTCGGGCATCTGCCGTTCCTCACGCAAAAATTTTACGCCGACATCGAAGACAAGTTCGCGCCCGCCTACATGAAAGCCACGCAGGAGGAGCGCGAGGTCATCAAGCGGCTGGCATGGTACAGCACGGAGTTCGGACTCGTGGTGCAGGAGAACCGCTTCAAGGTCTTCGGCGCGGGCATCATCTCGGGACGCAAGGAGTTGACGCGCACCATCATGGAGTTCTACCGCCTCGGGCGCGACAATGTGATCGATTACACCAAACCGATCTTCCCGCAGTTGCAGGCGCATTTCCTCGCCAACAAAACGAACCTGCATCGCATCATTGACGGGGTGAACGCGCTGCATCAAAAGGGACAGATGTCCTCCGCCGACGCGGGCTGGAACGTGGTGTTATCGCTGTACCAGAATCTAGGCATCAAGCAGGAAGGCATGTTCGGCGGCGAGGTGATCATTGCGCCGTTCGACATCGAGACCATCGCGCGCATCCCGAAGACGGTCTATGCCTTCAACCCAATGCTCTTTGTGTGCGAATCGCTTGAGCAGATGGACGCATTGCTCGAGTCGTATCTGGGTCCCATTGCTGCGAAGAAGTAGCGCATAGGCACAACTACGCTGTTCTTGACGCAATAGTATTCGCCTTATATCAACCAACTTCTGTTTTTTGAAATACCGATTGCATGAGATAGATGGCAGTCGCCAACACCACCCACGCGACAACCTGCCCGAGGCGCAATCCTCCAAAAATCAGCGTGCTATCCCCGCGGAAGGCTTCGAGGAAGAGACGCGCGCCAGCAGTGAGCGCGGCAAAATTTAGAAAGAGCACACCGGGGGATAATTCTGATTTCCGAAACCAAATAACACCGAATATGATCAGTGACGCAATCAACTCATAGATTTGAGTTGGGTGCCGCGTCGCATTCCACAGGTCAATGCCCCACGGGAGCGTGGTGGGACTGCCGAAGGCTGTCCCTGCGGCGAGGTGAGAGAGGTGGAGTCCGATGGCGATAAAAGCAAAGATTGGTGTGAGGGCGTCGAGTGTGTTCCAGAGTGGAAGATTTTGTCTTTTTGAATAAACAACTCCGACGAGAATCGCGCTGAGCAATCCGCTTGCCGAGTCGAACAGGTCAATGTTGAGGGAAAACAAGTTGAGCGGCGAATCTGCGAACGCGGAAACATTTGCCAGCGCGAAGAGAATCCGCCCGCCGAGGAGGTAGCCGAACAGGGAGTAAAAGACGAGGTTGTTGAGCGCGTCTTTCGAGACGCCGTGACGTTCGCTCCGTTTTTCGGCGAGGGCGAGTCCGATCCACAGCGCGGCGACCACGAGGATGAGGACGCGTGGAGGGGCAAAGAGAGTGCGGAAGGATTCGATCATGTTGGTGAACGTATAGGGGCGGGGTCACCCCGCCCGCGAATAGGGCGAGAGAACCTCGCCCCTACCGGATAATTTCCTCTACCCTCGTCCGCAACAATGCCTCGGACATGGGTCCGCCGATGACGACCTCGTTGATGATTCCATCGGGGGTGATGAAGAACGAAGAGGGAAGTGAACGGAGTTGATATGCGCGCGCAACTGCGCCGGTTGTATCGAGCAAAATAGGGAAGGTGAGTTCGTGTTCTTGCACGAACGGCACTACATCAGTGGGGTCGTCCTGATAAGTCATGTTGATCGCAAGAACGATGAAGCCTTGATCCTTGTATTCTTGATACACCTTCTCGATCGCGGGCATTTCCGCGCGGCACGGCGGACACCACGTAGCCCATAAATTGACGAGCAAGGCTTGTCCGCGCAGGTCGGAGAGTCGAATCGTTTCGCCGGTGGTCGTTGGCAGCGAAAAATCGGGGGCGAGAAAACCGACCTGCGGCGCGGCAACTGTCCGTGCGAAAGAGGCGTTCGTTTTATCCGCACTAAGATAAATCCACACTAGTCCCAAGATCAATATCGCCGCGTAATAAACTTTTCGAGACATCATCACGTTTCTTGTGCCTGTGGGCGCGTGAATTCTTACTTTCACGATGGTACAATCGAACAAACTCCACTCGTCAGGGTTAACATGACAAACGACACATTCGACACGCCCTATCGGTCAGTCAGTGCAAGCCTCCAATCCCGCGCGATCAACACGCTTCGATTTCTTTCGGCAGACGCCGTGCAAAAAGCCAACTCGGGTCATCCCGGACTTCCGATGGGCGCGGCGGCGATGGCGTTCACATTGTGGACGCGTCACCTGCGGCACAACCCGCACAACCCCAAATGGATGGGACGCGACCGGTTCATCCTTTCGGGCGGGCATGGTTCGATGCTTTTATATTCGCTCCTTCATTTGACCGGGTACGATGTGAGCCTCGACGACATCAAAAATTTTCGCCAGTTCGGAAGCATCACGCCGGGACATCCCGAATACGGGCTGACCCCCGGCGTCGAAGTGACGACGGGTCCGCTCGGGCAGGGATTCGCGCAGGGCGTGGGCATGGCAATCGCACAGGCGCATCTAGCCGCATTGTTTAATAGACCCGATTTTGAAATTTTCCAATCGTACATTTATGGCATCGTTACTGACGGTGACTTGATGGAAGGTGTCGCCTCCGAAGCCGCGTCGCTGGCGGGGCATTTGAGTCTGGGGCGAATCATTTATTTGTACGATGACAATCACATTTCGATTGATGGTTCCACTGATTTAGCCTTCACCGAGAATCGCGCGGCGCGCTTTGAAGCGTACGGCTGGCATGTCCAAAAAATTGACGACGGCAACGACGTGGAAGCGATTGACAAAGCGATACAAGCCGCAAAACTTGATCCTCGTCCGTCGTTGATTTGCGTCCGCACGACCATCGGCTACGGCGCGCCGAAAAAGCAGGGCACGGCGAAGGCGCACGGCGAACCGCTCGGCGATGAAGAACTGAACGCCGCTAAGCAAAATTTAGGCTGGTCCCTCGAACCGCGTTTTTTCATCCCCGACGATGTGCTGGCGTTCTACCGCCAAGCCGTGGACTTGGGCCACGAGCGTGAAGTTGATTGGAAGATGAAACTGGAAGCCTACGGACGGTTGTACCCGCAACAAGGCGCGGAGTTGACCCGCCGCCTCGCTGGGAACCTCCCGGATGATTGGTCTGCCGAACTGCCAACCTTTCCCGCCGACCCGAAAGGCATGGCGACGCGCGCGTCGTCTGGAAAGATCATCAACGCACTCGCTCCGATCCTGCCCGAACTCATCGGCGGCTCCGCGGATTTGGCTCCCTCGAACAACACCAAAATTGACGGTAGTCCCGCCTTCCAAAAAGAATCGCGCGAGGGGCGCAACTTCCATTTCGGCGTGCGCGAACACGCCATGGGCGCGGTGTTGAATGGAATGAATTTATATGGCGGTGTCATCGCGTATGGTGGAACGTTCCTGATCTTCTCTGATTACATGAAACCTGCGATTCGCATCTCCGCAATTTCACACATCCCGACCATCTTCATCTTCACGCATGACTCGGTGGGATTGGGCGAAGACGGTCCCACCCACCAGCCCATCGAACAATTAGCCGCGTTGCGCGCGATTCCCAACATGGTGACCATCCGTCCCGCTGACGCGAACGAGGTCCGCGAGGCGTGGAAGGTTGCCATCGCCCGTCGCGATGGTCCCACCGCGCTGGCTCTCACACGTCAGGCTGTGCCGACGCTCGAAAACGAGAATGCGAGCCGACTTGCGCATGGCGCTTATGTGCTGAAAGACTTCGGCGAGCCTGAGCTCATCCTCATGGCGTCGGGTTCGGAAGTCAGTTTGGTTTTTGAGGCGGCGAAGAAACTTCACGAAGAAGGTCGCGGCGTTCGCGTGGTGTCTTTTCCAAGTTGGGAATTGTTCGAGAAACAAGATGAGACCTACAAAGAGTCGGTGTTGCCGAAAACGATTCAGGCGCGACTCGCTGTCGAGGCGGGGGCAACCCTCGGCTGGGAACGATACGCCGCATCCGTCCTCGGCATTGACCACTATGGCGCATCCGCTCCGTATAAAGTCATCTTCGAGAAGTTTGGGTTTACGGTGGAAAATGTTGTTGCCAGAGTGAAAACACTGTTATAGATGTCGTTGGGAGCGAAGCGAAGCAATCTCCTCGCAATACAAGGGATTACTTCGCAACGAACGCTCGCAATGACATGACAGGAGATGTATGAAAATCGCAGTTGGTTTTGATCACGCGGGTTTCCCGCTGAAACAAGTTGTGCTTGACGCTGTCCACGAAGCGGGGCACGAGCCGATTGATCTCGGTACGAATTCTGCTGATCCCGTGGACTTCCCCGACTTCGCAGAGAAAGTCGGACGTGCTATCCAAAACGGCGAAGCCGAGCGCGGTATCCTATGCTGCGGTTCGGGCATCGGCGCGTGCATTGCCGCGAACAAAATGAAGGGTGTGTACGCGTCCATTTGCCATGACACTTATTCCGCCGCGCAGGGCGTGATGCACGACGACATGAATGTGCTATGCCTCGGCGGACGCGTGATCGGACCCGAACTTGCCAGAGCGCTTATCCTCGCGTTTTTGAGCGCTGAGTATCAAGGGGATAAGGCAGGAGGGGAGAGGCTGGCAAGGAGGGTGGAGAAGATTCGTAAACTTGAGGATGTTGGAAGGTTGGAAAGTTAGAAGGTTGGCAAGTTAACCCGCAAACTTGTCAACTTGCGAACTTGAAACGGAGATATCATGCCGACCATCACACGCTTTGAAGAAATCGAAGCATGGCAGACTGCCAGAGAGTTAACCAAGTTGATATATTCATTGACGGAAGAAGGAAAATTCTCAAGTGATTTCGGATTGAAAGACCAGATTCGTCGCGCGTCGGTGTCAATCATGAGCAATATCTCGGAAGGCTTTGAAAGTCAAACACAGCCTCAATTCATCCGATACTTAGGACTTGCAAAAGCCTCAGCGGGTGAAGTTCGTTCTCAGTTATATGACGCTCGCGACCTTGATTACTTGACTCTGGAGCAATTGACCAAAGTGTTCGCAATGGCTGAAAAGGCTTCACGTCAAATTGCTCGTTTCATCTCCTACCTCGAAGCACATCCTCAGCCACAAAAACTGCGAGATGACTCCGCCGAATACGAAGTCTAACTTGCTAACTTTCAAACCTTCAAACTTCTAAACGGATATGACCATGAACCCAATCGCCAAACTCACCTCCCTCGGACAATCCCTCTGGTACGACAACATCCAGAGAAAGATATTGGAAAACGGCGAATTCAAAGCCATGATCGAACGCGGCGACATTCGCGGCGTCACCTCCAACCCCACCATCTTCAACAACGCCATCGCCAAAACCACCGACTACGACTCCGCCCTCACGCCGCTTGCCTGGGCAGGCTGGGACGCGGAAAAAATCTTCTGGCAACTCGCCATCGAAGACATCCGTGCCGCGTGCGATGCGTTCGCGCCGCTCTACGAAGAATCCAACGGCGGAGATGGGTTCGTCAGCCTTGAGGTCAGCCCGAACATCGCGCATGATACGAACGCCACGGTCGCGCAGGCACAACAATTATGGGCGCGCGTCAAGCGTCCAAATCTCATGGTCAAGATTCCAGCCACAAAAGAGGGTATCCCTGCAATTCGCAAAGCAATTGCCGCAGGCGTTAACATCAACGTTACGCTCATCTTTTCCCTTGCGCGCTATGCAGAGGTGATGGATGCCTATCTCAGCGGGCTTGAAGACCGCGCCGAGGCAGGGCATCCCATTGATCACATCGCGTCGGTTGCATCGTTTTTCGTCTCTCGTGTGGATTCAAAAATTGATCCCAAGCTTCCCGATGGCTCTTCGCTCAAAGGCAAAGCCGCGATTGCAAACGCGAAGCTTGCGTACGATGAATATCATAAGACGTTTGCAGGTCGCCGCTGGGAGAATCTCAAGGTAAAGGGCGCGCGCGTCCAGCGTCCGCTGTGGGCGAGCACCAGCACGAAAAATCCCGACTATCCCGACACGATCTACGTGGACAACCTTATCGGTCCCGAAACGGTCAACACCGTTCCGCCCGCCACGCTCGACGCCTTCAAAGATCACGGCAAAGCCGAGATGACCCTCATGCGCGATCTTGATCAAGCGCAGGAGGATATCAATCAACTCGAAGCCGCGGGGATTTCGATGGCTGTGATGACTCAGGAACTCGAAGATGAAGGAGTCAAAGCCTTTGCAGACGCGTTCGCGCAATTGCTCGCGACGATTGATGAACGGAGGAAGAGCGCCGCTTCTTCCCTCGGACCTCTGGCTGATTCCGTTTCTCGGCGGATCGCGCAACTCGAAGCGGATTCCGTTCCCGCGCGCCTGTGGAAGCACGACCCCTCGCTTTGGGCGCCCGCCAAGGATAAAGCCGGTCAGCATGAAGTCACCATCCGCATGGGCTGGCTGGACTCGGCTGATAAAGCGCGCAAGAAATTGAACGAGTATCAGGAATTTACCAAAGAAATTCAGCAGGCGGGTATAGATCGAGTGTTAGTTCTGGGCATGGGAGGCTCGTCACTCACCGCCGAAGTGTTCAGCTTACTGATGTCTGCCAATGGGATCAAGCCGACATCGTCGCTTGGCATTCTCGATTCCACTGATCCCGCGCAGGTGGCGGAAGCCGCAAAAAATTTTCCGTCCGATAAATCTCTCTACATCGTTGCCAGTAAATCAGGCGGGACAGCCGAAGTAATGGCGGCGTTCGATTACTTTTGGAAGTTGAGCAAAAAAGACGGATCGCATTTCGCCGCCACCACCGACCCCGGCACCTCGCTCGAAGCGTTGGCGAGGAAACGCGGCTTCCGCAAAATCTTCTCCGCCGACCCGATGGTGGGCGGACGCTACTCCGCGCTGACCGATTTCGGTCTCGTCCCTGCCGCGCTGCTCGGCGTGGACTTGACCCGTCTGCTCGACCGCGCGGATTGGATGCGCGCGCAATGTGCCGAAGGCGTCCCTGCGGCGCGCAACCCGGGCGTGGCGCTGGGGGCTGTCCTTGGCGAATCCGCTCTCCACGGTAGAGACAAGTTGACCGTCGTGGCTGACGCGCCCTTGTCCGCGTTTGCAAGTTGGATCGAGCAAATCATCGCTGAGTCCAGCGGCAAGAACAATAAAGGCATCCTGCCTGTGCCGTTGGAACCGCTTGGGAATCCCGATGTCTATGGTGATGACAGAATTTTTGTATATCTCCGGCAAACAGGCGAACACGATGAAGTCATTGTTGCACTTCGCAACGCGGGACATCCCATCATCCAATTACCAATTACGAATTTCTATGATGTTGGCGCGGAGATGTTTCGCTGGGAAATCGCTACCGTCATCGCCTGTTCGATTCTCGACGTCAACGCGTTCGACCAACCCAATGTGGAATCGAGCAAAAAACTCACGAAGGCAAAGATCGCCGAATATCAAAAGAAAGGTAAGTTGAAGGAAGGCAAACCCGCGTGGAAGCACGACAGCATTACAGTTTTCTCGCCGACCGCAGTGACGGGCGCATCGTTGAGCGTCGTGCTGAGCAAATTCCTGAAAAAAGCAAACCCTTCGACAAGCTCAGGGCGGCGGCCTCGCGGTTATGTCGCCATCAACGCGTACTTGCCTCGCACTGACGAGATGACTGACGCATTACAAAAGATGCGAGTTGCGATTCGCGCCAAAACAAGTAACGCCGTGACCGCGGGATTCGGTCCGCGCTTCCAGCACTCGACGGGTCAATTCCACAAAGGCGGACCGAAAAACGCTCTCTTCCTCGTTGTGACTGCCGAGCCTGAAAAAGATTTCGAGATTCCCACGGAAGGTCTCACGTTCGGGACGCTCATTCGCGCGCAGGCATTGGGTGATTATGAAGCGTTGATCGAAGCGAAGCGGAAGGTGTTGCGAATCCATTTGCCCTCGGTGAATGCAATTACTGATCTGGTTAAGGCACTGGTATGAACTTAGCCGAACTCAAATGTGTCGCCTGCCGTGGCGGCGACCCAAGCCTGACCGAAGCTGAGATTGCTGAACTTCTTCCCCAAATTCCCGAATGGCAACTCGTGGTGGGGGATGGTACCCCGCAGTTAAACCGCGTCTTCAAATTCAAAAATTACGCTCAGGCGTTGGACTTCACCAATAGTATCGCCGCCATTGCGGAGGCGGAAGACCACCACCCGTTGATCGTGCTTGAGTGGGGGAGGGTCACCGTCCAATGGTGGACGCACGTGGTAAAGGGATTACACAAAAACGATTTCATCATGGCGGCAAAGACGGATGAGATTTTTGCTCGCCCTTCGTGAATAGGTGTGGGTGTGAAGCGTTTAAATACACGATTCGTATCATTGGAATGATGAGGACGGCGATAACGAGAATCGTCCAAACGGTCAGGTTGAAGTGTAACAACGGCGGCGATGATTCCTTTCGGTTTCGCCCCGCGCAAAAGTCAACTTTTCCTTGACGCATCGAATCTCCAGTGTTACACTCCGAGCGTCTGATCTCACTTTGAAAGGAGGCAGGAAATCATGAATGCCAGCGTGGTTTATCAAACCCAAGTCTTGAACGCGCCTCCGAAAGGCGAATCGTAGTACCGACTTTCGTCGTTTTGTATTGCCATTCAGCCGCAGGCGCGCTTCGCAGCCTGCGGTTTTTCATTTAACCGCACAATATCGTATCCAAAATATTTTATCTGTGGTTAAAAATGGACACAAAACAATATATTCAAATTTTCGAGGAGTTGGACGATAACGATCAGCTCAACAAGGCAACAAAGACCAACGGACGAAAGCTAAAACATCCGCTTCGTAATCCGAAGAAAATATCGGAGTCGGATCACAAGTTCAAATCACCGCAGGATGATTCGGCAGCCACGTACAAATTCACATATAAAGCTGCCCGCTTTGAAGAATGGTGGCTTCTCGATTCCATTGGTCCTTTTTACGAACACAGGCTCATAACAGATGTCTTGCGTCGGCTCAAGGGAGGTAAGGAGGCATCTGTGTATCTGTGCCAAGCAACTTCTGAGTCAGATGGGCGATTTCTCGCGGCGAAGGTCTACCGTCCGCGCTCGTTGCGCAATCTCAAGAACGATCAGATCTATCGCGTGGGTCGTGTCGATCTCGCCGACGACGGCAAGAAACTTTTCAAAGAGGCGGATGTGAACGCGATCATCAAGCGCACGGCATACGGCGAGGAACTACGACACACCTCGTGGATCGCGTACGAATTCAACACGTTGGAGATGCTCCATGCCGCGGGCGCGGACGTGCCGAAGCCTGTGGGTATGGAGAAGAACGCGATCTTGATGGAATACATTGGGGATGCTTTCCGTGCCGCGCCGATTCTCAACACGGTGACGCTTGACCGCGACGAAGCGCGTAAACTCTTTGAACGCGTCGTTCGCAACATCGACCTGCTTCTAACCAGCGGGCGAATCCACGGTGACCTGTCAGCATATAACATCCTCTACTGGGACGGCGACATCACGCTGATCGATTTCCCGCAAGTGACCTTCCTCGAGGAGAATCCTTCGGCTTGGGTAATCTTTTTACGCGACGTGACGCGCGTGTGCCAATATTTCAAAACGCAAGGCGTGAAGTGTGACCCGCGCAAACTCGCCGCCGACTTGTGGACTTCGCACGGTCACAAGGTAGTGAAAGAGGTTCATCCGCTGTATCTCGACGCGGAGAAAAATGAAGATCGCCGTTTGTGGGAAAAGCAAAAATCTGCTACAAAGTAAAAAGTATGCCGCGACTTGCTCAACAGGTCGCGGCATACTAAATCTCTAATTCTCCAGTCTCTAGTTTCCATTTTTTCCCCACAACCCATACCCCTCGTTCCGCCTCTTTTCGCGCCTCTCATGCTGTTCATGGATTTGTTCGACATGATCAGCTTTCTCCTCGATGGCGGCTTCAAGCCACAATTTGCCTTTCTCCGCCGTAGCATGACTCCCCGCGCCGTACGCGCCTGTTTTTGTGTCGTCGTCCCACGGCGGGTTCGCCACCAACGCTCCGCCTTCGATCCAGTCCATGAAGTAATCCGGCGTGGAGATAAAATCGGTTTCATCCTCAACGCGTTCCATGCGGCAGAGGTCCGGTCGAAGATGAAGCATGTACGAAGTTTCCAATTCGCCGGCGTGACCCATTCCGCCGATCTTCGATGTTCGGTATTTCGGAATCGCCTCCGAACCGATCCGGCCTGAGGTATGCAGCCACGTTGTCGCGCAAAAGATTCGGCGGTGGCGTTCACCCGCGTATTTTACGATGTTGACCAAGAATGAAGTGTTGCCTCCATGTCCGCTCATAAGATAGAAGCGATCAAAGCCGCGCGTGGCGAGGATGTCAATCACTGCCACCCAGAAATCTTCAAACGCGCGACCGCCCGCGTTCAATGTCCCTGCAAAAGAAGAGCGGTGAGTGCTTACGCCGTACGGCGTAACTGGCAGCGCCCAACAGCGCGTTGGCACTTTTGACACAGTGCCTTTAGCAATGGAATCGATAATGACCGTATCAACCGATAGGGGCAGGTGATATCCATGTTGCTCCGTGTGACCGATGGGAATCAAGATCACTTTACCGCGTTCGGAATCGGGCGGTAAAAATGATGGCGCTGCGTTGTGAGTGGGGGAGGGGAGACGCAGAATAGACGAAGAGAATTTGTCAACGAAAAATGTTTGCGGATCGAATCCTGCCGGCGCGAGACAATACACGCGCGAGAATCCGTCGTCGCGTAAACTGTCGAGCAAATTGAATACGTATTGGGCGAAAATTTTATCCGGCAGTTCGAGACCGCTGCCGCGCCAGCCGAAAGGGAACGGAGGTAGGAGTCCTGCACGGGAAGGATTCCCTAGCTGGCTTGCGAGCAGATTCAAATCATAGCCTGAACCGAGAGGAAGAACTAATGGGGTGTCGCGCGGTAACTCATCTACTTTGTCCCAACTTAATTCCTCATATTGAAAGAATGTAGTCATCGAATTGGTTTCCTTGTACTTTGCGCATAGCCATTTTACTTCACACTTAATAATAATAAAAATTTTACTACCCAAAAAGCTAACATATTATCCAATTCCAGCCAGTCCGCCTTTTCTCAAATCAGAATATACAGTAGAATCGCAGTCAATGTCTTCGACTGAGATTTCAGAGCGTTTCTCGTCACCAAGTATAACAATGGTTTCTACTGCATCGCGGCACTAGCGGCTTGCGATGCAGTTTCTATTAACCTAGAGGAGTAAAGAATGAAAACCAGATATACCATGCTTGTATTTGTGACTCTGCTGGCAATGATAATCTCCGCTTGCGGAGGGGCGGGGCGGGGAACACCGACTATCCTACGTGTAGGTTGGGCGGGAAGTCCTGACACATTGAACCCGGGCACAGGCGTGCTTTCGGAGGCGTACACGATCTTCGCGCTTGTGTACGATACGATCTACGAATATCAACTCGACGGCACATATAAACTCGATGTCGCCGAAAGCGTTGAAGTCTCCGACGATAATTTGACCTACACGTTCAAAATCCGCGACGGCATCAATTTCCATGACGGACAACCGATGACCGCACAGGATGTGGCGTTTTCCGTCAACTTGTACAAGAACAATCCTGATTTCATTTACCTCAACGCCTACACTGTGAACTTCGACACCGTCGAAGCAACGGACGATAGCACCGTGGTCATCACATTGCTGAACGCTGTGCCGAACATGGATTATCTACTTTCCTATTTGTACATCGTTCCCGAACATGTTTGGGCTGACTACACCGAAGCGCCCGCTTCCACCGAATTTGAAAATCTGGAGATGATCGGTACAGGTCCGTTCAAGATGCTGGAATATGTGCAGAACGAATTTGTCCGCCTCGGCGCGAACAAAGAACATTTTGCCAATCCGCCGAAAATTGACGAGATCATCTTCCAAACCTTTGAAAGCGACGATGTGTTGGTGCAGTCGCTCCGCAGCGGCGCGGTGGATATGATCACCGAAATGCCCGCCACCGCCGTTGAAACCCTGCAGGGCGATGCCAATATTCAGGTAGTCACAGGTGCGCCGTTTGCACCATCGGTTTCGGATATCATCTTCAACCAAGTCGACCCTGAAAACTGCCCAACGGATGTGGGCGGTGTATGTAACGGTCATCCCGCGCTGCGCGATAGGAATGTCCGTCTCGCTTTGGCTCATGCAACGGACAAGCAAAAATTGATCGACATCGTTTTGCTGGGATTCGGAGCTCCGGGGCTTACGTTGATACCCGACGGTCTGGGTCACTGGTATAACAATACGCTTCAGGATTACGAATTCGATGTGGCAAAAGCGAATCAGATCCTTGACGATGAGGGTTACCTCGACGCGGATGGCAACGGTGTACGCGACATGCCCGACGGTTCGCGTCCGTTGAATTTCAGGATGCACTGGCCCAGCGATAGCATCGACGCACCGCGCATGGCTGAACTTCTCAGTGAGATGTGGGGTGAAGTGGGCGTGACACTGGAATTGCAGGCGATCGACCCCGATGCGCTCACAGCCGAATGCTGCCCCACTTTTGATTACGATATCATCCTTTGGGGCTGGGGCTCAGACCCGGACCCCAACCTCCTGCTTTCAGTGTACGCAACAAGCGAAATCCCGAACGGATATAACGAAACAGGTTACTCGAACCCGGCATACGATGATTTGTATGTTCAGCAAGGCATCGAACTCGATCTTGATAAACGCCGGGATCTCGTCTGGCAGATGCAGGAGATCGTGTTCAACGATGTCGTTTATGTCATCCCCTATTACGAGCAATCCATCCAGGCTTACCGCGTAGATAAATTCACCGGGTGGATCACAGACACGCCGAAGGTCGAATTGTCGGATGTTAGTTCGCTGGTGCTCGTCGAACCTGCTCAATAATTGTCGTTGTTGCGAAGAGGGACGGTTAACCAAGCTGTCCCTCTTCTTTTTAATGCCGAGGAGTTGTTTTGAGTCGTTATCGTTTTTTGTGGAAGAAGATCGGCTGGGCGATTTTTACGGTTCTGTTCGTTGTCGTTCTCAACTTCTTCCTTTTTCGCGTATTGCCCGGCGATCCTGTTCGTTCCGGCACACGCGACCCCCGCTTAAAAAAAGAAGCGCAGGAGGCGTTGCGTATCCGCTTCGGGTTGGATAAGCCGGTCATCAACTGTTTCGAATCCTTAAACCCGGTCAAAGTTGGGGACTGCGCCATCAATCCCTTTGAAACCCAGTTTTTCATCTACTTACGCAACCTGACCCAGGGGGAGATGGGATTCAGTTTCCATACGAATCGCCCCGTCTCTGAAGTGCTGGCAGAACGTTTGTGGAATACCTTACTGTTGATCGGTGCGGGTCAAATCCTTTCGATCTTGATCGGTGTGATCTTTGGGGTATTCGCTGCGTGGAAGGCGCGTACCTCCATTGATTACGGCGCGCTGATCACCGGCTTGGTAGCGTGGAGTCTGCCAACCTTCTGGCTCGGAATCATACTTTTGTTTTGGGGTAGTAACAACGGCTTTCCCATTGGCGGGAAAGCAACCCCGGGGACAAGTTCGTATCCGTTCTTCTATCAAGTCGGTGATGTGCTACAGCACATGATTCTGCCGACGATTACATACACGATTGTGTACATGGGGGAATACCTGCTTGTGATGCGCTCGAGCCTGCTGGATGTGCTGGCGGAAGATTACATTTTGACCGCCAAAGCGAAGGGGTTAAGTACTTTTCAAATATTGAAAGATCACGCGCTGAAGAATGCCATGCTGCCGATTGTCACCATCATCGCCATCAACCTGGGTTTTACTGTGGCAGGCGCAATTCAAATCGAAACAGTGTTTTCATGGCCCGGGCTGGGAGGCTCTGTCTATGAAGCCTTGGAACGAAGGGATTACCCGGTCCTGCAGGGTGTTTTCCTGCTGATCGCCATCAGCGTGGTGCTGGCAAACCTCATCGCCGACTTGACATACTCTGTCCTCGACCCGCGCGTGCAGGTGGAATGATCCATGGCGCTCCAAACCGTTGAAATCAAGCCCGCCGTCCCCTCCTCGCCGCTTTCAGGGTTTTGGAGAACTTTCAGCAAGAACCGAATTGCGGTGGTAGGCTTGCTCATGCTTATAGTGGCAATCCTCGTGGCCATCTTTGCGCCGTACATTACGCCCTACGACCCTGAGACTTCCGCGGGCCTCACTTCCAGCGATATTTACAACGCGCCTAACGCACAACACTGGCTCGGCACCGATGACGCAGGCAAGGATGTGTTTTCGAGTTTCATTTACGGCTCGCGCGTTTCGCTGATCGTCGGGTTCTTTGCGGCGTTCATATCAATTGTTATCGGTGGTGTGATCGGTATTGTGGCAGGATTCTACGGCGGGCGGATTGAAAACCTGCTCATGCGCTTCACAGACTTGTTGTTGGTTATCCCGGATCTGCCGTTGATCGTCGTCATCGTCGCGCTGACCAAACCCAGCCTGCTCAATATCATCTTTGTGATCGGCATCCTCGGCTGGACGACGACCGCGCGCATCGTCCGTTCGCAGACGCTGGCGGTGAAATCGCGCAAGTTCGTTTTGCGCGCGCGCGCCGTCGGCGCGGGGAATTGGCACATCGTGATTCATCACATCCTCCCTTTGGTGCTGCCGCTGCTGGTCGTCAACGCGATCCTTGTTATTTCGCTGGCGATTTTGAACGAATCGACGTTGTCGTTCCTCGGTCTGGGCGACCCGACCGCGATTTCATGGGGGCAAATGCTCAACTTTGCCTTCGGGCGCGGGGCAATGAGCGCGGGTGCATGGTGGGCGCTGGCAACTCCGGGCTTTGGCATAGTGTGGGTGGTGCTCGCGTTGACGTTACTCGGTCACGGACTCGAGCAGGTTCTAAACCCGAGGCTTGAATCACATCACCTAATGCCGGGCAGGCAGACCGTCCAGAGTGATGCGGAGGTTAAATCCAAAAATCAAAAGGCAAGAAACGAGTCGCCCGTCTTGTTGGATGTTCGAAACCTTTCTGTGCAGTTTGTCAATAACGGGAGCGTGGCTCAGGCGGTGCAACATGTCAGTTTACAATTGCACGAAGGCGAGATGATGGGTTTGGTGGGGGAGAGCGGATGCGGCAAAACCACTTTGATCATGGCGATCAATCGACTGCTTCCCGCCGCCGGGCAAATTTCGAATGGTCATGTTCATTTTCACGGTAAAGACCTTGCCATTGCGTCAGAAGAAGAACTTGCCGACGTGCGCTGGAGCGGAATCTCGATCGTGTTTCAGGGCGCGATGAACGCGCTCAACCCGGTGCGCACGGTGGGCGATCAGATCAAAGAAGCGATCATCAAGCATATTCCCATGATGCCGCCGGGGCAACTCGATGAGCGCGTGATTGAATTGCTCGAACTCGTGGGTATTGCCGCGAAGCACAAGGATCATTTCCCGCATCAATATTCCGGCGGGATGCGGCAGCGCGCGATGATCGCGATGGCGCTTTCGTGCAATCCGCAAGTGGTCATCGCGGACGAGCCGACGACCGCGCTGGATGTGATGATCCAAGCCCAGATTTTGGAATTGCTCGACGCGCTGCGTAAGAAATTAGGGCTTGCGATTATTTTTGTTACACACGATCTTGGCGTTGTTGCCGAGATGTGCGACTCGGTGCTGGTGATGTACAGCGGCGTGACTGCCGAATACGCGGACGTGGATACGATCTACAATTCGCCGCGTCATCCGTACACTCAAGAGTTGCTCAAAGCCTTCCCCGACCTATCCCAGCCCGACAAGCGGCTTGTTTCGATTCCCGGTTATCCTCCAAAACTGGACGCGCTGCCTGCGGGTTGTCGTTTCGCGCCGCGCTGCCCGCTGGCGTTCGAGCGGTGTACGATTGAAATGCCGAAGCTGCATGAACTGGATAACGGTCACATCGCGAGTTGTCATTTGGTCGAAATAACGTAAAGCGGGATGCCATCCCGCCTCACGACTATCAGAATCATGACTGACGATTTCATCCTCGAAGTAAAGAACTTGAAAAAATATTTCCAAGCCGGCAGACCCGGCTGGTTTTCGCGCGCAGACAAGTTTATCCATGCTGTGGACGATGTGAGCCTGCAATTGAAACGCGGCGAGGTTATCGCGCTGGTCGGCGAGAGCGGATGCGGTAAGTCAACTCTCTCGCTTACCTTAATGGGTCTGGAAGAAGCCACCGAAGGTTCGATCTTCTTCGAAGGCAAAGACATCACACATGCCAACAGCGCGGAGCGTAAAGCTTTCCGCCAACGAATCCAAATGGTATTTCAAGACCCGTACGAATCGCTGAACCCGACGCAGACCATCGAAGAGATCGTCTCCGAGCCTTTGGTCGTGCATGGACTGGCTTCGGGTCACGACGAACGCCGCGAGCGCGTCCGCCGCGCGCTGGAAGACGCCGGATTGAAACCGGCGGACAGTTATTTGCACCGCTTTCCGCATCAACTCTCCGGCGGACAGCGCCAGCGCGTGGTCATTGCCGGCGCGCTCGTGTTGGAGCCGCATCTCCTGCTTGCCGACGAACCCGTCTCGATGCTTGACGTTTCCATCCGCGCGGAGATCATCAACCTGCTCGCGGATCTGCGCGAAACGCGCGGCATTTCGGTCATTTTCATCACGCACGACCTCGGCACGGTCGGCTATTTTGCGGACCGCGTCGCCGTGATGTATCTGGGCCGCATCGTCGAGATCGGAACAATGAAAGAAGTGCTCGAAAATCCGCGGCACCCGTACACGCAGGCATTGCTCTCTGTGATACCGGTGCCAAACCCACGGCTGCGAAAAAAGCGCGTTATTTTGCAAGGCGAGACGCCGAACCCCATCGATCTGCCGACCGGCTGCCGCTTTCATCCGCGCTGCCCGGTCGCTGTGGAGATATGCAAAGCCAAAGACCCGCCATTGATGGAATTAAGCCAGACACATCGAGCGGCTTGTCTGCTCCTGAAACTATAAGGAAATATTATGCTATCGAACATCTCTCGTTTTCTCACTTATTCGCTAGCCGCGCTGTATGCCATTCTCGGTGCGCTGTTATTTTTTATGCCCGAGCGGCTTGCGCCGGTCTTCGCGTGGAAAGTGACCCCGTTCGTGACGATGACCATCGGCGGCTGGTGCTTGGGGAACGCCTGGCTGGCATTCTTCGCCGCGCGGCGCTGGGAATGGAATCGCGTGTACATTGCGCTCATGTACTTCTGGTTGTTTGGTGTAAGCGAATTGCTGGTTGTGTACCTGTTCCGCGCCAAGTTGTCGCTTGGGCACCCGATCGCTTGGTTGTATCTTGGAACGCTGATCGTAAACACCATGGCGGCGCTTATCGGTGCGTTCGATTGGCTGCGATTGCGACCAACCATTAATTCGTCAGCACCTGCGCGAACGACCACGCTTCAACTCACAGCGTTGACCGGCTTTATCCTTGCTGTTGGTTTTCTAGGGTATTACGGCTGTACGGCAAAGATTGGCGATCTCGGCACTAACGGCGGTATCTTTCCCGAAGTGATGTCTGTATTCACTCTGCGGAGTTTCGGAGTATTCTATCTCTCCCTTGCCCTGCCTCCGATTTCTTTGTTGCGGAACCGAGACCTGAAACCCTTTTTGAATTATGGTTTTCTTGCCTATGGGCTGATCGTCTCCATTACCGCCGCTGCTTTTGTACATATACGCTTGTTTGATTTTGCGGCAAGACCCGGTGGATTCCTGTATTTCGGAGCGTATCTTGCTGTGGGCATTACATTCCTCCTTTATTTTAGAAACCACGGCACAGGCGCGCGTTAAGGCATGGACATCACCAGTCTGCAGAACCCTCGCGTCAAACATTTCATCAGATTGCGGGATGATAAAAAGACCCGCACCGGAGAGGGGGCGATGGTCGTGGAGGGATATGACGAGATTCAACTCGCGATTTCAGCTGGATACAAACCGAAAACGCTTCTTTCCGCCCCTGAACTTGCCTCGCGCCATTTGGCAGTTTCCGCCGATGAATCGCTGACCGTCTCGCGTGCGGTCTTCGAGAAGATCTCCTACCGCGAAAACCCGGACGGCTGGCTGGGGATTTTTCCGATTCCGAGCAAAACGTTGGACGATTTGAAACTCAGTGAAATTCCGCTTGTCGTGGTCGCTGAATCCATTGAAAAGCCGGGCAACCTCGGCGCGATCCTCCGCACGGCCGACGCGGCTGGAGTGGACGCGCTTTTGATCTGTGATGCGCGCGTGGACGCGTGGAACCCAAACGTGGTGCGCGCCAGCCGCGGCGCGGTCTTCAGCGTGCCAGTCGTCGAGTGCGATAACGCGTCCGCGCTGGAGCGGCTGAAAGGCGGCGGGATGCGCATCGTCGCCGCGAGTCCGGCTGCAGACGAGATTTATTCCAACGTGGATTTGCGTCAGCCTGCCGCCATCGTCGTCGGAACGGAAGATGAGGGTCTGTCCGATTTTTGGCTGACGAACGCGGATGTGAAAGTCAAAATCCCCATGGCTGGGATGGTGAATTCGTTGAACGTGTCTGTGTCCACTGCCCTGATGGTATACGAAGCGGTTCGTCAACGATCATGAGTCAGGATTACTCGATCCCGCACGAAACATACCTGCAATTATTTTTTCGCTTTCTCAAATTCGGCTTGCTCGCCTGGGGTGGACCTGTCGCGCAGATCGCGATGATCCGCCAGGAATTGGTGGACGAAGAGAGATGGATCTCATCCGCGCGCTTCAACCGCGTGCTTTCGGTCTATCAGGTATTGCCGGGACCTGAAGCGCATGAGTTGTGCGTATATTTCGGTATGATCGCCCGAGGGCGCATTGGCGGGTTGCTTGCCGGACTCGGTTTCATGCTCCCCGGTTTCGTGTTGATGTTCGCGCTTTCGTGGTTTTATCTCTCCTTCGGGATTAATTCCTTCATGTTCGCCGGCGTTTTCTACGGCTTTCAAGCGGCTGTCGGCGCATTGATCGTGCGCGCTGTGTATCGGATCGGAAGCCATGCTCTGCATAACCGATGGCTGTGGGGGATTGCGATCCTTAGCTTCGCGGGGACGGTCTTGCAGGTAAATTTTCTCTTCGTTCTTTTCGTAAGCGGGCTGGTGTTTGCTGCCGTGCATCGTAAAAATTTTCCCGGTTCCGTGATGATGATCGTTATTCCAATATCAAGTGTTACGCTCTCGGCTGCCGCGCCGACGTTGCTTGGATTGTTCGGCTACGGACTCCGCACAGGTTTACTGACCTTCGGCGGCGCGTACACGGCGATCCCCTTTCTTCAACAGGATGCGGTCGTCGCCGGTGCGTGGATGACGAACCAGCAATTTCTCGATGGGCTGGCTCTTTCGAGCATCCTGCCCGCGCCGTTGATCATCTTCTCGACGTTCGTCGGATACCTCGGCGGCGGTCCGCTTGGCGCGGTGGCGCTTACGGCAGGCGTCTTTCTGCCAGCCTTCGCTTTCACCTTGATCGGTCACGATTTCTTCGAGCGGCTCGTGGATAATCAACAGATCCACGCGTTTTTGGATGGCGTAACTGCGTCAGTTGTGGGCATCATCGCGGCAACGGCAATCCACCTCTTACAAACTGCCCTGCCCGACCTGCCCGCCGTTGGAATATTTATTTTGGCTTTGTTTGTTTTATCTCGCTGGAGGACAAAAGCCGCGATTGCGGGAATCATGCTCGGCGCAGGACTGCTTGGCTTGCTCCTCCGCATGTTGTAAAATTGCTTCATCATGACTTGGGTCATCGGAATCGCAATCGGCATCCTCGCCGGTTATCTGCTCGACCGCGAGATCTATTTTTACGAGGGCGTGCATCTTGGTCCGCGCGTGCAGGCGTGGTTGTATGACCGCTGGTCGAAGAAATACGACGCGGGAAAGCGCGAGAGTCAACTGCGGGATGAAGAAATGCTTGCGCGTCCGTTGTTGGATTTGCTCAAAGGGATTCCCCAGCCATTTATTTTGGATTTTGCGACGGGCACGGGACGGTTATCGTTCGTGCTTTTGAATCAGGCGGATTTCAACGGACGCATCATCGCGCTCGATCTTTCGCAGGGGATGCTGGAACAGGCGGCGGCGAAATTATCCGCCCTTGAAAAGCGTCCGCAAGTCGAATTCATCCGCCATCTGGCTCTGCCTTTGCCGTTCCCGGACGAGTCATTCGATGCGGTGTGCGCGCTCGAAGTGTTGGAACTATTCCCCAGCATGGACGAGCCGTTGAAAGAATTGACGCGCGTCCTCCGCCGCGGCGGAATCCTGCTCACCTCACGCGGCACGGAAGAGTCCGGACGCAGGGCGAAGGTGAAGAGCAGGCCGGCGTTTACGTCCCTGCTCGAGAAAAACGGACTGCGCGATATTGAAATCACGCAGTGGTGGAAGTTCTTCGACCGCGTGCTGGCGCGTAAGAGCGGAGAATCGAATCCCGCCGGCGCGAAAAAATTGTCCGATGTGACGCGCTGTCCACAGTGCGGGCAGGTTCAATGGAAGAGAGAGCCGATGGGGTTGGCGTGTCAATCGTGCGGATGTGAATTGCCGGTCACAAAAGAGGGGATCGTCTTGGGTTGATCTGGAACAAATCGGCGGGGGGATGGGTTAAACTCTATCAGAAGGAGAAATCATGAAACGACCAGCCGCACTTTGCCTGCTATTACTAACGATCGCCGCCTGCGCGCCGCAACAACCCGCCCCGACGAGTACTCCTCTTCCGCTTTTTGAAACTGCCACGCCGATCCCGACGATCACCTCCACGTTTGCGATTCCAACATCCACGGTCGCGACCTTATCGCCGCAATCTACGCCGACAAACACACCGTCGCTTTCCATTGCCACTTCCACATCCCTGCCGCCAGTGACGGGAATCCACAACCCGTATGCCGTGATCTTAGTCAATGCGGGAGATGTGCTGAACATCCGCTCCGCCGCGGGGACCGGATTCGCCATTGTTGGCTCGCTTCCGCCTACCGCCACCGGAGTGAACCGCACGGGACCCGAAGCGAACGCGGGAGGCGATCGCTGGGTCGAGATCCAAAACCCCGCCGGCGGGACCGGCTGGGTGAACGCGAATTTTCTCACCGAGCAAATCGCGTCGCCGGCATTTTGTTCCGATACACGCGTAACTGATCTGTTGGGTAGTTTGCGAACCGCTTTGTTGAACTCGAACGGTGGACTGTTGGAGTCGCTCGTCAGCCCCGAGCACGGATTGGCGCTGCGCCTGTGGCGTTATGGCACTGTGGCAAACTATACGCCGAAAGAAGCCGCGTGGGCTTTTACTTCGGATTACGTGGTGAGTTGGGGACCCGCGCCCGGCAGCGGCATGGAAACAAACGGAACTTTCGCTGAACAACCCTTGCCGAAGTTGCAGGAGGTGTTCGGCGCGAATTATTCACTGCATTGCAACAATACGCTCGACCTTGCCACTTTTTCGCTCGAGCCGTGGCCCCCCGAATACGCCAACCTCAATTTCTACACGGTGTATAAACCCGGTTCCGAGCAATACGGCGGACTCGATTGGCGCGCGTGGATCGCCGGTGTTGAATATGTTCAAGGCGAGCCGAAGCTCTTTGCGCTGATTCACTTCCAGTGGGAGCCGTAACATACTTCTCGTATTGAAATGTTTCAATCCACATTCCCAATGAAGGGAGCGACGCCTCTGCCTGTTCTGGCGTCTCTGCGCGTACGGTTTTCAATCCACGCTCCCAATGAAGGGAGCGACGTGACACGCCCGGCGGCGTACTTCGGGGAGTAGCATACAGTTTCAATCCACGCTCTCAATGAAGGGAGCGACGGGGCGGGCGTGGGTGCAGGGATTCTTTTACAAGTTTCAATCCACGCTCCCAATGAAGGGAGCGACCCCGGATCCGTGCGGGTCGGCATTTATACAGGGAGTTTCAATCCACGCTCCCAATGAAGGGAGCGACCCACGCCGCTCGCGCTCCATTCGGAGCAGGACGAGTTTCAATCCACGCTCCCAATGAAGGGAGCGACCAGAGCCACCCACACATTCTATACGGTCTAATGGGTTTCAATCCACGCTCCCAATGAAGGGAGCGACTTGCCATTTTACACCTCATTATTAGTCTACTTGCGTTTCAATCCACGCTCCCAATGAAGGGAGCGACAGGTTTCGCTTGCAGGTGTGGACATGCCATCGCCGTTTCAATCCACGCTCCCAATGAAGGGAGCGACCCGGGTCTAGTTCGTCGACGTGCGTGTTGTCCGCGTTTCAATCCACGCTCCCAATGAAGGGAGCGACCCCGGCGCACACTAATCGGAGATTTGACATGACGTTTCAATCCACGCTCCCAATGAAGGGAGCGACGCCGCAAGGATACGGGGGAGATCGCCGGATTGTGTTTCAATCCACGCTCCCAATGAAGGGAGCGACAAGGTCCACGCCGCCGAGTTTCGAACTCAGCCACTTGTTTCAATCCACGCTCCCAATGAAGGGAGCGACTTGATGTACCACGATAACCTTTGCATGACCACATCCTAGTTTCAATCCACGCTCCCAATGAAGGGAGCGACGCTGGTGACAATCTTCTGGAGTTCATGCAAAACGTTTCAATCCACGCTCCCAATGAAGGGAGCGACGATAATCGCCAGCAATATCTAGCGGGTCAGTAAACCGTTTCAATCCACGCTCCCAATGAAGGGAGCGACGTTGCCAACGTCCGAATGGCACAACCCTACCAAAGTTTCAATCCACGCTCCCAATGAAGGGAGCGACGCCGCGGTGCAGGCGAGTTTATTCAACCCGTCCTGTTTCAATCCACGCTCCCAATGAAGGGAGCGACGGGAGGGCGGCGATATCATCGACGTGTCTGATTTTGTTTCAATCCACGCTCCCAATGAAGGGAGCGACACAATCGCTGGATTGTCAAGGGCGGACAGGAGGGTTTCAATCCACGCTCCCAATGAAGGGAGCGACTTACTTTGTCATCATTTGGCTATGCCTTTCTTGCGTTTCAATCCACGCTCCCAATGAAGGGAGCGACGTGGTATTGTTGTCAGAGGGTGGGCGTTATCTTCGGTTTCAATCCACGCTCCCAATGAAGGGAGCGACAGGTGATAATTTGGATGATTTTCCGTGGGGTTCGGTTTCAATCCACGCTCCCAATGAAGGGAGCGACCAATACGTCTGGGCTTTACCGTTTCCATGATGTCGTTTCAATCCACGCTCCCAATGAAGGGAGCGACGCCGAAAGTCAGGAACATCAGCCAGCGCGCAATGTTTCAATCCACGCTCCCAATGAAGGGAGCGACGCCGAAAGTCAGGAACATCAGCCAGCGCGCAATGTTTCAATCCACGCTCCCAATGAAGGGAGCGACGTAACGAAAGGTAACAAGCAGATGGCAGAGACATTTGTTTCAATCCACGCTCCCAATGAAGGGAGCGACGCCCGAACGTAAGAGATAGACCGGAGCGCGTCTGTTTCAATCCACGCTCCCAATGAAGGGAGCGACGTGCGTCGTCTTCGGCGGGTCCGCTGGTGAGCGTGTTTCAATCCACGCTCCCAATGAAGGGAGCGACCTGATTGTCAGATATTATCAACGTTATTGCATGTTTCAATCCACGCTCCCAATGAAGGGAGCGACTCAATTTTCCTTTATCCGTACCATCATCTGTTGGTTTCAATCCACGCTCCCAATGAAGGGAGCGACGTCTACCCGCGCGGCGATTGGAATCCCTGTGGCTGTTTCAATCCACGCTCCCAATGAAGGGAGCGACCTCGTCGGTAAGGATACTGTATATATTAATACTAGTTTCAATCCACGCTCCCAATGAAGGGAGCGACTGTTTGCTTCATTTAATATCATGTTTGTGTTTGTGTTTCAATCCACGCTCCCAATGAAGGGAGCGACTATATCTACCCGCGCATTGCCGGCTGTTCTCTCGGTTTCAATCCACGCTCCCAATGAAGGGAGCGACACACCCAGCCTGTAATCCATAGCACTGATACTTAGTTTCAATCCACGCTCCCAATGAAGGGAGCGACATATCAGATTGACCTCATTGGCAAGATGCCCTAGTTTCAATCCACGCTCCCAATGAAGGGAGCGACTGGACGAGGCGATCATCGCTTCCTCGCGGACGTGGTTTCAATCCACGCTCCCAATGAAGGGAGCGACGGATGGCGCGTGAGTAACGTTGATCGAGCAGTTTGTTTCAATCCACGCTCCCAATGAAGGGAGCGACTAACGTCGGACCGATCGTGGATGCGGAGAATATCGTTTCAATCCACGCTCCCAATGAAGGGAGCGACGCGGCTTGATTTGCCCCATAAATATAATAGACGCGGTTTCAATCCACGCTCCCAATGAAGGGAGCGACTCACCCGCGCACCGGTTGCCGGCAGGGTGAGCAGTTTCAATCCACGCTCCCAATGAAGGGAGCGACTAGCCCCATCCACTGCACGCCATAGTTGAGCGGCGGTTTCAATCCACGCTCCCAATGAAGGGAGCGACTTGACTACTTTCGTGCCTGATACATTCACCCTTGAGTTTCAATCCACGCTCCCAATGAAGGGAGCGACGTTCGGGCGTGTTCACTTTGCCCGTGGTGAACAGGTTTCAATCCACGCTCCCAATGAAGGGAGCGACTTGGGTTGCGACCGAGATCGCTTCGACGATAGGGAAGTTTCAATCCACGCTCCCAATGAAGGGAGCGACCTATCTCTTGTGCGGCGGTTGGACTGTCACCTGTGTTTCAATCCACGCTCCCAATGAAGGGAGCGACAACCGTTAGCTGTTTGCGCCGCGTCCAATGTTATGTTTCAATCCACGCTCCCAATGAAGGGAGCGACGAGCATCGCGTCGCACGTGGGATCGCTCCGCTGGTTTCAATCCACGCTCCCAATGAAGGGAGCGACAATGTCCTTCCCTACATCATCGGCATCTTCGACGTTTCAATCCACGCTCCCAATGAAGGGAGCGACTTATGGGTGATGGTTCTTTTGCATCGGCATATTGGTTTCAATCCACGCTCCCAATGAAGGGAGCGACGTTTACATCGGACAGTGGAGGCATAGATAGCAGTGTTTCAATCCACGCTCCCAATGAAGGGAGCGACAAGGATGAACCGGCGATCTTGATCCAGAGCGCATCGTTTCAATCCACGCTCCCAATGAAGGGAGCGACACTTGTTGCTGATCGCCGGCAGACCGGGGCAGGGGTTTCAATCCACGCTCCCAATGAAGGGAGCGACTGACGCTTTAGCGTTTGGTGATTTGGATGCTAGTGTTTCAATCCACGCTCCCAATGAAGGGAGCGACGGCAATATCTGGGTAAAAAAATATCCTTACCGCCAGACATTGGTCTTGCTGTTTCCATTCCGCCCGCAAAATTCATAGAATTTCGATTTTTGTCGTAATATTCGGTTGTTAAGGTGCGGGATTTCCTGCGAACCTGAGCGAGATTCTATGTAGGCTTTGGATTCGCACGAACGCTTCGACTTCGGGTTTCAACTGGTTCCGTCTCAACCCTGCGCTCAGCGCGGAGTCATGTAATGATCGTTCCTTCCAGATCAATGCTCGGTTTAGCGCCGATGTGTTCGACGCGGTTTTTCCAATTATCGCCGAGATAGTAAAAACGAAGCGAGTCAACCTCGGGGTCGATGATTTTAAGCAGTTTGCTTTGTAACTCTTTCAGTTGTGCAGAATCGATGAGGCACTCGAAGACAGAGTTCTGGACGCGTTGACCGTAGTCCTGGCATTTCTTGGAGACACGCCGCAGACGACTCTTGCCTTTGTCGGTTTCAGTGCTGACGTCGTACGTGATCAAAACCATCATAAGTAAACTCTCTTGTAAACGGGAGATTGCTTCGCTCAGCCTCGATAGGTCCCGAAGAACACGGAGCTGCTCGACCATCGCTCGCAATGACATTAGTTCCAAAAGAACGGCGGATATGCATCCAGGTCGCCGCGCAGGTGACGGGCAAGCAACATGGCTTGGACATGTGGAAGCAATCCAAATGGAATCTTTTCCTTTAAGTAGGGGTGCATGAGTTCCTCCTTCTTGCGTTCCTGCCAGGCGATCAGCACCGCCTTACGTGTGTCATCGTCCATCAACACGCCGCCGCTTTCTTTTTGCGCGAAACCTTTACCGTTGATCTGCTTGCGGTTCACCAGCGATAACGCTAACCGATCCACCAGCACGGGACGCAGTTCCTCCATTACGTCGAGCGCGAGCGACGGGCGCCCGGGGCGGTCTCGGTGTAGAAAACCGACAAATGGGTCGAGACCAACTGTCTCCAAGGCTGAGGCGGTTTCATTCGTCAACAGAGTGTAGAGGAACGAGAGCAGAGCGTTCATGTTGTCCAAAGGCGGGCGGCGATTCCGTTCCTTGAAGAAAAAGTCCTCGCGCTGCTGCAGGATCAGATTGTCAAACACACCAAAGTAAATCTTCGCCGCGCTACCCTCAAAGCCCATCAGATCGCCCGTGGATTTGCATTGTGGGATCGCCTTAAGCGCCTCCTTCAAGAAATTGGATGCGCCTGTCAGCGCTTCTACATTGACCAACATGGCATGATCGCGGATGGCGCGCTCGAGGACTTTGCGGCAGTTTGAAATTTTCCCGAGCAAAAAGGATTGAGCGATGGGAAGGCACAGCGCTTCTTTCTCCGACCATTCAAACTGTTTCTTCCTCAACAGGACATTTCCCTTCACCCGGCCCGTGACCCGCCCCTGAAAGCGCCCGCTGGGGGCGAGGAAGGTCAGCCCGATGTTTCGTTCGGCGCAGGCGCCCATCAGCGCCGGGCTGGCTCCCTGCCAGTTGAAGCAGACGATGTTTTCGAGGTTGTGCAGCGGCAGGCGCGTGGAGGTGTGTTCATCTTTTTTGATGACCACGTTTTCCCCGTCCAGCGAGAGGTAGGTTTCGGGCGTGGTGATATAGAGGGTGTTGGCGAGGTGTTTCATGAGTTAAAAACCTGACAGGTTTCCATAGAGCCTTGACAGACCAAGTATCAGTTCATTCTGAGAAATCCAATTAACATTCGTCATGATAAAACCTGTCAGGTTTGTTCTATATTTTGTTTGATGTACCTTGACGCTGTTATCACTTTTTCTTGTAAGACAGGCAGGCAAATATCTGCTAATGAGCACGAGCGGCAGCCCTTGTGGGTTTTGACTTTGGGCGTGTAACCGCGTGAAAAATAATTGTGCATTTCGGCGGACATTTCTTGCACAAGCGTTCGCAGTTGTGACGTAAACTCCACCGTCTCGCGGTGACGGGTTTGACCGTAGTACAGATACCCGCGGGGAATCTCGACCGAGAGCATTTCCTCCAGGCACATGGCTTGGGCGCAGAGTTGAGCTTCGTCCACAGGCTCGCGTTTGGGTTTGCCGCGTTTGTATTCCACGGGCGCGGGCAGGTAGAACCCTTCGCGGTGGGGGAGGCGCACGCCCTCACCCCCGACCCCTCTCCCAGAGGGAGAGGGGAGAAACTCAACCATATCGCACACGCCCGAAAGCCCCAACGTGTACGAAGCCACAGGCACGGAGCGCGCAATGACGACCCCGTTTCTCGTTTCGGTGAAGAAGGGGTCATCGGCGCGTTGGTGCATGATCCTGCCCTCGGCAGTGAGCGCATTTTCCTTCCACTGCATTTCGACGTGAATCAGCGCCCACTGCCTGCGGCAAAACAGGAAGTGCTGAATGCCCGAAAGGGGCAGGAGGTCGTCGGGGGTGTATTCGGATTTCATCACTCGCCGTCAATGACCTCACATTTCAAGTCAGGCAATTCGCCGAGTTCTATGTCGTAATGCTCTTCGATGTCGTTTGGCCCTTCCACGCCTTTCTTGACCTTGACTTTCAGCAGGCGGTGAACTTGGGCGGAGGAATACTGCCCGTTTTTGGAGTTGTGTTCCCACCAATAGACCTTGTGAACTGTCATGCTTCCCGCAGGGCGGGCGGACGATTCGTCATTGACGAACAGTGTCCGCAGGGCTCCTTTGATGGCTTGGGCGTCTTCATCTGAAAATTTTGTCTTGTCCGCCAGTTGTGGATTCATGCTGCCGTAAAAGACGTACACGCCGTGGTCCACGCGGTGTTTCATGCCCATTGTGTCGGAGCCGCGCTTGTCTTTTTCGCCAGTCTCGCCGCTGACGCTTTTGGTGATTTGAATACTCGACGAACGGTCAAGAACTGGCGCAACCGAGAAAGCGGAATGAATGGAAACGGGACCGCGCACGGGAATGGACACGCCCTCACTATCCTCTTCGCCTTCGCTCTTCTTACCCTTCTTAGCTTTGAAGGCGAACACCTGCCCAAAAGCGCGCACATCTAGCCAAGTCTTGCAGGCGGCTTCCTGAAACTTCTTTTTGTCGCTCATGTTCACGCCTTTGAGCGTTCCTTCCGCCCGTTCGCGCAGACTGCCGTAATCGTCCACGCGGTTGTCATCGGATTGGACAAAAACCTTATGACCCATCTCCTGCAAGCGGTTGCGAATCTTGCGCTTGATGGAAACATCGGACATTTCGCCGAAGCCTTCATAAGTAACACGCGGGCGGTTGCCGTTGAGCGGGTCGCCATTGGGGTTGGCGTGTTGGACGGTGACGATCACAGCAAAGTCAATTTTCTTTGAGAGGGTAGTCATGGCTTAAGTCTCCTTGTTGATGAAGTGGTTGAATTATCCGTTTGAGTTGTCATTGTCGTTTGCTTCAGAAGCGGGCTTATCTTTCTTCTCCCACATCTTCTGTCGCTGGCAGTAATAGCCGAGCAAATACTCGCCTGTCAGCGGCTTGTTGCTGGTGAATTCTTCTGCGGATATGAACAAGTCTTTGACTTGCTCGATCAATCGCTTGTAGTAAGACGCTTTGTCTCCTTGCCGCATGAAATAAGGGGTAAGCAGTTCGTGAATCTGCTTCCAAGTGCTGGAGGGACGCTGAGAAAACTGCTGCATGTAGCGGGTAGCATTGGTCGGACGTTTTTTCTCGGCTTCCGAGAGCGTGCGTTCCTCCATCACGTCGGCAATAGCAAGAAGCCTGCCGAAGAGATAATCTCTTGTATTGCGGGTTTCATCGAGCGACATAGCGAAGTTCTCCTTTCCATGTTTGTATTTGTATTTTCGGTAGAGAGCGCAGGCAATGGTGAGCGCCTTGCTCCAGTCGTAACCACTTAAGCCAGCGCGGTTGGACGCCCGCCTGACCACCGACTCGACCAAATCGCGCGGGATGGGCTGACCATCTACAATGCAGGGGAGCAGACGTTTGATGGTGGCTTTTTTGAGTTTGTCGTCCAGGCGGCTGCCATAAGCGGCTTCGGCAATATCGGCAGGGGCGGGCGCGCCATCGAAGGGGATATAGCGTTTTTTCTTCTTCCCCTTCTCGTCCTGCACTTCGATAGCGTGGTAGGTATGCCGCCAGGCGCAGGTCTCGTGCCAGTTTTCGATTCGCTCCAAAAACTCGGAGCCTTTCAGGGCGCGGTAATAGACGATAGACAAGCGCGCTGTTGATTCTGTGGCGGTGTCAACCGCTATCACGACCACATCTTCGCGCTCGCCGATTTCTTGACGATAACCTGCGATTTTCTTCTTCAGGCGCATAGCAACATCTTGCGCTGTATCGGCAGTTTTGCTTTCTTCGGTAGGGGCGTCTTTGTCCAGCGCGTCAATCGGGTCGTCAGTAGGTTGGAGTAGTTTGGCACCAGAAGTTGCCCAAGCAACGATTGCTAAATCACCTGCCTGATACCCTTGTCTGCCGATGAGCCAAGCAAGGGCATAATGGGCTTTCTGGGATGTTTCCATCCCAACCCCACAGGCTTGAACACCGTCCTCGTCTGTAAAACGCCCACGAAAGGTAAAGCCGCTGGCATCATTGGCTGATATTATCTTGGCATTATCACCTTCGCGACGGATGTACTTGGGATGGTTGTTGGTGAGAAGCCGTTGTTGCCCTGTTACCATGCACAAACCTGTATCTGTTCTACTGTTCAAATAGTAATTACTCCAACTTTCCCATAGGGTTTCATCAAGCCATGCCCTAGATTCGCCGCCTTCGGGAGATTCAACCACCCACCGAACAAAGGCTTTGTCTTGGGAGCCGACAACAGAGAAAATATCTTTAACGTTTTTATCTCGTTTTGCATCCTCTTTTCTTTGGAGTTTTCCATTGCTATCGAGCAACAAAATTTTCTGAGCCGCTAAATCTCGCATCAGGCTCTTCTTTTGGACATACGCTAGGACGGCGCGGGCTTTTGGATGACTATATTCCGACTGACACCATTTTGTCAGCAAAGCAACAAAATTTCGATACGGTTCGGCGGGGTCTTTAGAGAAGCCTGAAGTAACTTCTCCTCCGTAATCAACAAAATCGCCTGCAAGGTACTGAAGTTTGTCCGTAAGCGGATGGCAGTCTGGCTTTATGCCTGTTTTGCCAGCAGAACTTTCTGTGGCAGGAATGATGGTAGTCGAGTCGTCCTTATCCACAAGCCGCGCTCGGCGAAAGTTGCCTTTGCCGTCTATCACAACTTCGATATGTGTTTGTGTAGTAATGTGACAGACAGGCAGTAAAGGGCGAGCCGTATCTGGTGAATAGCCAATCATATTCTGGCAATTCTCATATGTCTCATACAGGCTTTGAATCCAGTTCATCTCACGCCCTCCTCTTCTTCACAGCCTTCCAGTAAGCCCTCTTCTTGCAAGCCCACCGTTTTGGGCGGATTGGCTTTCATTGGACGGACGAACTTGCGAACTTTGCAGTCGTTCGGGTGAATGAACTGAATCACGCCTTTGTCCATTTTGGGTTCCCAGAAGCGCGCCCAAAATTCGTCGGGCTTGTTTTCATCGGGATACTCGAAACCATGAAACATCAGTCCGAAGGACATTTCACCTGGGTAGTTGTCGTAAAAGCCTTTGCCTTCGCCAAACTCGCACGGCTCAACGTAGCCCTGACATTCGCGCGTGCCGAGAAATACGTCCCGCCTGCCGCCGCGCTCAATCATGCGCTTTGCAACACAATAATGCTTGTGTTCATTGCGGTCGTGTTCCAAATCGGGACGGTTTTTGTTCCAATCGAAATGCGCCTGGACCTGATACTCGACATCGGCGAGATAGGTGTAAATCGAAAGGTCGTTTCCGCCCGATTGATACTTGATGGGTTTTGCGCCGCGCGGCTGTGTGCGAATCGGCTTCATCACCCGCACTTTGTCTATGACCCACACGATGGTCGGCTTCCAATACACCGAACTCAGGATTCCCTTCAACGCCTCGTATGTGGGAACCTGATAGGAGTATTTTTCGCCGCCGATGCGGGTCAGCGGGTCGGTGAACAGGGCATATCTGCCCCACACCTTGAACGTTACGCTGTTTTGATATTGCATCAAGACCTCCTTTTGTCCGTGTCATTGCGAGAGCGGCGTTCTTCCACTCGAAGCAATCCCCTCGTTGGTATTGGGGAATTGCTTCGACCCTTCGGGGCTCGCAATGACATTATTTGATAAGTATTTCTGCATCGCTGATTGGTCTATCACTCCAGCCAAACTCATCGCTGTAATACTGCTTATCGAGATAGTAAACTTCTGCTCCTTCCTGCACCTCCTGTATTGCTCCTGCTTTCAGTAACTCTCTAAATTGATGGTCGAACAAATTGACCGAATACCGTTGCGCCTGTTTGAGCATCTTGCCTTGCTTTTCCAACCCAAATGCGCCGCATAACTCCGTGATCATTTTCTCGCCGTCCTTGTATGGCACAATGACGCCGCGCGTGAGCGAATCGATCACGCGAAACTCTCCATTGGCTGTGCGAAAAGATTGCCGCAAGAGAATATCGGGCGCGGTATCCTGATGGGTTGCTTTGTAGGCTTTTGTTGAAAGTTCATTCGCCGAAAGCAAGGTGAACAAATCATCGTTACGTCCCACCGATGATTTTGCATCCACAGGGTAATTCATTTTATCCTTCTGCGAGTTATAGTAGAAATTGTAAAACGCAGCAACCGCATCCAGTCCGATTCGGTCATCTCTAAACTGGTCAGGCGTAGCATTGAAGTCGTCGAGAACCCGTTGGGCATGTTCACGCCCGACTTTGATATCCTTCAATCTGTCGAGATTTTCCTCCTGCGGATTCACCACCCACACGCTCCCTCCGTCTTCACGCTTGCCGTGACGATTACATCGTCCTGCGGATTGGGCAATCGAATCCAGCCCCGCCAGAGAGCGAATGACCGCGCCGAAGTCAATATCCACGCCCGCTTCGATGAGTTGCGTGCTGACGCAAATCACAGGTTCATGGGCTTCCAATTTGGGTTTGATTTGATTCTCCAGCACGTCCATGCGGTGTGCGGGACACATGTTGGTGCTCAAATGATACAGCGCTGCGCCTAAATTTCTATCTTTGATTTCTTTATACAATGCCAATGCGGACGGACGCGTATTGACCACAATCAACACGCTGCCTTTTTCCTGTAATGCTTTTACCGCAAGGTTGGCAACCTCGGCATTGCTCATACCGCCTGGTTTGCGCTCGTCATGGACTTCGACGCGCTTCAACTGCTGGAACAGTTCGGGTTCGTTTTGGATGATGTGATTTTCTTGCGGAATGTTCAACTCACGATATGGATTGCCCGTGTTGTCGAAGGGCGGCTGGGTCGCCGTGCAAAGCACGACGGTCGCGCCGCAGTCGTGGGTCAGGAAGCGCAAGGCAGTAGTGAACATGTGCGTTATCTTGATGGGAATGGTCTGCACTTCATCGAAGATGATGACCGAGTTTGCCAGTTGGTGCATTCGGCGGGCGTCGCGCGTGCCATAGCCGAACAACGCTTCCAGAAATTGAACCTGTGTGGTGAACACAATCGGCGCGTCCCAGTTCTCCGCCAGAAGGTTGTGACGGCGGCGGGTGTCATCTGACGGCACGAAGTTGGAGTGATGTTCGAGAACGACTTTGCCGCGCTCGTCCGCTTTTTCCAGAATGTCCCGTACCTTATCGGCGTTCTGGTCAATGATGGTGATGTAGGGGACGATGTAGAGGACCCTCTCCATCCCGTGCGCCCGCGCGTGGTGCAGGGCAAAGCGCAGACTTGCTTCCGTCTTTCCGCCTCCCGTCGGGACGGTTAACTGGTATATCCCCTTGGGCTTTGTTGCCGCCTTCAGGCAGGCTTGCGCCACCTGCGCCCGCAGTTGATTGACCTCCAGCGCCCGTCCGGGTTTCATTTTCGCCATATCTTGTGCATACTCTGCGTATTTCGCTTCCAGCCGCTCGATGAGTGTATCCCAGGGAACGTATTTGCCGTAATTCCGCACATCTTCGTTTTCAGGATGCTCGAAATCGGCAGTGTTCAGGCGGTCGGCTTCCAGCACGCAACTGAGCAGGAAGCGCGCCAGCAAACCATGTTTGAACGACAGCGTTTTATCCGAATCATTCGGTTCTGTTGTCTCCTTGAGTTTCTCGACAAATCTTTTCTCGATAGGCTGAGCAAGAATTTCATCCAACTGCTTTTCGATGTCGGGCAATTTGCCCCGCGCTTCGGTAAGATGCGTCAGGTCTTTGTCTTTGTTAATCCGCCGCTCGAACTCGTTGAAGCCGTCAGGTTTCAGGCAGTCTATCAGCCCTGAATGATGAGAAGCGATAGCCAGCGCCAAGAACTGCGCCAGAATTTTGCCCTCCTGCCCTCGATTTTGGAGTTTATCGAAAATCAATTGTGCCCCAGCGGTGGAGTGGTCAACCTCGCCGCGTTTTGCTGGTGAATAACCTTCTTCGTCAGGGCTAACTTTTCCCTCCTGTGTTCGCAAATAGTCTTGATATTCCTTGCTTGCTTTGCCAAAATCATGAAGCAGACCCATCACCCTGCCAATCTCTGGCAAACCAACTTTAGAAGACAATTTTGCGGCGATTTCAGCCGTTTGCTGTAGATGTTCTCGTAACAACTGCGCTTCGTCATCGCTCTTGCGCCAATGAGCAATCAAGTCGTCTTCCGCTTTTACCTCTGTTATCCCATACACCCTCGCCAACTTCTTTGCCTCCTTCTCTAGCCTTTTTCGCAGCCAATCGGGCGAAACGACCTCGCAATCCGCGCCCCAGCCGCGTATCCACGGAATCATCTCCTGCGGTTCGGCGACCTTTGCTTTCCAGAGAATCGAGCCGTCTTCCAGTTTAGTCTCTTGCTCGGAGCGGTGCCAGCGGGTCTCCTCCAAACGCGCAGCGACGTCGCGGCTGAATTTCAGCGTCACTTCCACGGGGTCGCTGGTCGTGTACCAAACTCCCCATGCGTCTGCCAGCAAATCGCGCGGGTCGAAGTCGGCGGGGATTTCATAATGCTCCCGCGTCAACTCCACGCGCTTGATGCGTTCGATTTTCAACGTCCGCAGTCTGCCAGTGGATTCGTCGAGGGCGATGAGATGCGTGGTTCGTCCCACCGCGTAGGGTTCGATGAAGTACGGACAGAGCAGATATTCAAGGACTTTTTGCGCCTTGTCGCTTTGGTGCCGGACCTTGACCTTGCGCAGTTCCGCCCAGGCAAGGGTCAACCCTTCGAGAACGTCCAGATAGCGCGGGTCTTGCCATTGAGATGCATCGTCTATCACCTCGGCGGACTGCTTGACGTGAACGCTGATGCGCGGCGCAAGTTTTTCGAGCGCAATGCCCAGTTTGCGAAGGGCGGCGGCAGCGTGCGGGTTTTGCCTGTCCATGCGGGTGGCAAGCAGGCGCGCGGCAAGGTGGACTGCAGTCGCTTCATGCAGGGTAAACGCCACCTTGACGAGATACGCCGAACGGTCGAGGCTGATGCGTCCGTCGTCGTGTTCAATGGTGGGATAAATTTTCTGGAAGTCGTACAGATTTCGATGGATGACCGAACGGTCCACGCCGAGACGGCGCGCCATTTCGGCTTGCGTCAAGCCTTGAGGGTTGGAAAGCAACAGGGCTTCCATTTGCAGTAGCCGTTCCGTCTTGTTTTCAGCTCGGGACATAAAAACCTCTGCAACAAATTTGAGTTATGGAGAGAATAGCACGCCGCTGTGCCAAATTCTGCAACATTTTGCCGGCGCGGCGATGTCAATTTTTGTGGTTGGAATACTTACCCGGCTTTTTTGAACGGCCATAATCCTCCCTTGTCATCTTCACTGACCAACAAGCCCTTATCTTGCAGTGAAGGCAGGGCCCTTGTTACTTCGGAACGGTTCAGTCCCAACAGACGGGCGATAAAACCCGGGCGTTTCCCCGGATGCTCCTCTATTTTACGATAGATTTTCTCTGCGCGGTCATGGTTCGCTGGTCGTGCCATAGGTGCCTCCGTATTGTGAATTTGCACCCACTTTACGAGAGGCGTGTTGCAGGTAATGCAACACGATCGGATGTTCACCAGCCTTGCTACACCCTTAATCAACAGTGGGACGGAGCGCTCCGTCCCACTGTTTACTGATAACTATTCTCCGATCACTGACTCGGTCTAATCCGCGGCTATCGGCTCTCCTGAGACTTCCGAAGTCTCCAAGACTTCGGAAGTCTTACCGCCAACCGCATCGGTAAAGCCATATTGATTTTCCAATTCGTGCCTGAACTGTTGCGTGTACAAGCGGTAGTAATGTCCGCGCTGTTTGAGCAGTTCAGCATGTGAGCCTTGCTCGGCGATTCTTCCATTTTCGATGACGACGATTCGATTCGCCTTGCGGATGGTCGAGAGGCGATGTGCAATCACGAACGATGTGCGTCCGTGCATCAGCGCTTCCATGCCGCGCTGGATGAGCGCTTCGGTGAGCGTATCCACGCTGGAGGTGGCTTCATCCATGATGAAGAGTTCCGGACGGGCAAGCACGGCTCGCGCGAGACTGATCAACTGCTTCTGCCCAACGGACAGCAAGTTGCCGCCTTCGCCCACGTTATGATCGTAGCCCTTCTCCAGTGTAACGATGAAATCATGCGCGCCGGCGATCTTCGCAGCTTCTGTCACTTCTTCATCGGTAGCGTTGAGTCTCCCATAGCGGATATTGTCGCGCACACTGCCGGAGAAGAGATGCGGGGTCTGGAGCACGATTCCGATTCGGCTGTGGATCGAGGCGAGTTTGTAGTCCAGATAATCCCGCCCGTTGATGCGGATCGTCCCTGCGCGCGGTTCGTAGAAGCGGCACAACAGATTCACGATCGTGGACTTTCCGCCGCCCGTCGGTCCAACCAGCGCGATCATCTCGCCCGCTTTGACTTTTAGCGAGAAGTCGGTGAGCACGGGCTTGCGGTCTTCGTAGTAGAAATCCACGTGGTCGAATTCGATCTCGCCCATCAGTGTTTTCGCTTCGACGGCATCGGGTCTATCGTGGACTTCGGGCGGGGTGTCTATCAATTTGAAAATCCTCTCCGCCGACGCGATGGAGTGCTGGGTCTCCGCGTAGACGCGCGCCAGGTCCTGCACGGGCCACATCATGAACGTGAGATACGAAACGAAGGCTTGAATCCCGCCGATGGTCATCGCGCCGATGGTGATCTGCTGACCGCCATAACCGACGATAAGACCGAGCGCGAGCGCGGCGATGATCTGCACGGTGGGGAGGAAGAGCGCCGATAGCCACGCGGCTCGATAGGACGACTTGTACATCTTCGTCGTCAGTTCCTGAAACTCTTTTGTGTTTTCGTCCTCACGCAACAAAGCCTTAACCACGCGCACACCCTGAAAGTTTTCGTTGTACGCGCCCGTGATCTTCGAATTCGTTCTGCGCGAGACGCGATACTCCACCAAAATGAACTGGCGGAACTTGACCGCGATAAAGATCATGATCGGGATGATGGTGAACACGATCAACGCCAGTTTCCAGTTGATGATCGCCATGAACGTGAGCGAGGTGATGATGTTCATTACCGCCCACGTTGAGTCCACGATGCCCCAACTCACCAGCTCAGAAACGCGCCCCGTATCCGACGTGACGCGCGCGATCAGGCGTCCCACCGAGTTTTGCGCGTAATACGAAAGCGATAGTTGTTGCAGGTGGTTGAACAGCATCTTGCGCAGGTCGTATTGCACGCGTTCGCCCATCACACCGGCGAGATAAATGAACGTGAACACCGTCACCGCCTGAAACAGGATGATCGAGCCGTACAGCCAGGCGATCCGCGAGAGCGCGGCGGTATCCTCCAGCCGGATGCCGGTATCCACGATCTCCTTGTTCAGGTACGTGAAGTACGCATCCGTGGAAGATGTTGCCGCGATGGTGATGAGAAAGCCCAGCACCCACTTCCAATGCGGACGGAGCAAGGTCGCGATCCGCTTGAACACGGGCAGGGTCAGCTGGCTGGTGTATTCTTCTTCTTCGAGTTCGAGTAATTCGTCAGACATTTTCAGTTCTCCATAGATTGGCTGCGAGGAGGAAAAGTCAGAATTCAGAAATATGAATTAACTCAAGTTGCGACCTTGACTTGAATATCCATGGAGGCTCTGCTACAGTTGCGGTTACCACACCAAAACTAAGCGGAGCACCCCATGGACAGCCAAATTGTAGCCATATTTTGCCTGTGTGACGA
>JBFMDB010000004.1:0-189946 GCA_040753755.1 Chloroflexota bacterium
GGTCGTTACCGCCGTTTGGCTCGCGACTACGAGCACACCACATTGTCCAGCGAAAGTATGGTGTATATCGCCAGCACGCGACGTATGTTAAGAATGCTTGCAACATGACTTTTAAAACGCTTTCTTATTGCTGTAGGCGCGACGTTTGCAAGGAAGAAGCGAGTTGCCAAAATAAGCGGTTATTTTCAACTATTTTTAGCGCTTCTTGGCTTTCTTGAAGTAATGCGGCGCTTTATTGGTCTGGAGATTCTTCCTGATTTTAGAACGATGATCATCGTTTCAATTTTTGCGTTAATTGCAAATAGCGTGTGTCTCTATTTATTACAGCGTTCAAAAAATCAGGAAGTTCACATAAAAGCTACTATGATATTCACCAGCAACGATGTGATCATCAATCTTGGAGTTATCACAGCTGGGCTTCTTGTAAATTGGTTGAATTCGGGCATCCCTGACTTAATCATCGGGGCGATTGTTTTTATCGTTGTTACTCGCGGAGCATTCAAAATACTAAGCCTTGCCAAATAAAGTAGGGAAAGGACCTGTCATGCCCACCGCAAAGTTCCAACCTCTAAATTTCACCGAATATCCCATCGAAGAAATGAAACGGCGCGCGGTAGATTTTCGGTCATACATGCAACGCCGCCACACTGTGCGGCATTTCTCAGATAAACCCGTTCCGCGGGAAATTATCGAAGAGTGTCTCGTCACAGCAGGCACTGCGCCCAACGGAGCGAATTTACAACCATGGCACTTTGTTGTTGTCAGCGACGCGAATGTAAAGCATGAAATCCGCGCCGCGGCGGAGCAAGAGGAGCGTGAGTTTTATCACCGCCGCGCGCCGCAGGAGTGGCTGGATGCCCTTGCCCCTCTCGGCACAGACGAGCACAAACCGTTTCTGGACATTGCTCCGTATTTGATCGCCATCTTCGGAAAGAGCCACAGCGAACTTCCTGACGGGCGAAAAGTGAAGAATTATTACGTTCATGAATCAGTTGGGATTGCTACAGGGTTTCTGATCGCCGCGCTGCACAACGCAGGCTTGGTCTCGCTCACACATACCCCCAGCCCGATGGGATTCCTCAACTCCATCCTGAAGAGACCGCCCGACGAGAAACCGTTCCTTTTATTGGTGACAGGCTTCCCGGCACAGGATGCGGAAGTCCCGGTCATCACAAAGAAACCCCTGTCGGAAATCGCTACGTTCGTCTGAGCATGTTACAATTTTTGCATGAATGCGAACCCCAACGAAAACAACCCCCTCATCAATGCGCAAAGCGGTTCGATGTTGCTGAGGCTCCTTCTTTGCACTGACGTTGCATTCATCATCCTTCACATCAGCTATTTCCAGACCCCGCTTCTCGAAAGTTCCCTCTATTCGCTTTCGCGTGACAACGGATTCTCCGAATTCTTTCAATACATCAAATTCCTTTGGATCATCATCCTGCTGGTCGACGTCTCCTTGAAAACGAAAACGCTTGGGTATATGGCATGGGTATTGCTTTTCGTGTATTTCCTCGCCGACGACTCTTTGCAACTTCACGAATCCTTTGGGCGAGTCATCGCAGGGAATTTGAACGTTGCCACGCCGCTGAACTTGAGGCTACAAGACATCGGAGAATTGATCGCCTCGGCTATCGCTGGAGCGGTCCTTTTTCCGTTGCTCATTCTGGCATACTGGCGCGGCTCACAGAATTTCAGAAAGATCTCCCGAGACCTGTTGGTTTTTCTTATCCTCCTGATCTTTGTGGGTATCGGGATCGACATGGCGCATGAAGGCATCGGGGCAGAAGGCATGCTCGATCGTCTCGTTTTCAGAGTGCTCGAAGAGGGCGGCGAAATGACCGTGACGAGTTTGATCCTTTGGTATATCTTCCTGCTTTCGAGCTGGAATGGAAACGTTGGCTGGTATGTGCATGAACGCTTGCGCGCATTGGTGTCCAAGGGTTCTGTGTGATGCGTTACTTATCGATCAGTCATAACTTTTATCCGACTAAAGTTAGGTTGACTTTCTAAATCCTAAACCCTACAATTCACAAAATTAATCCACCATGGAGGAACCATGATCAAACGCCATGTACTCCCGATCTTCATTCTGTTTTCATTGATGCTGTCTGCCTGCGGCAATGCTGAGCCCACGCCGCCTCCAAATGCAACACCGCTGGACGTAACCGCGTTTGCGGGACATTACGAAGGTTCGTGGACAAATTCAAAGACAGGCGCGACAGGTCCCGCCACTTTTGATTTTATTGTAGACGAAGCCAACAAAACCGTCGCGCTGACGCTGGACATGGGCGGCGATTACCTGGGCTTGGGCGATCCACCGCCCGCGAAGATCTATGCGACCTATGACGAATATTTCGCGCGTATCACAGGCAGCGATCCCCACTTCGGCGAAATGGACGTACTGATTGACGGCGACGGCAACATCACCGGTGAATTCAAAAACGTCGCTGGCGGAATGGTTCCGCTGCTCACATATTCAGGCGTGGTCGGAGACGGAAAGATCAATACAACGTACGTGATCACTTTCCCCGACGGCTCAACGGCGGATGCAGTTCTGGTGGCGGAGCGGAAATAAATCCTAAAAAATTCGGAAGTCTAAAGACTTCCGAATTTTTTATTCCTCGCCCGTCAATAACTTGATCCGTTCCCACGGCTTCAGGTTTTCATCCTCCGCAAGCAAACTCTTCAACTGGTATAACTCGTCGCGCAGAGCGGCGGCTCTTTCAAACTCGAGATTCTTGGCGGCTTCTTTCATTTCTTTTTCCATGTCGCGCACGACTTGTCGTAGTTCGTTGCGCGGCAGGTCGCTCTTCACTTTATATTCTCCGCGCATTTCAGCCACTGCCTTTTGTGAAAATTCTTCGGTCAGGTCGTGGATGGCTTTGTGGATGCTGATCGGCACAATACCGTGTTCGGTATTGTATTTCACCTGCTTGGCGCGGCGGCGATTGGTCTCGTCAATCGCCCGTTTCATCGAATCGGTCATCTTGTCCGCGTACATGATCACGCGCCCGTTGACGTGACGCGCCGCGCGGCCGATCGTCTGGATCAGCGCTGTCTCTGAACGCAGGAATCCTTCTTTGTCTGCGTCCAAGATTCCCACCAGCGACACTTCGGGCAAATCCAACCCTTCTCGCAACAAATTGATTCCCACCAGCACATCGAACACGCCTAAACGCAGGTCACGCAAGATGCCTACGCGTTCGAGCGTTTCCACTTCCGAATGCAAATAGTGGACTTTCATCCCCAACTCTTGCAGATACTCAGATAAATCTTCGGACATCCTCTTCGTCAGCGTGGTGACAAGGACACGCTCGCCTCGTTCGACCCTTTGCTTGATCTCGCCAACCAGATCATCCACCTGCCCGCGGGTGGGGCGCACTTCCACTTCGGGGTCAACCAATCCCGTCGGGCGGATAATCTGCTCGACGACTTGCTCCGCGCGGCTTAATTCATACGGTCCCGGCGTGGCAGACGTGTAGATCGTACTGCCCATCACTTCTTCGAACTCCTCGAACTTGAGCGGGCGGTTATCCATCGCGCTCGGCAGACGGAAGCCGTATTCGACCAGCGTTTCTTTGCGGGCGCGGTCGCCGTTATACATGCCTCGGATTTGCGGAATGGTCATGTGGCTTTCGTCAATGACCAGTAAATAGTCGGTGGGCAAAAAGTCAATCATCGTCCACGGATGAGTGCCCGCGGCGCGGCGATCCAGATGCCGCGAGTAGTTTTCGATGCCAGAGCAGTAACCGACTTCTTTCAACATTTCGAGGTCATAGCGCGCGCGTTGCTCGAGTCTTTGCGCTTCGAGGTGTTTGCCGGTCTCTTTGAAGAATTTCAGCCTTTCATCCAGCTCGTTTTCGATGTCGGCGATGGCATCTTTCAATTTATCAGCGGCGGTAAGATATTGTTTGGCAGGGTAGATCGAAACCTCATTCGGCTCTTCGAACACTTCACCCGTAACCGGGTTGAACTGCATGATCCGCTCCACTTCATCGCCGAAGAAGGTGACACGGAATCCTTTTTTATCCTCATAAGCCGGGATGATCTCCAGCGTATCGCCGCGCACACGGAACGTGCCCGTCTTCAAGTCCATGTCGTTCCGTTGATACTGCGATTCGATCAATTGGCGCAGCAACGCGTTGCGCCGATATACTTCCCCCACCTTGAGGGTCACGGTCCCTCTACCGAACTCTTCGGGGTTGCCCAGACCGTATATGCAAGAGACCGAGGCAACGATGATCACATCGCGCCGAGAGATGAGCGCGGTCGTGGCGGCGAGCCGCAAACGTTCGATCTCTTCGTTGATCTGGGTCTCTTTTTCGATGTACAGATCGTGCCGCGGGACATACGCCTCCGGCTGATAATAATCGTAATAGGATACAAAATATGAAACGGCATTGTCGGGGAAGAATTCCTTGAACTCGGCGTATAACTGCGCGGCAAGCGTCTTGTTGTGAGCCATGATGAGCGCGGGCTTTTGCAACTCTTGAATCACGGACGCAATGGTGAAGGTCTTGCCGGTGCCGGTAGCGCCGAGCAGAACTTGGTGTTTCATTCTTTTGTTCACGCCGTCCACAAGTCCGCGGATGGCTTCGGGCTGGTCGCCCATCGGTTGAAAGGGTGCTTGAAGTTTGAATTCCATGGGAGCGAGGGATCGGTGTAGGATTATCTGAACGTACGTTCTATATTGTACCTCGAAATGCTCAGGCGTAGAGTCCGATTTGGGAACCGGGGGTGGCGAATGTCGCGGGCTCAGCCACAGAGCGCACAGAGATTTTTTCTCGGAGACCTCCGTGATCTCTGCAGCGAGGGAGTCCTTAGCCTATCCTTTTCACCACTCCCCAGGAACCTGAATCAGCCGAAAGGGCGGAGAGAGGCGAGAGTATAATCGGTCGAAATTCATGTCGAGAGGATATATCCATGAAAACTGCGTTACGCATCGTCGGTGTTTTACTTTTCCTGGCCGGTTTGGTCTGGTTCCTGCAGGGAATCAACATTTTGCCCGGTAGCTACATGACCGGTGACCCACAGTGGGCAGTCAATGGAGGGATTGCAATGGCAACCGGCGCAGGGATGTTCCTTGTTGCAAGGCGAAATGGCTAACAAGATCGAGATCGGCGACCGCGTGCAAGTATTTCTCCGATCCGACTTTTGGAAAAGCGATGGCGGTTACGAAGCGCCAGGGCGACAATGGTTCGACGGTGTTGTCGTTCGGATCGACCCTTATTCAGAACATCGCAGTTTCATCTGGGTCGAGCTGGATGAGGAAGCTGATGGAGCGGACGGGCGAGGGCGTTTGATTTCGGTGCTGAACCCAAAGAACATTAGGAAAGTTTAAGTGGTTTATAGCACTTTGATAAGAAGAGTACAATTCGCCAACATGACCCAAGGGGAAAACGCTTGTTCCTTTTGATTGATGAGGCTGTCGAATGAAACAAAAAACGATTTTCTTTCCAACGCTTGTTCTAGTATCGATTGTCATCCTTTCTGCTTGCGCGGGCTTGAATGCCTCCGAAGAAGTTGTGATTGACGGGGAATACGGTCCGCAATACACGCCGCAGGAGCATCAACGCAGGACGTTCGATGCGCTATGGAATATTTTCGGCGAAAATTACATCTACTTCAAAACGGCGGATGTGGATTGGGAATCGATTCGCGAGGAATACAACGCGCGGATTGACTCCGAACTGACGAACGAAGAATTCATCTCGCTCATGCGCAACCTTGAGGGCGATCTCCCAACCGGGGCGCTGACCTACCAATCCCGCGCGGAACGCATCGAGTCGGACATAGAGGATTTCTCCACCTACGAGGGCATCGGCGCGTTCATTGGCTTCAAAGCGGAAGAAGCGCCTCACATCGTCGTACTGGACGTGATCGAAGGATCGCCCGCGGAGAAGGCTGGCATCAAACCGCACGACAGCATCTTTGAAATTGATGGAAGCCCGGTCTTGCTCGAGGAGGGAATTGATGTGGTGAACCGCGTGCGCGGACCGGCCGGCTCCACCGTGACTTTGAGCGTGAGAACTCCCGGGACCGCGGAACGCATCATCGAAGTGACACGCGCCGAGCTCGTCAGCCGGGGGAAGCTCGAAGCGCGGCAACTCGAAGATTCGGCGTACGGGTACATTTTATTCCCACCCATCAGTTATGAGGGTCTGCTCGAAGAATTCCTCGTGAGCATGCAAACCTTCACAACCAACCAACAATTGGAGGGACTCATCCTCGACTTGCGCATCGCAAGTTCCTCCGGCGGTTGGCCCCTCGAAGAACTACTCACCCTCTTTCACGACGGCGCGGTCGGCGATTTCTACAACAGCGCGCAACAAAAGCAATCGCTCGTGGTCGAGGGACAGGATGTGTTCGGTTCACAATCGGTACCTCTGATCATTTTGATCGGACAAAACACAAGCGGATTCCCCGAGATCCTCGCCGCCGCCCTGCAAGAGGATGAACGTGCGATCGTCATCGGCGAGACGACACCCGGCGCGGTGGAAAATTCCACAGCCTACTACCTGCCGGACGGATCGCGCGTTTTCATCGAAACCACCTCGTTCAGACTTTCGAACGGCGAAGAGATCGGCTTAAGCGGGGTCCAACCGCAATTCGAGATAGAAGCGGGCTGGGATGAAGTTGTTCCATCCAACGATCCCGTCCTCGATAAAGCCGTTGAAATTTTGGGAACAGAAAAATGAAAAAAATATTTCCAAGTGTATTGCTTGCATTGATGCTGGCTGCCTGTGTGCCTGAAGGCGTGCGAGTGCCGCAAAGCCCGTTGCTTCCGCTGCTTGAACGCAAGTCGGGTTTGATCGCGTTCGTTGGTGTGGACGGGAACATTTACATCACCGATCAAAGCGGCAGGAACCCAGCCCCGATCACCGAGGACGCCTCAATTCCCGAAGGCGGCGGAAACTTTGTTTTTTATCAATACCCCACCTGGTCGTTGGACGGTTCGCAGTTGGCGTTCGTCAGCGCGCGAGGCACGGGGCAATCACAAACTTCGGCAGTGTTGTTCGTGCACAACGTGGACGATGAAACCACGACTGAAATCTTTTCGAGCGAAACCGAGTTTCCGTTTTACCTCTACTGGTCGCCCGATGATGAAAACGTGACGTTTCTCACCACCAGCGCAGGCGGTGCATCGTTGATCCTGCAGAGCGCCGCGGCAAACGGGGATGGGATTTCCGTTCTCGATACCGGCTCACCGTTTTACTGGTCGTGGGCGCCGGACGGAAATACAATGATCGTTCACACCGGTGTGGAAGCCGCGGCAACGCCGGAGAGACTTTCATTTTTAAACCTGGATGCCGACATCATCGAAGACAGCGTGGATTCAACGCCCGCTTCATTCCAAGCCCCAGCCTGGTCGCCGGATGGGAGCCGAATCCTCCTCACGCGCACCTCCCCTGAAGAAGGTAATGAGATTGTGTTGGTAAATTCATCAGGTGATTACGAACGATCCCTTGCGAAATTCGATGTCAACGCCGCGTTCGCTTGGTCGCCGGATGGTGAATTGGTCGCCCACATCGAAGGCGACGAACCAATCAGCGCCGGCACACTCGGCGATCTGCACGTTACAGAATTGGCAACGTCGGAGGATTTCTTTCAGGACGACAATGTGTTTGCGTTCTTCTGGTCACCCGATAGCCGGAATCTTGCCTACTTTAAACCGTTCCTTGTTGCCTCCGAAGAATCCCCCGATGACCCGAGCCTTGTATTGGAATTACACATGCTCGATACGGTAACGGCTGAAAGCAAATTACTTTTCACCTTTAGACCCACCAGCCAGTTCTCGGCAGTCCTGCCTTACTTTGACCAATATCATCAATCCACAACGATCTGGTCACCGGATAGCAACAATCTCGTGTTGTCTTTTGTGAGTCAAGAGGGCAGCCCCGGCATCGCTGTGGTCGCGGCGTCCGGTCAACTCGAGCCGCGCATCATTTCACAAGGGCTTATCGCATTCTGGTCGTGGAAATAAACGGTAAGGGCGGGGTGACCCCGCCCTTACTTGTTATGCCTTCGTTTTTAATTTAGCCTTCGATTTGGATTTCGGCTTTGCAGGCGATTTTCCGTTTTTTCCGTTTACGATGGTTTCCTCAACGAACGACCGTAGCATATGCTCGAAGTCAATCGGTTTACGTCCATTAGCCGCAGATTTGATGATCTCGATGCATTGCCTGCCTGTGAGGTCGTTTCTCTCAAGCAACGCTTTGGCAACTGCATGAACCTCGTTGGAATGATCGAGCAGGATCTTCTGGGTTTTCTCTTCAAGTTTTGACCAAAACTTTTCAATTCGCTCGACCTTTTCCTTGTCCATGCGCACGCTTTCTTCGAACCGGTCAAGCGGCGGACCAAAATAGCCGTAATGTCCCAACTGCCAAAGGCGGCTTCGCACGCTCCGAAAATCGCCCGTTGCACCGGTCCAATATTCGCCGAGGAACAATTTGGTTGCGACGTGACCCGCCATTGAAACAAGGATATCGGCGATGAAAGTTCGCAACGGCAGGGAATAGATATCATAATTTGGCACAGGGAGGACATACCCTAGCGCATCCGAGCGCCGCACAATGCTCACGCGCACGATGCGTTCATCCGGGCGGAGATAATACTGCACGACCGCGTGACCCGCTTCGTGATACGCGATCTGCCGGCGTTGATCTTCTTCCATCTCCTCGACAGGATTCTCCAAGCCCATCGCTTGCTCTTGGAACGCCAGCTCAATATCCTGTTGAGACACCTTCTCGCGTCCGTCGAATAACGCCAAGCGCACCGCGTCTTTGGTGATTGCGGACATGATCCTTGCCGGTGTTGCCCATGCCGTATCGCTGACGATGGCTTCGACATCAACCGTCTCGTCGGTCTTGATCTTGTTCAGATAATATTTCACGATCTCGCGGCGACCTGTGCGGTCCGGCTTGTTGACTACCACAGTGCGGTCGAAGCGGCCCGGGCGGGTCAATGCAGGGTCAAGCACATCGGGACGGTTCGTGGAACCCATGAAGAGGATATGCCAATTGCGCGGCGGAACAGGTTTCTTGCGCCACTGATACCAGCGCGCCCGAATCTTTTCCCAACGACTGAGTTCGCCAACACCATCCATTTCATAGAGCAGGCGTGTGAGGGCGCCAGTTCCACCGCCCATGCCGCCCATGCCCATGCCGCCCATCATCCCGCCGCCCATTACGTTTCCCCGCGACATGCCTACTGCGTCAATTTCATCGATATACGCGATGCATGCGCCATACTCTTTCGCAAGATTACGCGCCTGGCTGATGAAGCGAATCATCTTTAGCACATCCACGCCCCAGAACATGGCGCGGAAACCGGATCCTTCCATCGAAATAAAGGCGATGCCAGCCTCGCCCGCCATCGCCTTTGCGAGAAGCGTTTTTCCAGTTCCCGGTTCACCGGCAAGCAACAATCCATTGATGAATTGCCCGCCCATTTTTTGGAATTGTTCGCGGTCAGAAAGCAGTGAAATCCACTGGCGCACCATCTTCAACAGGTTCGGCTGGCCTTTATAGTCGTCGAACGTGATGGTCTTCGGGTCGCCCGGGCGGATGATCTCGACGCGCGAGCGCGCCATGAACCAGAAGATGGCTACGAACTGGATGACGACGAACGCGATCGCAAACAGGATGCGGAAGAGCAAAGCCAGGAACAAAAGGACCGCATTCAACACTTCCGGGTTGATGATCGCCCAGTAGACCAATCCATTGAGGGCAGCCCAGCCTAACAGTCCGAAAAAGAAGCGGGCGGGTTTCCCTGCCGCCGCCCAAAGAAATACACGCAATTGAATGTAAAGGAAAAACAGTGCAAAGATGAGGTAGCCGGTCAGAATTAATCCGTTGGCGATCACGATGCGCGCGGTCTCGTTAATGATCGCGGCAGAGACCAGTACGTTTACGAACGCCCACACCCCGATTCCGAGGATCGTCCAAAAACGCCACGAACGCAGGTTGCTGAATATGTACCCCAGCCCGCCAAGCGAAAGCGGGTTCAACCACCATGCAACGGCGATGCCCAACGCGAGAACCTCGTCACGCGTCGAACGCGTGGCATTGGAAACTAACACCAAAATGATCGGCGCGGAAATGAAAAGCGTGATGAACAATCCGGCCGCCCATCCAATGCCTCCGTAAAAATCGCTCGAGGCTTTGGCTTGATATGCCGCGCGATTCTTCTTCGCCTTTTCGTCGCTCGCTTTCATGATCTCGTTTTTTGGCGCTTGCGTATTAGATTCGTTCATGGACATACGTCACCTCACTTGATAAATGCAATGCGGAAAAAGTGTACCCCAAAAGGGTTAAGGGTACAATACGAACCTAAAATTCTTATTCACTCTTAATCCGTACATGCTCCTACTCCTGCTCGAACACGCCTTAGCATCCCGCCTGACGCTGTTCGCCCCTCCGCACGAATCAGCCATCCGTTTTTTCAACGGATTCACGGAAGGCTACCCCGATCTCGTCGTGGACGTGTACGGCGGCACATTCGTCATTCACAACTACGCCGACGATCCTGATACCGAGCAAAATAAGAAAATCGTTCGCGAGCTTGTCGAATACCTTAGGGTTTCACTCAACTGGCTGCGCGCTGGAATTCTAAAGACACGCGACGGTAAGACACTGGCAGAGAAAAACGGGATCCTGATCTACGGCGACTCGCCTGATACAAAAATCAACGAACATGGGGTTTGGTACGCGCTCGACCCGACCATGAACCGCGATGCAAGCTTTTATCTCGACACCAGCCTGCTGCGAAAATGGCTGATCGAAAACATGGAAGGTAAAACAGTTTTGAACACATTCGCGTACACGGGCAGTTTCGGGGTCGCCGCGCTGGCGGGAGGAGCGAGCCATGTTATACAAGTCGACCGCAACCGCCGCTTTCTCGATCTAGCAAAACGGTCTTACGAATTGAACGGGTTTCAAATCAACGCCAAAGATTTCGTTGCTCAAGATTTCTTCACTGCCGTCAGTCGATATAAAAACTCAAAGCAGTTCTTCGATTGCGTGATTCTCGACCCCCCATTCTTTTCGTTTACATCCAAAGGTAGGGTGGATCAGGAAAATGAAAGTGCGCGACTGATCAACAAGGTGCGTCCGCTCATCAAGGACGGCGGATATTTGGTGGCAATCAACAACGCGTTGTACGTCGGCGGAAAAGAATACATGCAAACACTGGAAGAATTATGCAAAGATGGGTATTTGAAGATCGAAGAAATGATCCCCGTGCCGCAGAGTTTTGTCGGGTACAACATCCTCCTCAAGCCGATCACCGACCCCGCGCCTTTCAATCATTCGACGAAGATCGCGGTATTGAAGGTGCGGCGTAAGTAGGGGCGACCCGTCAGGGACGATGAAGGTAATTTGCTCCCGCTTGACGGGTCGCTCCTACACATCTTTTTTCCGCGAAAAAGCAAAGACGGCACCCAAGACCAATGCAGCGAGTGCGATCGCCGCCACACTGAGAGTCGTCTCTTGGGGACTCTTCGTTGTGATTGCAATGTCAGGGGGAGAGGATGGCGACGGAGTCGCGACGGATCGAGTGGATGACAGCTGAAGCGGGAAGAAAGTTTGAGTGGGCGAAACAGCCGTCACGTGTGGAGGAAGCGTGGCTCCCTTCATCACGAGCAATTGCTGTCCCACGTACACGGTTTCCTCGTACCAATTGTTCAGACGTTGAATCTCTTTGATGGTCGTGTGATACGTGATGGCAATGCTCCACAGTGTTTGTCCATATTGCACTTCGTGGATCACATCGCCGCCCGGATTCGCCGTTACGACGATGACAGGGAGCGAATATTGCGGAAGCGTTCCGTTCTCTGCGGCGAGGGTTGCACCCGCGTTGTAGGCTTGCTGTGTGAGGGGAATGCCAGTGAGAATTGCCGAGGCGTTCGATTGCATTTGCCCGCTCGTGGTTCGCAATGCGGTTTCGATCACGAAGATATAGCCATCCTCCATTGCGATAATGCCCGCGCCGATATCGCTGCGATAAGGCGAGAGCATCGTGTTCGTGTGCGGCGCATCGCCGAGCCACGCTTGCACCGCGCCTTGTGGATTTTGCGCAGAGACCCAATTTTCGGAACGATAACCGTCTTGCAAAAGGTCACCCGAAAGCGGATATCCCAACGACAACATCCACTGACCGAGGGTCATGTTATCGGGTCTCCAATGACCGGGTAAACCCGACGCGATACCATTTGCCTGCTCTTGCGCGATCTGCATCAACACGGGATGTACAGCCAGCGCGGGCAGTCCGTTCGCGAGCCGTAACGCGTTCACTTCATTGATGAGTTCGGCAGGAGTCGGAGGCGGCTCTTGCGCGCGGATCAAGCGAATGGGCGAAAGTATGAGCAGCAAAATAAAAACCAGTAAAATTTTCTTCATCAAAATAATTTTCCCTGTTCTAATTCTTCGTCAGAGTCATTCCACGGCAAAGGCGCAACATTTGCCAGTATCCCAACAAGTCGATGCAACTCTTTGCACAAATTCGGCGCAATCAAATTATCGGGCGAGTGGCAGAACATGAAAACATCTGCGCCTGCTTTCATTTCCGCTGCAAAATAACTCCCCCACTCCTCCAACAGCGGACGATTGACATCTATTTGCGGATGCCCGATGTAACGGACAAACACAAAATCGGATGTGCGCTTCGGGATCACGGGGACGTCTGGTTTGCGCTCGCGGGCTTCGAGCAAACTCTCATACGTTGACCCCGCCAAACTTTCGTCCCCAGCCAAACTCCGAATCGGACGCGTGTCTATTGTTACGCGTGCCATATTGCGCTGGGAGAGCAGTCGATCGAGCAACTCATCGTACGGAGAGTCGAACCAACCCGAGTGACGGACTTCCACCGCGAGCCGCACGGAAGAATCCCATACGGAGAGGAACGCCTCAAGATCGGAGGCAAACTTGGGGGAATATCGAGGCGGAAGTTGCAGAAACATCGGTCCGAGGCGCGAACCGAGATTTGTCATCATGTCCACGAACGCGTGGACGCGATCCACACGATCCATCAAAGTGCCTTCGTGGCTTATGGCTTTCGGAATCTTCGGGCAAAAGCGAAACGACTCGGGAGTTTGTTCCACCCATTGCTGGATCGTCTTCGCGGATGGGACGGCATAAAACGTTGTGTTGCCTTCGATGGTCGTCAAGCGCTTTGCGTATTCGCGCAAGAATCCGCCCGGCTTTGTGCCTTTCGGGTAAAAATTCCCCACCCAGCCCTTGAATGACCAGACCGGACAACCGACAAAAAGGTTCACACCAACATTATAAATTCTTTCCAACCCCGCTGTGTAACCAGATCAAACGGCGGCCGCACCGCCGAGCGAGAATCCTCGCGGCGATAAACCGGGCAGGGCTTCGAACGCAGGTTTCGCAAAATAATAACCTTGAAACAAAGCCACGCCAGCCTTATCGAGCCAGGTATATTCCTCTTCGTTCTCCACCCCCTCCGCCACGATATCGATGGAAAGTTTTTCGCACATGTGCTGCACCCCGCCAAAGACGATCTGTTTGACCCGATCCTTTTGAATGTTCGAGATCAGGTTGCGGTCGAGTTTGATGTAATTCGGCTGGTATTCCATCAACAACTTCAAACCCGAGTGACCCATACCGAAATCGTCTATGGCGGTCCGGAAACCGAAATCTCTCAGCAATTTGAGATTTCGCAACAGGACGCTGTGATCCGTCAAGTTTTCGGATTCAGTCACCTCGAAAATGATCTTCTCCACCGGGAACCCGCTCTTGAGGGATGCTTTAAACGTTCCGGTGATGTTCAGGTCTACTTGATACAACGCAGTGGTGAACAGGTTAATGTTGATGCTGCCTGTGACGTTCAAGCGGCTCGCCAACTCGATGATCCGCTGCCTGCACACATCGTCGAAAGCGGAGATGTCTTCGTGAATCACCTGCGAAAGGACGGATGCCGCCGGTTCTCCGCGCGGACCTCGGATCAGCGCTTCGAAGGAATTGATCTCCTTTTTTTTCGCGTCCACGATGGGCTGGAATGCGAAACTAAAATCTATCCCGATCTTCCCCTTGGAATTGCGGTCGAAATCCTGTCTGAATGATTTCAACTTACCTCTCCTCCACGAGTCATGATTCAGCCGAAGGTATCTCGAACCGGATGGAACTCGATCAGAGCAGATTGTATCTGACGAGTTTGGGACTGAATACAGGATTTGGTATAGGAATGAGATGGTCATTTTTGACCAATTTGGTTACGGCAGGATCGGCGGAAAACAACCTCCCGCGCGGTTTCTATTCTCACGCGAAGAACGTGAAAATCGTCACTTGAATTCGTCATTTTAAGGCGTTATTCTTGCAGCGGTGTGATTGGATTTGGTTCAATATCCGACAAAGGAGATGTCCTATGTATAAAAAGATCCTCGTCCCATTGGATGGCTCGGAATTGGCGGAAGCTGTCCTCCCTCATGCTGAAGCGTTGGCAAAATCGGAAAACGCAGAACTTGTGATCCTGCGCGTACCGAACATCCCTGCCGGGGAATATATCGCCCTCGACCCCGTCGTCGCGTCCACGATCCGCAAGGATATTCGAGAGGAAGCGTCGAAATATGTGAACGAAAAGGTGGATATGCTGAAAAAGGATCACATCAAAGCCACCGGTCTCACGAAGGAAGGATCGGTCCCGGATACGATCCTCGAGGTGGCGGAGGAAACTCAGGCGGATATGATCGCCATGTCCACGCACGGGCGGACGGGCGTCAAACGCTGGCTGATGGGCAGTGTGGCGGACAAGATCGTCCATCACACGCATATCCCGGTGATGCTGATACATCCAAATTAACTCCCTAAATTTCCGCATGAGAAATGCTCCGAGCCGCAAAGGCTCGGAGCATTTTTTCTCCAAAGATTATAATTGGAAGAACAATGGATATCTCCAAAACTCTTTACGTAACCTCCCGCAAGAATTGGCGTAACTGGCTAAAGCAGAATTACAAGACTGAAAATGACATCTGGCTGGTCTACCCGCGGAAAGCGACGGGCAAGCCGCGCATCGAGTACAACGACGCGGTGGAGGAAGCCCTGTGTTTCGGTTGGATCGACAGCATAATCAAAAAACTGGACGACGAAAGCACAGTTCAACGCTTTTCGCCGAGAAAGCCAAAGACGAGTTACTCGCAAGCCAATATCGAACGTTTGCGAAGTTTGGTAGCGAAGAAGAAAGTTGTAAAAGAAGTGGTTGAGTCTTTAGGCGATATTCTGAACAAAGAGTTCGTCATCCCGTCTGATATTTTGAAAGCCATCAAAGCGAACAAAGAGGCGTGGAAGAATTTTCAGAAGTTTTCAGATTCATACAAGCGGATTCGCATCGCGTTCATCCACGGAGCGCGTCACCGCCCTGAAGAATTCAAGAAGCGGTTGCGATACTTTATCGAGATGACGGAGAAGAATAAGATGTTCGGGTTCGGCGGGATTGAGAAGCGCTTTTAAGTTTCCACACTTACGCTATCCACAATCCCCACAATGACCGAGATCACGCACCCATCGGGGATTCCCAACGCCTGACGCGCGCCGTTCCCTTCGCGGTTGACCAGCACCGTGTCGCCGATTCCCGCTTGTGAATTATCGAGCGCGATGAAATCTTCGTCAGGCTTTTCGCCGTCCACGAGCAAAGGCTGGACAACGAGCAGACGCCGATTCTTGTAGTGCGCGTGGCTGATGGTAGTGACAATCGTTCCGATTACTTTGCCTAGAATCAATGCTGCCTCTGTGACATGTCATTCTGAGCCGCCTTTGGCGGCGAAGAATCTCTACTTCAACAAGCGAGACTCTTCGGTCGCTTCGCTCCCTCAGAGTGACACACAACTTTATGTAAACCTATTTTCTCCAGCCTTCAACGTGTACTCAAACTCACCGTCGGGTTTTACTTCTAACACGTCCACAATCCCAATCAACGCCAGATCAATCGGCACGAACTTTTCATCTTTCATCGCAAGCGCGGCTTCGCGCGAACGGACCATCACGCACAAATCGCCGACCCCCGCGTGGACAACGTCCGCGGCAACTTGCAGGATGCCGATGGGTTCGAGTTTTTTATTCAAAGGCTGGACGACGAGCAACTTTACTCCCTCAATGCCGGGATATTTGATCGTGCAGACCGCGTTGCCTTTGACACGTCCGAACAGCATGATTATTTCATCCCCGTTACTTTGAGCGTGCGCTTGATGATCGCATCGAGCAACTGCGCGTCCACTTGATTCCCCAGTTTCGCAGCGACTTTTTCACGGATGCGTTTTTCCAACTCAACGCCCCTCTCCCTTAAGGGAGAGGGAGCGGGGGTGAGGGCAGGCTGGGAAGATGCCGAAGAAACAGAATCAACTCTCACCGTGGAATGACGCGGCTTCACCTCTGAAAGATACGGTCGCACCGGCGCGGCGGGAGGAGAATCGTCCGCGAGCATTCCCAACGTCCGCGCTTTCTCGAACGCAAGATCGGTCAGCACAACATCGTCGGTCACTAGCAGTGATTTGACTCCGCTGTGAAAAAGTTCTTCGATATCTTTATCGGTATAGAATTTTTTCGTCATGATTTCCGAAAGGTGATTGCGCCGTCCACTTCGAGCGAATCAACGATCGCCATGATGACCGCGTCCACCGGCGTGTCTTTCGTGATGTTCGTTTGCCGCGCCGACGAGCCCGATGCGGTCAGCACCAGATCGCCGACGCCCGCGTCAACCGTATCAACGGCGACATACGGCTTGCCAGACACCGCGCCCGTTTCATCCGATTGCCGCAAGATGAGCAATTTGCGCCCGTGCAGTTTATCGTCCTTGATGGTGGCTACCGTCGTGCCGATCACTTTTGCGATGAACATTTTTCACCTCAAACTTTGCGAAGGTTTTGAATCTTCGCGATGTTGTTTAATATTTGGATGAGCCTACGGCCGCTTCACTCTTCAGGGATGCCTGATCGCTCGGACCTTGAATGATCTTCACCCCCGCGGACGCGCCGATGCGCGTGGCTCCCGCGCGGATCATGCTCTCGGCATCCTCAAACGTGCGGACCCCGCCCGACGCTTTAACGCCCATCTGTGGACCGACCGCTTTGCGCATCAACTCCACATCGTGAACGGTCGCGCCGCCGCCCGCAAACCCGGTTGAAGTTTTGACGAAGTCCGCGCCGGCTTCTTTGGAGATCAAACTGGCTAGTGTTTTTTCTTCATCGGTCAATAACACAGTTTCGATGATAACTTTGACAATCGCTCCATGCGCGTGTGCCGCCTTGACCACGCCGCGAATATCTTTTGCCACGGTTTCCAAATCGCGCGCTTTCAACGCGCCGACGTTGATTACCATGTCGATTTCCGTTGCGCCTTGTTTGATGGCGGTTTCGGCTTCGAAGGCTTTTGTTTCGGAGGATGTCGCTCCCAGCGGAAAACCGATCACCGTGCACACTTTGACATCCGAACCTTTCAACAACTCGGCGCACAGGCTCACCCATGTTGGGTTCACGCACACGGAGGCGAAGCCGTACTTTCGCGCTTCGTAGCAAAGTTGGGCGATTTCCTGCTGTGTGGCATCGGGCTTGAGCAGCGTGTGGTCAATCATTTTAGCGATTGCTTGCTCCTGCGGGATCGCCCCCAGCGTGGATGACACCCTCTCCGCCCCCGCTTTGACCACGTTGCCGACTTGATCGAAACACACGCGCACGCACAACCCGTCGGCGCAATCGAATTTGCAGTGATAGGTTTCGGGGTTGCTGGCACGCGTCTCTTCCTCCATCATGGCGGAGAGCACTTCGTGCGTGATGATCTCTACGAGTTGTTCGACGAGTTTCGGGTCGGGTTTGGTCATTGTTGGTTTTGCAGGGGCGAGGTCATCTCGCCCTATTTGTTGGATTCGAAATTTTGGGCGGGGAGACCCCGCCTCTACGCGAACATCATTTCAAATACATCTTCTCCACCGATTTTATCTTATCTACGCGCTTTGTGTGGCGGTCGCCGCCGAAATCGGTGGTCAGCCAGACCTTGACGATTTGCTTCGCCAAATTGACGCCGATCAGCCCCGCACCGAGGGTGAGCACGTTTGTGTCGTTATGCTCGCGGCTGTTCGTCGCGGACGAAACGTCGTACGCCATCGCTGCGCGCACATTGGGGACTTTGTTCGCCACGATGCAACTGCCGATTCCCGCGCCGTCAATCATAATTCCGCGCCACGCGCGACCCGAACCGACCATCTGAGCCACGGAATGGGCGAAGTCGGGGTAATCCACCGGTTCTTTGCTGTTCGTGCCAACGTCCATGACGACGAAGCCCAGCGACTCAATTTCGGTTTTGAGGATTCCCTTCAACTCGAAGCCGCCGTGGTCCGCGCCGAGGGCGACGATGCGCTTCCCTACGGGCGGGGCAGGCGCGGGTTCGGCTTGAGGCGAGCCCGTCATATTCCTGACCACGTTCTGCACGATCTGGCGAATTTCTTTGTCGTCCATACTTTGATTATCTTCGTGATGCTGTGATGCGTCAAGTGAACAAACTAGAAACGAGAAACCTGCCAGCACGGTCAGGGTTGTACCATTCAAAGGAGAATTGCCGTGACATACGTACTCGTTCGTTTTACCGTTGAAGACCTTGCCAAGTGGAAACCCGTATTCGAGGAAGCCGCCGCGCTCCGCAAGAGTTTTGGCTCCATGGGCGTCCGCGCCTTCAGTAAAGCGGATAGCGCCAATGAAGTCACAATCCTTGCGGAATACGAAGATCGTGCAAAAGCACAGCAGATGTTCCAATCACAGGAATTTCGCGCGGCGACCAAACGCGCGGGCGTGATGGGTGCGCCCGAGGTAACATTCCTCAACGAGGTGGTAAATCTGCCTGTCTAGTTCGCCCAACAACCCTCCGAGCCAAACTCGGAGGGTATCTTTTTCGGTTTATAATCTCTACATGAACAAACTCACAGCGCCGACCTCAGATGAATACGCGGAATTCTACGCGGGTTATATCCAGCGCGCGGCGGCAAGAGGTGATGTCCTCGTCGCATTATCGAAACAAATAGACGAGATTCAAGCCGCGCTCGGCAGTCTTTCAGACGAGCAGGCACTCTTCCGCGATAAACCAACCGAGTGGTCAATCAAAGGAGTGATGGGACACCTCAACGACGTGGAACGCGTCTTCTCGTACCGCCTCCTGCGCGTTTCGCGCAATGACCCAACTCCACTCCCCGGCTTCGAGCAGGACGACTACGTGAGCGAGGCAGGGTTCGATTCGAGCCCGCTGAGAGATCTAATTCAAGAATTCGAACACCTCCGCCGCGCGAACATTCTCGCCATCCAAAACATGAAAGAGGAATCAACCCTGCGCGTCGGTGTCGCGAGCGGAAAGCCTGTCAGCGCGCGGGCGTTGATCTACATGCTCGCCGGTCACGTGGATCACCACCTGGAAAGTTTGAACGAAAAATATTTGCCAAACATCAAATGACAAACACGCCCTTCTTCATTGAACCTTTTGTGGATACAGGACTCGGCAACTCCGCGTACTTGATCGGGTCGCACGACACGAAAAAAGCGATTCTGATAGACCCGCTTCGCGACGTAGACCGCTACCTGCATACAGCATCTCAACTTGGTCTTACGCTGACGCACATCCTCGACACGCACCTTCATGCGGACTTCATCTCCGGCAACCGTGAGATCGCGCATCAAACCGGCGCGGTCATCGGCGCGAGCGCGGACGCGAAACTCAGCTTCGATCACAAGCCGCTGGACGAAAATTCGGTGATTGACCTCGGCGCGTTCCAACTCCGCGTGATGACGACGCCGGGGCATTCGCCCGAACATATTTCTTTCTTGCTTGTCGAACCCGATGCAAAAACGCCCAGCGCAGTGTTCAGCGGCGGCGCGTTGATCGTCGGCGGCGCGGCGCGGACGGATTTGCTTGGGCATGAACATACGCACGCGCTCGCGCACGATCTGTATCACACGATTCACGACAAACTATTGAAACTGCCCGACGAGGTGAATGTTTTCCCAACTCACGGCGCGGGGTCGTTTTGCATCGCGCCCGCGTCGAACGACCGCGTCACCACCATCGGGCGCGAACGAAAGACAAATCATCTCGCTCAGCCGATGAACGAGGAAGAATTTATCAGGCGTTCTTTGTTGAATCTTCCCGCCTACCCCACGTATTACAAGTACATGCGCGAGATCAATCAACGCGGCGCGAAAATTTTGGGCGGCGTTCCTGTGTTGAATCGGTTATCTGCCAGTGAAGTCAAGTCATTGATGGATGAAGGTGTTGTTGTTTTGGATATCCGTCATCAAAAAGCGTTCGGCGCGGGGCATATTCCAAATTCGTTCGGCATCCGCGTGGACGCGCCGCTCGTCGTCTGGGCGGGATGGGTTATACCGTTCGGGAGTCGAATCGTTCTCCTCGGCGAAGCAAGTGACCTGCCGGACGCGACGCGGCAGCTCATCCGCATTGGCTACGATGACATCGCCGGTTATCTCGACGGCGGCATCGAGGCGTGGGCGCGCGAATATCCCGTTGAGACGGTGCAAACGTGGAGCGCGAAAGAATTGCGCGAACGACTGAACGAGGCGACATTGATTGACGTGCGGCGGCGCTCGGAGTGGGAAAGCGGGCACATCGCGGGCGCGATCCATTTCGAGGGCGGGCGAATGGCATGGGAGGAATTGAAGTTCCCGATGGATAAGCCGTTGGCGATCCAATGCGCCAGCGGCAATCGCTCGATGGTGGCGATCTCTGTGTTGAAGCGGCGCGGGATTCACAATGTGATTCAAGTGGACGGTGGAATCAATAAGTGGAAGATGAATGGGTTTGAGGTAGTTCAAGATAAAACGCCATTGATAAAAATTTGATTCTCGTAAGGGCGGACTCAGATATCCGTCTATGTGTCGTAAATTTATTCAATCAAGGGCAGACACGCAGGTTTGCCCCTACAAAAATATGCCTTCCATCGAAGTCGCCAACCTGCAAAAAACATTTCAAACAAAACGCAAAGCCGCGGGGATGCGCGGCTCTCTGCGAGCGTTGTTCAAACCTGAATATCATACCGTCGAAGCCGTGCGCGGACTCTCCTTTCAAATGGAGGCGGGCGAGCTGCTCGGCTTCATCGGTCCGAACGGAGCGGGAAAATCCACAACGATAAAAATCCTCACTGGCATTTTGCATCCAACCAGCGGCAATGCAAAAGTGCTGGGCTTCGTTCCGTGGAAAGATCGGCAAAAACTTGCCTATCACATCGGCACGGTGTTCGGTCAACGCCCGCAGTTGTGGTATCACCTCCCCGCGGTTGACACGTTCATGCTGTTCGGCAAGATCTTCGAACTCGACGACCGCGAAACGAAAAAACGCATCGACCTCCTCGCCGAGGCATTTGACATTCGGGATTTGTTGGAGACACCCGTCCGCAAACTTTCACTGGGACAACGGATGCGTTGTGAAGTCGCCGCCTCGCTTCTTCACCGCCCCAAACTGCTTCTGCTCGATGAGCCGTCCATCGGCTTGGACGTGGTCGCCAAACAGCACATCCGCGACGCGATTCGAAAAATGTCGCAGGAGGAGAATGTTGGAGTTCTGCTCACATCTCATGACGCGGGCGATCTCGAAGCGTTATGCCGCCGCGTGATCATCATCAATCATGGGCAGATCGTCTACGAAGATAAAGTTTCAAATCTGAAACGAAAATTCCTCACGCGCAAGATGGTGGAAGTCCGCTATGCCGAAGAGGTGTCTCCGAATTTTTCCATCGACGGTGTCGAGATTTTGAAAGTAGGGAGTTACGGCGTGAAATTGCGATTCGACACGACCAAAACGCCTGTGGATGCGGTGATGGCGCATCTTTCAGAAGCGGGTGAACTCGTGGATATTACCGTTTCCGACCCTCCGCTGGAAGAAGTGATCGCGAAGATTTATCAAGACAACAAACCCGGAATGCGGACTTAAGTCCGCACCGCAAAAAGCGGACTGAAGTCCGCGCTCCGTGTCCGCGCTCCGTTTTTTCAAACATGAACAAATATCTCTCGATCCTCTCAATGCAAGTCACCAACAACCTCGCCTACCCCGGCGATTTTCTGGGCAGGTCGATCAGCATTGCCACGTTCATTTTCATCTTCGCTGGATTATGGGGAACCACATTCGCCATCTCCGACACAGATGCGATCAACGGGTTGACCCTCCCCAACATGATCTGGTATTTCATGATGGCTGAGACCCTCGAACTCGGCAGGCCGCGCATCAACCGAACGATCTCAGAGCAGGTCAAGAACGGCGAAGTCGCGTACATCCTGAACAAGCCGTACAACTTTATCCTGTATCATTTCTCCGCAGGGTTGGGCGATGGCATTGTGAGGATGACCCTCAATTTGATCGTCGGTTCGGCAGTCGCGTGGATTCTCGCCGGCGCGCCTCCCGCGCCGGTGGGCTGGCTCATGGCTTTCATCACATTGATCGGCGCATGGATCTTGCACTTCTGCATGATGGCATTGATCGGACTCGCGGCATTTATCGTGGAGGAAACCAACTCGTTCGAGTTGATCTACCAGAAACTGGTCTTCATCCTTGGAGGGTTCCTGCTTCCGCTCGAGATGTTCCCTGCTTGGTTGCAGAAAATCGCGCTCGCGCTTCCCTTCCCCTACATGATGTACGCGCCCGCGCGATTGTTCGTCAAACCGGAAATGGGACTGTTCTGGCAAATGCTCGCGGGGCAGGCGATTTGGGTTGCAATATTCGTTGTCCTGCTATCCTTCGTTTATCAACGCAGTGAAAAACTGCTCACCGTGAACGGCGGCTGACATGAAACACATCAAGTTCCTACTCGCCCTGTGGCAAGCCAACCTCCAGGGCGCCATGGAATTCCGTGCGGCGTTCTTCACTCAAGTCATCTTTATGATGATCAACAACGGTGTGTACTTCCTTTTCTGGGTATTGTATTTCGATAAATTCAACGAAGTCCGCGGCTGGGATCTGCGCGCCATGACCCTCCTTTTCGGGATCGCGGCTACCTCGTGGGGCATCGGTTCGTTCTTCTTCGGAAATTTTGTCTCGCTCGCAGAAGTCATCGCAGGCGGCAGGCTTGATTATTATCTCTCGTTGCCGCGCCCCGTTTTGCTCCCCGTGCTTGCCTCCAAAAGCATCGGCAGCGGTATGGGCGACCTGATTTATGGTGCAGGCAGCTTCATCCTCTCCGGTTATTTCACACCAGACGGCTTTCTGCGATACCTTTTAGGCGTACTGACAGGCGTATGCATCTTCGTCGGGTTTATGGTCATCGTACAGAGCCTGTCATTCTGGCTGGGGAACACAACCGCACTGAGTCAATTCTCGATCGGCGCTTTGTTGACGTTTTCACTCTATCCCAGCGCGTTGTATGACGCGACGACAAAATTGATCCTGCTGACCCTGCTGCCCGCCGCGCTGATCGGCACGATTCCCGCCGAGTTCGTGCGCGAGTTCTCGGTGCAACAACTTTTCCAACTAACGGCGGGTGCAGGCGTATTCCTATCTGCCGCCATTTTTATTTTCAGCAAAGGCTTAAAACGCTACGAATCAGGGAGCGCGATACAGGTTGAGGTGTAGCAAAAGTGCGTCGCACCAACACCAAAGAAAATTTCCCACAAATTGAGTGCGACGCACCCTCATCAAGCCGACGCGCCTGAATAACTTCTCAAGCCGATCAACCACACGGCGCGCGCAAGAATCGCAAACAGCAGTGTCAAACCAAAAGCGAACAACATCGTTTCGCCCGTGAGTCGATTCGTCATTGCCTCCGCAGGTACAGTGACAGCAAAAGCGACAGGCACAAGGAAGGTCAATCCTGTACGGAGCCAATCGGGGTACACGCTCACGGGCCAACGACCCGCCGCGTAGAGTCCCTCGAACAGGTTGACGATCTCACTGACGCGGATCACCCAAAACGCGATGGATGTGACCATCAGCCAGACGCAATACAACATGACCGCGCCCATGATCAGCGCGGCGATGAACGCGAGGACTTGCAACGCGTCCATCCCCGTTTGAAGCTGGTTCACCGCCACTCCGATCACCACCAAGCCGACGAGGACATCCGTGAGCTGCCAGAAACGGAATTCGCGCACGCTGACCAACGTTTGCGCGTCAGCAGGTTTGGTGAGGGCAAAGTCCAGCGTGCCGTTCAGCACATCGTTCATCAAACGTTCCATGTTTGGCTGTATCGCCGAACGGATGACGCCGCCCATGAGGATATGCACGCCCATCACCGCGAGCAATTCAGCACGGGTCCAGCCCGCGAGTTTATCCACCTGACCGAAAACAAGCGACAAACCGATCAAGCCGGTGGCAAGCGCAACACTGGTTTGCAAAAGTTGAATAAAAAAGTTGACGCGATATTGCAGTTCGTTCATCACGCCGATGCGCAGGTAAATCCATGCGAGTTTGAAGGGGTTCATGTTTATTTTTCCTGTTGCTTTGTTCTTCCCGCAGTTGTACTGCGAGCGATCACCTCTCATCCGCCCACGGCAGAGAACTGCCGGATGGCGGCGCGCCAGACCACACTCAGGATAGAAGCGCCGACGACGATCCACAAGATTTGCATCCCAACGCCAGCCCAAAGGTCCTGTGTGGACATCCCCCCGACGAGCGCTTCAATCGGAAAGAAGAACGTCCACTTGAAGGGCAGGTAGGTCGAGAGGTTTTGCACCCACTGCGGCATGAGCGTCATCGGCACGAGGCGTCCCGAAAGAATCAATTCGAGACCGAAGTACAACTCAAAGATCGCGCTGACTCGCGTCGTCCAGAACGTGATCATGCCGAGCAGCGACAGCAGCATCGTGCGGATGAGATACGCGCCCCAGATGGCAATGAAAAACACCACGGCTTCCATCCACGTTACATCGAAAGTCGGTTTGAAGACCCACGTGAGGAACGCCGCAAGGGGCAGCCACAATACGATCACCACAACTTTCCAACCTGCGAAGAACGCAATGTCGAAGTGGATTGGATGGATCGGCCGCATCAAATCCATCGAGAGGCTCCCTTCGCGGATTCGCTCCTCCCAACCATACGGCGTGAAGACGATGTTCATATTGCGGACGAGAGTCCACACTATGTAATACGCGGCGAACGCGCCCGGTGTATACCCGCCGACCACGCCGCCCTGTTGATTCGCGATCGTTGACCAAACCACAAGGTAGATAACCGGCTCAGCGATCATGCCGATCATGTAAAAGTAGTTCGCGACGCGATACTGAAATTGCTGGAGGATGGATATCCGCATGGAGGCAAGGTAGTAATCAATATATCTTCTCATGCGTCCTCCTTTTGCGAAAAGACCTGATCGATCACATCGTCCACCGGCGCATCTTCAACAGTAAGATCGTCCACCTGCAAGTCGGACAGCAAACGCGCTGTGACTTGCGACGTCTGCGCTTTCGGCACGCGCAATGTGACACGGCCGTCTTCCCTGCCGACCACTTCTCCGTATTTGGATAACTCGACATCCGTATTTTGCAGACTTAGACTCAACGTTTTGTACGACGAGAATTGACTCACCAGCTTGCTCAAATCCCCGTCGAAGAGGATCCGTCCGTGGTGGATGACGATCACGCGCTTGCACAAGGCTTCCACGTCCGCCATGTAGTGACTCGTGAGCAGCACGGTCGCATTGTAACGCTTATTGTATTCAGCAACGAAAGTTCGGATACGTCTCTGCATCGTCACATCGAGACCGATTGTCGGCTCGTCGAGAAACAATACCTTTGGTTGGTGAAGTAAGGCGGCGACGATTTCCATTTTCATCCGTTCGCCTAGCGAGAGATTGCGGACGGGTTTGTTGACCAAATCCTTCAATTCAAGCAATTCGATGAACTCATCGCGGGTGCGCTTGAACTGATCGGCGGGAATGCCATAGACTGCACGCTGCAGGTCGAAAGAGTCGAGGGCAGGCAGGTCCCACGTCAGTTGGTTGCGGTTCCCCATCACCAGCGTGATCTGTTTGAGATAATCGTGGGAGCGGTGACGGGGTTCATAGCCGAGGACGCGGACATCGCCCGACGTGGGATGCAGGAGTCCGCTTAGCATTTTGAGTGTGGTTGTTTTGCCTGCGCCATTCGGACCGAGAAAACCAACCACCTCCCCTGCCCCGATATCGAATGTGATACCGTCTACGGCTTTGATATTCTTGTATTTTCGATTGAACAGACTGGCGATGGATGCCTTGAGACCGGCTTCGCGTTCAGGGACTTGATAATACTTGGCTAACTGTGAAATCGAAACAACAGTCGACACTTTATTCTCCTTGATATGGAATGGAACTTTTGGCAATCCGCCTGCTGGGATTAAAAAAACCGCAGGCACGAGGCGCCTGCGGCAGACAGTTGTCACAAGTAGTAACGACTTAAGTCGTTACTACACCTTTAGAAGGCGCGCTCAATCGAATGTTGGTTTTTTGGGTCACTGGCATCGAGAGTACCTCCTTTCAGTCGAGATGTTGGCAGTGTATCACATTTTCCCCGTCATAGCGAGACCCGAGCAGTTAACGGCGAGTAACGAAACAATCCCCTTCCCACGGCTTGAGATTGCTTCGTCGCGAAGTGCAAGATCGCTCCTCGCAATGACGGGTTAATTCTCTGGTATAATCCCCGCCCGTGACTGGTCCTGCAAGCGGTTCGTCCACCAGCGGACTACGAGCAAGGAGACCTGCACGGGGCGGAAATCATCGCCCCAGTTTAGAGAAAGGAACAGCAAACGTCATGCCACTCGCGAAAGAAATCAAGACAAAACTCATCACGGACTATCACCGTCATGGCACGGATACCGGCTCGCCTGAAGTGCAAATCGCCATTCTGACGGGTCGCATCCAGCAGTTGACCGATCACCTGCGCGCGAACAAAAAAGATGAGTCATGTCGTCGTGGATTGCTCAAAATGGTCGGGCAACGCCGTCGGTTACTCACCTACCTGCGCAAAGCCGACTATCAGCGGTATCTGGGCGTCACCGAAAGTTTGAACCTGCGCCACAAGTAGTAAGTTAGACCTCACAGGTCTTCGAGACCTGTGAGGTCTTATTAAAATTTATCCGCTGTCAGGAATTGAACAGCGCGAATAACTAACAGCGGATTGAAGTCCGCACACCAGTTGTTCACACTCTTCAGTCCCTGACCCAAGGCGGAAATTCAAAGCGCAACTTGACAACCACCGATCAACTGAGGACAAGTAGCGCAATAGGAGACAATTCAATGAAACCCGAATCAAAAAAATATTCAACCACGCTTGGGAATCAAACCGTCACGTTCGAGACCGGTAAACTCGCCGGGCAGGCTGGCGGCGCGGTAACGTTCGGCACGCCCGAGTCCATCGTCTTTGCCGCGGCGACGATGGGCGAAGTGCGCGAAGGCATTGACTTCTTCCCGCTGACTGTGGAGTACGAGGAACGACTCTACGCCGGCGGACGAATCCCCGGTTCGTTCTTCCGACGGGAGGGCAGACCCGGCACGGAGGCGATTCTCGTCTCTCGATTGACCGACCGCCCTCTTCGCCCCCTCTTTAAAGATGGAATGCGCAACGAAGTGCAAGTCATCATGTTCTCGCTTTCCTCCGACGGCATGAACCCGCTCGACGTGCTTGCGATTAACGCCGCGTCCGCCGCCATCATGATCTCAGACATCCCCTGGGGAGGACCCGTCGGCGCGGTGCGCGTGGGACGCGTCAACGGCGAATTCGTCATCAACCCCACGTATGCCGAATTGAACGAGTCCGATCTCGACCTGCGAATCGCTGGAACGAAAGACGCCATCCTCATGGTCGAATGCGGCGCCAACGAAATCCCCGAAGACGTGATGGTTGCCGCGCTCGAGCTCGGTCACAAATCCATCCAACCTTTGATCGAACTGCAATTGAAGATGCGCGATGAAGTCGGCAAGCCCAAGCGCGAAGTTACGCTGTTCGTGCCAAGCGAGGAGATCAAGAAAAAGGTGTTCGACCGTGTGAGCGGACCGATGAACGCCTTGCTCGATAAGCCTTTGAGCAAGAACGAATTTTATACCGGCATGAATGCCATAAAGACCGAAGCCGAAGCGGAGTTTTGCACGGTTCCCGAGGGCGCGAACCCCGCCGATTACATGCCGGTCAACATGTTCCGCGAGTCGTTCGAACTGGCGGAGCAGGCAGTGGTACGCGAACGAATTCTGAGCATGGGCAAACGCCCAGATGGACGAACGCCGACAGAGATCCGCCCGATCTGGTGCGAAGTTGGAATCTCCCCGCGTGCGCATGGCTCGGGCTTGTTCACGCGCGGCGAGACTCAAATTCTTTCGGTTGCCACGCTCGCCACATTGGGAGAAGCGCAGGAGCTCGATAACCTCAGCCCGATCAAAGATAAACGATACATGCATCATTACAATTTTCCGCCGTACTCTACCGGTGAAGTGAAACGCGTCGGCGGGCAGAGCCGCCGCGAGGTCGGGCATGGAGCGTTGGCGGAGCGCGCGCTCGAACCGGTTATCCCTGCGGAAGAATCGTTTCCGTACACTATCCGCGTCGTGTCAGAGGCGTTGTCGTCCAACGGCTCGACTTCGATGGGTTCGGTCTGCGGTTCGACTCTGGCGTTGATGGACGCCGGGGTGCCGATCAAAGCCCCGGTCTCCGGCGTGGCGATGGGTCTGATTACGGATGAATCGGGCCGCTACAAAATTCTCACCGATATTCAAGGCACCGAAGACCATCTCGGCGACATGGATTTCAAGGTGGCAGGCACATCGGCAGGAATCACCGCCCTGCAAATGGACATCAAGATCAGCGGTTTGAGCGCGCAGATGATGAAGGAAGCGCTCGAACAGGCGAAAGTGGCGCGCGCCTCCATTTTGGAGAAGATGCTGGCTGTCTTGCCCGCCTCACGCGCAGAACTCAAAGAGCATGCGCCGCGCATCATCACGGTGAAGATACCTGTGGACAAGATCGGCGCGTTGATCGGACCCGGCGGCAAGAACATCCGCGCTCTGCAAGAGGAAACCGGCGCAAAGATCGACATCGAGGAAGACGGCACGGTATATATCGCTTCCACGGACGGCGTCGGCGCGAAGATCGCGCAGGAACGCGTGGCGGCGCTCGGTGAAAGCGCGGTGATCGGAAATATCTATACCGGCAAAGTCGTTCGCATCGCGGATTTCGGTGCGTTCGTTGAGATCCTACCCGGCGTGGATGGGCTCGTCCATATTTCGCAACTCGCCTCCGAACGCGTTAACAAAGTGGAAGATGTGGTCGGCATGGGTGAAGAAATCACCGTGATGGTTACCGACATCGACCCGCAGGGGAAGATCCGACTCTCGCGTCAAGCCGTGTTGGAAGGCTGGACCGCCGAAGAAGCGCGCGAGAAAGACGGTCCGCGGCGCAGCAGCGGAGGACGCCCCGGTGGAGATCGCGGCGGGCGCGGTGGTGATCGCGGAGGGAACCGAGGCGGCGATCGCGGCGGAAGAGATAGAAGGTAATCAATGGACGTTGAAACGGACGGTGTTCAAGCGACTTCGTCCGTTTTTTTCTGATCGGGTCTAGGGATTGTATGCAAAATGCTACTACCTTGTCATTCTGAGGACGAGTTGTTTCAACCGGCTTCGTCGTTAAGCCGCGCGGAACGGTGGATGTGAAGGGCAAAGAGTAGGTGGAAGTTTGGTTGTTGGTTTCTGCGAAGTGGCGACAAACAGCGTCGCCGACCTAATCGGGCCATTTACTTTACAGGGAATTAACCCCTCTTACATGTTCCTTTCGTAGCATTGCCAAAATACTGTGATAAGCGTATAGTAGGGAAAATTCCAGATAAGACCCCCGTACAGGGAGAGTTTACAAATGGTATGTGTGGTTTTATTGAAACATCCACAACCGGATCGTCAAAAAATAAATGAGATCTGCGTCACACAACTGTGGCGGGAAAATTATCACGAATGATCAGCAAATTCGCTACGACAGCCCAGTATTCTCCATCAGCTTTTGAGCCTTTACCAATGTCCTTGTTTTCATATCTATATCTGCTGAATCCCAAAACATTTCTTCATTCAATGGCGCTGTTGTATCGAGCGATCGCCATGGCTGTATATCTTGAAAATAATGACATTAGTTGTCGAATCACCAAGTTCATTCGGAGGAGAGAAACAGCCCACCGTTGGAGCACAGCACATCACATAGTTAATGGCAGAATCAAGATTGGAGCCTTGCGGGCATTAAAAGACGGCAGGGACAGAGACGGGAATCTCTGGTACAAACAGGATTGGGATGCGGGATATGATGACAAAGAAAGTGCGAGCAGATGCGAGCTCATCAGAATCAACGCGATTAAGTTGGGCTCTCCTCAAACTGTTTACTCCGAGGAGGGATATGAACCGGGCGATCCGGCACGACTTCCTAATCTACAAGATATTCCAATTTCGAAGCATGTCTTCGGATTGGCTATCGACGCCTTAGTCGACTGGAGTAAATTGGGTGGGCCCTGGAGCGCTTTTGCGCGAGAAGTAGTTACCAAATTTGGGCTTGTGCGACCTGTTTATGACGAGGAATGGCACTTTGAAGTTAACCCCGGCACATTACTCGTAATCACCCATTATATTATCGTGCCGCCGCATAGAGTAGCCGGTTGGTTAATTCATTGGGTTGCAAGGAATTGGAAAGGAATGCGAACTTTCACAAATCGCAAAACCGGTTGAAAATTTTCACAAGGAGCTATCCACAACGCCCATAACCTCTCATGAACTCCAAAGCAACCCAATCCATCCTTGCACTGGCGACCGCCAGCTTAAAATCCGGGCAAAATCCAGCTACACGAAGTTCCATATACCCGCGTGTCGATTATATAGAGTTACAGCAAATTATCGACATGGATGTCTTAAACTATTCAATTTATGAGCAAAATAGATTTGGGGGGTTATTACGACGCGTAGAGACAAATATCAGGTCAGATCTTTATTTGACCTTAATAGGCTTGCTCCATAAGCGGTCTCATCGGCTAGTCTTTACAATGTCCGAACGAGCAGGTATACCATTTGCTTTTCTCCAGCAATATTTTCCCGGCAGAAAGCCTCTCGTTTCGATGTTTACGAGCTGGTCTTGGAGGCAGGAAAAGGCGATTACTTCGTTTAATCTCTTCTCGGCAATGGATTTGATTATTGTCAAGTGCCAGGCGATGCAACAAAACTTTTTGAGTTTGAAAGCTCCGCCGGAACGGATCCGCGTCATTCCCTTTGGAATCGATCATCACTTTTTCTCCCCAATCAAAGACGTTGAACAATTGAATAATTTCGTAATGACGACGGGAGAAATCAGAACACGGGATTATGCAACCTTGTTCAAGGCGGTAGCTGAATTACCGATCAAGATTTTCGCGGCCGCCACAGGCAGTTGGTATGCACGTGAAAAACATACAAGCCTCGAAATGCCGGTACCGGATAACGTCATCCTTTCACATCGTTTATCCCCTGCTGAACTTCGAACTGCCTACGCCCAATCCTCTTTTGTGGTTGTTCCTCTTTATGACGCGCCTCACTCCGCCGGAGCGACAACCGTCCTCGAGGCAATGTCCATGGGCCGCGCGGTCATTGTCTCGCGTTCGTCCGGCATCCTTGATTATGTGATTGACGGTCAGACCGGCATCCTTGTCAGCCCAGGAAACGTAGAAGAAATGCGGGAAGTTATTGCCCATTTAATAAGTCACCCGGAAGAGGCGCGGAGACTGGGTCAAAACGCACGCCGGCGAATTGAGGCAGAACTTAACATCGATGTTTATGTGAAGCAGATCGCCGATACCCTGAAGGAGTATATCAGCCGGCTGTGAGACGAATCATTTCAATCCTGTTCGAGTTGTTATCCTCGATAAAGCAAAGCAGGATCAAGGATTTTTTACCTGCAGGCTTCCTGAATCTTTTCAAGGTATATAATTATCACGCCTGGATGGCTTTCAATATTTGGACGCAGGACTGTGAATACGACCCGATTCGAACAGCAAAATCATTGCTGGCACGCAGAAAGAGGATATTGTTCCATCCCGAAGTTCCCTGGGAGAGTTCCATGATGTTTCAAATCTGTCTCATCCAAAGGTATGCGATAACGAATCATGGCAATCGCGGATTCGATCTTGCGGTTAAATGGAAATCGGCAACCTATTCCGAATCCGATCCGATGCTTGCAAGCTATGCAAAGTATCGCTCCGTTGTAAACTTTCGATGCAACGACATCAGTAAATCGCATGTCAACCAGATATTCACGGAGGTATTCGGATATACCGCAAGAGTTGATCCGCTCATATTCGAAGGGAGATGTGTCAGGAAATCGAACCTAAATGCCCTCCATGACGGCAAAGTGATCGATTGCCCGATCGCAGAAGTGGACGAAAATTGCATATATCAAATACTGATCGACAATGAAACAAACGACGGCTCAATTATGGATATACGTGTCCCTATCGTAAAACAGACCATCCCGTTTGTTTTTCTATATTTTCGTCCTGTTGAAATTCGATTTAGTAGCGAGATCAAAGTCATAAAAACAGCAGATACCCCTGATATATTCACAGAAGAAGAACATAAAAATATTATCCGGTTTTGCGGTGAGCTAGGATTGGATTACGGAGAATTGGATGTCCTGAGGGACAGGAGGGATGGGAAAATATATATCGTCGACGCCAACACCACGCCGCACGGTCCTCCGGTTCACCTTGGCAGTCGTCAAACGGGATTGAGGCGGCTAGCAACGACATTTGAAGACCAATTCTTCGAAAAGGATCGTTCAACTGCCAGCAGGTAGCATGGACGGATTGGAATGCCAGGGCAGCCGCATATGGATCGATATTGAGTATATACGTACCAGCATCGTGAATTTGCCCCTTCCAGCGTGATGATCAACACATTTTCTGCCTCACTAATAGGCGTCCTGATAATAATTGCTATCACTTTAACGGTTTTATTGTTCCTAGCACTGATTCTACGCACGTGGGTCCACCGCAGGGTTCGTTCGAGTGTTTATGCCATAAACCAAATCAGCCTCCCCACAGAGGTTGGCATCGTACTGGGTGCGGGGTTATGGGCAGATGGTTCACCGACGCCGGTTCTATATGATCGAGTAGCTACCGGAGTCGAGCTATACAAGGCTGCCAAGGTTAATAAATTGCTGATGAGCGGGGATGGCGGGTCGGAAGACTATAACGAGCCGCAGGTGATGAAACAGCTTGCAGTCAGTTTGGGAGTTCCGCCTGAGAATATTCTTCTGGATTACGCCGGGCGTCGGACATACGACTCGTTATACCGGGCGCGGGAAATCCACCATGTGGTCGAGGCTATCGTCATCACTCAACGCTTCCACTTGGACAGAGCGTTGTACCTTTGTGATGCCTTGGGAATTCATGCTCGCGGGGTCGCAGCGGACCGGCGCAGATATCGGTTTTTATCCCTACAACGATCACGATTGCGTGAAATCGCTGCCACCGCCCTAGCATGGATCGATATTCATTTTGTACATCCCCACCCCGATCCAGACAACAAACTGCCTCGAAAATGAGGCGATGCCGATCAGCCGGATCGAAGCTCATCTTCCCCATTGGCGATCCCAAGATCGCGCAGATGGCGGGAAACCATTACCTCCCCAACATCCCTTCCAACCTCTTCTTCACCCCCTCCCATTCCGTATCCAGGATTGAATAAAAAACCGAGTGACGAATCCGCCCATCCGGCAGGATCATGTGGTTACGAAGCACGCCTTCCTTCACTGCGCCTATGCGCTCGATGGCGCGCTGTGAGCGCTCGTTGCGTGAATCCGTTTTCAACTGCACCCGAATACAGCCCAGGGTTTCGAAGGCGTGTTTCAACAATAAGTATTTACACTCGGTGTTGACCGCCGTACGTTGGAACTCCACCCCGTACCAGGTGCCGCCCACTTCGAGACCGCGGTCGTTCGGCATGATGTTCAAGTAACGCGTCGCGCCTGCAACCCGTCCCGACGCGAGATGGATCGCGACGAACGGCAGGTCTGTTCGCTTTTCGGCGCGGGCAAGCATCTCCGTCACCCAGCCGCGCATATCCTCTACAGATTCCATTTTGCCGTACACCATGAAATCCCAAAAATCCTGACCCACGCCGATCTCAGCCAGCGGCTCCGCGTGATCGAGAGTCATCGGTTCGAGCCGCACATGTTCGCCGGTCAATGTGACGGGTTTTATTTCAAAGCCAGCCATTCTTTTTCCTCCATGTCTTGCGTGGGTAGATAAGGCATCTTTGGTCCTTCGACGCCGAGCAATTCGCTCAACGCGGCGCGGACTGCCACACGGTCATCCCACAAAAATTCTTTCGCGCCAAAGCACAACGACTGTTCGTGCCCCTTACCGCAAACCAAAACGATATCGCCCTCGCTCGCCAGTCCCATCGCAAAGCGGATCGCTTTGCCGCGATCTGGTATTCTCCAAAACGATTCCATCTCGCGTCCTCTTTTGGACTTTGCGCCTGCCGCCATCTCGTCAAGGATTCCTTCCAGCGATTCGGTGCGCGGGTCTTCCGCAGTGAGGATGCACACGTCCGCGAGTTCCGCGCCAATCTCAGCCATCATTTTTCTTTTGGCTTTGTCGCGCAACCCCGCCGAGCCAAAGACAGCGATCACTCTTGGATTCCCCCTCCCGCCTAACCCCTCTCTCGCTAGGAGAGGGGGATTCAACATCTCACGCGCGGCTTGCAATGCAACCTTCAACGCGTTCGGCGTGTGGGCGAAATCAACGATGGCGGTGAAGCTCTGCCCCATGTCGATCCGTTCCATGCGGCCCGGGATTCCCTCCAGGGAGGCAATTCCCTGCGCGGCGACCTCGGGTTTGATCCCCAAGCCATACACGGTCGCAGTCAGCGCGGCGAGACAATTGGAGACATTGTACCCGCCAACTAATTTGCATGTGATCGGCATCTCGAATTCTCTGCTTTTTGCAGTGAAACGGATTTCCGCCGGTAAATGCATCACCTCTACCGCGCGGACTTTTGCATCCGCGTTCCAGCCATAGTCCGCTTTGTTCCCACTGACCAAATTGGCTAAATATTCAAACGAGCTGTCATCGCGGTTGAGGACAGCCAACCGCGGATTGCCCTGAGGCTTTTTGGATGTTTTCTCCAGCGCCTCAAAGAGTCTTGCTTTTGCGGCGCGATAATTTTCAAACGAACCGTGCTGATCCAAATGTTCGTGCGTGATATTGGTGACCACCCCAACGTCGAACTCGCACGCGTCCACACGATGCTGCTCCCAGGCGTGAGATGTTGTTTCAAGCACTACATGGGTCAAACCCGCCTCCACCATCTTCGCCAGATAGAATTGCACATCGTGCGCGTCGGGTGTGGTGACGTGGAAGCCGGTATCCAGCACTTCGTTCCCGATCACTGCATTGACCGTGGAGATCATCCCTGCTTTGAGCCCCGCCGCGAGCAAGATCTGATAAATGAGATTGGTCGTTGTGGTCTTGCCGTCGGTGCCGGTGACGCCGATCACTGTCAAACGGCGGGCGGGCCAAAGGTAAAATGAACCAGCTATCCACGTCAGGGCTTGACGCGTGTTCGTGAGTCGAAGGTAGGGCAAACTTCCAATATGCCCAACATCCTTTTCTCCCACCACCGCGACCGCTCCATTGTCAATCGCGTTTTTGACGTAGTCGTGTCCGTCTAAACTGCCGCCCTGCATGGCAACGAACAAATGACCGGGCTTGACGGCGCGGCTGTCAATCGAAATACCGGTGATCTGCACATCGGGGACGTCCAACATGCAGAACGGTAGGGGAATTTCGGTGAAAATTTTTCGGAGCGATGGATTCGTGTTCATAAATACAAAATGGGTTCTGACGAGTATATCGTCAAAACCCATTCAATGCTACTGTCGTTGCGAGCCATCCTGAGCGGAGCCGCCGCTCGTTGGCGACGCAGTCGAAGGATGAGCGAAGCAATCTCCTCAAGGTGTTGGGGATTGCTTCGTCGTGCCTTCGGCACTCCTCGCAATGACAAATGTTATGCTGCCGCTTCTGCCTGCTTCGACATTTTCGTCTTCAACCACTTGAGGCGGAAGGTTTCTTCGCGCTCGCGCTCTTCGAGCGAACTGACGATGAACTCGATCTGATGCTGGTAATTGGGGATGAAGATGTGTTGCAACGCATTCACGCGGCGCTGTGTTTTCTTTAACTCGTTGGCGAGACGCCACACCGCGGCGGTGAGCATCGATAGTTGCGGGATTCGCAGAAGAACCTCACGGAAGGCAGAGCTGGCTTCATCGAGCACAGCGGCGGTATCGCCGGGGCTGTACAGTAATTTGGGCGGTTCGCCGCGCGCTTCGATCTGAGGGATCGCCACCCCCATGATGCCCCGCAATCGCAAACGCACATCCACCGTTTTGTTGACGGCGAGCGAGGCCCACTCCACATGGTCGGAACCCATCACGAGCCGCGCTTTTTCCATCGCGTCGTACGCGGTTTGGAGCAACGCCCACACTTCTTTTTGAAGCGTATCCGCTTCTTTCGCAACGCGAACGAGTTCGCCGGTCAACGCCTCGCGCTTGCGGTCGAGGATCTCGTAGCCCTCCTTCGCGAAGCGCAGTTCCTTTTTAAGGCGGATCAGGTTCGTGCGGGTTGGTGCAATGCTAACTTGAGGCATCGTCGCCCTTGTAATATTGTTCGATCTCGTCGAGCGTAACGCGGGTGAGTTCCTTCTTCGGCAACATGGATAGCAATTTCCAGCCGATCTCCAGCGTGCGCTCGATGGTGCGGTTTTCGGTGAATGCCTGGTTGACGAACTCGCGCTCGAAGGCGCGTCCGAACTTCAGATACTTCTGGTCCACTTCGGAGAGTTCTTCCTCACCGATAACGGATGCCAGCGCGCGGATATCCTGCGTTTTGGCATAGGCAGCGTATAACTGCGCGCCCCAGCGCGGATGATCGTCACGTGTGCGTCCCTTGCCGATGCCGTCTTTCATCAAACGCGAGAGGCTCGGTAAAACGGTCACCGGGGGATAGACACCAGCATAATACAAGTCACGTCCCAGCACGATCTGCCCTTCAGTGATGTAGCCGGTGAGGTCGGGCATTGGGTGGGTCATATCATCGTTCGGCATCGTGAGGATCGGGATCTGTGTGATCGAACCTTTGCTCGTGCGGATGCGGCCGGTTCTTTCATACAAGGAGGCGAGGTCGCTGTATAGGTAGCCGGGGTAGCCCTTTCGGCTCGGCACTTCGCCGCGCACGTTCGAGATCTGCCGCAGGGCTTCACCGTAATTGGTCATATCGGTCAGAACCACGAGCACGTGCTTCTCGAGTTCATACGCGAGATATTCAGCCAAAGTCAACGCCGCGCGCGGGGTAACGATACGCTCGACCGGGGGATCGTCTGCGAGGTTGAGGAACATCGCTACACGCGTCAACGCGCCGCTTTCGGTGAACGAGCGTCGGAAATAATCCGCCACATCGTTCTTCACGCCCATTGCGGCGAACACGATGGCGAATTCTTCACCTTCGGTCTGCGGTGCGCCAGCCACACGACCAAGAGTTGCCTGACGCACGATCTGCGCCGCAAGTTGGTCGTGCGGCATCCCTGCGCCCGAGAATAACGGAAGTTTTTGTCCGCGCAGGAGTGTGTTCACACCGTCAATCGTCGAAATTCCGGTCTGGATGTAATCGCGCGGGTAAATACGCGCGGTCGGGTTGATCGGCTGACCGTTCACGTCCATGTAACGATCGGTGAGCGGTTCGGGACCTCCGTCGATGGGGTTACCCAAACCATCGAAGATGCGCCCAAGCATTTCTTCTGCCACGGGCATGTGAAGTGTACTACCGAGGAATCGTACGCGCGTACCGTCTATGGAGAGACCCGTGGAACCGGCGAATACCTGAATAACAGCAAAGCCTTCGCCGACTTCGAGCACACGGCCGCGACGGTGCTGTCCGCGCGCATCCTCGATCTCCACGACTTCGTCATAACTGACGTTTGCCGCGCCTTCGACAACCATGATCGGTCCTTCGATGCGACCAACGCCGACGACTTCCTGACCGCCTAAAACTGTTGCTTCGCTCATTATCTATACTCCGCATCTAATTGACTCATCTGCTCGTCAATTGCTTTTTGGATGTCATCGAGTTTGTGCACTTCCTCGTTGGTGACAGATGACTTCGCGCGGATGATCGTATCCACAACGGGAAGGTCATGGATGAGATTGATCGGCGCGCCGCGCTTAACGATCGCCATACCGCGCTCGTGGAAGTAAAGCACCAGTTCCAAAAGACGGATCTGCTTCTCTACAGAGGAATAAGCATCCACAGTATCTGTAGCGTTCTGTTGAAGGATGCCTTCGCGGATAAGACGGGTTGTTTCCAAAACCATGCGTTCCGCATACGGCAGCGCATCAGGACCCACGAGTTTGACGATCTGCGAAAGGCGTGCTTCTTCGCTCAACAACTCCATGGCTTTATTGCGCATCTCCAGCCAATTCTTGCCGACCTTCTCACGCCACCAATTGCCGACATCTTCGATATATTCGCTGTACGAGTCGAGCCAGTTGATGGCGGGGAAGTGACGAGCCGATGCCAGCGATTTATCGAGCGCCCAGAAACAGCGGATGTAGCGTTTCGTGTGTTGGGTAACCGGCTCAGAGAAGTCGCCGCCCGGAGGCGACACCGCGCCAACGATGCTGACCGAGCCCTGCGTGCCATTCAAGTTATCAACATAACCCGCACGCTCGTAAAATTCCGCTAGACGACCGGCGAGGTAAGCAGGATAACCTTCCTCGGCCGGCATTTCCTCAAGACGGCCTGATACTTCGCGCAAAGCTTCAGCCCAACGAGATGTTGAATCCGCCATGAGCGCAACATGGTAGCCCATGTCGCGGTAATATTCTGCTATGGTAATGCCCGTGTAAATACTCGCTTCGCGCGCCGCCACAGGCATGTTCGATGTGTTAGCGATGAGGACGGTACGCTCCATCAACGGGCGGCCAGACCGAGGGTCCACGAGATGCGGAAACTCCTGCAACACTTCGGTCATCTCATTACCGCGTTCGCCGCAACCGATGTAAACGATGATATCGGCATCCGCCCATTTGGCGATGCTGTGTTGGGTCACCGTTTTACCCGAACCGAACGGACCGGGGATACCGGCCGCGCCGCCTTTTGCCACTGGGAAGAACGTATCCAAAATACGCTGACCGGTGATCAGGGGAACATTCGCACCGCGCCGATTTACAAAGGGGCGGGGTCGGCGGACGGGCCAACGCTGCAGCATTGTGACCGGCTTTTCTTCCTTACCCACCTTGATCTTTGCAATCGTTTCATTGACCGTATATTCGCCTGCGGATGCCACCCATGTGAGCGTACCGGCATCGTCGGGGTGAACCATCACGCGATGCTCAAAGGTGTCAGTCTCCATCACTGTGCCGAGAATTGAACCGCCTTTTACCGCGTCACCGACGTTGGCTTTCGGTGTGAATCTCCATTTTTTCTCTCGGCTGATCGAATCGAATCGTGCGCCGCGATTGATGAACGAACCCATCGCCTGTTCGATGAGCGGAAGCGGGCGTTGTACACCATCATAAATGGATTGGATCAAGCCGGGTCCTAGTTCGACCGAAAGCGGGAGCCCGGTACCGTAGATCGGCGCGCCGGGCTGCATACCTGCCGTCTCTTCGTACACTTGCACGGTCATCTGGTCCCCCTTGAGACCGATGACCTCACCCACGAGATGTTCCTGCCCGACTTCGACCAGTTCCAACATGCCAACATGACGCGAACCGCGGGCGCGGACGACGGGTCCGCTGATCCAGGTAATTTTTCCTACTTCGTTGCTCATACCTTCTCTCCCATCAACACTTTATACACTGCGGAACGGAGCGTGCCTTGTAAGCGGTTGAGTCGTGTTTCAAGCGTATTGTCATAATGGATCTTTCCGCCGGAGGCATCTACGATTACACCATTCCCCTCTTCCAGCGCGCCGGCAATACTGAACTCGCCGTTCAACTCTTTCGCAATTTGATCCAGCGCGCCTTTCTTGAGGGCTTTTTGAGTCGCTTCATCCGCTCGAATCTCGGCTTTTGTCACGCGCAACTGGGTCAACGCCTCGCGCAGCAGCAACGCCGCAACGGTATCGTAATCCGGGCGCTTCGTGACCGCGGCGAGTTGTTTCCTCACCTCTTCGAATACGCCGTCCAGTAATTTCTCGCGGTGTTCCAACTGCAAAGAACGCGCCTTCAATTGCGCGGTAGCCATCGCCTGACTGCGGAGACGTTCCGCGTCTTGTTGTGCGCGTTCGAGGATGGCTTTCCGTTCTTCCGCCGCCTGTGCTTGCGCGCGCTTGTGGATGGCTTCCGCTTTCTCTTTGGCTTCCGTCCGCATTTGTTCGGCTTCTTCGCGGGCTTCCATCAGGATCGCCCGTTCGAGCATCTCGATATCTTCTGTTTCAGATTTCATATCTTGAAATTCCAATCTCCAGTTCCTGCAACCAAACGCGGCAGGACGAGGTCATAACTTGATTCCGATCGCACGAAGTACGATATCGCCAAGCGACGCCTGCCCTTCGGGAACGCCGCCGCGTGAGGGAATCTCCACCACCAACGGGATCGTGCTCCGCAGTTTGAGGTGTTCCATGCGCGCCGGGATCAGTTCAGCCACATCCTGCGTGACGAGGACGATGCCCACATCTTTCGCGCGTTGGACGTCGTCGAGCGCTTGGTTCACCTCGTCGGCTGTGGAAGCGACTCTGCCTCCCACACCGGCAAGAGAAAATCCAAGCACTGCGTCAGGATGACCGATTACCAGAACCTTCATGCAATTTCCCTTGCGCCTTACGGAAGGACGAGGAAGGAAATGATCAAGCCGTAGATCGCGATACCTTCGGAAAGACCCACGAAGATGAGCGCGCGGCCGAACGACTCGGGCTTTTCAGCAGTTGCGCCAACCGCCGCTGCGCCGGAGCCGCCGACCGCGATGCCTGCGCCGATACAAGCCAAACCGGTGGAAAGAGCCGCCGCGAGGGTCGCGTATTGATCCACCACGCCTTCCTGTGCCGCGCCAGCCGCAAGAGCCGCCGAGGGCGAAGCCAGCCACACGAGTGCGAGTCCGCCTGCCATCAAGCCGACGATGAAGTTGAAGGCATTGAAGCCGGTGATCATGCGCGAGACCGCCTGCGAGGGACTGGTCTTTCCGTTTTGGATCACGTAAATCACTGCGGGGACGACCGGGATCAAACCAACCAATACAGCAAAGACTAAGAACATTGTTTATCTCCTTATGTGTAGAAAGTTTTTACAAATCAGATTTTCGTTCACGTTCAAGATGATATTTTGATTGCTGCTTTCTTCGGGCTTACGCCTCCTCTTGTGAGGGGTTCAGCCGCAACGGCTCGAAGCGCATACCTCCGCCGTGGAAGAACTTGCCCAAAATTTCGTAGTAGTGCAGACGCATCGTTTGAATGTACACGATGAGACCTTCGAAGCCGATGATAAAGATGTTGCCGATGAGCAGGGTGATCCAGAATGAGACGGTCGGCTCTTCTCCAGCCAGCGAGAAGAATGCCAGACTCAAACCGCCATGCGCCACCGCGAACGCGCCCACCCGAACGAATGAAAGCGTATTGCTCAACATGCTGATCGCGGACTCGAACAAGTCCATGAAGGATGTGACAAAATACATCGCGATGCCGCCTTCGATCAATGGGCGATGGCCTTCAGCGATATTTCGGAACAAGCCGTTGAACATCACGCCGATCGCAAAAATCGGGGTCAAAATATTGAACGGAAGAGGCAGCTGGCTGATTGCCGCGGCGATTTTTGGCGCGATGGGCGTCGTTCCCAACAGTCCGTTCAGGACGGTCAGGAAGCAGAAGTAAAAGCAGATCGCTACCACGCCAGTATGCCCGAACCAGAAGTGCGCCCAATCTCGCGCGCGGACCATGTTGAATAAACTTAGCAGGTAACTAAATAAAAGAATAACAATACCTGCATCAATGGCAAACCCCAGGATGGTGAGGATGTTCTCCAGCGGACTGATCCAAAGGGGTTCAAAATGGAAATGGAGGTATTCCTCGATCAAATGACCCTCGAAACCGAAAATGCTGCCATAAAGAGCGCCAAAGATCGTCGCAAAGAAACCGCAATACACAAGGAGCAAACCGAGACTGGATAACCCTTTCATGAAAATCTTCTTGTGGGAGAGATAGCCGACGAGCATCATGACGAGTCCCTGACCCAAATCGCCGAACATTGCGCCGTACAATATCGGAAAGGTCAGCGCGACCAAAATTGTTGGGTCAAGTTCGCCATAAGACGGACGCCCGTAAGTTGTCACGAGGTTTTGGATCGGTTTAAGCCACTTGTTATTTAAAAGCGCAACAGGCACATTCGAGTGATGACCTGAGCGTTCTGTGGGAATCGTCTCGATAAGAAGTTCTTTCGAGACAGACTTAAGTCGTTCAGTCAGCCCTTGCAATTCGGCAGTGGGAACCCAACCCACCACAACGTAGGTGTGGCGGAGTTGACCAAATCGGACGATTGCATCAGCCATCAAACGGCTGACATGCACCTCCCACCACAGTTTTTGCAGTTCGGCATTATGCGTTCCTGCAAGTTTCTTCAACTGAGATTCCAATTCGAAAATCTGTTGTTTGGATGTTTCAATGGCTTTGCGCGTCTTCGCCGCGATCTCCGCAGGCGTCCCGGTGAATTCCTCGGGCAACGACAGCGGATTGAGATACGCGCTCTTTGCCGCACGTTCGAGAACATCAGAGTTGCCGCGCGGACCCAACAGCCAAACCACTGGCTTCTGGGAATCTTCTTTCAAGGTAAAAAACACATGCGGCACGCGCGCCAGGCTCGTTTCAAGACGGCTGAGTTGCGCCGCGGGCATCACACCGAGGATGGAATGCAGGTGCGATGATTTGTTCAAAGCGCCGACCTCAACATTGACATGCGCGATCGGTTCGATCTGTCGCAATTGACTCTCGAGTAATTCGAGCCGCTTCTTTTCGGTGGAGAGTTGGTCGCCGGTGTTTTTAACTTCTCCCTCGATGCGATCCACCGCCGCACGGACAGCCTCCAACTCGACGATGTCCTCAAAATCCGATGCGCTGCGTTGTTGCTCTTCGAGACCCAGGGTCTGCATGGTCGTCTGGATGCGGCGCTCGAGCGTGGAATAATTCGCCGCTTTCTCCTGCCATGTGCTCGGTCCGAGGCTTTCCAGCCCGAGGTACGTGCTATCCACCTGATGGAACACTCCGCGGCCGCTCAACACCTTTGCCACCGCCACAAGGTCTTTGGATGGGATTATGAATTCAACTTCGGTCATCTCTCTCGGAAAAAACATGTCAGCTCCATTAATTCTGTAATGCGGTCTTCAATAGCACCGAACGCAGGTCTTCATCGGAAATTGCGGAAGATTTCGCCTCGATCAACACGGTCAGGTCTTGAATTTCCAGATCGCTAAGGATGAGGAATGCCAGCGGTATCCCAATGTGGAAGGGGTTACCGATGAACGCGGCGGTGCATTGTTTGATCACCTGCCGCTTCAGTTGCACTTCCAATTTGGGCAAACCAGCTTGCGGATTTTCGAGAAGCGTATTCACATCCGTGATCGCAGGGAAGATGCGCGACACGATCGCTGCCACGTCCGCGCCTGCCGCGATCGCGCGCACATCCTCGTCACGCACGCGAAAACCAAATGGCAAAGTGTAGTTGATGAGTTCTTCCTCTGAAAGTTTGTGATACACCTTGTAACGGATCGCCCACATCAGGTTGTTCATGTCGAGCAGCGCGCCGATGATCTTTGTGGCGGATTCACGGTCCAACCCGCTCAATTTTTTCGCTTCCGCCCACAAACGACGCCAGTAATCCAGGTCCAACGCGACTTCGATGGGGAAAAGATTCTGCTCGGCTGAAAACCGCTTCATAGCAAAGGACATCGCAGATTCATACGGCGTGCCCTTCAACAACTCTGCCGCCGCAGGGACGCTCCCCGCCTCGACCATCGCCTGCGCCGGCAAAGTGGAAAACGAACCGAATGGGAACAATACTTCCCGCACGCGATCCCATGGCGCCAAATCTGCATTCCACGAGGAGGACACCGTGACGATACTACGAAGCACGGCTTTCAGGTTGCCCAATTCAAAATATCGATACAACTGTTTGATAAGCGGACGCGTCTGCTCGGGTGACATCTGCACAACGCTCGAATACGAAGCCGCCAACCGTAGTTTGATCTGCTGGATGGCGCGGCGCGGCGTCAACTCGTTATCCTTTAACGCCGAAAGATATGGTCCGTACTGCGTGCTTTTAAGCGCACTGATGAGGGTTGGGAAATCGGGGGAATCGCTTAAACGAGTGATATCCTGCGGGGTGAGCAGATTCGAATACATCGCCCGCACTTTCGTGCTGATCGCTGCGTACCCTGAAACACCGCTCGCCATGATTAAGCCTTACCAAGAACGCGGTCAAGAACGTAAGCAACAGCTTTGTCGAAGTTCTTCTTGGTGAGCGCTTCGAACTCGGCGTTCTTTGCATTCACCTCGGTCATCACATCCTTCGATTTATCTTCGGCTTGTACCGAAGCGACAATTCTGCGCGCCTCTTCTTGTGCTTCGGAACGCGCACGCGCCAGCAGCGCTTGCGCTTCTTGCTCTGCCCTCACGGGAATTTCCTGCGCGTCGCGCTTCGCCTTCTCTTGAAGTTCCTGCGCTTGCTTTTCGATTTCAAGGACCTGCCGGATGTTCTTTTCGTTCATTAGGTATCACCTCGCTGGAATTCTTGCCTAGGCACGCAATTGTAAAGGATAAAACCTTCATCATCAAGACTCACGAGCAAATTGGACAACTCGGATTTTGATTGTGTAATTATGCACAATTATAAGGGTGGTTTTTCAAATTGTCAATTCGGATTCAATAACTCGCCTCATTCTGGACTTCGGCTTGCTCCCCCACCCCAAACCTTTGCCGCGTCTGAAAACTCATTGGGATTAATCCTCGTGCTAATTTTACAGAGCCCGTTAAAGCGGACTCCTGACGTGAAAAGGTGGCGTGATCAATGCCTTTATTCCACCCCTTCGGGTTTTGAATGAAGAATTTCCAAATCCTAGAATCATCCCATCCCTTCGGGATTTTGCTGGCAGTGTATGCTTTACCGTTTCACCAACCACGAGGGGCGACAACCAATCAACACAGAGAAATGCCCGCTAGACAGGATCATCTCGCCGCTGAGGAAGAGGCGGTGTACTTGATCCTAAAAAAGATTCAATGCGCCCGCGTCAGACCAGTTGAACCATGGCGCGAAGATCGTCCCGATGAGGATGACGCCGATGGTCAGCGCCACAAGAGCGATCGAATACGGCCGCGTGAGAGGAATCGGATGATTCTCTTCATCTTCGTTCGGCATTCGATAGAGGTACACAAATTTGAGGGTGTTCAAATAATAGTAGGCGCCGATGACCGACGTTATCACACCGACGATGACGAGCCAGATATAACCGGCTTGAACGCCTGCCGCAAAAACAACAACTTTGGCAACAAATCCTCCGAATGGCGGCATACCCGTCAGTGATAGGAACGCGGTCAGCATCATGAGTCCAAGCCATGGCGAGCGGCGGCTCAAACCGGCGTAATCCCGGATATCCTCCAAGCCGGTCGCCTTGCTGAACGCCATCGCAATACCGAAGGCAAGCAGGTTCGTTAGTACGTACGCGACAAGATAAAACACCACGCTCGCCGCTCCGAGTTGTGTGAGCGCAACTACTCCGATCAATGTATAACCTGTATGAGCAATGGATGAATAGGCGAGCAGGCGCTTGATATTTGTCTGCGGAAGTGCAATCAGGTTTCCAGCGATCATGGTGACCGCGGCAAGGATCGCAAGAGCCGTAGTCCATGATGTGGAGAGACTTGGTTCGGGGAAGGCGATGAAGAACAATCGCAAAAGGACCGCATAGCCCGCGGCTTTCGACGCCGTTGAGAGGAAGCCTGCAACCGGTGTTGGTGAACCTTCATACACATCCGGTGCCCAAAAATGGAAGGGCACGTAGGTCACTTTGAAGCCGATCCCTACGAGAATCAACCCCAAAATACCGAGCGCCGCAAGCGGAGCGATCTCTCCCACGCGGAACATTTCAGCCAGTTGATACATGTCCGTTGTGCCGGAGAAGCCGAAGACCAGGCTGAAGCCGTATAGCATCACTGTCGTCGTGAGGATGCCGAAAAGCAGATATTTGAATCCCGCCTCGGTGGATTTGTCGTCTCCCACCATGAAACCAGCCAGCACGTAGAGAGGAATCGAGGCGGTTTCGATGGCGAGGAAGAGCATGATCAGGTCTGAGGAAACAGCCATCAGGTTCATGCCGATGAGCGAAGCGAGAAGCAGAAGATAGGCTTCGCCGCGTGCGCCAAGCCGCTCGTGATCCATCATCAGGAGCGCTGTTGCCGCGCCTGCGAACATGAACAACATTTTGAGAAAGAACCCCAGCCAGTCGAAACGGATCATCCCGCCAAGTGTGGCGGTCGGTTCACCGGGTTGACCGGCAAGAAAACTAACGACCATCGCAACGAATAATCCGCCCGCAGTGAGCCAACCCACATTGCGTCGTTTCTCTTCCTTCCAAAAAGGCTCGACGATGAGAACCAGCATTCCCAAAAGGAGAATTAGAATTTCAGGGAGGATTGATGCAAACGATGTAAAGGTGAACATTACGAACCTCCCAGCAAACGCAGAACATATTCAACGCCGGTCTGTACCATCGGTGCCATGAATTTGGGATGCAACCCGATCAACACCATAAAGAGACACAAGGTAGTGATCGCCACTTTGTCCAACATTGTAATATCGGTGATGTGACCTTCCAGTTTTTCAGGCAGGCTTCCAAAGAAAACCTGCCGAATATTTCGCATGATGTATGCAGCGGTGATGACGATCGAAATGCTGCATACAACCGCCACGAGCCATTGCACCTTCCAGACACCCATAAAGATGGGGAACTCCGCAATAAAACCCGAGAAGAGCGGCATACCCATCGAAACGAGACCACCAACGATGAACCCAACCGTTGCAAACGGCATCACTTTGCTCATACCCCCCAATTCAGGGATCTGCCGTGTGTGCGCCCGATCGTAAAGCATACCGACCACAGCAAAGAAGAGGGCGGTCATCACACCGTGCGAAAACATTTGCAAGCCCGAACCAAGCAGCCCGTCGTTGTTGAGCGTGGAAAAACCGAGCATCACAAGTCCCATATGCGAGACGGAGGAGAAGCCAACCATGTATTTGAAATCCGTTTGCACAAAGGCAATATACGCGCCGTACACGACCGCAATCGCGGCGAACGCCATGATCAACCATTGCCAATATTTCGCACCTTCGGGCAGGAGCATAATACCCACACGCAACGCGGCAAATGCTCCAAGTTTCATCAACACACCGGCGTGGAACATCGACACCGCGGTCGGCGCGGCAACGTGACCGTCCGGTGACCAGTTGTGGAAGGGCCAGATGCCGCCTAACACTGCGAAGCCAAGGAACACCGGCAAGAACCAGAGAATCTGGAACGATTGTGAAAAGCCCGCATGTTCCATGACCAGCATGTCGAAGGACAGGACGCCGGTGTTTTGATATTGGGCAAAGAACATCACGAGGATGCCGGCGAGAGAGACGATGGACCCGATCAGCAAATAGAGAGTTAATTTCATGGCGGCGTATTCGCGCGTCACGTTCCAGCCCCAAATGACGATGAGCAGGTACATGGGGAACACGGCGATATCGTAAAAGAAGATCAACATGAACAGGTCGAGCGAGACAAAGACGCCGAATACCCCGGTAGCCAGAATGAACAGGAAGGCGAAAAACTCGCGCGGGCGGTCTTGAATACCCGCCATCACATGCGGACGATCGTCGCCCCAAGAGATCAGCACGCCGGTGAACATCACCACGCCGGTCAGAAGAACCAGCGGAGCACTAATCCCGTCCACGCCGAAGTGCAAACCGATGCCTAAGGCGGGGAGCCATTCATATTTTTCGATGAATTGATAACCTGAGGCGGCTTGGTCGTAGGTGAAATACACCCATAAGGAGAGGATCAGGGCAAATGTCGCCGAAGCCAATGCAACCACACGCGCTTCGTTCTTGCGGTTCGCTGGGATAAGCAACAATACCATCGCTGCAACGAGGGGTGTAAAAGTAATGACGCTGAGTACAGGAAAATTCATTATCAACCTCTTAGAAGAGCATGACCACAGCTTTGTTGATCACATCCAAGATCCACGCAGGGTAGATGCCGATCCACAAGATCAGAACCATCAACGGAGCCATGACCAGAATCTCGCGCGCATTGATCTCGGTCACTTTGTGTTCGCCATGCGCCCAATGCTCGTTCAATGGTCCGTGCAAGACCTTTTTGATTCCCTTCAAGATATACGCGCCAGTGAAGAGCAATCCCACCATCGAAATGGCGGTGAATGTGGTCAGGATGGGCCAGGTACCTCGAACAACCAAAAACTCAGAGATGAAACCATTGAGACCGGGCAAACCAAGCGAAGCCATGCTGGTAAAAATCAATATGCCGCCATATACCGGGGCTAGCGGGAACAATCCACCGAACTCTTCGAGATTGCGCGTGTGAGTCCGTTCATAGATCACACCAACAAGGAAGAACATCCCAGCCGCGGATAACCCGTGATTGAACATTTGCAATATTGCCCCGTTCAACGCGATCGTCGCATCGGGCGTTCCGGATGCCAAGCCTGCCGCGGCGATACCGAGCACCACAAATCCCATGTGGTTCACGGACGAGTACGCGACCAACCGCTTGAAATCCGTTTGAGCGAAGGAGGCGAACGCGCCAAAGACAATTGCCGCCGTGGCAAGCACCGCCAGCGCAGCGGCGAACATTTTCGCTTCAGCGGGATATAAAGGAAGAATCAGCCGCAAGAATCCATATGCGCCGAGTTTGAGCAAGACACCCGCCAAAATCATCGAACCGGCAGTCGGCGCCTCGGTATGCGCGTCCGGCAGCCACGTATGGAAGGGCCATACCGGAACCTTGACCGCGAAGGCAATAGTGAACGCCCAGAACGCGATGGCTTTCACCGTGGAAACCGACATGCCGAGAAGGGTCGAATCAGGATCAAGGGCTGTCCAACGCTGGGTAAGGGCGAGCAGGTCATACGTCCCAAAAAGAACGCCGAGCATTTGTATGGCGAGGAGGAGTCCGAGCGATCCGCCCATGGTGTAGATCATGAACTTCATCGAGGCGTAGTTGCGGTTCGCGCTCCCCCACTGGTTGATGAGGAAATACATCGGCACGAGACCGACCTCCCAGAAGACGAAGAACACGAGCAAATCCAGCGACATGAACACGCCCAACATGCCCGTCTCCAAAAAGAGGAAGAGCATCATGTAGGCTTTCACTTTTTCGGTGATGTTAAACGAGGCAAGAATCGCGAGCGGCGTGAGGAGCGTGGTCAGCAAGACCATCGTGAGCGACAACCCGTCCACGCCGAGATGAAGAGATGAGCCGATGGCTTCGTACCATTCATATCGTTCCTGAAATTGAAAGCCCGGCACAAAAGATTTGAATTGAAACCAAAGCGAGACCGACAATAGAAACGGCACAAGGCTCGCGCCGAGCGCAAACCAGCGCAGGAGTTTTGCTTCACCCTTCGGCAGGAACAGCATGATCAAAGCCGCAAGCGAAGGGATGAAGAGAACGAGCGAGAGAAAGTGATTTACGATGAAGTCCATAGTTCGCTCCTACGCCAGAACGAAGAAGTACAGGATCGCGCCGATGGCGAGGAAAAGAATTAACCCGAGCATCAGGTACTGCTGGATGCGGCCCGTTTGCACGACGCGGAGTTTTTCGCCGGACCAGTATGTAGCATTTGCCGAACCATCGCCCAAGAAGCGATTGATGACCGGCAAGTCAAAGTAATTGCGGATCGTGTCGCCGATGCCTTGGGTTCCCGGTCCAAAGAGATGCAGGATGCCGTCAATGAAGCCTTTATCCATGATCTGGTAGACAACCTTGTCGGCAAACCACGTCACAGGTTTGATGAAGACCACATCATAAATCTCATCGAAGTAATACTTGTTCTTGAGGAAGCCGATCTGTAGTTTATCTTCGGTTGACGAATTCACATTGCGATAGAAAAGGTAACCGAGTCCCAGCCCGCCGAGGGCAACGACCAACGAAGTGAGCAGCGGCACGATGTTGAAATCCAACGCTTCGGGATGTTCAGCAAGAGTCCCCCCGACGAATTCGTGAATCCAGTTCGGGACGAGTCCGCCAAGGACGGGGAAATGCTCAGGGATGCCGAGCCAGCCATACCCGACGGCAAAGACCGAGAGGACGATGAGCGGAAGCGTCATCGTCCACGGAGTCTCCTGTGCGTGTTTTGCTTCTTCTGTACGAGGTTCACCAAGAAATGTCAAGGTGATCTGCCGCATTGTGTAGAACGCAGTGAGAAATGCGGCGATTGCGAGAGTGATGAACACTGGCAGGTTGTGCGCGAACGCGTCGGCGAGAATTTCATCTTTCGACCAAAATCCTGCAGTGATCAGCGGGAAACCCGAAAGAGCAAAACCGCCGAGGAGGAAGGTCCAGAAGGTGATCGGCATTTTGTTTCTCAAGCCGCCCATGTTGAACATATCCTGCGGGTCAACTTTGTGATTGCCTGTGTGAAGCACGCCGTGTTCCATACCGTGAATGACCGAACCTGAACCGAGGAAGAGCAATGCCTTGAAGAATGCATGTGTCATGAGGTGGAACGCCGCTGCGACATACGCGCCGATGCCGAGCGCGGCGATCATGTAGCCGAGCTGTGAGATCGTTGAGTATGCCAGTACACGCTTGATGTCGTTTTGGGCGAGAGCGATCGTCGCGGCAAACAACGCGGTGAATGCGCCAATGAACGCGACGATGGACATCGTTTGCGCGTCGAGGCTGAGGAGCGGGAACATGCGGATGACTGCGTACACGCCCGCCGAGACCATCGTGGCGGCATGGATCATCGCGCTGACAGGAGTCGGTCCTTCCATCGCGTCAGGAAGCCACACATGCAGCGGGAATTGAGCCGATTTGCCAACTGTACCGATGAAGAGCAATAATCCGATCAAGCCTGCGGTGGAAAAACCCAACACTCCGCTCGGAATCGCCGCAAGAGTGTGCAAGGTCGTTTCTGAAAAAATTTCGCGGAATGACAACGTTCCGGTGACCGAATACAAATACGCAATGCCCAACAACATGAACACATCGCCGACGCGTGTGGTCATGAAGGCTTTGATCGCCGCATCGCGCGCGGACTTTTTGCCGTACCAAAAACCGATCAACAGATACGAGCACAAGCCCATGATCTCCCAGCCGACGAACAGCGTGAGCAGGTTATCCGAAACCACGAGGGTGAACATGCCGAAAGCGAACAATCCGATGAAAGCAAAAAAGCGGGAATACATCGGTTCAATGGAGGGGACAACATGCTTGTGTCCATGTTCTTCCACTGTTGCGCCATGAGGAGGCAAACCTTTGTGGTCATGATCGCCCTCGGGTTGACCGAAGTTGTGATAGCCGACGCTGTAAATGAAGATCATCAACACAGTCCACGCGACGAAGAACAACGTCACTGCCGTGAGCGGGTCAACGAGTACGCCGATTCTCAACCATGTATCGCCTGTCGGCAGCCAATTGATGGACGAAACAAATGGTGTCTTGCCAAGATTCTCGACTCCGATGGCGCGCACAAACACGACCATGCTTCCGATCCACGAAAGCAGAGCCGCACCAACCCCGATCGAATGACTGAGCGCTTTATTCCGATTCGTGAACAGGACGATCAAAAAGAAGGCGAGAATGGGCGGAAGAGGAATTAACCAAATGAGGGTTTCGGTTGTCACAAAGCCTCCAGAATAGTAATTGGTAAATGGTTATTACCAATTACAAATTACTCTCTCAGAACTTCAACATATCAATATCGTCTGCAATCACTGTGTTGCGTTTGCGGTAAATGGAAATCACGAGAGCCAAGCCCACAGATACTTCCGCGGCGGCAACCGCGAAGACGATGATCGCGAACACCTGCCCGGCAATATCCGTCACATTGCCGTAACGCCAGAATGCGGCAAGGTTTACATTCACCGAGTTCAACATCAACTCGATGCCGAGCAAAATGGCAACCGCGTTGCGCCGCGATAACACACCAAATAAACCGATGCTGAACAACGCCGCTGAAAAGATCAGATACCACGATAACGGAACCATGCCAACTCCTATTTCGTAACCACGTAGACACCAGAGTCTCTGAAAAAAATCTCCGTGCGCTCAATGGCTAAGTTACAGTCAAACGTATCAAACTCTATTTTCGGTTGAACGCGACGTACACCGCGCCCACCAACGCGGCAACCAGCAACACAGATGCAACTTCAAACGGCAAGACATATGCATCTGGCGACACCAGCGCGTTACCCAGCGCTGACACCGCGTCAAAATCGGACGGGTAGGCTGTTGCGGTCTTCGTGACGCCGCTCCAACCGCTGACGATCAGCGCCAGCCCGCCGAAGGTTACCGCTGCGAGCAGCGCGCCAAACCACCAATTGCGATTCATCTGCGGACCGCGGTCGCGCATCTCCTTGCGGGTGAGCATCACAGCAAAGATGAACAAGATCGCAATCGCGCCGATGTAGACGACGACCTGAACGACAGCCAAAAAACTTGCGTGCAGGATGGCAAACGTCACCGCCACGCCAAACAACGTAGCGATCAACCACAACGCGGCATGGACGAGGTTTCCCGTCGTCACCACGCGCAAGGCGGCAATGAGTGTTCCTACGGCAACTACAAGAAAAATGATTTGGTCAACGGTCATAAGATCTCCAAAACCGAATTACGAAATACACAGTACGCGATACTACTCCGTACCTCGTACTGCGTATGATGCTCCCTCCACCCTCTCGCGTTCTTTACGGCTTGCAAAGCGCGCTGTTTCGAGCGCGATCCACGCGACCAAAACATTCGAGAGGAACATGCCGCCGATGTACAGCCACGTCGGGGCGTCCGCGAGAAGCGCATTCATGAACGCAGTCACCATCAAAAGGACGAATGCGACAGGTGTAAGAAACTTCCAATTGAACGCCAGCATATGGTCAATGCGGATGCGAAGAAGCGTGTACTTCACCCACATAATGATCCAATAACCGATGAATGCCTTGAAGAAAAGGATGGCAATCGCAAGGAACGCGCTGACCTGTTCCAAACCGAAGAAGCGATAGCCGCCGAAGAACATGATCGCCCAAAAACCGCCGAAGGTGAAGGCGTGCAGGAGTTCACCTGCGTAGAACATGCCAAACTTCATGCCCGAATATTCGATGTTGTAGCCAGAAACCAGCTCCGATTCCGCTTCGCCCATGTCGAACGGAGCGCGTCCGAGTTCGGCGATCGCGGCAATAAGGAAGATGACTGCGGCAAGAGGAGCAAGCAAGACAAACCACGTATCCTGCGCCTGCGTGATCGCGCCGACACCCATCGAGCCAGCGAAAATCGTCGGGATGAGCATCACGGTGAGCATCGGGATCTCGAACGAGAGCATCACCGCCACTTCGCGGAACGCGCCGATCAACGAATACTTGTTGTTCGACGACCATCCCGCCATGATGATCGAAAGGGTGCCGATCGCGCCCGCGGCAATGATGTACAGCACGCCGATGTTCAAGTCCACGCCGAGGATGGTAGGCGCAAGCGGCACCACCGCCCACAAGATCAACACAGACATCATTGAGAGAATGGGTGCGAGGTTGTACACTACCTTGTCCGCACCGGCGGGCGTGGTATCTTCTTTGATCAGGAGTTTGATAATGTCGGCGAATGGCTGGATCAGCCCGAACGGCCCGAGGCGATTCGGTCCGATGCGTGATTGAAAACGCGAAACCACCTTGCGTTCGATCCAGACCAGAAAAATATCCAGCACCATGAGCAGGGCGATCAAAATGAAGATGCCGAGGAAACCGATCAGCACCTGCGCCCACAGATCGGGGATTCCCCACCTAGAAAAAAGTCCCAACAACCAGTCTGCGGCTACTTTAAGAGGGTCCTTGAGAAAATCCATCATTGCTCCTGCGAGAATCTATTCTTCCACCAATCTCCGCAAATCAAGACCGCCAATCTTCTCTAGTATTCGTGGAGATTGGTGTAAATCTGCAGAGTCACTATTACACAAAGAAAAGGCTGAACGGGTTAAACCAATTCAGCCTTTTCCATTTGTTCCATGAGAATTACACCCACTCCAACATCCCCTTACGCCATGTGTATACCAAACCGACGATGAGGATGAGGATAAAGATGATACCTTCGATCACGGCGAACATGCCAAGCGAACCCAGTTTTACCGCCCACGGGAAGAGAAATACGGTCTCCACGTCAAATATCAAGAAAACGAGGGCGAAAATATAGTATTGGGCTTTGAATTGCACCCACGAATCTCCCACAGTTTCGATGCCGCACTCGTAGGTCGTTTGCTTGATCGGGTTGGGTTTCTTGGGTCCCAGCACCCACGCCGCGCCGATCGCCCCGATCGGAATGATCAACCCGATAATTAGGAACAACCCAACATACACCCAAGAACTCATACCATCTCCTGAAAAAATTCTTACGAGCGGGAAAATTGTACCATAAAGAACAAACACCCCTAGATGACGTAGTATTTGTTTTTAGGTGATTTTCGTCCTATTTGATTCTTCGCCTGCGGAATAAAAATTTCACGATGTCTTCCAAAAACGGGAAACCCAAAATTGTGCCTGCGACGGAACCGACCACGCCGAAGGATCTCGCCAAGTCCGCGGACAAACCGAGGAAGTTCACCGCTTCGATCTCGACAGGCTGGGCTGACACCGCCTTTTGACTTTCCTCACCGCTGACGCGTTCCACGAAGCGCAGATACAACCATACCGTGCCGCGATAGATCCCCACTCCATCGGGGAGAATGCTCCAGAAAAATGAAACTGACTGACCCTGCGCGAGAGGCTGGCTGGTGAGTCCCGGCGGCGAGACTTGCATCCCGGCAATATCGAACCGCGCTTCGGCGATCACGTTGTGAGTCTCATAGAGGTTGGGTATTTCGACGACTTCACCGGTGACAACATTCCCCGCAACCTCGGCTGTCGGTGTGAGGTTGCCCAAGTCGTCCACTTCGAGCGTCAAACGGACCACATCTGAATCGCCCGCTCGGATCTGGGGCGGGAACTCAAGTGTGATGCGGCGTTGTTCTGGAATCGCAGGTTGGGATGTTGGAGGAATCGGCGCGCCACCGGTGTTGGGTAAGGCAGTTGATAGTGGAGGTTCCACCACAGGCTGCAAAGGCATAATGACCCCGTCCTGTGTAGGTTGAAGTTCAATTGCAGGTGGTTCTTCCGCTGGAACTTCGGTTACCTGATCAGGGAAAGGCTCTTCTGCTGATACTTCGGTATTTTCGACTCCGCCTGCACCCGCCAAAGGTTCGGAAGCCGGAGCACATGCCGACAGCATGCCAAGCAAAGACATGCCAATGAAGATTCGGATTATAAGACTCGTTCGAATCATAATTTGAATTCCGGCGAATACAGCAAAGAAATATCCAACAGGAACGGTAACTGCAATTCATTTGGAGAAATGGGCTGGGTGCGAATCTCGCGGCGCGTGGGGGCAAATCCCCACACGAGGAGGGAGATGGAGATTGCGAGAAGTACAATTCCCATGAAGATTCGAATTCGGCGTGACATATCGTTTATTTCTCAATTGGGTTGTTCGTGTTGCCGTTGAACTGCATCACGAACATCATTCGATCGGCAGCAACTCACCTGCCACCAAACCGGGGAACGCAGCACGAAGCTTTCCATCCACTTCGGGCGAGATCAATGGCGCGGAATTCTTTGCCATGATTTCCTTGACCTTGTTCATCGCGCGCGCCTGAATATCCAATGCGCCTTTCTTCTCCCAGATGGTGCGGGCATCCCGGTCAGCGATCTTGGTCATCACCGCTTCGGTCTTCATGCGACTGATCGTGTGTTTGGCAACGATGAACGAACCACCGGGACCGATCTCCTTGATGAGATCAACCGCGAGGTCTTCGTCGCTGAACGAGATGCCGCGTTTGACGCGCTTCAGCATTTGCGCAACTTCGTCGTCGATCACGGCTTTGGCAAAATCGAATGTCTTGAGCGCGTCGATCAAACCGCCGATGTTAAACATATCCATGCCCGCGAGGATGCCGCCCATGCCGGACATACCCGTTTCATATCCTGATTGTGCGTCGTTGAGCTTCGAGTTGGTCAAGCCGATGTAACCGCCGCAAGGAACCTTGTAGAATCGCGCGAGTTGAGCGAATGCCATGTGCAGCATCCCGCATTCGATCGCGCCGGAGGTGTACGCGCCGGTGCGCATGTCCGCGACGGTGGCAAGAGTTGCATAAATTGTCGGCGTGCCTTCTTTCACCATCTGCATCAATGTGCAAGTGGCGAGGTATTCCGCATTGCCCTGCACCAGCGTCCCCGCCATAGACATGGGCGAGGTCAGCCCCGCGTTCGGCACAATGGTCGGATACACAGGCAAACCTTCGCCTGCAAAGAACATCACGTTTTCTGTCGAGAGTACATCCATCGAAAGCGGAGACACTGTCGGGCAATAGTGATGCGTGAGGAAAGGATGCTCTTTGTATGCATCTTTTCCGCCCGCCACAATGTACGCCATTTCCATCATTGCCAACGTATCTTTGTGATCAGTCGTAGTTGCGCGAATCGGTTTAAGACAATATTTGAGCGCTGGATACAAACGTGAAATCGTAAACTGGTCTTTCGGCGCGTCGTCCGCGAGCGTGGAGATGGAGAACATATCGTAGCCGGGCAATTCGTTGATGAGATGGGCAATGCGGGCTATATCCGCCGACTCGGCGCGTCTTTCCTTCCCGGTAACTGGATCAATGATGTCGGGAGCGGAACTCGCCGTGACGATGACCGGGCTGTCGCGTGGGATCGTCTTATCGAATTTCGGGTCGCGCGCGTGGAACGTGAAGGACGGCGGCGCCATTTTGCGGTATTTCTCCACAACTTCACGCGGAAATTTCACGCGCTCGCCGTCCACGGAACACCCGTGTTTGGCAAACAGCTCACGCGCAGGCTCAAAGCGGACTTTGAAACCTACTTCTTGTAGAATCTCCAGCGAGGCTTCGTGAATCCGTTCGATTTGTTCTTGCGTGAGAAGTTCTGCGAATGACATGAGTCATATCCTCAAAATAAGATGTTCGGTGGTTGAGCGCAAGCATTCGAAACCACCGAGGCATTAAAGCAATTCTTGTTACAGGATTTAGTACACATACCAATTGGTTTCGATACGGATTTTGACCTACGCAACCAACTTTGTACCTATGAAATTTATACAGCCCTTCTCTTCGGCTTCACATGCAGATGTTCCGTTTTGCGAGGTGGCTGCTTTTGGGGAATTCGCAATTCCTGTAATATTTTTCTCCTCGCCCGCTCGCTTTGTTCCGCCACCTGTCTCGGAATACTCATAATCCTGTCAATGATTTCGAAGCGGTTATTCTTGAACGCCCAATGCTCCACTTTCAAGCGGCTTGCCAATTCCAGAATCTCCTCGACGGTAAACATCTGCAACCCTGCGCGCGTGACTTTGAGCGTTGCGGCGGCGGTGGCAAACCGCGCAGACTGTTCCAAATCCCAACTCTTAAGATAACCATAAATGAACCCCGCCGAGAAAGTCGCACCTGCGCCACAGGCATCCACTGCCTTCACATGTGGAGCAAACACACGAACAATTTGCTCCCCTTGCGCAACGAGACACCCGCCTTTGGCGAGGGTGATGATCGCGGTCTCGATTCCCGATTTCAACAATTTGCGCGCGGTGCCGATCAAGGCGCGCTTGCCGCCAAGTTGTGCGGCGTCGGTCACAGCCTGGCAAAACGTAGCGCGCTGGGCGTATTTTCTCAAAATATCCGAATAGCGGTGCCCGTGTTCGAGATTCACAAACACAGGGACTTTGAGCCGGTTCGCTTCATTTATGGCTCGCAGAACGTAGTCTCCGTCGTACCAGTCCACGTAGAGAACTTTCGAGCCGCGAATCAGGGATAAATCCGCTGTATCCAGCGTGCTGAGGATTTGCGGCGTGCGTTGCCAGAAGTACGTGCGCGCACCTTTGCGATCTGAGACGTTCACTTCCAGCGGAGTCTTGTATTCCTTTGTGAATCTGACCTTGCCTTGCACACCCCAATCCTTCAATCGCTTGGCGAGCGCGTGCCCGCGCAAATCGTCGCCCACTGCCGTGCCGATCATCCCCGCGGACACGTCCCACTGGCGCAGTAAACAAGCCACGATCGCGGCATCGTCGAACACGAACTCATTGACTTCGGTCACGATCGCGCCCGTGTTGTGCTTTGGGAGTTTTTCCAGCACCATGATCTCGACTGGCGTCAGCATCCCAAAGCCGACGTATTCAGGTTGGGTTTTTGGCATGGGGGTATTATAAACCTGTCGGTGTTGAGCAACGATTCAAGCTTTTAGCTTTTCGCTTTTTGGGTCATACAACACAGGTGATTCTACTTTTGCGACGCGCATGCCTTCGATTAACTCGACGTCCACACGCGTGCCTGCTTTTGCCAACTCAAGTGGTAAATACGCAAGCAGGATATTTTTCTTCACGGTGTAGCCGTATCCCCCACTGCGGACGCGGGTAAGCACTTTGCCTTGGTGATAAATCGCCTCGCCGCCATAGATTTGAGTGAAGTCTTCGCCGTCTAAAACCAGCGTGCATAATTTTGTGGCGAAGCCTTTTTGTTTCTTTTCCATCAAGGCGGACTTGCCGATGAAATCGCCTTTATCGAAGTTGACGCAGAATCCCAACCCCGCTTCAAATGGGGTTTCGAGTTGAGTCACGTCGGTGGTGTAGTAACGATAGGCTTTTTCAAGCCGCAGCGAGTCCAGCACTTTGTAGCCGCCGACTTCCATGTTGAATTCCCTGCCCGCTTCGATCAACTTATCCCACACCATCGAAGCGCGGTTGTTCGGGATGTACAACTCCCATCCGAGTTCGCCCACATAACTGACGCGCTGCGCCCAGACCTTCGCGCCGTTGATGTTGATGAAGCGCGCTGTAAGATAGGGAAAAGCCTCGTTGGAAACTGAATCAGATGTCACCTTGGAAAGAATCGCGCGGGACTTCGGTCCCATCAACGCGAGGCAAGCCCATTCCGTTGTGATGTCGCGCAGAGTCGCGTCATCGTCTTCCGTGTGCATTTGCAGCCACGCCAAATCGTTGGCGATAAATCCCGAGCCTGTGATGACCCAGAATTTTTCTTCGCCAAGACGCGAGACCGTCACATCCGCTTCGACGCCGCCGCGCGTGTTGAGAAATTGAGTGTAGGTTGTACTGCCGACGGGCTTGTCAACATTCGAGTCGGTGACGCGTTGTAAAAGTTTCAATGCATCGCGGCCCGTCACTTCGATCTTGCCGAAGGATGTGAGATCGAACAAGGTTGCGCGTTCGCGCGTGGCGCGGTGTTCCTCGCCGACGCGCTCAAAATACGGAGGCTTGTTCCAGCCCCACTGTTTTTGATCCGCGCCCGCGCGCCGCCATTTTTTATCGGGCGAATAATACAACACGCGCTCCCAGCCGAATTTTTCGCCGAAGACTGCGCCTAACTCCTGCGTGCGATGATACACAGGGCTGACGCGATGCGGGCGCGCCGCTTCATTTTCATCGTTGGGGAAACGAATCGCGTAATAATATTTCACGCTCTCGACCGTTCGCTCTGCGGCGTATTGCGGATCGGTGAAATAATTTCCGAAGCGCGTGGCGCGATACGCGTTGACGTCCATCGGCGGCTCGCCCTCGACGATCCACTCGGCGAGCAGTTTACCCATGCCGCCCGCGCCGCCATAACCGTTGAGCGACATGCCCGCCAGCATCCACATCCCGCGCGCGCCGGGAATCGGACCCAACATCGGCTGACAATCCGGCGTGTACGCGCCGGGGTGACAGGTGATATCAATGATGCCCGCGTCCTTCAAAAACGGAATGCGGCGAATCGCGCCTTCGAGCAGCATTTCAAACCGTTCGTACGAATGCGGCACCGTCGCGTTGCCGTGTTCCCACGGCGCGCCGTCAATCCAGCGCGCGGGCGGGTTGGGTTCGTAGCCGCCGATCACAAGTCCGCCCTGCTCTTCGCGCATGTACACCAAATTATCGGGGTCGCGCAAACACGGCGTGTCCTTCGGGAATTCGTGTCCGGGCACCGCTTTGAGCGTGATATGCTGATGGTCAACGGGCGTGGTCGGCAATGGGACACCGACCATCGCGGCGAGGCGCGGCGCCCACATGCCCGCCGCGTTGACAACAAGATTTGTTTTGATAATGCCTTTATCGGTGACAACCGCTTGAATTTCTCCGCGCGGCGACAACTCGATGCCTGTGACGCGCGTGTTTGTGTTCACGTCCACGCCCAGCTCTTTGATGATGCGCGCCAAGCCTGTCGTTGTGTCGTACGGCGAAAGATGACCATCGCGCGGGAGGTAGATCGCGCCGTATAAATCTTTGTCCGTGATCTGCGGCATGACTTTGACCGCTTCGGCTGGGGAGATGATATCCACTTCCATGCCGATCGCCTTCGCCCGGCTCACGCTTCGTTCCAACTCTTTGAGCTGCTCCCGGCTGGACGCGACCCTCAAACTCCCGACATGGTGAAAGAACCCCAGCTCGCTCCACAATTCGATGGAATATTTGCGGAATTGCATCATCGTCTTGGACGTGGCGAACTGCGTGACCACGCCCGCCGCGTGAGAAGACTCTCCGCTGGCTATATCGCCTTTTTCCAGCAGGACAATATCCTTCTTGCCGAGTTTATGTAAATGATAGGCAACGCTCGTTCCGTAAATCCCACCGCCGATGACTACGATTTCTGCTTGACTTTTCATTTTCACCTTTTGAAATAAACAACCCCGAAGGGGTCAAATGATTGTAGATTTTACGACGAACAATTTCAAAACCCCGAAGGGGTGTCAGAGCTAAGAAATTATGTCATCCCTTCGGGATTTGATTACATTATCGCCAATTTCTATAAAAATGCCATCCCTGCGGGATTGGCAGTCTAATTCCGTACATCTTTTATCCACCCCTCAAACTCCGCCGAATCCATCTTCTCCTGCGCCCTGCCCCAGCGTTCGATTGCCCAGCCCCAGAAGTCGAAGTCAATGGTGGAGATCTTCGCCTGAATTGCCGCCCATAATCCCCAGCCTACATCTGACATGACCATATTCAACTTCATGCGGGCGATCATGGCGGGAGAAACATAGCCGAAGTAAGCAGCGCAGACTTCCTCGATTTGAGAATTGGAGAATTGCATTTCCTGACAGGTGTTGCCGAGCTCGAAGGTCGGGTCGTTGTTGCCGCTGTATTCGTAATCAATGAGCCAGAGTTGTTCTCCGTCGTCAATGTAATTTTCGGCGAGCAAGTCGTTGTTGCAGGGAACGGTCGCCAGCGGCTTGAGGTTCATCGCTTGTTCGATGCGTTGAACTGTTGACATACGGTCAAGATATCCATCTGGGATATTGATGCCGCGGTCTTTGCACAAGCCGAGATAATATTCCGTGAGGCGGAACATGTTGAAGTCCAGCAAGAAGCGTGGACCGGCGTGGAGCCGCTTGATGGCTTGCGCCATGCGCGTCGGCATCCCCGGCGCGTTGAGCGAATCCTTCGACATGGTCGTTCCATGCAAGAACTCGATCACCATCACGTTGTATTCGGGCAGGTGATAAAAAATCTTCGGCGCGACGCCCGCTTCGGAAGCGGCTTTGGTGTTGTGATATTCGTTGGCGCGGTCAATCGCAAGGAGTTCGGTGCTTGCCCCCGGCACGCGGACAAAGTACGGCGTTCCATCCACTTCCACTTTGAAATTGGAATTGGTCAGCCCGCCCGACAACGGGGTGACGACTACGTTCTTTCCGTTCCAGGGGGGTATCTTTGTGACGACTTCGCCAATCACAGTCATGTTCTCCTCAGTTAATGCAGACAGGTAAACACGAAAACACGTACTCACGTGTCTACTTGTTTACCTGTTTACTTGTTTACCTGTTTACTTATGTCCTTGTTTACAAACTCTTAGAGCACCAACACCGCTTCTTTCGAGCACATCACTTTTTCTTTCGCGCCGATGGCGGGGAGTTCGAGGAACGGGTTGTTAAATGTATCCATATTGAACTTGGTGTTGCCGATCTTTATCTGGATACGGACCACCGCACCAAGGAAGGTTATATTCTCAACCGTACAATCCACAACATTTTCTTTCATTGGTTCCGCGGCAAAGCTGAAACGCTCAGGTCGGATGGAAATTTTCACCTTATCGCCTTTCCTGCGATTCGCAAAATCTCCTTCCGCGGTTTTGAAGTGAACACCGTCCATGGCAAGGATGCCATTCGCCGGGTCGATCACTTCGGCATCAGCATTATTGAGCGATCCGACGAAATTCGCCACAAATTGTGTTTTGGGGAAGTTATAGATCTCAAACGGTGTGCCGACTTGTTCCATTTCACCAACGTTCATCACCACGATGCGGTCGGAGATGGATAACGCTTCTTCCTGATCGTGCGTCACGAAGATGGCAGTAATGCCGAGCCGTTTTTGAATGGCGCGGATCTCCGCGCGCAACGATACGCGAATCTTCGCGTCCAATGCAGAGAGCGGTTCGTCGAGCAATAACACATCCGGGCGTATGGCAAGCGCGCGCGCGAGCGAGACGCGCTGTTGTTGTCCGCCGGAAAGCTGGTAGGGATATTTATCCGCGTGTTTTTCGAGATTCACGAGACCAAGCATTTCGTTCACGCGGGCGGCAACTTCGTGCTCTGCCTGTTTGCGGATCCGCAGACCGAAGCCGATGTTCTGCGCAACGGTCATGTTGGGGAAGAGCGCGTACGCTTGAAAGATCATGCCGACATTGCGCTGGTTGGGCGCTTTGTTGGTAATGTCGATTCCGTCCAACATGATCGTACCCGAAGTCGGAATCTCGAATCCCGCTACCATTCGCAGGGTGGTGGTTTTTCCACAGCCGGAAGGTCCGAGGAAGGAGACAAACTCACCCTTTTCCATTTCGAGTTTGAAGTTGTCAACCACCACCACATCGCCGAATTGTTTCGTTACGTTGTTCAGGGATAGATACGCCATGCGAGTTCTCCAATTCCCGATATGCTAATGCGCACCTGCGGCTTGACCTTGTCCGCCGGTGAATAATTGGATCAATCCCATTGCCAGCCAGGTGAGCAGGAAACTTACAAACGACAAGGCGGCAGGTTCATACGCGCGATGTTGCCCGAGCAAGAACAAGTAGGGACCGAACGCGTCCACCCCAAGAAAGGAAGCGAGGGTCACTTCACCGACCACAATGGCAAAGGTGAGCAACGCGCCGCTCAACAGCGCGGAGCGGATGTTCGGGAGGATGACGCGGGTGATGATGGTGTACCAGTTTGCCCCGAGGCTCTGAGCCGCCTCCGTCAGTGTGCGAATATCAACGGTGCGCATGCCGGTATCCACCGACCGGTACATATAAGGCATGGCGAGCACCATGTAACCCGCCACGATCAAAATATTGGTTCCCGCTTTGAAATTTGTCAGTGGTTGCATCAATCGGATATCTGTAAAAGGCACATTGAACGGCGAGCTATAGATACGTATCAGACCGAAGACCAGGATGATCGCCGGGACAACGAACGGCATCAAGGTAATGAATTCCACAATGCGGCGCGCCTCTGGTAGGCGGAGCCGAATCCAATAGGCGGTGGGGACGATCAAGATGATGCTGACGATGATGGTGGCGAGCGCAAGCACATTCGAATAGATGAAAGTTTCCCAAAAATCATTATCTTCGAAAGCGCGCTGATAAGCTTTGAGAGGAATTTCAGGATCCCAACTGAGGGAGAATTCAAAAGTGGCAAGCAAGGGCAAAATAAAATACAAGCCGCCGATTATGAACCAAAGCCAACTCCAGAATGGGAACCTGCGCAATCGTGACCAGAAGTTCATCGCAACCACCTTTCGGTTTTTGCCTGAAGCCAAGAATACCCCGCGAGCGATATCGCCATGATGACCACCATGCCGATCGCCATGGCGTATCCAAGACCGGGATTGTACAGAACGTCTCCTCGAATCTGCGCCCCGATTTGGATCGTGACAATGCCGATCCTTCCGCCTGTCAGCGCGTAGGCTGTGGCGTACGCCCCAAAGGCGTTTCCGAATAAAAGGATCATTGCGCCAAGAATGGACGGCAATAATACGGGCATGGCAACCCTCAACCAATATTGCGTCGTGCTGGCACCGAGATTCTCCGCGGCTTCGCGCCATTCGCGTTTCAACCCATCCAGGGCTGGCGCCATGATCAGCACCATCAGGGGAAATTGGAAATACATGTACACCAAGCTCAAACCTGCGAAACTATATAAATTAAATCCTGCGTCGTATACATTGATTCCAAGATAATCCCTGAGGATGTGTGTGATAAATCCCTGGCGCCCAATGGTAGCGACAAAAGCAAAAGCAAGAGGAACACCGGCAAAATTGGATGCTACCCCTGAAAAAGTGATCAACACGGACCGCAAGGAGCGGGGTAATCCGCCCACGGTGACCGAGTATGCCATTAGAAATCCAAGAATGCCCCCGCCGACCGCGGTCACAGCACTGATCTGGATGCTCAATTTGAAGGCATTGACGATAAAGGGTTCGGAAAATAACTGGATGATGTTGTTGAGTGTGAAGTTGCCATCGGAATCTGTAAAACTGGCTGTAAATAGACGCAACGAAGGAAGAAACATAAAAAGAAAAGCAAAAGCGAGGAACGGGGCAACTCCCAGCCATACCCTCCAATTCGTGGTTGCCTTGCCGCTGCTTTTGAGATGAATAGCGGTCTGTGCCATGGAAAGACTCCTCAGGTTCAGCCTTGCTAAAGCGAGACCCTGCCAACCAGACAGGGTCTCGCCATCATACATCAGATCAAATGTTATGGGGCAGCTTGCACATCGGCGCCAACGGCTGTATCCCAATTGGAGGTGATCAACTCTGCCGCTGCGTTGAGTTGAGCCAGCGAGGGGAATACGGCGCCGGAGACATCAGGCAATTTTGCGAGCAGGTCGGCAGGAATGACGCCGCGAGCGCGCATATCCGCTTCGCGGATCGGGTGGCAATAGCCCTTCATCCAGAGGGTCTGACCCTCATCGGAATACAGGAACTCCATCCACAACTTGGCGGCATTGGGGTGCGGGGCATACGCGCTGATCGCCTGAACGTACACACCTGCGAAGCGACCCGATGCAGGCACAACAACCGTGGCGTTCGGGTTGCCTTCAAAAGTATCAATGGCAGAAAGCGCATTGTAATCCCAGGTGATACGAACCGGAATTTCGCCGGTTGCCACTAGACCATTGTTGGCGATCAATGGGATCAGGTTGCCAGCCGCGTTCAATTCGGCAAAGAAGTCCAAGCCGGGCTGGGCGTTGTCGAGCGAGCCGCCATTGGCGAGCGCCGCCGCATAAACGGATTGAATCGCTTGGTTCGAGGCACGAGGATCGCCAGAGAGAGCGATTTGTCCATTGTATTTCGGGTCGAGCAGGTCAGCCCAATCTTGCGGAACATCCGGCTGCACATCTGTGTTCACGAGGAAAGCCAGCACGCCGTAGTAATCGCCATACCAATAACCATCGGGATCTTTGGCGTCGGCAGGAATGCTATCCCAAGTGGAAACTTTGTACGGCTGGATCAAACCTTCAGCCTTCGAGGATTCACCGAACGCGAAACCAACGTCAATGACATCGGGGGCTTGGGGTCCCGTATTGTCTTTGTTGGCTTTGATCGCTTCGATCTCATCCGCCGAACCGGCATCCGGGTTCAATTCGTTGACCTCAAGTCCATACTTTGCCTTGAACGCCTCGATCACTTCACCGTAGTTGCACCAGTCGTGCGGGAGCGCGATCGTGGTCAACATGCCTTCGGCTTGCGCGGCGGCTACCAGATCCGCCATCGGGTCCGAGGCAGGGGCGTCCGTCGCTGCAGGCGGCGCTTCGGTTGCGGCAGGGGCGCAAGCCGCGAGCACCATGCTCACGAGAAGCAACAGCGAGAACAGGTTAAACATATTCTTTCGGGTCTTCATTCTCTTCTCTCCTTTGGATTAATTGACTTGTGGAGAGCCACACGCTCTCCATCATTTTCGATTATAAACTGAACAAGTCAAACACGGTTAACCATTTGTAAAGACCAATTTAACGGGCGACTTCCTCCACTTCTTCATACCAGCGGACGCGCGTGCCGACCTTGTCGCGCATCTGCCAAGCGAGCGACTTGGGCATGGAAACGAACATTTGCAGGATTTCGCCGATCCGCTTCTTTATCATACTTCGTTCTGCATCCGCCAGCGGAAGCGATTCCTCACTTACGATTTCCTCGACCCGCTTCAGGTTGATGGAGGTGGTCTTGTATAACCCCCAATCATTACCGCATAATTGAGCGATCCGATTTAGATTGATTTTTCCGCTATCATCGGAACCGGTTTCCATAAAGAGCAAAAGCGAAGCGATATCCAGCGCGTCCTTGTGGTTGAGTTGGGCGATTTGCGCTTTCGTCAATAACAGGTCAGCGGGAGGAATTGTCACTGGGTGAATATCCAACCGATCTTCCAAGGGAATTTTATGGCACATCTCAAACGCCCCGACGAAAATATCCACTTTCATCTCGGTCTCGTTATGATGATAGATCTGCCGCGTCGTTCCATTGAGCAGATTGAATTGTTTGTGGGGGCTGTATCCCGCGGCGGGCATGAAAGTTTCAAACAGGCGGCGATGCCTGCCCGCAACTACAAAATCAAGGTCTCCGTACTCGCGGTCAAAAAGCGGATGCGCGCTTTTGTGATGAATCTTGATGGCTAACCCGCCGAGCACACGCAGGAGAATCGATTCCGCGTTGGCGGCGGCGATCAGACGATTCGTTTCATCGAGAAGAAACTTCGAGTTGGACATGAACAAAGGGTGGCCAGCGAGAGCAATTCCCGCCGACCACCACATTCTAACCGCAAACCGAATATTACTCCGGCGGGATTTCCTTGAACGCGTAATCCACGTTGATCCCTTTGGATTTTTGCGCATTCTTGGCAAGGAAATACCAAACGGCTGAGATTGCCAAAATGCCGATTACGATACGATAGGCTAAGGGGCTGGTCAAGCCGAGCCGCGCATCGAACATAAACATCAACAACATGCCTGTACCGAGCACGAAGCCCAATATACCGAGGATCGTCACAAGAGGAACGCCCCCGACCTTATACGCCGCGCCCGGTGAAGATTCGTACACGTCCTTCGCGCGGTAGGGAAGCAACGCGCCGGCAAGACAGGTGATGACGAATACATAACCGCAGGCAAACGTCACGCCAAGCGTAAGACCGACCCAGCCGGGATACAGGTTGTATAGAAGGATTACCGGAATGCTGGCAATGAAGTACGCCCAGTGGGCATTGGCAGGAGTATGTCGCTTATCGTCCACCTTGCTCACCCATTCAGGTAACAGGCGATCCAGCGACATGGCGACCATCACGCGCGTCATGCCAATGTAACAGTTATGGACGATCTGATGCGAGTTGAGGATATATCCCAAGCCGATGATCACAACGACCAGCGGGCTCGCGCTCAAGGCTACAGCGATGATATTGGGCCAAAGCCAGAATCCTGAGATCGTGGCTTCACCGATCAAAGACCAATACCCGGCTCCCGCGATATACAGGAACTCTGTTCCGACAGCCTTTTCCAACGCGGCGGCAAGGATTGCAAGCAAGATGCCGGTGAAAATCAAAGAGCCAACGATGATAAACAACTGGTCTTTGAAAGAGCGGGCGTTCTTGATCTCTCCATTTTGTTGGGCGGAATAGGTCGCCCATTGCAGAGAGGTCCACGCGATGGGGGCAACCAGCAATGTGGCGATCATGCTAAAAGGTGGAGCGAGGTCAATTCCCGCTGCCACGGTCGCGTCACGGGCGGTCTGCACAAAATTTTCCACACCGCTGATGGCGAGGGCAAAAGCGTCAAGTCTTATCGCAGACGAAGCGGGATTGCCCGTGAATAGGACAACCAGCATGGTCACAAACGCTAGTAGGGTTCCAACGATCATCACACCCTGAAAACGGACGTAATTCTTGAAACCGCTCACGAGGATCATCATGGCAACGAACGCGTTTAGGATACTTGTCACGATGATGCCTGTCGAACCCGTGAACCACAAGCCGAGATTGGTCATACCGGCATTACCTGTAAATGCCCCCAGCCCCAAGAAGAGCGGGGCAAACCCGAGGTAAGCCAGTAACCAGCCAGATAACGCCACCCATTGCAGAATCCAGATCACATAACCGGACATCACAACGGTAAAAGCGACACCGCCGCCAAATACGCGGCTTTGGAACACATAATCACCGCCGGATCGAGGGAGCGCCGTAGACAGCCAGACGTACACTAATGCAATGGGAATTTCGATCACCATCGCCAATAAAATACCCCACACCAATTTTCCGCCGGGCAGTGCGCCGGGCGCCCACAGATACGTCCATGGAAAGATCAAGCCCATCGTCAGGATGTTATAGACGAAGGCTGAAAACGGTGACATCACCCTCACGAGCCCGGAAGCTTTACGAGTAAAAACTTCCGGTTTTGCAGTTGCAGTAGCCATGTCATTCTCTCCTTAGTAGATATGAATTGCAAGCGAACAACTCTTAAATCAACTTGTCGAACGTCATCCTCCTTTCAACTCCTAGCCGCTGGTCATTTGATAGCCTTGCACTTCCCCCTCTGAAAATGTGACAATGCACCCGCGCAGGATTCCCTCTGCGTATTCACTGCCGGGGTTGATGCAGGTAGTGCGCCCAAGTTTTGCGACTGACTGTGATTCGTGGATGTGACCGTGCAAACCGAGCATGGGCTGATATTTCTCTATCGCATCTCTCACGGACTTTGAGCCTGCCCCAAACAAGACAACCTGCCCCCCTTCGACGATCTGCTCCGGCGGGTCTTTGCTCCAATCCAATTTGGGACAGGTATCGAGCGACGAATCCACCGGCGGGTCGTGAAAATTGAAAATGGCTTTATGCATATCCGGCACTTTCTTCGCCATATCCTCGATGATCTTTCCGAGTTCTTCTTCCGAAACTTCGCGAGGCGTGTTCCAAGGCGTCGGCGTGCTCAACCCCACCGAGATCATGGAATGAACATCGTCCACCATCACCATTTCATTTTCGACCGCGAAAAAAGATTTCGTATCCTCCCGTTTCAATACATTTAGTACTTCCCATTCGTCGTCGTTGCCTCCCGTAACAAAACATTGGATACCCGTGCCGTTCAATCGCTCTTCCGCAAGATTCATCCAATTAATCAATTTCTGTTTTGCCAGCTCATTGAACAGCGCCGCGACCGCGCTCGAATCGTATTGAAGCGCCCGGAATTCATCTTCATCCATGACCTTGTAGTAAAACCCCAGCGTATCCAGCCTGCTCATCAGCGATTTCAACTCTTCCTCGGTAGAAAGGCGCTCGACCCGTCCCTGCAGCGTGGCGCGGTAATGTCCATTCGGTTCCTTGATAATGGGAATCATCAGTTTGCCTTGGATATCCCCTCCCATGACGATCACATTGACCTCGTAAAACTTACCGGCGTTGATGAATTTACGGAACGTACGCTCCGACCCGTGCAGGTCTGTAGCAAAGAATAAACGAGTGGTTTTCTTGCTGGGCTTCTTCGAAAAGAATGACATGAATAGACCTTTACCGGGATGTAATCTGGCACGCCGAGGTTGAAAACACTCAGTCTGCACGCCCGTTGCGCCCACCTGCCTGCATTTTGGATATATAATACCCGCCGTACCTTTCACATTTCATCGAGGAGCATGGTATGACCGGAAGTTCGATAGGGATGAAGGAGCAGGATAGTTCGGAGCGCGAGAAATTTGAAAATGAGCTGAAAACCATCCTACGGGCTAGCAGCGAAAAAGGCATCCTGATGCGCGTCATCGGTTCGCTGGCGTTCCAGATGCACTGTCCAAAGTTCGGGTATCTGCAACAGGCAATGGGGCGCGCGTACACAGATATTGATTTCGCGGCATACAATTCACAAGCGAAACAAATTCAATCGCTGCTCGCCTCGATGGGTTACGTGGAAAACCGGGAGGTGTACATCGCGACCGAGGGTGAACGCGCCATCTTCGACAAACCGGGTACAGGCTTGCACATCGACATCTTCTATGAAAAACTGGATTTCTGCCATACAATTTTTTGGAAGGACCGACTCGAAGTCGACTCCCCGACCATTCCTCTGACAGAATTACTTCTCGAAAAGATGCAGATCGTTCAGATCAACGAAAAAGATGTGATCGATACCATTATGCTTTTGCTGGAACATCCACTTGGCGATATCGATAACGAAACGATCAATATTAAACGAACGGCAAAGCTCTGCGCGAACGATTGGGGGCTGTGGCGGACGACAACGATGAACCTCGGCAAGGTCAAACAACTGGCGCAAGGCTATACCCAGTTGACCGCAGAGCAGAAGACAAAAGTCGCTTCACAGGTGGACGAAATTCTGGCGCGCTTGGAACGCGAACCGAAACCGCTGGCATGGCGCTTACGCGACCGCGTGGGCGACCGCGTGAAATGGTACAAGGATGTGGATGAAATCCACTAAGGAAGAGGAGAATCACGATGACCAAAACCGTCAAAGAGCTGATGCACAAGGGAATCATCACCTGCCCGCCAAACGCCTCGCTGGGGAAGGTTGCGGCGATGCTGAACCAGCACCACATCCACGCGCTGGTCGTAGCGGAAACAGCCGACAAACCGCTGGGTATTATTTCCGACTTCGACCTTCTCGCCGGCGAGTGGCTTTCGGTGGACGAAGACAGTCTTGAAGCGATGAGAAAAATGACTGCGCGTGACCTGATGACCTCCCCCATCGAATCCATCTCAACCGACGTACCCGTCGAGGACGCGGCGCGACGGTTTCTTGAAAAACAAGTTCATCGATTGCTCGTGATCGAAGAAGGTAAACCGGTCGGTGTGGTTTCGATATCCGATTTTGTGAGGCACATCGCCGCGCAGGAAAAATCCAATCGTAAAACTGTCGAGGATGTGATGTCGGATACCTTCTTGGTTTGCCGCGACAAGACCACCGCCATCTCCGCCGCACGCACAATGACACAGGCTGGCTGGCGGTCCGTTGTGGTTGTTGATTCAAAAGGCAAACCGCTCGGTGTCGTCACCGGGAATGATCTTTTACGATTCATCGGAACGATGGCAGATGCGCCTTTAACCGTCAGCGACGTGATGAATCGCAAGCTCGTTACGATCGACATGAATGCCAGCCTGCAACAAGCCGCCGACATCATGATCCGCGAGCACAAACATCGTATTATCGTAATCGACAAAAACGATCCGGAAAGTTTTCCGCTCGGGGTGATTTCCTCCTTTGACATCGTTGCAGAGATGGCTAAGGCGGGTTCGATCTGGCAAAGCTGATCACCGGTTGGGCAAAAAAAGAGACAGCCACCTTTCGGCGGCTGTCTCTTTCGTTATTTACTCAACCGGGATTTCTGCATGCACCTTGTCAAGGTCAATGCCCTGTTTCTTGCGCGCAGACTTGAAGCCGAAATAGATAACCGCCGCCAGAACATACATCGTTCCCATGTAGATCAATGATGAGCCGTTCTTGTACCCTGCCTCGTTGATCGAGTAGCCGATGCCATACAAGGCATTCGGGTCGAGAATCCACTGATAGAGCAGGAAGACGAGGAACCCGCCGAAGATCACGCCGGCCACCGTGATTAACGGAACGCCCAGCACTTTGTACTTCGCAATCGGCGACGCGTTGTACAGCTCCGGTTTTTTATATGGAAGAATGATCGCCGAGATCGTTGTGCCGAGATAGGTCACAGCGATCACCAGAGTCGAGCATAACGTCAACGACGCAAAGTTGGCAATGTTGTACGAAAAGAGATAGGCGACGAGAATTGACGGGACGACCATCAACAGCAGTGCGTAGACCGGCGTGCCGGTTCTTTCGTTGACTTCGGCGACCTTTTCAGGGAGCAGGCGGTCGAAGGCGGCGGCGAAGATCACCCGCGTCGATGAGAGGAACACTGTCCCGCACCAGCCAAACCACCACAGGCTCATCAAACCTACGACGAGGAACTGAAGGAGTTTATTGGAAGTCATGAAAGCGGCAAACAGCGCGGGGTAGGGCCAGACCGGCAGAGCGGGAGCGACATCGGTAATGCCCCACGCGTAATTCCACCACGCCGCGCCGGCTTGCACATAGAAATCCCAGCCGACGGTTCGTCCGATGGAATACAACAAGACGATTCCTAGCACGGTTGTAGCGCCGAGCGCCCAGCCCATGCCCGAAACGTTGCGCTTGAAATCCGTCGCGCCGCGCACTTCGCCGTATAAGGTCGCGCCCCAGTTGGGCCACAAATTGAAGAAGACCATGTAGGGAAGCACAAGGAAGACAGCCAGCCCCAAACCGCCGCCCGCCAGCGGCGTGATCGCGCCGGCCGCGGCGCCCAACTCGGCAGTCGCATCATACACGCCGGACGGTGCGCCAAAGAGGGCGGCAGCATTCGCGTCCAACCCCGCTTTGAACGCTGCGTTCGATCCTGTAAGGAATAGAATGATCACGAGAGCCAAGCCCAGCATACCGCCGTAGAACGAGAATTTCTGTATGCGCGCGTAGGTTTTCATGCCGAGCGCAATGAACACGCTTACGATCGCCAGTGTGATGAGCGACGAGGTGAACGCACCGTTCTGCGTACCGGCGAACCAGAGCGCGGTATCACGTGCGCCGAGGATGCCGAGCAGCGGCACAAGCACGATGTGACGGAACATATCGCCGTACAGCGGCACCCACAACCACAGGATGAACCACCAGCCGGTCACCGCGAGGATGAAGCCGACCGCGCCGCCGAGGATGCGGCTCTGCCAGACGTAATCGCCACCGGAACGGGGCATCACCGCGATCAGGCTGGCGTACACGATCACCTCGAAGAAGATGAATACCGCGCTGACGATCAACGCGTTGATCATCCCGCCCTCGAAGTAGTACATCTGGCTGAAACTGTACAACCCGAGGGTCACAAGGTTGATCGAAAAGAACGCGTAGATGAACGCGTCCATGACCGACCATGAACGTACCATGCCGGTCGCTTTACGGACAAACAAGTTGCTCATAACATCATCTCCTCATGTGGAAATAAGAACGGGTTGAAAACCGTTTTACATGGTCTACAACCCGCAACTGCCCGTAGAGTTATCCTGTCGTTAACACATAATTCTCGATCTTGTCTTTTCCAAGTTGGACGACCGCCCCCAATAACGTTCCCTGTTCGTACATCGAACCGGGGTTGATACAAAGCGTCCTGCCGATTCGGGTTGACCCGCGCCCCTCGTGGATATGCCCGTGCAAGCCCAACAGCGGTTGATACTCTTCGATGACTTCGCGTAAAGCGGTCGAGCCGACCGGCTTGAGCGCCTGCCCGGCAAGGATGGGACGGAGGTCTTTATCCAATTCAGCGGCTTCATCCAGTCCGGAATGATGCGGCGGCACGTGGATGTTGAAGACCGCATCCTTCGGATTCTTCAATTTGGAGATCATCGCTTCATACCGGACCTTCAACTGATCCTCGTCCTCTTCGCGGTGCGTATCCCACGGAGTTCGGTTGCTCCAGCCGGAAGCGATCATTTCGTGATGGTCATCCAACGGGGTGACCTGTCCCTCGACGAGGAGCACGCGCTTCGAGGAGCGCACGATCTCGTCCACCTCATCCATATCGTCGTTGCCCGGCGAACAGTACACCTTCATATCCGTGCCGTCTAATTTTTTCTCGGCGATCTCCATCCACTGTTGAACGACCTTCAACACCTCGGCATTGAAGATCTCCGAAACGCGACCCGGGTTCTTCTCCAATTCCGCCATCTCGTCGGGATTCGTCAAATACGGATAATAGCCGCGGCTCCGCACGCGCTTTTTCATTTCTGCGAGTTCATCTGCATTTGTAATTGGAAATTCCTGCTCGAGCAAAGTAACTTTGTAGTTTTCTCCGCCCTGATGAATGAACGGCACAACCGCCTTGCCGGTCATATCGCCCCCGAGAATGAGCAAATCAACTTCGTAGAACTTCCCCGCGTTCAAAAACTTGTTCCAGCAAATATCCGAACCATGAATATCTGTCGCAAAAAACAGTTTGGTCACGGTCGCATCCTCCGCTAGGGATTTGGACTGGCACGATCAAGTGTTGCCGTTGATTATACCGGTAAAAAGTAAACAAGTACACAAGGAAACACGGAAACAAGTAGCTGGAGTTGCTCCTTGTTTACCTGCCTACATGTGTACTTGTTACCTGCCTACGTGCTTGCTGACACTCTACGGATACACCCTCTTGATCGTCCTCGGGAAGGGAATCGCCTCGCGGATGTGTTCGATGCCGCACAACCACGCGACGACGCGCTCGACACCCATGCCGAATCCCGAATGGGGAACAGAGCCGTACTTACGAAGTTCGAGATACCACTTGAACGCTTCTTCAGGCAAACCTTCTTTTCTGATTCGCGTCAGCAACGCATCATGGTCAGACACGCGCTCGGAACCGCCGCAGATTTCTCCGTAGCCTTCCGACGCGAGCATATCCACAGACTTGCACACTTCAGGACGTCCGGGCCACGGCTCCATGTAAAACGCCTTGACCGCGCTTGGATAGCCATACACAAAAAGAGGTTTATCGTGGAGTTTCGTCAATTCCGCTTCGTGCGGCGCGCCGAAATCCATTCCCCATTCGAATTTGAGAAGTTCCTTCTTTTCGGCATCTGTTTCTTTTTCATAAAGTTCTGTAAGATATTTCGCCGCATCATCGTACGACATGCGCGGGAACGGCGCAGAAATATTTTTCAGTTTGGTAATGTCGCGCTCTAGGAATTTCAACTCCGCCGCGCAATCCTTCAACACAGACTGCACGATGTGGGTGATCATCTCCTCTTCAACGACCATCAACTGATCCAGATCGCAGAACGCGATCTCAGGTTCGAGCATCCAGAATTCGGTCAGGTGGCGGCGCGTCTTCGATTTTTCCGCGCGGAAGGTGGGACCGAAGCAATACACCTTACTGAACGCGAAGATGTTGGCTTCGTTGTACAGTTGCCCCGTCTGCGCGAGATAGGCAAAGCCCTCGTCGAAGTACGGCGTCTCGAAGAGAGTCGTCGTCCCTTCGGCAGCGGCGGGGGTGAGGATGGGCGTATCGAGGTTAAAGAATCCGCGGCTATCGAGATACTCGCGCACCGCCGACATGACCCGCACGCGCACCTTGAGAATCGCCCACTGACTCGGGAAGCGAATCCACAGGTGACGATGATCGAGCGCGAAGTCGGGACCGTGATCCTTGAGCGACATCGGATAATCTGCATCCGCCGCTTGAATGATCTTTAAATCTTTAATGCCCACTTCATACCCGCCGGGGATACCGGGCGCGCGCTTATCTTCCCGCACCGAACCCGTGATAATCACAGACGATTCTTGCGGCAGGCGCATGATCTGGTCAAAAAGCGATTCGTCCAAATCGCCTTTGAACGCAACGCACTGGACAAATCCGCTCCCGTCGCGAACCAGCAAAAAACACAATTTGCCCTTGTCCGTTCGGTTATAAACCCAGCCTTTGATTTCGACCTCTTTACCGACATACTTTGAAATATCACTAACGCGAATCGATTCCATAACTTCACCTCAGCCTTCAACTTGTCTACTTGTCTACTTGTTTACTTGTTTACTTGTCTACGATCCTAATGTGCAACTCTTTCAACTGCCGCTCGTCCACCGTCGAAGGCGCGTCCGCCATCACGTCGCGCCCATTCTGATTCTTCGGGAAGGCGATCACCTCGCGGATATTCGGCTCGTCCGCAAGCAGCATCACGAGTCGGTCAACGCCCGGCGCCATGCCGCCGTGCGGCGGCGCGCCGTATTCGAACGCCTCAAGCATGTGACCGAACTTATGCTTGATCTCATCATCGCTCAAACCAAGCAGTTGAAACACCTTCAATTGAATGTCACTGCGATGAATACGAATCGAACCCGACGCCATCTCGTAACCGTTGCACACCATGTCGTACGCGTCCGAAAGAATCTCAGCGGGGTTGGTCTCGAACTTCGGCAGGTCGTCCAGCTGCGGCATCGTGAACGGATGATGTTCCGCGTCCCACTTTTTTTCCTCTTCGTTCCACGCGAACATCGGGAAATCCACGATCCACGCGAACGCCATTACATCTTTATCGGCGAGATTCAATTTGTCGCGCAGGATAACGCGCAGCCCGCCGAGGACTTTATTGACCACCGCGCGCGAGTCTGCGGCGAACAGAATGAGGTCGCCTTCCTTGGCGCCCGCTTTGGATTTGACCGCTTCCACCTCTTCCGGCTTGAGGAATTTCGCGGCGGTTCCTTTCGGACCTTCGGCTGTGATCGCCAGCGTCGCCAGCCCCTTCGCCCCCAGCGACTTGGCCGCGTCGGTGAGCGAATCCGCTTCCTTGCGCGTCATCTCCGCCGCGCCCGGCGCGACGATACACTTGACCACGCCTCCCGCCTCCAACGCGGACTGGAACACTTTGAAATCGCTCTTCGCAAACACGACGCTCGCGTCAACCAATTCCATACCAAAACGGAGGTCGGGCTTATCTGTGCCAAATCGCTCCACGGCTTCACGATACGAAAGTTTGGGCCACGGACTCGAACGCAACTTCTTGTGCGGCGCGACGGCGGGAATCATCGCCGTGTACAAACCCTCGACCATCGCCAGCACGTCGTCGCGCTGCACGAACGACATTTCAAGATCGAGCTGTGTAAACTCGGGCTGACGGTCGCCGCGCGAATCTTCATCGCGGAAACAACGTGCAATTTGAAAGTATCGATCCATGCCCGCGACCATCAACAACTGTTTGAGTTGCTGCGGCGACTGGGGCAGCGCGTAAAAGTGTCCCGGGTGAATGCGCGACGGCACGAGATAATCGCGCGCGCCCTCCGGCGTGGCTTTGAACAGGATCGGCGTCTCGATTTCGAGAAAGCCCTGTTTGTCCAAATAATCGCGCATGAACTTCACCACGCGATGCCGCAAGACCATGTTGCGGCTCATCCGCTCTCGGCGCAGATCCAAATAACGATATTTCAAACGGATGTCTTCATTTTCGTCCTCGTCGCGGCTGACGACGATGGGCGTCGGTTTGGATTGGTTCAACACCTCCACTTTTTGCGCTTCAACCTCGATCTCGCCGGTACTCATTTTTGGGTTGAACTGATCGGAGGGGCGCACCTTCACTGCGCCGGTCACTTGCAGCACCCATTCCGCACGCGCTTCAGTGATAAGTTTATGCGCGTCCGGGAAGGCATCTGGATTTGAAACAACCTGAGTTATTCCGTAGCGGTCGCGCAGGACGAGAAAGATCACACCGCCAAATGTGCGGACGTTGTGCACCCAGCCCGCGAGCGTAACGGTTTGCCCCGCGTGAGCCGAGCGCAGTTCCCCGCAAGAATGAGATTTGTACATGAAGCGCCTCCGAAATTCACCTCGTCATTGCGAGGGCGGCGCAGTCCCGCCCGAAGCAATCTCCAACATCGTCACGGAGATCGCTTCGTCGCCCTTCGGGTTCATCGCAATGACAGGTGTAATGTAGATAAAATAAATCGCCCTCCGCATATGCGTTGGGCGATTGGTATGACTTTTCTATCCGTCAACTAGCAAGGCTTCGCCCAACGATACAGCAGATCGTCATTGTCGTTATTATTGTTGTCGTTCAGGCGAAGCAGGTAGATCATGATGGCGGCATTATAGCACAGAGTTATCGTTCCAGCGCAGATTCAGCGGGGTTCGCCGGGTTGTAGTACACCATCACCTGCGCGCCGACGGGGTAGCGCGCAACGGTCTTTTGCGCGTCGCCGTACAGGCGAACGCTGAAGAATTGCTCGCCCGCTTTGACCACTTGCCCAGTGTAAGGCTTTCCATCCACCTGGTATTGGTAGACCACAACCGGAATCTCGGTTCTGGTTTTATACCCGCGCTTCACTTGAACCGTGGATGAAACCACCACTCCCATCGTGCTGGACCAATTCTGTGCGGCATGTTTGGTGGCGTCTCTCATTTTGCTTCGGCGGTAAAGGAACATTCCCACGCCGACAAGCACCACAATGGGCACGACCGTCGCGCAAATACCGCCTACGATGCCAAGCAATCCGCCAAGGATTCCGATGATTTCCATACTGTTCTCCTCTAGGTGTTCGAATTGTACTTCACCCAGAGCGGGAATCGCCATCCTGCGCGGCGTCGCTCCCGAAGACAGCGCCCAGATCGAAAGTCCGGGATGAACCGTTGAGTCCGACCCAAAGAAAGGCGGTCAAAAGCCGGGCGGATCGAGGATAACATCGCCGATGTAAGGATGGTGTAAGGTGTACCCCATGCATTTTCCTTCCGTTCCACAAAAAGTTATTGTATAGTTATTTTGATTAAACCATTTACAAAGGAGAGAAATATGGGTTCGAAACTTTTATTCATCCTGAATGCTGTGGTCGTGCTGGTATTGGGGCTGGCGCTGCTTTTCGTCCCGGAGGCGACGCTGACCCAATTCGGGACGGAGACGCGGATTCCCGAATTGCATATGGCAAGGTTTTTAGGAGCCGCGCTGGCAACGCTTGGCTTGCTGTTGTGGTTCGCTAAAGATACTGCCGACGAAACCGTGCAACGCAATATGGGCTATGCCATGCTCGGCGGAACGGTGCTGGCGTTATTCGTGACCATCCTCGGTGTCGCGGTAGACGGGATCATCCGCAATTTCGGCTGGCTGGTGATCGTGATCGAAGTTGTGTTCGGTCTTGGGTATGTCTTCGTGCTTTTCCTGCAACCCCGCATGAAATAACCCGCTCAAACCACAAATCGAAATCGAAAACAATGACCGCGCACTAGTGCGCGGTCATTGTCGGTTCTACGATGGCATGGCTGGCAAAATCGAGGCGCGCCACTTCCTCGTCGGTCAACCTCCAGCCGAGGGCACCGGCATTTTGTTGCGCTTGCGCCGCGTTCTTTGCGCCGGGGATCGGCAGCGCGCCTTTGCAGATCACCCAATTCAGCGCCACCTGCGCGCAGGATTTGCCGCCGTGGTCTTGTCCCATTTGAGTCATTAGTTTGATCAAAGGCTGTATCTTCGGAAGTATCGGTGCGTACTTCGATGCCCGCCTGCCCGGAGGCGGATTCTCAACAGAATACTTCCCGGTGAGGATGCCCCGTTCCAGCGGACAGTACGCGATCATACGAATTCCCAATTCCTTACATCTAGCGAGGATGCCGTTCTTTTCCACTTCGCGGCTCAACAAACTATAGTGAACTTGATTCGACGCAAGCGGTATCCCGTTTCGAGCCAACGCGGAATATGCCGCAACCATGCGAGCGTGTCCGAAATTCGACACACCTACCGTGCGCGCCTTGCCGGATCTGACGCACTCGGTCAAACCGTCCATCAACGAGTCGGTGCTCATCACCGGGCTGGGCCAGTGGATCTGATACAGGTCAACACTCTCAACACCGATACGCGCCAGACTCCCTTTCAGCGCGCGCGGCAAAGCGCTTTTTACAAATCGCCAGGGCCACGGAAAAAATTTGGTCGCGATCAATACCGGTTGGTCGGTCTCTTTCAAAAATCTCCCCAACGATCGTTCCGATAATCCATTGCCGTACAACTCGGCTGTATCTACAAAACGAATACCTTCGGCGAGCGAAGTCTCAAACGCCCCGCGCACCTCCTCCACCCCATAGCCGTACCCGTATTGCCAGATGGCGCGGTCGCCCCATTGCATCGCGCCGAGCCCCATTTCAATGGCGTGTAGAAAACGCGTTTCGTTGCTGACTTCGGTCACGTGTATCTCCAAAAGAGTTGACGCATTGTATCTTAAAATATGATACCGTTATAGCCAGCGCATCCAATTCGAGATAAAATTCAACCGCAAATTCGATTTGGAACTGATGGAACGTCAACCTCACCTCCAGCCCCTCTCCTTTGGGAGAGGGGGGTTGATGCTCCCTGAGTTCCGGGAGACGACTGTGTCAATAAATCCTGAATCGCGGGAATTCGAACCCGCCTCCGACCTAAGCCGACGGCTGGGTCTGCCCTTTTCAAATTTATCCTTGCTGACGCGTGCCCTCACCCATCGATCCTTCGTGAACGAAAATCAAAAATCATCGGAGGATAACGAACGGCTGGAATTCCTCGGCGATGCGGTGCTCGATTTCATCGTCGGCGCGTGGGTGTATCATCGCTTCCCTGAAATGCCCGAAGGCGACCTGACCAAGATGCGTTCGGCGCTCGTCCGCAACGATCAGCTGGCAAAATTCGCGCGCGCGTTGAACATGGGACCCGCGCTTCGTTTGGGACGCGGCGAATACATGTCCGGCGGACATTACCGCGACGGGCTGCTCGGTTCACTGTTCGAGGCGGTGGTCGGCGCGTTGTATCTTGATTCAGGCTTGGGGGCGGTGGAAGCGTTTGTCCATCCATTGCTGGAGGAAGCGCGCGAATCCACCCTTACGAAAATCCACGACCCGAAGAGTCAACTACAGGAGTGGGCGCAGGCGCAAAAAATGAGCGCGCCGCGTTATCGCACCGTCTCGACGGTGGGCCCCGACCACGCGAAAGAATTCGAAGTGGAAGTGGAAGTAGGCGGGCAGGTTGCCGGTCATGGACGCGGCACAAGCATCCACGCCGCGCAACACGCCGCCGCGGCAGATGCGTTGAAGAATCTTGGGATCGGGTAATACAAAACAGGAATTGAGCGAATTTTGTAATCGTAAATCGCAAATCGAAAACCTGAAATCGTCAATCGCCACATGCCTTTAAGACTCAAATCACTCGAACTGCAAGGATACAAAACATTCGCGTCGAAGACCACCTTCGAGTTTGCGAGTGGGATAACCGCCATCGTCGGACCGAACGGTTCGGGCAAGTCGAACATCGCGGACGCACTCCGCTGGGTGCTTGGGGAACAATCGTACACATTACTGCGCGGCAAAAAAACCGAAGATATGATCTTCAACGGCTCAGAGCATCGCGCCCGCGCAGGCATGGCATCCGCGCACATCATTTTCGATAACACGAACGGCTGGCTTCCAATCGACTTCACCGAAGTCGAAATGACGCGCCGCGCGTATCGTGATGGTCACAACGATTATTTATTGAACAGCCAGCACGTGCGCTTGCGCGATTTGAACGAACTGCTTGCCGCGTCTGGCTTGTCGGAACGGACATACACGATCCTAGGTCAAGGACTTGTTGATGCGTCGCTGGCGTTGAAAGCGGATGAGCGTCGCCGCTTGTTCGAAGAGGCGGCGGGAGTGGGTCTGTATCGCGTCCGCCGCGAAGAAGCATTGAAGCGACTCGAAAACACAGAACGCAATCTCGAACGCGTGCTGGACATCATGTCCGAGTTGGAGCCGCGTCTGCGGAGTTTGGAACGGCAGGCAAAGCGCGCCATCGAATATTCCCGCGCCCAGGCAGATTTGAAAGTGATCCTGCGCGAATGGTACGGCTATCACTGGCATCGCGCACAACAGGAACTCACTACAGCGCGTGAAGCCGTCAAAGCACAGGAAGCGCGCGTGACCGAAGCGCGTGAGGTACATCAGAAAGCGCAAGCGGAGTACAACGCGTTCCGTGAAAAGTTCATCGAATTGCGTTCACAACTCAACACATGGCATCGCGCCTCGGCTGAACTGCACAGTCAACGCGAAGAAGTGAGCCGCGAGCTCGCCGTGCTTGAGGAAAGACGCCGTTCGCTGCTCGCCGTGCAATCTTCTGTGCTTGCTGAAAAAGAACGCGCCGCCGACGAAGAAAGGACCGTCAGTGCGCGGATCGAGGAAGCCGAACACGAATTTGCACGCCTCCAAACCGAATACGATGAAGCGCAAAAACAATTGAGCGACGCGCAACTGAAATTGCAAAGCGGACAGGCAGATCGCGCCGCGCTCGAAGAAAAACTACAATTTGCCCGATCTCAAATCGAAACATGGACGACCCAACGCGCTGAGTCGCAGGCGCGACTCGATGAGTTAAAGTCTCGCCTCGAAAGTTTGCAGACCCGATTGACCGCGGCAGAAAAATCCATTGAAACGGCTGAAATGAATTCACGCAATGCGAGCGAGAAATACGCGGAAGCGCGGAAGAGGCGTGAAAATATCGAGGGGGAGTTGAAGCAAGCGCAAGAGAAAGAAGAAAGAGGAAAGAAGGAAGTTGAATCGCTCGAAGGTGAACGGCGCGCGAAAAACGAAGAACGTGCGGGGTTACTTTCCGAGCACACTCGCGCCAAAACACAACTCGAAGTGATCGAGCAAGCCGAACAGTCTCTGGCGGGATATGCCGAAGGCGCGCGCTTTTTGCTCGATGCCGCGCGACAATTCAAACTCAAACGCGCGCGCGGTGCGTTGAGTGCAGCGCTCGACGTGCCTGCCGAGTTGGAAACCGCAATCTCAGCCGCGCTGGGCGATACCCTCGATGCGATTCTGCTCGACGCCGACGAGGTCGAAAACGCATTGCAATTGCTTGAGTCGGAGGATGCGGGGCGCGCAGTTTTACTCCCGCTTGAAAACCATGCGCGCGAGCTGATTGCAAAACCGAACGATGATACCTGTCTTGGCGTCGCTTCGGAATTATTGAATGTAAATGATGATTTGCGTGCGGCGGTCCGCGCGTTGCTTGGGCAGACGCTGATCGTGCGCGGCCGCGCCAGCGCGCGGCGATTGATTCAAGATTTACCGCCTCACGCGCGAGTGGTGACCTTGCGCGGTGAAGTCTTTCGCGGCGACGGGTTGATCGTGGCTGGGAAGACCGCGTCCTCCTCCGCTTTGAGCAGACCCCGCCAAAAGCGCGAGTTGACAGAAGCCTTAGCCGCGTTGAGCGCGCAGATCGAGTCGTTGAACCGCGAAGTGGATTCCCTTTCCGAAAAGATCGCCAGCGCGCACGCAGAGTTGGGTCAAGCCGAGGACGCGGCGCGCGAAGCGCGCGTCAAGGTGGAAGAGGTACAAGAGGTGGAAAAGCAGGCTGAATTGGAGTCCGAGGCGGCGCGTCGTCAGTTGGAGTGGCAGAAGAGTCAGCACATCCAATTGAAATCTGAAATGGACGAGGCGTCGGCGGCGTTATCGAATTTGAATCAATCGCTCTCGGAGATCGAGTCCGGTTCAACTGGCGCGCAGGAAGAGGTGCGCGTACTGATGCTGCAGTTGAGTGAAACCGATCTGGCGGAGGCGCAAAATCAGGCGACGTATTGGAGCACGCGCGCGGCTGTGACTGAGCGGGCGCTGGAGGATGCGCGTGCGCGGAAAGGGGAAAGAGGGAAAGAGGTAGCAAAATTTGAGGCGCGTCGAGGTGAGTTAGAGGCGCGGTTGAATGAGGCAGGGTCGGCGTTGAGCGCGTTGGATAATGAAAAAAATTCATTACGCGACCGTGAAGCGGGTTTGCAATCGCAGATCGAAGAGTTGCGCGTGAAGATCGATCCTGCTGAAAACGAATTGGGGTCCGCCGAACAGGAGGAAGCGCGCCTGCAGGATGGGGAAGCGAACGCGCAACGCGCGCTGGCAACGAGCGAGCGTTTGCTGGGACAAGTGCAATTGGAGTTGATGCGGAAGCAGGAGTCGTTGGAGAACCTGCAACAAAGGATCACCGACGATTTTGGTCTGGTGATGTTCGATTACGCAGCGGACGTGGCGGGACCTGTGCCTTTGCCGATTGAAGGCATGGTGGAAGAGTTACCCGTGGTGACCGAAATTTCACCCGACCTCGAAACGCAATTAACCCAAAATCGTTCGCGCATGAGGCGGATGGGTCCGATCAACCCCGAAGCGAAGCAGGAGTTCGACGCTGAGTCGGAGCGTTATTCGTTCATGCGCGCGCAAGTGGACGACCTGCGAAAAGCCGAAGCAGACCTGCGGCAGGTCATCGCCGAACTGGATGAATTGACGAAGCAATCTTTCTCGAAAACGTTCGATGCCGTAGATAAGCAGTTCCGCGCGATGTTCACGCGGTTGTTCGGCGGCGGCTCGGCAAGATTGTCCTTGACCGACCCCGATAATCTCGTGGAAACAGGCATCGAGATCGAAGCGCGCTTGCCGGGTCGGCGCGAGCAGGGGCTGGCGTTGCTTTCAGGCGGTGAAAGAAGTTTGACGGCTGTCGCATTGGTATTCGCGTTGCTTAAAGTGTCGCCTACGCCCGTCTGCGTCATGGACGAAGTGGATGCGATGCTCGACGAAGCGAACGTCGGTCGCTTCCGTGATCTATTGTTGGAACTGAGTAAGGAGACTCAATTCATCCTCATCACACACAACCGTAACACGGTCCAAGCCGCGGATGTGATCTACGGAATCACCATGGGACGCGACTCGGCGAGTCAGGTGATCAGTTTGAGGTTGGACCAAGTGACAGATGAGATGTTGAAGCGGGGATAAAACAGCGTAGCGCATGGAAAGTGAAAAGTAGAGATTCAAAAATCGCCCGGTTCATTTCGAACGGGCGATTTTGTTTGTTCGAGGAAATGTTCTGCAATATTCTTGTTCGACGCAGTTGAAAGGCGGACAAATCCAATGCGCGTTATTGACCCAAGCCCTCCGGCGCGGGCGGAACGCGGTCCCGCCATTCTTCGTGAATGAGGATGGCTGATTCGGTCTTGATCTTTTCAAGCCATTCGGTGAAGGCAGTTTCGCGTTTTTGTTCGTATTGACTCGCGCTCAACGGAATATCCGTGTGACCGAGGACTTGGATGATGTGGAAACCGAACTGACTCTGCACCGGTTCGCCGATCTCGCCGATCTCCTGCGAGAAGGCGGCGTTTTCAAACTCGGCAACCATGGCGCCCCTTCCAAACCAGCCCAAGTCGCCGCCAACGATAGCAGACCCGGTATCCTTTGAGTATTCTTGAGCGACCGCGGCAAAGTCTTTGCCGCTGATCAACAAGGAACGGACGATTCCGGAAGTGCGTTCATCATCCACGAGGATGTGACGCGCCCAAACTTGTTCCTCGGTGCGAGGCACATCGGCCGTGACGGCATCCAACACTTTCCTGCGGAGCAGGTTCGCCTCGTAGATGGAGCGCAAAGTGGATTCACTGATTCCGCTCGATTCGAAATCCGCGATGGCGGTGGCGTAGGTGTTATTGAAACCATCGAGCGTGTACGGCGTGGAGGTAGCGGTCGCTGGGAGTGGAACAAACGTCGGGGTGGGAGGCGCTTGAGTGGAAGTGGCAGTTGCAGTCACGGAAGGATCCGGTGTTCCCGTCGGCGAGGGCGTCGCGGTGAGGAATTCCGTCGGCGTGGCGGTGGAGGGATATAAGGTCAATTGCTGGGATGAAAGCGTCGGAAAAGTAAATGCCGTCGCGGTGGGATCGGGCGTATTCGTCCCATTTGGAAAAAACCCATAAGCAGATTGAAGCGCTTCTTCCAGTTCAGCTTCACTCACTGTGATGCCGAGTTCTTTCGCTTGCTGGCGGATGAGCGTTTCTTCCACAAGCGCATCCAACGCCTGCTGACCAACGAGCACCGGCTGTTGCAGCGTAAAGAGAATGCCCTGTTGTTGCTGGGTCGTATCGATGCCAAAATTCTGTTGGAAGACCAACTGGTTGTACTGATCGACCAAGATCAAACGCTGTACCTGCACGCGCTCCTGCCATTGTTCGGTGGTAATGATCTCGCCGTTCACTTCCGCGACCGGTTCTTTCAATTGCAGGTAATTCAGGTCGAGGTAGCCGTAGACGAGAAGTCCGACAACGATCAAGATCGCGCCTATCGCAATACCGGTGAACAGCCTCTCCTGACGACGCGTGCGTTCTAGGCGTGCGATATGCTTTTTTGAAACGAGTTTCGGTGGGGAACTTTGATTCGACATAAGAAATTTCCACGGCACGGTTCGAGGCTGGACGCGTGATCACCACGCGTCCGCTCCGACGGGCCGGCTGGGTTCAGCGATCCCCGTCTGCATGTGAGCCGGTGAAGGGAAGCAGGGCAATGTGCCGCGCCTGTTTCACCGCCACCGCGACCATACGTTGATGCCGGGCGCACGCGCCGGTTTGGCGGCGCGGACGGATACGACCATCCTCGCCAACATATTTTCTGAGCAGGTCGGTCTTCTTGTAATCGATCGTCAGGGATTTATCTGCGCAGAATTGGCAGAATTTTGGTTTGGCAAAAAAGCGGCGCTCGCCGCCTTCGCCTCCCTCCTGAGACCTGCGTTCTCTTGGTTCTCTTTCGTCAGCCATTTGAATTACTCCAGTATTGATTCACGGGTGTGATAATTCCCGTGACATGGTTAGGTACGGCATCCCGCTTATAGTACAACTGCTCGAGATCAAAAAGCGGGAAGTTAATTAATTTCAAGCCTTTAGAACGGAAATTCATCCTCGAAGGTAGATGCTTCTCCATCGTGGGACTCCGCCTCGGACGCGGCATGAGATTGGTTGTTTTGCTCTCGGCGGTCACCCAGCATGATCATCTCGTTGGCGACAATTTCGACGCTCGTGTGTTTCACGCCCTCTTTGTCGTCCCAGCGGCGGGTTTGCAGGCGTCCATCGATGTACACCTGTTTACCCTTCACCAGATAATTCTTGCAGGTCTCAGCCAGATTACCGAACGCGACGATGTTGAACCACTCGGTCTCACTGTGACGTTCACCGTCTGTCGAACTCCACGATCGGCTGACCGCCACTGTGAACGTGGTCACCGGTTTGCCCGAAGGGGTATAGCGCATCTCGGGGTCTCTGCCCAAGTGACCAATGATCTGAACTTTGTTCAATCCTCGGCTCATGACAATCTCCTTGTTTTGAAAGTCCGATTTTTCGAGGGTATAACGACCTTACACAGCCACAAGCATGTGACGCATGACCGGTTCAAGGAAGCGGATATTGCGTTCCAGTTCGCCGGTAGCTTTGGGTTCGAGAGTCAGGTTGAGCAGAACATATTGCCCTTCTCGTTGCTTGCGGATGGTGTATGCCATTCTGCGGCGTCCCCAAACGTCCACCTTGTCCACAGTTCCGCCAGACTCAGTGATCCAGCCTTGCACGCGTTCGACCGCGCCTTTAAAAGCGGTCTCATCCAGTTCAGGCTGGATAATGCAAACCAATTCATATTTTCGCATGAGGGAATTCCTCCTTTCCATGGGATTGCTCCCGTTCAAACCGTCGGTCCGCCGGGAGCGGAAAGGCACGTACACGTGGTGCGCACCTATTTTTCGAGCGGGCGGAGTTTATCACAGGAAAGCGGAAATGTGGAGGGTTATAATTCAAAAGGATACAAGTAGACAAGTAAACACGGATACTGCTAAATGAGGAATGAAATGTTCGATCTGCCGGATGATGAAATTCTGTCTCTCACAAAAGAGAATGTATTCTTCACGTGGTCGGCGCAGGCAAAGGTCAGCCCGATTGCGGTGAAGCGCGCCAAAGGCGTTCATTTCTGGGATGTGAACGACAAACGCTACCTCGACTTCAACTCGATGACCATGTGCGTCAACATCGGTCACGGGGACGAACGCATCATCAAAGCCATGCAAGAGCAGGCGGCGGAACTACCCTACGCCGCGCCGGGCATGACGACGAAGATCCGCGCGCTCGCCGCGAAGACCGTGACGGATATCACCCCGCATCAAGCCCTGACGAAGATCCTGTTCACCCTCGGCGGCGCGGACGCCAACGAGAACGCGATCAAACTCGCGCGCGGCTATACCGGACGGCACAAGATCCTTGCGCGCTATCGCTCGTATCACGGCGCGACGGCGGGAGCGATGGCGGCGACCGGCGACCCGCGCCGCGTGGCGTGGGAGCCAAACTTAATGACCGGCGTTGTCCATTTCCTCGACCCGTATCGCTATCGCTCCACGTTTCACCGCACCAACCCGGATATTTCAGAGGAAGAATTTTCGCGCGATTATTTAAATCATCTTGAAGAGATCATCCGCTACGAGGGACCCGAATCCATCGCGGCGATTCTGATGGAAAGCGTAACCGGCACCAACGGCATTCTCATCCCGCCGCAGGGATATATGCAGGGCGTGCGTGCGCTGTGCGACAAGTACGACATCGTGATGATCGCCGACGAAGTGATGAGCGGCTTCGGCCGCACCGGCAAGTGGTTTGCAGTGGAGCACTGGGATGTGACACCGGACATAATCACCATGGCAAAAGGGCTCACCTCCGCGTACGCGCCGCTGGGCGCGGTGGCGATGACGCCCGAGATCGCGGCGGCATTCAACGACACACCATTCGAGAGCGGACTCACGTATACCTCCCATCCCGTGTCGCTGGCGGCGGCGGTGGCGAACATTCGCGCGATGAAGGACGATCAAATCGTCCAACGCGCGGCAGGCATGGGTCCGGTTTTGAAGCGGATGTTGAACGACCTCGGCGAAGCGCATCCCTCCGTCGGCGATGTCCGTTCGATCGGGCTGTTCGGCATCCTTGAATTGGTGAAAAATAGAAAAACAAAAGAGCCGATGGCACCGTGGAACGAATCGTCGCCTGCGATGAACGCGCTCAGAAAATATTGTTTGGAAAACGGCTTATTTTTATATACCCATTGGCATACGGTGCTGATCATCCCGCCGCTCATCATCAGCGAAGAACAATTGCGCGAAGGCTTTGAAATTTTGGATAAAGCGCTCGAGATCACCGATAAAGAGTCAAACGTTTGAAATGGAAAATAAACCAGCGTTCGATCGCGGGTTGATCCTGCCCATCATTCTCGGAGCATTTTCGATCTTCGGGATCTGCCTCGTGCTGTTACTGGCGCGGCTCAGCACGTTCCGCGCGGTTACCGAAGTGGAAAATACCAGCACACCATTCCGATTCCTATTTCTCGGCACTGAGCCGGGTATATCAACGACAACACCGGAAGAAGAGGAGGAGCAATTACCTCCGCCCACCGAAGCCCCGATCACCTTCGCATCGTCCACTCCAAAGACGGAAGAAACCATCGATTCTGTTGCCTCTCCAACGCGCACAAGAACACCTCCTCCCGCCGGTTCATCTTCGGCGACGCCGACAACTGCCTCAAGCGCGCCGTTGAATCCCGGCACGTACGATCAAAGCGACCAACGCATTGAATACACGGATGAGTGGATCGCACAGACCGGCGTGGCGGGAGTTTTCCAAAATACTTTGCACGTATCGAACACCTTGGACAGTTCGGCATCGTTTCGATTTATCGGCGAACAGATCCGCATTTTTTATCAATCGGGGTCAGGCTTGGGAACGATCCGCATCAGCCTCGACGGATTTGAATACGATCTTGATGAGTCAGCGGAAGTCGTCGTGCAAAGCGAATGGATCTCACCTGTTCTCATCAACGGCACGCACACCGTGACGATCACACATCTTTCGGGCGGCGCGGTGAATCTCGATATGATCATCGTGCCCGAAGTCTTCACCACCGCTACACCAACCCCGTAGTTCAATGGTTGCTGAAAAGGCTTTCGGCCTTTGCACTCGAAAAATAATCGCGGTACGCCGCGGTCTCTTCCAGGATGCCTTTCAAGGCGACATACAACTCTTTTTGAAGATATTGATTTGCCTCGCCATTCCCAACGGATAAACGAACCGCTTCGCCCTCCGGGACGGTTGTTACGTGTCCCCCAGCCGCCAGCCACTCCAAACCGATTCGCACCGCGCTGACGCGCTGAGCAGCAGCGATCGCCAATTCGTTGATCGAAACTATTCCACCCTTTTTATTGATCGCAAACTTCACCATCCCTGCCAGCCTTGCAAGGAATTCGTCCGTTTTTTCTTTTTGCGGCGAAACGCCCAGCACATGGACGATCTTCGGCCTGACAACCTCCAGCGCGGCGCGAAGTTCCGCTGGCGATGGCGGAGTTGTATAAATTGCAAGTTCATCGGCGGGATGCAATTCAAAGCGTGATTTTCCTTTTGCTTTATCCGATCCTTCAGCCCACACCAATACGGTGTCTACATCTTTCCACTTTCCAGATTCCGATCTCCAATCTCTAATTTCCAATCTCCGTTCACGAACTTCAACCGCCTTTTCCTCGCCAACGCGAAATTCCTCGAAAGTCAGATTGATTTGTTTTTCTCCGCGAAAAGTCGTCGCGCGTATGGAATAGGCAATATCAATCTGACTCCCAGTTTCTGGTATCTCCTCACCTGCCCCGCCCCACCAGAGAACATTTTGAACATTTCCACTTCCGTCCTCAACCGTAAGACGAAGATGCTCTTTCGTTTTCCCGATCTCCGCCACAGACTTCAACGTCACGCCGCGCGTCGCAAGAGTCAACTTGGGATTCCCCGCCCCGAACGGAGCGAGCATTTCAATCGCGTCTGCCAGCTCGAGATTGATTTCGTCCAAGCCGGCCCACGCGTCAATTTGCAGTGTCGGTTCTTCGCGGACCATTTCGCCCAGTTGTTTTTCAATGGCTCTGCCAAGTCCTCGGCGGAAGGAGGTGAGGTTTTCCTTTTGAAGCGACAATCCTGCCGCCATGGGATGACCACCAAAGCTTTGCAAGATATCCTTGTTGGCGGCAATCGCCTCGGTGATGTGAAGTCCTTCAATCGAACGCGCGGAACCGCTCAGAATCCCATCATCCGATTCGGTGAGGAGCAACGCGGGTTTGTGGTAGCGCTCCACGAGGCGGTTTGCCACAATGCCCACCACACCTCCGGGCCAGTTTGGATGCGACAATACAATGGCAGGTTCGGTCAGCAATTCAGGATGTTCGCGCAGTTGTGCCTCAGCCGCTTCAGCAACTTGACTCGTCAACAATCGGCGCTGGGCGTTGAGTCCTTCGATCTGCGCGGCGAGTACACGGGCTCGTGCAGGGTTATCCGTAATTAGTAATTCGACTGCGGGGTTGGCATCACTTAATCTGCCGAGTGCGTTCAAGCGCGGCGCGAACGTGAATCCGATCGTTTCCTCGGTGAGAGATTCGAGGTTTGTGTTTGAAAGTTCCGCCATTACCTTCAAGCCGATACGACTTGTTGCGCGGAGCTTATCAATTCCCTTTTGGGCGAGGGCGCGAGTCTCTCCGTGGAGGAGGGCGACGTCGGCGATGAGTCCGAGGGCGACGAGGTCGAGTAATTCGAGATTGGAGATTGGAGGCTGGGTGATGAGTAATTGGTTATTGGTAATTAAGGCTTCCGCGAGTTTGTATGCAACGCCGACGCCAGCCAAATTTTTCAAAGGATGGTCTGCTGGCAGAAGTTTTGGGTTGATGATCGCTTTGGCGTTCGGAAGTGTCTCGCCCAAATCGTGATGGTCGGTGATGACAACATCCACGCCGCGGGAGTTGGCGTAATCAATGGCTTCGTGGGCGGTGATGCCGGTGTCGCAGGTGATGAGGAGTTTGATTCCGTTATCGAGGATCGGTTTGAGCGATTCGATGTGAACCCCGTGACTCTCTTTGCCGCGAATTGGAATGTAGTATACAACATCCGCGCCAAGAGACTGAAGCGTTTGCACCAGCACAGCCGTAGAGGTCTGTCCATCCACGTCGAAGTCACCCCAGACACAGATGCGATCTTTGCGTTGGATGGCTTGATTGATAATTTCAATCGCGTTTTCAATATCGGGGAACGGCGTGGAGAAAGACTCGTCAGGATGCAGGAACGCGCGGGCAGAGTCAGGAGTGCGAATCCCCCGTCGGATGAGAGTCTGCTTGAGGAGGAGAGGCAGGTCGAGGGTGGAAAGAGGCGAAACGTCTACTTGAGGAGGGTCGAGCCAGCGAGTCATTCGTCAAGTATCAGGTGTCAAGTTCCACGTGTCAAGTTCCAAGCTTCAGGCGCCAGGTAGCAGGTGTAAAGTTCCAAGTTTCAGGTGGCGGGTTTCAGCTCTCAAGTGCACGCGCCGCGTTTGACCGTATAATCTGTGCATGGCTGGCGTCGGTTATTCGGGAACACCACTCGCGAAGAAACTTGGATTCAAATCTCCGCTGAAAGTATTGACAATACATGCGCCGAAGGGATACGTCTCCTGGTTAGGCGGTCTCCCTGAGGGTGTGAAGTTGGTGACGAATGCCAAGCCGCCCGTCGACGCGGCGCATCTCTTTGTGACGGATAGCAACGAACTTGACGCGTTGCTTTCCAAACTGCGAAACGAATTGAAACAGGATGGGTTTCTTTGGGTGTCGTGGTACAAAAAATCCGCAACGATGCAAACCGACATCACTGAAGATGTGATTCGTGAGATTGCCCTGCCGCTTGGCTTCGTGGACGTGAAAGTGTGCGCGGTGAGCAAGCAATGGTCGGGGCTGAAATTGGTAATCCGAAAATCTGAGAGGAGATAAATGGTGAAAAAAGTTTTGAAATGGCTTGGTATCGTGCTTGGTTCGTTGATCGGCTTGCTGGTTGTCGCCGGTGTCGCCTTGTATTTGATCGGCAACGCTCGGATGAATAAAGCCTATGCCTTCGAGCCATCCAACCTCACCCTGCCCACAGATGAGGCGAGCATCGCGTATGGCAAGCATCGTGCAGAAACACTTTGTCAGGGTTGTCATGGCGAGGATATGGGAGGCGTTATCAATTTCTTTGATGGTGGTCCGCTCGGCACGATGGATTCAGCGAACCTGACGCCCGGCGAAGGCGGCGTCGGCAAGACCTACACAACCGAAGATTACGTCCGCGCGATCCGACATGGTGTCAACAGCGAAGGCAAACCCATTTTCATGCCTGCCGTGGTTTCTACAGCCTACCTGAGCGATGAAGACCTCGCCTCGATCATTGCCTACCTTCAAACCCTTCCGCCCGTTGACCGAAAGACAAACGGCAAGCAATTTACGCCGCTGGCAAAGATTTTATATGCGCTGGGAGTGCTGGGGAAAATGCCTGTTGAAACTGTGAGCCACGATATCCACGTGAGCGCCCCCGACCGCAGCGTGACCGTTGAATACGGCGAGTACATGGTCAACACGCACGATTGCCGGATTTGTCACAGCGCCACGTTGAATGGCGGACCTCATGCCGACCCCACGATCGACAGGATTTCTCCCAACCTCACGCCCGGCGGCGAACTGGCTTTTTGGGGCGAGGAAGATTTTATCAACACTATTCGCACAGGAACGACCCCAAGCGGGCACGAACTCGATCCAGCGTTAATGCCGTGGAAAGATTATGCTTTCATGTCAGACGATGAGTTGAAAGCGATCTGGTTGTATTTGCAGTCGCTGCCGAAGTTGCCACAGTATACGGAATAGCGAAGTGACAATCACCTTCACGGTGACTGTCACTTTTATAACGGTTCAAATCTCGCCGTGAAATGCCTCAACAACTCAGGCGCGTAAGTGAATTTGTATCCACGCAACTCAGTTGCACGCGAATTTATTTTGCAAAACGTCTCCACCACATAATCGAAATGACTCTGTGTGTACACACGCCGCGGGATCGCCAGCCTCAAGAGTTCAAGCGCCGGGTAATGCCAGGTGTTGTCTTGCGGATCAAAGCAAGCGAACATGACCGAGCCGATCTCTACGCCGCGGATGCCGCCTTCGCGGTAGAGTTCCACACCGAGCGATTGCGCGGGGAATTCGTAGTTGGGGATATGCGGCAAGAGTTGATTCGCCACCACGTACACGGCATGTCCGCCAGCGGGTTGAATGGTGGGGATGCCGGCGTCGTTCAGTCGGGATGACAGGTATAACGTCTGCGCGATGCGATACGAAAGGTAGGATTCGTCCAAGCCTTCGTAGAGTCCAACTGCCATTGCGTCGAGGTCGCGGCCCGCGAGTCCGCCGTATGTTGGGAATCCCTCGCGCAGGATCAACTCATTCTTGATGTCTTGAAATAATTTTTCATCGTTCAAGCACAACAGACCGCCGATATTGACGATGGCGTCCTTTTTCGCGGACATGGTCATGCCGTCGGCGAGGACGAACATCTCGCGGGCGATCTCTTTCACCGATTTATTTTTATAGCCCGCCTCGCGCTGTTGGATGAAGTAACAGTTTTCAGCGTAGCGCGCCGCATCTATGAAGAACGGGACGCCTGCTTCTCGATAGATAGCGGATACCGCCTTGAGATTCTCCATCGAAACGGGCTGACCGCCTCCCGCGTTGTTCGTGACGGTGATCATCCCGAACGGAATTTTTTCACGCCCATACTTTGCGATGAAGGCTTTGAGTTTGGCGATGTCCATGTTGCCCTTGAACGGATGCGGGTTTGCCGGGTCGTGCGCCTCGTCAATGACGAGATTCGCCGGGCGTCCGCCGCGCGCGCGGATGTTGGCATCGGTGGTGTCGAAGTGCATGTTGCTCGGTATCCATTGATCGCGTTTTACCAGACATGCGGATAGGATGTTTTCAGCGGCGCGTCCCTGATGCGTGGGGACAAAATATTTGAAACCGAAAATATCCTCGACAGCATTTTTGAGACGATGATACGAACGCGCACCCGCATAGGACTCGTCGCCGCGCATGATCGCCGCCCACTGTTCCTGGCTCATCGCACCGGTACCCGAGTCGGTCAGCAGGTCAATGAAGATGTCTTCGGCGTCGAGGGCAAAGAGGTTGTAGCCAGCGGCTTGGAGCGCAGCTTCGCGCTCTTCAGGAGATATGAGACGGATCGGTTCAGTGACTTTGATGCGGAACGGTTCGGGAGGATATGGCATGAAATCTCCTTTTGGATGCAGTGTAGCATTTCCAGCAAAAGACTTCATGTGACAAATTTCGTGATTGTGTATGTGATTTGTCGGGTTACGTAAATCATTAATATTACCTCATCGGATGCCTCGTGAAGAATTCCCAGAACACTTCCACGGCATCCAACCCGCGAGGGATCGTCTCTCCATCTGGGTATATGTGGAACATACCCTTGACCATCTGAAAGATATACTCGTTGTCCTCGCCAATCAGGCTTTGATTGTACAAAAAAACCGTGTAATCCTCACGCGGGTGCAAAACTTCATATTGCGTTGGGTCAAGATTTAGGTAAGAAGCTGTGTTCCTCAGCATCGCGCCGAACATTTCGTGACTTACAATCTCATCGGCATCGAAAGGAAATGGCAACGGCACGCCTTGCCCGGCTGAGATCACATCGTCCTGCGTCCCAAGGATCGAATAATATGATCTAGATACGGAGGGCGGCATGTTCGCGGCAAAACCCGGCTCCGACAATTTCGTGCCTGATCCGCTCGTGGAGAATGCCGCAAATTCATCCGCCATCTCGATCATCAACCGAGTGGAAACGAATCCACCTCCGTTCGAGAAACCCGTCGCGAAGATGCGTTTCTCATCCACGTTGAACGTGGCGCGCACAAGATCGAGCATCACGCGCGTAAACTTGACGTCATCCTTGAGTTCCGCGTCGGGACCTGTGAGACGCTCCAAACCGACATCGTTCCATTTTGTCGCGTCGTCGTTTTCGGTGATCAGATAATACCGCCAGCTACTGGGGAATACAACGATGGTAGTGACTTCATCCGCTTTCTTCGCCCAGTTCGTATTTTCGAAAACTGTCGCGCCGGTCCCATTCGTACCGTGATACATGAAAACAACCGGCGTGGGCTGGCTGGCGTCGTAGTTCGCGGGGACATAAATGATGAACTCGCGCGGCGTATCGTCTACGGTGATTGTGTAATCGTTGCGCCCGGTTTGGAAGATCAACGCTTCGATCTCAACGCTGGAATCGGTCACCTCCAGCGTGGGTCGACTCGTCAAGGCTGGCGGTTCACCATCTGCCGACGGACGCGTGAGTCGACATCCGCCGGTTGTGAGTGCAATAATCGAAAATACAACGATGAGCTTATACGAAGTTCTAGCGAACATATCTGCCTCGCTTTCATAGGGAATGAACCCTCAAATTTTACATGATTCCTCATCCTTCTAATCAACATCCGAGTTCAGCCAGTGGTATCATTGTCGGACAAATCTTCATGAGCAAGAGGTTTTTCATGTTCCGTTTTTTCAAGAAGCGCGAAGAGGTCTTTCATAAACTTATTCAAGAGCAGGCGGCAGTCACCTTCGAGGGGTTGAAACTGCTCGTCAAATATTTGGAGACGCCGTCGCCCGAGATCGCCGAGCAGTTGTCCCTGAAAGAGAAAGAAGCGGATGAAACCCGCCGCATCCTGATCGACGAGTTGAACCGCACCTTCGTCACGCCGTTCGACCGCGAAGATATCTTCGCCCTCTCGCGCTCGATCGACGATGTCATCGATTACGCCGACAGCACAGTGGGAGAGATGGCGATCCTCAACGTTTCACCCACACCGTACATGGCGCGCATGGCGGCTCTCCTCAAAGATGCCGCCTACGAGATCTATCAGGCGGTATTGCGATTACAAAAACATCCTGCCGTTGCCACCGAACATGCCCAGCGCGCCAAAGCGTTAGAAAACCGCGTGGAAGGCGTGTACCGCGAAGCGGTTGCCGATCTTTTCAAAGGACCCGAAGATGTGCACCACATCGTGGAAATGTTGAAACTGCGCGAAGTGTACCGGCATCTTTCCAACGCGGCAGACCGCGGCGATGAAGCGGGGAATATCATCGCCGACATTGTGGTGAAGAAAACCTGAGGTGTCATTGCGAGGAAGCCCAAAGGGCTGACGAAGCAATCTCGCCTAACCTCAAAATACGAGATTGCCACGGCGGACGAACACCGCCTCGCAATGACACATGAAATCAAATGTCCCAAGACCTCCTCATCGTCATCGCGCTTGCGCTGATCTTCGACCTGCTCAACGGCATGCGCGACGCGTCCAACATCGTCGCGACCATGATCTCCTCGCGCGCCTTCGGACCTCGGACCGCGTTAGGCATTGCCGCGGTCGCGGAATTTCTCGGGCCGTTTCTCTTCGGTGTGGTGGTGGCAAAAACGATCGGCGCAGGAATCGTCTCAGCCGATTCATTGACGCTGGAGATGATCGCCGCATCCTTGCTCGGAGCCATCGTGTGGAATCTCGTCACTTGGTTCTTTGGCATTCCCGGCAGCTCGTCGCACGCGCTCATCGGCGGGTTGATCGGCGCAGTCTTCTCCGGCGCAGGGTTGGATGCGATCAAATTCTCGGGGCTGAATAAAGTGTTGATCGCGCTCTTCACCTCCCCGCTCATCGGATTCGTTTTCGGCTTCATCATCACCCGTATCATTTACTTCGTAGTGCAAGGCGCGTCGCCGCGCATCAACGATTTTTTCAAGCGCAGTCAGTTGTTTACCGCAGTGGCGCTCGCGCTGAGTCACGGCACAAACGACGCACAGAAAACAATGGGCATCATCGCGTTGAGCCTTGTCATTGGCGGGGCATTGCCTGAATTTCAAGTCCCGCTATGGGTGATCGTGGTCAGCGCGGCGGCAATTGCCATCGGCACCAGCCTTGGCGGTTGGCGTCTCATCCGCACGCTCGGCGGGAAATTTTACAAGATCCGACCCCTGCACAGTTTTTCAACGCAACTGACCTCGGGCATCGTCATCCTCGGCGCGTCTTTCTTCGGCGCTCCGGTCAGCACCTCGCAAGTGGTCAGTTCCGCCATCATCGGCGTCGGCGCGTCGGAACGCTTCAGCAAAGTCCGCTGGGGAGTGGCAGGCGACATCCTCACCGCGTGGTTGATCACCATCCCTGCCAGCGCGTTGCTCGCGGCGGGATTTCACTGGTTGCTGACAAACTTTTAGGGGATAACGAGCGCCTGCCCTACGCTGATGTTGTTCACATTTGAAATACTATTCGCGGACGCGATCGCCGCGACGGTCGTGCCGTATTTGACGGCGATGGCATAAAGCGTATCGCCAGCCTTGACCGTGTATGTTCTTGGGGATGAAGAACCGCCTCCCGCGCCGGTGGAGCTGTTTCCGCCTTCGGAGGGAATCGCCACCGCGACAGGGATCGTCAGCGCATCACCGGTCTTCAACAACTGCGGGTTCGCGCTGACCAGTTCGCGCACGGTCACACCGTATTTGTTCGCGATGGATTCAAACGAATCGCCCGCCGCGACTTTGTGCTTTGAAGGTTTTGCATCGGACGAAACTGGCGTCGCACCTGCAAATTGATACAACTCCTCCAGCGTTCCATTGAAAACATTTAAGTCCACATTGGCGTTGATCCCGTTGACGCGTCCTTTTTCGCTGTATTGCCAGAACGTCCACTTGAACCAGCCGCGCGGGAGAAACGGCTTCGAACCGTCGGAGTAATTAATCGGATATTGCGCGAGCCACAACGGGTAATCTTTTGCCCACACGGGAGGTCCGCCGCCGGCTTCGGTGAAATAATCCTGTAGGAAGTATTGACCCGAATAGATGATCGGCTTTTTGCCGAACGCGGCTTCGACGAGATCGAGCCAGATTTTTGCGCGTTCGATGATCTTGTCCTTCTTTTGACCGTCATGCGTTTCGAGATCAAGGACGGGCGGCAGTTCGCCGTCGTCGTTCACCGATTTGACGTAATCAATGAATCGCGTGGCTTGTTTTTTGCCGTCCACGTTGGCGCGAAAGAAATGATACGCTCCACGCAAGAGTCCAGCCGCCTTCGCGCCGGACCAGTTCGCCCCGAAAGTTTGATCCGAGTAGAAATCTCCTTCTGTGGCTTTTACAAAAACAAAGCGCTGACCGGTCGCGCGCACTTTGGGCCAGTCGATACCCGCATCCCAATAGGAGACATCGATGCCGGGAACAGTTGCCATACACCTCTCCTTTCAAATTGTCAAGACGAGGTTAACACAAATCGTTGACAAAATCAACCAACCTGTATAATTCGTAATTAATTTATCCCTCCCCTCGCGGGAACGATTATGGTATAAAAACTCCATCCCTGCTGTGCTCGTGATGTTGCCCTTCCGTTTTGAGCCAACAAGTTCTTAAAGGGTCTTTAACTCCTAAAGAAATAACGCGATAGGCCTGAGCCAAGGCGGCGTTTCTGGGTAGGGACCCACCTGCGAAAGCAGGTTCAAAACTTCGCAGCACACGGCATCGGCGGGGTATCGAATCTAAAAGACCTCACAGGTTTTTAAAAACCTGTGAGGTCTTCCTAATTTAGGGAGATCGATGAATCGCAATCGCCGCTCGCAGGCCTGATTCGAACGCGCCTTGAATCCACGCGTGATACAGCGAGGCGTGTTCGCCTGCAAAATGGATCCGTCCTTCGGGCTTGACAATTTCGTCGTGCAATAACGTTTGCTGACCCGGGTCGAACAACGCGAATGCGCCGCCTGCAAATTCATTGTCGTGCCACATCCATGATGTTCCCACTTCAAACTCTTGTACGATCTGCGGGTGAATTTCCGCAACATCGTCGAGCGCCTGCACAATTCGGTCGTCGGGTTTGAGCGAGCCCCAGCGTTGCGCGTCTTCCGACCACGTGTAACTCGCAAGGATGACGCCGCGCCCCGTTTCGCGTCCGTGGTCGGGATAATACAAATTGCGGATCGGCAGGTCGGTCATGGTGCCGCCGCCGAAGATGCCATCGTCCTCCTCCCAGAATCTTCTCTTGCATTGGAACAGAATTTTTGCAGATGCATCGTAATGCAATTGCCGGATCGCGCGATTCTTGGCACGCGTGAATGGCTTAAGAACCTCCACGTGCCGCAACACAGGGAATGGAACTGTGACGATCGCGTAATCGCCTTTCTCTTCAAATCGTCCTGCTTGAGTTTGATAATGGATCGTTACATCTGTAGGCGATTGATCCATTGCGATCATCTTCGCGCCGAAGCGGATGTTATCCTTGAGTTCGGGGAGGAACGCGTGCGGCAAACGATCCGTCCCGCCTTCGAGTTCGATCATGTTCGTGTAATAGTTACCCGAATCTTCGCGGAACAACTCAAGGAACGAGGAGTTCATCACCGATTCTTGATTTGCCAGCAAGCCGAACATTTCGATCATGCCCTCAGACCAGCCATTCAATTCTAAAAACTCACGCGTGGAATACTGGTCGTACTTTGCGACGATTTCATCCCATGCCTTATCGCCATCCTTTTCAAGCATGTCAAGCAACGGTTTCAAAGCAGCCTCGTACATCTTCCCTGCCGTTTTCCCTTTTTCTTTTTCAGAGACCTCAAAGCCTAACAACGATGGATCTTTTGCGGCTTCGGAGGCGCGGACTTTTCTTCCGCCCATGTAGTAATACGCGTTCGGGTTGTCCATCGTAAATTCGTTGGTTTTGAGCCCAAATTTGTCGACGTACGCCATCGTCAACGTGTGCGCGCGTGGAATCCGCATCGCGCCGACTTCGGCGTACAACCCCTCCGTGAACGGATCGCGCAGCGTGTAGACGCGTCCGCCCACGCGTTGTTGTGCTTCGAGAATGACCGGGGTGTGACCCGCGCGTTTGAGTTCGTATCCAGCCGCAAGTCCCGCGAGACCCGCCCCCACGATGACGACGCGCTTCGGCTTGCCGTCTCCGAATTTTTTCGCGATCCCTAGTTTGACAACGTCGAGATAATCCTGAATCGAATGTGCGGATTGCATCTGAGCCTCCAATGTTGAAGTGAACGAATCTTATCGAAAATCAACTTAATTTACAATCACCAATTTCATGCTTGACAAAGCCCTGTCATACGTATACAATCGCCGCCATTAACAACTGAATATTCGGAGATTTAGCGGCTGGGTCCCGCCTGCGGCGGGATCACGAGGTGGAGGTTCTGTCTCGCGAGAGATATGCTAAGGACTTCCCCTCTCCTTCAGGAGAGGGGTCAGGGGTCAGGGGTGAGGTCCAAAAATCGGATTCGATCAGCGGATGCCTCTGGAGTTTGTCACAAACTCCTTTCTCCCTTCCGAAACAAGCGCAAGGAGCGACGGGTTTAAAAAAACTCTGTCGCTTGCCCGAAAACCAGACAGCAATGACTGGGACAAGGGAAGCGCAGTGATACAGGTGGATTCCATCTGTTTGTGTTTGGAAGGGCTGTCTTTTTTAATGCTGAGTCGTTAACAGGCATGCCCACGCATGCCTGTTTTGTTTAACCTCACCCCCGCCCCCCTCTCCTAAAGGAGAGGGGCAAGGAGAGCAAGAATCGGGTCGGCAGAAGGAAACGATGTTCATAGAATAACGTCAACCAAAGGAGAACTATGAACACGCAAACCGATTTCAAACAATTGTCCGAAGATTACCTGCGCATCGAGCAGGCGATCCTGTACCTTGAAAATCATTATAAAGACCAGCCAAGCCTCGAAGCGGTAGCAGCGAGCGTCGGGTTGAGCGAATATCACTTCCAGCGGTTGTTCACCCGTTGGGCGGGTGTCAGCCCGAAACGATTCCTGCAATTTCTGACGAAGGAAGGCGCAAAGGAATTGCTCGACAAATCGGAAAACCTGCTCGACACCACGCATCAAATCGGACTGTCGAGTCTGGGCCGCCTGCATGATCTTTTTGTCACCACTGAAGCGGTGACGCCGGGCGAGTACAAGTCGAGAGGCGAGGGTGTGACCATCCGTTATGGAATCCACCTTACGCCGTTCGGCAAATGCTTGATCGGATTGACCGAGCGTGGAATTTGTCACCTTGGCTTCGTGCAAGGAAGCGAAGGCGAAGCGATTGACAATCTTGTCAATGACTGGAAGGAAGCGAACATGATCGAGGATTATCGAGCCACCGCATCGTTAGTTCGTCCGATCTTCGACCTGCACTTCAACACCCGCATCAAACCGTTGACGTTGCACCTGCGCGGAACGAATTTCCAGTTGAAGGTGTGGGAGGCGTTGCTGCAAATCCCGGCAGGAGCGGTGACCACGTACGAGGGCATCGCATCGAGAATTGGCAAGCCGTCTGCGACGCGAGCAGTTGGAACCGCGGTGGGACACAACCCGATTGCGGTGTTGATCCCGTGTCATCGCGTGGTCCGCAAGGCTGGCGAGTTTGGGAAGTATCGGTATGGTGAAGTGAGGAAGAAGGCGTTGCTGGCTAGAGAGTTTGTCAGTTCGTGAAAGGCATGTAAAAAGAACCTCAGCCACAGAGAACACCGTGTTCACAGAAATTTTTAAAAGGTTTTCTCAGAGTACTCTGTGCGCTCTTTGGCAAAAAGGAACAAATGAAAACTAAAATATGGATTGCCTTGATCGCGTTATACATTGTATGGGGATCGACTTATCTTGCGATTCGATTTGCGGTAGAAACGATCCCGCCGTTTTTACAGGCAGGCTTGCGGTTTTTTATCTCAGGCTCGATCCTCGTCCTTTGGCGGCGCGCGGCAGGAGATGAAATGCCCACGCGGATTCAATGGCGGTCGCTGACGATCATCGGCACGTTGTTGTTGCTCGGCGGTAATGGATTGGTCTCGTTCGCGGAGCAACGCATCGCTTCGGGAGTCGCGGCATTGATCGTCGGAACGGTTCCTTTGTGGTTGGTGTTGATCGAAGCCTTGCGCCCGGGCGGCGTCAAACCCACATGGCAGGCGATCGTCGGGTTGATCGTCGGTTTCGGCGGCATTTACCTGTTGGTCGGTCCATCCGAAATCAGCGGCAAACTGCAATTCGATGCAATCGGGACGATCGCGGTGATCTTCGCTTCCTTCTTCTGGTCGGTGGGATCGATCTACAGCCGCAGCGCGGAGTTACCAAAATCTGCATTGATGATGACGGGCGCGGAAATGGTCGCAGGCAGTATTCCAATATTATTGGTCAGCCTTGTGCTCGGCGAGTGGCAATCGTTCAATTTCGACCAAGTCTCAACTGAATCATGGCTGGGTTTGATCTACCTCATCACATTCGGTTCGATGATCGGATTCGTTGCATACATTTGGCTGTTGCAAAACGCGCCGATCTCGCTCGTCGCGACGTACGCGTATGTCAATCCGTTGGTGGCAGTGTTGCTCGGAGCCTGGCTTGCCAGCGAGCCGCTCACACCGCGCATCCTCGCCGCCGCGGGAATCATCATCGGGTCTGTGGTCTTTATCAACTGGGCGAGGCAGGCGAAGGTCAAGACCGAACCGTTGCAGTCCGCCGCGGGCGGAGAATAATTATTTTATGTGTAGTAGTGCGTTCTCTAACGCACGGTTGATAATTCAATAATTTATTCTGCGAGGAGACAGAGTCCCCTTTGGGGATTGCTTCGTAACGCCGAGGCGTCACTCGCAATGACATATGAAAAGGAGATAAAAATGGACGGCAAAGATTTGATCAAAAAAGTAAAGGAAGACGGCGTAAAGTTTCTTTCGCTGCAGTTCTCGGATGTAACCGGTGCGGTCAAAAGCGTGGACATGCCCATGCGTCATCTCGAGGACGCGTTGAAAGACGGCGTGTGGTTCGATGGATCATCGGTGGAAGGTTTCGCGCGCATTCAGGAAAGCGACATGCGCCTGATGCTCGACCCCGACACGTACGCGGTCCTGCCGTGGTCGGCGGCTGAATCGAAACGCGCGCGCGTGTTTTGCGATATATACATGCCAAACGGCGACCCGTTCGAGGGCGATCCGCGCGGCACGTTGAAACGACAGTTGAAACGCATCGAAGAAAAAGGCTGGACGTATAACCTCGGACCCGAGCCTGAGTTCTTCCTCTTCAAAGGCACGAACGGACACGGTGTGCATCCCGTCCCCCATGACGCGGGCGGATACTTCGATTTCTCGTCGTTCGACGAAGCTGTCGTTGTGCGCACCGCGTTGATGGACGCGCTCGACGCGATGGGACTCGATGTAGAAGTCGGACATCACGAGGTTGCGTTGGGTCAACACGAAATTGACTTCCGCTTTGCGAATGCGCTCAAGACCGCCGACAATGTGTTGACGTTGAAATACACCGTCAAAGCCATCGCCGCGCAGCACGGACTGACCGCCTCGTTCATGCCCAAGCCTGTTTTCGGAATCAACGGCTCGGGGATGCACTGTCACCAGAGTCTGTTCGATACCAAGGCTGGAACAAACCTGTTCTTCGATGCAAAGGATGAAGCGCATCTTTCCAAACTTGCGTACGCGTTTATCGCTGGACAGTTGGCACACGCCCGCGCGTTAGCCGCCGTCGTCGCGCCGACGGTCAACTCGTACAAGCGTTTGGTCCCCGGCTACGAAGCGCCGGTCTATATCGGTTGGGCGCAGCAGAACCGTTCGGCGTTGATCCGCATCCCGCGCTACACCGAGGGACGCGACAAAGCCGTGCGCGCCGAATTACGCTTCCCCGATCCCTCGTCGAATCCTTATTTGGCGTTCACGGTCATGCTCGCCGCCGCGCTGGATGGAATCGAAAACAAGATGGACGCGCCGAAGCCGCTCAACAACATCAACCTGTATCACCTCGAAAAAGAAGACCGCGCCAAGATGGGCGTGAAGGAATTGCCCGGCTCGCTCGCCGAAGCGTTGACCGAACTTGACAAAGATGAAGTCATCAAGTCCGCGTTGGGCGAATCCACCTACGAAGCCTTCTCCCGCGCCAAGTGGGAAGAATGGGACGAGTTCCGTATGCGCGTGTCGGATTATGAGATCGAGAGATATTTGGAGACAGCATAACCCATCCCCGCCGTCACTCACCTGCACTGCACCAAACGCAGTGCGGTGCAAGTGTCGTGACACCTCCCCCAAATCCACAACAATAATTTGAATAATCAACCAGTACACCCAGTGGATTTGGGGGAGGCTGGGAGGGTTTGTTTTCTCCATTGGGTAGGACAAATTGACAATTTGTCCTACGTGCCACTCACGAGTTGAGGGACATATTCCACTTTCTGCTTTTCCTCTTTGTCTTTCAGTATTACTTCGCTTTTCACGAACCACGAAACGCCAAAGGCGAAGATGGCAACCGTCTCCAGCCAGAAGATCGGCACGGACGAGCCGAGGAACAGACCCTCGCCGCCCTGCGAGAGAAAATAGAATCCCAGCAGGAGAATGCTCAAGAGCATGACTCCGCCGCACGTCCGATAGACCGTGTTGCGAATCCGCTTGAGAGGCGGCATCTCGGAGGGTGTCTTGTTCGATTTGGTGAACAGGAACAGCGCGAAATACGTGAGCGAGAGCAGGAACGACGCGGCAAAGATGTGATGCACGATGCTGATGCTCTGCGCGATCTCGGAGGTCTCGCCTTCGCGCAACGTGGGGAATAACGCTACACCGATGGCGAAGAAGCAAGCGAGGTTGCCGGCGATGTCGTCAGCGCGACCGTAGCCCTTGTACGATAACAGGAACACCCCCAGCGCGAACAGAATCCCCACCAGCACATCGCGCATGTCGGTGTGATAGTACGCGCTCAGTGACCCTTGCACGCCGAACCCGAAGATCAACTTCCCGCCCGCGTACAGGATGAGCGGCATGCCCATGCCCAGTACGCCGACGGTGACGCGCAGGAATTTGTACGAGATGACCAGCGCGTTTTGGATCTCCATCAACTTGTGCGCGGACGGCGCTGCCAGAGGCTGTGAACCGCCAAGCCCGCGAAGGTCGCCAAGGTTTGCATCCTTCCCGTTTGGTTTGTTCTTTGCGTTCTTAGCGCTCTTTGCGGTTAATCTTTTGCCTTTCGTTTTGGTCGCCATGTGGATTCTCCTCTCCGGGTAATGGCTTCACTATACAACGATTGGAGGGAGATTACAACTGCGATTTCAGAATGAGAATACTGAGAATTAAATAGATGAGCCCTAGAGGTCTTTGAGACCTCTAGGGCTCATCAGGTTTTACGTATTGGCTACGATCCAAACCCAAACGCTTGCAGTGCGATACCCAAAACGACGCAGGCGCAGAGTCCCAGCACGATCAGAGCGACAAGGAGCCAGATGGAAATCCCGCCGCCTGTGCCGGGCAATCTATTTCGATACCACGGCCTGTAATGATGAACGTGGGGCGGAGACGACGCGTTGGTGCTCGGAGTGTTAGAAGCAGCGCGCGACGCGCGACTGCTGATATTGATCTGTGCGCCTCTCGACCCGCTCGAACTGCCGCTGCTGCGCGGCGCACGGAACCCCCCGCCCCTCGATCCTCCGCCTACCCGACCACCTCGTGCTGGCATAGTTCTCTCCTTGGGATTAATGTTTTGATGAACCTGTTTCAAGTATACCGATTTGTGTTTTGACGGCAAGGGTAACTATTCAATCGTCCACAGTCAGCGGTCGATCGTCCACTATTCACCAACCACCACGTATCATTTTCTTCACATGATCTCGCACCTTCGAGGGTTGAATCGCGCTCACCTCCACTTTCTTCGCCCCCACAAACTTCGCAAAGCGGATTAAGCCTCTCCCCAGTGCGTCAGCGAACGCGGCGTCATTAACAGGCGCGTCGTCTTCGTGCCAGAAGCCTTTGACCTCCAGTGTCATCGTTGTGCGATCCAACTTCGGGTCGAGCCGCGCCACCAGATCGTCGCCGTATAAAATCGGCAACACGTAATAACCCCAGCGGCGTTTGTGCGCGGGCGTGTACACTTCCCACGTGTACTCGAAATCGAACAACTTCTTCGCCCGTCCGCGCGCGCTGACGATATCCAGCGGCGCAAGAAATGTGACTTCTTCCAGCGTTGTCGTTTCTTTGGGATTCCAACCTTTAGGGATTCCTCCCTTTTCGAGCGACTCCAACGCCTTCACGTCTTCCGCCAGAACGAGATACGTATCGCGTCCGCCCTCGATGTGAACCTGCTCGAACATCCCCGACTCCATCCACCCTTCGACGAGTTTCATCACCTCCGCTTTCGAGTAATCGCGGCGAAGGTAGTAGTTCAAGTCAACGCGCATGTTCGCTTCGCGCTTCAAACCCATGAACGCAACCGATTTCCGCGCAAAGAAAGTCTCTGCTTCTTTTTCGGTGGCAACTCGATCGAATTCTTTCGGCGCGATATTTTCACGGAAGTCATACACGCGGTCGAAGCCCACGCGGTGATGCATCATCAACTCGCCCGAAAGCCACATGCCATACAGCGCCAGCGACGTATCCTTGCGCCCGCGATAATTCCACAACCCGATTTTGTTCCCCTCGAAATCGCGATTCCCCAACGGACCTCGCTTCCGCAACTCAGCGCGTACATCTTCGAATAACTTCTCATGGCTCAACACAAAACCTTCGATGCGCTTGTCGCGGCTCCGCTTGTTCATGTGTACGCGCCAATACGGCAATTCATGCATCGGATACATCGCCAACCAGCCGCCGTAATCGAAGAACTCTCGGTCTTCGTAGGCAACTTTGTACAAATACTCCGGCTTGTAATCCAACACGCGGCTGTGCAAGGCAATGTCGTGACTCCGCGCGATGACGTTCAACGGATCCAGCTGCACCGCTTCGCACGCGTTGATCGCTCGCGTTGTTCCGTTTTTGCCTTTCCACCTGCGACCGGGCCACAGTCCCTGCTTGCCGAGGACGAATCGCCGTGCGGTTTGTTTTGAAATGGTGATAGGTGCCATAAATTTCCGCCCATTCTAGCACATATATTCTAAGAATGTAGGGGCGAAGTCGTCTCGTCCTGCTGGGCAGAGGAAAATCCTGCCCCTACGCCGTTGCCACCTTCTCCATCGTCCTGCAAAACGAACACAAGTCCGGTGCGGAGGTGGGCTGTCCGCACTTCGAGCAGGGATGCAGATACGCTTGCTGAGAATCCTTCTCCAAGAATAAGTCGCCGCGTTTTCGCGCTTCGAGGAAGCGCAGGTAGAACGTCAACTTTGCGCCGGGGCGGTCCGTCTCGAGTTTGTTGAGCAATTCCTTGTAATAAATGGACTGCGATCCCTCCGCAAACGGACATTCGTCGTAAATGTATTCGATTCCCCGCGCTAGGCAATATGCCGTCATTTCGCGTTCGTAGAAGCGGCAGAGCGGTTTCACTTTGCGCGCCAAACCGCCCGTCGCGGCGAGAACCGGTCCCTGCCGCAGGAGAAATTCCGCCGACCAATTCAGCGTATTGCCGAACAGCACCGCGGCTTCATCGTCAAGGTTATGACCTGTTGCCAGCACATCGTAGCCGAGATCACGCGCAATGCGGTTCATCTCGTGGCGTTTGGTTAATCCGCACACCGCGCAGGGTTTGCCGTGTCCGCGATGCGAAATTTCAGACAACACAGGGATGGGTTGACCGTATTCTTTTTCGATGTCAACGATGTGCAGTTTCAAGCCGTGTTGATCCGCAAACTTTTCTGTGAGCCGCTGCGACTCGCGCGAATAGTCAATCCCCCCGTCAATTCCCAAACCGAGATACAAGCCGTCAGCTTGATAGCCGAGCCGCGTGAGGATATCCCACAAGCCGAGCGAATCCTTGCCGCCTGAAACCGCGACGAGGATGCGCTCGCGCCGGGTGAACATCTCATATTTTTTGATGAAGCGCTCGGTCTGCTCGGGCATCCACTCGAGATAATGCTCCTTGCACAACGCCAGTTTGTGCTGGCGCATGTTCACCGAGGCTTTGGCTCCGCATTTTTTACATTTCATATATTTCCATATGTCATTGCGAGCGACGATCGGGAGCGAAGTAATCTCCCACACGGTGACGGGGATTGCTTCGTCGGGCAAAGCCTCCGCGCAATGACATTGAGCCTCCTGAAATCACCGCGATTAACTTCACTTCGTCGCCGTCCTTCAGAATCTCGTCGTCGAGGATCATCTCGCCGTCACGCGTCGCGATCACCGACTCAGGCACGATGCCGCACTTTTTCAACGCATCCAGAAGCATCATGCCTGATTTCACTTCGTATTCTGTATCGCGCAGGGTCAATTTCACAGCCATGTTCAAATTCTAACATAGCCAATCTGCTTGACTCTCCCCCCTCTTCCTTGTACGATTAACCCATGCGAATCGGAATGATGACAGACGCCTACAAACCGCACGTCAGCGGCGTGACAAGCTACATTGACCTGAACAAGCGCGCCCTCGAAGCGCTGGGACACGAAGTGTACGTATTCACTTTTGGCGACCTCGAACAAACGGATGACGATCCGCGCGTCTTTCGCAGCCCCGGCATGCCTCTTTCCGATACCGGGTTCTACCTCTCCCTGCGTCACCGCACGGATGTACAGCAGATCATCCAGACGATGGATGTGATCCATGTCCACCATCCGTTCATGAGCGGGCGCCTCGCGCTGATCTATGGACGCAAACACAATATCCCAGTCCTATTTACGAACCACACACGCTACGACTTGTACGCGCAAACACGCCTGCCTCTCATGCCGGCCGAGGTGAGCATGAGTCTGCTTCAGGCGTACATGCCGGCGTTTTGCGACAACGTTGACCTCGTCATCTCCCCTTCGCGCGGCATGGAAAAAATCCTGCGGCAATACGGAGTGACAAGTCATATAGAGGTCGTGCCAAACGGCACAGACCTTGAACCGTTCTTATCGGCAAAGCCGCTCGCGCGCGAGGAGTTTGGTTTTACGAACGAAGATGTCCTTCTCGTATACATGGGGCGCATTGCCCCGGAAAAAAACCTCGAATTTCTGTTGAAGGCATTCGCCGGAGTTTCGCGCGCGATGCCGAACACAAAATTACTTGTTGTTGGCGGAGGGCAAAAAGAACACGAGGAGGGAATCAGAACTTTCGCACACGATGTTGGGCTCGCGGATCGCGTGAAGTTCACTGGAACCGTTGCCTACGCGGATCTTCCATCCTATCTTGCCATGTGCGACATCTTCGCGACCGCGTCCGTAACGGAAGTCCATCCGTTTTCGGTGATCGAAGGCATGGCAACGGGACTCCCCATCGTCGGCATCGACTCGCCCGGCATCGGCGATTCCATCACGGATGGGGAAACTGGCTTGCTCTCCGTGGACGATCTCGCCTCGTACACCGCCAAATTGACAATGCTTTGTTTGAACCGCGAGTTACAAAAGAAAATGGGCGCGGCGGCGCAAAAAGCTTCGCATCAATTCTCCATCGAACACACTACAAAGATCATGCTTGGTCATTACAACCGGCTCGTTTCCAACACGAAACCGATCAAGCCAAGTATTGAGGAAAGACTCCGTTCTGTTTTGAAGGAATTTTGGGAATGAAGCACAACCAGCGGATCGGAAGATGGGGTGAAGAACTTGCCGCTGAATATCTTGCCGGGCGCGGATGTGAAATCCTTGCCCGCAACGCGCGGACTCCGTACGGAGAAATTGACATCGTTGCCAAACAAGGGGAGAGCGTCATCTTCGTCGAGGTCAAAACCCGCACCTCGGACAAAATGGGTTTGCCCGAGGAATCCATCACGGCACGCAAACGCCAGCACATGCTCTCCGCGGCGGAACATTACGCGGCTGAACACGAACTCGACCACTGGCAGATCGATGTGATTTCGATTGAAGGAAAACCGGGGTCAACCCCGAAGATCACTTACTTTGAAAATGCAATCTAAGACCTCACCGCTTCGACAGGCTCAGCGCGACGCCCTAACCCCTCTGCTGACAGGAGAGGGGCATCGTCCTCCCCTCATCCTCATCGTCGGTCCCACCGCTGTCGGCAAAACAGAAATTTCGATTCAACTTGCCGAAGGACTAAACGGCGAGATCGTCTCAGCGGATTCACGCCTCTTTTATCGCGGCATGGATATTGGCACGGCAAAACCTTCGCGCGAGGAGCAAGCGCGTGTGCCGCATCATTTGATTGACGTCGCAAACCCGGACGAAATCTTGAGTCTAGCCGTCTTTCAACAAAAAGCGCGCGAGGCAATTACAGATATTCATAAGCGAAACAAAATGCCGTTCCTTGTCGGCGGGACAGGGCAATACATCCGTGCAGTAACTCAAGGATGGAGTCCCCCCGAAGTAAAACCAGATGAGCATTTGAGGAATGAGTTGGTAAAGATGAAAGAGGAAAGAGGGTTATTCTGGCTACACGAAAAACTTAGAGGACTCGATCCTGCCGCCGCCGAGAGGATCGACCCGCGCAACGTCCGCCGCACAATTCGCGCGTTGGAAGTCATCATGACGACGGGGAAAAAATTCTCGGAGCAACGCGGACAAGGCGAATCGCCATACCGCTTGATCGCAATCGGACTCACCCGCCCGCGCGAGGAGTTGTATCAACGCGTGGACGCGCGGATCGAAGCGATGTATGCGAACGGATTGATGGATGAGGTGAAGGGCTTACTTGCGCGCGGCTATTCCCCTTCCCTGCCGACGATGTCCGCGATCGGATATCGCGAATGCGTGCAGGCACTCGAAGGGAAGATCACCGTCGAGGAGGCGAAGCAACTCACCCGGCGCGCGACGCGGGTCTTTGTCCGCAGACAAGCGAATTGGTTCAAAGAGTCGGATCCGAATATTTTGTGGTTCCAAGTCAGTAATGGAATCGTGGATGAGATCGAGAAAAACATCCGCCGGTTGGTTGACTTTTGATTTTGCTTTGACTATACTGGAAACATCCAAGTAAAAGAGGAGACATAATGAACGACAAACCATGGCTTGCTCATTACGATAAAGGGGTTCCGCATACCATTGAAATTCCTCAAGCGCCTTTGTTTAATTTTCTCGATGAATCGGCGCGTAAATATCCAGACCGCGCCTGTACAATCTTCAAGGGCGCGGTCATTACTTTCAAGGAGATGAACGAGATCTCCGATCGCGTTGCCGCCGCGCTGGTGGATATGGGGGTGAAAAAAGGCGACCGCGTGGGCATCTTCATGCCGAACACGCCGCAATTCGTGATGGCGTATTTCGGCATTCTCAAGGCGGGCGGCGTGGTGGTTGCCACGAATCCGCTGTACACCCCGAACGAGATCGAACATCAAGCGAACGACGCGGGAATCGAAGTGATGTTCGTAATGACGAATTTCTACAACACCATCAAGAAAGCGCAGCCAAACACCAAGATCAAAAAAGTGATCGTGACGAATCTCAAAGAGACACTTCCGCCGGTGATACGGATCCTGTTCACGCTGCTGCGCGAAAAGAAGGGCGGATTCCACATTGACAAGAACCTTCCCGAAGGCGATGTATGGATGCAGGACCTGCTCGCCAAATACAAATCGGCGGCTCGGCCGAACGCGCAGGTGGGTCCCGAAGATACGGCATTGTTCCAATATTCCGGTGGGACGACCGGCGTTTCGAAAGGCGCGATCGCATTACACCGCAACATCGTGGCAAACACACTGCAGATCCGTTCGTGGATGACGATCCTTGAAGAGGGCAAAGAAGTTGTGCTGATGGGCATTCCGCTCTTTCATGTGTATGGCATGGTGGCGGGAATGAACTTCGCCATGGCTACCGGTTCGACGATGGTGATGGTTCCCAATCCGCGCGACCTGAAAGACGTGTTGGATAACATACAGAAATATAAAGCGACCATTTTCCCCGGTGTGCCCGCATTGTACAACGGCATCAACAATCATCCCGATGTAAAGGCTGGCAAATACAATCTCTCGTCCATCAAAGCGTGCGTCTCAGGATCCGCCGCGCTGCTGCGTGAGACAAAAGATCAATTTGAAAAACTGACCGGCGGGAAAGTCTTCGAAGGCTACGGTCTATCTGAGGCGCCGACCGCGACTCACTGCAATCCACTGCTCGGCGAAAACAAGACCGGCTCGGTAGGCATGCCCCTGCCAAACGTCGAGTGCCGGGTGGTTAGCCTCGACGACGGCGAGACGGATCTTCCGCAGGGCGAGATCGGTGAGCTCCTCTTACATGGACCTCAAGTGATGAAGGGCTATCACAACATGCCCACCGAGACAGCCAACTCATTGCGTGCGGATAAAAACGGAAAAGTCTGGTTATACACCGGCGATATTGTCCGCATGGATGAGGATGGTTACTTCTTCATCGTTGATCGCAAAAAGGAATTGATCAAACCCGGCGGCTTCCAAGTGTGGCCCCGCGAAGTGGAGGAAGCCATCGCCGCTCACCCGAAAGTGCTCGAAGTCGGCGTGGCGGGCATCCCCGACCCGAACCGCGGCGAGACAGTCAAGGCGTGGGTCGTTCTCAAACCCGGCGAAACGATGACGGAAGAGGAGTTACGCGCATTCTGCAAAGAAAGCCTGGCGCCATACAAAGTACCGACTCACGTGGAATTCCGCAGCGAGCTGCCCAAAACCACCGTTGGAAAAATTCTTCGCCGCGAGTTGGTGAGACAACATAAAGAGGGTGTAAAGTAAACAAGTAGACAGGTAGATCCGTCGTCATGAAACAAAAAGAGCCCCGCGCAACGCGGGGCTCTTCACTTGTGTATTTGTCTATCTTGTTTATGAGTCTGCGTTTTTCACGCCAACTGCGGCGTACCGCTCTTTTTCGGGAACGGCGGCGGGAAGATTTTTTCGAACTCATCGCGGGTGAGCGATTCGACCTCGAGAAGTTTTTGCGCCACAGCATCCAATTCTTTGCGATACTTGGTAAGCAGTTTCTTGGCAAGTTTGTAGGATTCATCCACCAATTTGCGGACTTCCTGATCGATCTGTTCAGCGACAGCCTCGGAATAGTCGCGCTGCTCTGAGATCTCGCGTCCGAGGAAGATCAATTCCTCTTTTTGACCGTACATCATGGGACCTAATTCACCGCTCATGCCCAACCGCGTGACCATCATGCGCGCCATGCGAGTTACCTGCTCGATATCGCCGGAAGCGCCGGACGTAATATCATCAAAGACAATCTCTTCCGCCACGCGTCCGCCTAAACCATAAGCCAAATTGGCAAGGAGTTTCTTGCGTGAATGTAAAATACGATCTTCGTCGGGTCTGAACCAGGTCACCCCGCCTGCTTGACCTCGACCAACGATCGTCACCTTTTGCACCGGGTCCGCTTCGGCGATGGCGTTGCCAACCACGGCGTGACCAGCCTCATGGTAGGCAATGATGCGTTTTTCCTCTTCTGAGATCAACCGAGATTTGCGTTCGGGTCCCATTACCACGCGCTCGATGGCTTCTTCTAATTCAGGTTGTCCAATGGATTTTTTATTGCGGCGCGCGGCAAGGATCGCGCTTTCGTTGACGAGGTTCTCGATGTCTGCACCGACAAAACCGGGCGTTCCACGCGCAAGCGAGGCGAGGTCAACATTCGGTTCCAATGGTTTGCCTTTGACATGTACTTTGAGGATCGCTTCGCGTCCCTTCATATCGGGGCGGTCAAGTGTGACGCGGCGGTCAAACCGACCGGGCCGCAGAAGCGCCGGGTCGAGGATATCAGGACGGTTGGTTGCGGCGATGATGATAACGTTTGTGTCCGTGTCGAAGCCGTCCATCTCAACGAGCATCTGGTTGAGGGTCTGTTCGCGCTCATCGTGCGAGCCGCCCAACCCTGCCCCCCGCTGACGACCGACCGCGTCGATTTCATCCACGAAAACGATGCAGGGTGAATGTCGCTTTGCCTGATCGAACAGGTCGCGCACCCGGCTTGCACCAACGCCGACGAACATTTCCACGAACTCGGAACCGGAGATCGAAAAGAACGGAACACCCGCTTCGCCGGATACCGCTTTCGCGAGGAGGGTTTTACCTGTTCCCGGAGGTCCGACGAGTAATACGCCCTTCGGTATGCGCGCCCCAAGCTGGATGAATTTCTGCGGTTCCTTCAGGAATTCGACAACCTCCGCCAATTCCTGTTTGGATTCTTCCGCTCCGGCAACATCCTGAAAGGTGACGGTTGGATGTTCACCACTGAACATGCGCGCGCGCGATTTTCCGAACGACATGGCGGCGTTGTTCGAGCCTTGTGCCTGACGGAAAATGAACCACAACACACCCGCCATGAACAGCACCGGGAGAATATAAAGCGCACCGCTCAAAAATCCAGCCCACTGCGACGGCGGTTTGACTTCGATCTTCACATTTTGCGGGGATAGTTGATCTTGCGTTACGCCGAGGGCGATCAATTGTTCGACCAGAGTCGAATTTGGCTCTTTGTAAGCTTCGATACCTTCTTCTGTACCGCTCGTATACACCACTCGCAGGCTGTCGTCTGCGTCAATGACCACGCGCGAAACTTTTCCAAGTTTGATATCTTCGGCTAACTGGTTGATCGTAAGCGCTTCTTCCGAGACCGTTTCCCGCTGGACCATCATGACCACCATGGCAACGACGGCTACGATCAGCAGGAACGTTACAACAAAAGACTGATTTCTGGGATTCACTGTGCCTCCAAATAATTCCGAACGGGATTATACCAACGAGACCTGTTCGGGGATAGCCCGCTCGAAATCTTTATATATTACTCTAATAATCCGGGGGTTGGTATCCCCGGAACACCGGCAAATCTTCCACCCGAAACCGGCGGAACCCGGCAACCCTGATCCGCCGCCGAGGGGCAATCCATTGACATTCCATATCACGATCTTTATCGATTTTGGTTTATGGTACACTTCCGCTCGATAAGCAAATGAGCGCCAAGATCAAATCCATTCTTTGCATCGAAGACGAAGCGGAAATGATAGACCTGATGCGGCTGATTCTCGGCCGCAGGGGGTATGAAGTCAGGGGCGCCGCCAGCGGGATCGAAGGGCTAAAAGTGATTCGGGAAAACAAACCTGATCTAATCCTGCTCGACTTGATGATGCCCGAAATGGATGGCTGGGAGGTATATCAGCAAATCAAGGCCGATGAAAAAACAAAGAACATCCCGGTCATTGTCGTCACAGCCAAGGCGCAAAGCATCGATCGCGTACTCGGACTACACATCGCGAAAGTGGATGACTACATCGCCAAACCATTCAGCCCTCAAGAACTCCTGAACAGTGTCGAAAAAGTTCTCAAGCACGGGGAATGAATGCGGCGGATACAATCCACGGGCGTCTCGTTTTTAATTGACCGATGACAAAATGGATCCACGTGATCAACAAAAGCAGGGTTGTCGAATCGCCTCCGCGCGTGGAATACTGCGACACCTTTCTTACGCAACTGCGCGGGTTGACCTTTCGGCCGCATCTTTCGCGGGACAGAGGCTTGATCCTCGTTGGCAAACGCGACTCGCGCCTCGACTCATCCATTCACATGTTATTCGTTGCCTTTGATCTGTGTGTAACGTGGATCAATTCCGAAATGAGGGTTGTGGACAAAGTACTCGCAAAATCTTGGAAACCCGCATATTTTTCGAAGCGTCCCGCTACATTCGTGCTTGAGATTCATCCCGACCGATGGAACGATTTTGAAGTCGGCGATGTCCTAGAATTCATCCATGCGTAGGATCATCTATTTAACTGTTTTTATCGTTCTAATTTCCCTGCCGGGTTTACAGCCCGCGCAAGCGCAAGCCAGTGGACCTGTTTACATTATTCAAGCCGGAGATACATTGTCTTCGATCGCGGCACGTTTCAACGTGTCCCTCAATGATCTGATCGCGGCAAACCCCAACATTAATCCAAACAACCTCGCGATCGGGCAGGAACTCGTCATCCCCGGGTTGGAAGGTGTCACCGGGATACTTGAAACTGAAATTGTAGCGTTCGGCGATTCGCTTCGCAGTCTGAGTCGCCGGACTCAAGTATCCGATGAAAATTTGCGACGATTGAACCGTTTGGTCAGCCCCGGCGAACTTTACGTGGGGATCAGTCTAATCCTTCCGGTACAAGAAGGGCAAAGAACGCTGACCACGCGCATTTCGCCTGCCGTTGGCGAATCGCTATTCGAACTCTCCATCCAGCAGGGAAGCGATCCATGGACGCTTTCATTGGTGAACAAGTTACATGGTACATGGATGGCGATTCCGGGAGATGTGTTGTATTCGCCCACCGAAGACGAAGGGGAGAACGCCACTGGTTTACCCTCGGCGTTTTTAAGCGCGAGCATTTCCCCGTTACCAATTGTGCAAGGCTCGACCGAGGTAATCCGTATCCGGACGCGCGACAATCTCAGTGCGGCCGCCGTTTTGATCGACAAGCCGCTCCAGTTCTTTCCGGTCAACGATGAGCAAGTGGCTTTACAGGGAGTACATGCCTTGTTAGAGCCGGGGATATACCCGCTTCGAATCGAAGCAACGCTCCCCGATGGAAGCAGGCAATCTTTTGAACAAATGGTGATCGTCGTATCGGGGAATTATCCCAGCGAAGAGTTCTTCGTCAAACCCGAGACGCTCGACCCTGCCGTGACCGAACCGGAAAACAAGATCATCCTATCGGTCGTCTCACCGGCAACACCCAATAAATTTTGGGAAGGACTCTTCACAGCCCCGGCAGTGTATTCCGATCAATTTACTTCGTACTTCGGCACTCGTCGTACCTATAAGGGAATCGGCACTAGTTTAACCGTCGAGGGAATCCATACCGGGCTTGATTTCGCCGGAGGCGTTGGGCTTGAGATCTTCGCTCCCGCGCCGGGGAAAGTTGTGTTCGCCGCTCCGTTGACCGTGCGCGGCAACGCGACCATCATCGATCATGGATTCGGCGTGTATAGTGGGTTTTGGCATCAATCCGAATTCCGCGTCAATGTGGGCGATATGGTCACACAAGGGCAGGTCATAGGATTAGTCGGCGATACGGGCCGCTCGACCGGTGCGCATTTGCACTGGGAGGTGTGGGTGAACGGCGTGCAGGTGAATCCGCTGGACTGGCTGGAACAAGCCTACCCGTAAGCGTGATGCGTTGCGCCCCATTAGCGTTTGTGCTACACTAGTTCAACTCAGAGGTCGTCATGTCCAATCCCATGATCGTTAACTTCTTGAAGCAGAGCGATATTTTCTTTCAATTTTCTCCCATGCAATTGGAACTGGTGGCGAACCTCTGCCAGGAAGCCGCGTATCAAAAAGACGATCTTATCTTTAGGGAAAACTCTTCCAGCAAAGAGTTATACATCATAGTTCAGGGGGAAGTGGATATTTTCGTTGATCCTTCGCTGGTCGGCACTGTGGATGCCGCTGTCGATAACAAAGTGATTGCAACATTGAGACGCGGTCAATCTTTCGGGGAAGTGGCGTTGGTGGATGAAGGATTACGTTCCGCTTCGGCTTGCGCGGCACAAAACGATACACGCTTGTTGATCGTGCCGCGCGATAAGTTGATCATGTTGTGCGAGACCTACCCTCATCTCGGATACCGACTGATGTACAACCTCGCAGCAGACCTGGCAATGAAGATCCGGAATACCGATTTGCAAATACGCGAACAATTGTTGTACAAACCATCCGATAAAGCGCAGTAGTTGTCTGAGCAAGGCACTTGACCCAACTACATATTTGTTTTACCATTGGCAATTATTCAGCCGCGAGAAATCTCGTCTTTAGGGAACTTTCTCCGGCTTTATTGTAAACCGATACCAAGAGATTAATCCGAAGGAGGTGGTGCCGACCCCAAAGAGCGTTGTCCGCCCGGTTGTTGTATCCGCCATAAAGGATACTACTTTCAATAACCAATATTTCGGAGGAGTAAGAAAATGAAACGCTTATATGTATTGCTTTCGTTGCTGGTCCTCGCGAGCCTTGTTCTTGCGGCTTGCGGTCCTCAACCGACGGAAGCCCCCGCCGCTACGGAAGCCCCCGCGACTGAAGCCCCCGCGACCGAAGCGCCCACGGAAGCCCCTGCAATGTACGAATGTACTGACGCGCTCGGCTGTGTGACAGTTGCCCCCGGCGAACCCATCCACATCGCGTGGATTCAGGCTGTCTCCGGCGCAGTAGCTTCTCTCGGTCAGACCAACGTCAATGGCGGTCAACTTGCGGTCGATGATCGCGGCGGTGAATTGCTCGGCCACCCGATCCAATACGACGGTGAAGATTCCCTGTGCAACGCCGAAGGCGGTCAAGCCGCTGGAACCAAGATAGCGGCAGACCCGACCGTGGTTGCAGTTCTCGGCACCACTTGCTCGAGCGAAGCCCGCGCCGCTTCCCCATTGATCTCTGATGCCGGTATGGTCATGATGTCGCCCTCGAACACCAACCCCGACCTGACCAACCCGGATCACCCGGACTTCCACGCTGGTTACTTCCGCACCGCGCACAACGACCTTTTCCAGGGTCGAATTGCGGCGGAATTTGCCTACAATGAACTCGGTTTCCGCACTGCGGCTACCGTCCACGATGGTTCCCCTTACGCCCTCTCACTGCAACAAGTTTTCGCTGAGGTGTTCACTGAACTCGGCGGCACGATTACCACGCAGGAAGCTGTGAATGTTGGCGACACCGATTTCAAACCAGTGTTGACGACGATCGCCGCTGGCGCTCCGGAAATCATCTACTTCCCGATCTTCGAACCCGAAGGCAACTTAATGGCTTCCCAGAAATGCGAAGTTTCGGGCCTCGAAACCACCGCGCTGATGGGTGCTGACGGTCTGTTTACCTCTGGTTTCGCCAGCACAGCCGGCTCCTGCTCGGTAGGCATGTACCTTTCCAGCCCGTACGTTGGCGGTGATGCGATGGCAGAATTCCTCGAGAAGTACAATGCCGCCTTCGGTGAAGGTCCTGCATCTGGCTTCGCGCCTCACGCGTACGATGCAATGAACATGTTCTTCCAAGCGATCGAAGCGGTTGCTGTGGTTGAAGCCGATGGTACTGTGTACATTCCGCGCCAGGCTTTACGCGACTATTTGTATTCGCTCTCCGGTTTCGAAGGTTTGACAGGCAACCTCGCTTGTGATGCCAATGGCGACTGCGCCACCGGCGAAGCCCTGGCTGTGTATCAGATCTCACAGGCTATGGTTGATGGTGCCGAGGATCTCGTTGCCTCTACACCGATCTGGCAACCCTAAGATCAACGAAGTTATTAGTGCAAGTTGAGTAACAATGAGCCGGACCGGATTCGAGTCCGGCTCATTGATTTTCTATGAACCATGCAAACCCTAAGCGATCGATTCTATAAAATTCCGATAATACTCGCTCTGTTGTTATCCAGCTGTCGGGTTATGAGCCCCGTTGAAGGTGAAATCCGGGTTGCGGTTCAGGACGGGATGGAGATGGTGTTCGTACCTGCCGGTAATTTTTTAATGGGGAGCGGGCCTGAAACAGCTTCAGCGGACGATGATGAAAAGCCCTTGCACAAAATCTATCTGGATGCGTTTTGGATAGATCGCACTGAAGTTTCCAATTCACAGTATCAAAAATGTATTTCCGCTGGAATTTGCATGCCGCCGGCCCAAACAAAGTTATACGCAAATCCTGCTTACAATGCTCACCCCATCATAGGGGTCAGTTGGGACCAGGCAAACGTATATTGCGGCTGGGCAGGCAGAAGGTTGCCGACTGAAGCGGAGTGGGAGAAAGCAGCCCGAGGCACAGATAGCAGAATCTACCCATGGGGAAACGAAGCGCCGTCATCGGATCTGGCAAATTTTGACCACATGATAAACGAGACCACCCCGGTTGGCACTTATCCGCGAGGCGCAAGTCCATATGGTGTGCTGGATATGGCAGGCAATGCTTGGGAATGGGTGGCAGATGGATATTCACCGGATTTCTATACCAATTCACCGTCCAGCAATCCGGAGAGCGATTCACCTGTAAATCGCCGAGTTTTAAGGGGTGGAAACTGGGACAGCAACATGGAAGGCATCCGATCCGCAAACCGGTTCTGGGCTTATCCGGGCCGGAACGATACCGACGGGTTTCGCTGTGCCGAATCTGAATAGATGTACTATAATTGCGCCAATTAAAAAGACCCATTCCACGTATGGAGTCGTACCATCATGAAGCAGAGATTTCTCAATCGGATTAATTTCACAGATATCGCAGTTTGGATCATTGGCATGGCGTTGGTGGGTTTGATCATCATCGGGTCCTATAAAACCATCCAAGAGGGTAATTACACAACAAGGCAATGGCTTGATTTTGTTGTGTTCGGCATTGCACAAGGAAGTATCTATGCGCTGATCGCGCTGGGGTACACGCTTGTGTACGGGATCCTCCGTATGATCAATTTCGCCCATAGCGAAGTATTCATGGGAGGCGCATTTACCGCCTACTTCGCCGCGAGCTCCATGGCAAAATCCGGTTTTCTCCGGGAGAACACATTGATCTCCCTGCTTGTATTGTTCGCTGTCGCCATGTCTACATCAGTTCTGATCGGAGTTTTGGTCGAACGGATCGCTTATCGTCCACTCCGGCGCGCGCCCAGACTGGTTCCTCTCATCACAGCCCTTGGAGCGTCATTTTTTCTCCAGTACACGTTCAAGGGGCTTTATGGCGATCAATTCAAAGCGTATCCTGAAATCGCCTCCCTCAAAGGCAGTTATACGTTCGGCGATTTTAATATTACAAAGATCCAGATCGTTGTGATTGTTTCTGCCGCATTGCTCATGCTGGGGCTTTACCTGTATGTCCAATACACGAAGGTTGGCAAAGCCATGCGCGCCGTATCCGAAGATAAGGATGTTGCCGCATTGATGGGAATCGACGTGGACGCCATCATCGTCCGCACCTTCGTCATTGGCGCGGCGCTCGCAGGGGCGGCTGGCATCCTATATGCCATCACATTCCGTCAAGTGAATTACTTGATGGGCTTTATTCCGGGGATCAAAGCATTCACAGCCGCCGTGTTGGGCGGGATCGGCAATATCCCCGGCGCAATGCTCGGCGGCATCTTCCTTGGGTTGTTCGAATCGGTAGGACCCATTCTCTTCCTCGATGGATTAAATGTGCCCGCGCCTTACCAACTCAAAGACGTTATTGCATTCTCCATGTTGGTCTTGGTTTTGCTCTTCCGCCCCAGCGGGATTTTGGGCGAACGTCTCTCGCGCAACAAGGCGTAACTTCAAATCAGGTAATCGAAGGCAGGCATGTATGGAACATGAACCGAAAACAAACTGGTGGTGGAAGGCAATTCAGACCGGCTTGATAGGTGGAGTAGTCGGCGTGTTAGTGTCTTTGATCGGAATGGTTGAATCGTTCCACGAAAGGGATATCATTGCCGGGCAAATCTCGATGGGCGAGACGCTGCTACTTCTGCTTATTGTGTTGTTCAGTTTTTTTTCCTCGCGCGGGACCGCTGACACCCCTTTGTTAAAAAGATTGGGCAGCGGCGCTCTGACGGGTATATCCTCGGCTGGGTTGGTAGCCGGACTTGTATTACTGGGTTCGGCAGTAAATCTACGGCAGGTCTTCGTCAATGCCTCCCCAAACTTATACAAGATCCTGACGTTCGAAAACGAGAACACAACCTCGGCTTCACTGGTTCTTATAGGCGCAGGCGCAGTCATCGGATCTCTCACTGCGTTGCTCCATATCGCTCCTCCGCTTTGGAGGCGTGCCGTAATTTCAGGCATAACCATCGCCGGGTTGATCGCGCTCCTGCAGGATTTGCTCAGGATAACTTTATCGCCCTTCCCTGCCATCGGCGAATCGATCGCTTGGATGTTTGGTACGAAAGGCGAAGAAGGATTGTCTGTCAGCGGCGCAATCGTTATTTTTATCATCGCTACGGCGATCAACTACTTTTCAGCCACACGGGGCGAGGCAGTGCAAAGACGCATTCGGGCTTTACCATCCGGAACACAAAAAACCCTTCGTTGGACGAGTTGGGGTTTAATTGGCGCGTTCTTGCTCATTTGGCCCCAAATCGCTGGCCCGTATTTGAGCGAAGTGTCGAACAGCATCGGCTTGTTCATTTTGATGGGGCTGGGTCTAAATATCGTGGTGGGTTATGCAGGCCTCCTTGATCTCGGTTACGTCGCTTTTTACGCGCTTGGCGCGTACACAATGGCGGTTTTCACTACTACCGGTGGCGAAATCACCTTCAATATCCAATGGACCTTCTGGGAAGCGTTGCCTATCGCAATTTTGGGAGCCGTCTTCGCAGGCGTTGTGTTGGGAATCCCCGTCCTCAAGATCCGTGGGGATTATCTTGCGATCATCACCCTCGGATTTGGCGAGATCATCCGTATCATGTTCCTCTCCGATTTCCTGAAACCGCACCTCGGCGGTTCGTTCGGGATCGTTGAGATCGCCCCGCCAACCCTCGATGGATTGGTTCTGAATACTCCTCAGACTTTATACTACGTCATTCTGGCGGGATGTTTGGTCGCCCTGTTCGTCGCATACCGATTAAGAGATTCACGCATCGGGCGTGCGTGGAAAGCCATCCGCGAAGACGAAGATGTGGCGCAGGCGATGGGTATCAACCTCACTGCAACCAAACTTCTTGCGTTCGCCACCGGTGCGGCTTTCGGCGGTATGAGCGGCGCGATTTTCGCCTCCAAACTCTCAACAGTCTATCCTCACAGTTTCGTGTTGTTGGTCTCGATCAACGTGCTCGCGCTGATCATCGTTGGCGGTATGGGAAGTTTACCCGGCGTAATCGTCGGCGCACTCCTATTAGTGGGTTTGCCCGAACTCCTGCGCGAATTTTCCGAATTCCGCCTACTGATCTACGGTGTGCTTCTCATTGTCATGATGCTCAACAAGCCGGAGGGTTTTCTGCCAGAAGCAGTCCATAAACGCGAACTCCACGATCGCGATAATATCAACGAGCCTGCAGGCGCGTAAGGGCAAGGACATCAACCATGACGAACATTCTTACAGCACAAAGTGTAGTAAAACGCTTCGGCGGGTTGACAGCCGTCAACACGCTCACAGTTGAGATTCCTGAAAAATCGATTTACAGCGTGATCGGTCCGAACGGCGCGGGCAAAACCACCTTCTTCAACTGCATCACCGGCTTTTATCAACCAGAAGAAGGTGAGATCGAATTCAACGGGCGGTCCATCCTCGGCCTTACCTCCGACCAGATCAGCCAGCGCGGAATTTCCAGAACGTATCAAAACATACGTTTGTTCTCGAATTTAACCACGATTGAAAATATCCTCGTCGGTCAACATGCGCTTCTCAAGGCGACGTTGTTCGGTCCCATTTTCGGGACAGCCGCTACCAAGCGCGAAGAAAAGGAAGCGCTTGCAGAAGCGATCCGCTTGTTGAACTTCGTTGGCTTGGCAGGCAAAGGCGACCTACTGGCGCGCAACCTTCCGTACGGAGACCAGAGGCGACTCGAAATCGGGCGAGCGCTTGCGAGTAAACCGAAAATGCTCCTGCTGGACGAACCGACCGCAGGAATGAATCCGCATGAAACCGAAGAAATGACGCGCTTCATCCGCCGCCTGCGCGATGAATTGGGAATCACGATCCTGTTGATCGAGCATGATATGCGAGTGGTGATGGGAATTTCGGAAAAGATCACCGTGCTCGACTACGGCGAGAAGATCGCCGAAGGCACACCCAAAGATATTCAGGGGAATCAACGCGTCATCGAAGCGTATCTGGGCCGCGGCAGTGCCGCACACATCCCCTCGTAGGAGCACACTGCCATGGCAATGCTTGAACTCGAAAACATTCATACCTATTACGGAAACATCCACGCGCTCAAGGGAATTTCACTCACCGTGGACAAGGGCGAGATCGTCACCCTCATCGGAGCGAACGGAGCGGGCAAATCAACCACCTTACGCACCATCACAGGTCTGCTCAAGCCGCGTGAGGGACGCGTCAATTTGAACGGCGAAAATCTGGCGCACCACAAAGCGCATGATATTGTTTATAAAGGCATCGCGATGGTACCGGAAGGGCGCGGCATCTTTGCGCGCCTGACGGTAACTGAAAACCTCGACATGGGCGCATACAGCCGGACCTCGAAAGCGGAATACGATGCCGATGTGGAGAGGATCTTCTCTCTCTTCCCACGTCTCAAGGAACGGCGCAATCAAGTTGCTGGTACGCTTTCCGGCGGCGAACAACAAATGCTTGCCACCGGTCGCGCACTCATGGCGCACCCCACCCTCCTCCTGATGGACGAACCCTCCATGGGGCTTGCACCTGTCCTTGTTGAACTCATCTTTTCGACCATCGAACAGATCAACAAAGAAGGCGTCACCATTCTGCTGGTGGAACAAAATGCGTTGATGGCTCTTTCGGTAGCCAACCGCGGGTACGTTTTACAATCCGGCTCGATCGTTTTGCAAGATACAGCCGCGAACCTCAAAAAAGACCCGACGGTGCAAAAAGCCTATCTCGGAATGGAGTAAACTTAAACGGATATACAAAAGCGCAGAGGAGAATTCACAGCCTCTGCGCTTTTTGCTACCGCGCATTGATTTCGTAACAATCCCTTCGACGCGCTCCGGGCAAACTCCGCCGAGCAATCTCCGGTGATAGTATAAGGATATCCATATGTTGATCCTCAATGCGAATGAAGTTCGACAAGCATTACCAATGAAAGATGCGATAAGCGCCATGAAGGACGCCTACGCCTCTCTTTCCGACGGGACGGCTGCCGCGCCCCTTCGGACGCGCCTCCCCATCCCCAGCCGCGACGCGGTCAGTTTATTCATGCCCGCCTACATGAAAAAAGAATCCGCCGAAGCGCTCGCGGTGAAAGTCGTATCGCTATATCCCTCCAACCCCCCGCGCGGACTTGCCTATATCCAAGCCGCAGTGCTGGTCTTCGACCCGGAGACCGGGCGCGCAATCGCGTTGCTCGAAGGTAGCGCGCTCACCGCCATCCGCACCGGCGCTGGCAGTGGCGCGGCGATTGACCTGCTTGCACGCAAGGATAGCAAAGTCGTTGCCATCTTTGGCGCCGGTCCACAGGGAAAGACTCAACTCGAAGCCGCGTGTTCCGCGCGATCTATCGTAACAGCATTTATCTACAACCCGACGACAACAAAAGCCCAAGCCTTTGTGCAAGAAATGGCTGGGCATGAAAATATCCCAAAAGACATTCGCATCGCAAAGACTCCCAAAGAAGCCATTGAAAACGCGGACATCATCTGCACGGCGACCGGTTCAAAACAGCCTATATTCGACGATAAAAATGTCAAGCCCGGCACGCATATCTCCGCCATCGGCGCGTACACTCCTGAGATGCAGGAACTCCCCATTGAAACCGTCGCGCGCGCGCGCATCGTCGTGGACTCGCGCGCCACCGCCATGGAGGAGGCTGGAGACATCGTCAAAGCCGTGAAAGCGGGCTTGATCAACGAGTGGAACATCCACGCCGAACTCGGTGAAATCGTGTTAGGAATAAAACCGGGGAGGCAATCGGATGATGAAATTACCTTCTTCAAATCCGTCGGCAACGCCGTGCAAGATGCGGTCGCGGCACAAGTGGCATTAAAGAATGCTCATGCCATGAAACTTGGGGTTGAAGTAGAATTTTGATTAATGCGCAGGGGCGAGGTTCTCTCGCCCGTATTGGACGGGATGATCCCGCCCCTAACCAAACAACCATGCCCTCTGCAGAAATCATCACCATCGGAACGGAAATCCTCCTCGGCGAGATCGTGGACACGAACACGCGTTACATCGCGCGCGTCCTGCGCGGCATGGGCGTGGACCTGTTCCGCACCATCACCATTGGCGACAACGTCGAACGAATCGCGGACGCGATCCGCAACTCGATGAAGCGCGCTGAGATCGTCATCACCACAGGCGGCTTGGGTCCCACCGTGGACGATCCCACACGCGAAGCGGTCGCACGCGCGGCGGGCGTGGAACTGGAATTCCGTGAAGACTTGTGGGATCAAGTCGTTGATACAATTTCTCGTTACGGGCGCAAGCCTTCTGAGAATCAAAAACGACAGGCGTATGTTCCAAAAGGCGCGCTGGGCATCCACAACCCCGTCGGCACGGCGCCGTGCTTTATTGTTGAACACAATTCCCATCTCCCTTTGGGAGAGGAGCTAGGGGTGAGGGCAATCATCTCCCTCCCCGGCGTCCCGAACGAAATGGAATTCATCCTGCACGAATCGGTGATCCCTTATTTGCAAAAACGATTTAACCTCAACGAGATCATCAAGATCAAAGTCCTGCATTGTGCGGGTCTCGGCGAAGGGACGATCGACGAGAAAATTGCCGACCTCGAAACGCTGAGCAACCCCACGGTTGGTCTCGCGGCGCACACCGGCGTGGTAGACATCCGCATCGCGGTGAAAGCGAAGAACGAAGCCGAAGCAGATGAAATGATCGCGAAGATCGAGCGCGAGGTCCGCGCACGGCTAGGCGTCGCAGTCTTCGGAGAGAACGAAGACACCTTGGAGGAAGCAACTCTCAATGCCGTGGCAAGCCGCGGCTGGAGTCTGATCGGATTGGAATCCAATTTGAACGGCTTGCTCGCGCGAAAGATCCCGCACACTACATCGGTCGCCAATCTCGATCCGGCAAACCTTCTCGAAACGCTGCGAAGTGCACGCGCAGAATCTGGCAACGACGTTGCATTAGGTGTGATCGTCAACACCGATGATCGCTCAGCGGAGATGGCGCTCATTACACCGCAATTTGAAAAGACTCACCGCATTACGTACGGCGGACCGCCGCGCAGTTTGCCGCAATGGTCGGTAAACCTCGCGCTCGATTGGTTGCGCCGCCGTGCACTAGACCCGAGGGGTGCATGAATACTCGCCGACGAAGAACATCGCACACATGGGTATATTTGATTTGGGCAATTAATGGATTTGCGCTTCTGTGCCTGCTCGGAGGCGCGGCATTTTACGTGACCAATCAAACCGCTTCGGCGGTTGACTCGGTCCCAACTCAACCATCCACGCCGACACTCATCGCCGCGCCGACAACATTTTATCTGCCGACGTTGACGCCGAATCCGTTTTACACGCCGCCCGTTTTTGAAACCTCTACGCCCTTCGTCTTGCAAAATGGACCTGCCCCGACGATCATCGGTTACTCGCTGGCGGGGCGTCCCATCGAAGTGTACACGTTCGGGGACGGAGAACGGGCATACCTCATTGTGGCGGGCATCCACGGCGGTTACGAATACAACACGATCTCGCTTGCCAATGAATTGATAGCCCACATCAGCGAACATCCAGAGGTGATTCCCAGCGATGCGACTCTGTACATCATCCGCAACATGAACCCCGACGGTGAGGCGCGCGCTCATGGCGTGGATGGGCGGGTGAACAACAATGGCGTGGATTTGAACCGTAACTTCCCCAGTGAAAATTGGGTCGCCGATTGGGACCGCGACGGCTGCTGGATTTATCGCCCAACCACCGGTGGCTTATACCCCGGCTCAGAACCCGAAACGCGTACAGTGATCAGTTTTATCGAAGGGCGCAATATCACAGCCCTCATCAGTTACCACAGCGCGGCACTGGGAGTCTTCCCCGGCGGCGTACCGTGGACGGAGGATTCCAAACGACTCGCCAAAGCGCTGGCAAAAGCCACAGGCTATCCCTATCCGCCTGTCGACACCGGTTGCGTTTATACCGGCACACTCGCCGATTGGGCAGTTGAGAACGGCGTCGACGCGGCAGTGGACATGGAACTGCGCGACCACAAGAATACCGACTTCGCCCAAAACTTGAAAGCGCTGAGAACTTTCTTGAGTTTTATTCCGTAATGAAATATGATGTAGGTGCAGATGGCGTCCGCACCTACGAATTTATTGGAGCAACCATGCAAATCGTTGACACCCTCTTCCTCAACGCACACGTCCTCACCATGGACGAGAAGATGAACCAATACCAGCGCGGCGCGGTCGCGGTGACCGGCGACAGCATCGTCGCAGTAGGACCCGAAGACGAGATCAAAAAAGAATACTCGGGCAAGGCGACGATTGACTGCAATGGCAAAGTGCTCATGCCGGGGCTGGTCAACGCGCACACGCACGTGCCGATGACCCTTCTGCGCGGCATTGCGGACGATCTGCGGCTCGACGTATGGTTGCAGGGTTACATGTGGCCCGTCGAACGTCAATTTGCATCACCGGAGTTCGTGCGCCTTGGCACATCCATCGCCTGTGCGGAACTTATCAAGAGCGGCGTTACCACATTCAACGACATGTATTTTTATGAGGACGATGTGGCAACCGCAACCGCGGAAGCAGGGATGCGCGCCGTGTGCGGGCAATCCATTCTCAAATTCCCGACACCCGACGCGGCGTCGTACGAAGACGCGATGGACAAAGCGCGCGACTATATCAAAAAGTGGAAAGATCACCCGCTCATTGTTCCGTCCATTGCGCCTCACGCGCCGTACACCACCACTGCCGATATTTTGCGCGAGACCGCCGAACTCGCCAAAGAGTTCGACATTCCTCTTCACACACATCTCGCCGAAACATCGCTCGAAGTGGACAACATGCGCAACGAAAACGGCATGCCCGTCATTCCGTACGTGAAGAAACAAGGACTGCTCGAAGCCAAGGTTATCGCCGCGCATTGCGTCCACGTTGACATCGGCGAGATTCGCACGCTCCATCACGCAGGCGCGGGCATTTCACACAACCCGTCGTCGAATCTCAAGCTCGCTTCGGGTTTCGCGCCTGTGGTGAAAATGCTCCAGTCTGGACTCAACGTCGGCATCGGCACAGACGGTCCTGCGTCAAATAACGACCTCGACATGTTCGAGGAAGTACGCCTCGCCGCCTTCATCGCCAAAGCCGTGACGAACGATCCGACATCCCTCCCCGCGCCGCAAGCCCTGCTCATGGCGACTCGTCTCGGCGCACAAGCGCTTCACATCGGACAGTTGACTGGTTCGCTCACCCCAAGCCGCCGCGCCGACCTCATCCTCGTGGACCTCAGCCCCGTGCATAACTCTCCCTCCTTCCGCCGCTCCGCGGACAACACGTATGCACAGATCGTGTACGCGGGAAAATCCACCGACGTGACCGACGTGATGATCAACGGCAAATGGGTCATGCGCGAACGCCAATTGTTGACGATACAGGAAAACGAATTGCTTGCCGAAGCCGCCGACCTTGCCAAGAGAATTGACTCGTTCCTCGTCGAACGCGAACAATCCGTGCTGTCGAAACTCATCGCGCTCGGAGGTTCGAGCGAGGAGGAATCGTTCGAGGTGCAGGTCAAGGTCAAAATAACGGAACCAGACCGCGTTGTCCAGGCGTTGATGCGCAACGAGATCGATATCATCTACGAACGTCACTATCGTCAACACGATGCGTACTTCTTCTTCGAGGATGAGTCGCAGGGACGGCTGCGTTTCCGCGAAGACGATTTCGTGGACGATGCCAAAAATACGGTAACACAAACCCGCGCGCGGCTCACCCTGCTCGGACAAAAGCGCGAAGGGAAATTCGAACACGAAGTATTGCTCTCGCGCAGCCGCTTCCTCGCGCCTGCCACGAATTCACTGCGCTTCTATCGCGAATATTTCAAACCGAAGACCGAAGTGGCGATCGAAAAAGACCGTCTGCGCTGGTTCATCAAATATAAAGATACCGAGTTTTATGTCAATCTCGATCACATGACCACACCCGCGCTGGGGCATTTCCTCGAGATCAAGTCGCGCACGTGGAGCCGCAAAGACGCGGACAGCAAGGCACAGCTGGTGAATGAATTGCTCGAACTGCTCGGCGCGGCACACAGCGAGGCTGTAACGGAAGATTATATTGATATTGTGCGAGAAAGTTGACCATGAAATCAATTGGGAATTTTCTTGCAGGGATTTGCGCGATCCTGTTCGCGCTCACCGGCGTTCTCGCGCTGTTCTTGTTCAACTTGGAATGGAAAGCGTTCTCCGCTGGGACGTATAAACAGGCGTTCAAAGAGCAGGGATTGTACGAGGGCGCACCCGCGCTGATCGCGGGAATGTTGACGGACACCGCACAAGAAGAAACGAATGGCGAGCCGCCGTTCGCCGCCATCCTCGGAAAGAACGGGTTGGAATCGATCCTCACAACGCTGGTCCCGCCCGACCAACTCGAAGCGTTGACCGACAGCATCCTTGATGCGGTCTTCGCATTCATCAACGGCGAATCAGGTTCGATCACTGTCTCGCTCGCGCCTATCAAAAAAAACCTGACCGGGGAAGCGGGCGTTCAGGCATTCATGCAAGTGTTGAGCGCGTCGCCCGATTGCACTCCTGAACAAGTCTTGCAATTTGCTCTGGGTTCGCTTTCTACCGAGGAGGGGTTGACTCTCTGCAATCCGCCGGAGGAGGCGATGTCGCTGGTTGCGCCGTTGATCGAATCGCAGGTCCGATCCATGATGAACGGCATCCCGGATGAAATCAAATTGCCCCTCGCCGCGCAAGGACGTTCGCGTCAATTCATCGAACGGCTTGACCGAATCCGCATACTGATGCAACTCTCACTGCTCATTCCGATCGCGTTCCTGTTTTTGATTTTGATTTTCGCCGTCCGCAACTTAAACGGGTTGTTGAAGTGGTGGGGTATCCCGTTGATCATTGCAGGGAGCGTATCTGCCATCTTCGCGCTGGTCGGCGCGCCCGCGATTCGGTTGTTGCTCGATTTTCTCTTCAGGCAAGGTACATCGGGGATGCCTGCCGTGTTACTGGACCTCATACCAGACATGGCAGGCTCGCTCGCGCGACAAATCCTGACACCTCTCGCCGTCGAGGGCGTCATCCTTGCACTACTCGGCACAGGCATGCTCGTCGCGCTCAGGATTCGCAATCGAGCCGCGCTTGCCGCAGACATCGCCAACGGATAAGAGACACAATTAGTAGTGCGGGATATTATCCCGCACTGCATTGCCTTTCTGCAACTTTCGACCGTTCAAACCTGTATTTTTACAGGAGGATGCGTATGTCTCAATCACCCACACCTGAAAAACCGAATCCCGTCGGCAATGCGAGCATGTACCTCGGCATTGCATCGTCCGCGCTGGTCTTCGGGATCGGATTGTGCGCCTGGACCGGCATCAGCCAACGTTGGATTCAACTTGCCGGCACGCCGCTCTTCGTGTGCGGCGGCGCAAGCGCGTTCCTTGGTTTTCTCGCCGCCATTCTCGGCGCGGCTGGCTTGTTCGGCAAAGACCGTTCGCGCACCACCGCGATTGTCGGTCTGATTCTCGGCATCCTCGGCGCGTGCATGTTCTTCGGCTTCCTGCGCGCGATTGCAGGCGGGTAATGCAACATTTTTTCACCGACAACTGTATGTCGGTGTGAGGGCGATGCTCTCTTTCCCGGAGCAATCTCCTGTATTCATGAGATTGCTTCGCCGGACTTCGTCCTCCTCGCAACGACATAATCCAAAGGATGCTTCACCCATGCACCGACTTCTCCTCGCCCTCTCCATCCTCCTCCTCGCCTCCCTCGCTTGCAACGGCGGAGGCGTTCCCGCCTACCCCGAAAACTCCATTTTCGATTCAGACAAAACCGCGTACGGCTTCTTCCCCGTCGCGCCCGAAGCGGAAATCGAAAGCATATTCCAGCTTTACAAAGACCTCAGCCTCCACGCCGACTTTGTCCTCCTCCAGCAGAACACCGCGTGGGATGATTTCGTCAACGGCACCGACGGAGAATCACAGACGCGCACCGACATCATCAATCAGGTCAAGCTTGCGGATCAAAACAACCTTGAATACATCTTCGTCCTCGACGCGCTCAACGGACTCAATCGCAAAGAGTTCATCGGCTTGCCTGCTGGCTGGGAAGCGAACTTTGGGAATCCCGATGTGCGAAGCGCGTATCGCAACTACGCGCTATGGGTTGTGCGCACGTTCCATCCGCGCTATCTCGGTCTCGCCTCCGAGATCAACACCTACATGGATGCGCACCCCGACGACGCGCCGAACTTCGTCAGCCTCTACAACGAGATCTACGCGCTCGTCAAAGCCGAAGCGCCTGAAACGCAAATCTTCGTCACGTTTCAATGGGACGACCTCAACAACATGTTCCCCCAGCCTGAAGAGGGAAATCGGCAAAAGTTCGAACCCAACTGGGAACAGGTGGAAGCCTTCGAACCGAATCTGGATGTGTGGGCGATCTCGACCTATCCGTACTTCGTTTTCCCCTCCGCGTCAGACATCCCAGCGGATTATTATTCCCCGCTTCTCGCGCGGACGGGTAAACCTGTCGCCGTTGCGGAGGGCGGATTCTCCTCCCAAGACGTTGAATTCGCGCAAGGCACGCCCGAGGGACAGGTCGCGTTCCTCAACGCGATTCACGACCAGCTCGGCTCGCGTCTGCTCTTTTGGGTCAACCTCGCGCTGACCGATTTCAACATGGATTCGTATGCCGAATTCGCCCGCTCAAAAGGACAAAACACCGACGATATCGCTTTCCTTGAATATTTTTCGCACGTGGGCTTTCAATATCCCGACCGCTCCCCCAAACCCGCGCTGGAAGTGTGGGATGGGTTTAGGCAGACGCGCTAGCAAGTCTTATCTTCCATTCACCTTATCTTCAATTTGCTTGTAAACATCTCTGCCTTGTACATCACGCTTGACAGCAAACAGGAACAAGCCTTTTCCCTTGCTCTTTGATTCCCATAATTCGCCGATATTCATTTTTTCTTTTGAATCATCGTTGGTTTCGTAGGGTTTGCCTTTGTATTCGACAACAAGAATTCTTCCATCGTTGAGCAAGGCAACATAATCGGGATAGAAATAGTCAGTTGAAGTTGGCAGCTTGAAAGAGTAATCGGATTTCGGAATATTTCTCACCCAACATCGCACAGCCATATTTCGATCAACGGCTTGGGCGCATTCTAATTCTTCACCTTCTGATTCCAATTCACCGACTCTTGGGTAATAATTTCGATTCCATTGATAACCGCCGCTGTAATACCAGTGAGCGGGATAAAGGAATGGGTCGGTTGGAAATTCAAATGCGTAATTGTCAAACTTGACTTCGACAGCGGCTTCTTTGCCAAACAATCTGGCTTGATAACCTTTTGCCATTGCGTCATCGTAATTTGCTTTGACTTTATCTCGTAAAGCCTTTTCGAGAATAAAACGTGCGCCGACAAGGTCGGAAAGCGGGATTTTCCTTTTTTCATTCAAATAAGAAACAGTCCTGCGGAGGTATTCGAGCAAAACTTGCGGACGAACAAAATCCTGCCTTACCCTTTTCTCCAAATCTTGACTCAACTGACCGATTGTCCAATTGGTTGGCGCATCACTCAGATCGAACAAGGTCTCACTTCCCAAATACTTTGTGGTCAAACGCTTGCCTTGTACATCAATCAACCAGGTATCGGCTTCTTCCTTGATGGAAAATTCGTTTTCAGTTAGTTCGGCTGGGTATTTCAACAAGTCCCAGTCACGGGGATCTAAAAATTCTGACTTTATAGCGACTGTCCACTCACCATCTTTGAACATGCACAATTGCGGAACAACAAATTTCTCGCCGCGTTGAGAAGGGGTTTTGGGTTGTTGGGCTTGTTGAACGGCAATTGTTTTTTCAACGACTTCACGGTCTTTCTTCGGCGCGGCATTGATCAGTTTTTCAGCAAACTCGGAAGAGATCGTGCCAGTTACTTTGTATTCAACTTCCTTTTCACTGATTTGATTAGTTGTAATCTGCGAAAGTTCATCGGGAGTAAAAAGCGATAAATCAGGCGACGCGCTCAAAATGACTTTCACAATAGGCTGCGCTGTTAGGGGCAATTGACCTGTTTCATCTTCCATGAAAGGCAATCTGGGTTGGGGCAGAATGGACTGTTGGGCTTCCTGTTCCTCAAAGCCCATGCTTACCATGCGGTCTTGCAGTTCCGAAACTGCATTCTTCCAACTGTCTTCTGAAACGTGTGCGTAAGCGCGGTTAAGTTCTTCTTGAACGCGCTTTTTGGCATACGGCATTCGCAGGACACGACCAAGAATTTGCTCGATGTCTTTTTTGGAATGCACTCTTGCCACAGAACAAAAGACATAGGCAAAAGGACAATCCCAACCCTCTTTCAATGCTTCGACGGTGATAACAAAATCAACTTTGTTATCTTTATCAAGCAAATTGATTCCATCCAGTTCGCGTTGATTGCCAGTCGCAATGGCAATTCTTTCACGCGGTATTTTTTCTTGTTCGAGCAGATAATTCAAAACCACTTCGTAAGTGATGTCATGCCCTTTGTCTTCGGCTTGGAATAAAACAATTGGGCGGATGTAATCGCGTTCCTTTGTGGTTAGCTTTTGAAGTTTCTCGCGGGTTTGCACGGCGGCGGTGATGGCTTCCTGCCATGTCTGATGTTCCGTCAAAACGACTGGCAGTTTGATCATATCGGCGGCCTTGAGTTCGGAAGCCGAGACGCTAAGTAGAATGTTGCTATTGCTTGCAGGCGTGGCGGTGAATTCGACTATGCAGGCAGGTTGAATTCTTTGCATGACTTCAACACTTAACTTTGAAGTCGCATTATGGGCTTCGTCTACAATCACGAGCGGACGATGAAGGGAAAGAAGATTGCGAAATGAAAACTTGATTGTGCCTTTCCCTGCGCCTTCTTCGATTTTCTCCAATCCCTCCAAAGTCTTGGGGATATTTACAAAATGGGGTTCAAGATCTTCGTGATGAGCATATACCTTGCGACCTTCGGTGTTGTCCACGCGCAAGGTTTGCATCGTACCAACCACAATAACGGCTTTGCTTCGAATATCTTGCGGGCGAATTTGTTTGAAATCGGCAATATCCAAAACCAAGACCTGACTGCCAAATTTTTGTGTAATGGCTTCTCGGTTGGGATGACGTGGATTCTTTAGCGTTTCAAGTGTTTGCTGTCGAATGGTATTGGTTGGGACGAGCCACAAAACAAGTGGAAAATCCTGCTCTAAAAATGCTTGCGCGGCGGTTGAAATCGTGTGTGCTCCAAGCAACGTCTTTCCGCCGCCCGTTGGCAGGCGCAGGCAGACATACGGCGTATTCTCCAATTCAGGCAATGAACGATATGGGCTTGGCGCGGCGCGTTTCGCCGACTCGGTTTGAAAATGCTCAAAAGCCGCTGGATGATTTCCAAAACGGGCTTCTTCGAGAAATCGACGTAAAAAATCAAGCGTATCGGTTTGGTATTTTTTGAGTGTGAGCATATCAACGCGCCTTGATGTCGTAAGGAATGTGTTTGAACGTAATTTCTTCCTTTTGAAGAACGCTTTCTTCCAACATGGACATTTCGCCGTAGATTATCTTCTTGCCTTTATGCTTTGACAGTTGGCGCAAAATTTTCGGAGTAAGCACATTGCCGCCTTTGGGGTCAGTGTCGCCAAGAATGCCGTTGTACAAAAGGTAATAGGCGGTTTCATTGTGAATGCCGAGTAAGGAGGTCTTTGACATCTGCAATAATGGAGTGTGTGTTTCTGAAAACCAAACATGCGCCGCCAGTGGTTTGAATTTTACTTTCTCGTTGATATGTCCTTGCTCATCAAAAATGGTTTCACCTAAACGATAAAAATGAAAACCACCGCCGCCCTGCCAGTTGGCTTCTTTTGAAATGCCGCCTTGCTCCCCTTCAATAACCTTTTTTAAGCGCGGGGCGCAATGGGTAACGGCGTGCTCGCCCATTTCAACGCCGATGTATCTTCTGCCCATTTTGTGAGCAACGGCGGCGGTTGTGCCTGAACCAAGAAAGGAATCGAGAACAAGATCACCTGGGTTAGTAGCGATTTGTAGAACACGCTGAATTAAGCGTTCTGGTTTTGCCGTTTCAAAACTTACATTCGAGCCAAATAATTCGTTCACTTCGTTTTTTGACTCCCCAGTATGTCCGACTTCTTCATGGTTCCACCAAGTCCAAGGCACAACGCCTTCGGCATCTTTCAAAAAATGAATACGGCGCGGAACGCCATTGCCGTCTTTTCCAAAATAAACCCTATTTACTGCGATGAGTTTGTCGTATTCTGACTTGATAATTTTCCAGCAATTTCCAGGTGGCGGAATATGCTTCTTTCCATTTGGTGCAACAATCTCATACATTTGGTTGGGGCGATAACCTTGGGCTAATAACGAAACTGATTGCCAAGAACCTCTGGGGTCGTTGTTAGGGTTTTTATATTGGCTTTTCTGCTTTTCACCGAGAGGTAACAAGTTTCTTGTTTCCTTGAAAAGTTTTACATCTTTGCAATAAGTCAGCACATAATCATGGGCATCACCAATTGCTTCTCTATTTTCGCGCGAATATCGCTTTTGCCAAACATTGGTTGCCACAAATTTATCTCGACCGAATATCTCATCCAAGATCACTCTAAAATAATGAATCTCATTGTCATCTATTGAGAACCAAATAGAACCATCTTGCGCCAATAATTCGCGCAACATTTCTAAGCGAGGATACATCGTGCTTAACCAAATCGAATGTTCCAAATTGTCGTCGTAATGTTCAAATGCGCTTTGGGTGTTATAGGGCGGGTCAATGTAAATACACTTCACCTGTCCCGCATAATAAGGCATTAAGGCTTTCAAAGCTTCGAGGTTATCGCCTTGAATCAGCATGTTTTCCGAATCCGAAACCCCATAAGATAGTTTCGGGTCGGCTTCGAGCAGGCGATAAGGTATTTGACTTGAAGTTTTGCGGGCTTCTTCGTCTTTGAGCCAGTGCAAAGTGGGCATTAAGGGGTCTCCAGAAAAATCCTGTTATTTCTTCTTGATAATGATGTATTTGCTTTTTAGCGTATTCAGGAGATCGTCAAAGAAGATAACTTGCACGTTCTTCAAGGAGTCATTCAGTATTTTAAACGAATTCTGAGCATTCTCGTCGTAGTCGGTTCGTTTGCCAATCAAAACGTAGCCTCTGGGTCTGATGATGTTTACATCAATTTTTTGCTTTCTCAAATCCGCAACAACCAAATGCGAGTTCTGCTCCAGTTCAAACAGGTATTTTTCGACCTGTGCAATTGCCATGCTGGCTTCGGTACTCCAATAATAGTTGTTGTGGCTTTTATCGAATTTTAGACAATCGAAATCAGGCTTCTTGATTTCAAATACATCCATAAACTGGAATTGGTCTATCAGGAGAAAATCGGGGATGCTGACGGTAATGTTGATATTCTTCTTGTCTATCAATTTTATGTACGCCGAATTGATAAACAGCATATTTTTCTTGAAGAACTCCTGCCACTCACTTTCTTTTTGATTTCGTTTTTTCAGCAGTCTGTCAAATTCATCAACGATTTTCTTCAACTCGATCTTTGTTGATTTGTTCCGTAAATCGGCAAACTGAATTTTTGATAGAAAACCAACTTTTGCCTTTTCTGACTTATCCATTAGCAGAGGTAATAATTCAACAACCTTGCCTATATCGTCCGAGTTCATTTGGTCAACTACACCCTTTTTCGACAAAATGCGAGCCAAAGTTCCCGAAGTGTAGGCGAGGGATTTTGTCTTTGATTTGAACTTTTGAGGGAATATCTTTTCTAATTCAATTAATGTCTCATTGGTCAGCCTGTTTGAATTTTCCTTGTAAACTGTTCCAAGGGAGGCAACCATGGAATCGTATTCTTTTTTATTGAAATGAATTTTCCTGCGAGTTATTGAGGATTTTTGGCTTGCTATGATGATTTCATCTATCTCGCTGAAGCTGTCTCGTAATAAAAAATAGATCGGTCTTAGCGCGCCTCTGAAACCATATCCAGCCTGACTAAACCCGATAGGCTTTTTTGTGGCGTCCTTAAAAATCAGCCTTTTGATCAGTTTTCCTTGTGCGGAATCTTTAATAAACACGTATTCGTAAAAATTCTTGGATTTATCAACTCTCCATACCACATTACCGTCTTTGCCTTTTGTTTCTTTTATCATTATTTCCTCCATGTGGAGCCAAATGATGAAAACGTTCCTCGATGCCCCCGTCATAAGTGTTCTCTATACGGGGATTATTCCTGAAAAGACTTCCCATCCTTCAGTGTATAAACGTCTTCAACAGGGCTATCTAGAAAATCAAAAACTGAATCGTTCAAAGTTACAGCCTGCATTTTGACCAGCTCTGGTTCCAACGTCGAAGATTCGTCGGTGTAAACCTGATCCAGCGTCTCTGTGATATTCTCCTTTTCATGCTCCGCCACATACGCGTTCAGCGCGGCGGTATACAACTCGCTCAACGAAACGCCCATTTTTTTGGCGAGGTTTTGCGCCGCATGAAAAACAGGATTGGGAATGGAAATGTCAGATTTCATAGTTCACCTATTAATATTAAAAGGGTCAACGATTGTTATTATACTCCTCAAGTTCATCACTCACACCCATTCGCCACGTGTTCCTCGAACGTCTCGGCAAAGGAATGATAGCCTGAACCGTCGCACTTCGCGCGGAAGTAATAATACGGCGTTTCCGCAGGGAACGCGACCGCCTGCAACGAATCCAAATCCGGGTTGGAGATCGGCGCCGGAGGCAACCCTCTATACACGTAGGTGTTGAACGGTGAGTCGAATTGCAGGTCGTTCAAACTGAGGGGATTTTTCCACCACGTCCCTTTGGCGAAATCATAGCCAAGCGCATATTGAACGGTTGGATCAGCATCCAATTTCATGCCGATGTTCAGGCGGTTTAGATAAACAGACGCGATCAGCGGCTTCTCTTCCTCACGCACCGCTTCGCGCTCCACAATGGACGCGAGGATCACGGCTTGATATACCGTCAACCCCTCTTCTTCAAAACCAAAGGTCAATTCAGATGTCAGACGTAATGAAAAGTTGCGGAGAAGTTCATTCATCAACTCATTTACCGTTGTGTTCCTCGAAAGGATATACGAATCGGGAAATAAGAATCCCTCCGAGGATGCGGCTCCGGCGAGGAATTCAAAATCATCACGGGGGGTCCGCGCGGCGGCGAGAAATTCGTCGGGTGTGATCGCCAACCCCGAAGTGGGAAGAGAAGCGGCGATCTCCTCCATTCGCCAGCCCGCAAGGACGGTGAACGTCACTTCGGTGGAGCTTGCATCCTGTATTTCGCGCGCAATGTCAATCGCAGACATCGCCGCGCTGAGTTTGTACTCACCCGCTTGAATGGAGGTGTCCATTCCCGCATAGACGAGATATGCGCGGAACGATTCGGCGTCGCGGATCAGACCTGCATCGTATAAACTTGCCGCTATCGAACTCACCGACTGCCCCGACTCGATTCTGAAATTTCGCTCACCCGCGTCGGGATTCAGTGGACGCGTGAGCAAGCCATCGTACCATAGCAATCGCGCAGAATATTGCACACGCTGAAACATCGTGAGCCACGGCGCAGGCTCACCGTAAATCCGCGCGGCTTCGGAGGGGATGGTGATGAAGGCGAATAAGGCGCAGGCGAGAAGAAAGAGGGTTAAGAGAATTGGGATGATTTTTCGCATGGGAGGAAAAGTAAACACGTAGACACGTAGACAGGTAAACAGGTGACCACGTGTATACGTGTCTACACTGTCTACTTGTGTACCTGTTTACGTTCTTCGAGCCTCTATAAATGAACGCAGTATCGCCACCGCCGCAAGGGCATCATGATGACCCGCGCGTTTTTTCCGCGAGACGCCCATTTCGATAACGACACCGCGCGCGTCCTGTGTGCTGAACGATTCGTCGAATAGCTCAACGGGAATTCGAGTCTGTCCTTTCAACGCCTCGGCGAATTTCGCGGCGCGTCTGCCTGCGAGATTCGGCTTGCCTTCTTCGTCGAACGATTGCCCGACTACGATCAAACCGACTTCCTTTTCGCTCGCAAGGTTCGCTACCTGCGCCGCGTCGACGACGCGCGAAACGTGTTTTATCACCTTCAATGGGCTGGCGATCGTCGCCATCGGATCGCTGAGCGCAAGACCGATCCGTTTTTCGCCATGGTCAACTGCCATTATTCTCAATTCAACATCCGATCTAACCACGGAGGCACGAAGGCGCTGAAAAAAAAATCTCCGCGACTCAGCGTCTCGGTGGTGAAGAATAAATCTATTCCGTTACTACCTCAATGCGAAAGGGTAGCAGCGGAATCCATCGCCACCACGAAGGGAACATCGAAATCTCAGGTTCGCCTTCCCATGAAAAAGATTCTCCCAAACGCGATTGCGCCTCGTCAACGCTCAAACCGCGAATCAAATATGTCACTAGCGCGGGGTCAACGGATTGAACGATCTGCCGCTCAGCGCGGATTTGCCAGCGGGCAGACCCATCGTCTCCCAATTCAGGCACGCCGGCAGATTCGATTGTCACCGCGTCGGAGGCGGCGCGAAAACCGGAAGGGAGCGACGCGTTCAACGCAAGTGAGGCAAGTTGCGTCAGATCCGAAGCGGAGGCGTAGCGCGCGGAATATTCCACCTGCATGGTCAACGTCAACGTGGTGCCAGCCGCGCCTGCAGGCGGGTCATATTCCTCCAGCAAAATTTGCGAAACTGAAATCGTTCCATCAAAAAGAACGTCGCCTGCAGCCACATCGTTCAAAAATTCAGAGCGCGCTTCGCCATCGAGAAATTCCGTCAACACCTTTTTGGCGCGGGCGCGATCCGCATCGCTTGCTTGCACAGAGGATCGTTCACGTCCGCCGCTCGTCGGCTCAGGGTTCGTGACCGAAAGCGAAAGCCCAAGCGCGCCGCGTATGACGATCAACGAATCTTCGGGCAGGTTGCCGATAACGCCGCCTTCAACAGCCTCGATGGGTATCTCGATCGTTTCGCCAACGCCCCCGCCCACGATACCCTCTTCCAGGGTCACGAATTGCACAAGTTCATCGCGTACGGCTTCGATGACCGTGCCTTCAGGGATGGTCACCGCGTCAGACGTGAGATTGCGAAACACCGCCACGCCGCGCGCCTTCGATTGCGGCACAGTGCCCTCGCCCGTCACGATCACCGTTTGCGTGCCGTCGAGAATGATTCGTTTTTCACGCGCGGGGATGTTGCCCGTGACAAAAACAGACCCGGTCGTATCACTGGCAATTACAGGCAATACAACACTTTGGGTTTCGGTGACCGGCTTCAAGCGGATTTGCGCGCGCGGAATGAACAGCGCGACGATGGCAAACACAGACAGCACACCGACGATGAACGCGCTCAACCGGGTGACGGGATGCGCGCGCCACGCTTCTTCGCCGATTTGAACCTGCTCCCGCCTCGCACGCAGATTCTTCGCCGGGGCGCGCCGCATCACCTTCTTTTGCGGAGCCTGCATCCACGCCACCATTTGCGCCTCCCCTGTTGACTCAAACACAGGAATCCCCAACTCTTCGGCGTCTTCGCGCACCCGCCTCACCCGCGTGACAATGCCCAACTGCGCGCCGAGCGTGGACGCGTGTCGTTGGAGGATTTTAAAATCCGCCTGCTTAAGCGTGACCTTCTCGAACTTGGGAACGACGAGCAAAATGCGCGGCGTCTTCGCCCACGACATGCGGTCGCGGACAGAGATCAAATCGTCATGCGATTCGAGAGTGATGATCTTTGTTTTCAACGAGGGGAATTATACCGAACAAAAAACCTAGAACAGAGGACGCTGCGATTCTGAGAAAGAACTCAAAATTTTCTGTGTTCTCTGTGGCAAAACCTCACCACCTCCACAGCGGCGGCGCGAGCGTGCGATCCTTCCAATTGGCTTGACCGGTAAGGTTGTAAGCCATGGAGCGGTACGCGATGAGGACGAACAATGTCAGCGTGACCGGGTAAATTACCAACAGCGCCATCGGAAAACGAAAACGCCGGAAGGATATTGCCCAACTGAGAAGCGCTAATGCAGTTGAAAAAACAGCGATTCGATACGGAAAAAATTCAACCGGCATCCCAAAGGCATCCGCCAGCAAAACGAGCGGCGGCAGTACATACGCAAGCCAAATCCACGTCCATGCGAATGCGCTCAACAACAAATGGTAATCGAAATAGGCAAAGATGTTTTTTGTGAAGCCGTCCACTGTTTCCCAAAATCCGTTGTACATGCGGCAAGTGACGTGTTGAGTCCCGTCCATGATGCGCCAGTGGTAGCCGTGACGGATGATCTGCCGCGCCAGCGACACGTCGTCCATGGTGTTGGCGCGCACCGACTCAAACCCGCCGACCGCTTCGAGCGAGCCGCGGCGGAACATCATGAATTGCCCGATGGCAACAGCCAGCGCGGGCAGGCGTAATTTCTGCACAAGGGCAAGCGGCAGGAAACTGAAAATAAAAAAACCGATGGCAGGGATGATGAACTTCTCACCCCATGTGACCGTCTCTTCGCGCGGGAAGATCGTCAGCATATCCGCGCCTTCGGCGAGAAATGCAGATACGCTATCCCTGAGCATGTTCGGCGCGTGACGCGTGTCCGCATCGGTGAAAAGAAGCAAATCGCCTGTTGCGGCTCGAGCGAGTTGATGACATGCCCAATGCTTGCCGAGCCATCCGCCCGGGAGTGGTTTGCCAGCCAGCACACGCAAGCGCGGATCTTGTTCGGCCAACCGCACTAGAATTAAATACGTTTCGTCCTTCGAGTGGTCGTCTAGTACGAGGACTTCAAAATCCGAATAATTTTGCGCGAGCAGGGATTTCACGCATGTTTCGATCTTTTCTGCTTCGTTGCGCGCAGGGACGAGGATGGAAACGCGCGGAGACTCTTTTGCTGTCGGGTATTCGTCGAACCGTTTGATGGCAAAAAAATTGATAACGCCGATCAATAATAGGAATACGGTAAATCCTAGAACCGTGTACGGAAAAATCTCCAAATACTGCGACACCCAATTCACGCAAGCCTCCGCGAGAACCTGCTGGCAATCCATTCACGAAAGACGAGCGGTCTGCCTAAATTCTTCCGATGGGTCCACAGGATGAGCAACGTATTCAATAAAGCAAAAGCGATCATCCAGTCCGCGCGGTTATAGAAAATGGTGTATCCAAGGAGCACGAACATGCCTGCAATGGAGGCATACGCGTTTTCCTTTTGCAGCGCGAGCAGGGTTGCCGCGCCGATGCCGAAGATCGGGAACACCCAAAAGCCGATGACACTGATCCACGCGCCGCCGGTTGCGCCGAGCGCTTTCCCTCCGCGGAAGTTGAGGAAGGGTTGTGTGCCATGCCCTAGAATGGGAGAAAGAAGCACAGGCACGAGCGACCAGTCTGAAAGTCCGGCGCGGCGCGCAAGGTAGACGGGCAGGAATCCCTTGAAGATTTCGATGAACGTCGTCAGCAAGCCGATTCTCCATCCTCCGGCGATCCACAAGTTCGTGCCGCCGGGGTTGCCGTCCCCCACTTGCCGAATGTCGCGCTTGACGACGAATTTTCCGATCAGATACGCAAAAGGGATCGCTCCGAACAAATAACCAAAAACCGAATAAATCAGTATGTTTGTCATGGCAACTCCCAGACTCATTAACACAAACTGCAGGACATTCGATGCGCCGCGTACAAGGCTTGACCTGCCAGGTGAAGTTACGTATAGTGGAGAAAATTCTCTCTAAAGGATGAGTATGTCATCGGCAAATATCATCATTACCAACGCACGGATTTTCACCAGCGACCATTCTAACCCGCGCTCGGAGGCTCTCGCGGTGAAAGGGGATCGCATCGTGTACGTCGGTTCGAACGCCGGGGCGGCTGGATTCAAATCTTCAGCCACACGCGTCATCGACGCGGGAAGGCGGACACTCACAGCGGGATTCATCGACTCACACGTGCACCTGCTCTCCGGCGCGTTGTGGATGGGTCATGCCGAACTGCGCGACGTAAGAAACAACGATGAATTGAAACAAATTTTACTCAAGTTTGCATCGAACAACAAAACCGACGCATGGATCGCAGGACGCGGCCTCCGCTACAACATCGTTTCCACAAGGCAGGAGCTGGATGACATCCTCCCCGATCGCCCGGTGTACATCGGCGCGTTCGACGGTCACACCGCGTGGGCAAACACAAAAGCGCTGGAAATGGCGGGCATATTGAAAGACAATGGGCGTGACATGGTGAATGGCATCATCGTCCGCGACGAAAACGGACTCGCTACCGGCGAACTGCGCGAGGGCGATGCGATGAGGGCGGTCTACAGCCTTATGCCCGTACCCGATTCGAACCGCAAACGTGAGTTGCTAAAACTGGCGATCAAGGAATTCAACAAAACGGGCATTACCAGCGTACACGACATGAGCAGTAACATGGAAGAGTTGATGGCATACGCCGCGCTCGAAGACACAGGCGAGATGAATCTGCGCATGTATGCGCCGTATCACGTCCGCCCGCAGGCAACGGAGAACGATCTCGTAGAAGCGGCAGCAATGGCAAAAGTTCAAATGGATTTCGTACGCGGCGGTGCGGCAAAGTTTTTCATGGACGGCGTGTGGGAATCGTACACCGCCTTCAACGTGCATCCGTACGCGGATGTGCCCGAAACAAAGGTGGAGCCAATCTTTTCTCTCGACCATTTCGTCCGCATGGCGAGCCTGTGCGACAAGCTGGGATTGCAGGTTGCCGTCCATTGTTGCGGCGACGCGGCGGTGCGGCAAGCGCTCGATGGATTTGAAGCAATCCAAAGGTCGAATGGGAAGCGGGACAGCCGTCACCGCATCGAACATATCGAAGTCTGTCAGCCCGAGGACATGCCGAGGTTCAAAGAGTTAGGCGTCATTGCTTCGATGCAGATGAGTCACGCGCCGTTCAGCCTGCAAGATGATCTTGTGTGGACGGCGCGTACGGGTCCACAGCGCTGGCACCTGGCATTTCCGTGGCGCAGCTTGAAGGACGCTGGCGCGCATCTTTCTCTTGGAAGCGATTGGATGGTCGCTCCGTTCGACCCGATGTATAACTTGAATTTTGCGCTCAACCGCAAAAAGCTTGCAGAAGATAACCCGGATCAGCGATTGACTCTCGAAGAATGTATCCTCGGCTACACGCGCGACGCGGCTTACGTGGAATTCAAAGAGAATGAAAAAGGACAGGTGAAAGAAGGTTATCTCGCCGATTTAGTTCTATTCTCACATGATCTGTTCGCGTTGAAGCCGGAGGATATCCGCTCGGCTAAACCGGTATTGACGATGATCGATGGCAGGATCGTTTACGAGGAATGAAAAAACGAGACAGGCAAAACAGCCCGTCTCGTTTGATCTAGAGTCAAATCTTATTGCAGGACGAGCCAGATCAGAATACTATTAGTATCGGCAGGTGCAATGGTAATCGTCACGCCTTGCTGATCTTTCACATAATACAGCAGTGTTGTCTCGCCGATCTCCCTGACCTGCTCAGACCAACCCAGTGAAGTGAGTTGAGTTGTATAGAATTCCGTTGCCTCCTCATTGGTTGCATTGGCTTTATAGCTATACAAACCCGTTACCTCTTCGCCTGCGGTTGCCTGCGGCATAACGGGGATCCCATTCCATTCAGTCACCGGTGCGCCTTGTGGATTGAAAATGTCGCCAAATGCAAGGACGGTCGGGTTGGCAATCAACGTTTCGAACGGCACGGCTTGCGTTGCCAGAGCAACTGCATCCGAGGCAATCGCCTGAGCGGTATTCGCCGTGTCTTGGACCTGATTGATCGGGTTGGTGATCAGAGAGCAGGCTAGCAGGAAAACGAAGACCAAAGCGCACATCGAAATTCTTGACAATCGAGACATCTGAAACTCCTTTTTGTTGAGTACTAAACGATAAGGGGCGGACACGTTGGTTCGCCCCTACAGTCTTATTTCAATTTTTCTTCAACAACTTTAGCAACTTTGCCCAACGCTTCATGGACATTCCCCGTCAGGCTGCCCTGCGCCATGTTGGGACGCCCGCCGCCTTTGCCGCCGATACCGGTGATAAGATCACCCGCCTTGAGTCCGCGCTTGACCAGGTCATCCGTCACGGAGGCGATCACAATCGATCTGCCGCCCGGGTTGGAAGTGAGGACACAAACCCCGCTCCCATAAAACGCGCGGAATTCATCTGCCAACAAACGTAAGGTGTCCGCGTCGACAGCCGGCACCTCCGCCGCCAGCACGGTTGTCTCCTTTACTCTCTGCGCCATAGGCAATAATTCGTTAAATTGATTCTTGGCTAATTCGGCGCGAAGCACAGAAATCTGTTTTGTTTTAGCCGTCAATTCTTCTTCAAGCATCGCAATCTTATTCGGAACTTCATCTACGGATGATTTCAACAGCGCCGCAGATTGTTTAAGCGTTTTGAATCGCTTTGCGGTCAATTCATACGCGCCGCGACCGGTCACCGCTTCGATGCGGCGAACATTCGCGGCGACCGATCCTTCGCTCACGATCAGGAACGCACCGACGTCGGACGTCCGTTCGAGATGCGTGCCGCCGCACAACTCATAGGAATACTTATGAACATTATGCTCCTTCGGGGAATCCGACCCCGAAGAGCTTAATATCGAAATCGTACGCACCGTCTCGCCGTATTTTTCACCGAACAGCGCCATTGCGCCTTCTTTTTTCGCGTCGTCCAACGACTTCGTTTCTTTGTGAACAGGCATGTCCGCGGCGATGGCTTCATTGACCATGCGCTCGACCCGTTCGAGTTGTTCGGAGGTCAACGCTTCGGGATGATTGAAGTCGAATCGCAGATAGGACGGGGCGACAAGCGAACCCGCCTGTTTGGCTTGGTCGCTCAAGACGGTGTGCAAAGCCTTGTGCAATAAATGAGTCGCGGTGTGATTGCGCATGATGTCGTGACGGCGCATCAGGTCTACTTCCGCGATGGCTTTATCGCCTACTTTCGGCTGACCGGCGATGACCGTCCCGATGTGGACAATAACCCCTGCAGAGGCGCGGCGCATGGCGGTGATTTCGATTTCCCAACCCCCCTCTGTTGTTCCAGCAGAGGAATTGCTGGAACTCCGGATATAGCCCGTGTCATCCACCTGCCCACCTGCTTCGATATAAAAGCCGGTCTTCGGCAGAATAACTTCGACCTGGTCGTCGAGTGAAGCCGTATCCACGCGCTCGCCGTTGACAACCAGCGCAAGCACCTCGCCTTCCACGCGCGGGCTATTGTACGGATCGTATTCCACTCCGTCTTTGCCGAGTTTCTTTTTCGATTGCAGGTCTTTCAAGATGCCCGCAAAGAATTCCGCGTCTTCGCCCATCTTTGCCTTGAATTTGGAAGAAGCGGACGCTTTGGCGTGATCCTCTTTGGCGTCGTTGAATCCTTTTTCGTCCACATCAAGCCCTTGCTCGCGGGCGATATCGCGTGAGATTTCGAATGGAAGCCCGTACGTGGCGTATAGGTCGAAGGCGTTGTGTCCATCGAGGATGGTTTGATTGGAGGCGCGGAGCGCGTCGAGGTGATTTTGCAAATGGTTGGTACCAGCTTCCACCGTCCGCGCGAAGCGGACCTCTTCCCGGGTCAAATTGTCGAAGATGGCGGGCTGAGCCTTTTTGAGTTCAGGATAGAAATCTCCGTATTGTTGGATCACCGCTTCGGCAACTTTGGCGAGGAACGGTTCGTTCAATCCGATCTTCGAGCCGAAGCGCGCGGCGCGGCGGACGATCATACGCGCCACGTAGTTGCGACCGGCGTTGCCAGGCACGACGCCATCCGCGATGAGGAATGCCGCCGAACGGACATGGTCGCAGATGACGCGATAAGGGGTGAAATCGGCAAGCATTTCTTTTTCGCTGTGCCCGGTGAGGCTACGCAGCACTTCGAGCGAGCCGGTGAAGAGGTCGGTCTTGTAGTTCGAGTCGACGCCCTGCAACACAGCAACGATGCGCTCGAAGCCCATGCCGGTGTCTACATGTTTTTGCGGGAGCGGTTCAAGGCGGCCGTCGTCGAAAAGATTGTATTGAATGAATACGTTGTTCCACAATTCGAGGAAACGCTGGCACCCGCCGTTGACGGCGCATACATGCCCGGGAACGTTCTTCATATCGCAAAATTCTTCGCCGCGATCCAGATGGATTTCGGAGCACGGACCGCAGGGACCCGTCTCAGCCATTTGCCAGAAATTTTCCTTGCGCCCGAAAAATAAAACATGCTCGGGGTTGAAGCCCGGTTGCTGTTTCCAGATCTCGGCGGCTTCGTCATCCCGCGGGACATTGCCCTGATCATCTTCGAAACAGGTCGCGTAGATCTTATCCTTGGGCAAACCCCATACATCGGTCAATAACTGCCACGACCACGCGACGGCTTCCTTTTTGTAGTAATCGCCGAACGACCAGTTGCCGAGCATCTCGAAGAAGGTGTGATGCGTGTCGTCGCGCCCCACATCTTCAAGATCGTTGTGCTTGCCCGCCACGCGCATACACTTTTGCGAGTCCACGGCGCGGGTGTATGGTTTCTTGTCGGTGCCGATGAACACATCTTTGAACTGCACCATGCCGGAGTTGGTGAAGAGAAGCGTGCTATCCCCGCCCGGGACGAGCGACATCGATGGCACGGCGGTATGGCCATGCTCGACGAAAAAATCGATGAAGGTTTGGCGGATTTCGTTGCCAGTCAGTTTTTTGGTCATGCGCTGAGTAACTCCGTAATGAAGATGGGCGGAATTATACCAAGTGGCGATGACGAAATTCCACATTGGCGTCTTTTGGCAGATTTTTATCTTGATTTGGCAGTTGCAGCTGGGCAAAATCTCATTGTCGAATCAACCACCCATATTGAATTCGTTTACAAAATAGGAGATTTGCCATGAAACCAATATTACTTTTCGCCGTGATTTCTTTTTTAATATCCGCCTGTGGTCCGACGTCGGAAGAACCAGCGGCAACCGCGAGCGCCGCGCGGGCACAGACTCAAACTGCCGCGCCAACGGAAACGCCGCCACCGACTTTCACGGCAACGTACATGCCCAGCCCAACGACTCCTCCCACATTCACACCACCGCCCGAACTCCGGCTTGAGGATTTCCAAGTCGACGTAGAACTATCCTGCGATCCGGGTGGAATTAGTTTTTACGGCCCACTCGAATACAGCATGGATGCTGGAACGATAGAAAGCCGGGATTTCTTCGCTCGGGCTGACGATTTCAAAGAAGCACAAGTGGCATTTACTGCGGTCGTCGTTGAAGCTGTGTTCTTCCAATCCAACTCCTTTCTACTTGTGCTGGTGCCGGCCCAGGCCGAATCGAATTCACGCCAGCCAGGCATCGTTTTGCTACGCGGGGATTTTGGAATAGGCGTTAAACAATATCCGCCGCACAGTAAAATTCAAGTAACAGGGTTATTCGACCAACTGATTACACTGCAAGAAAAGCGATTTTCATGGACAACCCATGAAGAATATGCGTTCTTCGTCGCCGAGATCGTTTCCGGAGGCTGTGCAATGCCATGATTGCCGTGCCCTGCTTTCTCAACCTGTATGAGCCCAATGTGTGTAACGGAATCAAAACATCCCCTCTTGCTTTCCTTGCGAGATTACTTTACGCTGGCGCGTGTTCCGTCATGTCCTCAACGATGCGGTAGACCTTGTCGTGCTCGTGGACGCGGTCAAGTACCTTGATCGCCACACTATCACCGGGTTTCACCCAGACCACCGGTTGATGATCCACTTCCATCGACGCGATGCGTTCCGTAAGGTTGGTGTGATGGCCGACGATGTGAATTCTGTCCCCTAGTTTCAAATTGTCCGTGAGGGAAATCACGGCGACGTTGAGGTGGTTATAGTAATGCGTGACCTTTCCAATCTCGATCTCCATGATAATTCTCCTCGCCCGACCCTGCCGGGGATCGGGCAACTCTTTTGATACGATCACTATAATCCGCTCCGGAAAGAAATACTAGTGACAAATTTCCGCCTTTTGCGCCAAAACCGGGAACGCCGGTTGAAAAATCCCGTCTAAGTGCTATACTCATATGGAGTTTCACCCTCGAATTCAGAAGTTCCCGCCGCGAAGTTGGCAGAAAAGGAAAGGGTACGGAAAATGAAGATCTTCACTCGCTTTCTCACGTACGGGGTGGTCATCGCGCTCATGCTCTATGGTTGCAACATAAGCGGCAGTACCACCACGCCGACACAACCGCCAGAAGCAGCCATCGGTCCCGCCTCAGGTGATGTGGCATCGATAAGCCTGACTGTCACGGTGGTAAATGGAACTTCGGTCTTCAACACCGTTGGACAAGTTATCAACTATAGTTACAAGGTGACCAACACCGGCAATCCTTCGATCGCAGGATCGGTCACCGTCGCAGACGATAAGACAACCACCCCTGCATGTACGACCGTCGCCTCAGTTGGCAATTTCGACAACAACCTCGACCGCGACGAATCAGTCATCTGTGTTTCCACCTATTCGATCACCCAAAACGATCTCAACGCCGGTTCGGTGGTGAGCAATGCGACCGCGCAGATCGCCGGCGTCAGTTCGAATCGCGTCACCACAACCGTTCCAATGGCTTCCAATCGAGTCCTGATGGTCACGGTCACGCCTAACGTGACGACCTACACTGCGGCTGGGCAGGAGATTATCTACACGTACTCGGTGAAAAATACCGGAGCGACTGTTCTGGGACCTGCCCAATTCGTAATAACGGACAACAAGATCCCCACACCGATCAATTGTGACGTCGCGACAAAAACACTCGCGCCCAACGAATCCCTCACATGCACCGGAAAATACACCGTCACTCAAACCGATATGGGCGCGGCGAACATCACCAACTCGGTCACTGCGGCGGGCGGCGGGGCGACAACCTCCCAGCCCGCGACCAGTACCGTAACGAGAGGCACAGTCCCCAGCGGCAACTATACAAAAGGAACCACGATCACCCATCAGGTGAAAAAAGGCGAATGGCTCCTGCAGATCGCTCGCTGCTATGCAGTAAACGTGAACAATCCCGACGAATTCAAACGTCTGTTGAATGCCAACCCATCGATCGCCAACCCGAATGTGATCCTGCCAGAGATGACGGTCACCATTCCCAATATCGGAAGCAACAACACGCCTATTTACGGACCTCCGTGCGTGGGCTACTACGTTGCCCAAGTGGGTGACACATGGGAAAATATCGGGACGAGATTCAACGCGGCGGTCGATGTGTTGAAAGCCGCGAACAAAACAGTCGCTTCTCCCTCCTTTGGAAACTGCCTCAGGATTCCGTTGAACTCCGCCGGCGGGTCGACCCCGGCGCAACAAGCCGCGACAGCCTGCCCGGGAGGAAGCACTCCCCCACCCACCCAGCCGTCCACGAATGTGATCCGCATCACACCGCCGGTCACATTGTCCGGGAGTGTGCAGGCATCCAGCAGGGTTCGATATGTGTTTACTGCGACCCAAGGACAGACACTTAGCGTGAGGGTTCTGAATGCGCCCGCCAACGAACTCGCCTTGGCGATCATTGCCTCCAACGGAAGCACCTTGAAACCGCAGGACTCAAACTTGACATTCAACGGGACCATCCCCTCCACTGGAGATACCAACATTGATATTGTTGCCGTCTCCGGTTCTTCGACCAAAAACTTCACACTGGAAGTGACCCTCACGACCGTGAGCCAGTCACCGTTCGAACGCGTTGCGGATGTGAATCCCGGTTCTACGAGTTCAGATCCCGCATATCTCGCGGTCTTCAACGGACAGTTGTTCTTCCGCGCGACCGGCAACACCAATACCGGTGCCGAGTTGTGGAGATACGACCCAACGACCAAGACACCTTCACTGGCAAAGGATATTAATCCGGGTCCTACAGGTTCCGACCCGGCGTATCTCACCACCTTTAATAGCGCACTCTATTTCAGGGCTGTCGGCGATACCAGCGGCGTGGAATTATGGCGCTGGAACGGTTCCGATGCGGGCCGATTGACCGACATCAACCCCGGGGCAGGGAATGCGAATCCGGCGTATTTAGCCGTGTTCAATAACAAACTGTATTTCAGCGCGACCGGTGGCGACACCACCGGCACCGAACTTTGGGTGACCGATGGCACTTCCACAAGTCTCGATCGCGATATCGTACCGGGAAGCGGCAGTTCCAATCCGGCTTACCTCACGGTATTCAACAATGCACTCTATTTCAGCGCAAGCAGTACCGACGGGTTCGGCGTGGAACTTTGGAAATACGATGGTGTGAATGCGCCGACACGCGTCAGCGATATCAACCCCAATGTCGGAAATTCGAATCCCTCCTATTTGACCGTCTTCAACAACGCGCTCTACTTTGCCGCCAACGCCAACGACGGATTCGGCGTCGAAATTTGGAAGTATGATGGAACGAACGCTCCAATGCGCGTCACTGACATTAATCCCAACGCGGGCGATGCGGTGCCGACCTTCCTCACCGTTTTCAATAACGCCCTTTACTTCGGCGCAACCAGCAACGATGGCAAAGGTTTCGAGTTATGGAAGTACGACGGCGTGAATGCGCCAAAGCTCGTAGGCGATCTCAACACCGCCGGCAACTCGAGTCCTTCCTACCTCGTGGTATTCAGCAACGAGTTGTACTTTCAGGCGAACGGCAACGACAACTCCGGCACAGAATTATGGAAATTTAAAGGACCCTAGCAAAACACTCTAAGAACTCTAATCTTGTCACGCTACAATGGCAGGATGAACAAGATAAAAATTCTCATTGCATCTTGGATCATCCTGCCTTTGATTCTGTGCGCCTGCGGGACGGTTCAAAGCGACGCGTCGACCTCCGTGCCGCCTGCCTCGTCCACCTCAACCGCCTCTCGCCTCCCCGCAACGACTTCCACCGAAACCTCCACACAGACGGCGATTCCGACCGCCACGCCGATTCCACATCCCCTGTCGATCGAAGCGATGCGGGCGCGCGAATATCCCGGCAGTGACGTGGTCATCGAAACCGTGCTCGACCCCGGGGTCAACTACGATCGTTATATCGTCTCGTATCTTTCAGAGGGATTGAAGATCTACGCGCTGATGACCGTGCCGAACGGAGAAAAACCCGCCACCGGCTGGCCCGTCGTCGTTTTCAATCACGGATTCATCCCACCCGATGTGTACGTCACGACGGAACGCTACGTGGCGTATGTTGATCTGATCGCGCGCAGCGGTTACATCGTCTTTCGTTCCGATTATCGCGGGCACGGCAATTCCGAAGGCGAAGCGGGAGGCGCATACAGCCGCCCCGATTACACCGTAGATGTGTTGAACGCGGTCGCCTCGATGAAGCGTTTTCCCGAAGCCGACCCGAACCGCATCGGCATGTGGGGACATTCCATGGGAGGATATATTACCCTGCGTTCCATGGTGATCACGAAGGATGTGAAAGTGGGTGTGATCTGGGCTGGGGTCGTCGGCTCGTATTCAGACTTGTTGTATAACTGGCGGCGAGGCACCGGCGGTTCAACCCCTCCGACACCGCGACCGGGTTCGTGGCGCACGTCGCTTGTGGAAACCTACGGCTCGCCGGAGGAAAACCCAGAATTTTGGGATTCGATCTCCGCCAACGCCTATCTCGCGGAGATATCAGGTCCGATTCAATTACATCACGGAACCGCAGACGCCGATGTTCCGCTGTCCTTTTCGGAGAACTTGTTCTTCCAAATGTTGGCTGAAAATCAATTCGTCGAGTTTTACAAATACGAAGGGGATAACCACAACATCTCGAACTATTTCAGCACAGCCATGTCACGGACGATCGAGTTCTTCGACCGCTTCTTGAAATAAGATAGCGCTCAATCTAAATGCTGATTTCGCCCCGCAAAATCAGCCACCTTAGTTTTCCACTTTTCGAAGACCGATAAAAACTCTGCGGAGTTCAAGTGCTCAGGCAAAAGATCGCCCCAGCGGAGAACCAACCAATCGTATTCACGTTCAAGAAATCCATCCGGGCGCAAGCTGGATTCGGCGATCACCAGCATCGGCAAATGCAAGGCGTATGCCATCGCCGCCTCGATCTGATTCCAAATGGTCGGCATGAAAACCTGCCTCAAGCCAGTTTTCTCGATGCTTTTCGGGAATTCGATTCCGCGTTCAAAAACCATGCGCTCCGACGCGATGACAATGATCCCCGAACATTCCTTCATCACATGTAGTACTTTTTGAAACGGATTTTCATCGGCAAAGTCGGTACGGCCGACAGTACGAGGGTTCAATCCGTGTGACTTAAGAATATTCTCCACGGCATGAAGAAAATCATCCTCTTCGCTCGCCGAGATCCGCCCCACACTGATAAAAATGTCGGTCATTCGTTCAGATCGAGATAGGGGTCATTTCTTCTCATGCGCGGGTTTGGCTTTTTCCTCCGCCTTGGCTTCCGCCAATGATGAGAGGATCTTTAGCGTCGATGAGCTTTCGACGCCGATGATCTCTTCCACCCGATCGACGAAATGGGTGTACGCGGTGGCATTATCCTGATTGGCATACGTGCCGCCTTTGGAGGTGAAAAGAAAATATTCCCGTCTAAGGCTTTGCTCTGTCGAGCGATAATTCGTCCATTGCTCGCGGAAGTGATACACACTTTCGAGGGAGACAAGCAAAACCACGATCAGACTCAAAATCGTCGTGAGCACATCGATATAGTCAAAATCAAGATTGACGAGGACCGGCACCAACGCACCACCGATGACCGTTGTCGCGCGCATCTGGAGGTAATATTTTTTATATTTATTCGCATTCTTATCGTACCAAGCGATGGCATCGTTCACGCGTTCGGCAATGTAATCTTCCGGGTGAACCGAGCCATGTGGACGTGGTTGCACACGGGGATAATTGACTTTTTGAGGTTCTTTTGCGACTTCTTTTGGCGTTTCTTTCTGGGGCGTTGCCGCCTCAGGTGCCGGCGTTTTAGCAGTCATGGCATTTACCTCTCTCCTATCGAGTACCTGAATTTTACAACAGAAACGATTCACGTGCGAGGCTTTGCGCCGAACCGCGAGCTGTATCTTGATGAGCCGATGGGCATGTGCTATAAACAGACAATCTCTCACGGAGGTTTCGTCATGCACCAGCCCAAACCGTTGAATTTCAGTATCGGAGTGATCGTCCTCGCCCTTGTTTCCCTCGCGTGCGGAACATCCACCGCCATACCCGCTACCTCCGAGCCGGAGTATCGCTACGATGACCTGCCGGATGCGGGCGATGAATCCGCTGCATTTTCGGAGTATCGCGCCATTTCGCAATGGGGAAAACTCGAGATCAGCTATTGCCTCCTCAACGGGACCGCCAAAATCAACAATGACGCGGAACGAACCGTGATCAGGCAAGCCTTCGATCTTTGGTCGCAGAACACACCGCTGAGTTTTACGGAAGTATCGAATTGCCAGCAGGCGGATATCGTGATGGGCTGGGCAACCGGCGAACACGGTGACGGCGACCCTTTCGATGGACCCGGCGATGTGCTGGCGCACGCGTCCTTTCCAAATCCATATGATGACCGGTCCGTATTTCTGCACTTCGATGACGACGAACGGTGGGTGAACAGCAACACCCAGAACGTTGACTTGCTCACCGTCGCCGCGCATGAAATCGGTCACAACCTCGGTTTGGCGCATAGCAACGACCCCGACGCGTTGATGTATCCCAGTTACAGCGGACCGCATCGCTTCCTCGGGGAGGATGATATCGCCGGCGTACAGAGTCTCTACGGGGTGGCAAGCGCGCCACCGCCTGCACCAGACGTCCCTGCGGAGGACGCGCCGCCTCCCACCGCGGAGGATGATTCGGATCGGGATGGAATCTCCGATCAGGATGAGGTCCTCGTCACCGGCACCGATCCAAACAACGACGATAGCGACAACGACGGCTTGGGCGACGGCGTCGAGGTTTTGAATCGCATGAATCCCCTCGACCCCGATATGGATCGCGATGGTGTGAGCGATGGGCAGGAAGTGGCGAACGGCACTGACCCGTTCTTCCCCGAACAGGCGGATGTTTCACCTGAACTTGAGGAGGAAGTGAGCGATTTTCTAACCGAGGCGATCGAATTACAGATCGAAGCCTATCAGCGCGGCGATGCCTCGGTGACATCGTCCATCATGGCAGGCGAGGTCTTGGAAAGTTTAACGAACGAGATCAACTCGCTCAATTCACAAGGGTTGGTCTCGATCTCTGAAATTGACTATTATGAAAGTTACATCAACGATATTCGCGTGATCAACAACGCGCATCTCGAAGTGGATACTTGCGAAGTGTGGAGCACGGCAACGTACCGCGTTTCAGATGGACAGTTGATCACCAGCGATGGACCAACTTTACTTCCACAGACCATCACGATTCAACAATTAGGCGCGGGCTGGTTCATCACCGCCGTCGAATTTTTCGACGCGCCGTCGTTCTGCGATTGAGCCAAGTTCGCACGGCAGTTGAACTGCCGTGCGATCCGATAATCCGCGATGAATAAGCTTATCTCAGTCGTCGGCGCGAGCGGTGTTGGCAAGACCACGCTGGTCAACGCGCTGGCGAAAACAGGAATGTTTGCGACGGCATTCGAACAACACGCAGAGCGCCCGTTTCAAACGCTCTTCAAACAGCAAAAAGAATACGCTCTCGCCAACCAAGTGGATTACCTCCTTTTGCGCGCCGAACAGGAAAAGCAATTGCGCGCCTCGGATAAAATCGGCTTGATGGATGGCGGGCTGGACCTGGACTTCCACGGATTCACACGCCTCTTTCACCGCCGCGGCTTGCTTACCGACCCTGAATTCGATCTCTGCTTTCGGCTTTATTCGTTATTTCGTGAATTGCTTCCTCCACCCGATTTGATCGTACTCTTGATCGCACCCGGGCAGATCATCAAGCGGAGACTCGCCTCCCGCAGGCGAATCAACATCGCGTCCGCGGATGACGCGGAATTATTGGGTCGCTTCATCGACGAATGGCTGGGGTCTATACCCGATCATAAGATCCTGCGGGTCAATTCAGTGGAAGAACGTGAACACTATCCAGAGGCAACCCGCAAGATTCTTGATTGGGTTGTTGTAGGAAATTCTCGACCATCGTGATCATTGAAATTCGAGCACGTGAGGCATCGAAATGGGTTCGTGCTCGTCATAGGGCTCGGCAATGATGAACAACCGACCCCATGAGGCATCGCTCTCGGCATAGATACAAGTTTGCAAGACCAGATCGCCCGGACGATTAAAGACTTTAAGGAAAAGTTGTGTCGAGGTAAGCCGATCACCGGTTTCGAGATCGACAAAGTCGCTGGTGGTGCTTTCGGGGGTCAGCGCCTGATAACGCAAAAACTCCCGGACGATGTAGGTCTCCGTCCTTCCATTGCCGTAGATCAGGAAAATAATCTGCCCTTCATCAAGCAAAAAGAAGTCACCGCCAGCAAGATAATTGTGCGCCAAAAGCCCAATGGTCTCGTAGCGTGACGCCATCTCAAACTGGGTCAGCGTGTCAGATTGGGAGGATACATACGCTGGTTGATCCTCAAGCTGAGGGAGGATCGCATCCGCAAGCACGCCGGGGATGTACAAGCCGCGAAGTTCTTCCGCTTCATCATTCATCACGTCTGCGACAAAATCGCCGAGTGGCGGAATTTCACTTTCGCCCTGTGCCTGAACGCGCACAGGGAACAAGATGAATGCGGAAACAAGAATGAGAATCGCGATGATTCGTCTGTGACAGTTATATCGTTGCACGATGAAACCTCGATGATTGGAATTTCTGCTGCTCAATGCGGGATTGTAGATGAGTATCTTGAATCCCCCCATACATCACGTGCAAATTTCAATTACATTTCTGATAATTTCCGAGGCGATAGGACTATAGCTGGATATGGTTTAATTCCGGCTCATGCCTGGTAGTACTTTTGGACAAGCGTTAGTATTCTTATTGTTAATGGAAATTAAGAAATTCAATATCATCCTTATTCGTCGAATAGTCAAACAAAGTTTTCTTAATCTGTTCACAGAGGGTGGCGTCCACCGATCAAGAATCGAAGTCGATCCGCTTCTCGAAATCGGGAATCTAAGGGACTCGCCGTTTGCGGCCGGGCAGTCTTTCCAGGTTTCTGGATCAAACGGAAAAGTTGATTCCATTCCCCGAGTGGATGTTATGATATTAACATGACAAAAATGCTCCGAATTGTGAAACGCATGTGCTATACTTTCCTCGCTGTATTGATACTGCACACGCAGTGAAGTTTCGTGCGCTTCGCCGGCCTTTTACAAGCAAGGAGTAAAAGTGAAAGTCAGGTGTAACAATATCGCTGAAAGCAACAGAGACGACCGCATCATAGTGTATTAAAAGGGGCGCTTTGAAACCTCAAGCCGTCCACCATGCGAATCCATTGCAGCGACAGCATCTGAAAGTCGCAATCGTTGCCGCACACATATCAACGACCTTGGCAACCGGGGGAGTTTTGATGCGTGCCCTGTTTGAGGTTGCCAGATGAGCGCACTCGATTTCCTGGATATCGTAGTTCATATTGTTTTTATCCTTATCGGCGCAATCGCGATCCTTGGCTATCTTCGGCATAGGCATGAAACCCAGCGCGACGTCGCCTTGATGTTTGGCACACTCTCCATTCCATTTCTACTACAACTCATTGCCCGCATCCAAGGGGAAGAAATATCTGCCGGGGCGCAAATCATTTCGGTTATCGTGCTCGTCTTCGAACCTTACTTCCTGTTGCGACTGGTCAGGCATTTACAGTCCATGCCTGCCTATATGATGCGCCTGGTGACGTACAGCCTGATAACAACCGTTGTTATCGGAATCCTGATCGGAGACCGCATCCCGCTCATCACTACCGCGGTCAGTCAGGGTTACCTGATCGGATTTAACCTCTACGCCATGATCGGTTTTGCGCGTGGTGTCCCTCAATCCACCGGGGTGCATGGACGGCGACTGCGTTTTGCAGCGGCGGGCTCCGGGTTGTTCGCTCTGATCTTCGTTGTCACTCTGGCTGCGAACGCTATTCAACTTCCAGAACAGACAGCGTTCCTGTTATTGGAAGTACTCGCGGGGGCTTGCGCCATTACCTATTACATCGCTTTTGCTCCTCCCCGCTGGCTGATGCAGTCCTGGCAATTAAGGGAACTTCAACACTTTCTTCGACAAGCATCAAAATCCATCTCTCAAGACTATCTCATCATCCTAAATCAATTATCAGAAGCCGCGCTGAGAACCGTCGGAGGGATAACCGCAGTCATAGCAACTAGCGATGCGGAAGGCAGGCATCTGACCATCGAGATCGAGGGTGACCCGCCTCTCCGAATCATGAATATGGAGGATATGCCGGGCGCGGTTGGGCGGGCATGGAGGGAGCAAAATCCACGCGTTGCCATCGTGCCCAAAGATACCAACCCTGAGATCACCCGCTGGGCAGAAGGGATTGGAGCGCACGCATTGTTGATTGTTCCCATCGCCAGCACAATGCGGAAGTGGGGTCTGCTGGTCGTTGCATTGCGTAATGTGCCGTTGTTTGCGCAAGATGATCTGGATCTTTTGGAATTATTCGTCAAGCAAAGCGCTGGGGCGCTCGAATTTTCCCTGCGAATTGAAGAATCCATCCAGGTCAGCGAACGCCGCTTCCGGCTGGCGATCGAGGCAGCATCCAGCGCGATCATCATGCTCGACCAGAACGGAAAAATAATTCTGGCGAATCCATTGACTGAAAAATATTTCGGTTATCCCCGTGAAGAACTCATTGGAATGAATGTAGATCTACTTGTACCCGAGCGTTTCCGCGGGCATCATGCCGGTTTTCGGGCAGGGTTTTTTATGAAACCGCAGGCGAGACCCATGGGGATCGGGCGCGACCTCTTTGGAGCGCGTAAAGATGGCAGTGAATTCCCTGTTGAGATCGGGCTGACACCCATCGAAGTCCCAGAGGGGATGCTGGTGATGGCAACCATCGTAGATATCACTGAGCGTAAACATGCAGAAGAACAATATCGTTTTCTCGCAAACCTGGTGGCGAGTATTTCAGATGCGGTCGTTGCAACCGACATGCAACTGGTCATTCAAAGTTGGAATGCAAGCGCTGAGACATTATATGGGTGGAAGGCCGAGGAAGTCGTCGGGCATCCCGCAAGGGATATTCTTCTATCCGAGTTCATTTCAGGAACACGCGAAGAGGTAACGAAACAAATCATGAGAGACGGATTCTGGCGAGGTGAAGCCATTCAGAAACATCGCAACGGTTCAAGGATACCGGTTTGGTCTTCCGTGTCCCTCTATAAGGATTCGGGAGGGAAGCCCGCCGGAATTGTGGCAGTAAATCGAGATATCACTGAACTAAAGCGCGCAGAAGCAGAGATTCGCAAATTGAATGCCGAACTCGAAGGACGGGTGCGCGAGCGAACCGCCGAGTTGGAAGCCATGAATAAGGAACTGGAGGCATTTTCCTATTCCGTCTCGCACGATCTTCGCGCTCCTCTCCGCCATATCTCCGGCTTTGCAGAAATCCTCGGTAAAAAAGCCACGAATCTCGACGAACAGAACCTGCGTTATCTAACGACCATCTCCGAGTCGGCAAAGCGTATGGGGAATCTGATCGATGATCTTCTGGATTTCTCCCGAATGGGCCGCGCGGAAGTTCGCAAAGAGGATGTGAACGTCGAAAATCTAATCCGAGAAATCATTCGCGAATTGAACCCGGACATCGAAGGGCGCGATATCCAATGGAACATTACCTACTTGCCGCAAACACACGGAGACCGGGCGCTGCTTAAATCCGTTTGGGTAAACCTGATCGCAAACGCGTTGAAGTTCACGGGCACGCGATCTCAGGCAACGATCGAGATCGGGGCAGACGTATCCAAGCCTGACGAAGTTGTTTATTATATACGCGATAACGGCGTGGGGTTTGATATGGAATATGCCGATAAACTATTTGGACTCTTCCAACGCCTGCATCGCGCCGAAGAGTTCGAGGGTACCGGCATGGGGCTGGCTAACGTACGACGAATCATCCACCGCCACAACGGCAGGACATGGGCAGAAAGCGCACCGGAGCGCGGTGCAACATTTTATTTTTCCCTTCCTAACATCGGAGGCACCTTATGAACGAGCTAAAACGCATCCTCTTAGTTGAAGACGATCCGCGGGATGTGGAGTTGACACTGACAGCGTTGGGGGAAAACAACCTCGCCAACGAGGTAGTGGTAACGCGCGACGGCGCGGAGGCGCTCGATTATCTCCGCCGTGAGGGCAACTACAAGGAGAGACCGAACGGGAATCCCGCGGTCATTCTCCTCGATTTGAAAATGCCGAAAGTGGATGGGCTTCAGGTGCTTCGGGAGGTTCGCAACGACCCCGACTTGAAAATCATCCCAGTGGTTATACTCACCTCCTCGCGCGAAGAGCGCGATCTTGTGGAAAGCTACCAACTCGGTGTCAATGCCTACGTGGTCAAACCTGTGGATTTCAGCGAGTTCATCAATGCCGTCAAAGAAACGGGCCTGTTCTGGGCGGTGATCAATGAAGCGCCGCCGGGATCGATACAAAAGAAATAATGACTCAAACAAGTATAAAGATCTTACACCTCGAAGACAACCCGAACGATGCCGAGCTCCAGGATGAATTTCTGAGAGCGGACGGTTTTGAGGTTGCGTCGACGCGCGTGGACACACGCGAGGGCATGATCGATGCACTTGACAGGGGTGAGTTCGATCTCATTCTCGCCGATAACAGAATGCCCGGTTTCAACGGACTTGCAGCACTTGCAGTTGCCCGGGAAAAAGCGCCCTACATACCTTTCATTTTCATCTCCGGCACGCTGGGGGAAGAAGTTGCCATCGAATCGCTAAAAAATGGCGCGACCGATTATGTGATCAAGCAGCGACTCGAACGCCTCTCTCCTGTCGTTCGACGCGCGCTGGATGAAGCGGAGGAACACCGGGAGCGCCAGCGGGCAGAAGCCTCTGAACGCGATGCGAATTTGAAGCTCCAGCGTCTGAACGCCGAACTCGAACAACGCGTGGCGGCACGCACCGCGGAGTTGAAACGTGCACTGAAGATCAAGGATGAATTCCTTGCCAATGTGAGTCATGAACTCCGTACGCCGTTGAATTCGATCATCGGTTTGTCCGAGAGTCTGAGTGATGAAGTGATAGGCTCCCTCAATGACAAGCAAAAAAATTACATCAATACCATCAGCGAGAGCGGTCGTCACTTGTTGGATTTGATCAACGAAGTTCTCGACCTTGCCAAGATCGAAGCCGGGCAGATGAGGTTGAACCGCTCCAGCGTGGAAATCCGGGCTGTTGCCCAAGCCAGCCTGCGATTGATCAACCAGTTAGCGCAGGAGAAAGGTCAGGTCATACAGCTCGATCTGCAGGGTCAACTTGATTTCATCCACGCAGATGAACGACGCCTCAAACAAATGCTCGTGAACTTGTTGAGCAACGCGGTCAAGTTCACACCGCGCGGCGGTACGGTCGGGCTGGAAGTAAGTGAGTCGCAGGAGGATAATGTTGTCAAGTTCACGGTCTGGGATACGGGGATTGGCATTGCCGAGGAAGATCTGACGAACCTCTTCAGACCTTTCGTTCAACTGGAGTCAGATCTGGATCGTCAAGCGGCTGGGACCGGGCTTGGCCTGGCATTGGTCGCGCAGATGGCACGCCTGCACGGAGGAAGTGTAAGCGTGGAAAGCGAGTTGGGGAAAGGCAGTCGCTTCAGTATTTCACTTCCATGGGGGTCGGGGCTTGAAGCAGATACAACCCCCCGGCGCAAACTCGCAGGCAGATTCCGTATAGTGAAAGCGCGAGGTGAGAACAAAAAGCCCACTCTCCTGCTGGTGGAGGATACGGAAGCCACCATCCTGATGCTGAAGGACTATCTTGAGTACATTGGTTTTCAGGTGGAGGTAGCGCGGAGTGGAGCTGAAGGAATCGTCATTGCCCAGCGTATCATCCCCGACCTGATCCTGATGGATGTGCAAATGCCGGATATGGACGGCTTGGAGGCAACTCAAAAACTGAGAAACGACCTGCAATTGAAGAATACCCCCATTATCGCGATCACCGCCCTTGCCATGCACGGTGACCGTGAGCGTTGTCTTGCGGCAGGCATGGATGAGTATATGAGCAAGCCCCTCAACCTTAAAGGGCTGGAAAAAATGATTCAAGGTTTTTTAGAAGAAAGAATGTGAACCGTAATACCTTGCCTTCCTGCCTCATCTACACGACATGACCAACTTACGAACCATCTCCCAAATTATCGAACCACAAACCACCATCGAAGGCGCGGGCGTGCGCTTGCTCCGTTCGTTCGGTCCGAAGGTCAGCAACCTGTTCGACCCGTTCCTGCTCTTCGACCATTTCGCCTTCAACGATCCCATCGAAGGACCCATCCGCGGGTTTCCCACGCACCCCCACCGCGGCATCGAAACGGTCACCTACATGCTCGAAGGTTCCACCGCGCACCGCGACAGCCTCGGCAACGCGGGCATCATCGGTCCCGGCGATGTGCAATGGATGAGCGCCGGGCGCGGCATCCTCCACGAAGAAATGCCCCGCCGCGGCGAAAGCGGAAATATCTACGGCTTTCAACTGTGGGTCAACCTGCCCTCGCATCTGAAAATGTCCGCGCCGCGCTACCAAGAGGTGAACGCCTCCATTATCCCGGCGTTTGAAAAGGACGGGGTCAAAATCCGAATCGTTGCGGGAACAGTGGATGGAATCAGCGGACCCGTGGAGGATATCGCCGCCTCGCCTCTGTACATGGACGTGGAACTTGCCCCAGCCTCCGAGTGGCGTTTTCCCATCCCCAGCGGACATACTGCGCTGGCGTATGTGTTCAACGGCGAAGGCGTGTTTGCAGATCAAACCATCAATGCGACGCACATGCTGAAATTTTCCGACGACGGCGATCACATCGCGGTCAAAACAGAAAACAACTCTGTCCGCTTCATGCTCATCGCAGGCGCGCCGTTCAAAGAACCCATCGTGCCGTACGGTCCGTTCGTGATGAACACGCTCGAAGAGATTCAAGAAACGTTGCGGGAACTGCGTAACGGGACGTTTATAAAATAACCGTAGGGGCGGGGTAACCCCGCCCCTACAATTTTTATCGGGAGATGGAATGACCCAAATCCTCTACGGCGAACGATTAGGCAAGCAAGGACAACTCCGCCTCGGGTGCACCGCCATCATCTTTGATGAAAACAAACGCGTCCTGCTCACGCGCCGAACGGACAACGGCTTATGGTGCCTGCCCGGCGGCGCGATGGATTCGGGCGAGTCCGCGGCGGAGGCGTGTGAACGCGAAGTGAGGGAGGAAACAGGTCTCCACGTCCGCGTGAAGCGATTGGTCGGCGTGTACAGCGATCCAAATCAGCTCATCATTTATCCCGATGGAAATAAAGTCTTCGTTGTCGCTTTGTCATTTGAAGCGGAAATCATCGGCGGCGAATTGGGTTTAAGCAATGAGACGACCGAAGCGGGGTTCTTTACGTTGAAAGACATGGAAGCGATGCCGATGCTTGGCAATCACCGATCGCGCGTGGAAGATGCATTGCTGAATCAAGCAGAGGCATTCATCAAATAATTGCGGAGGAAAACATGCTGGAAAAATTGAGTGCAACACTGAGGAAATATGCGAACGGCTGGTTGGTGCTGGTTTTTCTTGCGGGAGAAATGTTTTTCAACGCGGTTGTACTGCCGAATCAACAAGCCAAAATCGAGTCTGGCTCAGGCGGCATCGGTCCGATTGACCTGCAGCTGTTTTACACACCAGAAAAAGTGTATTCGATGGTGGAATCCTACGGCGAGGCGGGCCGCGCCGATTACCGTCTCTTTGAGTTGACGGGCGACATTGTTTACCCTATCGTGTACACGCTGTTCTTCAGCCTCGCCATCACGTGGCTGTTCCAGCGCGGGTTCGCATCAAACAGCGCGATGCAAAAATATAATGTTGTGCCATTCGGCGGCTGGCTGTTCGACCTGCTCGAGAATCTCGGCATCGTGACGATGCTGTCGGTATTTCCATCCACGCCCGCATTACTTGCATGGGTCACCGCGGTGTTCACTTTGATCAAATGGCTGTTCGCCATCGCCAGCGGAGTGTTACTGTTAATGGGCTTGGTGAAAGCCGCGCTGAACGGGTTTAAGAGGCAGGCATAGACCTTTGACGATAGACCATTGACCGTCGTCTGCCGTCCATTGTCCATTGTCAAACACCCATCCACCACACCCCCGTACATTCAGGCAGGACGATCCACTCGTTCTGCCTGACTTTTTCTCCCAGATCGTCGCCGAAGAAAAAGCGAGACAATTCTTCGGCTTCCTCCAGCGATTCAAACCTGTAATCGGTGCGAATCCACTTGCTTTGGAAGCCGTTCGCATCCAGCCACCGATATGTGGATTCAACATGCTCCAGCCGAATCGGACTCTCGTTTCCCGTGCCAAGCGACTCGAGGAGGACGATCATCCCACCCTTTCGCAGGACACGCTTCATCTCTACGAACCAATTCTCCAATTCCCTAATCTCCGTGTCCGGACTCCACACCGCAAGGTAACTCACGCTCCAGCCAGAGACCGCAAGGTCAGCGGAATGATCATCGACAGGCAACTTTCGATGGTCGGCAACTTCCACTTTCCAATTGGACAGTCCGCTGGCTTCGAGTCGATCGCGGCAAACGCGTAACATTTCCCTTGAAATATCGAATGCGCAGATGGATTTTGCGCGCGATGCAAGCAGTAACGTCAATCGTCCCGTCCCTGCGCCGAGATCGAGAATGTTCAAGCCGTCGGGATTGATAATTTCTTCGATTGCTTTCAGGATATTCCCTTGATGATCCTCACGCGCGATCAAGGCTTCGTAGCGATCCCCGTCTGTCTGGTAAATTTTTCTTTGTTGCTCGTCACTCATTTTGTGAATTCCAGTTGTAATTCTCTTTCAACACCCTCGCAGGGACTCCGCCCACCAGCGCATTGTCCACCTCCATTTTGCCGCTGATCACACTCCCCATCGCAACAAGAACGTTGTCGCCAATCGAAGAACCCGGTGCAAAACGGACCGCGCTCCCAAGATAGCAATCCTTTCCAATTTCGATGTCGCGATCGCGCACGCCCACTCCGTGCGTCCAGAATTGCGAACCGATTCCCGCGATCCACGAACGGTCGCCGAGTTTGAACATCCCTGCCACATCGAAATGGTGACCTGACGTGATCAGCGTGTCCGCGCCGATCTCCAGCGTCCGCGCGTAATTCATCGTTCGATTTTCCCCGCGCAAGACCCAGTATCCGCACGAAAAGGTGTTCCGATCCCGTATGGACGCGCCTTCCGCGATTTTCACCTTCACGGGACCGATGAACAGGTTGAAGAATCCGATTCTCGATTTCGAGATGGAGAACTCGTCAACGGCGATGATCGTGCCGAACCCAATTCGGGAGCGGTCAATTCGATAACCCAGCAACCATTTATATCCGAGCACGCGTAAAATATTCAACGGCGCGAAACCGATCAGGATGGTAAGAGCAACTTTGAAAACAGGCATGGGTAAAACCTTCCCTAGAAAGGTGTGGAAATTTAATCAGCATGGTAGATTATACGGCATCAAAACTATGATGGATGGAGTTGCAATGAGTACAAATTCTGAAAACCAATTTGATTTCTGGCTCGGCGAATGGGATGTGACATGGGGAGAAGACGGCAAAGGTACAAACCTCATCGAAAGGATTCTCGGGGGCAAGATCATTCAGGAGAACTTCTATGGCGGCGACCTGCACGGGTTAAGTTTCACTGCGTACGATGCCGAACGCAGTCTCTGGTGCCAGACATGGGTGGATAATAACGGCGCGTACCTCGATTTCACAGGGAAGTTTGGAGGTGAAAAGATGATTTTGAGTCGCAATGCCGTCGTCAAAGGCGAAGCATGCAAACAACGTATGGTCTGGTACAACATCGAGATGAATCGATTCGATTGGAATTGGGAACGTTCCGATGACGGTGGAGTCGCGTGGCGCGTGTTGTGGCAAATCAAATACACGCGCAAAATATAAATTGCTATAATCGGGGCATGTCTCAATTATCCCCCTCCGCTCAAAAAATTCAAGGCCTGCTCCGCTCGCTCGGTTACGATTACGCCGTGATCGAACACGCCGAATCCACGCGCACCGCGCAGGAAGCCGCCGACCGCGCAGGTTGTGAACTCGGCCAGATCGTCAAATCGCTGATCTTCAAGGGCAAAGAATCGAATAAGCCGATCCTCGTCCTCACCAGCGGCGCCAACCGCGTGGACGAAAAACGCATCAGCGAATACGCGGGGGAGGCCATCGGCAAGGCGGACGCCGATTTCGCGCGAGCCGTCACCGGCTTCGCCATCGGAGGCGTGCCGCCCATCGGGCATGTCGAAAAGATAGAAACTTATCTGGATGAAGACTTCCTGCAGTATGAAACAGTTTGGGCAGCAGCAGGGACTCCCAATGCGATCTTCGAATTGAAGACCTCCGACCTGCAAAAGATGACCGGCGGAAAAGTCGCGCGCGTCAAACCATGAACCGGATACTGCCTGCGCTTCTCGCGCTGACGTTCAGCCTGCCCGCCTGCGCACGGAATGTTCCCGCCCCGGCAGATACAACCCACTCATTGACTCACGATGGTATCGAGCGGATGTACATCCTGCATGTCCCTTCTTCATACGATGACCGCACACCTACTCCGTTAGTATTATCTCTGCACGGCGGAGGAGGCGACGCGGTGAACCAGCGTCGCGTGAGCGGCTTCAACGATCTCTCCGACGAAAAAGGATTCATCGTCGTCTACCCAAACGGAACAGGGAAGTTGGAAGACAAGATCCTCACATGGAACGGCGGCGCGTGCTGCGGTTACGCGGCCGCGCATCAAATTGACGATGTCGGGTTCATCCGTGCGCTGATCGCGGAACTTCAATCCCAATACAACATTGACCCAAAGCGAATTTACGCAACGGGTTTGTCGAACGGCGGGATCATGTCGTACCGGCTGGCATGCGACGCGTCCGATCTGTTCGCAGCGGTCGGTCCCGTGGCGGGGACTCAGAATTACGTCCGATGCGAACCGAGCGAACCCGTATCGGTGATTCACTTCCACGGCACAGACGATACCCGCCTTCCGTATGATGGAGGCATCGGACCCGAATCCACCACCGGTGTCTTTTACAATTCGGTGGAAGAATCTGTCAAATTCTGGCTGGGCGCGAATCAATGCGACTTGACGCCAGCCGCCGAAACATTTGGCGATATTCATCACGAAAGATACTCAGGCTGCGCCGATCAGACCGAGATCGAACTGTACACCATCCTCGGCGGCAAACATGCTTGGCCCGGCAGCGACGGTCCCGCGTGGCCCGGAGGCGACGAACCAACGCAAACAATTTCAGCCAGCGAAATCATGTGGGACTTTTTCGCCGCGCACCCAAAGCCGTAATTTTTTCATTGCAAGCAAACTCCCTTTGTCGTAGAATCACGGCATCTTACCCAAGGAGGCTCGATGGCTACCACCCTTCAACCCGAAACCCGCCCGATGACCGAGGAGGCGGACTTCCTGCAAATCAAATCCGTTGACCACATCCATTTTTATGTGGGCAACGCCAAACATGCCATGTATTACTGGTGGAAGGCGTTCGGATTCAAACCCGTCGCCTATTCGGGACTTGAAACTGGCAACCGCGACTTCGCTTCGTACGTGTTGGAATCGGGGCAGGCGCGGTTCGTCGTTTCCGCCCCGTACGCGCCCTCCAGCCCGCTCGCCGCGCATCACATGGTGCACGGCGACGGCGTGAAGATGATCGCGCTCGAAGTGGACGATGTGGAACAGGCGTGGAAGGAAACCACCTCGCGCGGCGGGAAATCGGCGTGGAGTCCGCGCGAAGAGAAAGATGAATTCGGAATCCATCGCACATCCGCGATCTACACGTATGGCGAAACCCTGCATGTGTTCGTTGACCGCGCAGACTACAAAGGCGCGTTCGCTCCCACGTACAAGCCGATCCAATACGAAGCCGAATCGACCGGTCTTGCGGCGGTGGACCACATGGTCGGCAACGTGCAGCTCGGCAAGATGAATCACTGGGTGAATTTTTATCATCAGGTGATGGGCTTCCGTCAGTTGTTACACTTCGACGATAAAGACATTTCCACCGAATATTCCGCGCTCATGTCGAAGGTGATGCAAAACGGCAACGGACGCGTCAAGTTCCCCATCAACGAACCCGCCGAGGGTAAGCGCAAGAGCCAGATCGAAGAATATCTCGATTACTACCTCTCGCCGGGCGTGCAACACATTGCCATCATTACGGGCAATATCCTGCAAACTGTTGAACACCTCCGCAAGAACGGAGTTGAATTTCTGCGCGTGCCGGATACGTACTATGAATTGCTCCCCGACCGCGTCGGCAAGATCAAAGAGGATATGAAAGCGATCCACGACCTCGGCATCCTCGTTGACCGCGACGATGAAGGCTACTTGCTGCAGATCTTTACTCGCCCGATTCAAGATAGACCGACGATGTTCATCGAAGTCATCCAGCGCCACGGCTCGCAGGGATTCGGCAAGGGCAACTTCAAAGCCTTGTTCGAATCCATCGAATTGGAGCAGGAACGGCGTGGAAACCTGTAACGCAAATTGACAATTTGCGCCACGGACATATTATGAAATTCGCCACCGTTAGCACGCTTCGCGCCACAACTCAGCCTGCCCTCGTCGTGGACGACCGCGTTCACACCCTGCCCTACCCCGACATGCTCGCCGTCATTGCGGCAGGCGCGGAAGCGGCGGCAAAAAAAGCCGCAAAGGAATCGCTCTCACTCGACGAAGTGAAATTCCTTTCGCCGCTAACACCAACCACCCTCCGCGACGGATACGCCTTCGAGCAGCACGTAAAGACCGCCAACAAGAATCGCGGACGCGAAGTGCCGGAGGAATGGTATCAATTCCCGGTCTTCTATTTCACGAATCCGAACACGGCGTTCGGTCACGATGACACGATTCCCTACCCGCACTACACGCAAGCGGTGGATTACGAACTCGAAATCGCCGCGATCATCGGCAAAGGCGGGATGAACATCAAAGCAGAAGATGCGGAGGAACATATCTTCGGCTACACCATCTTCAACGACTGGTCGGCGCGCGACGTACAGCGCAAGGAGATGATCGTCGGGCTGGGTCCCGCCAAAGGCAAAGACTTCGCCTCCGCTTTTGGACCGGTCATCGTCACGCGTGAAGCGCTTGCCGACAAGGCGGCGGGACGCCCCGGCGTGTACGACCTCGAAATGGTTGCGCGCGTCAACGGGAAGGAATTGTCCAGAGGCAACTGGAAAGACATGCACTGGTCGTTCGGCGAGATCATCGCCCGCGCCTCCGATTCGGTCATGCTTTACCCGGGCGATGTGATCGGCTCAGGCACCGTCGGCACGGGATGTCTGCTCGAACTGACGAAGTTCCAAGGTCCGTGGCTGAATCATGGTGATGTGGTTGAACTTGAGGTCGAACGTATTGGGGTTCTGCGGAATACGGTTGGTTAATCGTTTGAACGTTGGCAGGTTTGAACGCTGAAACGTGCCAACCTTCAAACTTTCAAACGGAGATAAAATGCCCTTCTATCACAAACTCGGACAAATCCCTCACAAGCGGCACACGCAATTCAGAAAACAAAACGGCGAGCTGTATCGCGAAGAGTTGATGGGGTTGGAAGGATTCTCTTCACTTCAATCCATCCTCTATCACAACTTCATCCCGCCGCGCGTCAAACAGACCGAAGACCTCGGCTCGCGCCTGCCCGAAACCGTGGAGTTCGGTCCGATCAGACATCGCGCGTTCAAGACAGCCGACGCGCCGCTCGGAGGCGATCCGGTTTCCGCGCGGATTCCGCTTCTCGCCAACCGCGATGTGATCCTCGGCGTGGCGCGCGCCAGCAAAAGCATGGATTACTTCTACCGCAACGCGCAAGCCTACGAAACGTGGTGGGTGCACGAAGGGAGCGGTGTATTGAAATCGCAGTTCGGGAATCTCAAATTCCGCAAGGGCGATTACATCGTCATCCCGTTTGGGACGACATGGCAAATGCACATCGACGGGAGCGAAGCGCGCTTTTTCACCATCGAGAACCCATCGCAGATCGAGCCGCCGAAACGGTATCGCAACAACTTCGGACAGATGCTCGAACACGCGCCGTACTGCGAACGCGATATCCGCGTTCCAGACGAACTTGAAACACACACCGAACGCGGGGAGTTCGAAGTGCGCGTGAAAGTGCGCGACCGGCTGAGCAAACACATTCTGGATTATCACCCGTTCGATGTCGTCGGCTGGGACGGCTATCTCTACCCGTGGATCTTCAACATCGAAGACTTCGAGCCGATCACGGGACGCGTGCATCAGCCGCCACCCGCGCATCAGACCTTCGACGGGCACAACTTCGTCGTGTGCTCGTTCGTGCCGCGCTTGTTCGATTATCACCCGCTCGCCATCCCCGCGCCGTACAATCATTCGAATGTTAATTCCGACGAAGTGATCTACTACGCCGAAGGCAACTTCATGTCGCGGAAAGGCATCGACCGCTGCGACATTTCCATGCACCCGTACGGTCTGCCCCACGGTCCGCAGCCCGGCATGACGGAAGCCAGCATCGGCAAAAAAGAAACGCAGGAACTCGCTGTGATGGTGGATACGTTCTACCCCCTGCATCTCACAAAAGAAGCATTGGAATACGAGAAGCCCGAATACCAGTCCACGTGGATGGAAGGAAGCGGAGAGTAAAACGAGACTTCGGAAGTCTTGAAGACTTCCGAAGTCTTTTATCATCGCCATATGAAACCTAAATCCAAATTTCTAGTGGTTGTACTCGTTTTGATTTTTGGAATCCTTGCCTGCAACCTGCCTAGCGGTACGCCAACACTTTCGGTAGACGACCAAGCCGCGACGATCATCGCGCAAACATTACAGGCAGGCAACGAAAACGGCGCGGATGTTCCCATTACCGCTACATTTTCAACAACTCCCAATCCCACGACTCCAACAGTGACACCCACTATTGGTGCAACCGCAACGATAACACCAACATATTCCACACCGATGCTCACGGTGATTCAGCAAACCAATTGCCGCACGGGTCCCGGGCAGGATTATGAAATCGTCTTTACGTATCTGGCCAACAAAAAACTGGAGATCCTCGGTCGATACGAAACTGATAATTACTGGCTTGTCAAATCTTCCGAGAGTCTGACCGGGCAATGCTGGTTGTGGGGCAAATATGTGCAGGTCAGCGGAAGTTATTGGGTTGTATCCAGCGTCACGCCTCCGCCGACTTCCACCAAAGCGCCCCCCAGCGCCCCATCCTTCCAAAGCTGGGACTACCTGTGTGAATTCAACGGCACCAACAACGACCTGACCGTGACGCTGACGTGGTCCGATAAATCCAACAACGAGAACGGGTTCCGACTCTTTCGCAACGGGGAGTTGATCGTTGACCTGCCGGCAAACTCCACGTCGTTCGTGGATAAATTTGATGTAAATTCCGGTGAACTCGTCAGTTACCGGCTGGACGCGTACAATTCCACCGGAAGCGTGAGCGATACCACCGAACCATTTGGCTGCCCGTAACAAAAAGCGACCCAGCGGGTCGCTTTTGATTTATTAAACCTCTGGCATAAGTGATGCTCGCTCAGCCACAGAGACCGCAGAATCTCATTTTCTCTGTGATCACTGTGGCAAAAAAGGACTTTCGCAAGAGGTCTATTCTCCGATCAATTCTTTTGCTTTTTTGGTTTGCTTACCGCGTTCCTCGGTATTCAGTATCCGCTTGCGGATGCGGAAATTTTCAGGTGTTACTTCAAGCAATTCGTCGTCAGCCAGATATTCGATCGCTTCGTCAAGAGACATCTGTCTCGGCGGCGTAAGGCGGATCTCCATGTCGCCGCGGGAAGCGCGGACGTTGGTCAGATGTTTTTTCTTGCACACGTTGACTGAGATGTCACCCGCGCGTGCGTTTTCGCCGACGACCATGCCTTCGTAGACTTCCACGCCGGGACCATAGAACAACACGCCGCGCTCCTCCGCCGATTTCAACGCGTACGCGGTGGTCGTGCCCGGTTCCCATGCGACGAGTGAACCTGATTGCCGCGTGGACATGGCGCCCGCCATTTCATCGTACCCGTGGAAGATGGTGTGCATCACACCCGCCCCGCGCGTGGATGTAAGGAATTGATAACGGAACCCCAGCAAGCCGCGCGTCGGCACAATGTACACCAATCGTGTCGTGCCTTCGCCGGAGGGCTGCATATCCATCATCTTGCCGCGGCGCGAACCGAGCATCTCCACCACCACACCGACGGTCTCGTTGCTTGTCTCAATGTGCACTTCCTCAAACGGCTCGAGCAGTTCACCATCGTCCGCTTTGTGAAATATCACCTCGGGGCGCGAAACCTGGAATTCATATCCTTCGCGGCGCATCGTTTCGATGAGGATCCCAAGATGCAACTCACCGCGACCTGAAACTAAAAAGTTTTCAGCCGAGTCGGTATCTTCCACTCGTAACGCGACATTTGTGCGCAATTCTTCATACAACCGTTCACGTAAATTGCGCGAGGTGCTGTACTTTCCCTCTTTGCCTGAAAACGGAGACGTGTTCACGCCGAACGTCATGCGGACAGTCGGCTCCTCCACTTTGATGGTCGGTAACGCGGCGGGGTTCGCCGGGTCGGCGAGCGTTTCGCCAATGCCGATGCCTTCGAGACCGGCGAGCGAAACAATATCACCGGCACTCGCTTCTTCAATTTCGATCTTGTTCAACCCCTGAAACGTGTACAAATATTTTGCAGATTCAGGCAGGTTGCGTCCGTCCACTGTCAGGCGTGCAAGGCGTTGACCGCCTTTGATTTTCCCGGCGAAGATGCGTCCGATGGCGGTCACACCGCGGTAATCGTCGTAGCCAAGCATGGTGACGAGCAGTTGCAGGGGCGCGTCCGCGTCCACTTTCGGCGCGGGGATGTGGTTGAGGATCGCGTCAAACAGAGGCTGGAGATCAGGTCCAAGATCCGGAGAAAGACCCGCTCTGCCCGCCGTCGCCTGCGCGTAAATGACCGGGAAATCCGCTTGTTCTTCCGTCGCGCCGAGTTCGATGAACAAGTCAAAGGTTTCGTTGAGCACGCGCGAAGGTTCGGCGTCTTTGCGGTCCACTTTGTTGATGACGACGACCGCCTTGTGTCCCATTTGAAGCGCTTTTTTCAACACGAAGCGCGTCTGCGGCATGGGACCTTCCGCCGCATCCACGAGGAGCAGAACGCCGTCCACCATGTTCATGACGCGCTCGACCTCGCCGCCGAAGTCCGCGTGACCGGGCGTGTCTACGATGTTGATCTTGATCGGCTTGCCGGTCTTCGGGTCGTTGAGTGTGATGGCGGTGTTCTTGGCAAGAATGGTGATGCCGCGCTCGCGTTCGAGGTCGTTGGAATCCATGACGCGTTCGGCGACTTGTTGATTTTCGCGGAAAGTGTGCGATTGACGGAGCAGACCATCCACGAGGGTGGTCTTGCCGTGGTCCACGTGGGCGATGATGGCGATGTTGCGGAGGTCGGTTCGTTCGGTGAGCATTGTGGTTTCTGCTTTCAAGTGGGAGTGAGAGAACTAGAGATTAGAGACTGGAGGTTAGTTAATGGTAATTGGTAATTGGTTGAGAATTGACGATAAAAAAGCCCCAGCCTGTGATGACCGAGGGCTTTCGAGAGCCTTCCGACGCGCATGACGTGCGGGCGGTATTGTATCAGAATGTTTGCGATTTGAGCAGGGAGTGCTATAATCCGCGCCATGCGATACGAAGATTCTGGCAAGACCTTCCTCTGCGTAGGTGTGCGTGGGTTTGAGGTGATGGGGTTCCTTGAATCGCGCCTGTAGCCTGAACGGATTTATCGTTTATCGCGTCGTGGCGCTAGCGCTGCGGCGTTTTTGTTTAAATTCAAACGCTGACCCCACAGGTTTTAACGTGTCCCATCCCGTCAAGATACTTTCAATCAAGCGACGGTAACCTTCCATGCCTTTCCCGGAAACCTGTCAGGTCTTTTGATACTATCGGAGTACACATGATCTCGATCACAATTTCAAACGCCACGCTCGTTCTCGGCGCGCACGCGATCTTCCGCGAGCTAAACTGGGATATCCAGCACGACCAGAAGATCGGGTTGATCGGACCGAACGGCGCGGGGAAATCGTCGCTGTTCAAGTTGATCATCGGTGAGCACGCGCCTGAAAAAGGCGGGACGGTCATCCGCGCCAAAGGTGTGACGGTCGGTTACCTGCCGCAACATCCCGAATTCGACGCGGAACGGACTGCGATCTCGCTCGCGCTGGACGGAAACCCTCGCGTGGCGGAAGTCGAAGCGGAGTTGCATCGCGTGGAATCCAAACTCGGCGACCCAGACGTGTACAGCGATCCGAAAAAACTGGAACATGCACTGGACGAACAACACAAACTGCTGGAGGAGTTCGATTCGCTTGGCGGCGCAAATTACAAATCGCGCGTACGCGAGATGTTGCGCAGACTGGGATTACCCGAATCGGATTTTGAGAAACCCATCCGCGCGCTGAGCGGTGGGCAGAAAAAGTTGATCGGGCTGGCACGGCTGATTTTGGCGAATCCGTCCGTTCTTTTGCTGGACGAACCCGATAACCACCTCGACATGCCGGGCAAGGCATACCTCGAAAAATTGATCATTGCCTATCAAGGCGCGGTGGTTATCATTTCCCACGACCGTTACATTCTCGACGCAGTGGCGAGTCACATTGCGGAGATGGAAGATGGGAGAATCGCAACGTTCTCAGGGAATTACACCGAATACATCCTTGACAAGGAAGAACGACTCGCGCGGCAGGAGGAGTTGTATCAGATCCAGCAACGCGAGATCGGACGGCTGGAGATGGCTCTGAAACGATATAAGCAGTGGGTGGTGTTCAACGATAAATTCGCGACTCGCATCCACAACATGGAAGCACGCATAGATCGCATAGAGAAGATCGACCGCCCGGTGCTGGAGCGCCGAAAAATGGACTTATCGCTCAACGGTTGGCGCGGGTCGAATCAGGTGTTGGAGTTTCAGGGGGTAAGCATGTCGTTTGCACACCCCACCTCTGGTCTCGATACGGGGCGAGAAAACCCCGCCCCTACGCGACCAGCGATATTGGATAATATCAATTTCCTCATTCGACATGGCGAGCGTGTGGGGTTGATCGGTGCGAACGGGGCGGGAAAGTCTGTGTTGCTACGCTTGATTCTTAGAAAGGAAAAACCGACGAGCGGCGAGATCAAGATCGGTCCGAGCGTGAAGATCGGGTATTACGCGCAGGAGCATGAAACGCTCGATTTCGATCAGACTGTGTTGGATGCCGTGCGGCTCGGCGGCAATATGAGCGAGGGACGCGCCGTTTCATTCCTGACCCGCTACCTGTTTACCTATCGTCAGGCGACTCAAAAAATCGGCTCGCTCTCCGGCGGCGAGCGGAGTCGCCTTCAGTTGGCGTTGCTCGTGCTATCGGGAGCCAACTTCCTCCTGCTCGACGAACCGACGAACAATCTCGATATCGCCTCCGCCGAAGTGTTGGAGAACGCGCTGGACGATTTCAACGGGACGGTGCTGGTCATTTCGCATGACCGATATTTTCTCGACCGAACCGTTCAACGCATATTCGAGTTAAAGGATTCGAGGATCACAGAATACATCGGCGGCTACAGCGATTATGCAGAAAGCATCAGCCGCAAAATGGAATAGAATTCGATTGTCATTATGAGCACAGGAGATTCTTCGGTTGCGGAGTTTATCCTGAGCCTGCCGAAGAGCTCAGAATTACATTCACGAAATGAGGAGAGAAACACATGGGACCACGCCCAAATCTTTTTCCGTACCCGAACGGCTGGTACGCGCTCGCGATGTCCGACGAACTCAGGCGCGGGCAGGTGCTGACGCGTCAATTCATGGGGCAGGAGATCGTCCTCTTTCGGACTGAATCAGGCATCCCCTGCGCGGTCGAAGCGTATTGCGCTCACCTCGGCGCGCATCTTGGGATCGGGGGGAAAGTCCACGGCGAGACGATCCAATGTCCGTTTCACGGGTTTCGATACGACGGAACCGGCGCGTGCGTTGCAACCGGATACGGTTCGCCCGTCCCACCGAAGGCAAAATTGAAAACATGGCACGTGCGCGAACAAAACGGATTTGTGTTTGGCTATCATCACAATCAAGATGAAGCGCCCGCGTGGGATGTGCCAGCGGTGAACACGGACGGTTGGACGCGGCTCATTTATAAATCGTTCATCCTGCGCGATCATCCGCAAGAGACGACCGAGAACAGCGTAGACCTCGGTCATTTTGCATTCGTGCACAACTACCGCGACGTGTGCGCGGTCAAAGAATTCGAATCGAACGGACCGTATCTCAGCACGGCATACGCGGTGAAGCGCGGGCTTCGCATGTTGGGGTTTGAAGTCACAGAATTGGATTTCACATTCGAAACCGAAATTTACGGGTTGGGATATTCGATGGTCAACGTGACGGTGCCGCGCTTTCGCATCAACGCCCGACTGTGGGTCTTGCCAACCACGATGGATGAAGAACGCCTCACGCTGACGCTCGCTGTCCGCGTCAAAAAATGGAGTCCGCCTCTGGGAATGCTCAGCCCACTTGTTGCGAAATTTATCCTCGATAGCCTCGTACACGATGCAGGACAGGATTTTCCCATTTGGGAGAACAAACGCTACACAGACCCGCCCGCACTTGCCAAAGGCGATGGTCCCATCGGGAAGTATCGTCAGTGGGCAAAACAATTCTATGAATAAGATTCGTTTTTCATGAAGCGATTGCCGGGCGCTGTTTCCAATGTTGTGTCGCCTGTTCGAACGCGTGCCCAAGCTGTAAAACTCCCCAATCATCGCGATGCCGCCCGACGATCTGCACACCTACCGGAATCCCCGAGGAGGCAAAACCTCCGGGCACAGACAGGGCAGGGTGACCCACCGTCGAAATGTAATAACACGATTTCATCCAATCGATGTACGTCAACATCTCCACATCATTGATTCGATCAGGATAGGGTTGCTCCACGTCGAACGGCAACACCTGACTCACAGGCAGAATCAGGAACTCGTATTTCTGCATGAATTCGCGAAGGCGCTGATACAACTGGGTGCGTTTCATCTCCAGCCGCGCGAGAAACGGACCGGTCAGAGACATTCCCTGTTCGATGTTCCAGATGACCGTGTCTTTCAATTCACCTTTGTGATCCTGATATTCAGAAGCAAGACCCGCCTCGAAACTCCACGCGCGCCAGGCTTTGAAAATTTCATCCGCGTCTGAAAGATCGGGCTCGGCATCCTCCACGATACAACCCAACAATTCGAACACCGACCGGGTCGAATCCACCACACGTTTCACTTCCGCTTGATAGGGCAAACCAAGCCCCACCCACGCGAGACGCGTGCCGTTAAAATCGCGCCCAAGGGGTTGGGCAAATAAAGAGCCAGCGTCGCCCAAAGCGATCGGCGACCGGTCGTCTCGTCCAGCGAGAACCGAGAGCAGTAATGCCGCGTCGCCAACGGTGCGCGCCATCGGTCCATCCACAGAAAGCGTGAACCAGCCGAGTTCGCTGGGATGCGAAGGCACACGACCCGGCGATGGTCTCAGACCGACCACATTGCAAAAATTGGCTGGGTTGCGAAGCGAGCCGCCCATGTCGCTCCCATCGGCAAGAGGAATCATCCCACACGCCAGCGCGGCTGCCGCGCCTCCACTGCTCCCGCCGCATGTTTTGGACAAGTCATACGGGTTTCGCGTCGCACCGAACACGGGATTAAAGGTCTGCGACCCGGCTCCAAACTCGGGGGTATTTGTCTTGCCGATGGCGACCGCTCCCGCGCTTTTGATGCGTTCCACAAGGAGCGAGTCGGCATTGGGCACAAAGTTGCGATAAATCGGCGAGCCAAACGTGGTGCGGATTCCGCGCGTGAGTTGCAAATCCTTGTGCGCGACCGGGAGCCCGTGAAGGGGACCAAGGAGTTCGCCGCGCGCAAACGATTCATCGGCGCGCTTCGCCGCATCCAAAGCTTGCTCCGCAACCAGTGTGACTATCGCATTGACTTTTGGGTTCACCCTCTGGATCTGCTCGAGATGCACAGACAGGACTTCACGTGCGGAGATCTCTTTCGTTCGCAAGAGGCGGGCGAGTTCGGTGGCTGGGAGAAAGCAAAGGTTTGTCATGATTATCCGTTCCGCAAAATTGTTAAGCGATTGTACCCTGCCTGATTTCAAACCATAGCCTGTTGTTAACACGAATCTCCCGCCTGATCAATATAATAGGCTTCGTGCGAAGCGCAAAACCCGAACCACGGAGACGCCGAGGTAACCATCCCGATCTATTCTTTAATGGAGTCCGCGGAAGCGGTACTGCTGAAATAACAAAACGGTCTCTGATGAAATTCATCAGTGACCGTTTTCAATTCGCGCTAGAAGCGATATTTACCCGGCAACTTTCCTTGCCATGTAGAACGCCATCCAGCGATTGTTGATCTCTGCCTGTGCCTGCTGGCGCGTATACCCGTACTTGACTTGAAGCAAGGTCACAAATTTATTTTGCTTGTCTTCCGCCTTGTCCACTTTTTTCAGGTCGTGCTCAGCGAGCAGACTCCACCATTCGATGGAACGACTGCGGATGACCTTCCACTGCTGGTCGAATTTCGATTTTGGACTGTTCATGCGTTCTCCTCAGAGAGTATAAAAATTGACAGACTCAGTTCGGAGTTTTCGAGATTTCGTTCTTCAGACTATCCATGCCCCCATGAATAGACACAAACAAAATTGTCAAACTCTTTCACTCCCATTGTACTACAGGATGGATAGAAATTCGGGTTTTGGAAGCACGGGTTTTTGAATTGAAAACGATCTCGTGGACTTTACATCCCGAGTCCGTTTGTCATTTGACCCCTCTCAATCTCCCCTAAAGGGGAGAGGCTCAAATCTTGCGCAACAAGCCCCCTTCCCTTTAGGGAAGGGCTGGGGATAGGTCGCATTCCCCATCCCATCCGAGACCGTTTTTCATGTATTACAAATCTTTCAGAACAATTGATAAAAAAGTATAATATTCTACGCTAGATACAGGTGCAATCATAAAGGGTCTTTCTAAACGCAGTGATCAGGAGATTAACATGGAACATGACATCGTGCGAATTAAGGAAAGAGTAGAGATTGCCATTGAAGTAGGCGAAAGCCATTTTCGGGAATTTAAGAGTGCCTTAGCTGGTGTTAATGGGCAGAAGAAACCACGACCTGCAAAAGATATATGCAGGGATATAGCAGAAGCACTTGTTGGATTTGCAAATGCTGATGGTGGTGAAATTATCATTGGCGTTGAGGATAATTCAGCTATCACAGGTGTTCACCATCCTGAAAATGATATTGATGCTTTTTTGGAAAGCCCGAAAACACATGTACATCCTAACACGCCTTTATCTAACGTTCAAAAAAGTAGGGTCGATTACAACGGAAAACTTCTGTTATATTTTCAGACTCCGAAATCAGCAGAAACTATTCACCTTACATCTAATGGGCTCTGCTTGCAAAGAAGAGATAGGGAGACTGTTCCCATTCCTCCACAACAAATCATGTTTGAACGGAAAGAAAGAATTTCTAGAGAATATGATAGGCAATTTGTTGAAACAGCCACCCTGGCAGACCTTGATATTGACCTAATTTCAGAGGTTGCCGAGACAATTTCAAAAGGTCTTAGTCCAGAAAAATGCCTGCAACATTTAAATCTCGCCGAATACACCAATGCAGGATTAAAAATTAAGATTGGCGCATTGTTGTTATTTGCAAGAGATATTACGAAATGGCATCCTAGATCACAAGTACGCTTTCTAAAAGTAAGTGGTGTCGAATTAAAGTCTGGAAGCGAATACAACGCTGCAGAAGTGGGAACCATTAGAGGCAATATCCTTTCATTGATGGCAGATACCTGGGAAAAGCTCAGACCATTTTTGGTACAAACGAAATTATCTTCTGGAGCGGTTTTTGAAACACGAATAATGTACCCAGAACTTGCTTGTCAAGAAGCTCTTATAAATGCGATTGCTCATAGGGATTATAGTTCTGAGGGTAGAGGGATCGAAGTATTTATTTATGATGATAGATTGGAAATAAAAAGCCCTGGTATGCTTCTTTCTACGATTTCAATTCTAGATATTCGCAAGGAAAAAGGAGTTCACGAGTCGAGAAACGCCTTGGTAGCACGAGTTTTAAGAGAACGAGGTTATATGCGAGAATTGGGAGAGGGCATGGTTCGCATTTACCAATTATTTCGCAAAAATGAATTGGCTATTCCAGATCTTATTTCGGAGGACGATAGTTTCACAATTGCCCTTCACCATAAGTCTGTATACACAACTGAACAAAGACTATGGCTGGATCAATTCAGAGATGACAATCTAAATCTCGATGAAAAAACTGTGGTTCTATTAGGATATGGCAACAATCAATTCTCAGCTGACGATATTTGGAATGCTGTTGGCATAGTGGATACTGAGTATTATAGGAAATTAGTTTATTCTTTACAAACTAAAGGTATCTTGGCAAGCACATATGAAAATACGAGATCAATGCGAGCGGCAGCTAAGAAAGCCAAGATACCGTCAAGGAAATTCAAGAGGTTTTACATCATAAAACCTGAATTGAGAGGTCAAGCCAGGTCTGAAATCAAGAGAGCATCCGACGGAATAACTCGTGAAGTAGAATATGAAGAAGTTAGAATATATGTAACAAACATTCCGTATGAAATTGACGAAGGTGATATATATGAGCTTTTTAGTGAGGCGGGAAATGTTGAGGATATTTATATTGCGGTCAATCGTGAAACAGGACATCCTAGAGGCTTTGCATTTATAGGTTTTGAGAATCGCGAACAAGCCGAAAAAGCTGTCGCTAAGTTTAATGGAACATTCTTAGGAAACAGAAGAATAGCTGTTACTTTTGCATACAAACACCAAAATTAACTCTACTCAACTTCTTGCTATCGTTTCCCCTCCCACCACCCCATCAACTCACTCAACGCCAAAGATGGCGTTGCATCGCCCTGCCTGCCTGAATTCCACGTCACGATCAAATCCCGCTTGGCGCGCGTGATGCCCACGTAGAACAGGCGCAGGCGTTCCTTCACGTAATCCAACCGCGAGCGCATTGTCGCCGCGCCTTCCTCGTACCAATCATACTCATCATTCGGTGGTCGAGTAGGCGACGGGTCTCGATACGGGTCTCGGTACGCTTCGCTACTCGACCCTACTCGACCATCGTCGCCGTATCGAGACCACCCCAGCGCGCTCAACTGCGCCAGCGCCTCCGCTTCGAGATTCAATCCGCTCCGCACGAACCAACGCTCCGAAATAAAACGGTCGTTCGGCATGTTCGACGGGAAGTCATAATTATTGACCGACATCAAATACACGCGGTCCCACTCCAGTCCCTTCGCCTTGTGCATCGTCGTTACCACCACCCGTCCGCGATGCCGTTCGGGGTCAAAGCCCGAATCGTCCGACGAGAACCCGATGAAGCGCCGTTCGTTCTTGGCGATCACCGCCAGTTCAGCCGTCAACTCAGGCAGGCGCCAATCCGCGTGATCGTCCGCGGCACTCCTCAGCACCAGCGCCAGTTTATGTGCCAGCGCCAGATCCGACGCTTCGGTGAACACATCCTGCGCCAGCGTCAGCACCAGTTGATCGATGGGTAGAGTCACCGCGTTCAACCAGCGTTGGATCACGACTCGGAACGCGCTCAATTCTTCGATGACTTGTTCCGCTTCTGACTCGCTTACAGCTGATAGCCAATCGGAATCTTTTCGCGGCGCGACAAAATTCTCCACATCAACCATTTTCCGCAACAACGCCGATGTCATTGCGAGGAGCGCACTTTGCGACGAAGCAATCTCCTCGCTCGGAGTTTTCTGTTCATCATCAGGAGATTGCTTCGCAGCTTGCGCTCGCAATGACACTCCTTCTCTCCAATCCCTCCTCCACACTTCATACGCCTTCGACAACTTCCGCGCGGATTGCGGATCGGAAAGGTATGACAACAAATGACTCAACGACCCCGCCGCCGCGCGCGTCTCAGACGTGGACGAGATCAACTCGATCGGCTCGATTCCCTTTTGACGCAGCGCATTGACCACCTCCACACCGCGCTGGTTGCGCGGGACAAGAATTGCAATCGTCGGTTGTTCTTCGATGGGAGTCTCCGCAAACGAATCGACATATCCCTTCACCGACTTGACCACCGCTTCCAATTCTTCTTCAGGCGTAAACCTCTTGCTGACGAACCGAATCCCCTCTCGGTTATCGGGCGGATTCTGTTGCGGGTCATCTTCTGGCACAGGGATGATATGCGGAACGGATAACGCCGTCCGGACATTCGGGTCGGGATGCGACGTCATCACCCAGTCAATGAGATGATTCGCCAGCGCGATGATGGACGGCTGGGAGCGTCCCGACTCGGGCATGTCAATGCTGGGGTTGTTTTGAATGAACGCCCGCAAGAGTTCAGGTGAGGCAGTTGTGAACGTCTCGAAGATGGCTTGGTTTGGGTCTCCGACGCGCACCCAATTCCCTCCATCCGTAGGGGCGGGGTCCCCCCGCCCCGTGACATCGCCCTCACCCGACCCTGCGGGTCGACCTCTCCCGCTGGGAGAGGTGGATGCGCCACCAGATAACAAAGACAATATCCTCTCCTGCGTCAGGCTCGAATCCTGCGCCTCATCCTCCAAGATGAACGGATAGCGATAACGCAATCGCTCCAGAAATTCTTCGTCACTTTCGAGCAGAGTCAATGCCAGGCGAATGAGATCGTCAAAGTCCACCGCGCCGCGATAGGCGAGGGCGCGCTGATAGTCGGCATAGATGCTCCAGCCGAGTTCGGCTAAAGGCAAAGGCGCAGGGAGAAGCGCTTGCACTGAGCTTGTCGAAGTGTCGAGTTTGGCACGCAGGCTTTCGGGAGTCAGGAGGCGGTCTTTGGAGGAACGGATAAAGGCTAAGGCGAGGGAATCCAAAAGATCAGGCAGTTGCTGACGTTTAACCCAATCCAGTTTGGACTGATCGAGGGGAGGGTCGAGATATTCATCGAGGGAGTGATTCGCCAGCCAGGCATTGACCGCTTCGCGGCGGATGAAGCCCGCTTCGCGTTCGTCAATGATGCTGAAGCGCTCCTCAAGCCCCACGCGCGCGGGTTTTTCACGGACGATGTCATGCGCCAGCCCGTGCAGGGTGCGGACGCGGTATTTGTAGAGGGCTTGCAGAGGGTTGTCAAAAAATTTTTTGATGCGCGCTTCGAAATTATCCACCGCCGAGTTGACGAGCGTGACGATGAGCACTTCTTGATCGTCGCCAAGCCAGCCTTCGTGAATGATCTTCGCCGCCAACGCGGAGAGGATGTGCGTCTTGCCCGCGCCGGGGACGGCGGCAACGCCGAGGCGTCCGCCTGTGTAGCGGAGGATGTTTTGTTGGGAGGGTCGAGGGGTGAATGGAAGTGTCATGTGTGGAGGTGATAAGTACAAAAAAATCTACGTGGAAAAACGCGTAGGTTTATCTCGGCAAAATTAACCTCCATTTCAATCCTGCTAGTCTATTATTGGACTCGAAAACAAAATCTATATAATTCAGCCCAGACAAACTGCCTTTATAATAAATTGCAATTGGAATTCCATTGTTTGGCTGAATTGTCTCTATATTATTAAATCTAAAACGACATTCGTAAGAGTCGAATGGTGAAGCACTTGTAATATTCAATCTGTTGCCATCGCCATATAAAGCAAGTTGAGATTCACTCAAGCCCAATATAATTGATTGCTCTGTTGTGTTCTTTAGCCATATTTTAAAACTTAACCTACCGCATTCAGAAGAATAATCTGCCCAGCCGACTGTTGCTTCTAGACCTTCAGTGTTAATAGTTTGACCAAAATAGTTGATATCTATTTTGTATACTTTGGAAAGATCCAGACGCCAAATTTGTCCCGCGAGTCGACCAGTACTTTCTCCAAAAACAAAATCGAGATACTTATACTCGCCTAAACTTGATGTCGTTCCAACTGAAAGTTTGACCTTCGAATTTGGAGGAAGTGTTTCGACCTCAAAGCTACTGAAACACCTTGGAGTCAATGCACCCGCATCACCGTAAGCGCGTATCTTTTCGTTTTGATTCCCACTTCCAAGTAATTGAATATCGTCGTATGAACCAAACCCTAAAACAATTGGAGTATTAGTGGTATTTTCTAGTGTAATCTCAAATTCGAGAGTCCTATCACAACCAGCGTCGTAATTCGGTGGTCCTACTGTAACTAAAAGCCCATTGATATCACGACTTTCTCCAAAGGCTGGTAATCCTTGTAAATCTATTGTAGGCGGAGGATTGGTTTGTTGAAATTCAGGATAATCAACAGGATTATCTACGGGAGCAACTGGAACATTGAATAAGTTGGAAAGAATCTGTGCGACACTCTGAAAACCCGTGCAAAACACAAATATGGCAATGCAAGCCGCAACTACACCTAAAACAACAATAACGGGATGGTCGCCAAGTGGCGTTCTTCTTTCGTTATTCATGCCACACCTCATGCACACTTTAATCAGACGTCAATTTTCGTGATTATATACTTCTTGAGTTAATTTTCAAAGTTTTCAGCAAGTTAGTTTCGGAACAATCAACCCCAGCACTTCGTGCCCTTTCAGGGCATAATGGTACGCGACCTCACTCTTGCCCCTCTCCTAAAAGGAGAGGGGAACGAACTTTATTCCCACGGATTGACAATTTCCACGCCTGTACCTTCAAAATCATCCACGTTACGCGTCACCAGCGTGAACTGATGGGACAATGCAGTCGCGGCGATCAAAGAATCTATTGCAGGCATGGTATGACCTGATGATTCAAGACGCGCTGTGAGAACGCCCCATTCCACAAGCGCATCGGTATCCAGCGAAACAACCCGTCCGTCAAAGCGGATAAGCAAATCCTCCTTGAGCCAGTTTTGCAATTCTTGTTTTCTCTTTGATTTGGGAAGTTTCTCGATGCCTTTGGTGATTTCCCCAATTGTGATAACGCTCAAGTAAATATCGTCGGCGTCAAGAGAGTCAACGAATTCCACGACCATCGGATGCGGCTGTTTGGTAATCAGCTCCGAGATCACGCAGGTATCGAGCAGGTAATTCATAACTCGATGCCTTTACGAGGCAGAGACTTATCGCGCTTCAAGTCAAGCCCAGCCAACGGGGAGGCGCGGAAGAAATCCGAGAGTTTACCCTGCGATTTGCGAAGGCTTTCATATTCTGCATAAGACATCACGACGACGGTTTTTTCGCCGTGTTTGGTAATTAACTGCGGTCCCTGCTTGAGGGCACGGGCAATGACTTCGCTTAGTTTGTTCTTTGCTTCTTGAATTTGCCAGATTGCGTTCATGGTTTTTTCCTTTCTGTCTAGTCTGGCTAGATTTTACATCCACCCTAAAAATAAGTCAACCTTACTTCTCAACCGCGAATCTCCGCCTGATACTTGGAACTTGACACCCTTCGATATGCTCAGGGCAAGCTTGGCACTCATTTCACTTCTCCCGAATCCTCATCCACCATCAGCACGGATGTATCCACCGCTTCGAAATCATTTCCCGTCAACACATCGAGCAGGTGGAGCATGTCGTTGTCCCAGCGTTCATCGGGAGCACCGCTCACGTACCAATTCGAGCCGTTGTCCGCCAGCACAATTCCATACGTCTTGAAGGCGCGCAAAAGGATTTGCATTTCAGGCGGAAAACCTGAGATTTCATAATCTGCTTTCAAGCGAAAGCGCGCGCCCATCGGCGGGATTCCGTTTTGCGGATCGGATGTTTGATGCCGCGCGGGCCAAACATAACCGGCTGTCTCTTCGGCGGTAAAGCGCAGGGCGTGGGCGATTTCACCGGCGCTGATTTCATCGTAACGAACCAACCCCGGAAAGATCGGCAAACCTGCCGCGTCTGCGGAGGTCCACGTTTCGGGGCGCAGGGCGTTCGAGTTCAAATCCCAGATCGCGCCGGAGCCGCCGAACCACTGACCGTTATCGAAGCTCATATCGTAGGTTTCATACAAAATACAAGTCTCCGTATCCACGACCAAAATGTGACGATCGCTCCCCCACTCGATATTTGGATTCTCCGGGATCGGATACGGTCCCGCGTCGGATTCATCGGGATAATAAAACTCCGGTTCATACTTCGGGACGGTTGATCCCGCTAGGATGTTATACGGAATCCCGATCGGGCCTCCCTCCCACTCGCCGGAGCCGAAGTCCATGTGGAAGCCTTCGTCGCGTCCGATGCTGTCAATCCACGCGTCGGATTGCGAGTGAACGGGAAGCGCGTCCACGCGCACGTTCCAGAAATTATTTGCGGGGAACATCGGGCAATCCGCGATGGTTGGTCCGCCTGCTGGTTGAGTCGGCGCGGGGGTTGGCGGGGCAGCCTTCCCCGTCGGAGTTGAAGCGGGCAAGGGAATCGAAGTCGCCGTCGGCATTGCAAGGCATGCAGTGAAAAGAATACAACTTGCCGCGAGCAAATATTTTCTGTTCATTGATTCACCTGATGAAACGTCCCGCTGGTTTTCTCGCAAATCGCGCATCGCTCGACATCCTGCGGAACCGTGTTTGGCGATTTATAAAACTTTCTGAAACGCGCGCAGCAATTCGCCGCGCCCTTCAAATCCGCTTTCGCCGAGTTCGGCGATTCCCAAATAGACGCGCTCGCGGCACCGATGAAGCAAACCCGACACCAGCCGCGCCAACGCCTCTTTGCTATATTGCACATCGTCTGCGTCCGTCCACTGGCGGGCCTCCTGCCATTCGCGGCTCAACACGTACGGATGCGTCAAGGGCTGCGACAATCTCTCATACCATCCGCTGGAGCCCGCATCGAGCCAGAATTGAACCGCGACGGGACGGTTCATCATCAGAAACGTATGTGCAGGCGCGACAAGCACTGCGTCCTTATCTTCGTTCTGCCAGCCCTCGAGATACGACGCGGCGATCACGCCCTCACCCAACATCGCAACGTATTCCTTGCCGAAATCAAACGCGGGCGAATCCTTGCCGACATTCGACGGCTCCATTGCGAGGCGAAACTTCTTCACCGATTCAACCAAACTCGCCGCCACGCGGATCGAGTCAAAGTTGCGGTGATACCCAAACCCCGCCTGCGACAATACTTCGCCAAACAATTTTCGCAGGAAATGATCGAGCGGCAGGAGATTCGATACTCGATACTCGTCGAGCCAATTTCGAATCGTCGAATAACGATTCCCAACCGAATAGGTGATTCGCTCCTGCACATCGGGTTTGATCTCTTCAAAAGGTGATAGCCGCAAATCACGTTGACGGTAGACAATATCGGTCAGCAACTGCGCGCGGACGAGGTCAAGCCCGTCAATGGATTGCATCAGCGCGTACGCCACATCGAATTTCGGCGGGTGGATGTTCCAATGCGGGTGCGCCAGCGCGGCGAGGGTGATCAACGCGTGGGAGGCAGGTTCATCTTTCAGCGAACGCGAAGGTCTGTGCGAGCGCCACGGAATGTTTTTGGTTTCCAGTCTATGCGTGATAGAGAAACGCAAGGCATCGGAGAGATAAGGAGCGAGAATAACGATTTCGGAGGGAGGGATTAGAGGACTAGAGACTAGAGACTGGATTTCCGAAACGACAGCATCAAGCAATTCTGGATAAAAACGGGATTGGAGAATGGAGATGGCGGTTTCACTCCCTCTTTCCTCTTTCGTTTTTCCATCAAAAGTTGGCAGAATGGCTTCTGTCAACCCATCGGCCAAACTCGCTATCCCCTCTGACATCACGAAACTATCTTGAAGTTGAACCTGCTCATCACATCGTTCACGCAGCGCCCAGCCCGTTTGAGTGTCTGCGCCGAGGAAGTAGCGGAAGCCGCCCCCTTCATCGTAGATCAGCAAGGCGGACTGAAAGTCTGTAAGCCATTCTGCAACAATCTCATGCGCACGCGTACCGTCCTCTTCCACGTTATCGTAAATCAGGTGGCGATAATTCTTGGCGAGATAGTCACGGACGATATCACGCTTCCACAAAATATTCGTAAAAGTCTCGAGTTGCAGAGAAAAATCCAGCAAGTTGTGGTCGAGGCAATACTGGCGGAAACGATTCGCACAGTCTTGAGCATCGGCATAGACGCGCCGCTGGGCAGGATCACCGAAGTACGAAGCATCGAGCTTTGAACCAATTTCGGTATGAGGAAAACCGATCACCGCGGCTTTGTTGAGGTTGTCGATAATCTGGGAATACAAGCGGTTGCGGTCAATCGTCACCGACTCGAAGTACCCTGTGTCCAACAATGGACGGACTTGATGCGCCATGTAATATTGCGCGGTTTCAAGCGTGAGGAAAACAGGCGGCTGGTCTGGGCGGGCAAACCCTGCGGCTTCACCTGCAAGGGGCCAGAACAGGTCGCACATGCGCCGCGCCAAACCGCCGATCGTGGCGGGAGTCACTTCGCCGCCAGCGCGTCGTTCGGGACTGTGGAGCAGATCGAGGTACGGCTCCTGCAAAGTTCTCTGAGGGGTGAGCATGAGGATCGATTCGCCCGGCACACCTTGCGCGAGCAAATGGCGCATCCGTTCGACGCCGGCGGTGGTCTTGCCCGTCCCTGCGGGTCCGCTGACGAAGAGTTTCGAGTCGAGGGGAGATTCAACCACCTGACGCTGGAGCGGACTCAATTCGGACATGAGGCGAGGGTACAGTAGTCAGGAGGGTTTGTCAATGTGTTGTCTTCAATTCCAAACTATTCAGGGTAACGAAAATAGCCTTAGAAAGCGTTTTAAAAGTCATGTTGCAAGCATTCTTAACATACGTCGCGTGCTGGCGATATACACCATACTTTCGCTGGACAATGTGGTGTGCTCGTAGTCGCGAGCCAAACGGCGGTAACGAC
>JBFMDB010000005.1:0-182089 GCA_040753755.1 Chloroflexota bacterium
TCAGGAACCTCCCACAACGTGGTATAACCCATTTGACACTCCTTGCAGGTTGTTTGGATAGCACCTACAATTCTGCTCTAGGAGTGTCTTTTTGGTAAGACCCAATAAATTTACGGATAGGTTCTTAACCAGATCACCGGCACTGCGCTCGAATCGGACAATCTCGAATCAAGCCTGCAAATTCTGGTCGCGCAGATCGCCGTGTTATTCAAAGCGGACGACTGTTTCTTTGCCCGGTGGGATGAGGGGAACGATCTCACCATCCCCATGGTAGCCTACGGTTCCTTCCGCGACACGTACCCTCGAATGCGTTTCGAGCCCGGCGAGAATACCCTGACCTCCTCCATTATGAAAGCCGGTCATCCACTTTTTATCGCAGAAACAAAAGACTCACCTTATATCAACCCGGCGCTAGCCTCCCGTTTTACGAGCAGGTCGATGCTGGGAATACCCCTGATCGCACAGAAAAGCAAATTGGGAGCGTTGATCTTGGGATATAACCAAAGCCGTTCGTTCGATACCGGTGAAATCTCGCGTGCCGAGATCGCCGCCGAACAAATCGCGCTCGCAATGCTGAAATCACAACTGCTCGAAGAGGCGCGGAAGAAAGTGGTGGAGTTAACCACCCTGCACGATGTAGCCTCCGCCTCGATTCAAGTCGATAATGAAGACCAATTGATCGCGCGCGCAACGGAAATCATCGGCAAGAATCTTTTTTCGGATAATTTTGGGATCCTGCTCTTGGATGGGAATACCAGAATACTCCATGCTCATCCATCCTATCGCTTCATGGCGGCAATGAGGATGCGCACGCTGGATGTGCCGTTGGGTAAGGGCGTCACCGGTCAGGTTGCAGAAACCGGTCAACCCATGCGCATCGGGAACGTGAACCAACTGGAAAATTATCTAAAAGTGGACGAGAGAATCTCATCGGAATTGGCGGTTCCCATCAAGATCAAGGACCGGGTGTTGGGCGTCATCAACGCGGAAAGCGTGAAACCAGATGCGTTCACGCTGGACGATGAACGCCTGCTCACCACGCTGGCGGGGCAGCTTGCGACCGCCATCGAACACATGCGCAAGTCACAGACCGAACGGCGCTGGCTGGATCAACTTGCCCATTCGAACCGCCTGGTGTATGCGCTTGCCCATATTACAACCCATATCGAAAAAGCGCTAACACCCGACGAGATCATTCACGTTTTGTGCGTCGAATTGGAAAAATTAGACCTCACCTGCATCGTCGCTGCGTACGATGAAGAGCGAAAACTATTCAGCCTGCATTCCACCTCGATGAAACGGGAGATCCTCGAACTCGTGGAAGACTATTTGGGATTTCCGATGATGGAACACCGGTTTTCACTTCCTTCGGCGCACGGAGATTCAGCCAGCCGGGATCTGTTCGAACCTCAGATCCTGCTTTCTCCGGAACATGACATCGAGATGGTGTTCGGAGAGCACTTGAAACGAAAGGCATCCGAAATACTAATGGCGATCGGCTTCGACCAAGACACCCAGCTTGTGAGGCTGCCGCTGGTATTCGAGGAAAACCTCCTGGGAATTTTATGGGTGTGGGGTGAAAACGCGAACAAAATGGATCTGCCCATCCTATCCATTTTTGCAAAACAGATCGGAACATCGCTGGAGCGCGCACGATTGTTTCGCGAGGTGCAGAGCCTCGCGTTGACCGATCCATTGACAGGCTTGCACAACCGCCGTAGTTTGTTCGAACTGGGAAAGATCGAGTTTTCACGGGCGCGCCGCTTCAACCGTCCGTTCTGCTGCCTCATGTTGGACCTCGATCACTTCAAACTTGTGAACGACACGCATGGCCACCAGACCGGCGACGTGGTCTTGCAGGAATTTGCGAAGCGTTGCAGAGATTCGATCCGCGACATTGATCTGGTCGGCAGGTACGGCGGGGAGGAATTGGTTATCTTCCTGCCGGAAACGGATGACGACACAGCCATTCGAGTTGCTGAAAGGATTCGGACGGCAATATGCGAGAGTCCATTTTCAATCGGCGCGCTGAAGTTGGATGTCACCGCGAGCATCGGACTTTCGACCAAGGATGAAAACACACCCGACATCGATATCCTGATCGCCCGCGCCGATCAGGCAATGTACATCGCCAAGCATAAAGGAAGAAATCGCGTGGCGGTGAGTAAATGAAAACCGAAATTCGTTTGTAAGACTCGGCGGAAAAAATTACCATCTCATTTTACGCACCAACAATACTGAAGGGATGACATGATTTCACGCAATTCTATGACACCCCTTCGGGGTTGACTTGCCCATTCGTTGAAAATCGATTATCACTCCACTCCGTCGGAGTTGTGACTGCGTAAGGCGAGTTACTATATAGCGGTCCGCCATACCTGATAGAGCCCCAAATTTCCCGTTTCCCCGTCGGAAGAAAAAGTTTCCACAACCTGAAAGCCCGTTACTTGAGCCAACTCGTTCAACTCGGATTCGGTGAAGTGATGGACATATCGCAGACCTTCTCCTCCGCTCCGCCAATCGAGCAGATGATCCCCCGCGTCCACGTCGGATGGGGGGATTGATACGCTATCCCAAGGCTTGATCCTCCCTTTGAGTTTTTCACTGTTCAAGAATTGCCAGTTCGAGTGAATGAACTTTCCACCAGGTTTCAACAATTTACGAATTTCATTTAGGAGGTTCAATCGCAATTCCGCGCCCGGAATATGGTGTAAAACCGCGAAAGCAGTGACCATTGACCATCCACCAACCGCTGAGAGCGGATCGCTGAGTGCTGAAAGTTTCGTGAGATCAGCATCCATGAATTTTGGCGAGAACTCCTCAGGCTGCGAAGTCCCCGCAGGGGGAGACTCCGCCTCCCGCAGGAGAGGCAGGCTGAAGTCTACGCCGAGATACGAACCGCGGTGACCGCGCTTCGCCAGTTCACGCGCGAGTTCCCCGTTCCCGCATCCCAAATCCAAAATGGATTCGTCTCCTTTCAACGCCTCGAGCACGCGTCGCACGCCGGGCTGAATCCGATGACGCGTGGCAGAGAACGAATCCCCGAAGCGTGTGTAAAAATCCCTGTTGAGTTCGATGAGGTGAGCCGCGGCGGCTGAATCCATGCGAGGAATTATAACGGGTATAATCTTGCCACGATGAGTATTCACATCCAACGAAGAGAACTTTGGAGAGCCACACATCTCCTGACGCCCGATAAAAAAGAACTGGCGCGCTTCGTGCTCGAAGAGATCCGCCGCGGGCGCGATGTAACGCAGACCTTGCGCAGTCATCCGCTCGCGGATGGGAGCGGCTATCTCAACAAGTCCATGCTGGTGACGTTGTACAACGAGCTGGTCGCGGCAGGTGAGATGGACGCAGACGCGCGCCTGCTCGAGCGACTGCGCATGAAGCCGATGCGCACGCTTTCCGGCGTGACGACGGTGACGGTTCTCACCAAGCCCTATCCCTGCCCGGGCAAGTGCATCTTCTGCCCTACCGATGTGCGGATGCCCAAATCATATCTCCCCGACGAGCCCGGCGCGATGCGTGCAGTGGAACATCAATTCGACCCGTACGCGCAGGTGAAATCTCGCCTCAATCAATTGGAAGCGTTGGGACACCCAACCGACAAGATCGAACTATTGATTTTGGGAGGCACGTGGTCGTCGTATAAACGCGAGTATCAGGAGTGGTTCGTCAAGCGGTGCTTCGATGCGATGAATGCCCTGACCCCTGCCCCTCTCCCGTTGGGAGAGGGTGCCCGAAGGACGGATGAGGGAGAGTACAAAACCGAGGAGGGTGAACTCAACGAAGCGCACACTATTAATGAAACGACACATCACCGCAACGTGGGATTGGTCATCGAAACGCGACCCGATGAGATCAATCCCGATGAGATTCGCTGGCTGCGTCACCTCGGCGTGACAAAGGTGCAGATGGGCGCGCAAAGTTTGGACGACCGCATCCTCGATATGAACAAGCGCGGGCACAATGTAGAGTGCACGCGTCAAGCCACCGCCTTGCTCCGCGCGGCGGGTTTCAAGATCGTCTTGCACTGGATGCCGAACCTGCACGGCGCGACGCCCGAATCGGACCGCGAAGACTTTGCGCGTTTGTGGCACGATTTCTGTCCCGATGAGATCAAGATCTACCCGAATCAATTGCTGGCAAACGCAGAGTTGTATGAATATTGGCAACGCGGCGAATTCAAACCCTACACCACCGAAGAATTGATTGACTTGATCGCCGACATCAAGCCGACCATCCCTAGATATTGCCGCGTGAACCGGGTGATTCGCGATATTCCCTCCACGAATGTGGTGGAAGGAAACCGCAGGACGAGTTTAAGGCAGGATGTTCAAGACGAGTTGAAAAGACGCGGGACGAAATGTCAGTGTGTACGATGCCGTGAAGTCCGCGGAAAATCTGTGACCGTCGAGTCATTGAAGCTGGATGACCTCGTCTATCAAGCGGGTGCGGCGGAGGAACATTTTATTTCGTACGTCACACCCGAGGATAAACTCGCGGGATTTGTGAGATTATCCCTGCCGGAAGAGAATTCTCCACAGACTGATATCGCGGCTTTAGACGGCGCGGCATTGATCCGTGAAGTGCATGTGTATGGGCAATCCCTCCCTGTCGGCGCGGAGAAGGACGGCGCGGCACAACACGCGGGCTTGGGGACGCGTTTGCTTGAGGAGGCGGAGCGAATCGCAATCGAGAATGGCTTCGAGCGCATGGCGGTCATCTCGGCGGTCGGCACACGGGGATACTATCTCAATCGCGGCTTCGAGCGCGGGGATTTGTATCTGGTGAAGAAACTCGGCTAGGGCGAAACAACTGTCCCTGCGAGTGAAGCGGTTATTCATCCCCTAATCTACACTAATCCCCACCAATCGTTCTTAAAGATTAGCGTCAATTCGCGAGGATTAGCGGACGGCTCTTACGAATTAGAGTTCCGTTAGACATCCACGTGGGTTCTTGACTTGCATCCGGCGCGGTGTAAAAATACAAATATGGATTACAAGGATTACTACAAGATCCTCGGCGTGGACCGCAACGCCAGCGACGACGAAATTCGCAAGGCGTATCGCAAACTCGCGAAAAAATATCATCCCGATTACAACCCAAAAGATAAAAGCGCTGAGGAACGGTTCAAAGAGATCAACGAAGCCTACGAAGTGTTGGGCGATGCAAAGAAACGCTCGCACTACGACAGGCTCGGTTCCGATTTCTCGCAATGGCAACGGCGCGGCGGAACGCCGGGCGATTTCAACTGGGGACAATACGGCGGCACTCGCGTCGACTTCGACGATCTCAACGAGATGTTCGGCGGCGGCGGTTTTTCCGATTTCTTCCGCACCATCTTCGGCGGAGGCGGGCAAACGCGTTCACAGCCACAGGGTTATCAGCAGGAACTTGAAGTCACCCTCGAGGAAGCCTATCGCGGCGCAACGCGCCTGCTTCAAACCGACGGCAAACAAAAACAAGTCCGTATTCCTGCGGGTGTGCGCACCGGCTCGAAGGTGCGCGTGGCAGGCGCCGGTCCGAACGGACTCGACCTGTATCTCGTCGTGGAGGTGAAGGAGGATCCGCGATTCGAACGCCGCGGCAACGACCTGCACACCACGGCAACGGTCAGTGTGTTCACCGCCATCCTCGGCGGCGAAGCGGATGTGGACACGCTCGAAGGCAAAGTCAAACTCAACGTTCCCGCCGGCACACAACCCGAACAGGTCTTCCGCCTCGCCGGGCGCGGTATGCCGCATGTGAAAAATCCAAAAGACAAGGGCGACCTGTTCGTCCGACTCAAAGTGCGAATTCCGAAATATCTTTCCGCGAAGCAACGCGAATTGCTCGAAGAAGCGTCGAAGATCAAATTCTAGAAAAAAAATAGAAAGGATGATATGAAACGCACCATCATTTCATTTCTTATATTGATATTTATCCTGACAGCCTGTCAACTGCCGGGCATCACGGAACTGCCCGAACCCGTGACCGAGTCTCCCGTCCAACAGGTTCCCACGATCGTGCCGGCTTCCGTCAACCCGATCCCGCTCGACGGGTCGCTTGCCGCGCTGTATCAACAGGTTATCCCCGGTGTGGTTGCGGTCCGGACAAATACCGGGCTTGGCTCCGGTTTTGTATTCGATCACGAAGGTCACATCATTACGAACCAGCACGTTGTGGATGGCGCCAGCACGGTCGAGATCGCTTTTTCGACCGGTTTCAAGGCGCACGGCACGGTTGTTGGGTTTGATGTGGATGCAGACATCGCGGTCGTGAAAGTGGACGCGCCTGCGGATGAGATCCATCCCCTCCCCGTCGGCGATTCAGACTCACTTCTGGTTGGTCAGCCCGTGGTCGCCATTGGCAACCCCTTCGGCTTGAGCGGCACGATGACGCTGGGAATCATTTCCGGGCTGGGGCGCACACAACCCGCGCACGCCGCGCCGGATGGCGGCTTTTTCAGCAACGCGGATATCATCCAGACGGATGCGGCGATCAACCCCGGCAACTCGGGCGGTCCGCTGTTCAACCTGAACGGCGAAGTGGTCGGTGTCAACCAGTCCATCCGCACCGACAATATCAACGAACTCACCGGCAACGCCGTCAACTCCGGGGTGGCGTTCTCGATCTCGATCAATCTGGTAAAACGCATCGTCCCGTTCCTGATCGAAGATGGAAAATACGAATATCCGTATTTGGGAATCTCATCCAACAGCGATATGAGTCTGACCGAGGCAGAGGCGTTGGGTCTCACACAATACACCGGCGCATATGTCGTTTCGGTTGTGCCGGGCGGTCCCGCCGAACGGGCGGGAATCCGAGCCGGCACTTTGCCGACCAGCATCAACGGCTTGAACGCCGGCGGCGATCTCATCGTCGGGTTCGACGGCAAGGAAGTGAAAACCTTCGACGATTTGTTGAGTTACCTCATCACGACCAAGTCCCCCGGCGATACGGCAGTGTTGACCGTGCTGCGCGACGGCGAATTGGTGGACATTACATTAACTCTTGGAACAAGACCGTAAAAAAACGATGATGCGGCAGTTCGATTTGCTTAGCAAATCGTGCCGCATCCTCAATTAATTTCATCCGAATCTTTCCTCGCGCCACACATCGGCGCGATTGTGATAACCGGCTTGTTCCCAAAACCCGCGCCGGTCACGCGGCATGAACTCGATCGAGCGGAGCCATTTTGCGCCTTTCCAAAGATACGGCGTTTCAAGGTCTTCGCGCCCCGGGATAAAACCCACCAAGCCACGCAAGGGATACCCGTGATCCGGCGTGATAGGTTCACCATTGAGGTGGGTTGCCATCAAAAAATTATCCTGCAACACCACTTCCAGCGGCAGGTTGACGGTGAAGCCGTACTCGGCATGCTGCATTACGTGTGTGGCTGACGGCTTGATCTTGATGAGACCGTGTTCCACCATCGTTTTCACTGAGACACCTTCCCAGACCGTATCGAACTTGCTCCAGCGCGTCACGCAATGGATATCCATTTGGATCTTGGCGCGAGGGAGTTTGTTGAATTCATCCCACGTCCAGCGTTTTTCCTCCTCCACCTCGCCCCACACGCGGAAATCCCATGTGGCTGGGTTGAAATGGGGGACAGGTCCGTAATGCAAGACAGGGAATTTGAAGGTGAGCGATTGCCCGGGCGGGAGGCGTCCCTCCGCGCGGACTCGTTCTTCTTCCTTGCGCCGGTCTGGTCCTTCGATGGAAAACATGGGCAACTCCTTCAGGAAATTATATCAAGTTCAACACAGAATTGACTCGCCATTGGTCGGCTTTATTACCACCTGTTTATAATTCACCTGACAAACCCGTAGGGAATCCGAGCCGCTCCGGATGGGACTACCGGTTTATAATAGGGCAATATTCGACCTTTATTCCATGGATTCGATTTTCTTTCTTTACAACCCGAACGAAACACTAAAAACACGCTTCAGCGGATACGCAGAGATATGACAGATAGCGTTGCCCTGCTTAAAGCCGCCCAAAAACTCGACGAAGCCGCCCTCACTGCGATCTTCGACCAGTACGCGCCTGCCATATACAAATATACCCTGAGGCTGTGTCACGACCCGATCCTTGCCGATAACATCGTAGGGGATGTGTTTGCCCAACTGCTGGAACAATTCGCGGCTGGCAAGGGTCCACGCACCAACCTGCGCTCGTATCTGTATCAAACTGCCTATCATCTTGTGGTGGATCGCTCACGCGATAACCAGCATACTGCCCCTCTAGAAGTTGCGGTTGGCACGTATGAAAAAGGTCAATTCACGCCGACGCAATCGCAGATCGAAGAGCGCGTGATGATGGAGGCGTTGATCACGGCGATGAATTCCGAACTGACCGACGACCAGCGTCATGTGATCATCCTGCGCTTCCTCGAAGATTTCAGTTTGAAGGAAACCGCTGATATCGTCGGCAAGGAAGTGAACAACATCAAGGTGATCCAGAACCGCGGCATCGCCAAGTTACGCAAGGCGCTTGGCTTGCATCTCGAGGAAATATAGCCAATGGAATTCGACCCAAAAGATCGTGACGTGGTCGCGTTGTTGGCAAAAATAAAATCGGCAAAAGTTCAATATCCACCTGAACTGTTCACCTCGCGCCGGCTGGGTTACATGAGGAGAGTCGCCGAGATCGGGCTCGGGATTGGCGTTGCCCCCGAACTCAAAAATACGCCGAAGGTTGGTTCCGGTGGAAGCGCGGCGACAAAAATTGGGGGTTTATTCGAAGCAGTCTTGTTGTCTGCTATTCTCGTAGAAGCGGGTGTCGCGGCATATATCTACCGCGATCAAATCCTGAATGTCATTCAATCGTATATTTCCGCCACACGGCTGCCGGAGAGCGTTCCCTCACCGAATGGCACAACTCCCTTGCTAGCGGCGGATAACACAGATTTGCCTCAACCCTCCGAAACTTCACAAGCTGTTTCGACCAACTCACCGACTACAACAGCGACCGTCGTTCCGACCGTTATCGCCGAGACCAACGAAGCAGTCGATAATGCCAAATCAACCCCGGACTTGAAGGGCAACAACGGCAACCAGTATGGCAAGACCCCCAAGCCTGAGAGGACGAAAGACAATGAGAATAACAAGGGCGGCAAGGATAAGGACAAATAGTGGATTGTCACCCAATAAAAGACACGAGATTCACCTCGTGTCTTTTATATTTCGCTAATACTCCCGTGCTACCATCCTGTTTGTGCAAGGAAAAAAAAGAATTCGTAATATGGGTGATTCACCGAAGGCAGTATAATCTCACAGCGAAAAGGTAAACAATGCTGAAAAGTTTTGTGAAATTCTTTGGGGGCGACCCCAACAAAAAAACCATCGCCCAATACGGCGGGATCGCCGAACAGATCAACTCTCTCGAGCCCGAATTTGAATCGTTGAGCGACGACGCGCTGCGCGCCAAAACGGACGAATTCAAGAGCCGCATCGCCCAACTCATCGGGAATGTGGAGGGTTTGGAGGAGCGTGAGCAATTTCAGGCCGGGCAGGACGCGCTGGACGAGATCCTGCCGGAGGCGTTCGCCGCCGTGCGCGAAGCATCCAAACGGACCATCGGCTTGCGTCACTACGATGTGCAGTTGATCGGGGGGATTGCCCTTCACAAAGGTTCGATCGCAGAAATGCGCACGGGCGAAGGCAAGACGCTCGTGGCTACCTTGCCCATCTATCTCAATGCATTGCTTGGGAAAGGCGTGCATCTCATCACGGTCAACGATTATCTGGCGCGGCGCGACGCGCGCTGGATGGCTCCGATCTACAACATGCTGGGTCTGACCGTTGGCGTTCTGCAAATGGCGGCAGCGACCGAAAACGGAAAGAAAGCTTTTCTCGTAGACCTGGGACGCGAATCGCCGCACGAGGATCAACATCACCTGCGCATGGTGGATCGCCGCCTGGCATACGAAGCGGATATCACCTACGGAACCAACTCAGAGTTCGGCTTTGACTATCTGCGCGACAACATGACCATGCGCTTGAGCGACCGCGTGCAGCGCGGTCATCACTACGCCATCGTGGACGAAGTGGACAATGTGTTGATCGACGAGGCGCGCACGCCGCTCATCATTTCGGGTCCCGCCTCGGGGAATTTGGAATGGTATGGAAAAATGGCGCAGGTGGTAAAGCAACTGAAGCCCGAAGATTACGAGCTCAACGAAAAAGACCGAAACGCCTCGTTGACAGAAACGGGCTTGGCGCACGTCGAGCAGATCATGGGTCAATCTTTGCTTGACCCCGACCGACCCGAAGACGTGACGCCCGAACAGGCGCGCATCCGCGGGTACCTCGAACAAGCCATGCGCGCGCAATTCCTCTTTCACCGCAACAAGGATTATCTCGTGCAAGGCGGCAAGGTCATCATCGTGGACGAGTTCACCGGGCGGCTCATGCCCGGACGCCGCTGGAGCGACGGTCTGCATCAGGCAGTGGAAGCCAAAGAGGGTGTGAAGGTCGAACCCGAAAACGTGACGTACGCCACGGTCACGTTGCAAAATTATTTCCGCATGTACAAGAAACTCGCAGGCATGACCGGCACCGCGCTCACCGAAGCCGAAGAGTTCAGCAAAATTTACAACCTTGAGGTCAGCCCGATTCCGCCGAACCTCGAATATCAGGCTTTCGGAAACGATGCACCTCTGATCGAGGTCAAAACAAAAGATGAGGATGGCTACGCATTTTCGTATTTTGCGAGGCGCGAATCCTCCTCTCCCAGCGGGAGAGGGGCTAGGGGTGAAGGAGAACCTGCTCCTCTCTTCTACCGCCGCAAAGATTATCCCGATGTCATCTACAAAACCATCGAAGCAAAACTGCGCGCGATGGTGATCGAAATCGTGCGCGAACACGTGCTCGGGCGTCCCATCCTCGCCGGTACAACTTCGGTCGAGGCGTCGGAACGGCTCTCGCAGCGTTTGAAGGCAGAATCTGTTCGGAGGTTGCTGCAGATCGCCCTCGTGCGGCGCGCCTGGATGGAAGCGAACAACCGCGAGGAAGACGGGCGCCTCATTCCGGAACTCCAGCAGTTCAATGAACCTCTTGAAAAAATTTCGCCGGACGCCTTGCGAAAATTCGTCCAGCCGTTCGGCGTGACGAACATCAACCCCGAAGACCCGAACAATATCAATACGGTGCTTGAGATACTTCGATTGGATTCTTCAAGCACACACAGACTAAAGTCTGTGCTCCAAGGAGGCGTTCCGCATCAAGTGTTGAACGCGCGCAAACACACCGAAGAATCGCAGATCATCGCCGGGGCGGGCGCGTTCGGCGCGGTCACCATCGCCACCAACATGGCGGGCCGCGGCGTGGATATCAAACTCGGCGGCGAGATCGCCGAGGAGGTCATCAGCGCGGTCAACCGCGTATTGCGAAAAGCCGGTCACGAAAACCCGTTCGACATGTCGCTCGAAGAGCGCCGCGCCGCGCTGCAAGAGGTTGACCCCTCCAATTACGGAATCTATGAAGCTGAGATCAAGCTCTTCCTGCAATATTTCGAAGACATGGAACGGGTGAAGGAACTCGGCGGCTTGCACGTCATCGGCTCGGAACGCCACGACGCGCGCCGCATCGACAACCAGCTGCGCGGTCGCGCCGCGCGGCAGGGCGACCCCGGCTCATCGCGCTTTTACCTCTCGCTCGAAGACGATCTCATGCGCATTCAAGGCGGCTCACAGGTGAGCAGTCTCATGGATCGTTTGCGCGTGGATGAATCGCTCCCGCTCGAGGCGGGCGTCGTCAGCCGGGTGATCGAGCAGGCACAGCACCGCATCGAAGGTGCGAACTTCGACGTGCGCAAGCACCTGCTCGAATACGACGACGTGCTCAACAACCAACGCGCGCAGATCTACGGTCAGCGCGACCGCATCTTCGTCAAGGAAGATTTGAGCGAAGACATCAACACGCTCCTCGAGACGGAAGTCAAACAACGCGTCGAAACAGGATTGGCAGACGAAGAGGGCCCGTGGAAGTTGATCGCGTGGCTCGAACAAGTGCAGCCTCCCTTCATGACGGGAGAACGCCTCTTCCCCAGTTTCGGCTTGTCTCTGCTCCTCAAAGAAATCGCCGCCCCGGCCGACCTCCGAACTTCGATCTTAAACCTCGTCTCACGCGCCATCGAAGCGGAGAACGCGCATCACCTGCGCGCCATCGAAGCGCTGATCGACCGCAACGAGGAAAGTCTCCAGTCTCAAATCTCCAGCCGCGAAGATTCGGTGGACGCGTTCTTTGAAGGCTTGCGCGACCGCGAAGACTCGCCGCGCCCGCAAAAGATCGTGGAAGAACTCAACAGCCTCACAGGAATGCAACTGCGACTCAACAACGAGCAACTCCGCATGTTGGGCGAAGACCCCGCTGACTTGAAAGACGATGTCAAAGCCATGATCGCCGGGCAATTGACCGCCAACGCCGCGTCGCGCATCATTGCCGCGGTGAGCAACCGCATCGGCGAATCACTGGGAGAAAAGTTCCAAATCTCGAATTGGGACGACGCGGCGGACCAGATCCTCGAAGCCGCCGAGTCCGCGCTGGCGAATAGACGCGAAAGACTGGCTGGTGAAAACGGACAGATCGCACGCGACATCGAATCGCTGATGCCAAAAGAGGTGAATGAAACTTCAAAACTTCAACTGCTCCTCTCCCTTTCGCAAGGCGCGCGCACTGTCTTCGACCAGAAGACTCACCGGCAGGTGAAGCAAGTCTACTCGCGGTTTAGTTACGTATTTCTCATCGCCCAATTGCTCGAAGGACAAGAGGCGGAACAGATCACCGACGAAGTGTTGAACCATCTCGAAGAAGCAGAAGAAGCGTTGCGCGCGGCATGGGGTCAGCGCGAGTTCAACCGCCTCTCTGCGAACGCGCAGAAGCTGGCGGATTTCGGCGCGCCGGCGAAAATGGCTTTCGGCGAGGAGAGGCTGAACGAAAGCGTATCCGCCCTCCCCGAATCGGACCGGGAGGCGTTGGTCGAATCCATCGGCAGGTTCGTGTTGAACGAAGTCCATCGGCAGTTGCTGTTGGGCGCCACCACCGAATTGTGGGTGGATTATCTGACGCGGATCGAAGCGCTGCGGGTCTCCATCGGCTTGGAGGCTTACGCTCAGCGCGACCCGCTGGTACAATACAAATCACGCGCCTCTGAAATGTTCGCACAACTGGTGGAAGATATTCGCGGACTGGTCATCAGCCGCGTGTTCGCATACCAGCCGAGACCGGTCGAGATCACACCCGTAGAAACTTCGGAAGCGCCGGTCGAATTGCAACCCATGAACAGGGATGAAAATCGAAAGAAGAGGCGTCGAAGACATTAATCGTCATGAGCACCGCCGAACGAGTCACCGCATCGCTGAATACCTATCGGGCGTTCCCCAAGGTCGAGTTGCATCGTCATCTCGAAGGCTCTCTGCGGCTCGACACCATGCTCGATATCGCGACGCAGCACGGCATCACCATCCCGGCGGATGTGCTGCGCCTGAGCACGCTCGTGCAAATTCAGGAGGAAGACAAGCTCACCTTCCAGAATTTTCTCGGCAAGTTCAACACCTTGCGCCTGTTCTATCGTTCGCCGGAGGTCATTCATCGAATCACGCGCGAAGCCATCGAAGACGCGGCAAAGGATAACGTGCGGTATATGGAGCTTCGCTTTACGCCGGTCGCATTGAGCCGCGCGGAACGTTTTCCCCTCCACGATGTGATCGACTGGGTATTGACCAGCGCAAAAGAGGCGGCAAAAAAACATAACGTGACAGTGCAGTTGATCGCGTCGGTGAACCGCCATGAAAGCACCGAACTGGCGGAACAAGTGGCATGGCTCGCGGCGGACCACGTCAAAGACGGACTGGTTGGGCTCGATTTGGCTGGCAACGAAGCGGACTTTCCATCACAACCGTTTTATGGAGTCTTCAAAGAAGCGAAGCAGGCTGGTTTGCATGTCACCATCCACGCGGGTGAATGGGGACCCGGCTACAACGTGCGCGAAGCCATCGAAGAGATCGGCGCAGATCGGATCGGCCACGGCGTGCGCGTGCTCGAGGACGAATCCATTGTGGCGTTGGCGCGCGATCGCAAAACAGCCTTCGAGGTCTGCATCACCAGCAACTATCAATCGGGCGTGTTCGAATCGCTGGAGACGCATCCGCTTGTACAGATGTACGACGCGGGTTTGAATGTGACCATCAACACCGACGACCCCAGTATCTCGCGCATCACGCTGAGTCACGAGTATTACACCGCCTGCGAAGACCTGAAAATGTCTCAAAACACCTTGAAAGGACGCATCCTCGCGGCGGCGCAGGCGGCTTTCATCGGCGAAACCGAAAAGGGAAAACTGGTGAAGCAACTGGAAAAGGATTTGAAGATATAATTCGCGCCACACAGCAAGGATGGCAAAGGCGCTCCTTTGTGTTCTTCGCAAGTTTGGTTGGAGTTGGAGTGCTGGCTTAAGTCAGCATTCCGAAAATTCACACCGCCAAAGGAGAACCCTATGAACGATTTCTTTAAAGCACGTGACACGTTGAAAGTGGGGAAAAGGGAATACACCATCTATCGCCTCGACGCATTGGAAAGAGCGGGTCTCACCCAACTCAAGCGGCTCCCGTTTTCGATCCGCATCGTGTTGGAGGCGGCTCTGCGTCAATGCAACGATAAGGAAATCATGCAACAGGATGTGAAGAATATTGCGGCATGGACCCCCCTCCCGTCCCCCCTAAAGGGGGGAAGCCGACCGGGCATCCCTTTCCTTCCGGCGCGCGTCGTGATGCAGGATTTCACCGGCGTGCCAGCCGTGGTGGACCTCGCCGCCATGCGCGCGGCAGTTGCACGTCTCGGCGGCGACCCGAAGAAGATCAATCCGCTTGTGCCTGTTGACCTTGTCATTGACCATTCCATTCAAGTGGATTTCTTCGCCACACAGGACGCGTTGCAACGGAACACAGAGATGGAGTTCCTGCGCAACAAAGAACGCTATGAATTTCTCAAATGGGGTCAGCAAGCGTTCCAAAACTTCCGCGTCGTCCCGCCAATGACCGGCATTGTGCATCAAGTCAACCTCGAATATCTTGCCGATGTGGTGATGACGAAGACTTCGGAAGTCTCCGAGGCTTTAGAAGTCTATGCCTTCCCCGATACGCTCGTCGGCACAGACTCGCACACCACCATGATCAACGGTCTCGGCGTGGTCGGTTGGGGCGTGGGCGGTATCGAAGCCGAGGCTGTGATGCTCGGTCAACCGATGGATATGTTGTTGCCCGATGTGGTCGGTTTCAAACTATACGGCAAACTGCGCGACGGCGTCACCGCCACCGATCTCGTCCTCACCGTCACGCAAATGCTCCGCAAAAAAGGCGTGGTGGATAAATTCGTCGAGTTCTTCGGTCCCGGGCTCGATACAATGTCTCTGCCCGACCGCGCCACGATCGGCAACATGGCTCCCGAATACGGTGCGACCATCGGATATTTTCCGGTGGACGACGAAACGCTTCGCTACATGCGTTTGACCGGTCGCCCCGAAGAAACCATCGCGTTGACAGAAGCCTACTTGCGCGCGCAGGGACTCTTCCGCGACTCGTCCACGCCCGACCCCGAATTCACCGACACGCTCGAACTCGACCTTGGATCTGTTGTGCCATCGTTGGCTGGACCCAAACGTCCGCAGGATCGGGTGGCGATGTCGGAATTGAAAGAAACATTCAACAAAGCCTTGACCGCGCCGGTGAAAGAACGCGGTTACGAACTCAAGCCAGAAGCCTTGAACGTCGAAGCGACGTTCGGAGTGAACGGCGGCTCGATGAAAATGAAACACGGCGCGGTGGTCATCGCGGCGATCACCTCCTGCACGAACACAAGCAATCCATCCGTGCTGGTCGCGGCTGGACTTGTGGCGAAGAAGGCGCTCGAAAAAGGACTCAGCGTCAAACCGTATGTTAAAACCTCGCTTGCGCCCGGCTCGCGCGTCGTAACCGAATATTTGAAGCAAGCGAATTTGCTGGAGCCGCTCGCGCAACTCGGGTTCAACGTGATCGCCTACGGATGCACTACCTGTATCGGCAATTCGGGTCCGCTCCCGGCAGAGGTGGCGAAGGCAGTCACAGGGTCCGACCTTGTTGCGGCGGCGGTGCTTTCGGGCAACCGCAACTTCGAGGGCAGAGTCCACCCGCTGGTAAAGGCGAATTTCCTAGCCAGTCCGCCGCTGGTCGTCGCGTATGCGTTGGCAGGGACCGTGGATATTGACCTCGACAAAGAACCGCTTGGCACTGGCTCGGACGGTATGCCTGTCTACTTGAAAGACTTGTGGCCCACGCAAAAGGAGATCAACGAAGTTGCGACATCCAGCGTGCGCGCTGAAATGTTCAAAGAAAAATATGCGGATGTGTTCAGCGGCTCGGAGATGTGGAAGGAGATCAAGGTCTCCGGTGGCGATCTGTACGAATGGGACGAGAACTCCACGTACATTCATCATCCGCCGTATTTTCAGGAACTGACGCTCAATGTTGCTTCAGTGAAGGATATCAAAGGCGCTCGCGTGCTGGGCTTGTTCGGCGATTCGATCACCACCGACCACATCTCCCCTGCCGGGAACATTGCCGCTGACAGCCCCGCCGGGAAATATTTGCAGGAACGCGATGTGGCTCCTCAATATTTTAATTCGTACGGTGCGCGCCGCGGCAACGACCTCGTGATGGCGCGCGGCACGTTTGCGAACATTCGCTTGAAGAATCTGCTGGTTGTGCCGAAGGAAGGCAACTGGACCAAACATCATCCCTCCGGAGAAGTAATGCCGTTCTTCGACGCGGCGATGAAATATCAAAGCGAAGGCACACCAGCGATTGTTATTGCAGGGAAAGAATATGGCACCGGCTCCAGCCGCGACTGGGCGGCAAAGGGACCGCTCCTGCAAGGCGTGCGCGCTGTGATCGCCGAATCGTTCGAACGCATCCACCGATCGAACCTCGTCGGCATGGGTGTCCTGCCGTTGAAATTCATGGATGGGCAAAACGCCGAGTCTCTTGGCTTGAAAGGCGACGAGGTGTACGACATCGAGGGTTTGAACAAGCTTACTCCGAAATCAGTCTTGATGGTGAAGGCAAAGAAAACGGATGGATCGGTGGTCGAATTCCAAGTCATTGCATTGCTGAACACGGCTGTGGAAGTGAATTACTATCGCAATGGAGGCATCCTCCATACTGTTCTTAGGAATTTGGTGAGGTAGAAAGTATTGCGTAAAAGAGACTCGCCGAAAAAGCGGGTCTCTTTTTTTGTGGATAAAGCTGTGTTTCACAACTACGCCGGGTCGGTCTTCAAATTCGCCAAGCCCTTCTCTATCGAAGCCAGGCGCTCCAAAATATTTCGCCCAGTACTTTCTCGGAGTTTGGCAATGTAGAAGACCTTGCCTGCCTCCGCGCCGAACTTCTTCAAGCTCTTCAGCACAGCAGACGAGTAGCCCACCCCATGCTCCCTCAATCCCAACGCGATCGCTCCAAGGAACTCCGGTTTCGAGGCGCGCTTCAGCGTCAGGGGCAAATACAGGGAATAACGGGAGGCATCCGCAGGGACAAGCACATCGCCTTTTTCAAGGATCTCCCGTTCTTTCGGAACTAAGGATAACGTTCCCGCCTCAACTTCAGATTTGACCGGTTCGGTCAATACGAGGCCTCCGTTCTCGTGCTTGAGATAGATCTCCACATCCATCACGTTCAATTGCTCCTTCACTTGCATCGCGAGGATCTTCAAGATGTCGCTCGAGGTCAACATCAACTGCGCCTCCGGCGCGAACTCAACGATGGTGCCGCTGAAATCGATCTCTTCGGGTTTGAATCGGCTGTCTACAAAATTTTGCAAACCGTCGCGAATCGGCACGAACAGCACCGCTAAAGGCAGGATCGCCAGCAACCCGATCAAAGGCGAAGCGGAGGTCAGGTATTCCTTCGCATACAACTCGAACAAGACAGCGCCAGTGATGCCGAGGGAACCCATGATGGCGGTGAGGGCGCTATAGACCAATGTGCGGTTGATCACAATATCTATATCCCAAATGTGATAGCGCAGCGCGGAGATCGCAAAGGTCACGATGAAACCATAGGTGAAGAAAAGGATCAGGAAGAAGAGGGTCAGGTCCACGATGGAACCGGAGATATACCCAAAAACCAGGTTATTCAACCAATACAGGATGTAGAAGAACGTCATGCCGACCAGCGAGAGGGCGATCCACTTCAATTGCTGGCGTTGAAGAGGGTCTTTGGTTACAAACAGGCGATAGATCTGCGCAAGCACGCCCAATCCCAACACACCAAGGCGGAAAAGTTCGGGAAGGGTATCGAGCAGGAATGATCGCAGCGAATCCGACAACCCGGAAGCGGCAAATATCATGATACACAGGTACACAGGCAGGATCAACATTCCGGTCAGGCTTAACATGAAAAGCCAGCGCGTCCAGCCCGGCACCCATTTTCCATTGGGGAAGGTGAGCAACACGCACAACAACAAGGTGGACAATAACAGGGTGTACCCTGTACCGAGGAAATAAGCGATGAACCAGTTGATCTCTTCGCTGCCGCCCAAATTCATGGAATACCAAAAGTCAAACCCGTTGCTGGTACTGGTCCAGGTTACCAGCATGAGAGACACAATGATAGACAGCCAGTCTGTTGGTTTTCGCCAAAAGATGATGGCAGCCGCAAGGACGCCCGCTACAAACGAACCGAAGTTCAGGTAGATATAGGTCCACCTCTCGATCTCCGAACCGTAGGCAGATATGTTCGAAAAAGAAGCGTCCGCGCTGATCACGATGGTCGGAATCACGATCGCGAGCCAGCCCAGCCATATCAAATAACTTTTGAATTTGGGTAACAGCCCGACAGGGGCATTTTTCGTCGCTTTGATCGTCATGGCAATTCTCCTTTGCCTGCTCTAAGTACTTAACCCTCGGTTGTTATTTCAAGATGCGTGATTGCTTTTTAGACCAACCCCTGTTTTCGCGCAATATCCGCGGCTTGGGTACGGTTCTCGGCTTGGAGTTTAGCGAGGATGTTGGAGACGTGGTTTTTCACCGTGCCTTCGGTGATAAAGAGTTTCTCCGCCATGTCTTTGTTGGAAGCGCCCTGCGCCAATAGAACCAACACTTCCCTTTCGCGCTCAGAAAGCGATTCAATTGTGGAGGTTGTTGGTCGCATCATTTCGCGCAGGGCGCGCGAGGCGATCTCAGGCTGGATGAAGACTTCGCCTTCATGCACGCGACGAATCGTTTCAATCAATTTATTCGCGGGAGTATCTTTCAGCAAATATCCCAGCGCGCCAGCCCGCACGCCTTGATACACATAATCATCGCGGTCAAACGTGGTGAGGATGATAACTTTTGCCTGCGCCCATTCGCGGCACAATTTGGCGGTCGCTTCGACGCCGTTGAGGACGGGCATTTGCACATCCATGAGTATGACATCTGGACGCAGTTCGAGCGCGAGTTGCACGCCGCGTTCACCGTCCCCCGCTTCGCCGACGACGTGTAAGCCCGGTTCCAGATCGAGAATCGTTTTCAACCCCTGACGCATCAGGGTCTGGTCTTCGACGAGGAGGAGTTTAATGGAATCAGGCATGGGCGGAGAAAAAACCTCAGAGGATGGGCAGTTTCACGTCGACGCGTGAGCCGTTGCCGTTGCTGGATAACGTCAGCGTGCCGCCGAGGCCTTCGACGCGTTCGCGCATCCCGCGTAACCCATAATGTCCGGGTTGGCGCTCAGCATCCGTCGGAAGTCCGCGCCCATCGTCTTTGATCGCGAGCGTCGCATGTTGCGATTCGATGTCGAGGCGCAGATCCACAGTGCGCGCCGCGGCGTGACGTTCGATGTTCGCCAGCGCTTCCTGCGCGACGCGCCAGATCGTTTCAGCAGTAGCGGGAGAAAGTAGATTCGCGTCATCGTGAACATGACAAGTAATGGCTAGATGCGCGCGTTGGGCAACATCCACGCTCAATGTTTGCAATGCTTCACGCAATTGACGCTCGCCCAAACCCGGCGCGCGCAGACCCGCGAGGGAACGGCGCAGATCGTCCATGCTCGTGCGCGTGAGGTTCTTGAGCTCGTCCACTTGTGCGGAGGCTTTTTCGGGATCCACTTTATACAATCGCTGGATGGCTTCAAGTTGAACGGACAACGCCACCAACGAATGACCGAGGCTATCATGGAGGTCGCGCGCGAGACGCTCGCGTTCGCGCAAAGCGGCAAGTTCACTATCGCGCTGACGGGCAAGTTCCAATTCTTGTTGCGCGGCTTCGAGTTTTGTGATGAGTTTGGCGCGCTCGCGGCTGGTGCGGATGATACCGTAAATAAATAGAAAGATCGCCATGCCGCCAAGCCATTGGAACGAAAACCCAATCACAGCGCCAAGGGGAATTTGCGTAATTTTCCAATCTGCAAGGATCAAGGCTATAAGAAACGTGACGATCGCTGTTCCGGGAATGACCGCTCGAAATGGCAGTAAACCAAACATTTGCCCGAAGTATGAGAAGCCCAGCCACCAAGTATATGGATTCAGCCAGCACGCCAACACCCACATACTAATTCCCCCCGCAAAATAGACGGCAAGATTTCGGCGTGAAAGGGGCCAGCCGCCACGCGTGATGCAGAAAAAATATAGCAGCCCTTGTGCGATGGACAATCCTGCAACCGCCCACTCGCGCCATGTCAATTCGCTTGCATGCGTGATGAGAACAGCAACAGCAGCGAAACTGAATATCATTAAAGACAATACATCCCAAAACCTGCCGTAGAGTTCAAAGTATCGGGCAGGCATTGGGAGTTCGCTGTCAGCCAGGTGAGATGGGCGCGGTTCGGTCATAGGGAAAGTGTACTCTGGAAGAGGAAAAGTGGAAAGTAAGCGTATAACCCTGAGCGATAGCGAAGGGTCTCTAATTTGATTAGAGGAGATTCTTCGCTTCGCTCAGAATGACATACTGTTACTACGCCTTCGGTTCCCAGCGGAACAATTTTGCGGCGACGAGCATCGCGCCAGCCCCATATGCGACCAGCAACAGCAAATGAGACATCCAGTTCGCGTCGAGCGATGCATTTAGCATGGCAGATCGGACTAATTGCGTGACGGGATAGGCAGGCAGATACGGCACAACATTTTGCAGCCAGCCGGGCAACATATCCAGCGGGAAGATCATGTCGCTGATGAACATGAGCGAGAAGTAGACGGTCATGCCGATCGCGGAGGCGGCTCCACTTTTGGCGACGGCGCCGCTGATGATACCGCCCAGCGCCATGAAGGCGAGCAGACCTGCGAGGATCATCGGGTAGGCAAGAAGCAAACTCGCCGCGCTGACGGGCACTTTATACAGCAATGCGCCGGTGCCAATGATAAGCGTGCTTTGCAGAATGCCGATGATGATGTTGACCAGCAGGTACGAGCCGACGAGATGCCCGGCAGGGAGAGGCGTGGCTTGCAACCTTCGAAGCACGCTTTTTTCGCGCATCTCCAGCATCATGGTCGAACTGCTGACCAGCCCGAAACTTAAGGCGTTCAAGACGATCACGCCGGGCGTCATATAGTCCATAAATTGGCTCATGATCGCGCCGTAAATGAACATAAGCAAAACTGGGAAAGCAAAGTTCCAGAACAACACATAACCGTTACGCAGGTGCATGAGGGTCATGGCTTTGGTGAGGATCAGAAAACGTTTCATCGTATAGTCCTTTCAAGAATAAACAACATTAATTCGATTCGGCGAGCGCGTGACCCGTCAACTTGAGGAAGACATCCTCCAGATTGGGCTGGCGCAGCATCACGTCACGGATGGAGCGGCCCGAACGCGCCGCGAGTTCATGGAGGGCGGTCAACGTCACCTCAGGGCGGGCAGTTTCCACTTCCAAGTGTTGACCCGTGTACCGAGCATTGCTCACCTCAGGCAGTGTGCGGACTTGTTCCAACGGCAACTCCACCGTCGCTTTCAACATCGAATTCAATTTGAGATTCGCGATCAACGCGCTCGGCGTATCGCACGCCACGATCTCACCGCGGTCAATGATGGCGATGCGCCCGCATAATGCTTCCGCCTCTTCCATTGAATGTGTGGTAAGCACGATCGTGCGCCCTTCATCGTGCAACTGACGGATGACATCCCACACTGCGCGGCGCGCGTGCGGATCGAGTGCGGAGGTCGGCTCGTCGAGTAAAACGATTTGCGGATCGTTGGCAATCGCAACTGCCAGCGCGAGACGCTGCTGTTGTCCGCCAGAGAGGCGGCGCGCCAGCGTGTTTCGTTTTTCAACGAGGTCAAACCGTACAAGGAGCGCGTCAATTTCTTTGGAGGTGAGATACACCTCATACAGCGCCGCGTACACTTCCACCAATTCGGCGACGGTCAGGTCGTCGAGCAGTGCCGTCTTCTGCAACTGGATTCCCAATTGGCGTTTCGCCGCGGCGGCATCTGCCTGCACACTGATTCCGCCGACATGCACCTCACCCTGTTTGGGTTGATGCAATCCTTCCACATTGGCAAGCAGGGTGGTCTTGCCCGCGCCGTTCGGTCCGAGCAAGCCAAAAATTTCGCCCTTCGCCACGGTCAGGTTCACGCCGTTCAGCGCGGTCAGTGAGCCATACGAGGCGGTCAAATTTCTTACATCGATCATCGTTTGAGACATGGTTCAACTCCTTTTTCCTGCCTGTTTCGATTCCTGCTTTCAGGGGGTGGGCAGGGCTTTGTGATGCCGAGATGATACGGCATCAGCGCGCGCAGCCCCAGTCTCCGAAGCACGATTGCGGCTATGCCAAAAGGCATATTGCGGGATATGAAAAAAAGAGACTGGTTATCAGTCTCTTTTCGTCTTATCGAAGCAATTCCAGCAAACCATCGGGATACAAAATGGATTTCCCCTCCCCGAACTCATCCAGATTCTTCCATAGCACGCGGATTCTCTCCCCATTCGATTCTTCGATTTCCATTTCAGCCTGCTCATACAACCCCTGCATTTTCAACACCCCATCGTAGACCATCACGATCTCGTGACCCATCTTTCCATTATGGACAAAGATGTTCTCCAGAAATCCAAGAGGAATCAACTCTTCAATCTCGCTGTGCAACTCCTCCATGATCTCACGGCGGACAGCCGCCTCCCCGCTTTCGCCGAACTCGATGCCGCCGCCCAACGGGCGGTAATAGGTTTCATTCTTAATTGAATCATGCCCTTCAAAAACGAGGATCCGATCATTATTCCGAAACACGCAGATTGCGATCGGGCGGATGTGATTCATTGTCCCTCAAAACTGTAGGGGCGGGGTAACCCCGCCCCTACAGGCATTACAACGCGACCAATTCAGGCTGCCTTTGCAGGTTCGCCTGCATGGACCACGGTCCCGTCCACGTGACGGTGACCGGCAGGATTTTCCCTTTCAAATCCTCATCCGATTCGACGAAGACGAGTTTGTTGGTGGGAGTTCGTCCCTTCCAGCGATTCTTCACTTTGTCTTCAAACAATACATCCACAATTTGACCGAGATATTTCTTGTTGATCTCCGCCACGACCTGTTCCTGCAATTCTTCCAGCAGGCGGAAGCGGCGCATCTTTTCCTCTTCGGTCACGTTGTCCGCCATGCGGCGCGTGGCGACAGTACCCTCACGGGAGGAATAACGCGCCAGATGAGTCACGTCAAGCCGAAGGTCCGAAAGGACGCGGTAGGTTTCCATGAACTGCTTCTCGGTCTCGCCGGGGAAGCCCACGATGATATCCGTCGCGATGGAACAATCGGGTATCTTTTTGCGGATGGTTTCGACAAGGTCGCGGTAATCCTGTTGGGTATAGCCGCGTTTCATGTTGGCAAGCACTTCATCGTCGCCCGCCTGGATAGGCACTTCGATGTGCGGCATGACTTTGGGAAGTTCCGCGATGGTTTCCATCAGCTCTTCGGTGAAATAATTGGGATGCGATGTGAGGAAGCGGATGCGCTCGATGCCATCTACATCGTGAACGATTCGCAATAGTTGCGCAAGGTTGGGTCCGTCGGGAATGTCTTTGCCATAACGATCCACAATTTGACCGAGCAGAGTCACTTCCTTGACGCCTTGCACGGCAAGCGAACGAATCTCTGAAACGATATCGCCCACCGGACGGCTGCGCTCGACGCCGCGCCGGAACGGAATGATGCAGAACGTGCAGGCATGCGAACAGCCGTACACGATCGGCACATGCGCGCTGACCAACTGCCCGCGTTCGTGCTGCGGCAGGATGAGTTCGTCGTCCATCATCAAGAAGCGGCGCGCGGTTTCGGTATCTTCCAGCGAGCGGATTTCACCTTGGGTGAGATAGGAGACGAGAGGTCCCGGGTCGGAGGGAGGCGAGAACACGTCCACGTAGGGAAGTTTCTCGCGCAATTTGTCCGCGCCGCGCACGCCGACCATGCAACCCATGAGATTGATGACGAGATTTGGATTCTGCCGCTTGAGCGGGAGCAGGCTGGAGAGGCGTCCGATCGCCTTGTCCTCTGCCGATTGGCGCACGACACACGTGTTGAGGACGATCACATCCGCTTCTTCGATGGTCTCCGTGAATTGATAGCCGAGATGCTCCAACGACGAGCCGACGCGCTGGGAATCAGCGACGTTCATTTGGCATCCCTCAGTCCAGATGTGGTATTTCATAGGACGCGAATTATACCAAGTGTGCCGTGCTTTGAAAGTTGGATTTGAGGAAACTGGGAGGGGATTAATCGACCGGATCGTTGGGTTTTCGCCGGAACCCGGCACGTTAAATTCAATATCGCCGACACTATTGCCGGCGATATTGATTCGGAGTCACTGCACAATGAATCAGAGCGTGTTGCTCATCTCGTATTCCGCCAACATGGCGTTGAATCGGGAATTACTCCGAACGAAATCGAGATCCGGATCGCGGCGCACCCAGGTCGCGTCGGTCTGCTTGTTTTTCAGGGCGATCTCAAGCAGGTCCAGCGCACGGTCTGAGTTGCCACAGATGGCTTCGATGCAGGCACGGTTATATTCGTTTTGCTCTTCATCGAGCAACCCCCTCGCTTTCTCGATGTGCACCTGAGCCAGATCGTCTCTCCCCTGCCGGCGGTAGTACCCGCCGAGCGTGGCATGGGCAAGGCCGTGTTCCGGATTCAATTCGAGAACTTTTTCAAATGCTGCGATGGCATCTTCGATCTTTCCCTGCGCCGCAAAGACCTCGGCAAGATGGAAGGAATAAATCGCCGTTGTCGGTTCGAGAGCAATCGCTTCCTGACACGCATCCAACGCCTGGGCATATTGCCCCAGAGATTTATAGAGCGCGCCGATGGCATCCCATGCGCGGGCGTTGCCCGGGTTGATCTCAAGCACGCGTTTGATCCTGCCGATCTCCTTCCAGACCGCCACCGAATCCATCGCGGGCGCGTCGGTGGTCGCGAAAAGAAATTGGATCGGTTCCGGGTCAGTGACATCTTCCGCCATGAGTACCGGCGCTTCGGTGACCACCTCCGACTGTGGGTCGATGACCAGTTCCGAGAGCGGTTCCACCTCGACTTCAGCGGGTTCAGTCTCCTCAATTGCCGCTTCCGCTTCGACCGCCAACCCGTTCCCTTCGATCGTTTCGAGTTCAGCCGCGATCTCCATCGCCGGTTCGGATTCAACCTCCTCCACAGACTCGTCCAAGTCCGTAGATCTATCGGCGACCTCTGTGGGAGCGATAACCTCCACGTCTGCAACCTGCACCGGCGCCATTTCAGTTTCGACGACTTCCACATACTCAACTTGGTTTTCCAGACTCGCCGCCTGAGGTTCATCTTCAATAATGGTCAAGGTTTCTGTGGTGATCACCGGGAATGGAATCTCTACCGGTTGAACCTCTTCGACCGCCAAGACCGACATCTCGATTTCAAGAGTCATCGGTTCTGCCTCAACTTGCTGCGAGGCAAATGCATTACCCAATGCAAATTCCTGCACAAATCGTTCGGGAAGGTTTAGCCGTGTTTCATCCTCGTGCACCGGATCAATTTGAGTTTCGGTCGAAGAGTTTTCTTCGCGTTCTTCCGACTCGGCGACCGCTTCCAATTTCAACGGCTCCACCGTATCAACGCTTTCGCTGGGCGTGAGCTCTTCAGAGTCATCGAACGGCACCCAATCGGTTTCAGGACAGGTGGGTTCCTCGTCAGTGAGGAGGATCTCGTTATAGTTCCACGGGGAGAAGTCGTCGAGGTAGGCATCCCGCCCAAATTCCTGACCCGAAGCGATGAACGTCGTCGGTTCTACGGCGGGCACATCGTCACCCGGTAGATCGAGCATGGTCAGCACTTCGTCCACGCCGCGGCGGCTGGTCAACAGCATTTCGGGGGAGGCGACAAGGTTATGCTCATGACCGGGGACCAATTCGTCGGCTTTGTGAAAGGCTTCCATCGCAAGGGAATAATCCCCTGCATCCCAGTAGGCATTGCCAAGCCTGTACCACGTGAACGCCTTGTCGAAGGTTTCGTCCAGCAATTCGAGCGCCCTGCTGTAGAGAGCGATGGCATCCCTAAATTTTTCCTGTCGGGCATGCACCACACCGAGGTTGGCATAGGGCTTGCCAAAGTTATGATCGAGGTCGATGGCGCGCGCGTACGCGTTCTTTGCCAGTTCGTACTCACCTGATTTGAAATACAGGTTTCCTACTTCGTTCCACAGTTCATGATCGCTCATTGTTCCTCCGGGTTACATCGCGAAATTTTGCGAGAATTCCATGTTCATGCTGCCCAACAGGCTGAAACGGGATCGCAGTGAACGGGTGGCATTGTTCGGGTCGAGTTCGTCTGCCCGCTGATACGAGGCGATGGCGTTATCGTAATCGTTCATGCGGCGATACACATTGCCGAGCCGATTGAACGTAACCGCCTTATCCTTGTCGCTGTCGAACAACTCAATGCTTCGTTGATACAACAGGACAGCCTCTTCATATTTTTCCTTCTGCACGTATGTCAGCGCAAGGTTGCTGTAGGGCCACGCAAAGCGGACATCGAGTTCGATAGCCCTGGTATAGGCAGTGATGGCTTCCTCGTAGGCACCTGTATCGAAGTACACATTGCCAAGTTCATTCCAAACGTGGGCATTCTTCGTATCCGCTTCGAAAGGCGCATCCTTCTGGTCCGTGACCGGCTCCGCGGCTTGCTCCTGTTCTTCCGCCGGCTCAGGCGGAGACTGTTTGAGAAAGTCCGGCAATTCATCGTCTTGCGGGTTGCCTTTGTCGATCAGCGATATGATCTCTTGAACGATCGACTCATTGCTCTCTTCATCGGCTTCGTTGGCGGGCGCGGCTGTAGCAATCAATTCTGCGACCGGCTCGACCGCTTGCGCCGCTTCCGACTCCAGGTTGGTTTGGGCTTGCTCATCTGCCGCCAACTCGACGCCTTCGAAAGCCTCTGCCTGAACCTCAGCCTGCGATTCTGCACGAGCATCCTCGACCTCAGCCGACGATTCGACTGCAGTTTCAACGATCGTTTCAACCGCCGCCTCTTCCGCAAGGTTTGGCTCGTCTTGGTTGAGGACGACAACTTCGGTGTTTTCCAACGTGACCGCCGGAGTAATGGTTTCATCTCCGTGCAAAGGCATGGGCGTGATGGTCGTCTCGGTAACCGATTCGGTCACGGGCGTTTCATCTGATCGTGTGACGGATTCTTCCACCGCAACTTCCTGCGGTACGGTCGACGGCTCAGGTTCGACGATCTCCATCGCCACTTCTACAACTGCAACTGTTTCTTCCACAGCTTCGACCGCTGCGGCCGTTTCCGGTTCCGTCGTTTCTTCTGCACCAGGCTGGACATCGACCGCAGGCAGTTCCTCAATGGAGGCTTCGGCAACTACATCGGCTGTTTGTTCCGGAACTTCAACGACCTCAGCCGCCGTTTCCTCAGCGGCTGGAAGTTCGACTGTCGCCTCAGGTTCGGTGACAACGACAACTTCATCGGACCCGGTTTCCGCTATGACCGGTTGTTCTTCCACCATCTCCGGAGCCGCTTCGACCATTTCTGCCGCAATCGCCTCTGATTCTTCCGATAACGGCGAGGATGGAACGTCCACGCCAGCACTGGCGGGGTCTTGCGCTTCCACCGGTTTCGCGTCGAGCAGATCGGTAAAGCCGGTGTTCCCAGCATCGCATTCATCAGCCATTTTGAAGGCGATGCAAGCGTTATCGTAGTCGTTCATCTTGCGATACGCGTTACCGAGGCGGTTCCAGATCATGGCACGATCCTTCTGATCGGTGATGAACTCGAGGCTCCGCTGGTACAGCCCCACCGCCTCCTCGTAATGCTGGCTTGCGACTCGGACCAAAGCCAGATTGGCGTACGCCCAGCCGACCTGCGGATTCAGTTCAATGGCGTGAGCATACGCGCCCGCCGCTTCTTCCATGTGACCATGCTTGAAGTAGGCATCGCCCAATGCAAGAAAGTTTTCAGCATTGTCCGGGTCGATCTCCACGGCATGCTTGCGCGCGCTGACCGTTTTCAGGTTGTCTTCCTGCGGGTCGAAGACCGGACCCAGTTGAATCCACGGGGCGACGAAGCGCTTGTTGAATTCGATGGTCTTTTGCTGGTACGCCAGCACGGCATTGAAAATATTGCCTAACTCATCCCAAAATTTATAATCGTTCATTCGTGCCTCCATTGTGATTGGGGAAATGTTGACGGTCAGTCCACGCGGCAGTTGCCCAGCAGGCTGAACCGCGCCCGCGATACCAATGTCATCGGTTCATGATTTAGTTTTACGGCATTTTGATACGCCGCAATCGCATTGTCGTAATCGTTCAAGCGGCGGTAGACGTTTCCGAGCCGGTTCCACGAGATCGCCTTCTCTTTATCGTCCCGCAACAGTTCGATGCTTTTGAGGTAGAACGGGACCGCCTCTTTGAACTTTGCCTGATAGGAAAGGCTGAAGGCGAGGTTGCTGTGCGCCGCGCCGTTGAACGGCTCGAGCTCGATCGCTTTCTGGAAACACTTCGCCGCCTCACGATACGAATTGGATTTGAGGAACAACTCGCCGAGTTCCATCCATGCTTGCGCATCCTCGGTGTTCGACACCAGATTAAAGTGACCGACCTCGTCGCGCACGCCCGCATGTCCGGGATCCAGGTCATCGGCTTTTTGATACGCGACCACGGCATTATCGTAATCGTTGAGGGAACGGTATAAATTCCCAAGTCCGTTCCACGCCACTGCGCGGTCCTTGTTCGATTTGAGCAGTTCGATGCTCTTCTGCAACAGCGAGATCGATTCGGCGTAGCGTTCGAGGGCAAGGTAGGTCATACCGAGGTTGCAATATGCCCAGCCGAAGGAACGGTCGAGGGTGAGCGCTTTGTTATACGCCTGGATGGCTTTCTCGAACGCGCCCGCCAAAAAATGCACGTTGCCCATTTCATTCCAAACACTGGCTCGGGCAGGCTCGGCTTGTGTTTTGATTTCGTCATCGCCCTCCTGCATGAGCAAGGAACGATCTGCATTCGCAAAGAACTTCGAGAATACTTGGGATGAGATTTGCATGGTGAGACCTCCGATCTCTTGGTTGGGTTTGTCCTCAAGGGCAACCTGTGTTGCGGCTGGGAGAGTATCCGCTTCAGTTTGCGACGACGAATGGATCGCTTTCGTTGTAGTGATTGAGTCGGCAATGGATCGCGAATGTTCGATTTGTGATTCCCAGGCAGGCTCAAAGATCCAGAACGGCGCTTCTTCCGCCGGCGCGGTTGCGCTACTTTCATCCGACTCCGTTTCGCTTCGCTCCACAGTTCGGCTGGTTTCGGCTTCGGGGTCCGTTACGGCTCCTGCGGGCGGAGCAGTTTCACTTTCGGTTGAAGCGGGGTATAAGTCGGCGAACGGTTCCGCGAGAAGGGCGTCAGCTTGTTGATAGGCTTGGATCGCCTTGTCGTATTCATTCAGGAGCCGGTATGAATTCGCCAATCGATTCCACGTGGTCTTGATCAATTCATCATCGCGTAAAAGTTCGAGGCTCTTCATGTAAGGTGCGAGGCTTTCCTTCACTTTTCCGTCGGTGGCGTACGCGAGCCCGAGGTTGCTGTATGCCCAGCCGAAGCCGCGATTCAGGTCGATGGCTTTCAAGAATGCTTCAACCGCATCGCCCGTCTTGCCGGCGTTCAAATATACAACTCCGAGGTCGCTCCAAACGGCGCTGTTCTTCGGGTCGAGGAGCAGTGCTTGTTGATAACCTTTCACAGCCTCGCGATATCTTTGTTGTTTGGCAAATAGTTCCGCCAGCCTCAACCAGGGAGTCACGAAACGGGGATTCAACTCGATGGCTTTCTGGTATGCAGTGACCGCTTCGTTGTTGCGCCCCATGCCTGCGTACACCTCGCCTAATCCGTTCCACGGGTGCGGCAGGAGCGGTGAGCATTCGATGGATTTTCGATAGGCCGCGATGGCATCATCGAGGTATTCCCTGCGGGAGTACACATCGCCAAGCCCGTTCCAGGCGACCGGGTCACTGGGATTGTGCTCGATGGCTTTTTGAAAAGCGATCAGGGCTTCATCGTTGCGGTTGATCTTGATGCACAAGTTGCCGAGGTTGTTCCAGACGAAGATCTGTTCGGGTGCCAGTTGGATGGCTTGTTTGTATGAATCGATGGCTTCGTCGTTCTTGCCGAGGCTCGATGCTACGAGGGCAATGGCATTGAAGCATTGCGCCTCGAACCAGTTATCCTGCAGACGAGTGGCGAGTTTCAGCGCATCCTGCAAGATTTCATTCGCCTTTTCATATTCGCCCCGCCGCCAATTGAGGATACCCAGATTGAGCATTAAATTTGCGCGGACCGAAGCCGACTCGGCACTGCTGGGTAGTTCGGTGAGGAACGACTCGCGCACAGAGATCTTTGCCTCTGTGTCTGCAAACTCGCCATCATATTCGCCGGTGCCCTGCCACGCCGATTCAAGCGCGGTCTGCAGGATATGTTCCGGTTTCGGCGAAGCGGCGAGGTCGAGCAATTGGTGCCGGGCAGCCCAAAAATCCGGGACGATGCGGGCGACGGCGGCGAGCTCTTTGTACGTCAGCCAGAAGATCACGCACTGGCCGCGCGCCTGGATGGCATCCTTGAGATGGTTCAACGTCGAGGATAAAAGAACCGGGGTATGCAGCAAACTGCCCAGGCCATCCACGAAATACACGGTATTGGTCGTTTGGTTGAAGGCTGAGATCAACGTCGCTGTGGAGCGAAATTCCTTGCTGGATAAATGAAGCGTGCAGGTTTTCCAACTGCGGTCGATGAAATGATTCTCCAGCACGGAAGCCGAATCGGCTCTCACATATTCAGAGCCGTATGCCGCCAACAGGATGCATGGCCGGCGCCACTGCATGGATAGCTCGAGCCCGGGCATCAAGGCGAGCAAACGCTCGACGAGGGTGTCTTCTTCTTTGATCTCGGGTTGGATAAAGTCAATCATCGAGCATGCTCCTCAGTACAGGATGCACATCGCACCAATTTTCCTCGTCTCGGTATTCCAGCAACGCCAGCAGTTGAAGCATCGGGCGCAGGCGTTCGGTATACTCGAGACGGTTGTCTTTATTCACCTTTTTCAACAGTTTGATATCTTCCTTGTCCAGGATACGCCGGTATTCATTGCGGATCTCCCGCGCCGACCATTCAACATCCTCCACGCAGATCTGATCGGCTTTTCGGCGGCGGGCGCGACCGATCGCAGTGCGAAGCACACGCGCCATCTCGCGGAAGACGCCGCCGCTATACGAGATCGCCATTTCCAACGCGGAGGGATGAATGAGGCGGGTATCCATGCGCAGTGAAACGAATCGCTCCATCGTCTGATATCCTGTGGAAATATGTGTGTTCGGGTCCTGCGCGGGGTGCAGGTTGATGTTCGGCAGGAAGAGGGATTGATCCCGGATGGAGTCAAATTCCTTGCTGTAAAAGAGCGCGCTCGAAACGGTATAAACAATGGCGCAATTGGGCTGCATCATGATCTCACGCCGGTCGTGGAAGATGGCGCGGGCTCGTTCCAGATCGGGTTTGTCCATGTCATCGATCAGGATGAGCGGGATGCGCGATTCGCGGCTGTAAATTGCGGCGATGATATGGTTGATGATGGCGATCAACCCGGTGATGTCGGTTTCGACAACTTGCCGTAATTCCACGCGGGTGGCGGGTTCGAGTTTCATCTTCATGCCGGCGCTGGCGAAGAAGGCATCGATCGAAGCCCCGAGTTCATACTCCGAAACACGCCCCTCCAGAACCGTGGACACATTCTTTTCGACCTTCCCCTTCCAGCCGTTCAATTCTTTGAGCAGTTGTTCGGGGAGTTCCCCGCCCTTCCGGCGATATTCCCGAAACAGCCGCCCGCCGATGCCCAACAACAGGTCGCGGAAATCAATATCGATCACATCGGCTTCCTCGCGGATGCTGAAGTTGATGGGCCAATATTTGCGCTTGATCTCCTCGCTAGTCAGCAGATGCATGAGTTCGGTGGATTTGCCGCAACCGCGGTGACCGGAGAAGAAAAACTTCGGCGGGCGATAAAACGGCGCGAGCAGGGCATCCGTCAATTCGGTGATGGGGTTGCCGGGGCGGTCGATATAGAACGGATTGGGCTCGCCGTTCCGACCGGGTTTGAGCGGCAGGTCCAACTCAAAGTTGAGCCACGCTCGGTCGAAGTCGGTCGCAACACTGTAATCGAATTTGTTCATGGTCTCTCTTCGGAACGAACTCTATGTTTAGGAAATCCTTGGTGCCATTATAGGGAGTGTGTCGTTCATCCATAATCGGCAAATAATGACGTTCTCCATCAGAATTAATGACCAGCGGATCTCATGAACCTGGTCATTCTTGACCAGCGACTCAATCCGCCGCGGCGGTCAGCCCTTGACGAATGGCGTAGAGGGCTGCTTGCGTACGATTCGCCACGTGCAATTTGTCCAGGATGTTGCTGACGTATTTGGCGATCGTGCGCTCGTGGACGACGAGGGTTTCCGCGATCTCCTGGTTGCTTAAGCCGCGGGCGATGAGGCGCAGTGTTTCAAGTTCCCGGCGGGTCAACGAGTCGGTCATGATATTCTCATCATGCCCCTGATCAAATTCATGGATCACTTTGAGTGCGATGGAGGGATGCAGGCATGCCTGCCCGTTCGCCACATCGCGGATCGATTTCAATAGTTCGTTGCGCGGCGTGTCCTTCAACATATATCCCAGCGCGCCCAATTTGATCGCTTGATATACGCGGTTGCTCTCGGCAAAACTGGTCAGCACAAGGATGCGTGCATTCGGCACAACATCTTTCAGCCGAGGGATCGTCATCAAACCGTCCAGACGCGGGATGACCATATCGAGCAGGATGACATCCGGTTTGGTCCTGCCGGCGAGTTCGATCGCACGGATGCCGTCTTCCGCTTCTGCAACAACTTCCATATCCTTTTGAAGCGAGAGGATGGCGACGACGCCCTCTCGCACGACGCTTTGGTCCTCCACCACCAGCACGCGGATCTTTTTCATCGTCGCCTCCCAATTCCCGGCGACTTTGTGAAATGATCACCGAGTGGTGACGACGAGTGAAGAAAACCTGCTATGGTTGGCTTCGACATTCGTTAATTGCTCCTCTTGTTTGTTCCACTGTTCGGGCGACCAGACTTCCAAATAATCACCCAAACCGACTAGGATCGCGTCTTGTGCCAGTAACGCAAAATCCCTTAAGTGCTTGCCGATGGGGATACTTCCATCGCGATCGAGCTCAATTTCCTGCGCAGTGCCTAGAAGCATCCGCATCAACATGCGAGCCAGCGGGTCTGCCAGATTGGAAGCCATCACCCGCTGGTAGATCTGTTCGAACGCGCCTCGTGTGAGCACCATGAGGTTGCGGTCGAACCCCTGCGTGATGAAAGCACCATCTTTGAATGCTTCGTTGAATTCCACCGGTAAAGGCAGGTGGTTCCGGGTATCCAAGATGCGTGTGTAAAGACCGAGTAACAAGTGAAGTCTCCTGGATAAATTTTTTCTTGCTTGATGTTGCGCTCATTATAGGAGGCGGGGGTGATTTGCAAAATCCACGAAACTAGCCTCTTTTCGTTTTTGTTTTGCCAATGAAAGGCTCTTGCAATGGGTCATTAATGACCATCGTAAAAACGAGGCGGTTGTGTCGCAGATCGTGATGTATGCCATCCTGAATTTTCCCCTTAAATCGAAAACCGCCCGCATTGATGCAGGCGGTATGGGTTTTTACGGCAATCTATTCTTCTTTTTCGGCAAGCCCTTCTCGATACGCATAGAGCGCGGCTTGTGTACGGTTGGCGAGGTGAAGTTTATCGAGAATACTACTCACATATTTTGCAATGGTTCGCTCGTGTACAACCAGCTCATCTGCAATCTCTTGATTGCTCAACCCGCGGGCGATCAATTTAAGGGTCTCGAGTTCGCGCGGGGTTAGCGGATCCACGGTATACAACATTTGCGAAGGATGATTGATATCGTGAATCACTTTCATCGCGATGGACGGCTGAATGGAAGCCTGCCCGGCAGCCACATCCCGGATCGCCTGCAACAACTGAATGCGTGTGGCATCCTTCAATAAGTAGCCCAGGGCGCCTGCCTTGATGGCTTGATACACGCGATCGGGTTCAGCGAAACTGGTAAGCACCAAAATGCGGGCGTCGGGAGCAGCCTCGATCAATTTCGGAATCGTACTCAGCCCATCCTCGTTTCCCATGACCATATCCAGCAGGACGACTTCAGGTTTTGTTTTACGGGCAATTTCCACAGCCTGTGTGCCATTTTGCGCTTCCCCGACAACATCAAGGTCTTGTTGAAACGAAAGGATGGCGACCACACCCTCCCGAACCACGCTTTCATCGTCCACCACTAGAATACGAATCCGCTTCATGACTTTTTGCTCCTTGCCTTTTTGATAAAGACACGATCTTTGCCGACGGTGACCTTGATCTTCGTCCCATCACCCACGCTGGAGTGGATCTCGATGTGTCCATGAATGAGCGCCACGCGTTCCTTCATGTTTTTCAAACCCAACCCGCCTGACCGCAATTTCTTCAAGTCGAACCCCCGACCGTTATCCTCCACTTCCAAGATGATATTCTGCCGGGTCTTTCGTAACCTCACCGTCACGGAGGTGGCTTGCGCGTGCTTCAATATGTTGTTCAACGCCTCCTGCGCAACATAATATAACGCCACCTCGGTCTCCTTTGTCAGATGGATATTTTCATCCGCGAGCAACCTCGCCTTGATATCCGCCCTGCCTTCCACCGCGGCAAGCCGGTGATGAAGGACGGAAACCAATCCTTCTTTTTCAAGCTCCACAGGCTGCATTTCATAAAGGAACAAACGCATTTCCTTGACAGCCATGCGTGCATGCTCCCCAATTTTTTTGAGAACCTCGGCAGGCATCACCGACGAACCCGCTTCGATGGCTGCCTGCGTTGCTTCGGTCAACGTCACCAGCCCATATAGTTTCTGACTGACCGAATCGTGTAGGTCACGCATTAGCCTCTGACGCTCGAGTCTGGCTATGGACATCTGTCTCCGTCGGTCGCTGTCGATCAGCGATGCCAGCTGGTCGGTGATCGTGGCAAGCCGAACGATCTCATCCTGGCTGAATAATAACTGGTCTTTTCGCGCCACCGCGATACAGCCGATGATTTTCTTGTCGCCCCGTGATTGAGTTATCGCAAGAGGCATGAGCAGAAAGGTCGAAATGCCAATACCCCGGATCGCGTACCGAATGCGGATCTCATCCGGCACATCATCGATGAGCAGTGTGCGTTTCTGGTTGACAACCATATCGAACGTGGATACCGGCAGCGGAATTTCCGCCATGCGTTGAACTGCGTCCGCCGTCAGCCCGTAATGTGACGCCAGGTAAAGTTTGATCGCGCCGGTCTCCCCTTCCTGCTCATCCACAAGCCAGATCGCGGCAATCTGGCATTGAAAGGGGTGAATGATCTGAAAGATCGCCTCGGAAAAAAATTCATCGAGGCTCGAAGCATGAGTCGCGACATTCGACAAGGCATTCAGGATGGCAAACATCTCATCCCGGGCGCGCTGGCGCGCATCATCCGCGAGCCTCCGCTCTGTGATGTCGCGCCAGATGATCAATTTTCCGATCAATTCCTTGTTTTTATCCCGCAGGTTAGACATGCGTATGTTTAGATACCGCCAGTCCGTACGCGTACGGAAACTGCGACGCATCTCCAGCTCCTTTGCATTTCCGGCGGCATCGCTTAAAGCGGTCCAACCGGTAAGCACCGAATCGACGCGCTTGCCATAAACTTTCGACCGCGATAATCCGACGATGGATTCTGCGGTTGGATTAATATCAATGATCTTGTTCGCCGCATCGAGGACCATCCACCCATCCCCCATCCCCTCCACGACCGCCTCGCGCGTGAGAGGAATGATTTCAATGATCTTTCCGCGATGACGCGTATACGCGAAGCCAAGGACTGAAATCACATACCCCATGTGGATGTTTTCAAGTTTCCCCGCCTGCACAAGCCCGTAATGACCAGCCAGCTGCAGCAGAAGTGGCGCAAAGACTCCAAGGAGAATTATTCCGGATTGAAAAAGGAATTTTGGTGGTTTTCGAGCAAAGGTGTCAAGAAAGAGCAGGAGACTCAAGAATTCGAAATTGTAAACATACAGGAGTAAAAAATCGTGCAACAAACCACCCTGCAACTCCCAAGTTGAACTGCCGAGCAACGGGGCTGTGAGAAAGATCCTGCGCAACGGCTCGACCCATATGATCAATTGGGTGACCAACAGAGGTACGCTAAGCAGGGCGAGTACCGTTTTCGTAATCCAATTAGACCGATTGCTGTATGCCAGCGAAAACGTAAATAATGCAGTCGCTGCCACAACAACGCAGAAATATATCAGAGAAACCAACACGATCATGGCTGTTCCATTAGAACGAGGAGGGAAGATATAAACCCCCGCCCAAATTGCTGTGGTCAATGAGAGCACGATCAAGCTTTTCGTGCCTGGGAATGTCCTATGTGTCACCGTCAGAAACGCGACAGCGAGAGACAGGATCACGACAACCACCAAAAGATTAGTTTGCACGTTAGTAATAATTGGCGCACCAAGTTTCAACAAGTTAAGATAAAAATCATTAGTTCATCAGCAGGAGATTCCCCGAGAGGAACCCCATCACCTCTCCCGATCGATTTTCCGCAAATTCCGCTCGGGGGCAAATTCTACCACCCGGTGCCTGAATGCCCAGAAGTCCGGTGCGAAGCGTACAAGCGAAGCCGCTTCCTCCGAAGTGAGCCAAAAAATCCCACAGGTGTGTTGTTCGATCAGCGTTTCACGGTGCAAATTCAGCGCACGATAGACATCCCTTCCCCTTCCCGCTTCACAGTCGAGGCGGCTGAAAAAAAATACGGGTTGACGAGACTCGGGTGTGCGGAACAGCAATCGAGGGAAGTCGGAGATTTGCTTGCAGAGATCCACACGGATTACGTACTGGTTCATGGCACGCAGGCTTTCTTCCAGTAGTATCTCTGCTTTGCCAAATGGCAGGTTGTTTTTTTGAACAGCCAGCAGGATGCTGGGGCGGTTCCATTCAAGTGCGAGTCGAATCTCGTCCAACAATACAGCCACACCCTCTGCCCTTGCCTTGCTGATCTTCAGACCGTCCGTTGGTTTCAAACCGCGCCGTTTTTTTCCTGATTGGTTCATACGATAGGAGGTGGGTCACGGTTTACTCAAGCGGAACGAAGAAATTCACGGCTTTAATCGGTAAACGATTTCTCGCTTCTTGACTTAACGCACCATGATTGGACATCCATAAATCGAAGAATGCCTCCAGGTCCAGCAAAATCAACCGTTGATACTCGCGGGTATGCCGGGTATTCCATGCGTCGGTTGTGAATCCGCCTGTTGAGATAAGCAAGCCGTAATCGTGCGAGCCCAGCAGGGCAAGTGCAGACTTCAGCCCTTCGAGCGTGAACACTTGTCCTTTATGTTTGATCTGAACAAGAACACGGTTTTCATTAATACCAAGTTGATCGACCGAAGCGACCAGATCGACCTGCGGGTACCCTTTATCGGGGCGGGCTGACCATAAAATGTGATAACCCATCGCTCTCAAAAGATCAGCCACCAGCGCCAGCAATTCAGCGGACTCCGCAGACTGGAGGAATTTTTGAATCTGTTCCCACGCTTTTTCTTGCGCCATTTCATATACTACGGTAGCCTCCGGTTTGCTCTGACCGCGCTCATCATACAACCGCAAGGCTTCGCGGTAAAGTTCTAACGCGCTGGTATGCCGTTTGCATGCCTGGCGTCCTGCATCGGTAATGAACCAGCGTCCTTTATTATTTTTCAGCAACCAACCGACGCGGGTAAGCGGAACCGTCGCAACGCGAATGATCCCCTCATATTTTGCAAGTCCGGTTTGAGGTGAAATTCCCCTCTCGTGTTCTGTCAACGGAATTACCTCAGGAACGAACGCCATCAACTCACGAGCGGATAAACCTTCCGGACGATTCCAGAGCAGTTCGAATACCGCCCGGATCAACTCCCCCACCCGGGATAAGGTCACATTCGTCATCGCCCAACCTCGGCATAAAGATCGACATCCTCACGCTTCAATCCAGACATTCGGTTTGTCCGCATCGCCAAGCAACCTATACCTGTTGCCGGCGCGTCGTCTGGATGAATCGCTGGATGATATCATCGGGAAGAGGTCGTGATCCTACTAGAATGATGTGCCCTGTCGCCCAAAAATCACCGGAAACGTTTTCTTTTTTGAATCGCGGATGCTCAGAGAAAATATTCGAAGAAAGGTGCTGGCGAACCATTTGAATGCAATACGCCGGAGATGTTGTGGGCGGAACATGTATCGCCCATTCCAAATAATCCGATTTTACGATCAGGAAATCCAGTTTCCAACCGAAGGAAATACAGATATTCAACATCCACGAGCGGAGATTATCCGAAAGATCTCCCATCAGATAATGGGAGGAGAATCGCGGGATCATCAGGCATGTATAGGATAATTCGTAGGGGTCGGCAAATAGTGGTTCGAAATAAATCTGCTCGTCACTTGTTACCGATCTGGATGTGGGGCTGGCCGACTCTTCACTATTCCCGGAATCTGCCAATTGCTCCTGGTCGATCTCCACCGAGGTAACCACAAACCCAAAGCGGTTGCCTTCTTCATTTTGCACAGAGAAGCGGTTATCGAAATCTGCATCCATGCCAGTGGTTTGTATACCTTCCTTTGATTTTTTGTTCCATAACGCAGGTAATAAGCACCTTCTCCTCTAACGATGCATTCACCAGCGAAAAACACCTGTATCACAAATAGTATTCTAATGACACTCCGTGGTCGAATGAACCTCTTCGGTCAAGCGAGGCAGAGACAGACGATACACCCTCGGTCACGCTATGGTCGTACATCGAACAAACCCGGATTCCACAATTCACCCAGACCGCTCCTAATTAAAAATGAAAACACCAACGAAAACGTGAGCCGGTTTGGATTATACCCTAATCCCCTACGCACGAACCCCGCAAATTTGGAATCGCGGGGTTCGTGTGACGAGGCATTGGGCAACTTGCTGTTGATTACTCTTGAATTTCACACTGCTTCACAGTGCCAACCAGCGGATCGCCGAAAACGGAATTGTCGCAAAACACCCCGTTGCTAAAACTGCCGGATACCCACGTGCCATTTTTGCCGTACCGCACAATTTTTGTCCCGCTGAAATTACATTGCTGGTATTCATTGGAGCAGAATACCCATTGCTCTTCCGTGGGGACCGGTTCCGGGGTCGAGCCGGGGTCCAAACCGAGAGAATTGTTGATCGTACTGTATGTGTTGCCGATCGAAGGTCCCATTTGGATCAACACCACAATGACCACTATCGCCACCAAGGCAATGATGATCGCGTACTCGACCAGCCCCTGCCCCTTTGACTGTTTGGAAGGAGAAAAGAATGAATTCATGGTAAGACTCCTTCGAATTATTATAAACCAGAGAGCAAGGGGCTGTCACTTAAAAAGTTACAGAGCAGAGTATTCAATTTTGAAAAGTGGCGGGGCGACTAGGATCCACTTCCTCCAGGCGATGCCGGCTGAAATCCGAAGATCCTCTTATGGTAAAATTTCGTCCGCCTCGAATCGCGAGGCTTTGTGGAGGGATGGCCGAGCGGCTGAAGGCGCATGTCTTGAAAACATGTTTGGGTCACACCAACGTGGGTTCGAATCCCACTCCCTCCGCCAGACAATTTACGATTTCAGTTTCGATTGACGATTGGCTGAATTGAAAATCGTAAATCCACAATCGTAAATCGTCAATCAGATCGGGGAGGTGCCAGAGTGGTCGAATGGGGCCGCCTGCTAAGCGGTTTCCGGGGCGAAATCCTCGGACGCAGGTTCGAATCCTGTCCTCCCCGCCACAACGAAAAACGCGTTCCGTACGGAACGCGTTTTGTTTTACCTTCAGACTTTTTGTTTGGTCAATTCGATAAACTGCGGGTTGCGTCGAATAAACACGGCTACGTACGAACACATCGGAATCACACGCAGAGATTTTCCCTTTGCATACTCCAAGGCGACCTCCGTCAACCTGGCAGCCACACCCTGCCCGCGATGATCGGGGTGTACACCTACGTGCGTCATCACGATCGTGTTCCCGTTCTCCAGATAATCGAGCTTCGAAAGTTTTCCGTCGATCCACGTCTCAAAACGGTTCTCGGCTGGGTTATGAGTGATTTCAAGTTCACTTGAGTTGATCTGCATACTACCTCTTTTTGTCATTGTAGTTCATTTAAATGAAAACGGACAGCAAGAGATTCTTACTGTCCGTTTGTAAAGGTGAACGGTCTATTTTGAATTGATAAACGCGATCAGCGCTTCGATCTCAATCTCTGATAAACCCAGATTCGGCATCTCCGTGTCAGATTTCGCCTCGGATGGGTCCTTCAATCGGATCCGCAAGATCTCCGGGCTCGCGGAAAAATTCGTGAGATTGGTTGCGCCTTCCGGGTTGATCGTCCAATAGTCATAACTGTTCGGAACTTTCGCATTGGTATGACATGTGATGCAACCTTTTGCGACGAACAGTTGCTGACCCAACTCTACTTGCGATATGGATTCGTCACTGGCGACCTTTGCCGGGGATTCGCTCTCCGCCTCCACCGCAGGGACAGCTGCCCCGACCATGAACGAGCCGACTCCAACGATTAGGCAGAGGGCAGTCAACGCGACAGCGATCCGATTCTTCTTCCGAAATGCAAACACCAAGCCAACGAGACCGATCGCCAACGCCAGCGCGCGGATCATCAGAATCGGTGAAACTGTTGCAGTTTCAACCGGTTGAACCTCTGCGGCAGGCGCGACTGCCGGTGCGGCGACACTCAATACCGGCATCTTTTGTTCCATACTGAATGCCTGAATCGTCCATGCCCACTCCCCTGCGCTGGGAAGGGTCATATCCACCGCGTAATGCCCGGGCTTCCCTTCCTCTTTAACAAAGACTGTCACCTTTTCATCGCCGGAGCGCGCGATGATAATGGGTTCAAGGTCCGCCATCGGCGTTCTACCGTGTTGCAAGACGGTAAAACCGACTGTGAAAGGTTCGCCAGCCACCACACCTGCCGGCAATTCGTCCAGCGTGATCACCGCCCACCCCCCGGCGAGGACCGGTAGGGCTAGCATAAGCGCGAGCGCCAAAGCAAGAACGAGCGATATTTTGAATTTGGAAATCATGTCTACCTCCGTGTTTATTAGAATACACCGCCTGCAGAGGTTTGGTTCCAAGTAGAGACTGGAGACTAGAGATTTTCGTTATCTCAAGTCTCCAGTCTCGAGTTCACGGAAGAGGTTGCAGTGATTCTGCAATCTTGATCGCCTCTTCCATCGGTAAAGCCGTTTCCAGCCGATAAGTTATTTCACCATCCGTCCAAATTAAGACATAACCATCGATCAGCCGCGTGAAATCAAGATCGCCGTTGGTATACCGGAGAGGATAGGGTCCCACCGCCCACACCGCGCGTTGACCGTTGACACTCGATTCTTGAATCGTGACGGGTTCGGTTTTGCGAATCGCCCAACTTCCCTCCGGGATGATGTGCAGGCTCAGCAATACTTTTTCGGGATCATTTGGATCAAGCCAAACGAGGATGGTCATCGAGCCATCGGCATCCTGTACAAAGACATGGTCTGGTTCGCCCAAAACAGGCGGGTAAGACGGTAACAAAATCGAATAAGATGAAGCGACAAGACTTTGCGCTTGAGCAAGAGTCCGTTCACCGGCAAGCCGGGTAAGATCAACGAGCAAGGTGGAAGATTCCAAAGAGGGCGTCGCGGTTACCGGCGAGTTGGGTTCCGGCATGGCAGTGGGCGGCGCTTCAGGCGAGCGCGGGAAGATGCGCACAATGCCGATTTGGATGAATTCGACGATCGCAGCGCGCGCCGGAGGGATGAGCATAAGGCTGAAAAAGAGGACAACGATGAGGGTGAGCGACCAAGCCCACCCCTTGGAAATGAAGCGGGGTTTCATCATCGGATGAATCGTTGACATCGCCCGCCCGGCAATATCCGGCGTGCGCGGATAGTTCATCTGGTTCGCGATGGTGCGCAATCGATTCTCAAAATCCGTTTCGTTCATGCTTCACGTCCTTCAAAAAGAACCGGGAAATCCTGACGGATAATTTTTCGCAATTTTTCGAGCGCGCGGCTCAACCGTGATTTGACAGTGCCTTCGGCAATGTGCAAAACTTCTGCCGTTTCAGAGACGGGCAAATCGAGGAAGTATCGCAGGTACACAATTTGCTGATCAGGCATGTCCAATTGTTGGACCGCACGCCAGAGTTCGTTCGCTTCGGTGTTCTGCGCACTTTTTTCATCGAGAAGAACCTCTTTCGGTTGCTCCCGAAACACACGGGTGAGTGCGGCAAGGTATCTTCCCGCAGAACGCCGGCGATTGCGGGACAAATTCGCGGCAATACTCAACAGCCATGGTCGCAACGAGCGCGATTCATCAAAGCGATCGAGGAATTTCCAGGCGCGTAAAAAGGTTTCCTGCGCGATGTCTGCCGCATCGTCCGCATCGCCGATGAGCAGGTAGGTAAGCCGGAAGACCGCCTGCTGGTGCGCCAGCACCAACGGTTCCCAAGCCGCCGCGTCGCCGTTTGCGGCGCGCCGAATTAATGTAAGCTCTTCCAATCGAGACTCTCTGCAGAGGTCATGGTTTCACCCTTTATACACCGTTTGTTGCGGCGCGGTTCCACGTTTTTATTCACAAAACCCCGCTGATCATCGCGAATGGTCTGAAGAGATAAGCGTAGATCGGCGAAGGTTAGCGGATTAACCGCTTCCCAAACCGCCAAATGGGACATTGACCCTATTTTTGTTTGCCCGTACAATTCAATTCATAATGAACGCATGTGTGCATAACGCCGGGTTCTTCCGACCCGATCATGATCCTCCGTTTCGCTCTTTTGCCGCGCCTTGTTGAGTCGAATCCAACCTTAAACTCGGAGGAAAATCCCATGCCCGAACCCTTTGTTTCAAAACGAGCCCCCATTTACGCCGACGTTCCCGATGAAAAGTGGAACGACTGGCGCTGGCAACTCAGCCACCGCATGAACTCGGTGGAAGAGATCGAAAAAGTTTTGCCCCTCACCGACTCGGAACGCAAAGCCCTGCAAACACAAGGCTTGTTCCGCGTGGACATCACGCCCTACTTCATTTCTCTCATCGACCCCAACGACCCGGACGATCCAACGCGTAAGCAAGTCATTCCGCTTTCGGAGGAAATGCAAACATTCACCGCGATGATGGAAGATTCACTTGCCGAAGACCGCCACTCCCCGGTACCCGGGCTGGTTCACCGCTACCCGGACCGGGTCCTCATGCTGGTGACCACGCAATGCGCTTCGTACTGCCGGTATTGCACGCGCTCGCGCATCGTCGGCGACCCCGGTCAAACCTTTTCGCGGCAAGAATTCGAGATGCAGATCGAATATCTCAAGCGCACGCCGCAAGTGCGCGATGTGCTGCTCTCCGGCGGAGACCCGCTTGTGCTTGCGCCGAAAATTCTCGAAGAGATCCTCAGCCGCCTGCGCGAAATACCGCATATCGAGATCGTCCGCATCGGTTCGCGCGTGCCGGTCTTCATGCCCATGCGCGTCACGCAGGAATTGTGCGACATGCTGGCAAAGTATCACCCGCTCTGGCTCAACATTCACGTCAATCACTCGAACGAAATCACCAAGGAACTCGCTGAAGCCTGTGACCGTTTAACGAGGGCTGGCATTCCGCTTGGCAATCAGGCGGTGCTTCTCGCCGGTGTGAACGACAACGTGCACATCCAGCGCAAACTTGTGCAAGACCTCGTCCGCATCCGGGTAAGGCCGTACTACCTCTATCAATGCGATCTCGTCGAAGGTGCCGGGCACTTCCGCACCCCCGTCGCGAAAGGAATCGAGATCATGGAAGGCTTGCGCGGTCACACCAGCGGTTACGCTGTCCCGCAATACATCGTCGATGCGCCGGGCGGCGGCGGAAAAATTCCCGTTATGCCGAATTACCTGATCAGCATGTCTGACCACAAGATCATCCTGCGTAACTACGAAGGTTACATCACCACCTACGAGGAACCGACCGATTACATGCCCAGCGACGCGGCGAAGTTCAAAGGCGATAAGCGCATGGAGCCCGGTCAAGCTGGCGTGCACGGACTGCTCGACGGCAGCCAAATGTTCATCAAACCCGAAGGCTTCGACGAAACACATGACCGTCACGGGATCCAGCACCGCCTCAAAGATGAAAAGAAATGGCAACCGCTCGGCATCGGCGACGGCGCATCAACACCCAACGAGAAATAGAAAACGAAGGAGTAAAGTATGACTGCCAATACGAAACGAATCCTGTTCACCGCGTTCAGCATCATTTTCTTGCTCAGCGCATGTCTCCCCCAAGGGCAAGCCACACCCGACCCAGCGGACGTTGCGAATCAAGTCGCGACTTCGGTCGTGTTGACTATCTCTGCGGCGCAGGCACAGACCCAAGCCGCGCAGCCACAAGCGACGAACACCACGCTTCCCACCCAGACTGATTCGGTTTCGCCCACTGCAACTCCGCTCATCCCTTCGGCGACCGCCTTTGTCATCGTCCCCCCGACCGCGACCGTGGTCGTGAGCAGCGGAGGCGGCGGTGGAGGTTCCGTGGTTGTGCCGGATTATGATTGCACGCCGGTCAATAACAGACCACGCGATCTCACCGTCTTCAAAAAGGGCGACGAGTTCGACATCAAGTGGACCATCGTCAATACAGGAAAGAAAACCATCCCGGCGAAGCACGATATCAGTTACTTCAGCGGGACAGTCCTGATGAAAGAGCCAACCGACACCTTCCGTGAATTTGGCGTGGACCTCAAACCGGGCGAGTCTGTGACGATCATCATCGACGCCGTTGCACCCGCCGAAAAAGGCAAACATGTAATGACTTGGAGAGTCGAAGGCAATATGTGCTACCCCTACATCGCGATCATTGTCGAGTAATGCGTATCCCGCTGGGTAAGGGCGCAGCAACGAGCATGATTAAGAATAAACTGTTGATCTGGCTGGGAGCGTTGGCGCTGGTGATGGCTTGTATCCCAACAACTACCAGCCAGATCCCCACCCTTGCTCCCGGTGCGGTCAACACGTACATCGTGCAAACCGCGCAGGCGGCATCCACACAGACCGCCGCTGTGTTGTCACCTTCTCCAACTCCTACCAGCACGTTCCGACCCACCGGCACGGCAACGACGATACCCTCTCCCACGAACACCTTTGTGTTTATCTTGCCCGGTCTCGGCACACCCGGTACAGCCACCCTGCCCGGACTTTCCAGCGGTTCAAGCAGTTCCAAATATGGATGCAGCGTGTTCAGCACGGAGCCGGCGAATAACACGGTGATCGCACCGCGTACAGACTTTGAAGTGAAATGGGGCGTGAAGAATATCGGCACCGAGACCTGGTATCGCGCCACCATGGATTACGCGTATTACAGCGGCGCTAAACTCCATAAGGTGGCTTCGTACGACATTCCCAAAGGTGCTGAACCCGGAAAGAACGTCTTCCTCACGGTCGAAATGGAAGCCTTCAAAGATAAGGGCACATACACGACGCAATGGTCCCTGGTGGAGGATAATTTCTATTTCTGCCCGCTCACACTAACGATCGTTGTTAAATAGACCGTTGATCATGTAGATAAAACGTAACGGCGACCTGTTCGGTCGCCGTTATTGTTTACATCGGGCTGTCTGCAGGTGGCGTTGTTTCCTCTGCGCCGGGTTTCTTCCGCAACGTGAAGAAACCAACCGCGACCGGCACAAGGATCATTAGGAAAGAAAGGCAAAGCATCACGTAACCGTATGCGGGCGGCGTTTGCCCCGAGGAACCGCCGAGTGTAAACGTGCCGTTCCCCGTAATTGTGCCTAAACCCATGATGCAAGCGAACAATGCACAACAACCGCATATCAAGGCGGTAGCAATCGTTGCGATCATTCCTGTGTTCTTGTTGTTCATTTTTTTCTCTCCATGGTTGTGATTTTTTTCAAGTATACGATATTTTGTGCTAGCCGCGCAACTTCGCGCCGACTTCCACTTCAAGCCGCTTCACGATCTTCAAACGGACTGCCGCGGCTTCGGCGTCGGTCATCGTCTTTTCGGATTGATACGTGAGACTGTACGCCAGTGACTTTTTGCCCGCGCCGACCTGTTCGCCGCGATAGACATCGAACAAACGGACGCGAGTCACGGTCTTTCCGCCGGTCTGCCTGATCAGGCTCTCGACGCGCTCTGCCGCCACCGATTCGTCCACGATAATGGCGATATCCTCGAACACCGGCGGGAATTCAGAGACGGGCGTGATTCCGTACGTGGGAGTCGCGTTGCGCAATACATCCAGATCGAACTCGGCAACGATGACCGCTGACTCGCCGAATTCATATTTGTCTTTTACCAGTGGATGTAACTCACCAAAGACTCCGACGACCTGTCCATCCACTTTTACTTCTGCGGCTTTGCCCGGATGGATGTGTGGAACCGAGTCTACCGGGGTGTAGGAAACGCCGGTGAGGCGGAGCCCGCTCAACAGGAGTTCGATGCGTCCCTTCAGGTCGTAGAAGTCGAACGCGGCGGAATCCTTCACATCCCACGCGGTCTGGGTTCGCAAACCGGTCATCGCTATGGCGAGTCTGCGCGGCTCGTCGGGGAGTCGGTTCTTATTGGGTTCGAACACAGGACCGATCTCGAACATCGAAATGGATTCGGCGCGCGCGTTCTTTTCAACGCTTTCCAAAAGCGACGCGAGCAAACTGCGGCGCATCACGCGTCGTTCAGGCGCGATGGGATTCGCAAGCGCGACATATTCTTTGAATGCGATGAGACGACTCTCGCGTTCGGGCGAAGTCATGCGATAACTCACTACCTCCTGCAAGCCGAGGCTGATGAGAATATCACGGGCGCGTTCCTCCCACTCGTGCTTGGGGTTGCCCATCTGCGGCGGGAGCGCATCTGCCATGCGCGTTTCGGGGATGCGGTCATAGCCGTAGACGCGCGCGACTTCTTCAAGCACATCCGCGAGACCGACCACACCTTCGCCAATATCGAGGCGGTGCGGCGGTGTTTTTGCTTTGACAGAATTTTTATCAACCGTGCATTTGAATTCGAGGCGCGTGAGCAACTCTGCGATTTGTTTTGCAGTAAGGTCAATGCCGAGCAAGCGCTTCACATCCTTCGGCGTGACGGTGATTGTCGGGTCTTTCGGCTTGAGCGGATACACATCCACAAGTCCCGGCGCGATGATTCCACCGGACCATTCCGCCATGAATTGAAGTCCGCGCTTCACGCCCTGTTCCGCCATGGCGGGGTGCACGCCGCGCGAAAAACGGAATGACGCTTCGGAGGGCAGGTTGTGTTGTCCCGCCGTCTTGCGGATGTTGATCGGATTCCACGCTGCGCCTTCGAGCAGGATCGCGCGCGTCTTTTCCGTGACTTCCGACTCGGCGCCCCCCATCACGCCCGCCAATGCAAGCGAACCGTTCTCATCGCATACCAAAACATTCGCGGCAGTAAGTGTTCTCGCCGTGCCATCCAACGTGGTAAGTTTCTCGCCATCTTTCGCCGCGCGCGTGATAATTTTTATATCTTTCTTCCCGGCGCGTGCTTTCAACACATCGTAATCGAACGCGTGCAACGGCTGACCCAGATCGAGCATGGCGTAGTTGGTGGCATCCACAATGTTGTTGATCGGACGCATCCCTGCCAGCCGCAACCTTCGCTGAATGTGATATGGACTCGGCTTGATTTCTACGTCGCGGATCAGTCCAGCCACAAAGCGCGGGTTGAGTTCGGGGTTGGTAATTTCGATTTCAACGAGGTCAGTAACCGCCTCACTCCCACCCGTAGCCCCTCTCCCGCGTGGAGAGGGGAATTTAATCGCTGGTTGCTTCAATTCACGCCCGGTTAACGCCGCGAGTTCACGCGCAATGCCGATGACGCTCGCGTTGCGCGCCATATTCGGCAGGATGGAAATATCCAACACTGCGTCGCCCATGTAATCGGCGAGCGGCATCCCAACTGGGGCATCGTCGTCGAGCAAGATGATTCCCTCATGCTCTTCCGAGATGCCGAGTTCCTTTTCCGAGCAGACCATCGAATACGATTCGACGCCGCGAATCTTCGTCCGTTTGAGGGTCATCAACTGCAAGCCCTCCGCGTGACCGTCGTAGAGGGTTGTACCTTCCTTGGCATACGCGGCTTTGATCGGCTTGGCAAGTTTGCCCGTGCCTTTCAAGTGGAAGATGTTCGGCGCGCCCGTCAGCACGGTTTGACTCTCTTTGCCATCGTACAAGTCCAGCAGTGTTAATCGATCCGCGTTGGGATGCGGCATCACCTCGCGGATCTCCGCCACGACGAGTTTCTCGCGGTCCCACGCGATGCCGCTGGTCTTGAATTCATGGCGTCCGCTGGAGTGCAGATCAGCCTCGGCAAGATCGGACATCGGCAAGCCCACATATTTGATCTCTTCCACTTCCAAACCGGCAAGGGTCAACTTGCGGGCAATCTCTTCGACGGTGAGTCCGTCGAGGTCAATGTATTCTTTTAGCCATGATAGGGGGATTTTCATAAATACTCCTTCGGAGTTCGATAGTCGTGCGATATTCGTTATTCGGTATTCGAGTCTGATGACTCTGACGAATCGCGTTCGACTGTGTAATCAGCAGGCAGGTCACGAATGGCATAGTTCGCGCCAGGCTCATAGGCTCCCTGCTTGCTTTTCTTCAAAAAACCAATGTAGCCATTAATCAAACGATTTAAATTTTCTCCATCAACCGCTAAACTCTTGTAAAGCTCTTCAGAAACATAACCGACTCTAAACGCATGGACAATATGACTCAACGATTCTTCGAGCGAGCCGCGTGCAATGTAGCAAAACCTCACATTGTCTTGAAAGTAAAATCGTCCATGCCCTTCAGCAATGTTAGCAGGGATACTTTGGGATGAACGGCGAAGTTGTTGAGACAGCACATATTTTTCCTCTATAGGAAGCAGAGGCAAAATTTCTTTGTGAACGCGCAAGGCAAAATCCCGCCCCTTACACCAAACGTCCAATTTCTCCAGACCACTAATGCTCATTCAACAACTCCGAATATCTACTCTCGAATATCTATTTTCGAATATCGGTTCTTCCCTAAAACTGCTCCAAAAACCTGAGGTCGTTGCCCCAGAAATAACGGATATCGTCAATCTTGTAACGCAGCATGAGCTGGCGCTCCGGTCCCATGCCCCAAGCGAAGCCTGAGTAACGCGTCGGGTCATAGCCGCCGTTCTGCAACACAACAGGATGCACCATGCCGCAGCCGAGAATTTCGAGCCAGCCTGAATTTTTACACACGCCGCATCCTTTGCCGCCGCACACGAAGCACTCCACATCCATTTCAGCGGACGGTTCCGTGAACGGAAAGTACGACGCTCGGAAGCGCGTGCGCGCGTCCTGACCAAACATGCGACGCGCAAAATCGATCAGCGTGCCTTTCAAGTCGGCGAGTGTGATGTTTTCGCCGACGACGAGTCCTTCCACTTGGTTAAATTGAATCTCCGAGCGCGCGGTAATTTGCTCATAGCGAAAACACATCCCCGGCAGGGCGATGCGAATCGGCGGCGGGTTATCAGGGTTCATCGCCGCGTATTCGCGCATCGCGTGGATTTGTCCCGGCGAGGTATGAGTCCGCAACAAAATTGGATTATCGCCTCGTCCTTCCGCCTCGATAAAAAACGTGTCCTGCATATCGCGCGCGGGATGATTGGGCGGGAAGTTCAATAACTGAAAGTTGTATTCATCCGTTTCCACTTCGCGCGAGGTGTACACTTGAAAACCCATATCCGCAAGGATGCTCATTACTTTTCGCAACTGCTGTGTGGACGGGTGCAACCGCCCCACATGGATTCCACGCCCCGGCAAGGTGACATCCAGCGCGTCTTCTTCAAGCGACTTCGCCAGCGACACCTCTTTCACGATCTTCGCTCGCTCCTCCAGCGCGGACTCGAGCGCCACCTTCACACGGTTCGCACCCTGACCTACAACTGGTCGCTCCTCCTTCGAGAGTTTCCCCAACTCCGAGAAGACCGTCATCAGCGGCGAACTGCGTCCGAGATTCGCCACGCGCCACGCCTCCAGCGCGGCTGAATCCGTGATGGATTGCAGCGACTCCAGCGCGGCCTTTTCGATTTCGTTCAATTTATCGAGCATACGAACCTCCGTGATTCGATAATCGTACTGCGATAATGGATATTCGAAATTCGATGATCGAATATCCATTATCGGGTCTTCCGCAAACAAAAACCTCCCGTCCACACAATGGGACGGGAGGGAAGTTTCCCGCGGTACCACCCAAGTTTCCCGCACGCGCCGTTTAAGGCTCGCGGGACGCTTTGTGCTGACATTCATCAGCCTCTCTTGTAACGTTGAGAATACGGTTCGCACTACTCAGTAGAACGAGATATCATCTCGCTCTACATTCACACGAACGGCTCGAGAGGGAACTTCGACTGGTTTCGGTTGAGCGCGGGTTTCAGCCTGAGCCTGCGCCTCTCTAACAACCTTTGCCAGCCTACTTTCCTCTGTCCCAGCCTTTGATTGGGGTCGCCTGTTGCGCTTTATTATCTGCGGAAACGGGAGGCTGTCAAGGCTGAAGAAACGCGTCCGCTGGCGAGACAACCGAAATGGGACATCGACGCGTCAATTCAATCCTTTGGCGAGAACATACGAGAAGTAAAGATATTCCCGATTCACGAACATCCTGTAGACCAAACTCCCCTCCAAGCCTGCGAACATTTCCATATAAGGGAGGAGTATTTTAGGCGAAAGTTGTCGGACGATGGCGCGGTAGCGCGGCGTGTTGCGCCTCAACGCACTGACAACATGGGCTGTGATATCGATCTTTTCAATGATGCGAAAGCCGGCTTCGCGAATGTCGCGTTCCACCTGAGGTTCGGTCGCCGCAGTGCGGAAATCGGCGTACAAAAATTTTCCGCCGGGGCGCAAGACGCGGTAGACCGAGTTGAAAAATTCCTCCTGCCTCAGGTAACAATGAGAGGCTTCAACGTTGACCACCGCGTCGAAATGATCGGCTGGGAAATCAAGGACTTGCGCATTACCGGTTCGGAAATCAATTCCCAGCCCGTTGTGCGCCCTGCGATTATGCTCGATGGCGTTCGGGTTCAAATCGATCGCGATATAGGAACCCGGATTGTGATAGCGTTTGATGAAAGATGCACCGCCGCCATGCCCGCAACTGACCTCGAGCACGTTCTTGCCTTTGAGGTCATCTCCGCTGGCAACGTGATGGTACAACTGGATCGCGGGACGATTGACCTCGTCATCAGGATGCAGGGCGACAGTCTCGCCTTCGGGGGGCCAGAATCCGTAATTTAGGAACGTGATGGGGTCTTTTCCCATCCGCCGCGTAAGAAATGGATACCAAACTTTCCAAAAAAGTTGTTTGTAGGACGGCATGTACATCTCCTCAAGTTGATACATAAAACCCAAAAGTTGATTTCTCGTCACTCGAAATTTCGCCTATTTTTATCCGAAATGTGACAACAAGCAGGCGGATTTAAGTCATTCATAACTAACGACCCGACCCAGCGAAGACTACACTTGCTCACGAAGAAAACCTCAAGGAGCAAGAATGGATAAACCCACCATCATGGTTGACGGCAACGAAGCCGCGGCATCCGTCGCGCATCGGTTGAGCGAAGTCATTGCCATTTATCCCATCACCCCCTCCTCTGCCATGGGCGAATTCGCCGATGAGTGGTCGGCAAAAGGCAAACCGAATCTGTGGGGCACAGTTCCGCTCGTGATCGAGATGCAATCCGAAGGCGGCGCGGCGGGCGCCGTCCACGGCGCGCTGCAAACGGGCGCGCTCACCACCACGTTCACCGCGTCGCAGGGACTTCTGCTCATGATCCCCAACATGTACAAGATCGCGGGTGAACTCACCAGCGCGGTCTTTCACGTAGCGGCGCGTTCCATCGCCGCACAGGGGCTTTCCATCTTCGGCGATCATCAGGATGTGATGGCTGTCCGCCAGACGGGCTGGACTCTTTTATCAAGCGGGTCTGTTCAAGAGGCACACGACTTTGCCGCCATAGCGCAAATGGCTACGCTCAAATCGCGCGTGCCGATTCTGCACTTCTTCGACGGATTTCGCACTTCGCACGAAGTTGCCAAAATTTTTTATTTGACGGATGACGAACTCCGCCTCCTTCTGGACGGGGATTTGATTCGCGCTCATCGGGCGCGTGCCCTCACGCCCGAGCGGCCCGTCCTACGCGGCACCGCGCAAAACCCCGATGTGTACTTCCAAGCACGCGAGACGGTGAATCCCTTTTACGCTGCGACTCCTGCGATCGTTCAAGAAGCGATGGATAAATTCGCGCAAGTGACCGGACGACAATATCATTTGTTCGATTACGCCGGTCACCCCGAAGCGGAACGTGTCGTTATCATCATGGGTTCGGGCGGCGAGACCGCCGAAGCGACGGTGAAACATCTGGTTGAAAAAGGCGAGAAGGTCGGCGCATTGCGCGTGCGGCTGTATCGTCCGTTTTCAGTGGAACACTTCATCAAGGCATTGCCAGCATCAGTGAAAGAAATCGCAGTGCTCGATAGAACGAAGGAACCCGGTGCATTGGGCGAGCCGTTGTATCTGGATGTTGTCAATGCGCTCGTCGAAGGTGAACCTGCAACCTTCCAACCTTCAAACCATCCAACCGTAATCGGCGGACGCTATGGACTTTCCTCAAAAGAGTTTACGCCTGCGATGGTGAAAGCGACATTGGACGAATTATCCAAACCCAAACCGAAGAATCATTTCACGGTGGGAATCAATGACGATGTCAGTCATTCGAGTTTGGAATACGATAAAACATTTTCGATCGAGGATGAGCAGACCGTCCGCTGCGTATTTTTTGGTCTGGGCTCCGATGGCACGGTGGGAGCGAACAAGAATTCCATCAAGATCATCGGCGAAGAGACCGGGAATTACGCGCAGGGATATTTCGTCTACGACTCGAAGAAGTCGGGGCAGATGACCACGTCGCACTTGCGGTTCGGTCCCAAGCCGATCCAGGCTCCATACCTCATCGAAGCGAATCAAGCCAACTTCGTGGCGTGCCACCAGTTCAACTTCCTCGAACGGTTCGACATGTTGAAGTATGCCAAGCAGGGCGCGGTCTTTTTGCTCAACAGCCTGTACGGTCCCCATGAAGTTTGGGATCGTCTTCCCAGCGAAGTGCAGAAAGACATCATCGCGAAGAAACTCAGGTTCTACGTGATCAACGGATACGAGGTCGCTGAGAAGGCGGGCATGGGGCAACGCGTCAACACGATCATGCAGACGGCGTTCTTCGCCATCTCCGGCGTGCTTCCGCGCGAACAGGCAATCGCCGAGATCAAACATGCCATTGAAAAAACCTACGGCAAGCGCGGCGAAGCGGTTGTGAAGAAAAACTTCGAAGCGGTGGATAGCACTCTCGAGCATCTTTACGAGGTCAAAGTTCCGGGGAAGATAACTTCAAAGGCGACGCGCCGGTCGCCCGTCCCGAGTGAAGCGCCTGTATTCGTCAAAGATGTGCTTGGGCGGATGATCCAGTTCGAAGGTGATGAAGTCCCCGTATCCGCGCTTCCGAATGACGGCACGTATCCGCTGGCGACCTCGCAATGGGAGAAGCGCAACATCGCGCTCGAAATCCCCATATGGGACGAGAAGTTGTGCATCCAATGCGGCAAGTGCGTGATCGTTTGCCCGCATGCGGTGATCCGGCACAAAGTGTACAGCGAGGTCGCGTTGGCGGGTGCACCCGAATCATTCAAACATGTGCCTTCAAAATTCAAGGAGTTTTCAGCGGGTTATGCGTACACCGTACAGGTCGCGCCGGAGGATTGCACCGGTTGTACGCTCTGCGTCGAAGCATGCCCGGTGAAGGACAAATCACAGGTCGGGCGCAAAGCCATCAACATGGAGCCCCAGCCTCCTTCGCGCGAAGCCGAAGCGAAGAACTGGGATTTCTTCATGAAGATTCCAGATCTTGATAGAAAGTTGATCAATCCTTCGACGATCAAGAACTCGCAGTTACTGCGTCCGTTGTTCGAATTCAGCGGCGCGTGTGCGGGATGCGGCGAGACGCCGTATGTGAAACTGGTCTCGCAGTTGTTCGGCGATAGGGCGATCATTGCAAATGCCACAGGCTGTTCCTCGATCTACGGCGGCAACCTCCCCACCACGCCGTGGGCAGTCGACTCAAGGGGACGCGGACCGGCGTGGTCAAACTCGCTGTTCGAGGATAACGCCGAGTTCGGTCTGGGAATGAGGCTCACACTTGATAAACAAAATGAATATGCCCGCGAATTGCTGGAATCCATGAGAGGCGAACTTGGAGGCGAGTTCGTTGAGGCGATCATAAACGCCGATCAACGCGACGACGCGGGCATCGAAGCGCAGCGCGAGCGGGTGGCGGAATTGAAAGACAAACTCGCGCAATCGAACAACCCTCGGGCGAAGGATTTGATCAGCGTCGCCGATGCGCTCGTGAAAAAATCGGTGTGGATCATCGGCGGCGACGGCTGGGCGTATGACATAGGCTACGGTGGTCTCGACCATGTGATGGCAAGCGGACGCAACGTCAACATCCTCGTACTCGACACCGAGGTGTATTCCAACACAGGCGGGCAGGCGAGCAAAGCCACGCCGCGCGCGGCGGTCGCGAAATTTGCGATGGGCGGCAAGAGCATGCCAAAAAAGGATTTGGGATTGCTCGCCATGTCGTACGGATACGTCTACGTCGCGCATGTGGCGATGGGCGCGAACGACCAGCAAACGTTGAAGGTATTCCTCGAAGCCGAGGCATACGACGGTCCATCGCTCATCATCGCCTACAGTCCATGCATTGCGCACGGATATGACATGGCGCGAAGTTTGGATCAGGCAAAACTTGCGGTGCAATCGGGTCACTGGTCGCTGTTCCGCTACGATCCTCGTCTGACAGAACAGGGTGAAAACCCGCTGGTCATCGAGTCGAAGGAGCCGAGCATCCCATTCTCACAATATGCCTACAATGAAACCCGTTACAAGATGCTGACGCAAATGGATGAAGCACGCGCCGAGGAGTTGATGCGGGGCGCGCAACACGACGCGAAGAGTCGCTGGGCGTTGTACCAGCAGATGGCAACGCTTCGTTATGGAAATGGAAACGGGAAAAAGGAGTAACAAGGCATGACGGATCTTTCCACCACGTATCTTGGTCTGAGCCTTCGCAACCCGATCCTAGCCTCAGCCTCCCCTCTTTCGAAGAAGATCGACCGGGCGAAGAAACTGGAGGAGGCGGGCATTTCCGCGATCGTGATGTATTCGCTCTTCGAGGAGCAGATCATCCACGAAAGCCTCGAACTGGATCATTACCTCAACCGCGGAAGCGAATCGTTCGCCGAGGCGTTATCGTATTTACCCGATGGCGGCTTGTACGGAATCAGCCCTGAAAAATATTTGAACCAAGTGGCTGGTTTGAAAAAGGCGTTGACCATCCCCGTCATTGGGAGTCTCAACGGCGTTTCCAAAGGCGGTTGGACGAATTACGCCCGCCGTATCGAAGAAGCGGGCGCCGACGCGCTCGAACTCAACATGTACTACATCCCCACCGATGTGAACATGACTTCAAGCGACATTGAGGACATGCAGGTGGATTTGGTGGCGGAAGTGAAGTCTTCCGTCAAGATTCCGCTGGCGGTGAAGATCAGCCCGTTTGTCACCTCCATCCCAAATTTCACGAAGCGGCTCGTCGAAGCCGGCGCGGACGGACTCGTGCTGTTCAATCGGTTCTACCAGCCCGATTTCGATCTGGACGAACTGGAGATCCTCCACAGTTTGGATCTGAGCACCTCGTCCGATCTGCGATTGCCCCTGCGCTGGATCTCAATTCTGTACAGTAAACTGGATGTCGACTTCGCATTGACAAGCGGCGTGCATACGTACACGGATGTGTTGAAGGCAATGATGGCAGGCGCGAGGGTCTCGATGATGGCGTCGAACCTGTTGCATCGCGGCGAGCAGGCTGTCGGTCCGATTCTGAGCGAACTCGAAGCGTGGATGGTGGCGCGGGAGTATGAGTCCATTCGGCAAATGCAGGGGAGCATGAGTCAGAAGTCGGTGCGGGAGCCTGAAGCGTTCGAGCGCGCCAATTACATGAAGGTGTTGAACTCTTTCAGAAGTCATCCGTAATTGTGTCATTGCGACACACCGCAATAACGGCAAACTCCGCGTTCTCACGCGGAGTTGCCTTTAACCAACCTAGAGGGAGGAGAGAGTGTAAACGCGCGGGAGAAACGCGCGTCCATCTACGATGGAATGTAATTCGGATTGGTGCCGCAATAAGCGCAGGTCATCTTTTCGATCTTGTTGCACTCGATGGCATTCGAACAGCGATGGGCGAGGATACGCGCGGGCTGATCGGGCAGATGCTCAGGCGGGTCCACCGTCTGCACCTCCAGCCTCACCTCATGACCTGCATGCTCGCAGTAGCGGACTTCGACGAGTCTCCACTTCTTCTGAGCCATACGGCACCTCCGGGTTGTATGCCGATTGTAGGCAAAACAAATGACGCGTGCCAGTGACACGCGTCATCCCTTCCCATGACAAATCGCACATTGGCGATTGACTTTATCTAGTTGCGGATCAACAAATAGACGCCACCGGAATCATCAATGATGTACAGTTCGCCGTTCAAATCCTGCCCGAAGGAGGTGATGCGGAAATCCGTATCGAACAGTAATTGCTTCTGCCACGCCTCCCCGGAGCGGATCAACCCCCACACCAGCCCGGTGCAATAGTCTCCATAGAGGTAGATTCCATTCCACTCGGTCATGGAACCGCGGTAGACGTATCCGCCGGTGACAGAACATCCGCCCTCGGAATGGCTGTATTCCGCGATCGGGTCGATCATATCGGCAGGACCGCCGCCTTCATACTCGTGCGCGCCTTCGCGATGATCCCAGCCATAGTTTTGACCCCCCGGTGAATTCGCAGGGAGAAAATCGATCTCCTCCCAATCACCCTGCCCCACATCGCCGATGTACAAATCGCCGGTCACAGAATCGAACGACATACGCCACGGGTTGCGCAAGCCATACGCCCAGATCTCATCACCGAACGGGTTATCCAAAGGGACGGCATACGGCGCGGCAGAATCCACATCGATACGCAGGATCTTTCCGAGGAGTGTATCCAATGACTGCCCGTTGCCTTCCGGGTCGCCTCCTGCTCCGCCATCGCCTAGCCCAATGTATAAATATCCATCGGGACCGAAGTTCATCGTACCGCCGTTGTGGTTCGGGTACGGCTGTGCCACGCGGAGCAGGATCACTTCACTGTCCGGGTCGGCGGAATCGCCATTCGCGGTAAAGCGCGCGATGAACGTATCGCCGCCTTCGCCTGTGTAGTTGACGTAGAAGTATCCGTTTTCGGAGAAGTTCGGGTGAAGCGCAAGACCCAGCAAGCCCATTTCATTGGCAACGTCGTTGACGCGGTCTTCGATGTTGAGGAACGGCTCGGTGACCAACCCTCCGTTTTGGAAGAGATGAATGTGACCCAATTTTTCGACGAGCCACAAACGACCGAGAGGATCGGGTTGCAAATCCACCGGGCGTTCGAGTCCGTCAGTGACCAGTTGCCACGAATATGCTTCGGGAATGGGGAAAGTTCCAGCGTCGGGAGGCGTATCCGTTGGAGGGATTGGCGTTGGCGAGGGGGATTGTGTGGGCACCGTGACGGTTGAATTTGGCGAAACAGTTTCACTTGTAGAAGGAGGCGGTGTACTTACTCCATTGCAGGCGAGCAGGGGCAGAAGCAAAAGGATCAGAAGACGTTTCATTTGCCGTCCACATCCGTCGCTTCGGCATCCACTACATCGCCGCCAGAATCGTCATCCAAATTACTCGCAAGTTCATTGAGATGTTCTTTCACCACGTTGGGAGGACAGAGTTCGACGAAGAGGGTCGAACCGATCCACAGGATTCCCACATCATCGAGAACGCCAACGAAGGGAATGGCTATCGCATCGAGGGGCCAGAAAAGATAGGCAAGCGATGCGAGCGGGAGAATTTTGAGAAAAATATTTACCCGGCGGTCGCCCATCAACCGCCCGATCAATTTGAGGCGCGTGACGAAATCGCGTAACATACCCCCTTGCGGGGGCACCATGATCTTTGAAGGTCGTTTGTCAGCCATGTTGTACTCCTTTGAGAATGTGACATACATCCTGCGCAACACATTATAAAACACATGTACGCGCCGCGTTCTTTGATACGACAATACTTACGTAAAACTTATATTGGAGTAGCCCCATGGAAATATTGATCGACTTCCCCGGAGGTGCGCGCGTGGACGCGCATTTCAACGGTCACACCGTGCGGACGGATCAACCCACAGCCGGAGGCGGCGAAAATTCAGCGCCGACGCCGTTCGAGGTGTTCCTGGCCTCGCTCGGCACATGCGCAGGAATTTACGTATTGAGTTTTTGCAGACAGCGCAACCTGCCCACCGAAGGGATTCGCATCGTTCAGCATAGTCATTCGAACCCCCTCACCGGCGGGTTGAACAAGGTCGAGATCGAAATTCAAGTGCCTTCTTCGTTCCCGAAGCAATACCACAGCGCGTTGATCCGCTCGGCGGAACTGTGCAAGGTGAAGAAGACGATGGAAAACCCGCCGTTGTTCGAGATCGTGACGCGCGAGATCGAATTAGCGTAGCCATGTGTTGATACGGTAGTTCAACCGCCGTATCGACAATTGGCGGGGGTACAATAATGCAATGCCATACCTGATCGACGGACACAATTTGATTCCCAAACTTGGACTGCGACTCGATTCGCTGGACGATGAAGCGGAGTTGATCGCCATCCTGCAGGAATTTTGCCGCCTCGAACGCCGCCAAGCGGAAGTGTTCTTCGATGCCGCGCCCTCGCCTCACGCCGGGACAAGGAAACTGGGTGCCGTGACCGCGCATTTCTCCCCCGTCGGCGCTTCCGCGGACAATGCCATCCGCAACCGTTTGAAAAAGTTAGGCAAAGCCGCAAAGAACTGGACGGTGGTTTCCTCAGACCGGGAAGTGCAATCCAACGCGCGAGCCGCGCAAGCAGAAGTCGTATCAGCGGATGAGTTTGCGAGAATCATCAAAGGAGCAATGAATTCGCCGCGTGTCACCAAAACCGAACGCGTGGTTTCAGAGAATGAAATCGAGGAATGGATGAAGATGTTTGGAGGAAAAAGAAAGTAGTCAACAATCCCGTAGGGATGACATATCACCAATCTATGACACCCCTTCGGGGTTAAATTTTTATATACCGCAAGCTAGAATCATTTGACCCCTTCGGGGTCACAAGGCGGCGCACAAGTAAGACTATAATTCAAACATGTCCACCGTTTATGCCTTTGTTCCCTCGCCAAATCACGTTTATCCCGATCACCCTGAACGACCGGCGCGGTTGGATATGTTGAAAGTGCGCTTGGATTCATTATCAGCAACGTTGATCGAAACCAAACCAGCGACGCGCGACGAGGTGGCGCGGGTCCACAACCCGAAACTGGTCGCCGCGCTGGAGAAGGTCTGCCGTGAGGACGCGCCCGGCATTATTGACCATGCGCCAACGTATGTGACTCAATCGTCTTTTGACGACGCGCTGCTCGCGGCGGGCGGCGTCATCGCTTGCACGCGCGCGGTGATGAACGGCGAGGCGGATAACGCCTTCGCCATCGTCCGGCCGCCGGGGCATCACGCCGAGCCGGAGCGCGCGATGGGTTTTTGTTTGTTCAACAACGTTGCCGTCGGCGCGCGGGACGCGCTGGCAAACGGCATGGAACGTGTGGCGGTCATTGACTATGACGCGCATCACGGCAACGGGACGCAAGCCGCGTTCTTGCACGAGGAACGCGTCGCGTTCTTGTCAGCGCACCAGTTCCAGCCGGGGTTTTATCCGGGTACAGGCTCGTTGAAGGCAGCGGCACATGCGAAGAAGCGGATCGTCAACGTGCCGCTGCCTGCGCGTGCGGGAGATAAAATTTACGAACAGGTTGCAGATCAAATTTTCAAGCCGTTCGTCAAATCGTTCAAGCCGCAGATGATCTTTGTCTCCGTCGGGTTCGACGCGCATTGGAACGACCCGATCACAATGCTGGGTTTATCCTCGGCGGGATATTTCATGCTGGCTCAGAAAGTCGTCGCGCTGGCGGACGAGTTCTGCGATGGGAAAATCGTGTTCGTCCTCGAAGGCGGCTATGACCCGGTCAACGTGGCGAACGGGGCGGAGGCGACTTTCCACGCGTTGACCAAATCTCCCCGTCGAAATGAAGCGGGGGACGCGAGTCCGCACAAGGAGCCGGATTGCGAATCCCGCATCGAAGAGATACGAAAATGGCATGGATTTTCGTGAGCGGTAATTTATAATCAATAACTGACTGCTCCCGGCGGCGTCCCCGCCGCCGAGGACGGCGGCTGATCAAGTAATAAAAAGGAGCGATTCATGGCACGCAGGCGAACGCTTGGTTATGTTCAAAACGAATGGGTCTGCCCGAATTGCAGCACGCGCAATAAGGGCGGTGTAAAGACGTGCGAGAATTGCGGCGCGCCGCAGCCGGAAAACGTCCAATTTGAACTCCCATCCGAACAAAAATTTGTGACGGATGAGAACGCGGTGAAAGCCGCGCAAGCCGGCGCGGACATCCACTGCGGGTTCTGCGGCACGCGCAACCCGGCAACCGCCGAAACCTGTTCGCAATGCGGCGCGGATTTGAAAGAAGGCAAAGCGCGCGAAGCGGGCCGCGTGATGCAAAAACCCGCCGCGCAGCCGAAGATCGTCAAATGCGATAACTGCGGAATTGAAAACCCAAGCAGTAACGCGGTATGCTCTAATTGCGGATCACCCCTGCCGAAACTTGCTCCTGCTCAACCCGCGTTCAACGCGCCTCAAGCCAGAAGCGGACTCTCGCCCGCCGCGCCGTTGACCGGCAAAAAACCGTCCCGCGCGCCGTGGCTGATCGCGGCGGCGCTGGGATGTTTGGCTCTCGTTTGTGTCGGCGCGCTGGTGTTGTTCGTCTTCCCCACTTCCTCGGTGCAAGCCACAGTGACCGACGTGTACTGGCAGACCAACGTTCCCGTGCAGGAAGTTCAGCCGGTGAATTATTCGAACGAGCGCGGCAACCCGCCCGCGGACGCGTACAACGTGTCGTGCTACGACGACAGCCGCGAGGTCTGCGAACAGCGGACGATTGATCGAGGCAACGGTTACTCGGAAGTGGTGGAGGAATGCCGCACGGAAACCGAAACGTATTGTTCGTACACCGTGGACGAATGGACGACGATTCAGACCTACACGCTTGAAGGACATGACTTGCAGCCGGTCTACGAAAACCCAAGCGTGGGATTCGATCAACGCGTCGGCGACGCCTCCGAAACGCTGACCGTGTACTTCCTTACTGAGGACGGCGTGCAGGAGACGTACACCGCAAATTCTATTTCTGAGTTTCAACAATTCACCCCCGGTAGTACATGGACATTGAAATTGAACGCGCTCGGCGGCGTGGTGAGCGTGGAAAGGTAAACACGCAAACACGTAGACACGTAGACGCCAAGATAATCAGAATCAAAGCACGTACACAGTTCATCTGTGTACGTGCTTTCTTAATTTACCCTTGTACTTATTCTACCGACCCGCCGCAGTCTCTTCCGTGCCGTCGAAGACGATCAGACCATCTTTCACTTGGGTCAACCCGTTGGTGCCTTTATCGAGCACACTGCCGCCTTGCAGAACTTCGTAATCGTAGATCACCATCCCATCGGTGTTGCGGAAATTGCTCAAGCCGAAAGTGATGCCGTCGGTCTTTAAACCTTCGAGCGACTCGCGGATCGCGTCCGCGCCTTCGTACGTGCCGGTGGGATTGATGAAGACCGCGTCGCCGGCGATGAAGGTCATGGCGAAGTCAATGTTCCCGGCGTTGAGCGCTTCGTAATATTCCTGCACGACCCAGATCTGTTCGGCGTTTTCCAAACCGTCATAAACAATCTTGCCGTCGCGCACGTGCGTTACATTGCCGCAGCCCTTGTCAATGGAAGTGCCGTTCTCGAACACTTCGTAGCACGAGGTCACGCGTCCGTTGCCGGTATGCACGAAGTTGGTCTGGTTGAAAGTGATGCCGGCATCGCGCACGGCTTGCCACTGCACAGCCGCGTCCGCTTGGTTGTACGTGCCGAAGGGATCGTTCATCACGTAATCTTCAGCGGTCAGGCTCATGGCTTCGCTGATCTTGTTCGCGTTGTACAGCTCATAGAACTTTTTAACAACAGCGGTCGGATCCTCAGCCTGCGCGGCGGGAGCGCACGCCGCCGCAAGCAGGGCAAGGACGAACAACATGGAGAAGAGTTTGGTTTTCATGGTTTTTTTTCCTTTCGAGAATTGAATGGATGAGGATAAATTTTCGTGCGGGATTTTTTACTTTTTGCTTTCTTTCAGCGGATGAACCTCCTTCGCTTCGATCGCGGATGGGAGATTTGGCGCGGCATCGGGAGTTGCATCGGCTGGGGCGGCTGGATCAGCATTCCCCTCGGTGGGAAGCGGATCCTCCTTCCATGAAATGGTCCACGTGGTGGTGGTCACAACGGTCACAACTCGTTCGATGATGCGGCGCATGGCTCTCCTTGTTTGGTGTCCGCAGTGTAGCAATGCGGGGATTACCATATCTGACATTTCTTACCAACCATAAATTTGCGCAAAGGGGGGAGGAACAAAATTCGGAGTACACTTGGAAGTGCAATGCCTTCCGAAACTGCCCTGCCCCTCGATTCATTTGTCACGTTCGGCGACCTGCTGAAATATTTGCGGCGGCGCGCGCGGCTCACCCAGCGCGAACTTGCCATCGCGGTGAAATACAGCGAAGCGCAGATCAGCCGCCTCGAACAAAACCAACGCCCGCCCGACCTCGCCGCAGTGACCGCATTGTTCATCCCCGCCTTGTTCGTGGAGGACGAGCCGGAGATCGTGTCGCGCTTGATGGAACTTGCCGCGCATGCCCGCGGGGAGGAATTCCCCCGTGACGGCGTGGTGACATTTTCGCGCTCGGTGCGGCAAGAGGTGATCGAAAATATTCGCACGGTGGAAGAAGGCGCGCTGAATAATCTTCCGCTCCAACTGACGAGTTTTGTGGGCCGCGAGCGCGAGATGGCTGAAATAAAAGATTTTCTCGATCACGCGCGGGGAAACGCCCGGCTCGTGACGTTGACCGGCAGCGGCGGTTGCGGGAAAACCCGGTTGTCGCTTGAAACAGCGAGGGGGTTGATCGGGTCGTATCAGGATGGCGTCTGGCTGATCGAACTCGCGCCGATCTCGAATCCGGCGCACGTGCCGCAGGCATTCGTCGCCGCGCTTGGCTTACCCGAGCCGCGCCGAGAAACACCCACTGCGGCGCTAACCCAATCCTTGCGGGCAAAACGCCTGCTGCTGATCGTAGATAATTGCGAGCATGTGCTCTCTGAGACAGCCAAACTCGTTCAGGAGATATTAATTTCGTGCCCACACGTGCAGGTCATGGCGACGAGCCGCGAAATCCTGAATGTTCCCGGCGAAATTCGCTTTCGCGTTCCATCCCTCACCCTCTCGAACGATTCGGATTCCGAATCCACGAGACTTTTCGTTGAACGGGCAAAGACCACCCTGCCCACCTTTGCATTGACGAGGGAGAACGCTTCGCACATCGCTCAAATTTGTATGCGGCTGGACGGCATTCCGCTGGCGATTGAGCTCGCCGCCGCCCGATTGACGGCTTTGTCGGTGAAGGAGATCGCAGCGCGTTTGGAAAACAGTTTTCAATTGCTGACGGGCGGGAGCACAACTCTGGCGCGCCACCAGACTCTGCAGGCAACCATCGCATGGAGTTACGAACTGCTTTCTGAAACCGAGCGCGCATTGCTGAGGAGGCTTTCCGTGTTTTCAGGCGGTTGGGCGTTGGCGGCAGCCGAATCGGTGGCTAGCGACCCCGCGCTGATTCCTGTTGAAAACATTCTCGACCTGCTTACGCAACTGGTCAACAAGTCGCTGGTGATCGTGAGGTGGGGAGCGCGAGGCGAAGCGCGTTACGCCATGCTCCAGACCATTCACGATTTTGTACAAGAAAAATTGCGCACGAGCGGGGAGCTAGATTCCCTGCGCGCTCGTCACTTCGATTTTTTCCTCAGGACGGCGGAAGAAGCGGAGCCAAGGCTGTTCGATGCCGAGAGTTCGCTCGATTGGGCGGAGACGGAAATCGATAACCTGCGCGCGGCCATCGCGTGGTCGCTTGAAAAGGAGGCCGCTGGTCTTCCATCCGAAGAACGCACGGGGCGGGGGTTGCAATTGATGGCTCACGTATGGCCCCTGTGGTTGTATCGCGGCTATCTCACAGAAGGCCGTGAATCGATGAAACAACTTCTGGCGGTTCACAACTTCCCCACCCTTGCGCGTGCGAGAGCGCTGTTGCTCAGGGCAGACTTTGCGCGCGCAGACGGCGACTACACAGGGCAGAGCGCCTTCATCAAGGAGTCGTTATCTCTGGCGCGGACGCTTGGCGATAAGAAACGAATCGCGTGGGCTCTCATGGAACTGGCGGCAATCGAGTCCGATCATCATCATTACGCTGAAGCCATTCCCCTGCACCTCGAGAGCCTGCAACTGTTTCGGGAGTTGAAAGACGAGCTATGGGTGTGCAGGCTATCTTATTTCCTTGCTGAGAATTATTTGGCAAATGGCGATCTAGAGGCAGCCAGATCCTACGTGTTACAAGGGTTGGATATCTCTCGTGCCGCAAAGGACAACTGGCATGTTGCCTATGGGCTGGAAGGATTGGGAAACCTTGAACGATTAGAGGGGCGCTTGCAGCAAGCACGGGCGTGCTACGGGGAGAGTTTGAAATTGAGAGTCGAGGTTATGGATAAGGTGGGCATAACATACTTGCTGAAAGCCTTCGCGCAACTCGCTGTACTGGATGGACAGTTCGAACGCTCAGCCATCTTGTGGGGCGCTGCGGAGAAATTGCATCAGAGCCTTGGCTTCCTGCCCACCCCCTTACGAGAGCGGTTCTATACGACACTGATCCCGAACGCGCGCGAACAACTGGGCGAAAAATCCTTCACAGAGGCGTGGAATCGGGGGCGGGTTATGAAAATGCAGGAAGCGATTGAGTTTGCACTGAAATAATTACCCCAACTCCCCCACTACCTTCTCCACTTCCTCCAAAATCTCGCCCGATTTCACCAACTTCTTCATCGCGTTGTGATCGTTGTACAGCGGACGGTCCACGTGCAAGTGCTCCACGTATTTGCGGATGACCTCGCGCGCTTTGGCTGTGCCGCGCCCCGGCAGGAACTGTCGGAAGTCCATGGCTTGCGCCGCCGCCATGAATTCGATTCCCAGTACACCGTAGGCGTTATCCAAAATTTGTTCGTTCTTCAACGCGGTGTTCATGCCCATCGAGACAAAATCTTCCTGATCCGCCGCGGCAGGGATGGATTGAATCGACGCGGGCGCGGATAAAATCCGTTGCTCGACGATCAAATGATCGGCGGTGTATTGGCTGAGCATCATCCCGGAGTAGAAGCCCGGCTCGTGGGCGAGGAAATCAGGCAGACCCTGCGAAAGAGCCGGGTTCGTCAGGCGGTTCATCCTCCGCTCGGATAACACGCACACCATCGTGATCGCCGCGCCCGCCATATCCATCGGAAGTGAAACGGGCGAGCCTTGAAAGTTCGCGCCGGTGAGAGTCAAGTTATCTTCGGGAATGAAGATCGGGTTATCGCCCACGCCGTTGAGTTCGATCTCGACCTGCGAGCGCGCGTATGCCACCGCATCGCGCGCCGCGCCGATGACCTGCGGAGTCGAGCGCATCGAATACGCGTCCTGCACTTTTGTTTTCATTTTGCCCGTTGTGAGATCAGAACCTTCGAGGCACTTCATAATATTTTTTGCGGAGGTGATCGCGCCGTGAAACCCTCTGAGTTCATGAAGTTTTGTATTGTATGGTTTGAGATTTCCGAGCAGCGCTTCGATCGTCATTGCCGCGGCGATCTCGGCTTGTTTGATGAATCGCTCCATCTCGTAAATGTGAAGCGCGGACATGGCGGTTAAAACATTGGATCCGTTGATGGCGGCGAGTCCGTCGCGCGCCTGCAAGCCCGGGATTTTGATCCCCGCCCGCCGCATCGCTTCGGACCCGGGCATGCGCTCGCCGCCTGCCCCGCCACCGGGGTTGTAAAACGCCTCGCCCTCACCCATGAGGAGTAACGCGGCTTGCGCCATCGGGGCAAGGTCGCCGCTCGCCCCGACCGATCCTTTTTGACACACAACAGGTGTAACGCCTTTGTTCAACATTTCAACGAACGTCTGTGTGATCTCTGGCCTGCAACCGGAATTCCCATGCGCGTGGACGTTGATCCTCCCCGCCAGCGCCGCGCGGACGTAGGGAATCGGCAACGGCTCGCCGATTCCCGCCGCGTGGTTGTAGATGAGATATTTTTGGAATTCCTTCACCTGCTCGTCATTGAGAATCTTTTCGGAGAACTCGCCGATGCCGGTGTTCGTGCCGTACATGATCTCTTTATTGGCGAGTTTCTCCTCCAGCATGGCGCGGCAGGTTTTGATCCGCTCCAGGGCTTCGGGGGCGAGTTCCACTTTTTCGCCGTGACGCGCAATCGCAACGAGTTTTTCAATCGTGAGGGACGATCCGTCGAGGGTGATGGGCATGGTGTCTCCATAGACCTCCGAGTTCTTGAAGAACTCGGAGGTCTTGTTTGGGTTGGGATTAATCTTCCAACGAATTCAAATACTTTCTCACATCATCAGGCAGGTAGCGCGTCTTGACGTAATTCATTACAAGAGTTTGATATTCTTGAGGTGAACCAAAGTTCTCCTGAACAAATTCTCGATCAACCAGCGTGCCGTTGCGCTGGCCAAGCCATTCGAGATAGTTGGAGTATATCCAATCTTCGGGCAAAGCGACCAGTCCATCCTTCACCGGGTTGGCATGGATGTACACACACAAGTTGAGTAAATGGGAATAGGTCTGTATGGGTTTGGCTTGAAATTGTCTTTGGAACAATGCTCCGACGCGCTCAAAGCGCTTGTTGATGGCTTTGGTATAGGAGATCAGAAATTTTTGCATGGCGAGGGATACTTGCTTCGAGACTTCGGAAGTGTTCAAGACTTCCGAAGTCTGTTTAATACGCACCAAAATATGATCATGAGCCGGCATCAAACAATAGACAATTATGGTGGCAACCGGAGCGAGGTACTTCTTAATTCCTTTCAAGAAGTACAAATAATTTTCTGGCTGGAAGAAAATCGCCTGACGATTATTGCCGCGATTGTAGGTGTGATAGTACAAACCGGAAATAAACGGCGTTTCTCTGCGAGGCATGGGGGCTCGCTCCAGACTCCGAGTTCTGGCAGAACTCGGAGGTCTATAGTTGGACGAGCCGTTTAAGATAATAGGCGTGACGACTCTCCTGAAAAGGATGGCGCAATTGTAATCCGAATTGCGGAGATGGATATGCTATACTGAATTAGCACTTCCGAATCCATTGCCTATTTCAGGAGCAGAGAGATGACAGGCAAAAAAGCGGCTTCGCCAAAAGTGAACAAGGGAAAATCGAAAACCGACAGACCACCGGTTAAAAAGAGTACCCCTCCCAAGCCGAAACAAGCGGGCAAAACAGTTGTGTTCGACCGCATCGATGACGGCGGCATGGCATTCGACGCGGACACGAACTCTACGTACAACAACAGGGGCGGCGATGAATTGCTCGGGCACACGCCCAAAGACCTGAGCGAGCAGACCTTTTCGGTGATCTTCAAAAAAGCGCCGTTCGCCGCAGGGTTGACCAATATCCCCGATGGAACCTATTTGGAAGCGAACGAGGAGTTCGAGCGAGTGTTCGGTTTCACGCGCGAAGAGATCGTCGGCAAAACCTCGCTCGAGCTGGGAATGTACCCCGACCCGCAGGTGCGTGAGCGTATGGCGCAACAATTCCGCGAGCAGGGATTCGTACATAACCTCGACGTGCGATTGCGAACGCGGTCCGGTGAGATTCGCGATGTTCTGATCAACTCGGATTTGGTGGAGATCGGCGGGGAGAAATTTATCCTGACCACCGCGAACGACATCACCGAGCGCAAGCGGGCGGAAGAAGCGCTGATGAAAAGCGATATGAAATGGCGCTCGCTGGTGGAAACGATCCCCGATTACATCGCCCTCTACGATGCGAACGGCAATTACCAGTTCCTGAATCACTATGCCGAAGGCTTTTCTGCACGGGATGTGGTCGGAAAACACTATTCCCTTTTCCTGCCGGGGGCGGCTCGTCAACTTTACCATGAGGCGATGGAACGGATACGGCAGACCGGCAAAAGGGAATTCATCGAACACGAAGGTCCCGGTGATCAAGGCATGACAAGATATTACGAGAGTTACATCGTCCCGATCTTCGAGCAGGATACGTTGACCAACTTCATGGTCATTGCGCGCGACATCACGGAACGCAAACGGGCGGGGGAGGAACTGCGGCTCTCAGGGGAGCGGTTCTCGAAGGCATTCCACATGAGTCCCGCGGGCATGACCATCACGCGCATCACGGATGGGAAGTTCATCGATGCCAACGATTCGTTTTGCCGGATGTTCGAATTCACGCGCGAAGAAGTGATCGGGCATACCTCCACAGAATTGAAGATGTGGACGCCGGAGGAACGCAACAAACTGATCGACGAACAGATAAGATCGGGAGGACTGCAGGATTTCGAACTTCAGGCGCGGTCGAAATCGGGCAGGATCGTCAATTTGCTTTTCTCTTCAAAGCCAATAGAGTTGGCGGGCGAACCTCATCACATCACCACGATGATCGATATCACCGAGCGCAAACGGGCCGAGGAGCAAATCAAATTTCAGGCGCGGTTGCTCGCCCAGGTCAACGACGCGGTCATCGCGACGGATGAAAATCGAATCATTACCTATTGGAATCGCGCCGCAGAGGAGTTACATGGTTGGAGCGCCGACGAAGCGATCGGCAGGTCGACGAACGAGGTCGCGCGTGCGGATTTCAGCGAGGCGCAAAGGGCTGACGCGTTGCGCCAATTGTCTGAGACCGGCTATTTTTCGACGGAAGTACTCGTGCATCCACGCAACAAGGAACCGATTTGGTTGGAAGGAAAAACTTCCACCTTGCGTGATGAATCCGGCCGGATCACCGGCTATCTAGCGGTGAATCGCGACATGACCGAACGCAAACTCGCCGAAGAGGAACTGCGCGCGAACCGCGACCGTTTGGCAGAGCTCTCGCGGCAACTCGTTCACACACATGAAACCGAATCGCGCGCCATCGGGCGCGAACTGCACGACCAGATCGGGCAGATGCTCACAGCGCTCAAACTCACCCTCGAGATCGCGCCGCAACTGCCGCCCCAACAAGCCGCAAAGAAACTCACCGGCGCGCACGAACTGTTGGATGACCTGATTAGCCGCGTCAGCCGTCTCTCGCTCGAACTGCGCCCCGCCATTCTCGACGATCTCGGTCTCATCCCCGCGCTGTTGTGGCATGTCAACCGTTATCAGGAACAAAGCGGCATCCACGTGGAATTCACGCACAGCGGCATGGAACATCGCCGCTTCGATTTTGAAGTCGAAACCACCGTCTATCGCGTCGTGCAAGAGTCGCTCACCAACGTGGCGCGCCATGCTCGCACTGCGCGCGCCCGGCTCGATGTCCGGGCGGGAAGCGAAGAGATCGTGATCCGCATCGAAGACGAAGGCGCGGGTTTCGATCCGCATGCTGCGTTGGCGCTCAATCGGGGCTTGACCGGCATGCGTGAACGCGTCTCCTTGCTGGGCGGCTCGTTCGAGATCGAATCACAACCGGGTAAAGGCACGAAAAAATTGATCCGATTGCCTTTGAAAGAGAAACAAGAATGATCACCATGGTGCTTGCCGAAGACCATCAATTGGTGCGCGAATCACTGCGGCTCATGCTCGAGACTCAGTCCGACATTCAAGTGGTCGGCGAAACCGGTGACGGGCTGGAGGCTCAGCAGTTGACCGAAAAGCACAAGCCGCATGTGTTGATCTCGGACATGATGATGCCGGGTCTTTCAGGACTGGAAGTTGCGCGTGCCGCGAGACGCGTTTCTCCCGCCACCAAAGTGATCGTCCTTTCGATGCACGATGCCGAGAGTTACGTGGTGGAGGCTCTGCAGGCGGGCGTTGCGGGGTATGTGTTGAAAAAGAGTTCATCGTCTGAATTGATCTTCGCCATCCGGCAGGTGCTGGCGGGGAATCTCTACCTCAGCCCATCGCTCAACGAACGCGCCATCCACGCCTACATGGAACGCGCCCACGAAGCGCGCGGCGGCGACCCCTACGACTCGCTCACCGAACGCGAGCGCGAAATTCTCCAGTTGGCGGCGGAGGGATTGAACAACCCGCAGGTGGCAGAGCGGCTTTCGCTCAGCCCGCGCACGGTCGAGATGCACCGCAGAAATTTGATGAAGAAACTCGGTTTGAATTCGCAGACCGAACTGGTGAAGTACGCCGTAAGGCGAGGAATTGTGGAGTAGAGCCCCCACCCGCCTTCGGCACCCTCCCCCATTTTCCGCTGAAGTGCGCGGAAAATGGGGGAGGGACGGGGAGGGGGTAATACAGGGCAAAACCCGCCTGAAATACCGTACACAACCGAATAGCCATTCGACCGCGCTTCTGGTATCGTAAAGCCCTCGCTTATCACATCGCACCACATGCGCCTTGATGAAAATACTCGATGCCCTCACGGATTTCAATAAACCCGCGCTCATCGCCAGCGGATTCATGCTCGTCGGTCTCGTCGGTTTCCTCGATTACGTTACCGGTAACGAGTTGGGATTTTCCTTGTTCTATGCGCTTCCCATTGCGCTGACCACCTGGTTCGTATCGAAGCGGTTTGGCACCGCAACAGCCGTGCTGAGCGCGTGCGTATGGCTGGCGGCGGATATCGGGGCGGGGCGATCACATTCCCACCCCGCGCTGTATGTATGGAACACGCTCATGCGATACGGATTCTTCATCGTCATTGTCACTCTCCTTTCTGCGTTGCGCAGGTCGCTCGAACATCAAAAAGAACTGGCTCGCACCGATCCGCTGACCGGAGCCGTGAATTCGCGTCACTTTCAGGAATTATTGTACAACGAGGTCGTCCGTTCGAAGCGCTATAGCCATCCGCTTACGCTTGTGTACCTCGATGTGGACGATTTCAAAGACCTCAACGACCGTTTCGGGCACGCCACCGGAGATGAAGCGCTGAGGGTTATCGTCCGACAATTCAAGGACAGTCTGCGCAGTATCGACGTGATCGCGCGCATGGGGGGCGATGAATTCGCCATTCTCCTGCCCGAAACCGACCAGCCCGCCGCGCGGTCGGTTGTCTCGAAACTTCAAGAGCGGCTACTACAAGCCATGCAATTACATGATTGGCACGTTACGTTCAGTTTCGGCGTGCTTTCCTGCGGCGATGCAGAATTCCCGCCCGACCAGATGTTGTCCGTCGCCGATCGTTTGATGTATACGGTAAAGAGCAAAGGCAAGAACTCGGCGATCTACGTTTCATGGCGCGAGCCATCCGCTCCGACGGCAAGTGTGGAGACGAGCAAGACCGCTCGTTGAATTGAACTTCAGAAAGAAGCAGGTTGTATGAAAGACCCGATTCGAATCTTACTCGTGGACGATAGTCCGTATTTCCTCGAAGCGGCGCGCGATTTTCTCCGGCTTCAAGAAGCGCTCACCGTTGTAGACGTCGCCACCGGGGAACAGGATGCCCTTTCGAAAAGCCTCGAGGGGAATCCCGATGTGATCCTGCTCGACCTCAACCTTGCGCAACGCTCCGGATTGGAATTGATCCCGCTGTTCCGGCAGCGGCTCCCCAACGTCAAGATCATCGTCCTGACGATGATGGACGCGGACATTTACCGAGCCGCGGCGTTAAAGGCTGGCGCGGACGCGTTCGTGCATAAAGCGTCCATGTCGAAGGTGCTCGTTTCCTCCATCCTAAATCTGATGGGCGGCGAAGACAGCGCGCCGGTCAACCTTGCGCGCCCCGCGCAAGATCCAAACGGCGCTGAAGTGCCTTTTTTGCGTTTGGCGGAACACCTGCCCGATTTGATCTATAGCTACGAGTTCGCGCCGGTGCGCGGCTTCACCTACGTCAGCCCGTCTGCCGCGGCGATGACCGGCTACACCCCCGAGGAACATTACGCCGACCCCGACCTAGGATTCAAACTGGTTCACCCGGATGATCGTCACCTCCTCCAAGCGGTTGCCGAGGGGAAAGCGGATGTGCACAAGCCTCTCGTCCTGCGCTGGATACGCAAGGATGGCACGGTCTTCTGGACAGAGCAACGCAATGTTCCGATCTATGACACCAGTGGAAATTTGAGCGCGTGTGAAGGCGTGGCGCGCGATATCACCGAGCGCCAGCACGTGGAAGAGGCGCGCCGCGCGAGCGAGGAGCGTTACCGCGATCTGGTGGAAAGCAGTAGTGACCTGATCTGCACGCACGATCTGGATGGGAATATTCTCTCGGTGAACGAGGCGGCGACAGAGTTAACCGGTTATCCGCGCGAGCAACTTCTGCAGATGAACTTGAACGACCTGCTCACACCACAAACGCGGGACCTGTTCCCTGCCTATCTGCGCCGCATGCGCGAAAAAGGAAAAGCGCGCGGCTTCATGCAGATCCAAACCGCAAACGGAGAGATCCGCATTTGGGAATATCACAACACCCTGAAAACCACAGATCCGAAGCCAGCCATCGTGCGCGGGGTCGCACGCGACATCACCAAACGCCATCAGGCGGAGGAAACGATTCGCCGGTTCCAGCTTCGATATCGGGGATTGTTCAATCAGGTGCACGATGCCGTCTTCATCCTCGACCTCGAGGGCAATCACCTCGATGCCAATGAACGCGCCGCCCAAATGCTTGGGTATTCGCTCGATGAGTTGAAAAAACTATCCCTCATCGAAACCTCCGCCGAGCTCGAACAAAGCTATGCGATGCTTGGGCGTCTGCGCGCCGGAGAGACCCTGCCCGTTTACGAACGACTCTTTAAGAAGAAATCGGGGGAGGTGTTTCCGGTCGAGATCAACGTGGAATTGGTGCGCGATGACGCAGGCAAACCCCTGCACGTTCAAAGCGTGGTGAGGGATATCAGCGAGCGCAAGCAGGCGGAAGCGAACCGCGCCTATCAGGCGAATTTGCTCGCCCATATCTCGGACGCGGTCGTTTCGACGGATGCCGACATGATCATCCGCAGTTGGAACAATGCCGCAGAGATTATGTTCGGTTATACCGCCGAAGAAGTGATCGGGCAGAGCGCGCGTGGATTCCTATCCCCGGAATACATCAACACTACCCGCGAGAGAGTCTTCCAACAGTTAGCCGAAACCGGGCATTGGGTAGGCGAAGTCCGGCTTCGGCACAAGGATGGCAGAGTTGTGCATGCGATCACTTCCGGTAGTATGCTGAAAGATTCAACCGGAAACGCGACCGGCTTCCTTTCCATCAATCACGATATCACCGAGCGCAAGCGCGCGGAAGATGCCTTGCGCGTGAGCAATGAGAAATACCGCCGCATTACAGAAAACGCGGCGGACATCATCTTCCGCTTTGAGTTGATTCCCGAGATGAAACTTTCCTACATCAACGCGGCGGTCTTACAGATCACAGGCTATACACCGGAGGAATGCCTCGCAGACCCGCTGTTCATGTTGAACATGATCCATCCCGACGATCTGCCGCAGATGGCGGAATATTTGGAAACGCGCGCGATCCCTGAGGCACCGTTGTTCATGCGCTGGTACTCAAAAGACGGTTCCGTCCGCTGGATGGAAAGCCGGATCGTGCAAGTTCGGGATGAGTCCGGTCAACTAGTAGCGGTGGAGGGAATCACCCGCGACATGACCGAGCGCAAACAGGCGGCGCAAGCCTTGCAGGAAAGCGAGGCGAGGTATCGTTCCTTGTTCGAAAACTCCCCCATTGCCGTCTGGGAGGAGGATTTTTCCGAAGTCAAACGGTATCTTGATTCCCTGCGGCAACTCGGGGTAGAGGATTTTCGAGAGTATTTCGCCTCTCATCCAGAGGAGGTGGACCGCTGCAACCTGATGATCCGGGTGCTGGATGTAAACGAAATGGGCGTCAAAATTTACAACGCCGCGGACAAAAGGGCACTGCTCGATTTTACGAATCGAACCGTTACATCCGGGGAACAGGAGCACAACCCCGAAGATTTCATCGCCATCGCAGAAGGGAGGACCACCAATGGCTGGGAAGGCAGGGATACCAAACCCAACGGTGAAGCGCTCGACATCAAATTGACCTGGTCGGTCGTCCCCGGTCACGAGGAAGATTATTCCATGGTCGTCGTCACCACGGAGGATATTACCGAACGAAAGCAGGCGGAGGAAAAGATTCAGCGTCAGATGGCTTACTTAAATACATTGCGCGATATCGACCGCGCCATTAGCTCCACGTTCGATTTGCAGGTGAGTCTGGATATGCTCATCTCACGCATCCTTCCGATCCTCAGAGTGGATGCCGTGACAGTCCTGCTCTTAAACCCGGTTACCAACTTGCTCGAATACGCTTCCGGCGCAGGCTTTAGAACCGGGGCGATTCGAACGTCGAGCGTCAAACCCGGTGAAAGTTATGCCGGCCGGGCGGCGTCGGAGCGACGAACCATGCGGATTCCCGATCTGGCTCGTGAGTCTCGAAATTTGTTCCCCCCGGGCTTCCTCGAAAACGAAGATTTCGCCGGATATTACGGAGCCCCCTTGATCGTCAAGGGAAAAGTGATCGGCGTGTTGGAAGTGTTCCACCGGTCAGTGATCGAGCGCGACGCGGAATGGCTCGATGTTTTCGAGATGCTGGCAGGGCAAGCCGCCATCGCCATAGAGCAAGCCCAGATGTTCGAGGATTTACAGCATGCCAACAATCAACTCGAACACCGGGTCGCCGAACGCACCGCCGAACTCGAGCAAGTGAACCTCGAACTGCAACACGCCAACCGTGCCAAAGATGAATTCCTCGCCAACGTAAGCCACGAATTGCGCACCCCGCTCAACAGCATACTGGGGCTCTCCGAAACGCTCCTCGAACAGCGGCGCGACCCGCTCAGCGAGCGCCAACAACGTTCGTTGCAGATCGTCGAATCCAGCGGGCGTCATTTGCTCGAACTCATCAACGATGTGCTCGACCTCTCGAAGATCGAAGCCGGCAAGTTCGATTATTACCCGCAGGTCATCGAAGTCGGCGCCTTGTGCCAGTCCAGTCTGTCGATCGTTCGGCAGCAAGCGATGAGGAAATCCATCGAATTAAATTTGGAAGAAGACCCCGCCGCACCCAAACTCCATGCCGACCCGCGCCGTATGAAGCAGATCCTCGTCAACCTGCTCATGAACGCGGTCAAGTTCACTGCGGAGAATGGCAAAGTCAAGTTACAAATCCGTTCGGATGCGGAACGCGACCTGATCCAATTCTCGGTGAGCGATACCGGCATCGGCATTGCCGCTGAAGACATGAAAAAACTGTTCCAGCCGTTCTCGCAGGTGGATAGCAGTCTCACCCGCGAATACGAAGGCTCGGGGTTGGGGTTGGCGCTGGTGCAAAAATTAACCGACCTGCACGGCGGCAGCGTGGAAGTCGATAGCGAGCCGGGCATCGGCAGTCGTTTTACCGTCAACATCCCGTGGAGGCGCGAACTCGTTGCACAGGACGAAGCCATCGTCATGGGCAGACCGCCCCCGGTCAGTGAAGCCAATTCAATTTCAAGATCCATGATGGGCGGCAGAATCTTGCTGGCAGAGGATAATATGGCGAACGTGTTGACCGTTGGGGAATACCTCGAAAGCCACGGCTTCGAAGTGGTTACCGCCTCCGACGGCTTGCAGGCGATCGAACTGACCGAAGAAACGAACCCGGAACTCATCCTGATGGATATACAAATGCCGGCCCTCGACGGGTTGGAAGCGATTCGCCGCCTGCGCAAGAATCCTCGCTTCGCTTCGACGCCGATCATTGCCCTCACCGCCCTCGCCATGCCCGGCGACCGCGAGCGATGCCTCGAAGCCGGGGCAGACGAGTACCTGAGCAAGCCGGTCAGCCTCAAGCTGCTGGTCGAGACCATGAATCGTTTACTCGGCGCGAAGAAATCGAAAAGCGCGAATTCTTAACTTACCTTACACAACTTCAATCCCGAAGGCAGTGTTGAGCCTGTCGAAACAGATGGTAGGATTATAGAAAATAGCCCGAAACACCCTCAAATCCCGAAGGGATGACATGCTTTCTCGCAAAGTCTATGACACCCCCTTCGGGGTTGGCTCGGCCATTCGTTGGGATTCTATAATCATTCCACTCCTTTGGAGTTGTGACTGCGTAAACTAGATTCCCAAACCTGTTTACGGAATGCACACCTTTTCCGTAATTCGCATCAATGGCCTCGGACATTAAGAAAGCTGTACCACACCGAGAAACCGAACACCGTAGGCAGTTCAACCTTTAGTACAATTGCTTCATGAAGATCGCCCCGGCTGACCTGCGGCATGTGGATCTTTTCAAAGAAGCCCCGATCGAAGATCTGGATCTCATCGTCGAAAGATCCATCCTGCGTTCGATCGAACAGGATGCTTTTTTCTTTTTCCAAGGCGACCCGGCTTCTCACGCTTACGTTTTGATCTCCGGCAGGGTGAAACTACTCCAATCGAATCCATCCGGTCAACAAGTCAACCTGCGGACAGTGAAAGAGTGGGAGATGTTTGCCGCGTTGGGCGTGGTGCGTCCCGGGGCATCCTACCCTGTCGCGGCGCAAGCGCTCGAGTCAAGTTCCGCACTTGCCATCGAATCCAATTTCATGCGCGAGATGATGCCGTCCCGTCCGTACCTGAACTTCGGATTGATGCAATTGATGACCGGCTACATCAACGAGTTACAAGCGCGCTACCGCGAACTGGCGACCGAACGCGTCGAACGCCGCCTCGCCCTGACTCTCCTGCGTCTGGCGTCTCAAATCGGCAAGCGGATCCGGGAAGACGACCCGGCGGTCGAACTCCCCCTCACCCGGCAGGACCTCGCGGAAGCCTCCGGAAGCACCATGTTCACGGTGAGTCGAATCCTAGCCGAGTGGGAAAGGCAGGGGTTGCTCGAAGCAAGCCGCGGCCGGGTGTTGATCCGTAACCCTCACGGGCTGGTGCAGATCGTCGACGGCGCAGGGTCGGAATAAAAGATATCCGAAAGCGAGGACGAACAAACGCGCGATCCAATGCGCGTTTGTTATTTCCTCCCTGTTTGCGCTTAAGCAAAGAAGAAATCCCACTTTTGGGGTAAGGTTGGGACGTATGAACGACACGCCTCCGATTCAAATCACTTGGACGGTCGAGAAGACCCTGCAGGATAAGCCCGAAACCGCGCGCACATTCATCCGACACGGGACGCTTTGTGTCGGGTGCTGGATGCAGAGTTTCTGCACCCTCAAGGATGTGACAGAGATCTACGAGATGGATTCGAGCGGGTTCTTGCAAGACCTAAACCAAACCACACTGGAACGCGCCTTTCGCTAGCCGCCAACAGTGAAACAAACCGGCGGCGGTCACTGGGCTTTGAACTTAAGTATCACGCACGGCGGAGGCAGGACGATCTCCGCTGTTCGGGTTTTATCTGCGGGAAAATCATGGCAGGCGTTCACACAAAAACCACACACTTCTTTCACTCTTTTCTAAAAACTCCAAAGTATGATGGGGCGAATGACAAAAGGAGAAGGTATGGATAACGATGATAAACCCGTAGGGCTGATCCTCAGCCGGAGAGACGCGCTCAAGTTGTTGGGCGTCGGAGGCGCGGCATTTCTGGCTTCGTGCGTCGCGCCCGAAGTGACCGGCACATTAATCCCCGCATTGACCTCAACAGCCGTTTCGCCGACTCAATCGCCCTCGGCAACGCAGGCGGCGATTTCATGCGTCGTCCGTCCCGAACTGACGCTTGGACCGTACTTCGTGGACGAACAACTGAATCGTTCCGACATTCGCTCGGAGCCGCCGGATGGTTCTGTGCGGGAAGGCATTCCTCTCACGCTGGCGATCGGCGTGTTCGATGTTTCGCAGAACAGCTGCGATCCCATTGCGGGCGCGCAAGTGGATATCTGGCATTGCGACGCGGCTGGTATTTATTCGGGCGTCTCTGACCGGAGTTTCAATACGGTCGGTCAGAAGTTTCTGCGCGGCTATCAACTGACGGACGCTACCGGCAAGGCTCAATTCCTCACGATTTACCCCGGCTGGTATTCAGGTCGGACGGTTCACATCCACTTTATGATCCGCAGCACAGGCGCGGATGGAAACGCGTATGAGTTCGTGTCGCAGTTTTTCTTCGACGAGACAGTGACCGATCAGGCTCACTCCGTGCAACCCTACGCCACACGAGGATATCGCAATACTTTGAACTCCGACGACAACATCTACAACAACGGCGGCGACCAGTTACTGCTCGACATCACAGGCGACAACGCGAACGGCTACGCGGCGGCGATCAACATCGGTCTCGATCTCACCGACGCGGAAGTCGGCGCGTCCTCCTCGTTTAGCGGACCTCCGTAAGCGCGTGACCTTCCTGGTCATCGCCATTCACTTCGACACGACAGGTAAAGAACTCACCGCCCCCACCGTCGAATCGATAATCAAACTCTTGTACACCTTCCCCATCTCTGCAGGCGTTGGTTTCATGTTATTTTCCAGCCACCACTCGATCATCGCCAGCAGAGACGTGGCGATGTGATTCGACGCGATGGCGATCGTCACCTGACCATCCAACCTGCCCAGCGGCGCGCACGAGGTTTGGAAAATGGCGGCAATGTTTTTCACCACGCGCTTGCGGATGCGCGCCACGCTCTGGCTTTTGAACAAAATGCGGAAGAGGTCGGCGTTTCCCCCAATGTACTCGAAGATCAACCTCCCCTCCGCTTCGAGCGCGGACGTTTCGGACTGCTTCGCCAGCGTTTCGATGCGGGTCAACAATCCCGCCAACCCTTCGTCCAACACTTCCATCAACAACTGATCGAGACTCTCGTAATGCCTGTAAAACGTGATGTAGGCTACTTCGGCGCGCTCCGTGATCTCGCGGATGCTGATGGAGGAGAAATCTTCCTCCAACATCAATGACACGAGCGCGTCGCGCAGCAGGCGGCGCGTCCGGCGGACACGCGGGTCAACTTCTTTGGGGGATGATTTTCTCGGCACGGCAATTCCGTTTTGTTACAAAATACGGGTGTCTATAACTTATGTTACACAACAGCCGCTTCCACGATTGACTTGCACTTCATATGGGCTAGAATGCAAATCAATGTTAGACATCCTGTTGCACATACTGCTACGCAGTATAACAAAAAAGGAGCAACCATGAAAACAAGTATCGCAAACGAAGGTAAAGCCTGCAAACCCCGACGCATCCCCGCCGCCGCAAAGATGTCCGCGTTACAGGTGCGCGACGCGTACGACGAGATCGCCGATCAATACGAGAAAAAGGTCTGGTTCGACCAGCACATCCTCGGCGTGGCGCGGTTGAGAAAGAAATTATTGTCGAAGGCGAATGGCAAGGTGTTGGAAGTGGCATGTGGCACGGGGCAAAACTTTCCGCTCTTCGCGCCCAACAGCCAGATCACGGCGGTGGACCTAAGCCCGAAGATGTTGGAACAAGCCCGCAAGAACGCCTCCGCACACAACTTGAACGTGAATCTTGCTGTGATGGACGCGGAGCATCTCGAATTTCCCGATGGGAGTTTCGACACGGTGGTCTCGTCACTATCCACGTGCACGTTCCCCAACCCGCTCAAGGCATTGCAGGAAATGAAACGCGTCTGCCGCCCCGGTGGCTTGGTCCTGCTTCTGGAACATGGTCACAGCAGTCTGCCGTGGCTGGCGAACCATCAAGACCGGCATGAATATCAACACTACGAAGATCACGCAGGTTGCCGTTGGAATCAAGACCCCCTGGATTTGGTTCAGGCGGCGGGCATCAAGGTAGTGAAAAGCAAGAGAAATATACTGGGCATGTTCCATTCGATCGAAGCGATGCCATAACACCTCAGTCTCGCTATGGCGAGTGACGCCTCGTCGGGGTTTCGGCGCTAACGCACCCGCCATGATTTGCTGAGCAAATCATGGCGGGTGCAAGTGTGATGAAAAGAGTTTTGAGAGAACTTGCAAGCCGACGCTTTGGATGTTTTCTTTCAGGTACAATCCAACCTATGAACAACGAATACCGACAACTCACCCTTTCTGATCTTGAACCGATGGCGCAGGTGCTGGCGCAATCGTTTGAAGAAGACCCGCTCGTCTCCTTTATTCTGCCCAACAAGAAAACGCGCGTGAAGACGGTTGCAAAATTCTTCCGCGCGATCGGCAGGCTCAACATCCGTGCAGGGAGCGCGTTCGGCATCGGCGAGCCGTTACAGGGCGTGGCAGTGTGGAGTTTCCCGAACAAGCCCGAAGCCTCCGCCACACCAAAGGATTTGCTTACATTCCTTCCAGTTTTATTTTCGCCTTATCCATTCGGGGTGCGGCGGGCGCGGGCGGTGTTAAGTCAGATCGACGCCAACCACAAAAAACATGCGCCCGAGCCGCATTTCTATCTGGATAATCTCGGCGTGCTTGCATCCGCGCGCGGCAAGGGACTTTCATCCAAACTCATCCGCCCGTTTTTGCAAATGGCAGACGAACAACAGGTCATCGCCTACACCGACACTGTGACGGATGTCAACGTGCCGCTGTACCAGCATTTCGGATTCGATCTGGTGGAGTCGAATTTCATTGCCAGCACGGGCATCACCACGTACGCTTTGAGGCGAACACCGCGCCAATAGACTTCCGAAGTCTTTGAGACTTCGGAAGTCTGCCTATCGGTTACAATCGCCCGTTATGAGCATGGAAAACATAGACGCGCTGAAGAAGAATCCGCGTGAAGGCGGGCGTTCGGCATACAAGTTGAAAAGCGCAAATGTTTTCGTTTCAAAGAGCGGATTCCATTTCATTGATACTCTCGACCCCGTTGAAGAAATCTCGCCCGAAATTGACGCCTCGCAACTGACCGATGAGATCGCCGCGTACATCGAGACTCAACTACAAGCGAATGCAAAGAAATTCAACAATCAGGCAAACATCCTCAAACAACATCTCCCCCTCCAAAACGCCAAAGTGCTAGACATCGGCTGCGGCGGCGGGTTGTTTCTCTCGTTATTGAAAGAGCAGGGCGTAGAAGTTATCGGCATCGAACTGAGCGACAGCCGCGCGCAATATGCGAAATCAAAGCACGGGTTGGAGATTTACAAACGCCCGATCGAAAGTGAATTCTGGCAAATAGGTTACGCGAATCACTTCGACGCGGTCACACTCTGGGATGTGATCGAGCATGTGAATTATCCGATGCAGACGTTGCAGTCCGCGGCGGAGGTATTAAAACAAGGCGGCTTATTGTTGATCGATACGCCCTGCCGCGACAGTTTCTATCACCGCTTCGGCGAATTAACGTATCATCTCAGCGGCGGCAAGTTTCCCACGTTTTTGAACGCGATGTACTCGTCACATTTGTTCGGGCACAAACAGATTTTTTCAACGGGGGAAATGAAGCAACTCTTCGAGTCCGTTGGGTTTGAAGTGATCGATCTGCATAAATTCCACGAGTTGTCATTCCCCTATGAGTTTTATTTGAAGAAATTGTTCAAGTCACAATTGGTTGTCAATTTGTCCTTGCCGTTTGTGAAAGTCTTTTTCAAAGTGTTCAAAATTCAAAACAAGATGTTGGTTGTTGGAAGGAAAACAAAATGAGCGAAGAATACATTCCAAAGATCGCAATGAGCATCCACGCGCACCCCGACGATCAGGAGTTTTCCATCGGCGGCACGCTCGCGAAATGGTCAAAAGCAGGATGCGAAATTATTTCCGTCGTTATCACAAGCGGTGACTCAGGCTCGAATGATCCTGCGATGGATGGAAGGTACAAAAAGGAACTCGCCGAACTCCGCGAAAAGGAACAACTCGCGGCAAATGCGATTCTGGGAATCAAAGAGACGATTTTTCTGCGTTATCCCGACGGCGAACTGGAACCGACGATTCAACTCCGCAAGGATCTGACACGCATCATCCGCCAATTCAAGCCGGATGCAGTTTCCTGCGGGAATCCCGAAGCGTGGTTTTATGGCAACGAATATGTCAACCACCCCGACCACCGCGCTGCGGCAGAGGCGGCGTGTACGGCGGTCTTTCCGTCGGCGGGGAGTCGGCTGATGTTCACGGACCTGCTTGAGGCTGGGTATGAACCGCATGACGTCAGGCGGTTATACGTCCACGGCTCGGACAAATCCGATACGTGGATCGATATCACCGAGACGCTGGAGGTCAAGATCATGGCTTTGCAACAGCATGTGAGCCAAGTGCCTGTGGCCGAGGTCGGCAAGTGGATGACCGAATGGGCGGAGGAAGAAGCAAAGGACAAGGGCATGAAGTATGCCGAAAGTTTTCGCGTGATGATCCTGAAAAAGGACGACGAAGAAAAATGAGTTTTACCAGTCTGGCGTTCTGGTTCTTCTTTGGGGTTGTTTTCGCGTTGTATTGGTTCGCGAGCGAGAAGCGTTTGCAGAATGCAATCCTCGTCATCGCAAGTTATTTGTTCTACGGCTGGGTGGAGCCGTGGCTTGCGGCCATGCTCGGAATTTCAACGCTCGTTGATTTTTTTCTCGCACAGAGAATGAGCCAAACCAAATCGCAGGTGCGTTTGTTGATGTCTTTCAGCCTCCTGCTCAATCTCGGAGTGCTGGCGTTCTTCAAATATTACAATTTTTTCAGCGACGATCTTGCGCGCATCGCAAACATATTCGGGGTGGAAAACGATTTCTTCTTCACGCGTATCGCACTGCCTGCTGGCTTGTCGTTTTACACATTGAAAAAACTGGGCTACATGATTGACGTATCGCGCGGCACGCTCCAACCGACCCACTCCCTGCTCGACTTCGCGCTGTACGTTTCGTTCTTCCCGCAGATCGTGGCAGGTCCGATTGACCGACCGCAGAAGTTAATGCCGCAGATCGAAGCGGCGCGGACGTGGAAGGCGGAGTATCTTTATTCGGCGTGGCAGTTGATCGTGATGGGGTTGTTCAAAAAGCTGGTCATCGCCAACAGCGTTGGCTCGATCACCGAACGGATTTTTCATCTGGAGGAACCGACCGTTCTGCTTGCCGTCACCGGCGCGCTCGGGTTCACCCTGCAAATCCTTGCGGACTTTTCCGCGTATACCGACCTCTCAAGAGGCATCGCTTATCTGCTCGGTTTCGACACATCCGAAAATTTCAAATCGCCGTATTTGTCATTGACCCCCACCGATTTTTGGAACCGCTGGCACATCACGCTTTCGTTCTGGCTGCGCGATTATGTGTTCTTCCCGCTTCGACGTTTACTCGCGAGGCAAACTCGTCTGCCAAACTGGCTCGTCCTCGCGATTCCCCCGCTCGCAACCATGCTTCTCAGCGGCATCTGGCACGGCGCAGGTCTCACATTCCTGCTCTGGGGCGCGATGTACGGGGTTCTGATCGTTGTGTATCAAACGCTCGGCATGGGGGGCAATTGGAAGCCAAGCAATTTGGCAAAAACAATTTTCGCGCGGCTGGTCATGTTCGGCTTCATCGTCTTCGGCTGGTTGTTGTTCGCCGCCCCGTCGCTGGATTGGGTTGTAAACATTTTCTCCAATCCGTTCTTCGGTTCGCGTGAACAGCAAGGCGTCGCGTTGATCGGGCTTTCGATTACGGCTGTGTATTCGATTCCCATGATCGCGAAGATGGTCCTGGATAGATACTCGCGGGAAGATTCGATCTTCCGCTCGCTTTACTATGCTGTGGCGACCGCGACGATCTTCGTCTACGTCAACTCGTCGACACCCGACTTTATCTATTTCCAGTTCTGATCGAGAATTGACTATGAAAGCCTTTCGGAATTATCTCATCACCACCACCCTGTTTTTGGGTTTCCTGTCATTCTACATTCCCGTTCGTTATCAGTCGCCGTATCCAAGAGATGTGGGTCCGCAATTCGACGAGCGCGTCAGGACAACCTATATCAATCTCCTCAACGAGAGGCAACCCGAGATCTTCCTTTTGGGCGACTCGATGCTTGGTCCCGCTGTGGATGATGATGTTGTTGCAGACAAGTTGAATAAAAAGACGACTTTGGTCAGCCTGCCCGGTACAGCCTCCACCATTTGGTATTTGATGATCAAGAACAACATCGTCGTTGCCGAACACAAACCAAAATATCTCGTTGTCTTTTTTCGGGATACGATGATGACCTTGCCCGGCTACCGCGTCACCGGCAGGTACTTCGAGCAGATCGATGAGTTCGCCTCGCCGGACGACACTCTTCTGATCGAACGCGCTTATATCAATCAAATGAGTCCGCTTGAAAAATTCTTCGAAAGGTATTTTCCGCTGTATGGTTCGCGCTGGACGATTCGCCAAAGCCTCGATCATTACATCCGCTACCCGATCGGAAACGCCGTGTTGGATTGCGACAAACCCTGCATGGATTATGCTATGGAAGCGGTGTTCGATGAAAGCAATCTGGATGTCACCTTCCTGAGCGACGCCATCGGCGCGGCGGACGATTACCTGTATTCGGACGAATCGCTCGATTTCGACGGGCAGGTTGATTCCACTTTTCTTCCGGAGGTCATCCGCCTGTGCAGGGAAAACGGCATACAACTCGTGCTTGTCCGTATGCCCATCCTGCGATACTACGACCCAGCCACGCGTCCAATCGGGTTGGAGAATTACATGCAGGACTTGAGCGCTTATTTGAAAGAGAACAACGTCCCGTTTCTGGATTTCGATCAAAAAGATTTGCCCCCCGAATTTTTCTCAGACACGTTGCATTTGAACGAGAAGGGGAAGGAAGTGTTCACCCAACAATTGACCGCTTCCCTCCTCGAAATTACCCGCACGCGCTAAAACGGAAAAACCTGATAGCCGATCACGATGCAGGTCAGGCTGATCGTGATATTGTCAATATCCTTGAACGGCAGTGACTCGACCAGCATCGCGCCAAGCGCAACCCATGTGACGGGTAATAGAAAACGAGTAACGGGTCCGCTGAACGCGCCGAACCAGATGTAGATGCCGAAGATGAGCAGAGTCAACAACCAGCCGCCGACGAAAACGCTCAGGGAGCCGGCCACGCTCTTTTCCGGTGACCAGCCCAACCTTGCAGATTTGACGCGCCGTCCCACGATGTCCGCGATCCCGTCGCCGCCGCACATGATCATCAACGCGGTGATGCCGATCGGCGAATCCTTCCAGTAGATCAACGTCATCGCAACGAAGACGATCCCGTAAAACAACGGACCGCGCAAAATCTCGCGCGGATCTCCCGTTCTCGTCATCGCTTTGACCGCCGCGTCATCTTTGATCAAGCCTAACCCCACCAACACAAATTGAATTGTGATCAGCATTGGCACCAGCGCGGCAAGCCAGCGGGAGGTCTCTGAATCGGGATACATCAACCAACACAACACAAAGACCGGGCCCGTTCCGATGTGGATGAGTTTTCGGCTCAACCGGCTTTCGATAACGCCTCGATGGGCTAGAGAATCCATCAGGCGGAGGAAGGCAACGGCTGTAAGGAAGGTAACGAGGGTCGCGAAATACACGCTCATGGGCGAATCTCTGGATCGGCGATCTCACGATCGTTGGTTGAATTTGCAGTTACAAAATACAAGGCTGTCGCCGAGAGAAGCAGAATGAACAATGCAGGAAAATTTCTTGAGAAGATAAAAGGCTTTACTGTAAATGGATACAAAGTCAGCCAGTACGCGGTCGAAGCGATGAAAACCAGAATTACCGATATGATTTTCCATCCCATCGTCTTTGCCGACTCCAAATCAGAAAGCAAGATGGCAAGCGGAGCGATGAGCAGGGGCAGTTTGTAATCTACACTGGCGGAGGGAATGATGAGCATACCGATGGTGGAGATCAACAAGAGGTGCGGATTCCATCCTTTCCGTTTACCCCGATAGTCAGCGATGACCACGGCAACGAGGCAGAGAAAGAACAACGCAAGGAAAAGTCCCTCGAGCAATGCGGTGTGTTGACCCAGTGAGGGAAATATGTCTGTGGTCAAGTCTAGGACGAACCCTTTGATGGACAAGTCTTCGCGGCGTGAACTTTGGAAATCCAGTTGCGCGCCGGTCAGATTCCTAACGAAGTCGATGAAAAGTTGGTAACCCAGCACGAACAGAAGCGCAAAGTTGATGAAAGCCAATCCCGCAATGCGTTTGAGATTATTCTTCCAATCCCGCCAATCACGGATGAACATCAGGGTCAGAAAAACAGGATAGATCTTGAGTTGAATGGCGAGAGAAAACAACAGGTACGCGTAAAACCACAACCGCTCGTGATAGTGGAACAGGTAGATGGCGAACAGCGCCAGCGCAAATGTGATGACGTTGTACTGTCCCCGTTCGAGTTCGAATTGAAACCCGTACGAAAACAAGCCTGTGACGAACAAAAGCAAGAGGAATGCGAAATTCCTTTTCCGGGAAAAATAAAGCGGCAGGATCAACGAACTTCCAACAAACGCCATCACCGTAACGAAGGTGCTGAGATTGTAATACGCGGGATACCCCAATATGAGGAGCGGCGCAAAGATGATCAACGTGACCGGCGAATAATAATACAGGTCCTGATACGGCGAGTTCCCCGTCGCCAGCCACCTGCCGACGCGCCCCATGGTCATGTCAATATCGAAGCCGATGTGCGTCACGTAGGCATCGGGGATGTACTTCGTAAAATAATTAATGGAAGGCGTGGCAAGGAACATGGGAGAAACGAACAGGAAGAGATATACCGCAACAAAACTCGTGACCACCCAGAAGAGGGGAGGCAGATCGATCACCCGACGGAGCCAACCGTACGGACTCACGCTTCCCACCGGACTCCCTGCTTGATCCAGCGTCAACAAACCGGCTCCCAAAAGGAACAACCCCACACCCATATCCACGCCAAGAATCTGCGCGGCGCCGATCTCGCCGCGTCGTCCCAACCCGATGAAATCCCCAAGCAGGGAAGCCGCGGTTACGAGACTCCCAAATATGATAAAAATTAATGCGATTCTTTTCATTGGAATTTTGATTTTACCCAAGCATCTTAACACAAAATGCCGCCATTCCGCGCGGCACAATCGTACATCGTCAATCTCAAATCGTAAATGGAGTTGTGGGCCCAGCAGGATTCGAACCTGCGACCAAGCGATTATGAGTCGCCTGCGCTAACCACTGCGCCATGGGCCCCCTGTTCCAGTAAACAGTGACCAGTAATCTGTGATCCAGCAACTGATTCACTGGCAACTGATTACTGGTCACTGAACCAGAGAGCGGGAGACGGGATTCGAACCCGCGAATATCAGCTTGGAAGGCTGATGCCTTACCACTTGGCGACTCCCGCGTGCGAGCGAGATTTTACCACAGGCATCGCTCGTCATTGCGAGGGCGATAGCCCGAAGCAATCCCCTACCCTGCGAGGAGATTGCTTCGCCTGCGGCTCGCAATGACATATTACCTCCCATACGGATACCAATACGATTTATCCTCGAGATTGAAATCCCAATGCACGTGCTTCGTCTCACGGAATTGATCGAGTCCCTCGATGCCGAGTTCGCGCGCGCCGCCGGAGTATTTCATCCCGCCGAACGGACCGGCGTAATTATCGGTCAGCGGGTCGTTGATCCAGATCGTCCCTGCTTTCACATCTTCGAAGAACATCTTGATCTTCTTCGGATCTTCCGAAAGCAAGACCGCACCCAAGCCGTACGGACTGTCGTTCACCAAGTCAATCGCCTGCTCGAAGGAGGTGTACTCCATCAATGGCACGGCGGGACCAAACGTCTCTTCGCGCATGATGAGCATAGTGTGATCCACGCCGGTCAGCACGGTCGGCTCGTAATACCAACCCTTGGTTAAATTCTTCGGCCGCTGACCGCCCGTAAGGACTTTCGCTCCACGGGCACGCGCCTCCTCCACGTGTGATTCAATTTTCTTCCGATACGAATCGCCGATCATCGGTCCGACATCCGTGGTTGACTCAAGCCCGGGTCCGAGTCGCAACGACTTGACATGTTCAACAATCGCTTCGGTAAATTGTTTCGCTTTCGGCTTCGGGATGTAAACACGCTCGGTGCTTGTGCAAACCTGACCCGCGTTGATGAGCGCCGCGTACGCCACAGCCTTCGCCGCAAGTTCGGGGTTAGCATCTTCGGCAATGACAGTCGCATCCTTGCCGCCGAGTTCAAGATGCAACTTCTTCATCATCGGCGCGGCGTGTGACGCGATTCGTTGACCCGTCGCCAAACTCCCTGTGAACGCGATCACAGGCACGTCCGCGTGTTTGACCAGCGGCTCGCCCGCCTCCGCGCCGAAACCGGTGACGACATTCACAACTCCCGCAGGCAAATGATCGAAACAATGTTCCGCCATGTACAATGATGTGAGCGGCGTCATCTCGCTGGGCTTGATGATTACGGTGTTCCCCGCCGCGAGCGCGGGCGCGACCTTCCACGCCATCAACAACAGCGGAAAATTCCACGGCACGATGCAACCCACCACGCCATACGGCTCGCGCAAAATAAAATTGAATTGCGAATGTTCGCCCGGCGGAATCACCCGCCCGCGATCATGCCGCCCCAACTCGGCGTAATAATCGAACGTGTTCGCCACCCACTCCAACTCTTCCTCGTTTTCGGAGATCGGCTTGCCCTCTTCGAGCGTGAGCAAATGGACAAGTTCTTCTTTGTGATGCTTCACCTTGGACGCGACTTCGTGCAGGAGGCTCGTCCGCTCGTTCGCGCCCATCTTCCGCCATGACTTGAACGCCTCTTTGCTCGACTGGACGGCTGATTCCACATCTTCAGCCGTTCCGCGCGGGACAGAGTCCAACACTTCCTCCGTCGCGGGATTCGTGACTTCGATCTCGCCTTGCGTTTTGCCTTTCGTGAACTCGCCGTTGATGTACATAAGTTTCATGAGCCGGCCTCCAATCTCTAATTCTCCAATCCTCTTTCCTCACGAATTACCTCTTACCAATTACTCTCTCCCCCTCGGCTTCTCCGACTCCTCAATCAACTCCTGCGGCGTCGGCGCGCCGCAACTGGGGCAGATATACTTTTCATCGGCTGGCACATAACCGCGATTGCAATTCGGGCAATTGATGGATCGCGGCGCAACGGGCACTTCCACTTCTTTCACAACTTCTTTGGTCGCCTCGCGCGTGTGAGTCCTCCCGCCGCCCAGCACAACAACATTTCCAACATCAAATCCGCGCGAAGTATTTACCGAAGGGGTTGACGGCACGCTTTTCGCCGTCACTTTCGGCGCGACAGAAGACGAACTCGATTTCCACGATCCGCCTGCGCCGCCTTTCGAAGACCCGCGCTTCGACGACCCGCTCGGTAATTTCCCTCCGCCAAACAATACGAGAGCCAACACTGCGATAATGACCACCGCCGCGACGGTGAGAAAAACGATGATGGCTGTCAAACGCAGGGCGCGAGGCAGGTTATACAACTCATAACCGTAACTAAACAAAAACACGCCGCCCACATAAAACGGGAACAGCAGGGCAATCAAGATCAACCCGACGCTTTGATCGAGTTGGGTTTCAAACCAGGCCAGGTAGGCAATGAGAACGATCGTACCCAACGCTCCCAGCGCGACCAACCCGCCGGGCACCATGATGTGCAGCGGCTTGCCGGGCTTGGTCTCATCGTGATCGTATTCCACGACTTCGTGAGTCTTTGCGGCAACCTGCCGCGCGCGATATTGTGATTCGGGCATATCAACTCCTTTGCTCAAGCCGCCGTCCTCGGCGGCGAGGACGCCGCCTCGAGCAATGAATAGGCTACTTCGACAATTCCTCTGCCGTCTCGTCCATCTGCGTCAAGATCACCGGCACCTGCCCCTCGGTCAAGTCGGGGTGGCGGATGGTGTCAAACATATCACGGAATCCGTCTTCCAGCATGACTCGTACGAGCCGCCATGATGAAAGTTGCGGTGTGACCTCGCCGCTCGAAAGGTACTCCACCGCTTCCGCCCACTGGGGATGATCCGTTGAATAATCGGCGAGCAGATCCAACGTCGAGGAACGAAGCGGGAAGAAGCCAGTGCTCCTCACCCAGTCCGCTTGATTCTCCGCCGAAAGTATCCAGCGGATGAACAGCCACGAGGCGAGTTGAGTCTCGTCATCCGAATTGAAGACGATGAACGACGAGCCGTAGACGACGAGCGCGTCGCGTTCTTCGCCGGGGAATGGCAGGGCGATCCATTCGTCGGCGCTGCTTGCGGCGGCAAACGCGCGAGAGACGTCGGGGAATTCTTCGAGGCTCGCGGTGACGAACAAAGCCTGCCGCGCCGCGAAACGATCATACACAGACAGATCGGGCGAAGCCGCCCACGCGCAGTTTTTTTCCTGCAGGGCTTTCAAATATTTGAACGCGTCAATGTTGCCCGGCGCAAGAAACCGATAACCGCCCTCCTCCTGCACGCCGCCATCGAATGCGAGCATCCACGAAAGCGCGGTGTTGGCGTTGGCGTCAATGAGCCAGCCGCCGAGCGAATCGTTGCCCGGGTCGGAATCGTTCGTGAGCGCGTCGTGCGCGGCGCATGACTGCGCTTCGAACTCGGCGGAATTTTCGGGCGGCGCATCGAACCCAAGTTCGCGCGCCCACGTTGAATTGTAGAGGATGAAGCGGGCGGTACGCTGCGCCGGCGCGCCGAATCGTTTTCCATCCACTTCGTCCTGCCGCCAGATCACGTTCGCAAAATCGGACATGTCGAGCGCGCTCATGCCAAACTCGGGATCGTGCACGTACGGATTCAGATCGAGAACGTCATCGCCCCACGCAAGCGCGTGCTCGGGCAGAGCGATCGCAATTTGCGGGTTGTTCGCTTGATCCAGCGCGATGGAGGTCTGCGAAAAAATTTCGCTGTAATTGTCTTTCGACTCGGCGAGCGCGACGATTCCCCATTCGTTTTCGGTGTTGAATCGCGCGACTTGCGACTCGAACAGACTCGCCTCCGCGCCGAACCACGGATGCCACACCGTGACCTGCTTGCCGCGCAGCGCGTCTTTTTCGACGCCGAGCTGACTCGCCGCGGGCGTCGGCGTTTTCGCACCCTCAGATTTTTGCGTCGCGCTGGGACGCGGTGTTTGCGTATTTGAATCGGTTGTCGTTGGCGTGCAAGCGGAAATAACAAGAGTGAGCGATAAAAATACGATGGGGATTTTTCTCAGTAACATCAGAATTTGCATAAGTCAGATTATAGCGTACGACCCCGTAGGGGTCGCATGATTATAGATGACGATTTGAAAATTTCAAATCCCGAAGGGATGGCATAAATTTCTCAATATGTCATCCCTTCGGGATTTTGTTATCGGTTTCGTATCTTTTGGAATCCTATCATCTGTTTCGAAACGATGAGCGAAAGACGAACCGTCAACACGCCGCCTTCGGGATTGGATTCATCAATACGCCACCATTGGAATTGGGGTGAAGAGCAAAATAAAAACGACCAGCATCACAAACCCCAATGCGCGGCGTGATGCATCGAGCTCGGTGATGTCGTCCAGCGGCGTGGTGCGGACGTTACCCAGCCAGTACAAGATGAACACCCACAGAACCCAACTGAAATTTAGCGAGTCCAATGAAAGCGTGAGCAGGGAGGGCAGGACGATCAGCGCGATCAACGCGCCGATGGCGAACGGGAAAATCTTCCGCGCTTTATCGCCGAACAGCCCGTACGCCACATGTCCACCATCGAGTGTACCGACAGGGACGAGGTTCAGCGCGGTGACGAGCAACCCCGCCCAGCCAGCCAAAGCCACCGAATGGAGTTGCACGTCCAAGCCGCCGAAGGGAATCGGTGCGCCGGTGAAAAAATAGCGGAACCAATACATCGCCTGCGACAGCCCGCCGGTGCTGACCGGGGCTGGCAACAACTGACCGAACACCACGAATTTGGAAAACAGGTAAAAGATCGAATTGCCTTCGAGAAACCCAGACATGCCCTCCGGCGCACGTTGAATCGGACCCAAATCCGAGAGCGATAAACCAATGAACAAAACAGGAATTGCGATCAACAGCCCAGCAATCGGACCGGCAACGCCAACATCGAACAGCACGCGCTTGTTCTTCGGGATGCCGCGCATGGCGATGAACGCGCCAAACGTCCCCAGCGGACTGAGAAGCGGCGCGGGCAAAAAATACGGCAACGTCGCAGGGACCTTGTAATAACGGCAGGCGATGTAATGTCCCATTTCGTGGGCGAACAAAATGCCCATCATGCTCAGCGCGAAGGGCCAGCCTGTAAGAAGGTTGAGAAGCAAATATTGGAACGGGAATGATCCGTCTGCGGGAAGCGCTTCGGGCGGGATATCGACCCCGGTCAACATCACGCTCAGCAGAGTGAGAACGAAAAGAATGATATTGATGTGTATTCTTCTGTTGACGTCCGGCGTGGGGAGGCTTTGTACAAGAAAAATGACCTGCCTGCCATCCTCGCCCTTTCGGAACAGGGGAGTGAGGTTGAACCCGCGAACCGCGTCTGCAAGTTGGTCGTACGCGGCAACGGTATCTTCGTTGAGCAATTGCCCGCGATAGCGGACGATCCACTCGCGCGCGTCGCCGGCAGTGACATCGTCCACGCGGAAGATGCGGGCTACATGATTTGTGAGAACGTCAATTTCGGGGAGGGACATGGTTTCCTTGTTGTGTGTGTAGGGGCGAACCGTCATGGATTTCAAAAGATCATGGATTACCCTGGCGGGTCGCCCCTGCGTTCATATATAAGTAGGCGAGAGTGGATGGGAGTCGAACCCACCGCGGCCCGCAACGCGACCCGCCACAGGTTTTGAAGACCAGGAAGCCCACCGGGACCTAACCACTCCCGCACACAAGGATAATCGAAGCAGGGAGGGAAGGCAAGCAGGATTATCAGAAGGGGTTAATGCTACTCGTGAATGTCGCCATTGGGCTTTGTTGTTCCTTTGATCGATGAAACTGTTGCTAGTTGTTCATTACTTACTTGAGCACCATTCAAATCGGCATCTTGAAAGGCGGTATTGTTCAAGATAGCATCTCGTAAGTCAGCAAAACGCAAGATCGTGTTAAGTAGCAAAGAATTACTCAAGTCTGCGCCGCTCAAGTTGGCGTGGCTCAAGTCAGTATTCTCCAAGACCACACTAATTAATGTGGCACCATTTAATTCAGCAGAGCTCAAATTTGCATTCTTCAAAATTGTGCCGAGCATATTCGCATTCAACAAGTTTGCCCCATGCATCTTAGCATGCCTTAGTTTAGCATTGTTTAAATCGGCATTACTTAAGAAGGCTCCTTCCAATACACAATAATCCATGTCGGCAAAGCTTAAATTGGCACCTCCTAAGTTGGCAAAGTTTAAATTAGCACCAATTAAGTTGATGTGGCTTAAGTCTGCATCCTTCAAATTGGCATCATAAAGGTCAGCATTGACTAATATAGCATTGCGTAAGTTAGCATTCTCTAATTTGCCTTTGGTCAAATTGGCATTCGAGAAGTCTGCATCCTTTAAATCAATAACGGGATCGACTTTGCTAATTAGATTTGCTTCGTAGATGAATTTTAATAGAATGCCTTTTCGGTTAGCATCCAATCCACGTAGCACGGTTAGGGTTCTAATTCTTGCAACATGTTTAACTTCTTCGCTTTCTGTGGTCAGTAAGTTTTCTCTAAGCAACAAGTCGGCCATCTTATCTAGATATCCTTGAAGCGCTGCCTCCTGCTGTCGATCAGTTGCGATTTCGCGTTCAAGTTTTGCACGATCCTCTGCAATTTGACGTTCAACAGCGCTCTCGGAACGATTCAAGAAGAAAGCCCCAATTGCTAAAACCAAGGGAATGATGAATAGATCCATCCAATCCCAAAGTGTTTTGGTCTCGAAGCCGGTGTTTTTACCCTGCACGGTTTTTACAAGAATAAATATCAACCCTCCCCCAACAATGATGAGGCTTGCATACAAGAGGAAAGTTTTCCAGTTGAATTTCATAATGACCTCGCTTGTTGGATGGATTTTAGCCGAGTTCCCTCGTTATGTCACCCTGAGGGAGCGATCGTTGCGACCGAAGGGTCTCTACGATAATCTCATAGATTCTTCGCTTCGCTCAGAATGACATCGAATCAAAAGTTCCTGCGGCAGTTGAACTGCCGCAGGAACTTATTCAGTCGGGGCGAGAGGATTTGAACCTCCGACCCCTTGCACCCCATGCAAGTGCGCTACCGGGCTGCGCCACGCCCCGAACTGTGTGTCAACGTCCCCGGTGACAAGGCGGGATTATAGCCGCGTTTCATCTTTCTGGCAACACGATGACATCCATGATTGATTGGTGTACAATAAGCCTCCAAGCTGGAGTTTCCCATGAACAATATGATCGAAGTGCAAATTGACAGCGTGCGCGTCCACTTGATGACGCCCAACCGTTTGGTTGTGCTCAAACAGGTCAACGCGGATCGCTACCTCCCCATTTGGGTCGGTCCCTACGAAGCGGAGGCGATCACCATCGCCCTGCAGGAAGTGGAAGTCAGCCGCCCCCTCACACACGACCTGTTGCGAAATATCTTCAGCGCGTTCAACGCCCGCATCACGCGCATCGAGATCGTCAAACTGGAGAACGATACCTACTTCGGCGCGATCATCGCCGAATTGAACGGCAAGGAACTCAAGATCGACTCGCGCTCGTCGGACGCCATCGCGCTGTCGGTGCGCGCGCACGTGCCGATCTACGTCCACCCGAGCGTGATGGAGGCGGCAAGCATTGTCCCGGAAGAGGAGGTCGCCGAAAATGCGGCTCCGCCTCCCAAAGCCGAACCCGCTCCCCTCACGAAAGAAGGAGTCGAGCGTTTGTCCGTCTTCGAAAATTTTCTCGAGAAGATCGATTTCGACAAACCCGATGAAAACAAATCCGAGGACGATGCGCCTGACAAGCCGAAAAAGCCAAAGAAAAAATGACCGATTATCAGACTGAAGACCTCACCGTCCCCGCCACGCCCAGTTCCACGGCAGTGCCTCACAGCCGGGAAGCCGAAGAAGCCGTCGTCGGGGCGGTGTTCATTAACCCTGAGGTGTATTACGACGTCGCGCAATTCTTGAACGCCGACGATTTTTACATCCACCGGCACCAGTGGATCTGGGACGCGTTCACCAGCCTGCACGAACAACGCGTCCCCATCGACCTTTTGACTGTTTCGAACGAACTCGACAAGCGCGGGCAATTGAACGAGATCGGCGGACCGGCGTATCTCACGGCGTTGGTGAATCAAGTGCCGTCGTCCTTGAACGCGGAGTCCTACGGGCGCATCGTGGAAGGATATTCCGTCCGCCGCAAGATGATCACCGCCGCGAACAAGATCGCCTCCATCGCGTACAACGAAAAAACGACCGTTGACGATGTGATGGACGAGGCTGAGAAAGCGGTCTTCAACGTCAGCGAACGGCGGCTCAAACACGACCTTCAGCCGATCAAGAACGTTCTAAGCGATTATTACGACCGGATCGATACGCTCGCCAAACGCCCGGACGAGATCGTCGGCGTGCCGACGGGATTCATCGACCTCGATAAGATGTTGACCGGTTTGCAACCTTCCGATTTGCTCATCATCGCGGGCCGCCCCGGACAAGGTAAAACCGGTTTTCTTCTTTCCGTTGCAAAGAACGCCGGGTTGACCCACAAGAAGCACGTTGCTATTTTTTCATTGGAAATGTCGAACGAACAGGTTGTGCAACGATTGATCGCGCAGGAAACCGGAATCGATTCGCAGCGACTTCGCACGGGAAAATTGAACGACAATGAATGGCCCCTGTTCACCCATTCCATTGAGGTGTTCAACGACACTCACATTTATCTCGACGACACACCCGCCATCACGCCGCTTCAACTGCGGACAAAATGCCGACGCCTGCACCTCGAGTTCGGTCTCGACCTCATCATCGTGGATTACCTCCAATTGATGGGCGGCGATACGCGCACGGATAATCGCGTTCAAGAAGTGTCGTACATCTCGCGCAACCTCAAAGTGCTGGCGCGTGAGTTGAATGTGCCTGTGCTTGCCGCGGCGCAACTCTCCCGCGCCGTCGAACAGCGCTCGGATAAACGCCCCGTGCTTTCGGATTTGCGAGAGTCGGGATCATTGGAGCAGGACGCCGACATCGTGATGTTCATCTACCGCCCGGACCAGTACGAGAAGGACACGGTCAAGCAGAACGTGGCGGAGATCATCGTGGCGAAGCATCGCAACGGTCCCGTCGGCAGCGTGGAATTGGTCTTCCGCAACGCGCTGGCAAAGTTCGAGAACGCCGCGACGCGGGTGTTCAAACCGAATGAATAAATTTGTAGGGGCGGGGTAACCCCGCCCCTACGTGACACATGAACAAATTCAAAGGATTTACCGACTCTGAGACCTTCACGCAACTCCCTGATTCGTTCTTTCATCACCTCTTGAAGGATATCAAAGACGCCGATGAGTTGAAGGTGACAGCATACTTCCTCTGGCGCGCCGAGCACATGGACGGTCCGTTTCGGGTGTTGAGCCGCTTGGATTTCAACGTCAAGGAGTTGGGTTTGAGCGCGGACGAGATCACGCGCGGGCTGGAGAAAGCCGTCAAACGCGGGAGCCTGCTGAAAGTGGAGAAAGAAGCGAAGATCTACTTCCTGTTGAATTCACCGAGAGGAAGAGCAGGTGTAGAGGCGATAGAAAGTGGAAAGTGGAGTCCGAGTCTCGCGTCCGCGCCGCCGATGGAGCGTCCGAATGTGTTCAAGTTATACGAGGAGAACATCGGTCCGCTCACGCCGTTGATCGCCGACGCGTTGAAAGATGCGGAGGAGTTGTATTCGGATGAATGGGTTGCGGATGCCATCGAACTGGCGGCGAAAAACAACAAACGCAATTGGAAATATTGCGAAGCGGTTTTGAAGCGATGGAAGGATGAAGGCAGGCATGGACAAAAAGATCAGCGCGGCGCTCGACAAGGTTCTGAGCGCTACACAAAGAGCGAGTTCGCCGAATACATCGACGGATAACGTGGCGCCCTTGTTGGGCAAACCAGATTGCCCGCATTGCGGAGGTGTGGGTTTTTTGCGCGTGGATGTGCCGGTAGGACATGAAAAGTTCGGACGGCTGGAGCCGTGCGTATGCCGCGCCAACGAGATCGCCGAGAACGCGCGCAAACGCTTGTATGAAATGAGCAATCTTGAACGGTTGAGCCATCTCACGTTTGCGAATTTCAACCCATCGGGCAACCCCAAAGCGGAATTCGTCTCGCCGCAGGAAGTGGCGAGTCTGCGCGACGCGCTCGACGCCTCGGAACATTTTGCAAAGACTCTCACAGGCTGGGTGTTGCTCGAAGGCTCGTACGGCTGCGGCAAGACGCATCTCGCCGCAGCAATTGCGAATGAATGTGTGCAACGCGGTGTGCCGACGCTGTTCATCACTGTCCCTGATTTGCTCGATTCACTGCGCTTTGCCTACAACGACCCCGAGACAACCTTTGAAGCGCGCTTTGAAGACATCCGCAGCGCGGACTTGTTGGTGATGGATGATTTCGGCACACAGAACGCCACGCCGTGGGCGCAGGAAAAATTATTCCAGATCATCAATTATCGTTACATCAATAAACTCCCCACCGTCATCACGACCAATTTGATTTTGGACGAGATCGAGAGCCGCATCCGTTCGCGCCTGCAAGATGCCGAGTTCGTGAAGTACGTCCGCATCACCGCGCCTGATTTCCGCCGCCCCACCGAGACGAGCAACCCGGGCATCTCGATGCTTTCGCTTTCGCATGTCAAGGAAATGTCGTTCGGCAATTTTGAAACGCGCGACGATGAAGTGGGCAAAGAGATCGTCACGACGATCACAAAAGAACGACAAGACCGCTATGGACGCCCCGTTAAAGATAAAGAGATCGTGCGCGAAAAGGTCACCGCGCAACACATCAAACGATTGCACGAGGCATTGGACGCCGCTGTTCATTTTGCAGAAAACCCGAACGGCTGGCTGGTGATCCTCGGCGGGTCACACTCAGGGAAAACGCATCTCGCCGCGGCAATTGGAAATTATCGCCTCCTGCTCGGTGGACAGGCGATTCTTGCCGAAGTGTCGAACCTGCTCGACTACCTCAAATCCACCTTCCGCCCCAACTCGGACGTGACGTTTGATCGCCGCGCGTATGAAATCCGCACGACGCCTCTGCTCATGCTGGATGACCTGAAGGAAAGCGGAATTAGTTCCGTGTGGGCGGAGGATAAACTACATCAGATTTTGAATCACCGCTATTACGCCGATTTGCCGACGGTGATCACGTCCACGCTCGACCCTGAAAGTTTTGCAAAGAGTTACCCCAGCCTGTGGAATAAATTGCTGGATACGAGCAAGTGTCAGATCTGCGTAATTGATATGCCTCCGTATCGGCGCGCTACAAAATCAAAAAAACCTGCGACAAAAAAGAAGTGAAACATGTAAACGTCGGTGGTTGAGTAGGGGCGGTGCAGTTCCGCCCCGTATCGAAACCACCAAGTACCAAAAGCAATCCCTGTTACAAGAAGTGTACTTGCCAATGGTGGTTTCGATACGCCCTCGGCTTTCGCCTCAGGCTACTCAACCACCGATTTATTTTTAAAAATCATCAACCCAGTTGAAAACTCTCCTCAATCGGGCTTATGTGAATTTGCATAGGCACATCTAGAATAATCCCTCGCGTTTTGATATAAAAGTGACAAATCCAATCATACAACCCTGTTCTAGGGTGTTAGGAGAATTCTGAATGCTTCCCACTTTTCTACTGTCCCTGCGCGAAGGTCTCGAAGCCGCCCTTATCATCGGCATCGTGCTCGGCGCGCTGACCAAAATCCGCCGCAGTGATCTCTCCCCCGCCGTGTGGCTCGGCGCGTTGAGCGCGGTGGTCGTCAGCATCCTCACGGCTGTGCTGCTCACCTCCTTCGGCATGTCGCTTGAAGAGACAGCCGAGCAAATCTTCGAAGGCGTAACGATGCTCATCGCAGCGGGCATCCTCACGTGGATGATCTTCTGGATGAGCAAACAAGCCCGCTTCCTCAAAAGCGAACTGGAAGACGGCGTCAACAAAGCCGCCGCCTCCGCCGGCAAACGCGCCGTGTTCTGGCTGGCATTTGTCGCCGTGGTACGCGAAGGCGTCGAACTCGCGATCTTCGTCACTGCCGCGTTCTTCGTCGGCGACAACACAGAAGTGGCGAACAACGTTACACAAACGCTGGCTGGCACGATCCTCGGGCTCGGCACAGCTGTCCTGCTCGGCTACACCCTCTTCGCTACGACCGTGCGATTGGATCTGCGCCGCTTCTTCCAAGTGACGGGGCTTTTGCTCATCCTCTTCGCCGCCGGTCTCGTCGCGCACGGCGTGCATGAGTTCAACGAAGTCGGTTGGATTCCGCCCGTGATCGAACACGTCTGGGATGTGAACGCCATCCTCGATGAAAATTCAGTGGCAGGGCTGTTGATGAAAACGTTGTTCGGCTACAACGGAAATCCCTCGCTGACCGAGATGATCGCGTACTTCGGATATCTCATCGTCATCCTCTCGCTGTGGAGACGCGAACAGACGGTTCCCGCCAAAGTGACGGCTGAATCGCAAGCGTAGACTCATTTCCCATCTTGAAACAGGCTCCCCGTCGAAGTGACGCGGAGCCTGTCTTTAATTTGTGCTCGTTCGGGGTTTGAAACCCCGAACGAGCATTACCTAAATCCCTCGAAAGATTCCCATCTCACCCGATGGCGCGAAGCCGGGGAACACAGACGCGACATCCGCGTTTCCCAAGCGGCGGGTGAGCATCTCACTCAACACCTGGCGGTAATCGGTGGTGATGGCGAGGTCGGCGTGATCGTAGAGTTGATCGTTGTGCAAGCCGGGCCACGCGCCATAGACCTGTCCGCCGTTGACGCCGCCGCCGAGCGCGAACATCACGTTGCCGTGACCATGATCCGTGCCGTAGGATTCGTTCTGCACGAGCCTGCGCCCGAACTCGCTAATGACAACGACGGACAATTTGTCGGTGTATCCCGAATCGAGATCGAGATAAAAATTGGATAGACCCGACGCGAGATTGCCGAGCAAATCGGCGATGTAACCGCCGTTGCCATCGTTTTCGTATTCGTGCGTATCCCAGCCGCCGTAATCCACAGTGGCGACGCGCAAGCCGGTGCCGAGCTTGATCATGCGCGCGACAGTTTTGAGTTGCTGGCTGAGTTCATCATCGTTGTAACGCGCGCCGTTCGCGGGCTGGTAATCCTCCTCCACGAGCGGATGCACAATATCGAGCGAATCCAGCGTGCGGATGCCGGCGCGATGAAGAAGAGTCTCACCGCTGTACATTTGCCGTAATGCGACCTGTTGCGACGCGGCAAGTCCGTTATCCCACTGCGAAAATTCGGATGGGTCGTTCAAGTTCACCGTGGGGACAAAATTCAACAGCGACGAGGGTGCGCCGGAGGTGGAGAGCGCGGGCAAAATAGACGACACGCCGGTCGTCTGCAGGTGACGCGTGATCCAGCCTGAGGTGGTGCTTTTTTGTCCCGGCGTGCCGAGTTCGATGTATTCCATCGCGTCGAAGTGACTGCGCGTATCGTAGTTAAGTCCCACCGCGTGGATGACCGCCATCTTCCCTTGTTGGTAGAGTCCATGCAACGGCGCGAGCGCGGGATGCAAACCGAACTGGTCGTTCAACGGCAACAGGTTGGTGATCTTTATATCCGGGCGCGCGTTTTCGTAGAAGCCGCGATCATCGCCAGCCGTCGGCGGGACCACGTTGAGCGCGTCCCAGCCGCCGCGTAAAAAGACGACCACGAGGGTGTCTGTCGGGTTATCCTGCTGAGCAAACGCAAGGTTGCTCAAACGCGCGCCAGCCAGTTCGGCAATGGCAGAGGAGCATCCCTGCAAGAAGTTTCGGCGTGAGTATTTTTGGGTTGGCATAATTTATCCTTTGCTCTCGTCGCCGTCCTCGGCGACGAAACCAACGCCGGGGACGGCGTTGGAAGCAACAGTTGTTATTTCCACTGAAAATCGGGGCTCATCAGAATCACTTCGACCATGCCGGGCAAAACGTAGTCAATATGATCCTGCGGAAGTTCTTCCTGTGCGCCGTAATCCTGCGCCATGACCGCGATCACCGCCTGACGATCTGCGTCCGACATTGGGCGGTTCAAAATGCGCGGAATCCAAAAGTCCGCGAGCGATTCGGCGGTGCGGAGTTCAGCCGGGGTCTGCGCGACGATGTCTGTGCGGATGGTGCGTTGCTGTTCCTCATCGTCCATCCAGTTTTCTGAGATCGCCACGGCAAAATTCCAACGATACAACATGGACATCGTGTTCGCCCACGCTTCCTTCACGTCGGGGTAACCATCCGGCGGACGCCGCTCGAACATGGCTTGTCCCATTATCGAGCACATCCATGGGATGCCGCCGGGGAGTTTGGTGAAGTCCGTGTTGACGGCGCGCATCATCGAGATGGCGGCTTCGATGGGACGTTTGATCTTCGCGCCCCACGTGGTGCGGAATTCAGGCGAAAGCAGGATCGTCTCGACGACGCGCTTGAGTTGATCGGGCGCATTGCGGTACTCCATAAAAACGGAGGCGGCCACGTCCACGACGGATTGAGGTGGATCGTCCGAAATGAGGCAGCGAGCGAGTTTGCGCGAAATGAATCGCGCCGTGCCCGGATGATTCGCGAGCAAATCCAACACGTCGCGTCCATCCTGCATGTCGGGTTGATCGGCGGGAAAGTATTTCCCCAGAATCAATTTGTTGAAGCGGTCGTGCCACGGTTTGTAATAAATAAATCGCCCCGTTTTTTCGATGCCGTCTTCATACTCGTAGATATCATCATCCACGCGCCAGCCGGTGAGCGCACGAGCGGATTCATACACATCGTTATCCACGTAGCCGACGGCGATGCCGTTGGCGTCCTTCGGCACGAGGTTCGGATCCATCACGCCGAGATAATTTTCCGCGCCGAGCGTGTGCAGTTCAAATAATTCGCGCGCAAAATTTTCGTTGGGTCCCGCATCGGACGAATTATTTTGATTCAAGTAATACAACATCGAAGGGTGTGTCGCCACCGCTTCGAGCATCTGACGGAAGTTGCCGAGCATGTGCGCGCGCAAGACATCGCGGTTGTACGAAACGAGGAGCGGCACGCCATCGTCCTGCCATAAATAGACGTTGAAATGGTTGTGCCAGAAATCGGCAAGCACTTCAACCAGCTGCTTTTTGCTGTAGACCGCGCGCAGGAACGTTGCATCCACCAATTCGTAGGCGGGTTTGGAATACCAATCCCAATACGATTCATCGTTTGAATCATACGGATTGCTCGCGATATGATCGAAATACAATTCGTCCTGTGTTTTGTGCAGGGTCTCGAACCCCGCCGCGGCATAACGCGCTTCGAATTCGCTGTCGTCAATCGATTCGGGATTCAACTGTTGTGAAACGTACGCGCGCAATCGCTCATCGTCGGTCGCGCCTAACGCGTTGAACGACTCCAGATCACCGGGGCGGGGACCGTATGCCATGCGATTCAAGGCGATGATTCCCAACTGCACCGGCGGCAGGACAGGCTCCGGCGGCACACCGGTCGGATTTTCCGGGACGACCCGCGTCGGGTCCGGACCCGGTAACTGCTCCGGCGCGCACGCCGCCAGCGCGGCAGACGCGCCGGCGAACGCGCCCATCAACTTGAGAAAATCCCTGCGGTTCATTTTGGATTTTTGTTGAAGCATATCAATGTCTCCTCGTCAAAAGGATGTTGAAGTGTATCAAATCCTTAATCGATTCCTTAATCACCCATCGGTATAAAAGACTTCGGAAGTCTTTGAGACTTCCGAAGTCTGGTTATTGGTCACCGAACACTTCCCGAAACGCCTTCACCACTTCCTCTTTTACTCGCTCCGTAGACGGCGGTTCAGGGAATAAATCAGCCAGCGAAACGATCGGCTCGTCCTGTAATCCGCAAGCGATGATGCCATCCCAATATTCCATGTTTGGATTCACATTCAACGCAAAGCCGTGCCGCGACACGCCGCGCGCGTCCACCTTGACGCCGATCGCTGCGATCTTGGCAGGCTTCTTTCTGTCTTCCGGTTTACACCGCGGACAGCGCGAATGCACATCGGCTTGAACCCACACGCCGGTCAAGCCGGGGCGTTGACCGGAAACAAGACCCAGCCGCGCCAACGCGGTGATAAGGGTTTGTTCTAACTTGCGAATGTAGCCGACGTAATCGGCGTCGGGGATGCGGAATCCACCCTCACCCCCGTCCCCTCTCCCAAAGGGAGAGGGGGGATTCAGAGGCAACAACGGATACCCCACCAGCTGACCCGGTCCGTGATAGGTCACATCACCGCCGCGATCCACCCAGTGGATGGCAATCCCTTTTTCTTTGAGTTGCGATTCGCCCCACAATAGATTCTCCTGCTTGCCCCGCCGACCAAAGGTGTACACGTGCGGATGTTCGAGCAGCAATAGAGTCGGTGCGCGTTTACCATCTGCAATCTCCGCCGCGTATTGGTCTTGCAACCTCCATGCGGTTTCGTATTCGATCAAGCCGAGATCTTCGACGATGAAATCCATGTTGAAACCAGCAAGAGCGGACGTGCAAGTCCGCCCCTAAGAAAATACCCTTCGATACAGATCGGATTCCAACAACCCGTTTGGGTCACAGCGTTTTTTGATTTTTTTGAATTTGGTGATCCTTGCATCGCCCAAAAACCGCCGCGTTGACTCAGCCGACGTTTCGCTGTTCTTGGCAAAATAGAACCGACCGCCTGCATCTAAAACAATGCGATCAAACTCTTGCAACATTGCGCTGAGCGGCACCCGGTTGCGATCTGTCACTTTGAAGTCGAGCGCAAGCGAAAAGCCATCGACGCCGTGAGAGAGCAGGAATTTATCCGGGCGGTGGCGTTTCGTCACGCCGAGATACGATGGCAGACCGCGTTGTTGCGAAAGTTGCAATATCGCGCGCCACGCGTCTTCCGCAGTTTCCTTTGGCACGAACGATTGATATTGGATCAGCCCGCCGCGCCCGAATGAACGCTCCCAGTTCGGGACATAATCGAGCAGGAAGTGAAACGCCGCATGAGATTGTCGGAAGGTATGCTTTCGCAAGGCAGATACGTATTTGACGATATTCACCGCGCGCCAACCGGGATTATTGACAAACGGGCTCATGAAATAATGCAAGGACGATTTCGGCAACACACCAAACAAACGATCGGGCAGATGCTGGTAGGAAAGTTTCAGCGTCTGTTGCGCGTTCGGGTCGTCGCCTTCTTTCAAATTCCGCGCGGCATGGATCTGCCCGCGCCCGAGGCTCCGTCCGCCGGGGAAGGTATCGAGCCAGCCGACGATGTAATCGCTCTTCGGCGCGTTTTCCCACAGATCGCTGAGGTGTTCATGGAGGTTGCGCACCGGACGCGCGTCCACGGAGATCAGCCCGGAGTAAATTTGTTTCATCTTCAAGGTGATCGAAGTAAAAACACCCAGCATCCCCAGCCCGCTGATCATTGCGTAAAACAAGTCCGCGTTTTTTTTCGGCGTGCAAGTCACCACCGCGCCGCTGGGAAGCATCGCGGAAAATTCAAGCACATGCTCGCCAATCGGACCAACTTGAAAATTATTCTTGCCGTGAATGTTCGCGCTGAGACATCCACCCAGAGTCGTTTTCATCGTGCCAGAGACAACGGGGGGCCACCAACCATCGGGTTCGACCTTCTTCCACAACTGCTCGAGGGTGACGCCTGACTCGCATCGCACCACGCCTGCGGCTGGATTCCACTCGGTGATTTGATTCATCCCCCGCATGTCCAGCACGATGCCGCCGCCGTTGAGCGACGCGTCGTTATAACTCAATCCCGTCCCGCGCGCAGTGACCTTCAACCCAAATCTTTTCGCGAGTTGAAACGCTTCGTAAATATCGCCGGGATTTGTTATTGGAATTCGGTAGGATGGTGCCCTGAGAGAATGCCCAAAGTTTTCCAGTTGGGTGAAGGTGTTAAGTGATAGAGACATTGAAAAAAAGAGACCGGAGACTGGAGACGAATTTCTCGCCACCAGTCTCTGCTGTTAAAACGATAACCTTCTGAAAACAAACGAAGGTGTATGCTGGATCGCGAGCATGATCCAGCGCCAGATGGGCGCGGTGTAAATGACTTGTTTGCGTTTCTTCATGGCATTCAAGATGTGTTGCGCAGCTGTGGATGGTTCAACTGCAAACGGCGTTGGACCCAACGCGGCTTTGAGCATTTCCGTTTTCATGAAACCCGGTTTCACGGTCAACACGTTCACACCATGACGGGTCAGCCGGTTTCGCAACGCTTCAAGATATGTGCTGAGCCCGGCTTTGGAGGTGTTGTATCCGGGGTTACCCACGCGTCCGCGGTCGCCTGCGACAGATGAAATGCCGACGATCTGCCCGGATTTCGCGGCTTGAAACATTTCGGCGACCGGCGTGAGCCACGCCATCGCGCCGATCAAGTTCACCTCGATCATTTGGCGGTCGTTCTCGAAGTTGTATTGGTCGATTCCGCCGGGCGGAAGATTCACACTCGCAACGTAGATGACCGTGTCCAAACCGCCGAGGTCGGCGACGATCTTGAGGAGCAGGCTTGGAACTTTGTCATAGTCCGTCACGTTGTGCACGTAGGAACGGGCATCCCCGCCGGTTGAATTGATATCACGACATAGTGCATCCAGTTTACCTTTGCGTCGGGCAAGCAGGGCAAGCGAGTATCCCTCACTGGAAAGTTTGCGCGCAAGTTCCGCGCCAAGTCCGTCGGAGGCACCGAGGATCAGTCCGCGGCGGCGTGGATTCAGCGGAGTGGCTGAAGCAGGCTTGCCCTGAGATCGATCGAGGAGTTTGGCTGAGTCTGGCACGATTCCTCCAAAGGAAATTGCAACTCCATTGTAGCATATCCAAACGCGAAAGGCTGTAACGGGCATGCAATCCAGCGCGTACGATCCCGCCGTTATAATGTCGTCAACTCATAGGACAAATGAGCCAAACGGCTTACGCGCAAGTTGTGATTTAATGCCTTCCCGACCAAAGTGAAGAATGGGCGATATCAGGCAAACCATACTCGAAGAAACACGCAAAACGCTGATCGAACAGGGTGAATCTCCAGTTGAAACAGAGCACCTGCTCAAACTGCTCGATATTCTGATGGTCGCGCTCGCACGAAATGCGCCTGCCGCCGACACGGCACAATCAGAGTTGGCGCGCCAACTGATCGATAACCGCGCATTACTCTCCCTGCTAAAGCAGCAGATCGAAGAGTTGGAAGCGCTCAAGAAATTGAGCATCAACCTGACCTCCAGCCTCGACCTGCCCGATGTGTTGGACGCGGTCGTCGCCGAAGCCATGCGCCTGATCGACAAGGCGCGCGATGTTAATATTTTCCTGTATAAGAACAATCGTCTGTCGTTTGGGGCGGCGCTCGATTCGGACGGTACCCGCAATAAACCGTGGTCGAAGCCGCGCTCGAACGGTCTCACCTACACGGTGGCGCGCAGCGGAGAGACGATCATCGTGGAAGATATGCACGATCATCCGCTCTTCAAGAATACGCCTCCCGATTGGGTGGGTTCCATTATCGGCATACCCTTAAAGTTTGGGGAAACGGTGGTTGGGGTGATGAATTTGTCGCGTTCGACCACCGGTGGGTTTTCCACTTCAGAATTACGTTTGCTGGGATTATTATCCGATCAAGCCGCAGTGGCGATCTCGAACGCGAGCCTGCACCTGTTGATCAGTCGGCAGGCATACAGCGATACATTGACCGGTTTACCCAACCGCCGCGCGCTCGACGAAAGACTCGAGGACGAAGTAACTTCGGCGCGCAGGAATGACTACTCCTTTGCCGTCATCATGATGGACCTCGACGGATTCAAATCGGTGAACGACACCTATGGTCATGCCGCCGGCGACGAAGTATTGCGGCTGGTCTTCAGCCGGATGGCGCACGGGATCCGCAACACAGATTTTCTGGCGCGCTACGGAGGAGACGAACTGACGCTAATCCTCACCCAGTCCGATATGTCGTCGGCTCAGATCGTCGCCGAGAAGATCCTCGAAGGGATGAAGAAGATCAAATATACCTTGCCGGACGGAAAAAATCTCAAGTTGGGTATCTCCGGCGGCATTGCGCTCTACCCCCTCCACGGAAAAACCGGACCCGATCTTTTACGCGCGGCGGATGCGGCGCTCTATCATTCGAAAAAATATCAAAGGGGGTCGTTCCAGATCGCACGAGGAATGACCGCACCGTTATCGAAACCCAAAGGCGAGGATTAGCCAGCCTCGTCCATGCTGTTCGGGGGTTATAATCGCCAAACATTCGTCACTCCCGATCACGGAGAAACCTTCATGGCACCCAAAGTCAAAATCATTCTCAACCCCATGGCAGACATGGGCAACGCCTGGCGCGTGGCGCGCGATCTGCGATCCATCACTGAACAACATGGCAACGTGACGTGGAGCGGCACAGTTTATCCGGGTCACGCCATCGAACTTGCAAAGCAGGCAAGCGAGGAGGGATGCGACCGCATCATTGCGATGGGAGGCGATGGGACAGTCCACGAAGTGGTCAATGGGATCATGCAGGCGCCCGAAAATAAAAGACCGATTCTCGGCGTGGTGCCTTTGGGCTCCGGCAATGACTTTGCGCACGGCATCGGCGCGACCAAACAATCGGATAAAGCCTTGCGCCGGGCGCTCGACGGCGAATCTTCCTCAGTAGACCTTGCATTGATGACGGATGGCGACGGGCGGAAAGAATATTTCGACAACACCCTCGGCATCGGGTTTGGCGCAACGGTCACGATCCGTTCGCATCGTCTGCCCCTCCTGCGCGGATTCCTCATGTACCTCACTGCCGTGTTACAAACCATCATCATCGATCACAACCCCATCAAAATGCAGATCGAAACCGACGCAGAAAAATGGGAACAAAAGGTCATCTATCTCGTGCTATGCAACGGTCCGCGCGAGGGCGGAGGTTTCCTCATCGCGCCCGAAGCAAAGATCGACGACGGCATCATTCACTTCGCCATGATCACCGACGTGAGCCGCGCCATGATGTTCCGCATCGTGCCGGAGGTGATGAAAGGCACGCATGGACGTTTCAAGCAAGTGAAGATGGGCACGTGCAAAACGTTCTCGCTCACGGCGGATCGTCCGCTGTACATTCATGCCGACGGTGAGATCTTCTCAGGTCCCGGCAGTGACGTTCGCAAGGTCAATTTTGAAATTCTGCCGAACGCGCTGAAAGTTGTACGCGGCTAATCACTCCCTACTTTCCACGTTCTACCGTAGAATATAGAAAGTGGAAAGTGGATATGCCCGACTTAATACAATCTCTCCTCAAACAAGATATCGGACACCTCCGCATCCTCGCGGAGTATTGGGGGCTTGAATTGGAATCGCAAGATGCGGATTCAGCGCGGGAAGAACTCTCCGCTTCGCTCCTCGACGCGAACCTGCTCACCGAACTTTTAGAGTCTCTCCCACCCGAAGCAAATTCTGCCCTCGCCGCCCTCAGCAAGGCGGGCGGACGAATCGCATGGCAGTCTTTCGCCCGCCAATTCGGCGACATCCGTGAAATGGGCGCGGCAAAACGTGACAGGGAACGCCCGCATCTCCAACCAACTTCAACATCAGAGATTCTCTTTTTTCGCGGGTTGCTGGCACGAGCATTCTTTGATTCTGATAAAGGCTCGCAGGAATTCGCATACATTCCCGATGATCTGTTGCCATTCATTGCGAGGGCGACGCATGCATCGCCCCTGCAGAAAACCGAACCCCTCGGCCGCCCTGCCTCGCCCGGCGAAAAAGGGAAGGAAATTCTCGCGGACGATTCCATCCTTGATGACGCGACATCTTTGCTCGCCGCGCTGCGTACAGGCAGGTCAAATTGGCAATTTGACCTACGACTCTCTGCATTGCTTACCTCGGCAAGCCTGATCAAAAACAACAACATCCAAACCGAACCTGTAAAGACCTTTCTTGAATCCTCACGCGCGGACGCGTTGAAGATGCTTAACGAGGCATGGCGCGAAAGCGGCACGTTCAACGAACTTAAACTCGTGCCGGGCATTGTTTGCGAAGGCGAATGGACAAACCAGCCGAAGGAAACGCGCGAATTCCTGCTCAACCTTCTGGATGCCATTCCCGACGGTAAATGGTGGAGCCTGAATGCGTTCGTCCGCGACATCAAACAAAAGTATGCCGACTTCCAACGACCTGCGGGAGATTACGACTCGTGGTTCATCAAACGCACCTCGGACGGACAATTTTTGCGCGGTTTTGAGTCATGGGACGAGGTGGATGGCGCATTGATACGATTCTTCATCACAAAAATTCTGCACTGGCTGGGACGGGTTGATCTTTCGATTGCGGAGGGGGCAACGGATATAACAGCGCTTCGGGTATCGAGGGTCGAGGAAAGGAAAGAAGAAAGAGGAAAGATGAGTGTTGCCTCAAATGGCAAAGTTTCAATTCCGCGCGATGTGCCGCGCGTGGTGCGGTATCAAGTTGCAAGATTCTGTGAATGGGATGAACCCGATGGTCGAGTAGCAAAGCGTATCGAGACCAAGAAAGATGAGTTCAAATATCACATCACGGCGCGATCTCTGAAACACGCCAAAGAGCAGGGGCTCAAGGCTGAGCAATTGCTGTCATTGCTTGTAAAGCATACCGATAACAAAGTCCCGCCGCCGCTGGTGAAAGCGCTCAAACGGTGGGAAGCCAACGGGAGTGAGGCGCGGGTGGAGACTCAAACCATCCTACGGGTGAGCCAGCCCGAAGTGTTGGAAGAGATGCGCAAATCAAGGGCGGGAAAATTTTTGGGCGAGGTGTTGAGTCCGACGGCGGTGATCGTCAAAAGCGGAGCCATCCAAAAGGCGACCGAGGCGATGATCGAGTTGGGCTTGTTTGCAGAAATACACATTGATGCGTCATTGCGAGCAAACGAAGAGAGCGAAGCAATCTCCGATACGACGAGGGGATTGCTTCGTCGCGACGAACGCTCCTCGCAATGACATAATACAAAGGAGACACCATGTCCAAACTCGATTGGCTTGCGCAGGAAATTGAGGGCTTGAAAGAGCAGGGCTTGTACAACCGCATCCGCACGATCGGTTCGGCGCAGGGCGCGCGCATCGTCGTGGATGGGAAAGATGTGTTGAATTTTTGTTCGAACAATTATTTGGGGTTGGCGAATCATCCAAAGTTGATTGAAGCCGCGAAGGAGGCAACGAAAAAATATGGCGTGGGTCCTGCCGCGGTGCGTTCGATCGCGGGGACGACCGACCTGCACGTGCAACTCGAACAGCGGCTTGCCAAATTCAAAGGCGCGGAGGATGTCATCACGTTTCAATCGGGCTTTACCGCGAATCTCGGAACGATCTCTGCACTCGTTGGAAAAGAGGATGTGATTTTTTCGGATCGGTTGAATCACGCCTCCATCATTGACGGATGCCGACTCTCCGGCGCGAAGATCGTCGCGTATGAACATAACGACGCGGGCGCGTTGGAGGACGCGATCAAAGAACACGCATCCTCCTTCCGCCGAGGCTTAATCATCACGGACGGCGTCTTCAGCATGGACGGCGACATCGCCCCTCTTCCCGATCTGGTCGAAGTTGCAAAAAAATATGACGTTCTCTTCATGGTGGACGATGCGCACGGCGAAGGCGTGCTTGGCAAAGGGGGACGCGGCATCGTGGATCATTTCGGCTTGCACGGCAAAGTGGATATCGAAGTCGGCACGATGTCGAAGGCGTTTGGTGTGGTTGGTGGAATGGTCGCTGGCGATAAAGTCATCATCGAATGGTTACGCCAACGCGGACGACCCTTCCTGTTCTCCTCCGCCGTCACCGCGCCCGACGCGGCGGCATGTCTCGCGGCGGTTGACCTGCTGGAAGAGTCAACAGAATTGGTGGATAAACTTTGGGACAACGCCAATTATTTCAAAGCCGAAATGAAGAAACTCGGTTTCGATACAGGCGTCAGCGAAACGCCTATCACACCTGTCATGCTCGGCGAAGCGCCGCTCGCGCAACAATTCAGCCGTGAGTTATTCGAAGGAGGCGTGTTCGCCATGGCAATCGGCTTCCCCACCGTGGCAAAAGGCAAGGCGCGCATCCGCGTGATGATCTCCGCCTCTCACGACCGCGATGATCTCGGTCAAGGCTTGGAGGCGTTTGCGAAGGTTGGGAGGAAACTTGGAGTCATTTAGTTTGATAGTCAAATAGTCGCGCAGTTGGTGCTTCCAGAGGCAAAAATGAAAATAGGAAATCAAGCTTTCGAAAATAGCCTTCGGTGTTTACAACATCCAGTTACACTCTTGAGTATTACATTGCTCTTACTCAATGACCATGTTCTCAAAGTAATAAGTCCATCCTGGCTGACAGGAAAATTAAGTGATTTTGCAGGGTTGTTCTTTTTCCCCTTCATTGTCGCGGCTGGCTTGAGCGTTTTGCTTTCCAGATTTGATCTCAAGCCGCGCATCATTGGGCAAGTCTCATTCGCGTTTGTCGCCATTTGGCTTATCTTTCTCAAGACCTCCCCCTACATCAATTCCCTAACATCTCAATTCGCTTCATTCGTCGTGGGTTTTCCAGCCCAATTTATTCTTGATTGGACAGATATTGTCGGGTTGATTGCAATGCTCCCCGCGTGGAAAATCTGGGATCAATCTCATCGAACAAAACCAAGGAAATTTGCCTTCGCCGTCTTGTTACTCGCCATTTCGTCTTCAATTGCCTCCTCACCAAAGGAATGGACAACCACCTATATTACAAAGATAGAATTCAAAGATGGGATTTTATATGCGGCTGATACCAAATGGGGTTTGTTCTCTTATCCTGTTGCGAGAAGTTTGGATGGTGGATTGTTATGGGAAATAGATCCGAATCTTAGTAAAATCGATGGAAACAGATCCTCTCATCAAATTTGTGGAGTAATATATTCGCAGGTCTGTTATCGAAAACAAGGTTCACGAGTTATTCAGGAATCTCTTGACGGCGGTACAACTTGGAACAATTCGCTTGAAGTGGATGACCGTATTTATGATTTTACTGTTTTTGAATGGGATGGAACTGAATATGTTGTTATTGCAATAGGAGAAGATGGCATTTTGAGGCGTTCTCTGCCCGATGGAAGTTGGGAAACAATAAAAGTTCACCCGCCAGGACTGCTTTGAATATCATTATTCATCCAACCCATCATCACCGTTTGATTAAACAAGACCTCCGAGCCAAAACTCGAAGGTCTGTTTATTCCTGCCCCCACCGTCCTTTGGACACCTCCCCCAAATCCTGCGGATTTGGGGGAGGATGGGAGGGGGTCACGGCACATATGTATTCAAGAATTCATCCCAATTATTCGTCAGAGCAAAATCGAGGGTGAGGAAATACGCGTGGTCCAGTTTTTGGCTCGCCTTGGAGGGACCATAAATCGTGATGCCATGCGCGTCGGCGTATTGTGATACGTGACGCTCATGCAACACGACCGTGGCAAACGCATTCATCACTGCTTGACTCTTGTTCTTGATATTGGTATCAGAGACCTTGTTCTTGATCTCGAACGCCAAGTCGTACAGGTCTTTGTCCATCGGCGCCTGCCAGAAGGAACGAGTGGCGGTAAAGGCTGAATCATATTTTTTCTTGTTGGCAGGGAGTCCGTTCTTCAACGCGACAGCCCATTGATCCACAGCGGTGAGCAACGTGGTGAGGCGGCTGTCCACGGCGACAGCAGACCACGTCTTATCGGTGACCGTGCTTTGACTCGTGGCAATCGCAACCTGATCGGCAGTCATGTTCGGGTTGGCGGCTAACTGCGCAAGGACAACATCATATTCGATGCCATCCCAGCCCACCCACTCTTGTGAACCTGTCAACGCGGTGGCTTTGTTGTGCCAGAGTTTGAGGATCTCGATGGACGCCATGTTGCAACCGTCATAGCCAACCACGTCAATGAAGCCGAGTGAGGGTATGGCGGCTTTCACTTCATCGTAATCGAGCGTATCGGCATCTGTGTCATCTTCCATCACCCAGCCGGGATGCCAGCTCCAGCCGTGACCCCAGAAGTACAACACGTAATGATCGGCGGGATAGTTCATTTTCGACCACGCGACGAAATCAATCAATGTTTGCGGGTCGCCCATGTTGCGTTCGCCCCAATCCGCGACCGCGCTCGCTGAGTCCGCGATCATGCCCTGTGTGACGTGATACAACTTGGTCGTCTGCCAATCGCCGCGGCTCGTGTCATAGCCGGGACCGCGATCTGCCAGCGCAACCACCTGCACGTTCGCGCTCGACCCCGTCGGCGCGAGTTCCAATTCAATGTCCTTCACCACGTACTCTTCGAGATTATTATCCCCCGAGATATAAACCATCACCGTCCACTTGGCTTGCGGGGCTGGCGGCGCGGCAACCGCCGAGCCTGCCAACACACTCACCAACACGAGCACGGAAACAATCGTACCGATCAAGCGAAATGATTTGCGCATGGCTCCTCCGTGGTTTGGTTTTGTCCAGTGTAGCACAGGGAAATTCCAAATTCAAGCGTCACTTTCCGTACGCATCGAGAAATTCAACCCAACGGGTTTGGAGGGCAAAATCCACAGTCGAACGGTAATACTCGTAATCAGAATCTTGTTCGGATGCGGTTGAAACATGGTAGATCGTGATCCCGTGCGCATCGCCATATTCGTTATCATGAGATTCATACAGCACAACCTGATTCACGGCTTCCATCACCGCCCGGCTCATAGACTTTACCTCGGCATCCGATACGACCCGCTCCAGTTCGTACGCCATATCGTACAAGTCCTTGTCCATCGGCGCTTCCCAAAAGGATTGGGTGTTTTCGAAAGCCCGGTCATAGTCTGCGCGGTTGGAGGGCAGATCCTTCGTCAACGCGACGGACCAGTCGTCCACAGCGGAAAGAAGCGCATCGAGGCGCGTGTCCGTTGCCATGGCAGACCATGTTTTGTCGTGCGTCGCGCTCCGGCTGGTAGCGATCGCCACTTCGTCCGCGGTCATATTTGGGTTGGCGCTCAATTCGGCGAGAAGGATGTCATACTCGATCCCATAGTCTTCCACATATTCCTGTGAACTGGTCAGGGCGGTACTGTATCCGTGCCAAAGCTGTAACATCTCGATGGATGCCATGTTACAGCCGTCATAACCGATCACATCGATAAAGCCCAGCGCTGGAATGGCGATTTTCATTTCATCGTAATCCAACGTGTCGCCATCGGTATCGTCGATCATCACCCAGCCGGGATGCCAGCTCCAACCGTGACCCCAGAAGTACAACGCGTAATGCTCGGCGGGATAGTTCATTTTCGACCACGCGACGAAATCGATCAACGTTTGAGGGTCGCCCATGTTGCGCTCGCCCCAATCCGCGACCGCGCTGGCTGAGTCCGCGATCATGCCTTGTGTGACGTGAAAGAGTTTCGTGGTCTGCCAGTCGCCGCGACTGGCATCGTAACCGGGAACCCGGTCTGCCAACACGAGTACCTGCACTTCGTCACTCGAACCTGTGAATGCAAGTTCCTGTTCGATATCGGAGACAACATATTCCTCCAGTTCGTTATCTCCCGCGATGTAGACCATCACTGTCCATTGCGCTTTGGGGGGCGGCGGCAGGTTTGAGGCAGTGCATGACTGCGCGCTGATGAGCATTAACAAGATGACCAGCAGGGGAAACGGATTTAGATAATTTGACGATCCATACATTCGACCTCTGCTATCGGTGGGATTTGGCGCAGTGTAGCACAGGTCGAACTCTTTCGAAGCGTGGAAAGGTTACAGCCTTCGCTGTTTCCGTTATCCAGCACTTCGCTTCATCATCGATTCGAATCAAGCCGCGAGAGGCACAGGCGGTGGATACGGTTAAACTTAGAACAAACCGTTCCATCTAAAAACACGCGATTCACGGCTTTGAGACCCGTCATACCGGTGCGTTCCAAGAAAAAGGCGGGCGCGATCTCAACGTGTAATTTTCATCCATTACAAACCCGTCGTGATGAAGTATCATTCCACGCATGCCGCATAAACAAGCCGAGCACAACGACCAGATGCAGAACCGCGCGTCGCTGACGCGTTTTGCGTGGCTATCCATCGCCGCGGCGCTGGCGACAATTGCACTGAAAACAGGCGCGTATTATCTGACAGGCTCGGTTGGTCTGCTTTCGGATGCAATCGAATCACTCGTGAATTTAGTCGGCGCGGGGATGGCGTTGGGCATGTTGACCATCGCCGCGCGCCCCGCGGACGAGAGTCACGTGTATGGGCACAGCAAGGCGGAATATTTCGCGTCCGCAACAGAGGGCTTGCTCATCCTCGGCGCGGCGGCCGGTATCGTCGGCGCGGCGATCCAGCGGTTGTTGAATCCCCAGCCGCTGGAACAACTGGGGTTGGGACTAGGGGTGAGCGCGACAGCTTCGTTGATCAACTTCCTAGTGGCGCGCAAATTGACCGGCGAGGGGAAGCGGCGCAATTCCATCTCCCTCGAAGCGGACGCCCAGCATTTGATGACCGATGTGTGGACATCGTTGGGCGTCATCGGCGCGGTTGGGGTCGTCGCGCTCACGGGTTGGCTGATACTCGATCCGCTGATTGCCGTCGCAGTGGCATTGAACATCATTTGGACCGGGTTTCAACTCGTCAGTCGTTCGGTTTCGGGCTTGATGGACGCCTCTCTGCCTGCAAAAGAATTGAAGTTGATCGAAGAGGTCATGAAAAAATACCGCAGCAAACGCGTCACCTTTCATGCCTTACGGACGCGCCAAGCCGCAGCGCGCCAATTCGTTTCTGTGCACATGCTCGTTCCCGGTCGTATGACCGTGCACGACGCCCATCACCTCGCGGAGGATTTCGAGTCAGACATCCGCAACGCGCTGGGCGGCGTGGTGACCGTCTTCACGCATCTCGAACCGGTGGAAGATGAACTCTCGATGGAAGATATATTCTTGGATCGTCAATAACAGGATCACAAACCATGCAACCTTTCATTCTGCAAAGCCTCGTCGCTGGAATCCTTGCCAGTTTTGCCTGCGGGTTGGGCGCGCTGCCGCTGGCATTCAAGGCAATCGATCTTCGCAGGCATACCGGGCTCGCTTATTCCGCCGCAGGCGGTCTCATGTTCGCGGCTTCGGTCTACAATTTGATTCTGCCGGGGCTGACCCTCTCTTCAGAACACATTCAACTCGCCGATGCGATCCCGGTTGTTCTTGGCATTCTCTTGGGCGCGTTGTTTCTCTCGCAAGTGGATAAATATTTTTCACCTCAACGGCTCGAGGAGGGAAATTGGAAGCGCTGGGGCAACAAAGCCCAGATTCTGATCTTCGTCGCGATGGCGGTGCATAGCATCCCGGAGGGAGTGGCGGTGGGCGTCGGCTATGCCTCGTCCGCGGTGTATGAGAACAACCTCGGGAATTACATCGCGCTCGCCATCGCGTTGCACAACATTCCTGAAGGGCTGGCGGTCGCCATCCCCATGCGCGCGGCGGGCGCTTCGATCTGGCGGTGCTTTTGGGCGGCGTTCTTCACCAGCCTTCCCCAGCCGATCGCGGCGGTGCCTGCCGCGTACGTCTCGTGGTTGTTCCAGCCCGTCATGCCCATCCTCATGGGGTTCGCCGCCGGGGCGATGATCTTCCTCGTCATCCTTGAGTTGATCCCCGAGGCGTTACACTCCTCCTCCCCCATCAAAGTGGCTTGGGCGTTTTCCATCGGGTTTTGTGCGATGATATTGGTGCAGGTCCTCCTTTAACGAACGCGGGATGGAACGGAATTGTTGACCAAAGACCGCATCTACTTCCCCAACCTCAACGGTTTGAGGTTCATCGCCGCGCTGCTGGTGATCGTGCATCACGTCGAGCAGCTCAAATACCTCCACGACCTGCCGAATGATTTTTCCTCCTCGTTCGTTCAGATCATCGGCGAACTGGGAGTCATCCTGTTCTTCGTGTTGAGCGGGTTTCTCATTACCTACCTCCTCTTGGAGGAGGAAAAACGGACAAAGACCATCGCGGTCAAGAATTTTTATATCCGCAGAATCCTGCGCATCTGGCCCCTGTATTTTTTGATCGTCATTCTCGCGCTCGCCGTTCTCCCGAACGTTCCATTGTTCGTCCTGCCTGAATACGACAGAGCAACGATTTACGAAGACTTGCTCGCAAAAATTTTTCTGTACGTGTTCTTCCTGCCAAACCTTGTCTCGCCGTTATTTGGCGTTGTGCCGTATGCCTCCCTGTTGTGGTCCATCGGCACAGAGGAGCAGTTCTATCTCATCTGGCCCCCCATCTTGAAATTCATCAAGAACTATCGGTTGCATTTGATGTTATTCATTGTCGTCGGCTACCTGATCTTCGCGCGCGCATTGTTCTCCAGCCGCACCGATTTCATCCCGCTCAAGTACGAACTCAACGCGTTCTGGCAGTCGTTCAACATCGCCAGCATGGCGATCGGCGGATTCTTCGCGCTGTTGTTGCACGCGAAACATCCGGCGCTGAAATTCTTTCTCAACAAGTATTTGTTTTACTTCGCGCTCGGGTTCACGGCGGTGTTGCTGTATCGCGGCGTGTATTTTCCGCGCATCACGGTCAACGATCTGCAATTCCCGTACCTGTACAAAGAGTTTTACTCGATCTGGTTCGGCATCATCATTCTCAACTTTGCCGCAAACAAAGACAATCTTATCTCTTTGGAACAAGGACCGATTCGTTATCTCGGCAAAATTTCGTACGGACTCTACATGTACCATCCCATTGCCATCGTGCTTGCGCTTCGTATCACGGTTGGGCTGGGCGCGCCCGTGGACGCGCTGCTCTACCCTCTCGCCCTCGCGTTGACGGTTCTCTTCGCGGGCCTGTCGTATAAATATTTTGAATCCTATTTTTTGAATTTCAAGACCAATTTCACCAAGGTTACGAGTGGAGATGAAATACTAAACCCGTCAATCCCGAAGGGATGAAATTATTGTAGAAATTCGCAAACAATATCCAAATCCCGAAGGGATGGCACGATTCTTTGTTGGCTATGACACCTCGTCGGAATTTGATCAACATTCCTCACAATCTATAATCATGTGACCCCTTCGGGGTCAAGACCGCGATTGAGCATTTATCCAATGTTCTGAGGCATTTAGCAAAAGGAGTGAACATGACCAACCAATTCGACATCCTCATCAAGAACGCCAAACTACGCGGAAGCGAATCAACGGTGGATATAGGCATCTCAGCTGGAAAAATTCAAAGCATCGAACAAAGTAGGGGCGGATCGCGATCCGCCCCTACAAGCAGCGCGAATATCATTCTCGACGCGGAAGGAAATCTCGTCACCGAGTCGTTTGTCAATCCGCACCTGCATCTGTGCAAAGTCTACACCCTGCAAATGATGGACGAGGACGCGCTCACGGCGTATCAAGGCGAAGGGATGGGCAAAGCCATGACCGCCATCGAGCTCGCGGCGCGCGTGAAAGAAAAATACGACGAGTCGTGGATCATCGAAAACGTGCGCAAAGCGGTGGCGCAAGCCGCGCGGTTCGGCAACACGCACATCCGCGCGTTCGCCGATGTGGACAGCAAAGCGCGTCTTGAAGGAGTCAAAGCGTTGATCCGCGCGCGCGAGGAGTTCAAGGGAATCGTGGATATTCAAGTCGTGGCGTTTGCGCAGGATGGCTGGGTGCGCGAGCCCGGCACAGACCGCTTGATGCGCGAGGCGATGAAACTCGGCGCGGACGTGGTCGGCGGAATCCCGTGGATCGAATTTACCGACGCGGACATTCATCAACACGTGAAAGAAATTTTCGATCTCGCGGTGGAATTCGACAAGGATGTTTCGATGCTTGTGGACGACGCGGGCGACGCAGGATTACGTTCGCTGGAGTTGATGGCTGTTGAAGCGATCCGACGCGGCTGGCACGGACGCGCCCTCGCGCATCACGCGCGGGCGATGGCGTTGTATCCCACCCCGTATTTTCAGAAACTCGCCGCGTTGTTGAAGCAGGCAAACATGACCGTCGTCAGCGACCCGCACACGGGACCGCTTCACGCACGGGTGAAGGAGCTGCTCGCCGAAGGCGCGTCGGTTTGTTTGGGGCAGGATGACATCTCGGATGCGTACTACCCGTTCGGACGAAACAACATGCTCGAAGTCGCGTTTCTCGCATCGCATCTTTTATGGATGACGACGCGGCAAGAGATGGAAACATTGTACGACATGATCACCGTCAACGCGGCAAGGGCAATGAATGTTGAAGGTCACAAGTTGAAGGTCGGAGGGAATGCGAATCTGGTGGTGTTGAATCAGCCGAATGTGCTGGAGGGATTGCGGGAACATTCCGCGCCGATGGCTGTGATCAGCCATGGGAAGTTGGTGTCGCGCGAATTTGGCTTATAATATCGAACATGCAGAAAGGATAGCCGCATGTTACAGGAAATCGTTATCCGCACTGAAAATGCAGACGCTCTCAAGCCTCTCGTGCGCGCCGCGATGGACCGCGAAGCGAAATTGCTGGAGCATTCCGTTGAGCGTACGCGTACCGCATTGGAAGCCTTCGAAAAACGCCATCACATGACCACCGAAGAGTTCGAGCGAAAATTCAAGGCGCGCGAAATCGAGGAAACGCTTGATTTTCTCGATTGGTGGATGGAAGTGGAAGCATTTCATCATTTAGAAAATCAACTGCAATCCATGCGCGAGGCGCAACTTGAATGAGTATTTCGAGCGGTTGCAGGCTCTTCTTGCCGCATCCCCGTTTGTGCATGAGCCGCTCCTCTTATTCGATGATCGTAAGGATGCCTGGTTTATTCGCGGCGACATTTACTTCATTGACAATTCCCGAATGCATTTTCGGGAATTGTTCGTAGGACAGGGTAATCCCGCCAAAATTGCATACTCCTATCACTATCAACGGGCGGATGCAAAGATGGTATTCCGTTACGACAATTCCCCCCATTATCCCGATCTTTCATCCGCGCCTCATCACAAACACACAGCTGATGAAAACGTTATTGAATCCAATTTGCCTGATTTCGAAACTGTTCTTCGTGAAATTGAAAATCTGATTGCCGTGAAATAGGATTCTATGCAACCCATCACCTGGGACGAATTCGCCAAAGTCGAACTGCGCGTGGGACGGGTGATCTCCGCCAAACCCTTCCCCGAAGCGCGGAAACCCGCTTACATCCTCGAAGTGGATTTTGGCGCGGAACTAGGCATTAAAAAATCGAGTGCGCAACTGACCACGTTGTACAAAGCGGAGGAACTCGTCGGCAGGCTGGTCGTGGCGGTGGTGAACTTCCCCAAAAAGCAGATCGGACCGTTCATGTCGGAGTGTTTGGTGACCGGGTTCGCTAATGAAAACGGCGAGGTCGCGTTGTGCGTGCCAGATAAACCTGTCCCGTTGGGGAGTAAGTTGTTGTGAAGGCTGGTAGCTGGGTTATAATCTCAGCAATCTTTAATTCACGGCGGTATAACGTCCTAAAGGCTTTCTGACATTATACGGACTGTCCATAAGCCATTATACCGTCCATATAACCCCTAGTTAGCCAGCATATTGCATATTGATACTTAACGCACGGACAAATTGTGCAGAATTGAGGTGAGGAGTTGAGATCTGTATTTGGTTATCTGTGGAGGATTATCAGGTCTGTTCCGGTCATTGGAGCCGGAATTGTGGACGTACTGTTTATCGTGGCAAATGCCATGGGCATTCAGCTCACCCTGCCCGCATGGGTGTATGGCGCAATTTTGGGCTTGGGTTTTGTTTGGGAAAACATTCGTATCTATTCTGAGTTGGAGGCGAAGAACGTCGATGCAAACCTTGTCTGCGGAATTTACAGCGGCAATCCTCCAACCCCTAAATCATGGGCGGATGCGATCAGTTTTAAGATTCCCCATAATCCTGATTTCCGCCCCACTTTTGGGATTGTGATCACTACAGACAAACCTGGCACATCTTATAAAGGCGTATTCGTCTCACTTTCCTGCTCGTGGCTTGGAGAACCCCTAAATAAGGGAATCACAATCAGACCTCCACGTCCAGATGCGCGCTGGGAAGAAATACAAGGACACATTACCAATGACGGTCCGGCAATACTTAAGTACACTGCGCCGGAGGAGGTCGTCACAAATGGCGCACCCTTGCTTCTACAGCACCTAACCTTCCATGTTGTCGAACGCCTCAAGGGCTCCATCCTAATAAAATGTGAGATTACGGGTCTAGATCCGCGGGCCTCACGTAACTCCGAGCTGGTAATTAACGTAGCACCTGAAAGTGCTGGCTAACAAAGAGGGCAGCGGATGGCGGGGAGTCTGCGGCCTTAATAAGCATTTTCAGCGCCTAGGGAGTTTTCTGGTTTAGAACCATTCCCAATACTCGCCCCCGTCGGCCGCTAACGCAAGCCCCTACTTATTCTTCCACACCGTAAAGTCTTTCAAAATCGAACCCCCGAGAAATTCGCGCATGATCGAAGTCTCTGGCACGAGGTTGATATCGAGCGGTACGAACCATTCGAGGAACGCGAGCAGGCGTTTGGCTTCGATGTATTCCGGCGTGCCGTGTTGCACCTGTCGAATCAACGGTTCGGCGAGCGGCTTGAGCGCCGCCATTTCATACACCAACGCAGAGTTGAACATCACATCCGCATTTTCCTGGTTCGGGAAGATGTATTTCGCTTCGCCGCGCCGGACAGACTCCCAGCGTGAGATGGTCTGCGAGGCGGTATAGCCGCGCTCGCGCGCGTCGCGCACGATGCGCCGCAGGAGGCGCGTGTCGGTGGTGGAGACCCGGTTATGGCGATCCAGGTTCAACTGCGTCAGAGCCGAGATGTAGATGCGGAACGCCTCGCCGCTCAAACTTTCGGGAATCAGGCGCGGGTCGAGTCCGTGAATCCCTTCGAGGATGATCGGTTGTCCGCGCGCGAGTCGGATGACCTCCCCCACCTCCCTCAGCCCGGTCCGGAAGTTGTAGCGCGGCAGTTGGACCTCGTCGCCGTGGATCAACTTTTGCAAATGATCGGCGAGCAGTGGAAGATCGAGCGCTTCAAGCGCTTCGAAATCGGGTTTGCCATCCTCGCCGAGCGGTGTTTTATCGCGCGCCAAAAAATAATTATCGAGTTCGAGCGGGAACGGCGAAATGCCGAGCGCAAGCAATTGCACCATGAGTCGTTTCGAGAAGGTGGTTTTGCCCGCAGACGAGGGACCCGAAACCAAGATCAAATGCGCATGCTCGACCTTTTCAGCGACCTGCCGCGCGATCTGCGAGAGCCGCTGTTCGTGGAACGCCTCCGAGACCAGAACGATCTCATCGCCGCGTCCGCTCTCGATGGCGTCGTTGAGCGAGCCGACGTTCGAGATGCCGAGTTTTTCGAGCCAGCCGCCGTATTGCAAAAAGGTCGCCAGCAGTTTTGGATACTCGGCCATCGGCAACAGTTCATTCGGATTTCTTCGGCTGGGATACAGCAAGGTAAAACCATCGCCCGTGGGAACGAGATCGAACCACTGCAAATATCCCGTAGACGGCACCATGTAGCCGTGGTGATAATCCATGCGTTCGTTGAGGCTGTACAGCGTGAGATATGCCTTCTTGCGATATTTCAGCAACTGCACTTTATCGTCTTCGCCGCGCGAGAGGAAATAGTCCATCGCTTCTTTCAACGGGACTTCTTTTCGCACGAACGGCAAGTCATCCTTGACGATCTTTTGCATCAACACTTTCAACACGCCCAGTTCCGATTCAGATAACGGTTTGCGTCCCTTCACCTCGCAGTAATATCCGCCCGATGCAACGGAGTGGTCAATGAACAACGTCGCATGCGGATACATATCCGCGAACACCATTTCGAGCAAAAATGTGAGGGATCGCCGGTAGATGCGCGTGCCGTCCGGCGTGGACATGGTGACCGGCGTGACGCGCGAGTCCATTCCGACGGGGAAGGTTAATTCACGCAGGTCGCCGTTGACCACCGCCCCAACGAGTTGCGAGTCGTGCTCGATGGCGGAGAGGAAATCGCCCACCGCCGCGCCGCGCGGACCGGACAACACGCGTCCATCCGGGAGGTGGATTTCGATTTGACTTCGTGGTCGTACGAGTTTGAAAGGCATAGTTTTACGTTTGCAGGTTGGCAAGTCTACACGTTCAAAGGTTGTCGTCCACGTTTCAACCTTCTAACGTTCAAACCCGGCAACCAGCTTTTCCGGCTTTTTTGCAAATTCATTTATCGGAATCTCCTTGCGGACCAACGCCAGCAAGGTTTCGGTGAGCATCTTGTTCACCGGGGTCGGCACCTTGAATTGTACGCCTGCGCGGACGACCTCGCCGTGCAGATACTCCACTTCGCTGTTGGGGCGCCCCGCGTGCAGGTCGATGTGAAAGGAGGGCATTTTGTTGCCGCGACCCGCGCCCGCCGCGCGGCTGAGGAACGGTTTCGAGAGCCACAGCGGAAGCCGCGCCGCGAACGCCAGCGCACGGACGGGAGTGCCGGGCAGGTCAACCACGTTGATCCCCTGCGCCTGCATCACCGCGAGACACTCGCGTAACATCTCTACTTCGAGTCTGTACAGTTTTTTATTCGCCAGAATTTCAGCAGCGGTCATATCGAGAATTGCTGAGGTGGGATTCGCTATCAGGTTCGTGAGCAGTTTCGACCACTTCATCGATTCCGCGTCATCGAAGAGGCGCGGGTTGAGCAGTGCATTCTCGAACGCGATGAATAATTCTTCGGCGAATGGGGTCGCCTTCGCGATGCCGATCCCCCGCAGGCGTTCCAGCACAATATCGCCCGCGCCGCGCCGTCCGACGGCAGTGGTCACGGTACCGGGAATCACTTTGTCTTTACCCAACGCGTCGGCGATCAGCCGTTCATTTGAGAGTCCGTTCGAGAGGCACAGGAACGGCGGCATTTTGTCCGCGTAGGGTTTGAGGGTTTCGAGCGCGGCTGGGGTGTCGTACGATTTCAAAGCGAAGAGGACCAAGTCGAACGGTCCGTAACGAAGCGCATCTTCCAACGATGTAACCGCGACAAAGGCGGAGGGTCGAACAATGGTTACTTCTTTCGTCCTTCGTCTTTCATCCGCGGTCAAATCCAATCTCAGTCCGCGTTCCCGAAGTTGATTCACTTTGTCGGCGCGTTCGAGAAAAACAAGCTGACTCCCCGCCAGCGCGAGACTTCCGCCCACATACGTGCCGATGGCTCCCGCGCCGAGGGTGAGGATTTTCATCTTTGCATTGATGTGACTTGCGGTTTCAACAATTGTCACAGCGATTCCTGTTTTATGCCTCTGCGGGAGGATCAGCCACAGAGCGCACAGGGTGCGCAGACCCCGCACCTGCCGTTCGGGGCAGGTGGAAAAATCTCATGGTCTCTGTGGCTCCGAAAGGCTTACTTGTAAAAGACATTATTTCAACGAACTCAAATGCGCGTGATCGTTGAGCGCATCGATCGCCCAGCGATGCAAATGCGGCTGATAAATGACGCGTGCAAACGATGTGTTCTCGAAACGAAAACGCACACCCGATGGGTCGGCATGATGCGAAACACCTACGATGGCGTGCATCAATTGATTCAACAAACCGCCGTGCGAAACAATGAGATAACTGCCCGCGGGCCGCTTGAGCAAATTATGCAACGCTTGACCCGCGCGCAGGAACAACGCCCAATCGCCTTCGCCATCGCCGCCGATCGAGTCGTACGGTGTGACGTACGCCGGGCGCGGCTTTTGCTGGACCTCTTCGTTGGTCAGTCCTTCCATCTCGCCGACGTCGCGTTCGAGCCAGACCTCATCAAACTCAAGTGGTACTTTCAATGAGGACGCAATGATCTCCGCGGTCTCCTTCGCGCGTTGTAACGTGCTGGAAATCGCCAGATCGAATTTCACGCCCTCCGCCTTCCAACGATTCGCCAACGCCGTTGCTTGCGCGCGTCCGCGCTCGGTGAGCGGATAATCGGACTGCCCCTGCCAGCGCGATTCGGCGTTGCCGGTCGATTCACCGTGACGCAGGAACACGAATTGATAGACGGGCTTGTGAGATGAACTCAAAATTACTCCCCTTTCTTTAGCAGATATACGGGTCTGCGTTTCACTTCCTGAAAGATATAACCGACGTACACGCCGATGAAGCCGAGCAGGATCATGATGATGCCGCTGGCGATCAACAACACGCCCATCAATGAACTCCACCCCGGCGCCACATAATGCTCGGTGTTCTTCGTCAAGGAAAGCCACAACACCCAACTCAATTGAGCGAATGCCAACGCGAAAAACAGCAGTCCAGAACTCAAACCAATGTACAGCGGGATCAACGAAAATGAGAAAATCGCATCCGACGCCAAGCGGAACATTTTGCCCAAAGAATATTTGGATCGCCCCGCCACGCGCGCGGGTTGCTGATACGGCAGGATCACACTGCGGTATCCCATCCACGAGATCATGCCGCGTAGGAAGCGATGATATTCGGGCATCGCCTTGAGCGCATCCACGGCTTGGCGGGTCAGCGCGCGGAAGTCCGCCGCGCCTGCCACCATTTGGGTGCCGCTGATGGTGTTGATGAGTTTATAAAAAGTGTCGGAGGTTAATTTTTTGAAGAAGGCAGGGCGCGCTTCGGCGACGCGTTGTCCCTGCACGATATCATAACCCTGCGCAACCAACTGGATCATCTCGGGAATTTTCTCCGGCGGATGCTGACCGTCGCCGTCCATGGTAATGACGATGTCGCCTGTCGAGTGATCGAGTCCGGCGGTGAGCGCGGCTTGGTGACCGAAATTCCGACTCAACGGGAGCACGGTCACGCGCCGGTCAGCCTGCTTCACCGACCGGAGCGACTCCGCCGTCCCGTCGTCCGAACCGTCGTCCACGTAGAGGAAGCGGAACTCGTGGGGGAGTCTATCGATAACGGCGCGGATGTGCCGGTGAATCGTTTCGATCACACCCGCTTCGTTGTAGACGGGGATGACCAGGTCGATTTTGAATCTGCGTTTTTTGGCGGGCATCGGGATGATTCTACCACTTTGCCATTTTCACAATAATTTCACAGACTCGCTCCGCCATTTCCGCCGTGAAGTGATGATCGTTGAACAAATTGACCGCTTCCTTTGCCAACGCCTCCGCGTGATGCGCATGCCCATCCGACATAATCCCCGCCAGCGAGGCATAGTGCGAACTGGCAAACAATCCGCTATCGAAAATTTCCTTCATAACTTCTTGTTTGTTCATCACACGGATGTTGAACCGCCACGTTCGGTATTGCGGCGGCAGTTGAATTTCTGCGGGCAAACGGGAGGCATAGATCGCGTTCAGCATCCTGCGCTGGAGCAAAGACACCTCCAAGCCGACCTCGATCATACGGCGATATATTTTCCAGTCGGATAGTTCCGAAACTGTTTGCAGCCAATCCGCGTCGCGATAATCAAAACGAGTCCGATTCTGGACGGCGGCTTTGTACGACCTCTCAAGTTCCTCGTGGCGCACCGGATCGAATTTCAGCGGCACAGGTTCGTAATCCACGCCTTCCCGCAGTAACGCGTAACCGCCCGAGTTGAGTTCAACGACTTTGGCGTACCCCGTGCTGAACAGAACCAAATCGGCTGAGGAGTTTGTTTCAAACGTTGGAATGCACAAGCAACGATCATCAACGATCAACAATTCGGGATTCAGGGTTTTGGCTCGGGCAAAAAATTCCTCCGGGGTTGATTCGTCTCCGTAGGTGTGTGCGTAGAACAATCCCCCGACATCCCGTTTCTCCATCCGCGCCTCTGCCTGATTCAAATCCATGTGAAAGTTTTCAGGCGAAATATCCACGAACTCGAACGGGGTTTTTGCCTTTAGGAACGTGACCGGCACGATCGGGCAGATGTTCGCAGGCAACAGCCACAGCTTTGCCTGTCGCTGGCTCACCAGCAAGTTGTAGAGGATCGCCGAAGCGCGCGGAGCTTGGATGGTTTGCATTTTACGTGTCGTCTGGCAATTGTTTATGCATGTAGGAGCGGGGCGAAACGACTCACCGTAATTATCCATTTCAGAACTCGCCGTGCCCCTATGGTTTCGCCTGTCTATCCTTCCGAACAAGGATCGTGAAATCGTACAGCCCGTAATCGTGCAGCAAGGCTACATTGCGCGAGAAATTTCTTTTACAAAAATCGAAGTAGAACAGCGGGTCGCCGTAAAACAGGTCAGGGCGTTGCGCCATGCGGTCGGCGTCGGAATATTTCGTGAGCATGTTGAAGGCAAACCCCTTCGAGCACAACGCGTTCATGCGTTCGAGTGTTTTGCAGGTAAAAGTCTGCCAACCATCATACGATTCTTCCAGTTTGATGTTGAAGATCGCACCCGCCACTAGATAATCCACAACGGAAACATCACTTTCGTTCGCGGTGAAGTGCGCGTTCGGGAAATCCTTGTGTGCTTCACGCCCAGCCGACACCATCTTCTCGAGCAGATCGATCCCGTAGTACTCGAATTTCCAGCCTTTCTGATGCAAAAAATCGAACAGCGCGCCGTACCCGCACCCGTAGTCGATGACCGAAAATGGACGGGACGGGTCGATCACCTTCACGAGTTGTTCAAAACGAAGCGCCTGCGATTCAGGTCCGTTGTAGTCCACGCCTTTCGGGGTCGCGCCGAACTCGTCGAGTTTTTCCGAAAAGTACTCGCCCAGTTTCTTCTGGGTTTCATCCACGCTCATGCTCGCCTTCCTGTTGTGTTTCAAAATAAGCGCTTGCGCGATCCCCCGTCATGAAAAACAGGTCAAGGATCGAAACGTACGGGTCGTACGGCGGATACATCTGAGGATATTCAGGGTAATCGTATTGCATATACTCGAAGGTGATTCCCGCTGCATCGAATTTTTCAGGCTCCATGTACGAACGAGCGGATGGACCGCAGAGGTAATGGGTCGCGCCGACCCGCTTCAACACGTTGACCACGCGGTCGGTCTTTTGCCCTTCGATATTCGACAATTCGGAGGAACGCATGAAGCGCGTGGAAGTGATTCCCAGTTCACGCGCGAGACGCATCGAGGTCTCGATGGTGAAATCGGCGAGGTATTCGTCGCGGCGTTGATAGATTTCATCCAGCAGGGGCAGGTATCCCCTAAAGTGAGGCGCCTTGGAGTAGGAGACCGTCAATGACTTGAGGTGGCTCTTCGCCCACGGTTTCGACCAGTCGATGCGCACATCCTTGATCAGAACGCCTTGCGTCACGCCTTTCGTGTGAACCGGAATGGTGAGCCATTGTTTGCCTTGACGTGTCTTGATCTGGTTGCGGTTGCGCCACCCGTGTTTATCGTATTGGATGTCGTCGTAAAAAATGAAGAGGTCGGCGCGGCGGATTTGATCAAAATAGCCGCGCCACGGAATGTACGACGGCTGCAAAATGACCACGTTCATTTCCCCGCCGTTTCCTGAACGACATACGCGGGGCGATCCATACTGCGGTCGAACATGCGCGCCAAATATTCGCCAAAAATCCCCAGCGCGAAGAGCTGCGCGCCGCTGAACAACGCAATGATGGACGCGAGAAACGGGAACCCCGGTATACTGCCGAGGGCAAAATAAATGTACATCACGTAGATGAAAACACCCAGACCAAACAGGGTCATCACAAATCCGATCACGCTAGCCAATCGTAGAGGTGCAGTGCTGTAGCCCGTGAGGATCAACAACGCGGCTTTCACCAACGCGGAAAACCTGTAGTTCGAACGTTCTTCGGGTTTTTCGATCTCCACCGGCACCGACGTGAAACGCGTGGTTCCCCATGAAAGCAGTACGTCGATGATCAACGTCGGGCTTTGAAAATTGGTGAAGGCGTCACGTAACTCCGTGCGAAAGGCGCGGAACGCGGAAATGTTCTTCACCGACGGGATACCCATCACGCGGGCAAGGATCCGTTTGATGTTCGCGGTCAACAGGTTTCGCACAAATCCTTGAGGTAATCGTTTCGGCGCGCCGTAGGCGACATCAAATCCTTTTTCGAGTTCCGCTAAAAGAATGGGAATCTCCTCAGGCGGATGTTGCAAGTCTTGGTCCATCGTGATGGTGATCTCATATTGTGCGGCGCGCACACCGCACAAGGTGGCGTTGTGCTGTCCATAATTTCGCATCAGGCGAATTCCCCTCACCCACTTGTATCTGCGCGCCAGTTTTTGAATCGCAGCCCAACTCTCATCAGGACTGCCATCATTGACAAGCAACACCTCATATTTCTTTGAAAATTTGGGCAGGGACCTCGCCAATCGTTCGACCAGCGGCTCGATTAAAGTCTCACCCCGATAGACGGGAACCACAACTGAAATATTCATCGGGACGCTATTCTACCACCCGCTTCTTCCTTCGATTTGGCGGCGTTCAGGACGACCCCATGCCTGCCTGCCAGAATGGACAGCGTACGCGCCGCCTCGGCTTTTTTCTGAGCCGCGTCCCAGCCGAGGATGTTGCCGAACACGTTCGCGAGTTCGTCCACCATCTCGCGCGTGACGCGCCCGAGCATTGCCAGCATGGATCGCCTGAGTAAGAAATCGTCGAGGTGAACAATTTTTTCGTGTTGCACAAGGTAGGCGATTTCGCGGAAGGAATAATCCGGCAAAGATTTGATCAGGAGATCTGTTCCGCCGTTCATGTACGTGGCGATGGCTTCGGCGCGCGTGCCATAACGGTCGAACAGCAATTGCACGCGTTCACGCGAAACGCCCGTCCACGCGGAGAGGCTTTCGACCTGCCGTTTCAACTCTTCCGCGTCGCGCGGATAGGCGCGTCCGCCGCCGATCGGCAGGGAACGCGTGTCACGTTTGCGAGTCATACCGAAATGCGCAAAGACTTTGTCAGCCACTTGTTCGCCGAAGGCGCGGAAGGAGGTCCATTTGCCGCCGACGAGGGAATAGACCGGGAAAGCGAGATTCGTCCAATCACCGCTCAACACTTCGATGCGGTGATCGCGCGAGATCTGGCTGACGGTCTTCGCGGTGGAGCGCGGGAGCGGGCGCACACCGGAGAAGCGAAAAACGATGTGTTCGCGAGTCAGGTTGACGTCCGGGAAGATGCGGCGCGTCAGCGCGAGGAAGTAGTCCACTTCCTCCTCCGTGCATAGCACATCGTCTGGATCATCCACTGGAATGTCCGATGTACCGATCAGCACTTTATCGAAAAGAGGGAAGATCAACACAATGCGACCATCGTTGTTTTCAAAGAAAAATTCGTGGTCGCCGATCGCTGCACGCAGTTCGGCGTGATCCACCACGATGTGCGAACCTTTTGTACCGCCGATGAAATGCGTGGACAAAGCCAGTTTCCTGTTCGCCGAATCGATCCATGGACCCGCCGCGTTGATGACCAGTTTCGGATGCACGTCGTACGATTCATCGGTGAGTTCGTCGCGCAGGATGATCGTGTCTTCGCTACCACCCACCATGCTGACGTAGTTGAGAGCGCGCGCGTTCGGGTTTTCGGCTTCGGCATCGAGCAGCGCTTCAACGCCGAGTCGTTCCGGGTTGCGGATCGCGCCATCGTAATACACGGCTGTGTTCACGATCTTTTGGCTCAACCTGTTCCACGTTGACAGCGCTTTCGCACGTGAAAGAAATGTATGCCGCGGAACCGTTCGTTGTTTTCCGGTGAACGCGTCGTAGAACATCAATCCGATCTTGATCACGAGTGAACCGCGCTCGCTGGGTTTATCGAGCAAGCCGAAAAATTTCAGCGGCGCATTCATCAAACCAGAAAACCACTTGAAGATCGGCACTGCTGTCGGCAGTGGCTTTACAAGATGCGGTGCGTTCTGCAGCATCCGATTGCGTTCGCGCACTGCCTCACGCACAAGACGAAACTCCCCGTTCTCCAGATAGCGAATCCCGCCGTGCGCCATGTGCGACGACGCGGCGGACGCACCCGAACAAAAATCCCCGCGCTCGACCAGCAGAACATCCACACCGTTGATGGCGAGGTCGCGGAATGTGCCGATGCCGTTGATTCCGCCACCCACGATCAACACGGAGACATTCGGTTTGGTCTTGAGGGAGGAGAGAATTTCGTTGCGATTCATAATTTCGATCTTTGAGATTCGATATTCGGTGTTCGTAATTACTTAAACGATCCTCTACTATCGAATATCGGCTCTTTCATTCAACCCAATCGAACGTGCGCGTGACGGCTTTCTTCCATCCCGAGTATAACTTCTTTCGTTGCTTCGAGTCCATCGCGGGCTTCCATTCCATATCACGTCCCCAGTTGTTTTTCAATTCATCGAAATCCTTCCAAAAGCCGACGGCGAGTCCCGCCGCGTATGCCGCACCTAACGATGTAGTTTCGGCAACCTTCGGACGCACGACAGGCACGTTCAACATATCCGATTGAAATTGCATCAGCAATTCGTTGAACACCATCCCCCCATCCACTTTCAGCGCGGAGAGCTTCACACCAGAGTCTTTTTCCATGGCATCGAGTACTTCGCGCGTCTGATACGCAGTCGCTTCGAGCGCGGCGCGGGCAATATGACCTTTGTCCACAAAACGTGTCATCCCGACGATCACGCCGCGCGCGTCGGATTTCCAATACGGCGCGTACAATCCCGAAAACGCGGGGACGAAGTAGATCCCGCCGTTATCGTCAACGGATTTCGCCAGCGCTTCCACCTCCGGGGATGACTGGATCATCCCTAGGTTATCCCTCAGCCACTGGACAAGCGCACCGGCGATGGCGATCGAGCCTTCCAGCGCGTAGACCGCTTTTCGGTTCCCGATCTTGTATCCCAGTGTGGTGAGAAGCCCCGCCTTGCTTTGCACCGGTCGTTCACCGGTGTTCATCAACATGAAACATCCCGTGCCGTAAGTATTTTTCGCCTCGCCGGGTTTGAAGCACGCCTGCCCGAAGAGCGCGGCTTGCTGGTCGCCGAGATCACCGGAGATCGGAATCTTTTGTAGGGGCGAGGTCATCTCGCCCCAATTTGGGCGGGAAGACCCCGCTCCTACCAGCCCATAAATTTCGGACGATGATCTGATCTCCGGCAACATCACGCGAGGAATGCCCATCGCTTTCAGAATCTCCTCGTCCCAATCCAGCGACTTGAGATTCATCAACAGGGTACGCGAGGCGTTGGTCACATCGGTGACGTGCGCGCCGGTCAAATTCCAGATCAGCCATGTGTCGATGTTCCCGAACAACAGATCGCCGCGCCTGGCTTTTTGTTTCGCGCCTCGCACGTGATCGAGAATCCATTTGAGCTTCGGACCGGAAAAATACGTGGCAAGCGGCAAGCCCGTCTTTTTGCGGAAGCGATTCTGCCCGCCCACTTTCGCAAGTTTGGCGCAGATCGTATCGGTCCGCGTATCCTGCCAGACGATGGCGTTGTAGACCGGCTTGCCGGTCTGTTTATCCCACACCACGGTGGTTTCACGTTGGTTAGTGATTCCGATTGCTACAATTTCAACGGCGGACTGAAGTCCGCGTTCCGTTAACGTCTTCCCCATCACCTCCAGCGTATTATTCCAAATCTCCAGCGGATCATGCTCCACCCAGCCGGGCTTGGGGTAGATTTGGCGATGTTCTTTTTGCGCCGCCGAAACGACATTCCCGCCATGATCGAACACAATAAAACGAGTGCTGGTTGTGCCCTGATCGATTGCCGCAACATATTTTGACATCATGCACCTCAAACCCAATTTCGTGCACCCGCGAGGAACGATTTCCCGTTCATGGATTTTTTCCCGGCAGGCTGCACTTCATCGAGGATGAGCAATCCGCCGAAAGCGCCGATGGCAGGCTGGTTCTGCCAAACCAGCCTCTGCCCCGCTTCCGCGTTTCCCGATTCAACGTGCGCGCGGTGGATTTTGAGAATCGCGCCGTCAAAATCCATGAATGCGCCGGGCCACGGATTCATCGCCCGCACGCGCCGTTCGAGTTCGTGCACATCGCGTGTGAAATCGAGCCGGCCTTCCTCCTTTTTCAACATCGGCGCATACGTTGTATGAGAATCGTCTTGCGGTTCCGGTTTGATTTCACCGGCGATCCAGCGCGGTAGGGTCTCGATCAACAGGTCTGCCCCAAGATGGGATAACGCGTCGGTGACCGAGCCAGCCGTCCCGTCGGGAGGGATGCGTATGGAACGCTTTGCCAGCATCGGTCCCGTGTCGAGTCCCGCGTCCATTTTCATGATGGTGACGCCGGTCTCTTCATCGCCATGAAGGATCGCGGCATTGATGGGCGCCGCACCGCGCCAACGCGGCAACAATGACGCATGCACATTCAGGCATCCATAGCGCGGTAAATCCAGCACCTCTGGTTTGAGGATCTGTCCGAACGCGGCAACGACGATCAGATCGGGTGACCACGCGCGGAGTTGACCCATGGCTTCAGGCGCGCGTAATTTTTCGGGCTGCATGACCGGGGTACCCAATTCGAGTGCGAGGGTTTTGACCGGCGGCGGCTTGAACTCGCGCCCGCGTCCTGAAGCGCGGTCTGGCTGGGTGACCACACCGACCACGTGATACGCGCCCGTCAATGCGCGCAGGCTCGGCAGGGCGAACTCTGGAGAACCCATGAATACAATTCTGGTCATGGGCAGATTCTACCAGCAGGGGCAGGGTTACCCTGCTTTCCCCATAAACCCCCGGTTGCGCTTTGCCTTGTTTGGTTGTACAATAACAAAAATCCAACACTAGAAATTTTCGGAGGAATGAACCATGGAAACAAACAGTGATGACAGACTCTGGGCTGCGCTCGGCTATGTAATTCCCCTGATCGCGCTCGTTGTCCTCTTTATGGAGGATAAGAAGTCCCGCCCCTACATTAAATTCAATGCCGTGCAATCTCTTGTCGCCACCGTTGTGCTCAGCATCATCTCCACGGTGACATTCGGCTGCGGTACCATCCTTTTCCTTGTCATGCTCTATTGGGCATATCAGGCGTATCAAGGTCAGGATGTACGCATCCCGATGATTTCCGATTTCATTCGGAATCAGGGCTGGGCGTAAAATAACTTTTACTCCAAAGGCTCACTGCTTCACAGTGAGCCTTTTGCTTTAATTTTATGATACACTCGCCCCATCATTCGCTTTCATAAAGGAGTCCTCATGAGCAACGAACCTGCTGCCTCCATGCCGAACGCAAGCCTACCGCCGCTCTCCCAGAACGATGAACGTCAGTTCGCCATGTTCGCCCATTTGGGCGTGCTGGTAAATTTGTTTTCGGGCTTTTTGGGTCCGCTCGTACCTCTCATCATTTACATGGTATACAAGGACCGTTCGCGCTACGTGGCATATCAATCCTTACAAGCGTTGATCTTTCAACTGATCTGGTGGGTCGGAGGCGGCATTCTCGCCGGCGTGGCGTGGTTCGTCACCAGCATCCTCTCGGCAGTATTGATCGGTATCCTCTGCATTCCGTTCGCCTGTGTGATCAGCGCCATGCCGCTCGTTGCCCTTGGTTACGGAATTTACGGCGGCATCCAAACCAGTCAGGGACAAGATTTCAAATACTGGCTTGTCGGTGACTGGGTGCGCAAAACCCTTACCGGATAATTCACCGACAACAAACAAGCAAAAGCCTTCGAAGCGCTCGAAGGCTTTTTTATTTGCAACCCATCTCCTGCTCTCCCGTATAAGGCATAGAAAAACAAATCAGGAGATCATTATGAACACGACCAAACCCACCCTCGTCCACGTGATCGCGTGGACCACCCTCGCCAGCGGCATCGTCAACCTCTTTTGGGGCTTCGCCGCATCCGCCACCGCACTTGCCACCATTGTTGGTGTTGTCTGCGTACCCCTCACGATCCTGCCGACCATTCTCGGTATCTTCGAACTTATCTACGCGGCAAAACTGTTCAGCAACCCGCCGCAAGCCCTCAAACCATCCACAAACATCGCGGTGTTCGAGATCGCGTGCGTGCTGGCAGGCAATGTCTTTTCGATGGCGGTCGGCATTCTTTCGCTCGTTTTTTATAACGACACCATCGTCAAGGATTATTTCGCCCGCTTGAACGGAAAACTTGAAGCGATGAGCGTGACCCCGCCGGTACCCGCTTGGTTACCGGAACCTCCACCTGCTCCGCCAGTGGCAGAAACGCCAACTCCCCCGGTTGAGTCTCCGGCCAAGCCCAAGCGCACGCCGCGTAAAATAGCAAAATAACAAACGATCATGGAATTCCGAAGTCGGATAGATTTCGGAATTCTTTTTAAATTTCATGGTATCCTCGCGGACATGAATCCCATTGAGTCAATACTCGGTATTCAGCCTGCACTCGTCATAGACGGCGCGCTCGCCACCGAACTCGAACGCCGCGGCTACGACTTGAAAGATGACTTGTGGTCGGCAAAAATTTTGCTCGAACAACCTGAAGCGATCCGGCAACTCCATTATGATTACTTCAAAGCCGGCGCGGACTGTGCCATCACTGCAAGTTACCAAGCCACAGTGGAGGGCTTCAAAAAACGCGGTTTGAGCGAACAAGAAGCGAAAGCCTTGATTCAAAAATCCGTTACGCTTGCCGCACAAGCCAGGGATGACTTCTGGGCTGACGAATCGAATCGCAAAAGGCGCGTCAAACCCTTCATCGCCGCCTCCATCGGACCCTACGGCGCGTTCCTTGCGGACGGTTCCGAATATCGAGGAAACTACGGCTTGACCGAAAAAGACTTAATGGACTTTCATCGTCCGCGCATGAAGGCTCTTTCGGAGGCAAAGCCCGACATCTTCGCCTGCGAAACGATCCCCTCACTGGTCGAAGCACAGGCACTTTCGAAATTGTTGAATGAGTTCCCGACCGTCACGGCGTGGTTCAGTTTCTCCGCTAAGGATGAAGAGCACGTTTCCGAAGGTCAGCCGTTCGCCGATTGCGTCCGATTGTTGGACGACAACCCGCAGATCGCGGCGATCGGGATCAACTGCACATCTCCGAAATATATTCCGTCGTTGATTCGCGCCGGCAAGCAATACACCGCCAAGCCGTTGCTTGTCTACCCCAACCTCGGCGAAAGTTACGACGCGGATAAAAACGACTGGGACGGCAAGCCTGCGACCGAATCGTTTGGCGAAGAGGCAAAGGTCTGGTATCAGGCTGGGGCGCGCCTGATCGGCGGGTGCTGCCGCACCTCACCGGAGGACATCCGTGTCATTGCGGGTTGGGCTAGCCGCAGGTCATTCCCAAGTTTTTCCGCGTAATGCGACTTCAGCCGCTGATCCAACATCTAACACACAAGGTACGGTTAACTTATTTATGTTACCCGACCACATGACGGAGTTTCGCAGATGCAACCACCCCTGAGAAAACGTTGGCTCATCGTTACCATCGCAGTGCTTATTCAGTTCAATTACTCGATCGCGACTCGTGTCATGCAGGGCGGGATCGTTCCCAAACTGCCCTTCGACATCTTTCCACTTTCAGTGATGTGGGTCATTCCGTACGTCCTTTGGTATCCGTTCATATTATTCGCAGGCGTTTGGTTAATCCTGAAAAGCAACGAGAAACTTTTTCGCGAATTTGCCGCGGGTTTCCTGCTGACTTGCACGCTTGGGGTTTTAACTTTTTACCTGTTCCCCACTTACATCATCGACCCTGTACTGACCGGCACAGACATCTTCTCGAAAACCCTGCTCTTCCTGCAAGCGATCGACGGCGATTATGCCGCCTTCCCCAGTTCGCACATTTATGTGACCGTTATCCTTGCCCTGTTTTTCGACAGATGGTATCCCAGATACCGCTGGCTCTGGCTGTTCATTTATGTCATGATCGCGCTGTCCACGCTATTCACGCAACAACATTACATCCTCGATGTGATCGGCGGCACGGTGTACGCATGGATCGGCTATCGATTCGGCGTGTGGTGGGTGGATCGTTCTCAGCCTAAGAATGGAACACTTGCATAAGTACGCTAGAGGGCGCACCCTACACAAAAAAAGATTTGGGCAGTGGGCATTCTCTAACGTTCGCTCTTGATCAAGTGAAACTTAAGAGAGAAGGTGATCGAATGAAAGCCGTCCGCTTGGTTCAGTTCGGGAAGCCGCTTGAACTTCAGGATATTCCAGTGCCAACCATTGGCGAGAAAAACATCCTCGTGCGCGTGCGCGCGGCGGGGATCTGTCATTCCGACGCGCATTACCGCGCGGGGCGTTCTAGGATGGGCTTCATGCCGATCACTCTCGGACATGAGGTTGCAGGCACGGTGGAAAAGGTCGGCGCACAAATAACGAACGTCAAAATTGGAGAGCGCGTCTGCCTGCATTACAACCTCACCTGCGGCGCTTGTTATTTTTGCAGTACGGGCAGCGAGCAATTTTGCGACACTGTGAAGATGCTCGGTCATCACGTGGACGGCGGCTACGCGGAATACATCGCGGTCCCTGCGCGGAATGCGATTCCGCTGCCGGAGGAAATTCCATTCGAGGCTGGCGCGACGTTGATGTGCGCCTCGGCGACAGCGCTGCACGCGTTGACCAAAAGCAGGATAAAAGCCGGGGAGACTGCGGCAGTTTTCGGCGTGGGAGGACTCGGTCTTTCCGCCATTCAGTTGGCGCGTGCCATGGGCGCGGTGGAAGTCTACGCGGTGGATATCAAGCAGGATAAACTTGAACTCGCATCAGAATACAACGCCATCTCGATTGACGCAAGCCGCACAGATGCCGTGGAAGAAATTCGCAAACTCACAAAAGGGCGCGGTGTGAACGTCGCGCTCGAAATGATCGGTTTGCGCAAAACGATGGAACAGGCAATTGATTCCCTTGGCAATTTGGGCCGCGCCGTGATGGTGGGATTGAACCAGCAACCGATTTCGATCAACACGTACGCGCAGGTGCTCGGAAAAGAAGCAGAGATCATCGGCTCAAACGATCACCTGTTGAGCGAACTGCCCCTGCTCGTCGAGTGGGCGCGGCGCGGAATTCTGGATACCTCGCGCGTGGTCTCGCATGTCATTCCACTGGATGCAGCTAAAATCAACCAGCGACTCGATGATTTGGAGAATTTCACAAACGATGTGCGCGTGGTGATCGCGCCATAAAGGAGTTTCGAAATGAATGCCCCAACAGTTTCCCGCCCGAGATTTCCAGCGGGGTATCTGGATAACCCCACACGCTTCCTGACTTGGGAATGGGTTGCCGCCAGATTGACCGAATCGAAACACTACTGGCTGTGCTCAGTCCGACCAAATGGATATCCACATGTCGTGCCACGCTGGGGTGTATTCATTGAGGACAAGTTCTATTACGATGGTAGTCCAGAGACTCGTCACGCGCGTAACATCATGAAAAACCCGCATGTGTCGCTCCATCTCGAAAATGGAAGTGAAGCCGTTATTCTCGATGGAACCTGTGCGCCGGCCGGGAAACCATCGTCGGAACTGGGAAAGAAACTCTCACAAGCCTATCGGAAAAAATACAAAACTGACGGCTACGCTCCCAAACCCAATTCATGGGATGCAGGCGGGCTGTATGTCTTCACTCCGCATCAATGTATTGCGTGGACGAATATGCCTAAAGACTCGACAAAATTTGTGTTCGAGGGAGAATAAAATGATCGCACGAATGTGGCACGGTAGGGTGTCAACAGTGAAAGCCAAAGCCTATCGTGAGTTCGTCAACTCACGCGCCATCCCGGATTATCAATCCGTGGAAGGCAACCTGAGCGTCCATATCCTCGAACGGGCAGAGGGAGATGTTACGCACTTTGTCACACTCACGTTCTGGAAGGATATGGACTCGATCAAAGGCTTTGCTGGCGAGGATGCAGAAACCGCGAAGTACTATCCTGAAGATAAAGATTTTCTGCTTGAGTTCGAGCCAAGAGTGACTCATTATGAAGTAGTCGGGCAGTCATAAGTCCGCTTTTACTTTGGGTTCATCGGGTTGCACAGGATGAAACGGTGAATCCAAAACCGCGACGTTTCCACCCGTTCGACGCGTAAGCCCGCTTTTCTGCATGTGCCGATGAAATCCTGCCGCACCCACTCGTGCATGTATTCCGATTCGTCAATGACGGACGCCACGAACGCCCACGCGCCGAACCAACCCGGCTTGACCGGCACCTCCGGTTCGATGAGCACGATGCGCCGGCGCGTGACGCGGCGCAACTCACTCAACACATTCACCTGTTCTGCCTCGGGCATGTGGTGAAGCGCCAGCGACAACAGGGACACATCGAAAGCCGCATCGGGGAACGCCAACCGCGTTGCGTCCATTTCCAGCCACTTCACGGCGGAGGCATGTCGTTTTGAAGAAGCCCGCTTCAACATGCCGCGGGCGATATCCACCCCAACCACGGCAGCGCCATGGGAAGCAAACGCAAGGGCAAGCCCGCCGGTGCCCGTACACAGATCCAGGACCCGGTCGCCGGGTTGCCAGCCGCTCAATCGAACCGCCTTGCGGCGCGTGCGGTGACGCATGAACTCGCCCAAATCGTACAGATTGGCAAAACGATTGTAGTAGCGGAGAACGTATCGCCGATATGCGCCATCGGCGCGCAGGTTGCCCATCGTTGAGTTCTGGTTTACTTATCCTTCATCCCTGAGGCTAACTTCAACTCGCGCGCCGCGCCCATGGTCTCGAAGATCTGGATCGCGCGGTTGATGTGCATGCCGCGGTCTTCGTTCGCGTGCGCCAACTTCAGGCGGATCAATCCCTCCTCGTAGGGCAGGTCGAATTTCTGCGCGGCTTCGAGTCCTTTTTGCAGTATCTTCACTGCGTGGTGAGCTTTGCCCGTCAGTGAGTGATACCAGCCTTGATAATAAGCAAGATACGGCTGACCGATGGGAAATACCTTTCTGTACGCGCGCAGTAACGTGAGCGCCTTGCCTGCGGAGGACTGTAGGGGCGCCGGATCAACCTTACCCGAGGTGTGAAGCGCTGATTCCCAAAGCGTGAAGTAGACCTCCGCCACGGCGGCAAATCCCATGAGCAATGCATAGACCGTCGGGGAAATGCCCGTTGACAATTCCAAAACCTTGTCGGCAGATCGGACGGCTTTTTCGTTTTCTCCCAACCGCACGTATGCGAGGGCAAGCTGCGCGTTCGCGTTGATGGAGGAGGCGCGGTTGGGAAGCACGTCAAGGATTCTTAGCGCCTCCTCGAGCATGGGGACGGAGACCGCTTCATTTCCCAAACGGATGTTGTTCCACGCCACGCCAGCCAACCCCCACACGATTTGCAACGGGCTGTTCCTGCGCCGCGCGTCCTCCAGCAGTGTCTTTTGAACGAGGAGTCCGTCGGCGATACGACCGGAGAGAAACGCACTCTCTCCCAACACGGATAGCGCATCGCCCCACTGACGATAGTCGCCGAGCTCTTCGCACAATTCGCGCGCCTTCTGTGCCTTCACGCGGATGTCCTCCCATTTCCCGACGGAAATATGATAAACGCTGGTCACCACATTGACCGTGATCAAGTTGGACGGTTGATTTACTTCTTTCGCGACCGCAAGCGCGCGTTCCACATATGCCTCGGCGAGTTTATGCAATTGAGCAAAACCTGCCAGCACAGCCGTACCGGAATATGCGTTGGCAAGTTCCGGGGAAGTTCCCGCTTTTTCGGCGTAGTTCAAAAAATGCAGGATGCAATACATGATGGGCAGGGTCTCATTGGAATAAAAATACATCCTGCCGAGCAATTCATACAAGCGCGCGGTTTCCAGCGCGATCTCTCTTTCCCTGCCGCGCGCGGAACCGATGCGCGAGGGAACAAACCAGTGAAATACCTGCCTCACCAAGGGAGAGAGTAGCCCCAGCGCGAACATGGCTGTGGATGCAGGCAGGCGATGACCCAACGCCCGCAGGGCTTCGCGGATGTGCGTATTGCAATCGGGCAACAATCCCAACCCGTAATGCGCGAGACCGATCTTCTCATGCCAGCGGGCGCGGCGCACTTGGCGGTCGCGAAGTGCATGTTTGTTCCCGGGCTTGGGCAGTTTATCTTCCCAATCGAGAGCCTGCGTGAAAAATTGGATCGCTTCACGGTTGGCGTAATTTTGCATCGCCTGATCACCTGCTTTTTCGAGATAGTCGACTGCTTTGGCGATGGCGTGTTGATTGCGCGAGGCTTCCGGCAATTCGGCGGCTTGCGACCAGTGATAGGCAAGCAACGGAAAATACGATTCGAGGTTGCTCTCGTTGCTTTTCTCGATCCACTCCGCCACCGACTGGTGCAATTGGCGGCGTTGTGAGAAGAGCATCAGGTTGTAAGCCACTTCCTGTGTGACGGCATGTTTGAAAATATACGAAAGGTCGGGCGCTTCCGATTCGATCAAGGTCAGGCTCAGGCGCGTCAACGTTTCCATGGAATTGGGCAGGTCGGGCTTGTCCGAATCGATGGGGTAGATGGCATGCAGGACGCGGAAAGTGAAGATGCGCCCGATGACGCTGGCAACTTTGAGAGTCAGTTGTTGCGAAGGGTCGAGGCTGTCGATACGATTCGTAATGGCGGCTTGAAGCGTATCCGGCAGGGTCAGGTCTTCGAAGTTGGAGAATCGTTCATTAACGCGCGCTTCCTGACCCTCCACGATCAATAAACCCGCGTCGCGCAGCGCGTAAGCGAGTTCCTCCGCAAAGAAGGGATGCCCCTCCGATTTTTCGCGGATCAGGCTCCCGATCGCCGGGGGGATCGATCCAACACCCAGACGCTGGCACACCAGCGCCTCGACATCATCGAGCGACATCGCTTCGAGCCGCACGAGCCGCGTCTCCGGCGTTTCGACGATCTCTTTGAAGATCTGCGGGACAGGTTCCGGCAACGGGCGCGTGTTGAGCGCGAGCAGGATCGGTCTCACTTTTTGCTGCACATCCGCGAGCAATGCCCATGAAGCCGAATCGAACCAATGCAGGTCTTCCATGACGATCAACAACGGCGCTTCGTGCGCGGCATGTGCAAGCAAACGCGTCAACACTTCGCGCGTATTACTTGCGCGAATCTCACCCGCCATCGCAGAGGTCAATTCATTGTTCGGGATGGGCACCGGCAAAAGCACATCCAGCAAAGGCGCATAACGCGCCAGGTCGATTTCGATCCCGCTCAACGATGCGATCACCTTCGATTGAATTGCGAGGCGGTCTTCTTCGTTGAATTCCTGTTGCGCGACGATCTCCTCCAAACCCAAAATGCGGTGAAAGATCGGACGCCACGCGTAATACGGGCTGTTCTTTTCGATGGCGTCGCCTTCGCCGCGGAACATGTTCACGCGCAACGTCTCCGCCTGACGTATCAGGTCTTCGAACAAACGCGATTTGCCGATACCCGCTTCGCCCTGAAAAATGACCCCCTGGTACGGCGTGCCGCGCGAGAGTTCCTGAAGGGCATTGCCCAACAAGATCTTCTCCTCCTGTCGTCCGATCAATTCCGCTTGCGGGCGGATGACGCTCTTCTTCCCTTCGAGCGGATGGAACACCTCGACCGGTTCATTCCGACCTTTCACCTGCTGAGGCGTTACCGTTTCGAATTCGACCGCGTCTTTCGCGCTGTCGTACGTCGCGCGGTCGCACAGGATGGGGATGCCGTATTTGCCGATCAACTCATCCTGCAGGCCTGCCACGCCCATCAACCGAGCCGAAAGATTGACCGCGTTACCGATGGTGGTGTATTCGCGGCGCGTTTCGTTGCCCACCGACCCGCAGAAGATCCGCCCGGTGGCAACGCCGATATGACTGCGGACCTTCCGCGCCTTGAGTTCGCGGCGAATCCGCAACGCGGCTTGCACACCGCGCGCCGGATCGTCCTCATGTGAAAACGGAGGCAAACCGAGCGCAGCGACCAGCGTGATGCCCTTGTCGTCCACGTTGATCTTGTTGATGCTCCCCTCGTAACGATAGACCGAATCTTGCAGCAAGCGCGCGATCTGTTGCGACAACTCAAGTTCGGTGTGTTGATCGAGATCGGGAAGGTTGATGAAGAGGACGGTCACGCGCCGCAGTTCGGCGATCCACGCGGTTTGACCGGCGGTGAGGCGGTTGATGATCGCGCCGGGGATGTACGGGCGCAGTGAATTCTCCGCGCCGCCGGGAATGACGGGAGGCTCGGGCTTGTCGAAAATGGACGAAGGCTTGTTCAAGCCGTTCAACCGCCCGCCCTGCGCGATGGTTTCCTTCAGTTCGAATTCGACGGGTTCGGCGATGCAGTCGTTGCGTATCAACTTCCACGCGGAAGGCGTCACGAGGATCTCGCCGGCTTTGGCGAGGTTGTTGGCGATGCCCACTTCCACGAGCGGGTTGCCGGTGAGCAGGAATTCCCAACGGTTGAACACACCGCCCACATGCGCGGACGTGATGTTGCCCGTGCTCACCGCAAGTTTGAGATAGAGGTTCTGGTCTTCGGCTTTGTAATTGGTCAGTTTCTCGCGGACTTTGAGGGCGCACTCCGCGGCGCGCATCGTCCACTGCCACTGGTCGGCGCGGGAGATAGAACCAGCTGTCCCGTCGATCGAAGCGATGTTCCAAACGGCGATCACCGCGTCGCCGGCGAACTTCACCACATCTCCGCCGTAGTCGTGGATGATGTCTATCAACTGCCCGAAGTATTCGTTGAGGATTCGTGCAAGCGCTTCCACACCGGACGGTCCGCGTTCGGCGAGGCGTTCAGTGAGCAGGGTGAAACCTGAAATGTCGGCGAAGAGAACTGAGGCGTAAAAATCTTCAGCCACCGGCGAATCGATGGGAATCGGATCGGCGATGATTCGCTTTTGGATCAGTTTGGGCACATAACTGGCAAGCACTTCAGCCAGCGCGGCGTTGGGGTTGGGTTGACTCATGAATAATGGCTTCCCCGGAAATGATACCCCTCCCCTTCCCGTTTGCACAGGGAATAATAAAATGCCTCCCCGAAGGGAGGCATTCGCTCACGATTTCCAACGAGATGGAGACTTCAACTAGTTTTCGGAGAAAAAAGCGTGAACGTTTGTCATCTCGCAACGCGTGCCAAAATCCTTGTTAGTTCCCGAAAGTAGCGACAGCGCGACAATCCCGCCGGTGAGTCTGTTTTGAGGCAGCGTATATTCGCCAATCACTTCTCCATCGACGAGAATGTACGCGTAGGAACCTTTGACGATCAAGGTAAAATCCGCCTCTACCGGATTATCGGCAGGATTTTCGAATTTCACAGATCCTTTACCCCGAGTCAGACCAACGGGGTATGAATAATTGGAAGTAGAATAATCGGCATTGAGGAACAGAATCTTGCTTCGATCAAGGAATACTGCAAAGTGATCGCCGTTAGCTTGAAGGCCAAAGACATATCCACATCCTGAGACATTCGCATTACGGTAGGCGCTGGACCATTTCGCGTGTGCGCTTATAAAAAATTCGCCTTCAGATTGTCCGAGAATCTCAAAGTCGTACCAGTTCATTTGCGCCCATTCCAATGAGAAGTCGTCGTATTCCTCGAACTTCCCCTCAGCGGAGGAGAGATACCCCAAATCGACGTATTTCTGCGCCTCGGCATTCAACTCCTCGGCGCGCTGGGTTGCCGCGAGGTTGGGCGTTCGTGTGGGTCTTGGGGTGGCAGTCGCGGTGAAGGTCGCTGTTGGAACAAGCGTCTTCGTTGCGGTGGGCAGAGGCGTGCTGGTCGGCTCCGCAATCGCCTGCGCCCCGCAAGCAATCGAGATGAAACTCATTATGAACAAAACAGATACGATCACGCTAACAGGCTTGGTTTTCATGGTAATCTCCTTAATCAAGAATCGAATACGATGCTTTAGTTATACAAGGATGGGACTGCCAATTCTAGTGGATTAACTGCCAGAAACCGCCAAATTAATCGTTGATGATGAACGCGTGGACGTCCGTCATCTCGCAGCGCGTGCCGTAATCCTTGTTGGTGCCGGAAATCATCGTAATACCCAATTTACCTTTCAGGATTTTACTTTGAGATAAGGTATATTCACCGACAACTTCACCGTTCACGAGCACGTATGCATACGCATCATTCACGATAAGGGTAAAATCCGCCTCAGCAGGCTGGTCGGCAGGATTGACAAATTTTACAGACCCAGTTCCCCTCGTCAAACCAACCCTGCGAGCATAATAACTGGCGGAATCGTAAACAATGAATGTAACCCTGCGCCAATCGAGAAATACAGCATAGTGATCGTCGTTCTCCTGAGTGGCAAAAACAAATCCGCACCCAGATTCATCGGCGTTGCGATAAGCACTTGACCATTTGAAATGTGCGCTCATGAAAAAATTACGAGCCACATCATCTTGGGTCCACCGTTGATACCACCCCAGTTGCGCCCATGCACGATTAAGACCTTCATATCGAACAAATCTCCCCTCGGCAGACGGCAAATAGCCGAGATCAATATACGTTTGCAACTCGACTTCATAAGCATCAACCCAGTCAGTTGGCGTAGGGTTTGGCGTCCGCGTGGGGCGCGGCGTGCGCGTGGCGGTGGATGTTGCGGTGGGTACAAGGGTCTTTGTCGCGGTGGGCTGGGGCGTGCCGGTCGGCGCTTCGGTTGCCAGCCCTCCGCAAGCAGACAGGAGCACGCTCAAAACGAAAACAATGTACGCGATGGTTCTTGCTTGGTTGTTATTCATTTCAGTCCCTTTATCTCACGTCGGAAGGATGCCTGCAAAACGACGGGCTGACTGGCTTCGCACGCCGATCGTAGGGATCGGCGCATTCAACTCAGGTGCGCGGCACTGACACCCTGAATACAAGGCGCACATGTATCACGATCTAACGTTGGTGTGGTTTGGGGATACAGTTGTCATCTAGCCTCCTTTGTTTTTCGGAATATAAGGCTGATGGCGAAAAATTACAATGGTTTTATTAATGGGTGTTTGTTACAAGCAGGCTAGCCAGGACGAGATAAAAAATTTGAACAAGCGCTCGAAATGGCTTACAATAAGGTCAATGATTCTATGGAGAACACAATGCCACTCACCGACGAGATCCGAAAACAGATCCTGAGTTTCCAACGCACCGAAATCACGGAACATCACATTTACACGAGGCTTGCAAAAAAGATCAACACCGCGGAAAACGCGCAAGTGATGGAGAAGATCGCGCAGGATGAACTCCGTCACTACAACGAATGGAAGCGACACAGCGGAAGTGATGTTCAGCCCGCGTGGCTGAAAGTCTGGTGGTATTACTTCGTCAGCCGCGCGTTCGGGTACACCTTCGGCATCAAGCTGATGGAACGCGGCGAGGAGAAAGCGCAAAAGAATTACGCGGCAGTGGCAGCGATCATCCCCGACGCGGCTCGCATCCAACACGAGGAGGATGAGCATGAAGAGCAATTGATTGCGATGCTGAATGAGGAGAGACTCGAATACGCAGGATCGGTCGTGCTGGGACTCAACGACGCGCTTGTGGAATTGACAGGCGCACTCGCCGGACTGACGCTTGCATTACAAAACGTGAAGTTGATCGCCCTTTCCGGGCTCATCACAGGCATTGCTGCATCACTTTCGATGGCGGCAAGCGAATATCTATCCACGCGGTCGGAAAGGACAACCAAGAATCCTGTGCGCGCCGCGATCTACACGGGCATCGCTTACATCGTGACCGTTACGCTATTGGTGTTGCCGTATCTGCTGTTCGAGAATTACATCCTCGACCTCGTCATCACCCTCACGACCGCCGTCGTCATTATCGCGGTCTTCAATTACTATATCTCGGTTGCCAAGGGCGAATCGTTCCGTGAACGATTCTTGGAAATGGCGGGGTTGAGCCTCGGAGTGGCGGTGTTTTCGTTCGTGATCGGCTATTTCATTCGGCAGTGGCTGGGAATAGAAGTGTAGGTTCTCCCTCACCCTTCCCCTCTTCCGCTGGGAGAGGGTATGCAATATGAAAATCCTAACAGTCGACATCGGCACAGGCACACAGGATATTTTTCTCTACGATTCGAATCTCGACCTCGAGAACGGATTCAAACTCGTCCTGCCTTCGCCCACCATGATGGTCCACCGCCGTCTCAAGCAGGCGCTTCCTTCGCGGACCCCGATCCTGCTCCACGGACATCAGATGGGCGGCGGTCCTTCCGCATGGGCGATCGAAGAATACGCCCGCGCTGGAATCCCGGTGTACATGACGCCCGACGCGGCGAGGACAATCAACGATGAATTGGAGAAGGTGGAGGGGTTGGGGATTCGCATCGTCTCCGACGATGAGGTTGAAGGTTTAAGGTCGAAGGTCGAAAGTTTTGAGTTGAGGGATTTTGATTTCGAGTTGATTTCAAAGACGTTCAAAGATTATGGTATTTCGCTCGAGGATTTATCCGCCGTTGCCGTTGCCGTGTTCGATCATGGCAATGCCCCCACAGGAGTTTCGGATCGGCAATTCAGGTTTGATTATCTCGATGAAAGGATCAAATCCAAAAACTCTCTATCCTCGTTCGCCTTTCCGTCCACGGACATTCCCAGAATAATGACCCGCTTGCAAGCCGTCGCGGATTCGGCGGGAGAGTTGCCTTGTCCGCTGGTGGTGATGGATACGGCTCCGGCAGCGGTGTTGGGAGCAAACTTTGATTCCCAAGTGGCTACGCGTACGCAGAAGATCATTTGCAATGTGGGGAACTTCCATACGCTGGCGTTCCGTTTGGGTGAAAAAGGAATCGAGGGAGTCTTCGAACATCACACCGGCGAGATCGATTTGGAAAAACTTGAAGGGTTGATCCGCAAATTAGCCGACGGCTCTTTGAAACATCAGGATGTGTTCGATGATATGGGTCACGGCGCACTGATGTATACCGATGAGGCTTTTCAGTTTGGAAAAGATGAATTCGATCTGGTGGTGACGGGACCGAGGCGTTCGATGTTCAATCGTCAATCGAAAATCGTCAATCGAAAATCGTTACGCCCCTATTTTGCCGTTCCCTTCGGCGACATGATGATTGCGGGCTGTTTCGGTCTGCTGGCGGCAACAGCGGAGATTCTGCCCGATTTGGCGGAACCCGTTTTCGGGTCGTTGCGAGGCGGGCGCGGACGGGGAGTCGCGCCGTGGGATTATTGATCGACCAGCATAGAAGGCGCTTTCATGCGCCGAGGCGGACGTGAGAAAACATCCTCTTTGCCTTTCTCTTGTGAGAGAAGGGTTGGGGTGAGAAAAAAGCGCAAAGGAAGCATCCAGCATTCTTTGCAATAGAGCAAAATTCACCACCAAAATCAGGTACAGATGCACCTGTGGAAAATCCGGGCGTGAGCGGATAATGTGGATGTAATTCAATCCCTAATCTTTCACAGGAGGCTCTAAATGGAAATCACTTTTCGCGAGTCGTGGGGCGTCATCCACGGTCTCATCTTTGGCGCGCTGTTCCTGCTGGCTTTCTCCGGCGGAATTATGGGCTTGTACAGCCTGCGCCCTGAGTTCCTGACTGCTGAAGGTCTCAAGGAACGCATGGGGCGTCTGAAGGTCCGGGTAGGCGGCATGGCTGCCATCGTTTGGGCAACGGTGCTGAGCGGGACGTACATCGTCTATCCCTGGTACCGTGCCAAGCCGCCGGAAGGCACGACTGACCTGAGCGCCTTCCCTCGCTCGCTGCTGCTCTCTGCCGAAAACACTGCCGAATGGCATAAATTTGGCATGGAATTCAAAGAGCACGTGGCTTGGATCGCCCCCATCGCGGCTACAGTTGTCGCGTATGTCATCGCGGTCTACGGTCCGCAGTTGGTCAAGGAACCGAAAATCCGCAAGGCGTTGATGACCTTCTTTGTGATTGCGTTTACCGCCGCCGCTATTGCCGGTGTGCTGGGCGCCTTCATTACCAAAGCCGCGCCGGTGCGCTAAATTGAGGAGATAAAAAATGACTACCGAAACCCTGCTCAAAAATGGTAAAGCCGCTGCCGCCTTGCTGGCGGGTGGAATCGGCGCCCTGTTCATGGGACTGGTCACCACACTTAGCGAGGCTGTTTCTTCCTTCGGCGCCGCCCTCAACTGGTACAACCCTGCTGGTCCCCTTTCGGGCAAAACCACGTTGACCGTGATTGTCTGGCTGGTTGTCTGGGCTGTCCTCGGCAATCAGTGGAAAGACAAGGACGTGGACTTTGACAAGATTGCCAGGATTGCCCTTGTCCTGTTGCTGCTGGGCATTCTCGGCACCTTCCCGCCCTTCTTTGAACTCTTTGTGCCTGCGGGATAAACAGAAATCACAATCAAGAAAAAGCGGACAGGTTTTTCCTGCCCGCTTTTTTGCTGCGTCCAATACAAGACGTATCCACCTTTACAGACGTTCTTCAATGTGGTTGCGAATGGCGTAAGCCGCCAGTTCCACGCGGTTGCGCAGGTGAAGTTTCTCCATAATGGCGGTTACATAATTGCGGGCGGTAATTTCGCTGAGGTTGAGTTCCAACCCAATTTCCTTGTTACTTGCGCCGCGCGAGACCAGAACCAGCACGTCCATCTCACGGGGCGAAAGGTCGCGGAAGGCGTCGGCTTCGGTTTTCTTTTGCAACTCGTTCAGGCGGGCAACCAGGCGGGCGGCCGTCTTCGGGTCGAGCGCGGTTTCGCCGTTATGCGCGGCGCGGATGGCGCGTACCAGTTCATCGTTGCCGACCTGTTTGAGGACATAACCCGCCGCGCCAGCCCGCAGCGCTTCGAGGGCAAAACTTTCGCTGACGGAGGAAGTCAACATCACCACCTGGGTTTGCGGGAATTGTTTGCGAATGTCACGGCATGCGTCCAGTCCGCTGCGACCCGGCAATTGGATGTCGAGGATAACCACGTCGGGACGGTGATTCTCGGTTTGGATGAGCGCCTCTTCCGCCGTTCCCGCTTCAGCCACGACCTTCAAGTCGGGTTCGCCTTCGAGCAGGGTCCGCAGCCCCAAGCGCACCACTTCGTGGTCGTCCACAATCAATAAGCGAATCCGGCTCATGCTCCCTCTTCGATGGGTAAATCGAGCGTGATGGTCGTGCCTTTGGATGGTAGGCTCTCAAAGCGCAGTTCTGCGCCGAGCAGACGGGCGCGGTCGCGCATGTTGCGCAAGCCAAAGCCCGCTTCAGCGGTTTCGGGCAAGCCCAGCCCAAAGTCACGGATGGTGAGGCGCAGGCGTTCATAAACACATTCCAAGCGGACTTCGATGGACTCGGTTTGGGCATGGCGAATAGCGTTTGACAAGGCTTCGCGGGTGAAAGCCGTCAGGTGGCTGATTTGTTCGGGCGTTAAAAGGGGCGGACGCGGCGTCTCCCAGCGCGTCTCGATGGGGACGACCAGGCGCGTTTCTGCGATGACGGATTCGAGAGCGGGGATAAGTTCGATGTTTTGAATTTCGGCTTGCGCTTGAGTTAGAAAAGTTCGCAATTGCTCTATGGTTTGGTTGATGGCAAGCACCAGTCGCTGCAAACCTTCGGAGGATTCGGGCGGCGCTTTTTTTGCCAACGATTGCGCCAACAACCCGGCAGCGTACACCTGTTGCAGCGCGCCGTCGTGCAAGTCGCGCGCCATGCGCTCGCGCTCGCTGGAGATGACCTGCCTTTCTTCCATGTGCAGGATGAGGCGTTCCATTTCCACGTCGAAGACTTCGAGTGTGCGGATGATGGCCACCGCCAAAACCAGCCCCGTCAGCGAGCGAAAGACAGGAGGCGGAAAGACGAGAGTCTGTGTGAATACATCTACATTTAGGATGTTGGCAGGGAAAAGCGGCGCTGCGGGGACAATCAGCCCGCCGAGAATTCCATATGTAATCAATGCCCCAGCGGCGATGTTCACCATGCGCTCGATGGATACCAATCCCAGCGGGCGGATTTGCAATCTGGCTTGCTTGAGCAAACCATACCCTGCCAGGAAACCACCCGGTACGCACAGCATGTAACGTGCAAGGACATTTGCCCACAACCGCCACTCTTCGGTGCCTTCAGAAAGGGTCAACCCAAACCAAAAGGGTCCGACCAGCCAAAGGATGAGGACGAGGAACGGGAGAGTCCGAAGCCATTGCCAGCGTTTTGGAAAAGGACGCAGGAGTTCCATACCGAATTGAAAGAGGCAGGCAAAGGAAACTGCCAGCAAGATGAGTTGAAAGGATTCCAACAGAACGAGGATGGGTGGGGATAAGAATTGCTGCTGAATGGGCAGAAACAAATCTCCCCACTCGTTCAACCCATGCAAAACGCCAAAGCCCGCCAGCCAGGGCAGGCTGCGCGCCAGGCTCAAACGAGAACGCTGCCGAGAACGCAGGAGAATGGCAAAGCCAAAAATGAAAAAGACCTGGCCATAAACAAAAAGAATCAAAGGACGATTGACCAGCAGCCATTCACGCAGAAGAGCAACCATTGTTTTCTTCAAGGATAATTTTACACGACAATCCGAAATTATTCTGCTATGATAAACTTGTTAGAGCGAGGGTGTTGGTTGTGCCAGTTGCAAGTACGCGGTCCTTGTCCCATCCACTCGCAAAAGAACCTTGCCGACTTTGCGTTGGAAAACTCGAAAAATAAACAAGAGGTTTTTTTCATGTGCGGAATTTTCGGCTACGTAGCGATCAAGGAAGAACTTCTCGGACCGATATTGATTGAGGCAGCCCAACGTCTCACCTATCGGGGCTATGATTCGGTCGGCGCGGCGACGCTGAACGGTAAGAAGATTGATCTGCGGAAAGATGTTGGAAAGGTTGAAGAGGTATCCGTTAGATACAATTTTGCCGAAATGCGCGGCTCGCGCGGAATCACGCAACTGCGCTGGGCAACTTTCGGCGAACCATCCCAAATCAATGCCCAGCCGCACCTTGACTCGGATGGCGATTTGGTCGGCGCGCACAACGGCAACGTGGTTAACAACGTCGAATTGCGCGAGCAATTCATCGCCGAGGGTCTCACCGTCCGTTCGCAGAACGATGGCGAGACCTGCGTGCATGCGGTGGAACGCTATCTCAATCGCGGGTACGAATTCATCGACGCGATTCGGCTGGCTTACGGTGATCTCGAAGGCGATTATGCCTTCGTCATTGGGCGAGCGAATGATGACAAACTTTATGCGTTCAAAAAAGGCTCGGGCATGGTGGTGGGACTCGGCGAAGGCTTCACCTGCGTCTCGTCTGATCTGCCTTCGATCCTGCCGTTGACGCGCGAAGTCATCCGCCCGCAGGATGGGGAGATCGTCACGTTGTGGGCGGACAAGGTCGAGGTGCGGTCTGTCAAAGATGGCAAACAAATTCAACGAATGCCGGAAACAGTTACCGAGTCGATGGACGCGGTGCAGAAGAGCGGATATCCGCATTTCATGTTGAAGGAAATCCACGAGCAGGCACAGGTCGCTCGTGAGTTATCCCATGTGCTCAATGGAAACCGCGAAGTGGAAACGCTGGTCGAGAAGATGAAGAACGCGCGCAATTTATATTTCATCGGGTGCGGCACGAGTTATCACGCCGCGTCGGTCGGCGCGGTCTATTTTGCGCAGTTGGCTGGGCGCGCCGTCATCCCTGTGCTTGCGCCTCAGTTCGTCCCGCAATTTGCGCCGACAGTCAATCACGAGGACGTGGGAATTTTCGTCAGCCAGTCGGGCGAGACCAAGGATGTGCTTAACGCGCTCGAAGCGGCAGAGGCGAAAGGCATGGCGTGTTTTGGGCTGGCGAACGTGGTCGGCTCGACGCTGACCAAGGCAACTTCATTCACTCTACCCTTGTGCTGTGGCTACGAGATCAGCGTTCCCGCCACGAAGACGTTTACCAACCAAGTCGTGACGTTTTTGTATTTGGCGTATAAGATGGCGAATAAAGATGTCCGCGAGTTGGATAAAATTCCTGAGTTGATGGAACAGACTCTTGTGATGGTCGCGCCTCAGATCGAAGCGATAGCCAAAGACATCAACGAATGGAATGACATGTATTGTCTCGGTTACGGCGCGACGTACGCCATCGCGCTCGAAGGCGCGTTGAAGTTGAAAGAGATCACCTACGCCCACTGCGAAGGGATGCTCTCGACCGAGTTCAAACACGGACCACTCTCCGCGGTGAGCAAAGGCTTCCCCATCATTTTTGTGTCGGATGGCAGCGCGAACCCGCTCATCATCAGCGGACTCAACGAAGTGAAAGTGCGCGGCGCACGGACGATTGTCATCGCCGAGGAAGACGCCCGCCTGCGCGCCAACGCGGACGATGTGATCGTGCTTCCCAAATCAGACCCGCAGATCAGCGCATTACTGGGAGTTCTGCCGTTGCAGTTGCTTTCGTATCATATGAGCGTGATGCGCGGGTTCGATCCTGATTTCCCGAGGAATTTGTCCAAGACGCTGACGGTGGATTGATCACGATTGTTAAGACCTGACAGGTTTCCACGGAATCCCAATTGGCTGAGTACAATACAACACGGAGAAGTCCAACGGAAATGCGCCACGATGAAACCTGTCAGGTCTGCAAAATACCCCGATTTCCCGGGGAATTTGTCCAAGATGCTGACGGTGGATTGAGGAATGTATCAATGAATCAATATAACCTTACCCAGAGTAATCCTGATACAGAAGCCCACATAAGGAAATTAGTTGCGACTATAAAAAAACTCATGCCTAACAATACTGATGGTTGGGTCAAATGGCGAAAGGTTGCAAAGGAGCAAGAAGGTTCGGAGGAATATCATGTTGTTTTAAGCGCGCTTGCTACACTTGATGAATGGAAGTATTTATTCGCTAACAATGGTCATGTTGTCAAACTTTCCGAAGACGGCATTAAATTTTCTAATCTATGGCAAGGTGATAACCAGTTATCCGAGATTTACCAAATCGCCAACAGTGTCAAAAAGTACGCCTCAAGGCTAGAAAGAATAAATTTAAAAGTAAATAACATTTCTAAAGTTGCCCGAGTTGGAAACAAATATGTTCAAGCAGTGTATTTAGATGTGCCGGAAGAAGAGACGATATCATCAGAAACACCTGTTGAATTTTTGCCCAATGCAGGAAGCATAACACATGGGAAAATTGTGGGACAGGAACCCGATGGAGGAGTATTTTATATTGCGTTTGACAATGAAATACTTGAGACAAGCTTGCCCGCCAGGCTGAGCATTGATCCAGGTTATTTACTTCACCAACTTGCAGAAAAGATAGAAAAGCTACCAAACATTCCTCCACTTTTCAAATCTATTACTAGCAACAATAATCAAAATAATCTACTTTCTATATTTCACGATAACTCGATAGATGTTGCAACTAAACTTGCAAATCTTCAAACCCCTTGGGCTCGTTATCTATGGGGTCCTCCAGGCGCGGGGAAGACATTTGCATTATGTAACCTCGTTCTTCAACTTATTGAGCGAAACTTTGATGAACAGGTTTTAATTTTCGCCCCTTCCAACAGGGCTGTTGATGTCGTTGTTCAGCAACTTGTCAATCAAATTGAAAACAGCAGATTAAAATACTTGGTTGGAGAAAGAAAGATATTACGTTTTGGATACCCACGAAAAAGCCAAATTCTCGAGAGATCCGAACTTCTTGGACCACCCAATTTAGACAATTTAACTCAGAGGGTTAAATTTTTGTCTTTACAAATATTAAAAAATGAACGAGAAAAGAATTCTGATGCGTCAACAGCTATTTTGAGAGCTGAAATGTTAGCAACGCAAGAAGAAATCAAGAACGCGGTAGCCACACATATTCGTGAAAGCAAAGTGGTTGCCACAACTTCAGCGCTTGCCTATTTGCCAAGCAGTCCAATCTCAACAATTTTCTGGGATAATGTAATGGTAGATGAAGTAACAATGGTAACCCCAGCGACGTGTGCTTTTATCGCTTCACTTGCCCAAAAAAGGTTTTTACTAACTGGTGACCCACGACAACTTGGACCGATTTATAAAAAAGGACATTCTGCAACAAAGGATGAATTTGAATGGATGGGTCGAGATATATTTGATAAAGGTAGTGTTTCCAGTGGCGAAGGCGAAAATCGAACAATTAGCACTGAAGATTACAGATTATCTAGAATTACCAGCCAGAGAAGGTGTGATCCAAATATTTGGTCAATAGTTTCGCGTTTATATCCCGAAGTCAAGAACCTTACAAAAACAGAAGCGCTTCAAGGCATTACCAACCTTCCGCCTTCTGCTGGCAGCTCAGTCGTGTTTCTTGACACATCAAACAGCAGAAATTTATCTAAATGCGAAAACCGATATAGGAGTTGGCAAAATCAGTATACTGCCGAGCTTTCAATGGAGGTAGCCTGTACAATTGCCGCCGAAAAACAAAACCAAATTTCAATAGCAATTATTTCTCCATATCGTGCTCAGGTAAAGCTCTTAAGAAAATGGATAAAACAAGAACAACAAGCAAGCATTACTCCATATAAATCCATTGATTTTGAAGCAGGCACTGTGCACCAGTTTCAAGGTAGCGATGCTGATGTAGTTATATTTGATATGGTCGATGGGGTTGGCAGGCAGAAAATCGGCAGTCTTTTACGGGGAGACACAGGAATTAGGCTCGTAAACGTTGCCATCACACGCGCCAAGGGGAAATTTATTATCATTGCTGATAAAAGATGGTGTGAAGAAAACTTTAGACGCGAGGAAAATCCGCTCTTATGGGATTTGGTATTGGGGTCCAATCATAGAGAGTCGATTAATGTAGCGCCTCCACTAGAAATTGCACTTAATAAAAAAAGACACAAGCTCGAATCCCCGATCGAGGAACTCTTATTCGAAAAAATATCAACGAACAAAAAACTTGCTAAAAAAATTCAAACCCAATATATTATTAATGGTGAAGGTAAAAGCATAATATCCCGAGCTGATTTTGCCTTTCCAGATATAAAATATGCGGTGTATTGCGATGGAAAACAATGGCACTTAAATAAAGATCGGTGGCAACGTGATTGGAGACAGAGGAACAAATTAACGGAACTTGGATGGATATTTTCGGTATTTACAGGAAGTGACGTTCACAATCATACTGATGAGTGCGTATCTCAGATAGAAAAAACTTATTTTTCTCGTTTAGAAAATTTACAACCCAACCTACTTTAGACTACCAGCGATATTTAAGACAAGTTTAAGGTTGGAAAAGAGAATGGGGAGGAGATGAGGAAGGGACCTCACCCTGATTGGCGTGAATGATCGGCGTGTCTGTTTGTCCCTCTCCAAATGGAGAGGGCATAGAGTCGGTTTCTTTTCTGGGTTTATGAATAGATTGAGTTTCAAAAGAAGTGTTTGTTTGATGAGCAAAAGCCTCTCCCCTTTAGGGGAGACGGGAGAGGGGTTTTCTCAAACCGTACCGCCAGTTCAAATTTAGGGTTTAGTAGATTCAGATGACAACCCACATCAGGATCAATAACACGGAGACACCATGCCACTCGCTCAAAGCACGATCAACGGCACTTCCTACTACACTGACGGCGTAAAGTATTACACGTTCCATAGAATCAACAACAGCAAAGACCCTTTCTATATCTTTGCCTGCAGAGATCTGGGCATCCTTGAAACGAAAAAGTTTACGCCAGACGAAGAGAAAAGTATCAACGATCTCGCGGGAACCGGGATTCATCAGAAAACAAAGTATCTGCTCTTAAAGAACGGACAGGCTGTACAAATGCCCTATCGCGTCAGCATCCCCGATGTAAAACCGGGGGACATCATTCTGCGGGAGGTGGCACCGCCACGGCAGGCGCCTGCGCCGGCGGGCAAGGTCTGGCATAAAGGTTGCGCATCCTGGTCCGACCCCGGAATAAACTGCTCGGTGTGCGGCAAGCCGCTCACCACTTGATTCCGTCCTGTGTTGGGAACGAAGAGTCACGAAAAATCCTCATCCTTCTGTTGTAAAAAAGAATCTTTTAGAGTATTCTTGACGGTATCGCCGCGCGGGATCGCCCAAACTGTCCCACCCAGCGGGCGAGTCAACCAAGGAGAAGATGCAATGACAAAAAGAGTCCTTCAGACCGCCTTGATCTTCATGCTCATGACAGTGTCCCTCGTTTCGGCAGGCGATGCGCGGGCATCAGCGAGTTGTCCCTCGTACATCACCGTGCAATGGGGTGATACGCTCAGCGGCATCGCCAAACAATGCGGCACAACGGTCGACGCCATCCGCGCTGCGAACCCCGGTTTGGGATGGTGGCTGTACGCCGGACAAATACTCTACATCCCATCGGGATATACACCACCCGCTTCACCCCCGACGTACGGCGGCACCTACACCGTGCAATGGGGCGACACCCTCGGCATCATCTCCAAAAAGACCGGGGCAAGCGTGTCCGCGTTGCTGGCGGTGAACCCGCAGATCACGAATCCCAGTCTCATCTACGCGGGACAGGTCATCTACCTGCCGGCCGGCACAGGTTCCCCTCCACCGACCTATCCACCGCCAACCTACCCAACCCAGCCTCCCAGCTCTGACTACTTCAAGCTCGTCAAGATCACCTACAAGGGCGGGTTGTACATCCGCAACGCGCCCGGCGGGACGGAGATCCTTTCCTCCGCGGTGCAAAACACCTACTGGTATTACAACACCGGCACGATTAAACGATTGTCAGACGGCTCGGTGTGGGTCGAGGTCAAACTCGGCGAACAGATCAATGGCTATTGGAGAGGCTGGATGCTGGTGAAAGATAATCTCGGAAAATACTTCACCTCTCCGAAGATCGACTGACATTCAAGATCAGATCAAAACTCAGGTTGCCCCGGCTATAATCGGGGCAATCTTGTTCATGGAGATTCGTACATGCCCACTCCCCTGCCCCGCGCGAAAGTAAAGAAGAACCAGACGTGGAACGCCGAAAGCGTGTTCGCCTCGCCGAGTCAATTCGATGACGAAGTGAAAAATGTTCTCGACGCATTGCCCGCGATTCAAAAATATAAAGGGCGTCTCGGCGAGAGCGCGGACACGTTCCTCGAAGCGATGAACGCCATGGACGCGCTCGAACAGCGTTCGATGAAAGTCCGCGTCTACGCGACCATGTCCAGTTCGGTGGACGCGAACGACGAGCAGGGCGCGGCGATGAACGGAAAGGCAATGTCCATGCTGGCGCAGGTCGGCGCGGCGGCTTCCTACGTGGAACCAGAACTCCTGTCCGCAGGTGAAGCGAAATTACGTCAGTGGATTCAATCCGACCCGCGCATGAAACTGTACGAGCATTTCGTCAATGAACTGTTCCGCAAGCAGGCGCACGTCCGCAGCGCCGAAGTCGAGGAGTTGATGGGCTTGTTGCGCGATCCGTTCGGCACGGTCCGCAACACGGCGGGTCTGCTGGCGAATGCTGATTTCAAATTCAAGCCTGCAAAAAACAGCAAAGGTAAAAAAGTTGAACTGACGCAAAGCACGTTCGACGCGATCCTCAACGGCTCAGACCGCAAGGCGCGCCAAACCGCGTGGGAAAATTACAACGACAAATATCTCGAATACAAAAACACGCTGGCGAGCAATCTCACCGCTTCGATCAAAGCCAACGTGTTCAACATGAAAGCGCGCAAGTTCAATTCGGCGCTCGAAGCCACGCTCTTCAACGGCGATGTGCCTGTCGAGATGTTCCACAACCTCATCAACATCTTCAAAAAGAATTTGCCGCTCTGGCACAAGTATTGGCGCATCCGCCGCAAGGCATTGGGCGTGAAGACTTTGCATCCATACGATGTGTGGGCGCCGCTCACGACGAAGACTCACAAGGTCCCGTTCGAAACCGCAGTGGATTGGATCTGCGAGGGGCTCGCGCCGATGGGAGAGGAGTACGTGCGCGTCATGCGCCGGGGATGCCTGCATGACCGCTGGGTGGATTGGTCGCCCAACGCGGGCAAGCGGCAGGGCGCCTTTTCGACGCGCGTGCCCAGCGACACGCATCCGTTCATCATGATGAGCTACACCGACGACGTGGGCAGTATGAGCACGCTCGCGCACGAACTCGGACATTCGATGCACGCGTATTATGCCAGCCGCGCACAGCCGATGATCTATTACACATACCCTTCGATCATTTCAGAGACCGCCTCGAATTTCAATCAGGCAATGACGCGCGCGCATCTGCTCAAGACGAATCAAAACAAATATTTCCAAACTGCCCTGCTCGAAGAAGCCATGGATAACTTCCATCGCTATTTCTTCATCATGCCCACGCTGGCGCGCTTCGAACTGGAAACGCACCAGCGCGTGGAAAAGGGTCAGCCTCTCACTGCCGATTTCATGATCGAACTGATGGCGGATTTGTTCAGCGAAGGGTTCGGCGGAGAAATGAATCTGGATCGGCAGCGCGTCGGCATCACGTGGGGAACGTTCACCACGCATCTGTACATTGACTTCTACTCGTTCCAATACGCCATCGGCATCTCCGCCGCGAATGCCATCGCCAGACGCGTCCTGAGCGGTGTCTCCAGCGCCGCGCAGGATCACATCAACTTTCTCAAGGCAGGTTCATCGAAATCGCCGATGGATGTGTATCGAGTCGCGGGCATTGACATGACCACCACTAAACCCATCGAAGACGCGTTCGCCGTGCTGGAGGAATACGTGGATCGGCTGGGGGTTTTGACCGGCAGGTAAACTATTAAACTTCCGAAGGCTTCGAGCCTTCGGAAGTTTTTTCTCTTGACAAATAGACAATCTTCGATATAATCTCGCATAGATAAACGTCAATATGAACACATCCCCGCTTGCCTGCGACATGACCGTATTCACGCCCGCCGAGCGCGAGAGTCACATTCAAAACACGTTACAACTCTACCAAAGCGTGCGGGATATTCGCGCAGCGGAAAACGGGTATGAATTCCTCTTCCCGTACACGACGGAAGTGACAAAACTCGCAGAGTTCATCGCCAAAGAAAAGATGTGCTGCCCGTTTTTGGAATTTACGCTAAAAGTCGAGCCCAACAAAAAACCGATTTCTCTCACCCTCACCGGTCCCGACGGCACGCAGGAATTTTTGCGTGAGGAATTTCAAGAAGCATTCGCATGAAAACAAAATTCGACCCCGTCCTGTTTGCCAAAGCCATCGCCGATGACACCCGCCAGAAAATCATGAGCGAGTGTTGTTGTTGCGAACTGTCCGTTAATGAGATCGTCGAGAAGGTCGGCTTTTCGCAGCCCACCATCTCGCATCATCTCGCCATCCTGCGGGATGCCGGTCTTGTAGATGTGCGCGAGGAAGGCAAGCAGACCTTCTACACGCTCAACCAAGAGCGCATCGCAGTGTGTTGCGGTCAGTTCATGCTCAAGTTCGCACCGGAATCAGAGACCACCCTCACGGTGAAACAAGCCATTCAAAATTGATCGCGGGATGCCCTCCTAAGCGGCATCCCGTTTCTTGCACAAAAACACATAGACAAATTTCTATACAAGGAGACAAAATGACGACGAATACTTCCGTCCACGAGGCTGTCCGCGAACATTACGCGGAACGGATCACAAACAGCGCTTCCTGCTGTGGACCTTCGGACTGCTCCTGCTCAGACAGCAAGCTCTACCCCGAAGAGTTACTCGCCACGCTTCCCTCAGGCGAATCTACGGTCAGTTACGGCTGCGGCGATCCGGTCACGCTCGCATCCCTGCAACCGGGACAGGTTGTCCTCGATCTCGGTTCAGGCGCCGGGCTCGATTGTTTCTTCGCCGCGAAGAAGGTCGGCGAAACCGGTCGCGTGATCGGAGTGGACATGACCCCCGAAATGATCGAACGCGCCAATGCCAGCGCAAAGCGGATGAACTTCGCCAACGTTGAATTCCGCCGAGGATACATCGAGGAGCTGCCGGTAGATTCGAACACGGTGGATGTCATTATCTCGAACTGTGTCATCAACCTCTCGCCGGACAAATCGAAGGTGTTCGCGGAAACCTTCCGCGTGCTCAAACCCGGCGGCAAGTTGGCAGTGTCAGATATCGTCACCGATGGACCGTTACCCGAAACCGTGAAGCAAAACCTGAGCGCGTGGGCTGGATGCGTCGCAGGCGCGGTCGAAGCGAGCGAATACATCGGCATGATGCAGGCGGTCGGCTTTACAGATGTTTCGGTTACACCTGTGTTCTTCGACAAGGAAACTGTGGACTCCGCGCTCGATGATTTGAAATTGGACGCGAACGAGTATTCGCGCGACGAGGTATATAAGGCTGTCTACAGTGCGAAGATCACGGCATACAAGCCCAAGTGATCGACCTTGGAAAAATCATCAACAAAAGGAGGTGAACGACATGGAACTCGATGTGATCTGCGACGAGACCTGTTGCGGCAGCGGTTGCGACTGCGGCGGCGGGTGTTGTTGACCAACGCATGAACGAAAACAGGCTGAGGACGATGGAATCCTCAGCCTGTTTGATTTAAAGAGCAGCGTATTCTTTTATGATCCTTCTGTTTTGGGTTTGGCAGCGCGTTTCTTTTTCTGCGACGTAACCGGTTGTACAGGATTCTCGATCTTCGGCTGGGTCTCGAAATCCGGGAGGATCACATCTACATCGCGGATGGCGCGCACGAGGTAACCGGAGAGTCCGATCAGGGTGCCGGCGATCCCGCAGAGAAAGATCATCAAGCCGAAACCGGAGCCGGGACCCGTGCCGACGATCCAGCCGAAGTAGCGCACAAGCTGTCCGCCTTCAGCCATGGCGGGTTCGAAGATCCCCTCGCCCAAAAAGCCAGCCACAAGCGGAGTGAGAGGTATCATGGCTTGAGCCAAAAAGTCACTGGCGGCAAAGACGCGCCCCTGCACGTCGGGCGGAATCTTCGTTTGTAAAAATGAATCCATCGAAACGTTGACGACCGGTTCGAAGATCGCGTCCATGACGGCTGCGATCACCCAGAAGATCATCAACTGACCGATGCCGAGCAACGTCAGCCCGAACAGACTGGAGAGGATCCAGCCTAACAAAATGGCACGGACGGGTCGGCGGATGCCCCCCACTGCGGTAAGGAAGATTCCCGCCGCAAGCGCCGCGAACGCCGCCGCCGATTGGGCTGTGCCGGCATTACTGGGATCTCCGCCGGTGCGCAGGGAAACCATGGTAAACAGAGATGTGACCGAGAGAGCTACGCCGGAGAAGAAATTGCCGAAGAAGAAAATAAGTTGCAAGCCAAGCAAACCGGGGCGTTGGAGGATGTAGCGAATTCCATACACTGCTTCCTTCAGGAATTCACTGCGCGCGCTTTCACCCTCTTTCGTGTGAGGCGTCACTGGCACATCCACGATCAGCAGCGCGGCGATCGAAACTGCGTACGATAGCAAGTTGATGACGAGAATGCCCCCCAAACCGATACCGCGGAATAGAAGAACCGCCAACACCGGTCCCACGATGCCCGGCGCGCTATCGAGCAGGGCAATGAACCCGTTGGCGCGAATGAAATGTTTCTTGGAAACCATCGTAGTGATCGCGGCGGAGTAGGATGGCGATTGGAAGGCGTACCCCACTCCCTGAAAGATCGCCGCGACATATAAATGCCAGAGCGCGAGCATGTTTGCCTGTTCGAGGAGCAACAGAAGCACCGCGGCCGTGAGCGATAGAATATCGTAGACCAGCATCATCGCTTTGCGCGGATACCGATCCACGAACACGCCGGCGAATAAAATGACCAGCAGGTACGAGCCAAAGTACAGCGATTCCCACGAGCCGAGCGCGTTCCCGCTCGATTCCGTGCGGCTCAATATCCAGGCGGGAAGGGCGAAGAAAGCGATATTCGACGCGGTTCCGGAGACCATTTGACCCAGCCAGATAATGAAAAGCCCTTGCAATCCCCGCGGGCGGCGTAGAGGGATGACCCTATTCATAAATTCTCATAAGGAGAATAACACAGGCTAAAAAAGAAAACAACCCTATCCGGGTTGTTTCATTTCACGATATCGAGATGATTTGTCAGACAGATTCTGCCCGTACGAGAATATCGTGATCCGGCAGGATCGTTTCAGCATTGCGGATGTAATGGATAAAATACCCGCAAACCCCGACCAATGCCGAGGTAAACCCGCAGAGCACGATCAACGATCCCATTCCTGAACCGGCTCCGGTACCTACCAGCCACGATAACGCTGAGGGTAATCCCGTCCCCGCGCGTGCGGCGGGTTCCAGCACAAAGTCGGCAAGCACGCCGCCGATCAACGGCGAGATTGGATTGGTCAACCACGCGATCAAACGCCGGCTGGCAAAGACGCGGCCTTGTATATCCGGCGCAACCTTCGATTGCCAGATCGCTTGATTCGAACCGTTCACAAGCGGAATAATCATCGAAGTGATCGCGATGCCCGTGATCCAGACCGGCAGACCTCCGGCAAAGCCTATGATCGCCATTCCGGTTCCGCTGATGATCCAACCGATGAGAACGCCGTGGACGCGGCGCTTGAAGCCTCCCCACGCGCTCATCCCTACGCCTCCCACCACAGCGGCGATTGCCCCTGCCGATTGAACGGTCCCAAACGCCAAACTGTCGCCGCCCGAACGGGTGAGGATCATCGGCGCTAATACAGTGAAGCCGATACCCGCAAATAAATTTCCAAAGAAGAAGACCATTTGCAAACCCAGCAAACTCGGGCGCGCAAAAATGTATTTGAATCCGTAAGCCGCTTCCTGCACCATTCCTCCGCCCTGCGATTTGACGCCTTCCTCGGTGCGCGGCGGCTGGGGAATGTGGACAAGCATCAACGCGCCGATGGCGAACAAGAACGTGATGACATCGAGAAACAGAACCCCGGTCAGCCCGATGACCGGTAACAACGCGCCCGCCAGAATCGGCGCGATCACCTGCGGTCCCGCTTCGATCAACGACATCATGCCGTTCGCGCGTCCCAATTGCTCTTTTGGCACCATGGTCGAAATCGCGGCGGAATAGGCGGGCCATTGAAACGCCATCCCCAAGCCGTAAATCACGGATGTGCCATACAAATGCCAATATTCAAGAATCCCCTGCGCCTGCAAAGCGAGAATTCCGAGCGTGGCGATGCCTGCCGCGATGTCGCTGACCATCATCATCATTTTGCGGTTATAGCGGTCCACCCAAACACCGGCGACCGGAGAGATCAATAAGAACGGGGTGATGAAAAACACCTGCATCGTGCCCATCGCCAGCGCGCTGCCTGTCTCATTGAACATGAAGATGGTCAATGCAAACTGGCTCATCGAACTGGCTAGCACTGAAACGAGCTGTCCGATCCAGACAACGGTAAAGCCGAACATGCCGCTGGGGCGGCTGGATGAATTCTCCATGAAAGGTTACTCCCGGTTGGTTGAAAGTTTATTCAATGTAAATTTCAACGTGCTCGCCGTCTTCATCGTCGGTCACATCGATGATTTTACCCGTTACGCCGGAGCGCAGGGCTTCCATCACGTTGGACATATCCACGCCTTCGACTTCGGGGGCGAAGTGCGCGCCGATCTTCAAGCCCGCGTCTACCAGCGCAAGCGGAATCTGCACCGAAGCCTTCGAGCGGCCCGAGCGCGTGTCGGTGACGCGAATCCGCAGCCATTTGGCGCCGCCGGGCATCCCCGGCGAGCGAGGCGGAAGCGGTCGTTTGGCGCTCAACGCGGAGAGCAGCTTGGTCCCTTCCTCCGCGCTGAGCTTGCCCTCTTCGATCATTTTCAAGATCTTCATTCGTTCTTCAGCCGATGCCATGTGAACCTCCGTGTTAAGCAGTGACTACTGCCGAATCTTCCTTCAAGGTTTCTTCCGTTTTATCCTCCGCAACACTTTTCGGCAGTTTAAATTTGATCCAGATGGGGATCACTGAAAGGATTAATGCGATCGCCGTGATGGTGAATGGGAATTGCGGGCTGAAGCGATCCCACAATTGCGCGCCGATCCACGGCGCGGGCAGCGACACGATACCCAGACTGGTGCTGAACAACCCGAAGGCGGTGCCGCGCAAATGCTGCGGGACTGCTTTGCTGATCAACGATTGATACGCCGGCATCATGATTCCCACCCCCACGCCTGCCATACCCCAGCCGACAAAATAAAGCCACGCATTTCCCTGAGGGATATTGATGAGGATGAACAACGCGCTTGCCATGAGGATCATGCCGGAGGCGATACCCACGCGCTCTCCCACTTTATCCGAAAGCCAGCCGCCGGGGATGGTGGTCAACATCATGCACAAGCCGAACAGCGAGTTGACCCAGCCGATCTGTTGAATGGTGAGCCCGCCAAATTCCTGCATGTAGACAGGAAAAAGATTTCCTGACAGTTGAAAAGAAACATCGCGGAAGCCGTCCGTGATCAATATCCACGTGATGAGACCGCCGGAGAACATCAAGCCGAACATCGACCCGAGGTTCGACTTCAGACCGGCGAACGAAAGCGTGGGTTTGGAGGTCTGCCCCTTGGCGGCTTCGCGCGCCATACTGATGCGCATCAGCGCGGCGATGAAGTAAAAGATGCCGGCAATCAACAGCATGAATTTGAAACCGTACGAGCCAGCCAGCCATGCGCCCACCGGCGGACCGACAACGGTCACGATCATGAAGATCGCCTGCGAGACGCCATACACCTTGCCGCGGTTTTCCTCGCTGGAATGTTCTGCGATGAACGCGTCGAAACTGGGTCCCACCAATGCGCGCGCTATCGAGCCGACCGCCACCGCCAGCAACAGCCAGTGCCAGGTGTCTGCCAAAATCAACGGGATGAATCCGATCACACCAAACACACTGCCGATCGCGATCGCGCGCAAACGCCCCAGCGAGTCCGAGATCCACCCGCCAAGGATTTGCAGCAGAAGTGGCGCGATCTGTGCGAGCGTGAAGAACAAACCGATCTGCGGTATCGACGCGTCCAATTCCTTCAGATACAGCGGCAGCAAACCGTCGTACATGTTCCCGCCGATGTTCGCAAAGATCATCGCGGTGAGGAACAGGATCAACAAGCCGCTCAACAAAGGTTTTTTCTTTAGTTCAGTCATTTCACTCCTAACCGATATAAACTTGCACGTGCGCGTCGTCGTCGTCCACATTGACCATCAACGGCTCATCCGAGGTCCTCGCCGCTTCCATCATCTCCGCGATCGCCTGCCCCCTGCCTTTGCCCATCCCCTCAATGTTTTGACCGAACGTGCTGAAGAACCATGCTAATAATCCGAGCGGCGCGGGGAAACCGACAGTAATGTGACGCGGTCCGTCGCCGGGCTTTGCGTTACGGCGATCCACATTTACATAGATCCAACGCGCAGAACGCCCGCCCGAACCGAGCGCGATCAACAACACGCCCAACATCAACGGAAGAAGCATGCAGTAAAACCAGAAATTGTCGCCGGCGTTTTGTTGGATCGCGTAGACCGCCCACGCGCTGAACACAGTGATCAAGACACCCGCCCACAAGGGGATCAACGCAAAGCGACGCGCCCGCCTTTTGATCCGGTCGAACTCGGGCGCTTCGCTTCGCCTCGACTCGCTCGACGCGTCCCTTTCGAAGCCTGAGCCTGCCTCGCGGTGGAGGATTTCCACCTCCGCCTCAGCCTCAGCCTCTTCCGCAGCTTCATCCAGCGCGCGCATCAAACTCGCGGCATCCTCCGCCGAGATCTTCCCCTCCTCCACCAACTGCAATATTTTTTTGCGTTCTTCGGATGACATTATTTGCCTCCATCGAGCGCGCTCAAAAGTTCATCAGCCTGTTGGGACGTGATCTTCTTCTCCGCCAGCATTTTCAGAATTGCCATGCGTTCCGCTTCCGTTACCGGCTCCGAAGGAGGTTCAGGAGGCATCGGCGGTTTCGGCGCGCCTTTGAAATCCCAATTCCAGCGACCCACGACCAATCCGCTTCTGGTGTGACCGGTGTGGCGCGCATGACGTGCCGCATGGCGTTCCGCCCGGCGTGCCGCTTCTTCCGCGCGTTTTGCGGCGCGTGCGGTCGCCTGCTCCACCTGCCGTGAGATTCGCTCGCCCAAATTGGACCAATCGAAATTCAAACCGGCAAAATTGCCCCACTCGTCCGCCGAGTCGCCGGCATCCGAACGGTTGGAGACGCGCACTTCGCCGCCCGCGTTCAAAGTTATTTTTGCCGAACCGTCGCCGAGTGTAACGATACGTTCGGTTGCGTCATCGTTTTCCATCCCCTGCCAGTCCATGAAAATTTCGTCACCGCGCATGGTGAGGGTGGCGTTCGCGTTCTTCGGCAACACCAGCAAAACATCTTCGCCCGCGTCAATGGAATAATTTGCATCGGCTTTGGGTTCGAGGTACACGACCACATCTTCGCCCACATTGACCTTGATATCGCCTCGCGCGCCGCGCAGGGCAAGATCATCGGCTACAGAGTCGAGCGCAACATTGCCTTCCACGCCGTGGATCGTCACATCGCCGTGAGCGTTTTTGACATGCAGGTTGCCTTTCACACCGCGCAGCGACAGATCGTCGGTGATCTGGTCAATGGCCAAATTACCGTCCACGTCGCGGATAGACGCGTCGCCGTGAACGTGTTTCAGGTACACATCCCCTTTTACGCTACCTAATGAAAGATCGCCGTGGACGCTATCAATCGCTACGACGCCGGCATCACGAATCGAAAGGTCGCCGCCGACCTCCTTCAATTCGCACCCGCCCGTCACGCCGCGGATGGAGGCGTCGCCGCCGATCATGGCGAATTCGAGCGATGCGCCGCGGGGGACGCGCAAGGAGAGGTCATCGCTGGAGAAAACTGAAACAGTTTCCCCCGTCTGTTCGAAGCGCATCTCATCCTCATCGCCTTTGATCAACAGATCATTGCCGTCCCAGCCCACAACGCTGAGATCGCCGCCAACGGATTCGATCTTTACCTTGGGATTCTTGCCAACAAAAACGGATTTTGACATGGCTTATTCCTCCTCACCGCGCAGAATGCGCATGGCGTCAGCGGCTGAAATTTTCCCCGCCTCAAGGTCGGCAAGGACTGCGCTTCGTTTTTCCGGCGCAACTTCCACCGGCTCATCTTTGCCGGGTTCGTAGCCAAGCGCGCGAATCACCTCATGGAGTCGGTTGCGGATGGTAGGGTACGAAAGCCCTAATTCCTGTTCCATGCGGTTGATCTTGCCTTCGCATCGAACAAAGGTAAAAACGAATTCCATCTGGTCTTGTGAAAGGTTCGAGAACTGTCCCATGGCGAAATGCCCTTCCAACGTCGTATCGCAAGAGGAACAGTGCAGGCGAACCACTTCAAGTTCGGATTGGCAGATTGGGCAAAGTGTAGGTGCGGAACGCATCGCGTCTATCTCCTATGATGCAGGAACTTTATCGGTTATATTGTGTAATACATGTTGCGCGAAGCCTTTTCAGTCTTCGGCTTGACCGAATCCATCTGATTCGTTTTCAAGGATTCAGTGTAGCGAGCCTGTAATTTTTCGCCGCGCGCAACCATCCACGCGCCGAGGGAAGCCAACCACAGGTTGAATATGGAGTTTTGTCTGGCTCGCATGGACAAGCGGATATCAAAGTTTCTTTGATACTCCCTATTCGCCAGTTTCAACAGATCTTCAGTATGTAAATCGTTCATGTTATTTCTCCGTTTTATAAGCGGCAAACGAAAGGAAAAGTGACTTCTACATTCAAAAAATCAATGTTTTTACCGTAATAATGAACATATTATTACATTGCTTGAATTTTGTCAAGGTATTGATAAAGAATTCTTAGATTGATTTCAATAATGTTGAGCCGTGAGTTAATAAACCTTACTTTTGGAGCTTGTATACATGATCCAAACTTTATTCTTTTCCCCTGGAAAACCTATACGCAAGGAGATTTCCCCAAAGGAATTCCCTAAACTAACCCGCGATCGGCGCGGACTGCTCTGGGTCAATCTCATCAACGAGCCAGCAGAAACCTGCCAGCCCATCTTGCAGGGTTTCGGCTTTCATCCGTTGGCGATCGATGATGCGTTGCAGGAAACCCATGCCCCAAAACTAGACGATTGGGGAAACTACCTCTATATCGTTTTGAATTATCTTGACATCAAAGATAACGGAAATTATTGGGATGCCCAAACCGAGGAATTGGATATTTTTCTGGGCGAAAATTACATTATCACATTACACGACTCTCCGATCCCAGCCATCGAGGATACCTGGAAATCATGCGACCGCGATCCGCGCACCTTGCAAGATGGAGCCGACCATTTACTATACAAGATTGCCGACAATGTTGTAACGGGGTACATGCCCACCGTGGAAAAGATCGACATCGCCATCGACCAGATTGAGGATGAGGTATTTGACCGCCCCCAGCCGAGAACCTTGGAAAGGCTATTTGCGCTGAAACGACTTTTACAGGCAATGAGGCGAATCTTGCTTCCCCAACGCGAAGTGATGAACAAACTTGCTCGAGATGATTACAAGGTCATTGACCCCAAGGACCGCATTTTCTTCCGCGACATCTACGATCATCTCGTCCGACTGCACGATTTGAACGAGACCATGCGCGATCTGGTGGGCGGAGCCATGGATACCTACCTATCCGTGGTCAATAACCGCATGAACGAAATCATGAAAACCCTCACGACGATAACGACACTGTTCATGCCGCTTTCGTTCATTGTTGCATTTTTTGGCATGAATTTCTTCCTGCCAAAACCGGAGGATGCTATCTGGGAATGGATGCAGCGACCGGCGTTTTACGGAGCGCTCAGTGGACTGTTCGTGGTTCCTGTAATAATGTATCTCTGGATGCGCCGCCGGACGTGGATCTAGCCTGTAACCCAGAGACTAAAAATCGGGCTTGACACAGAACAGGCGTTCGGTTATTATTCATAGCACAAATGAGCGAAGAATGCCCAATTCTGGGCTGGAGGTTGCTATGATGATGGTTCGAAAAAGCAAAGGTCTCGGCGAACGCCACCAAAAAATCCTTGATTTTGTTCTCGCATACCAACGTGAGAACCGCTATCCCCCTTCGATCCGTGAGATCGGCGAGAAAACCGGGATCACATCCACCTCGGTGGTCAATTACTATCTCGACCAACTCGAGAAGATGGGAAAGATCGAACGCGACCGTAAAATTTCGCGCGGCGTACGCGTCGCCGGCCCAAACGCCTCTGCGGACACCTTGCGGATTCCGATTCTCGGACCCATTGCGGCTGGTATCCCCCTCCCCGAACTCGATCCCAACGTCAGCTATCTGAACGACAACGAAGCGAACGCCGTTGACATTGCCCGCAGTCTCCTCCCTGCAAAAGAAAAGGGTGACAATCTCTACGCCCTCGAGGTAAAGGGAGATTCGATGATTGACGCCATGATCAACGATGGCGATATCGTTGTGATGAAACAGGCTTCGGAGGCGCGTAATGGAGAAATGGTCGCCGTCTGGTTGTCGCGCGACAACGAAGCGACCTTGAAATACTTCTTCAAGGAAAAAGATCGGATCCGCCTGCAACCCGCCAACCCGACCATGAAGCCCCAGTACTACAAAAAGACCGAACCGCTGGAGATCAAAGGTAAAGTGGTGATGGTCATCCGCAAAATGGACAGACCGCTGGCGGTATAACTAATAAAACAAATCAAAACGGACGGCTCTTGTGAGCCGTCCGTTTTTTTATTCATTTGAGTTTGATTCGTCCGCGAGCGGACTGGGCTTTACCAAAACCGAAGCCGGCACCGGTTTTCCTGCTACGCATCGCACCTGAAATTCCACCGATCAAACCCGGCAGGAACAACAGAACCAGCAAGCCTGCCAAGATGGCAAGGAACAAAGGCAACGAAGTGGTGGATACTTCAGGCAACACCCCACCGGGGTTATACGTTTCTTCAGCAACAACAGGACTACCCGTCAACGCGACGGTGAGGTTGCGGTTGACACCGTCTCGCAGTGTGAACGGGGAAACATAGGTTAGTTGATACTCGCTTTGAAGGACGCGGCTTTGCTGTTGAAAGAGACTCTTCAACACGTCGGCGCTGCTGGCATAGGCGTACACGCCGCCCGCGCGCTCGGCGAGAGATTTAAGCCCGGCTTCATCCAAACCAGACTGCCCGGAAGCGGCAACATCGCCGAAGCCGATGGCAGAGATGGTCAACCCGCTCGTGCCGATACCGGCGATCACCGTCTCGATGGTGTTCGAACTCTGGTTGTCCATGCCGTCGGTCAATACGAGGATGGCTTTGCGACCGGTTGCACCTTCCAATGCGGTCACGGCTTGCGACAAGGCATCGTACATGGCGGTATCACTGCCGGTTTGAAGCCCGTCGACCGCGGCGGTCAGCGCGGCGGTGTCTGAGGTGATCGGTTGAACCGCGTAGACGTTTGTGTCATAGGCGATCAATCCTGCTTGATCTCCCGGGCGCATCTGGCTGATATAACTCTTGGCAGCTTCTTTTGCACCAGTGATCTTATCGTTTTTGTCCATGCTGCCGGAGATATCGAACACCAGCATCGTAGTCACAGGGATCGATTCCTCGCTGGCAACATCGCCGCCGCCCTTCACTTCCACAAACTCCATCAACTGCCCGTTTTCATAGATCTGGATCGTGGACGGGTCGATGCCGACGGGTTCGCCTGCCGCGTTCGTAGCGGAGACGTATACCGTGACGTTGGGGAAATTGGAATTATCCACTTGCGTGATGCGAACTTGCGGACTCTCCGGCTCCTGCGCTTGGACTGTCAGTGTTGTTCCAAGTAGCAGGGTGAGGATCAAGCCTACACTGAGAAAGATTCGGGTTGTCGTACTCATGCTTACCTCTTTTCGTGATACACCAAGTCGGTGTTGCCCATGCGGATCTTCTGGCCGTTCGTCAATTGAATCCGTTCGATCTTCTTGTTGTTGACGAACGTGCCGGAAAGACTTCGGTCTTGAAGCGAGAAACTCATGCCGTTCCCGTTCAACATGGCATGCTGCGGAGCAACGTCTGGGTCGGGCAGGACGATCTCTGATTTGAGCGGCGAACTGCCGATGGCAACCGATGGTCCGCCGGCGCGCATGAATTTGTCGAGAATGAACTCGGTTCCTTTGAGTTTGCCGGAGGTCACTTCGAGCCAGGCGCGTGAGAGCAATACAACGATCAAGGAAATGAACGCTCCCACCGAAGCGCCGAGCAGGACCAAGCCTGCGACTTTGCCGGTCAACGGGTCTTGAAGCCGGCTATGCATGAGCTCGAGCAAAACACCGCCCAACGCGCCGCCGATCAATCCGCCGAGCATACCTTTCCATGCCTGCGATTTGCCGACAACACCTTCTGCCAGCCCGATCAACATGCCGAAGACAGCCCAACCCAGTGCGCGCCCAGCCATTCCCGCGCCAACAGATTGGAACAGGAACTCGCTCAACGGCAAGCCAATTGCTCCTGCGCCTGAGCCGAGCAACCCGCTGAACACGCCTGATTTGACCGCCTGCACCGGGTTGCGCGTGACCGCGCCTTCGGTGAGACCGATGAACAATCCCACGCACAAACCCACCAGCGCGCCGACGATCGCCTCGCTAAGATACAAGTTGGACGAGAACGAGAGACCGATCCGGTCGCTGATCTGCCAGCCGATCAGCCCGCCCATCGCTCCGAGCAAGGCATAGTAATAGGAACGCATACGTCTATTCATAGGTGGTACCTCCTTCGAATTCGCTTTCAGTTTTTTTCAAGTTATGCCAATGGACAACGCTCCTCCGTCCGTTGGCTCCATCCATTTCGTAAAACCCAAAATAGCGGCTGGGGTCAAGCGTGCCGTCGGGCTGGCGGATGAAGAACCCTGCCGCCGAAGTGAAAGGTTCCACCACGAGCGCCACCTGCCACGGTTCGGGGAAAAAATTATTGTGCAGGAACGTATCATAATGAGAGAGAAAAACTCCCATGCGCGGGTGAGTGTGATACCAGCCGACGATCTTCTCCTCAGGGTAGTATTTTTCGATCTGGTCATGCACATCCAGCAGGGTATCTTTGGTAAAGGTTAAGTAGACGCTCCCCTGCCGCGTATGGCGCGCGGGAAGCATGTGATTCACCATGACGAACTGACCGCCGGTCTCCGGCACTTCGCACCACTGACCGATCAGCACGCCGCCCACCTCATCTTCGGAGGTGTCCGCGTGTGCCGTGATGCGGAAATAAGCGAGCCGGGCAAGAAAAACCGATACGACTGACTCCAAATTATTGTTATCGTAAGGCGAAAACCAGCGTTGTGAAAAATCGAGCGGTTTCGGCACACTTTGAGGGCGCGCAGTCTCTTGCGGGGTAATTCGAATAAGTCCGGGCATGGATGGTCTCTTCATGATAAGTATCAATAAATTCGTTACGCGGACCGCCCCGCTGGGCGAAGCGGTCCGCGCAAGGGAATCTACCCCGCGGTAACGTCGGCGGTCATCATCAGCCGGTCGCCTTCGGGGATCCCCGCTTGGGTCAGGGTCTCTTCTTCCTTCAGTTCGCGACCCAATGCTTTGCTATCGAGGCGATAGGACATGGGGCGTCCATCGGGACCGGTGACGGGAAGTTCGAGCGAGGTGGTCAGTTCGGGAATTAATTCCTTCACTGGCACTTCAGCAGGTACCTCCGCATTGCGGGTTCCTCCGGAAGGGAGAACGAGTGTAACGGGAATGTCGGCCATTGTTTATTTCCTTTCTTCTTTCTGAATTTGGTTGGCTGATCCGCAGCCACGAACAAGGTTCCGCTATTGCCTGACAGTGCGCACTGTCAACGCAATTTGATTTTGGGTTTGTTGACCTTCGGCGCCGCAGGTTGAAGTTTTACCTGCACGCTCGATGTGCTTTTTCCCGAACCGGTCGAATCGAGTTTCACGCGTTCGGGTCGCAACAACTCGCGCGGGTCCACCGGAAATTGATTTGGATGTTTCTTGCGATACTCCCGGCTCCAACGCGCCGCTTCGGCGTCCCAGGGGAATGGCGGCTTGGTTGGGTCGTCGTGGAAGTTCTTCCACTGAAGCATTTCGCCGAGCATCACTACAAGTCGGTCGAGCGAGCGGCTTGCCGCCCACCACGCCGCATCGATACACACACTGCCGTTGAGGTGATTGATGTTCGGGTGCCAGATCGGGGTCAACCACTTCATGCCGGGCCAGCGTTGCGGATACTGGTTATGCAGGTAGATCTCAACCTGATGATGCTCTCCATACTTCGGGTTGCCCTGCCGGTCCACGCTGACGATGCTCTTGCATTTGAACGTCACGATATATCGCTCCGGCGGCAGGTTGGGGTTCGTGGATGATGAGGTAAACGAGATCAAATCGCTTCGAGCCGCCAGTTCGACCATTAATTCATAGTCGCCTCGCAAACGCCGCATGCGTGGTGTGGCAGCCACCGCCATCGAGCCCGCAGTGATATCCGCAGTGAGCATCAAGCGATCGTTCTCCGGCACACCGGCTTCAGACAAGGTCTCGTCCTCTTTGAGTTCTCGTCCCAGCGCCTTACTGTCTGCGCGGTAGTTCATAGGGCGCCCATCGGGACCGATCGTGGGAAGACTCAAGACCGAGATCAGTTCGGTCATCAAATCACGAACCTTCACATCGCCCGGCACCTCGGCGGCTCGCGCTCCGCCGCTCGGCATCACAAGAGTTACATTCAAATCAGCCATCATTCAACCTTCCATTAAGTATTAAGATGAGGCACCTGGCAAAAGCCAGTGATCGCCCAACAATCAGCATGATGCAACGTATGGCACACATCACATTCCTTCACGCCGCGCGCATCTTTGCGGCTGACGGGATCGAGACAATACGGACAGCGATGCTCTTCGACCACTGCCAATTGGATGTTCGCTTTGCGCCGCGAACGAGTCCGACGAGGCGACTTCGCATCATTTCGCGACATCGGCTTGATCCGGTTCTTCGAGCGGATACGCGGCGTGGGCGTTGCCCCGGCTCCCGGACTGCGAAACCAACTGACTGGCTGGTGAATGCCCGAGCCGTTCGATCCTTCCGGTGCGAGACTCAACCCAATATTGCGAGGCTCAACTTCGATCTGCGAGTGCCCCAGCGGTTCGACTTCAATGACCTGACGCGCCGCTCTCCGCCACGCTTGCAACGACAACACCGCCAACAACAAACTCCCGGCAAGGTGCGCCACATCGCTCGCGTCCATTCTGCTGAAATCAATAGCCGTTCCCAGATCGATCTCCAAGGCACGTATTTGACTTGGTAATGTGCTGTCGAAACTGAGTTGACGGATCTGGTTCGACGCTTCGTCCTGCAATCCGAGCGGTCCGATGCCCAGCACCGATCTTGTGAGCGAACCCAACAGGATCATCCCAGCCACAACCGACAGAATAGCAACCAAATATTGAGCAACCGGGTTCCATTTGCGGTACACGATTCTCGCGCCGAACCCGGCGACCATGCCGAGGGTGGCATCCGCAAAAAAAGTGGAGAGAAGAAGCGGGATGTCCTTGTCGACTCGAAACCACAGCACGATTCCCAACACAGCATTGATGACCAGCAAGAGGAGGAGGATCAGCTTACGCATGAACGAATCCGATTCTCTTCCTGTAGCGTGGTTGTTTATGGAACTCATGGTCGCGACGCGCATTGCCATTGCCATCAATTATTCCTTCGACTCTGTTTTCATTTCATCCACCGAAAATGAAACCACAACGGGTGAACGGCTTTCGTCTGTGAACCGGATGCGGCTCGGTTTTGCATCCACAAGCTTGACATGAACCGGTTCTGCCGCGGGTTTGATGCTGAGCACTTTTGAGGATTCATCCTTGATCCGAATCCGATTGCGGATCGCCGAGTTCGGCGAATCGACCAGCCGCACTTCGCTCTTGAGGCGAACGCGTTCGCCGCTTGCGGCATTCTCCGCTTTGCCCAGTTTTATGGTTTGCTCAAAGTGTCGGAAGTGCAAGGTTTCGGGCAAATCGCCGGTAAGTTCGTAAAAGCGATACTCGAGGCCGTTTTGCGCGCGCAGGATGTGCAGGGCCGGCACGCCGACGCTGGCAAGAGTACGATGGAGGAAATTTTCCTCTCCCGTGATCGTGTGTGTGAACTGCGCTTCACGCAGGGTGCCGCACGTCGGGCAATGCCCAGCCTCGAAGGTGATCTCGCTCAACGGTTTCAACACCTGCTCCACCGTCTGGCACTTGGGACATTCAAGCGACGTGACGAGTTCCTGATCCAGTTCGATCACGGCGTGTTCACCGAGATCCACGCGGGCAATGCGCAGGAGGTCGTGAAGTGTGGTTCGTTCGGCGCGCGCGGGCAATTCAGTGATCTCGCCGTAATTCCAGTGACTCTCACATTCCTCGCGCGGCACGTATGCGGTGGTATGCATGTGGTTGTTCAATCCGTTGAAATGCGTGACCTTGCCCGGCTCCACCGGCATGGCGTGGATGAGTTTGAGAGCTTCCTGCGATTGCATCCCGCCGATGATCGAAGCGATCGTCGGCGTCGTTGGCACCTTCCCGAGCAACACATTTTGCCGCGCCAATAACTGACACGAGTAGCGCAAAGACAAATCGCGCAACGCCTGTTCGGTCAACGTGCACTCGTAACATGCACCGTCCCCGGGCACGAACACGCGCATCAACCCAAGCAGTTCCTGGATCGCGCCATCCACCCACGGCTTGTTCATCCAATAACAGAAGCGGTTGACCGCCAACCGCGCTTCGCGATTATCGAGACAGCCAATGATCGCGTCCATGCGGCGGATGATCCCCAGCCCCAAACTTGTGGTCACATCCGCATTGAGATATTGGATGTGAACATCGGGGTTGATGGATTTGGCGCGCGCCGCCGCCACTTCCGCCTTGCTGCGATTGTTGTCTGACTCGCGGAACAACACCGACCGGCTCAAGTTGGCGGCTTCGATCTTGTCGAAATCTACGATGAAGATATTGCCCACACCCATCAACGCAAGGTTCTTCAACACTTCATTTCCGAGCGCGCCGGCGCCGATCACCAATACCTTTGCATTCTTCACCTTGTCGCGTTCCCACCACGAAATGAATTCGAACGTGCCAAGTCTATCCTTCTGCAAGTTCGGGATATGGATCGGCTTTTCAGGAGAAGTGGGGATCCGGCGAGGACCTGTAAGCGGCTCGCCTCCGTTCGCAGGGCGGGCTGACGATCCTGCGTCCGCGTTGCCAGCCAGTTCCTTTGCCTGCGTAATGTTCGACTCGTCGATCGTCCGCGCAAACCAGCCCACATTGGGTTTGGATTCGACCAGCCGGTTCTCCTCCAACATCTTCAGCGCTTCACGAAGCGTGGCGCGGCTGACGCCCAATTGATTCATCAACACCCGTTCAGAGGGTAATTGCGTTCCCGGCGGAAAACTTCCATCCAACAGCGAGCCAGCAAGTTTGCCAGCTGCGGCTTCTGCAAGGGATTTGTGTGATATTTTTTGAATTTTCATATTTTCTCTCAGTGGTATGGTGGTCAGACCAATTGCGCTCATTATAGGAATCGCTAAAGTTGACGTCAATCGATTTCGTAGGTAATCAGTCGTGGCGATGCGCTTGCAGAAATGAAAAGACGACCCATTGGTCATGGGTCGTCTTTTCAAGAGACTTACTTAATTTTTGAAGAAGGTTTACTCGAGTACGACGGACGCGCCGGCTTCTTCCAGTTTCTTCTTGGCATCATTGGCGGCATCCTTGCCAACGCCAGCGAGCACCTTCGAGCCTGCGGTTTCCGCCATGGTCTTGGCTTCGCCGAGACCGAGATTGGTCAACTGACGGATGACTTTGATCACATCGATCTTCTTCGCGCCGGCGTCTTTGATGACCACATCGAACTCAGTCTTCTCTTCGACAGGTTCAGCCGCTGCGCCGCCCGCCGCCATGCCGGGCATTGCCGCCATCGCGACCGGAGCCGCGGCGGAGACACCCCATTTTTCTTCCAATTTCTTCACGAGATCAGCCGCCTCAAGGACGGACAGGGTGGAGAGTTCCTCCACGAGTTTTTCGAGCTTGTCAGCCATTGTTCAATACTCCTAACGAATAGATTATGTAGATTACATCTCTTGCGAAAGACCCTTCGCCACTCAGCGCACAGAGAACTCAGCGGACTCTGTGGGAAGCAAAAGTTTGCTACGCTGCGGCATTCGCGGGACTCGCTTTCTCTGCGAAAGCCTTGATGACAGCCGCCAAGCCGCGTGCAGGTTCGGCGAACGTGCGGACCAGTTTGCCTGCGGGAGCCTGCATCACACCCAGCAATTGTGCGCGGACAACCGGCAGCGGCGGCATATCAGCCAGCGACTTGACTTGTGCGGCGCTCAACGCCTGACCGCTCATGAATCCGCCTTTGACCTTGACGAAATCCTTGCCTTTCATCGCATCGGTCAACGCTTTTGCCGTCGAAGCGGGATCTGTGAAGGCGAACGACACTGCCGTGCTCTTCACAAGATAATCCTTGGGGAGTTCCATGCCGTTAGCGGCGAACGCGCGGCGAGCCAACGTGTTTTTCAGCACGTGGAATTCTCCGCCCGATTCACGGACTTTCGCGCGAATACCGTCGAGATCTTTCATCTTCGCACCGGTGTACTCCACAAGAATGACTGCCTGACTCTTTTTCAACCACTCATCGTAGCCAGCCAGCACTTCCTGTTTACGTTCTTTTGATACTGCCAAGAGACACTCACCTCCTTTCAATAAAAAGTCTTTGCCACACGCACGGCAAAGACTCAGGCAAACCCCGAAGGAGGGTTGATTGCTTTTCGTCTTCACCTGAGCAGGAAATTAAGTCCCGATGTAGAGGCTGGGTTTCCCAGCCGTTTCATCCGAACACCCGCCGTCATTGGCGAAGTGGCTAGTAGGTTTATCGGGCTATATTTTACCCGGTTCCCTCAAGTTTTTGGGTCTCGCTGGCATTCACTTTAATGCCGGGACCCATCGTGGTGGTCAGCGTGACACGCTTGATGTAATCGCCTTTTGCACCCGCCGGGCGGGCTTTGTGGATCGCCGCCATCAACGCTGAGAAATTATCAAACAACTGGTCGGCAGAGAACGATGCCTTCCCGACCGAAACATGAATGTTGGATGTTTTATCGAGACGAAACTCGACGCGTCCCGCCTTCGCTTCTTTGATCGCGCGGGGAAGATCGTCGGCATTGACGACCGTCCCAGCCTTGGGGTTCGGCATCAACCCGCGCGGACCAAGCACACGTCCGAGGCGACCCACTTTGCCCATCGCATCGGGCGTCGCGATGGCAACGTCGAAATCCAGCATCCCGCCTTCGATCTTCTTCAGCGTTTCATCGTCGTCGGCGACGAGATCGGCACCAGCCGCACGCGCCGCCGCGGCGCCCTCGCCTTGCGCAAAGACCAACACGCGCACGGTCTTGCCCAATCCATGCGGCAGAACGACCACATCGCGCACTTGTTGATCCGATTGACGCGGATCGAGCGCGGTGCGGATATGCACTTCCACTGTCGAATCGAATTTCGTGATGGTGGTTTCCTTCGCGAGCGCGACCGCGTCGCGAACGGAATATTCCTTGTTCAGATCCACCTTAGCCAGAGCGGCTTTATATTTCTTACCGTGTTTTGTAGCCATTTGTTCCTCCGTGGTGCAAGCAGGGCGTCGTCGGTTGAGTAGATCGAGCGATTTTCCCGACCACATCGAAACCCGACGCCCCTCCCACAAAATTAATCGGTCACCGTAATGCCCATCGAGCGGGCGGTGCCTTCGATCTGTTTCATTGCGCCTTCGAGGTCAATCGCGTTCAAATCCTTCATCTTGGCTTCCGCGATCTCCTTGATCTGCGCGCGCGTCACCTTGCCGACTTTATCCTTGTTCGGCACACCCGACCCCTTCTCCACCTTGGCGGCTTTGCGCAACATCACTGCCGCGGGCGAGGTCTTCAACACAAACGTGAACGACCCGTCCGTGTACACCGTGATCTCGGCGGGAATCACTTCGCCCGGCTTATTTGACGTGCGGGCGTTATACTCCTTGCAAAAAGCCATGATGTTGATGCCATGCCCCGCAAGCGCAGGACCCACCGGCGGTGCCGGGTTGGCTTTTCCAGCCTCAAGCTGGAGACGAACGATTGCTTTAAATTTCTTTGCCATTACGATTTACTCCTTGTGGTTTTAGCGGGCGATTTCTTGTGCGGGACGCCCTCCCACTGCATCAGACCCTGGACTGTGCATTCGCTTCTATCCCAGCCCAAGCCTGTTTCTGCCTGGATAATTTTTTCTCAGCCTACGCCTTTTCGACCTGTAGAAAGTCCAACTCCACCGGCGTTTCGCGCCCGAAGAAGTTGACCATCACGCGGACTTTCGTGCGTTCCATGTCGATCTCGGAGACGTTGCCGCGGAAATCGTTGAACGGTCCATCAATGATGCGCACACGCTCGCCAACCTTGAACGAGACCTTGACCATCGGCGCTTCGGCTTCCATGCGTTTGATGATCTGCGAAACTTCCTCCGGTCGCAGAGGCGTCGGGTTATTGCCCATGCCGACGAAACCGGTCACGCCCGGCGTATTGCGTACCACATACCATGAATCTTCGCTCAAAGCCATATTGACCAGCACATAACCGGGGAAGATGTGTCGCTCTACGGTACGGCGCTTGCCATCCTTGACTTCGACCTCTTCCTGCGTGGGAATGACCACGTCGAAGATCTTGTCTTTCATGCCCATCGTCTCGATGCGTTGTTCGAGGTTGTGACGGACCTTGTTCTCGTACCCCGAATAACAATGGATCACGTACCACGCGGGTCCTTCGACCTCTCCAAGGTGTGAGGTCTCCTCCGAGGAGGAAGCAGGTTTGACCGGCGCGGGAGGCGGGGTTTCTTCTTCTTTCTCGGTTTGAGCAATTTCCGCGCTCGGTTCATCTGCAGGGACGCGAACAGGCTCGGAGTCGCCCGTTTCCTGCTGAGCGTCCGATTCCATCGGTAACGAATCCTCCGAGGTCACTTCCTCGGCTGATTCCACCGGCTCGCGTTCGAACTCTTCTTGCAACGACATTCGACCTCAAACTCCGTGATTACTGAATACCCAAGATCAGATTCAACAACTCGCGGGCGCCGCCATCGGTGAGACCGAGAATTACGCCCATAATGAACATGACCGCCAGAACGATCCAAGTCAACTGCAAGACTTCGGGCCAAGTGGGCCACGATACCTTCCGGAGTTCTCCGGCGGTCTCGCGGAAGAACGCTGTAAATGGGTTCGACCTATTTGTTTTTGCTTTCCTGTCTGCCAAGGTATTGCTCCTTCGTGCATTGTACGGCTAAAACGCCGCCCTATTCACAGCGGCGTCGATTTTATACAGGCCAGGCAGGACTTGAACCCACAACCGCTCGTTTTGGAGACGAGTGCTCTACCAATTGAGCTACTGGCCTAATTTCGGTGTCAGGTGTTTCGGTGTCACGTGTCATGTTTTCCTGAAACGTGAACTTTGCACTTGACACTTTATTTACTTCGTCTCGCGATGCATGGTGTGTTTCTTGCATCGCGGGCAAAACTTGTTGAACTCGAGCCGATTCGGATCGTTACGACGATTTTTCTCGGTGGTGTAATTTCGCTCTTTGCAATCACTGCATTGAAGCGTGATCACCGGGCGAACATCTTTCTTCTTGGAAGCCATGCTAACGTACCAACCTTCTCTTTATTCAATGATCTTGGTGACGACACCGGCGCCGACGGTGAGGCCGCCTTCACGGATGGCGAACTTGCTGCCCTGCTCGAGGGCTACGGGAACAATCAGTTCGACGGTCAGGTTGACGTTGTCGCCCG